>CALRRQ020000015.1:0-104499 GCA_943370615.1 Rhizobium sp. Q54
CCTGCCTTGCGGCCACCGGGTTCCTCGGTCTTCAGCACCTTCAGGCGCGCCGTCGTGTCGACGCCGAAGTCTGCCGGGGTCTTCTTGTCGAGCGGCTTCTTCTTCGCCTTCATGATGTTCGGCAGCGAAGCGTAGCGCGGCTCGTTGAGGCGCAGGTCGGTGGTGATGACCGCCGGCAGCTTGACCTCGATGGTCTGCAGGCCGCCGTCGACTTCGCGGGTGACGGACGCCTTGCCGTCGCCGATCTCGACCTTCGAGGCAAACGTGCCCTGAGCCCAGCCGAGCAGGGCCGAAAGCATCTGGCCGGTCTGGTTGGAATCGTCGTCGATCGCCTGCTTGCCGGTGATGACGAGGCCCGGCTGTTCGGCGTCGATGACGCCCTTCAAGAGCTTGGCGACGGCGAGCGGCTCGACGGCGTCGTCGGTCTCGACCAGGACGGCCCGGTCGGCACCCATGGCGAGTGCGGTGCGCAGCGTCTCTTCGGCCTTGGCCGGTCCGATCGAAACGACGACCACTTCCTCGGCCTTGCCGGCTTCCTTCAGGCGCAGCGCCTCTTCGACGGCGATTTCGTCGAACGGGTTCATCGACATCTTGACATTGGCCAGCTCGACGCCGGTGCCGTCCGGCTTCACGCGGATCTTGACGTTGTAGTCAACAACCCGCTTAACGGTCACGAGTATCTTCATGCATCAACTCCCTATTCCTGCTCCGGACCCCTGTGCCCAACGCCTCAGATATCCTTGGCAAGGCGCAACGCATCGTAAATCGCCGCATGTGTGTTGCGGGCGGCAACGGCATCGCCAATACGGAAAAGCCGGTAACTTCCGGCGGAATTGCGCTCGACCGACTGAGGCGCCCCTGCAAGCAGTTCGTCATAGGACACTTCGCCCAGGTTCTTCGAACCGGGCTTCAGCTCGAAATAGAGCTCATCCAGAGGGATCGTGCCATGGTTCACCACGATCTGATCGACCTTGCGCTCCCTGGTCACGCCGCCGTAGTCGCTGCCGACATAGGCGGTGATCTGGTTGCCGCTACGGTCTGCTGCCTCAAGGCGGTAAGTGACGGTAAAGGTCGTGTCCAGCTTCTGCAGGGAGCGCATATACGGCACGAGGTTCATGGCCATCACTTCCGGCGCGAACGTGCGGTCCGGCGTCATGACCTCGACCTTGGCGCCTGTCTTGGCGATGACCTCGGCCGCCTGAAGGCCGGCGTGGTCTCCGGCATCATCATAAACGAGCACATTCGTGCCCGGCTTCACGTCGCCTGAGAGAATATCCCAGGACGAGACGACCAGCTCGTTGCCGGAGCTCAGAACCTCGGTGTGCGGTATTCCCCCGGTCGCGATGATCACGACATCGGGTTTCTCCGCCAGGATGATGTCCGCGTCCGCCCAGGTGTTGAAGCGGAAGGTCACGCCGAGTTTTTCGCACTGGTTCATGCGCCAGTCGATGATGCTGATCATCTCGCGGCGCCGTTCGCTCTGCGCGGTCAGACGGATCTGGCCGCCGGGATTGCTGGCGGCTTCGAAGACGATCACCTCGTGGCCGCGCTCACCGCAGACGCGCGCCGCCTCGAGGCCGGCCGGTCCGGCGCCGACGACGACAACTTTCCTTCGCGCATCCGCCCTGGGGATGATGTGCGGCATGGTCTCCTCCCGACCCGTGGCCGCGTTGTGAATGCAGAAGGCGAGCCCGCCTTGATAGATGCGATCGAGGCAATAATTGGCTCCAACGCAGGGACGGATGTCCTCCTCGCGCTTTTCGATGATCTTGCGCACGATATGCGGGTCGGTCATGTGGGCCCGCGTCATGCCGACCATATCGACCTTGCCGGCTGCGATCGCGTGGCGCGCCGTCGCAACGTCCGGGATCTTCGCCGCATGAAAGGTCGGGAAATTGGTCGCCGCCCGGATCTCGCCTGCGAAGTCGAGGTGCGGAGAATTCGCCATGCCCTGGATCGGGATGACGTCGGTGAGGCCCGGATCGGTATCGATGTGACCCCGGATGATGTTCAGATAGTCGATCAGCCCGCTGTCACGCAGCCGTTTGGAGATCTCGATACCGTCGGATTTCGCGGTGCCGCCGGGAAGACACTCGTCTGCCGTATATCGCACGCCAAGGATGAAATCGTCGCCGACCCTTTCCCGCATTGCCTTGAAGACATCAAGACAGAAGCGCATGCGGTTTTCCAGAGAACCGCCATAGGGACCGTCAAGTTCGTTCGTCAAAGGCGAGGTGAACTGGTCGATGAGGTGTCCATAGGCCTCGAGCTCCACGCCATCCATGCCGCCGGCCTTCATGCGCTCGGCCGCGTCTGCAAAGTCCTTGATGATCCGTTCGATGTCCCAGTCTTCGATCTTCTTCGGAAATGCGCGATGAGCCGCTTCGCGATGATGGGAGGGAGCCAGCACGGGCAACCAGTCGCCCTTGTCCCAGCGCGTGCGCCGCCCGAGATGGGTGAGCTGGATCATGATGGCTGCGCCCTCCTCGTGGACGGCATCGGTCATCTCGCGGATCCAGGGAACGATCTCGTCCTTGTAGGCCAGCAGGTTGTTGAAGACCGGGGGGCTGTCCTTCGATACCGCTGCCGAGCCTGCCGTCATCGTCATGGCGACCCCTCCCCGAGCCCGCTCGACCGTGTAGGCGCGATACCGACCTTTCGGCATGCCGTCTTCCGGATAGGCAGGCTCGTGCGAGGTTACGATAATGCGGTTGCGCAGGGTCAGGTGTTTCAGCTGAAAGGGTTGCAGCAGAGGATCATTCGACATGCGGCGGGACTCCGGTCGGGGGAAATTGACGTGCAAATTAGGCAGGAATGTACATATGTGTCAATTATGAAAACAAAGAAGTACAGCCAGTAAACACAGGTGTACATTTTGCTTGTAACGACCAAATCGATTTGTTAGGAGAAGTTCATGGAACAGAAGCTGAGCGACACGGGATGGCGAGGATCGCCGGAGGCATGGATCGAGGCGGCATATGATGCGCTTCTCGAATCCGGTGTGGATTCGGTCAGGATCCTGCCGCTCGCGAAGCGTCTCAATCTTTCGCGGACCAGTTTCTACTGGTTCTTCAAGGACCGGGAGGAGTTGTTGGGGGCGCTCGTTTCGCGCTGGCGGGAGAAGAACACCGGCAACCTGATCAAACAGACAGAAGCCTATGCCGAGACGGTGGCCGAAGCGATGCTGAATGTCTTCGACTGCTGGCTGAACAAGGATCTGTTCGATTCCCAGTTCGAATTCGCGGTCCGCAGTTGGGCCCTGCAATCGCCGGACATTCTGGCCGAGGTCCAGGAGGCCGATCAGGCGAGAATGAATGCCATCTGCCGCATGTTCATGCGTTTCGGTTACGACGAAGCGCCCGCCGATGTGCGCGCCCGAACCACTTACCTCGTTCAAATCGGTTACATTTCGATGCAATCAAGCGAGGATCTGTCGCTTAGGATGAAGCGCATCCCCGAATATATTGCGATTTATACCGGACAGGTCCCTCAGAAGAGGGAGCTGGACCGCTTCTTTTCACGGCACGGATACAGGCAGGAGTAAAAGAGGGTGGACAGCAAGAGCTGGAAGATCGGGATTGTCGGAGGTTCCGGCTGGCTGGGCGGGGCGATCGCATCAGCCATCCTGGATGCCGGCATCGTCCCGCCAACCGCCCTTTCCCTGTCCTATCGGAGCAATCGTCCCGACCGCTTCACCGAGTCATTCTGGACAACCGAGAATGACGTGATTTCGGAGCGCTCGGACGTCATCATCCTCTGCGTACGTCCACAGGACTGGCCGTTCTTGCGTTTCAGCGCCAAAGGCAAGCTTGTCATATCGGTCATGGCTGGCGTCCGGCTTTCAGACCTCGCGGCGCAACTCCAGACCAGCCGCGCCGTTCGCAGCTTGCCAAATGCCGCAGCCGAGGTCCAGAAATCCTTCACCCCGTGGATCGCGACCGCCGGAGTCACGGACAGCGACCGCAAGATCATCGACGCCATCTTCAACGCCTGCGGGCTTCACGCGGAAGTGCATTCGGAGGCGAAGATCGACTATTTCACGGGCCTGACCGGATCGGGACCGGCCTTTCCGGCACTACTTGCCGAAGCGATGATGAACGACGCCATTGCGCGGGGCATCGACCAGCAGACCGCACGACGCGCCGTCAACGCCGTCTTCATCGGTGCCGGCCGTTTGCTTGAGAAAGACGATACCTGCCCCGCGGACACGGTCAGGACCTTCCTCGACTATCGCGGCACCACGGCGGCAGGCGTTGAAGCCATGGTTGCGTCGGGCTTCACGAACGCCGTGGCGTGCGGACTTACCGCAGCCTCAGAAAGATCGGTGCAGATGGGCAGGCTTCCACGGCACCTCAGCTGAACGGGTAGCGCGGCGCCCCGATCAAAAAAAGAGCCGCAAAACAGAGGGAACGATAATGAATAAACTGCTTGCATCTACGTGCCTCTTTCTGGGAACCATCGCCGGTTCCTCGCTTGCCGAGGCAGCTGACTGCGGAAGTATCACGATCGCCAGCATGAACTGGCAGAGCGCTGAGGTGATTTCCAATCTCGACAAGATCATTCTCAACGAAGGCTACGGATGCAGCGCCGAAATCACCATTGGCGACACCGTGCCGACGATCACTTCCATGGCCGAAAAGGGTGAGCCGGACATCGCGCCCGAGGCCTGGATCGATCTCCTGCCCGACGTCGTCAAGAAGGGGACGGAAGAAGGCCGTATCGTCAAGGTCGGATCGCCGCTTCCCGATGGCGGCATTCAGGGCTGGTGGATCCCGAAATATTTCGCCGACGCCCATCCGGACATCAAGACCATACCGGATCTGCTGAAGCATCCCGACCTCATCAAGGATCCGGAAGATCCGAGCAAGGGCGCCATCTTCAACGGCCCGCAGGGTTGGGGCGGCACCGTCGTCACCGCGCAGCTCTACAAGGCGTTCGGCGCGGAAGAAGCCGGCTGGACGCTGGTTGACACCGGTTCGGCGGCGGGCCTCGATGGTTCCATCGCCAAGGCTTACGAACGCAAGGAAGGCTGGGCCGGCTATTACTGGGCACCGACTGCACTGCTCGGCAAGTACGAGATGGTTCAGCTCGAGGCCGGCGTTCCCTATGACGCTGCGGAATGGAAGCGCTGCATAACCGTCGCCGACTGCACGGATCCCAAACCCAGCGCATGGCCGGTCGACACAATCGTGACGCTGGTGGCAAAGCCCTTCGCCGAACGGGCCGGGGCCGAGGTGATGACGTATCTGGGCAGCCGATCCTGGAGCAATGAGACCATCAACGCTCTGATGGCATGGATGACCGACAACCAGGCGAGCGGCGAGGACGGAGCCAAGCACTTCCTCAAGGAAAATCCGGACGTCTGGAAGAAGTGGGTCTCTGCTGAGGCCGCTGCCAAGATCGAGGCCGCGCTCTAAGCGCCCTCTGTTGAACGTGCGATGCGCCTCCGCGCATCGCACATCACTTGCCGAAAAGAATAAAAAGACACCTGGATCGGCTCTTTTCAAGAGGGGAACCGAATGGACTGGTTTTATACTTTCCCGCACATGGACGACAACACACTGCGTGACCTGAAGAAGGCGATCGACGCAAGCTTCCGCACCTTTACGCGGAGCTACGGAGAGACGATCGAGGCCTTCTTCACGCCTCTCCAGCACTTCCTGATCGGTGCGGAACGGTTCATGCTGAAGACCCCCTGGCCCATCATCACGCTGCTGATCCTGGCCGTTGCCTATGCCGCGACGCGCAGCCTGCGGATCGTCGCCGGCTGTCTCGTGACGCTGATGGCGATCGGCTATCTCGACATGTGGGACGACACGATGAGGACGATCTCGATGATCTTCGTCTGCACCGTGTTGTCGATCGCCATCGGCATACCCATCGGCATCCTCATGGCGCGGCACAACCGGGTCCAACAGGTGATCAACCCCATCCTGGACGTGATGCAGACCATGCCCAGCTTCGTCTATCTCATCCCGGTCGTCATGCTGCTGGGCATCGGCAAGGTTCCAGGCCTGATCGCCGTCGTGATCTATGCCATTCCGCCGATGATCCGCCTCACGAACCTCGGCATCCGACTTGTCGACAAGGACGTGCTCGAAGCCGCCGATGCGTTCGGCGCCGACAACCGGCAAAAGCTCCTGAAAGTACAGTTACCGCTTGCCCTTCCGACCATCATGGCCGGCATCAACCAGACCATCATGATGGCGCTCGCCATGGTCGTGATCGCCTCGATGATCGGTGTACAGGGCCTCGGCCAGCCGGTGCTGAAGGCCATCGCCAATCAGTATTTCACTCTGGGCATGTTCAACGGTCTCGCCATTGTCGGCATCGCCATCATGTTCGACCGCGTGAGCCAGGCCTATGGCAAGCGCCTTCAGAAGCATCGGGAGGTTGTCCATGGTTGAGCACGTCTTCGGCGGCATCAAGATCCGTCACCTCTACAAGATCTTCGGGCCCGATGGCGCACGCTACGTGGACGCCGTGAAGGACGGACTGAGCAAAGCGGAGCTAAATGAAAAGCATGGCCACGTTCTCGGGCTGAGGGACATCAACATCGAGATCCCGTCGGGCGGCATCCAGGTCATCATGGGTCTTTCCGGCTCCGGCAAGTCGACCCTCATCCGCCACATCAACCGCCTGATCGACCCGACGGCTGGCGAGGTTCTCGTCGATGGGGTGGACGTGGTGAAGATGCAGGCGTCGGAGCTCCGCGAGTTCCGGCGCCACCAGACGGCGATGGTATTTCAGAAATTTGCCCTTCTTCCGCACCGCACGGTTCTGGACAACACGGTTTTCGGCCTCGAGATTCAAGGAATCCCACGCCAGCAGTGCGCCGACATCGCCATGCGCTGGATCGAGCGCGTGGGCCTCAAGGGCTTCGAGCAAAAATACCCCAACCAGTTGTCGGGCGGCATGCAGCAGCGTGTCGGGCTTGCCCGGGCGCTTGCCAACGACGCGCCCGTCCTGCTCATGGACGAAGCCTATTCGGCGCTCGATCCGTTGATCCGGACCGACATGCAGACCGTCCTCCTCGACCTTCAGCGGGAGATCAGGAAGACGATCGTCTTCATTACGCACGATCTGGACGAGGCGCTCAGGCTCGGCGACCAGATCGCGATCCTGCGCGACGGTGAAGTGATCCAGCAGGGCACGAGCCAGGACATCGTGCTGCGGCCGGCTGACGACTACGTCGCCAATTTCGTCAAGGAAGTAAACCGAGGGCGGGTGATCCATGTCGAAGCGGTCATGGAACAGCTGGTGAGCCAGCCTTCCTCGGCCGGCGCGACGGTCTGCGCCGCAAGTACCATCGAGGAGGCCGTACGCGCCCTTGCCGGCACACCCGAGGGTGCCATCACGGTTGTCAACTCGGCCGGGCAACCCGTCGGCACGGTGACGTTCCGGCAATTGGCGGCCGCCATGGTCAACACCCAGGAGGGAGGAAGCGGAGAGACCGGCTGAGGCGCGTGGGAAATCTCCCACATCACCCGCTCCCGCTGCTGATCGTCGAAAGGGTAAGGCCTATGTCGAAAAACGCCCCTCGCCTGTTGACCTCCCTCAGGCTGGGTTCAACGACACTGAGGAACCGGATCGTCTTTGGCGCCCACCCGACCCACATGGGCATGGACGGCCGGGGCACGGCGACCAACCAGATCGGCGATCGTGCCGCTCCCCGCCGGGCCGCTTATGCCCTCTTTGAAGGGCGCAAGGCCGCACTGGGACCCTGACATGGCGGAGTATGCGCGGCTCGATTTCAAGGAAGCGGACGATCTGGCCCTCAGAGCATGCCTGGGCGCCGGCGCCAGCGTCGCAAGTGCGCGCGCATTGGCCGATGCGACCCTGTCTGCCGCTCGGTCGGAGAAGACGGCGCTTGGTTTTCCGCATCTGGTCGACTATCTCAAAGCCTTCGAAGAGGGTCGCATCGAGCGCAATCCCGAACCTTCGATTGGCCGCCCCTTCCCCGCCTGCCTTGCCTGCGACGCCGACCGTGGGATTGCACAGCTCGGCTTTGATCTCGCTTTTCCGCAATTGATCGAAATGACCCGTTATCTCGGCATCTCGATATTCCGTCAGAGAAACAGCTACACCACCGGGGAACTCGGCTATTATGTGAGGAGACTTGCTGAAGCCGGTCTGGTTGCCCTGGCAGCAACAAATGCCAACGCCATGCTGGCCGCCGGGAAGAACGGAACGCCCGTCTTCGGAACCAATCCGATTGCTCTCGCATTTCCGCTCGGCCGAAAATCCCCGCCCCTCGTAATCGATCAATCCTCAAGCGCCATCGCGTACGTCAATCTGGTGGCGGCGGCAGCCGAAGGCCGATCGATACCGGAAGACTGGGCCGTCGATGTCAACGGCAATCCCACGAGCGAACCGCAAGCAGCCCTGGCCGGCGCGCTCCTTCCCTTTGGAGGAAAGAGGGGCGCGAACATCGCCCTCCTCGTCGAAATGTTGTCGGCGGGCCTCTCGGGGGGCTCCTGGTCGCTGGATGCACCGAGCTTCATGTCCGGCAAAGCGTCTCCTGCAGTGGGCCTGACCATCCTGGCGATATTCCCGGATCAGAGCGGCGCAACGGTGCGAAGAGCACGCAATCAGATCCAGCGCTTGCAGAGTCTGGGCATCTACATGCCGGGAGTGACGGGAAAGCACCGCCAGGGCAGCCAAGGGGATCAATTAATGATCCCGGTTCCGGCTCTGACGGAAGTCCAACGCTATGCCTCTCGGATCAACCGCGCCAGGCGGTGAGCATCGGCATGCCGCGGGCGATTTCAATACAACAGGCCGCGAAGGCGGACAGCAGCTTATAGGTCTTCTATACCCAGAGGGCCTTGCAGACCATCGACAAGCCGTTCGGCACAAGGTTGTCACCTATGTCTTAGGGACGCGATGTTATCTGTGTCTTCGGTATGGACATAAGAAAAATGGTGCCCGGAGGCGGATTTGAACCACCGACACGCGGATTTTCAATCCGCTGCTCTACCAACTGAGCTATCCGGGCATCAGGCCTTTTGACGGGCCGTCCGGCGGATGGTTCCGACCGGCGGGGGAGAAGTTTCCCCCGGAAGCGAGGGCGTTATAGCATCTTGTTTCGGCATGTCCAGCGCCTTTCGGCACTTTTTTGACAGCTTTGCGAAAATGCCGGAAAACCCAATCAATTGAACGGCTTCGGAGACAATCGCCGGACCGGGCCGCGATCGCCTCAGTAGCCCTCGTCGTCCTCGGCCTTCGATTCGTCGTCGACGACGGGGATGGCATAGGAGCCTTTCAGCCAGCGCGACAGGTCGAGATTGCGGCAGCGCTCGGAACAGAAGGGATAGTGCTCGCGCTGCGAGGGCCTGCGGCATTCCGGGCACGGACGCGCCTTGCGCAGCGGCTCCACCTTGGCGGAACGGCCGGTGTTTTCGGTCCCGGCCATCGCTCAGCCCTCCGTCCAGCCGGACTGTACGGTGAAGCCCTCGCCCGACAACATCTGCAGCGTCTCGAACAGCGGCAGGCCGACGACATTGGTGTAGGAACCGACGAGTTTCTGCACGAAGCAGCCGGCAATGCCCTGGACGGCATAGCCGCCGGCCTTGCCGCGCCACTGGCCGGATGCGAGATAGCTTTCGATGTCGAGGCCGGACAGGCGCTTGAAGCGCACCTTGGTCTCGACGATCTTCTGGCGCACCGTGCCGCCCGGCGTGATCAGGCAGACGCCGGTAAACACCCAGTGGCTGCGGCCCGACAGGAGATGGAGCGCCGAGGAGGCCTCTTCCAGATATTCGGCCTTTGGCAGGATGCGGCGGCCGACGGCGACCACTGTGTCGGCGGCGATGATATAGCTGTCGTTCCACACCGGATCGCGGCGGATCTCGCCATAGGCGGCCCTGGCCTTGTCGGTCGACAGGCGGCGCGCCAGCGAGCGCGGATGCTCCGACTTCTTCGGCGTCTCGTCGAGATCCATCGGCATCAGGCGCACGGGTTCGATCCCGACCTGCTTCAGCAGGTCGAGGCGGCGCGGCGACCCGGAGGCCAGTATCAGCTTCTGTCTCAGTTCCATCGACCCTCTCGCAGCCTTCCCGGCAGCCGGCGACTACTTGAAGCGATAGGTGATGCGGCCCTTGGTCAGGTCGTAGGGGGTCATCTCCACCAGGACCTTGTCGCCGGCGAGAACGCGGATGCGGTTCTTGCGCATGCGGCCCGCGGTATGGGCGATGATCTCGTGCTCGTTTTCCAGCTTCACCCGGAACGTCGCATTGGGCAGCAATTCGGTGACGACGCCGGGAAATTCGAGGACTTCTTCTTTAGCCATTGAGCGCTTGTCTTTCTTGAAAGTTGGTCGGGACGCCGGTCGGGGGCCCGAAAATGTGGGCGGAAACTACACAATCACCGCGGTTTTGTGAACCTTGTAGATCGGGCTTTTCGAATTTGTTTCAAACGGTGTCCGACGGCGGCCTTTCGCGGGAGACGAGACGCTCCTCGATCAGCCGTTTCAGCCGGTCGCGCACCTCGCGATAAGCCCCGAGAATCTGCTCGCGCGTGCCGGTCGCAACCGTCGGATCGGGCATCGGCCAGTAGACCACCTCGACGGCGGAGGAACGGGTGAGTTCCAGCGCCGCGTGATGCGCCTCCGGCGCCAGCGTGACGACCATGTCGAAATAGTCGTCCTCGAGTTCGTCCAGCGTCTGCGGCTGGCGCCTGCCGAGCGAAAGGCCCATCTCGTCGAGCACCGCATCGACGAAGGGATCGCGCTCGCCGGGGCGAACGCCGGCCGAGGCGACATAGGTGCCGGCCGGCAGCAGCGTGCGGGCAATGACTTCCGCCATCGGCGAGCGGATCGCATTCATCCCGCAGACGAACAGGATCGCCCCCGGCAAACGCCCCTGGGTGTCTGGATCCGCGCCGGTGTCCATCAGGCTAGCCGCGCCAATAGAGAACGCAGACCAGGGTGAACAGCCGGCGGGCCGTGTCGAAGTCGAGATTGATCTTGCCCGACAGCCGGTCCATCAGCGTCTGCGAACCCTCGTTGTGAATGCCGCGGCGCCCCATGTCGATCGCCTCGATCTGCGACGGCGTCGAGGAGCGGATCGCCTCGTAATAGCTCTCGCAGATCATGAAGTAGTCCTTGATGATCCGCCGGAAGGGGGTGAGCGACAGGATGTGCGTCGCGACCGCTTCGTCGCTTTCGGTCCGGATCGAGAAGACCAGCTTGCTGTCGACCAGCGACAGCAGCAGGCGGTAGGGACCACCCGGATGGCCAACGGGCTCGAAGCTGTTTTCCTCGATCAGGTCGAAGATGGCGACGGCGCGCTCGTGCTCGACGTCCGGCGTCGAGCGGCCGATCGTCTCGTCGAGCACAACATCGCAGAGCCGGAAGTCGCCCTTCGCCATCGGTCAGCCTTCGAGGTTCAACCGGATGGCGACGGAGCGCGCATGGGCGTCGAGCCCCTCGCTCTTCGCCAGCGCGATGGCCGCCGGGGCGAGCTTGCGCAACTGTTCCGGCCCAAGCCTCAGGATCGAGGTGCGCTTGACGAAATCGAGCACGGAGAGGCCCGAGGAAAAGCGCGCCGAACGCGCGGTCGGCAACACGTGGTTGGAGCCGCCGACATAGTCGCCGATCACTTCCGGTGTGTGGCGGCCGACGAAGATGGCGCCGGCATTGCGAACGCCGGCCATCAGCGCATCCGGATCGTCGACGGCGAGCTCGAGATGCTCGGCGGCGATGCGGTTGGCGAGCGGGATCGCATCGGCCAGCGACTGAACCAGGATGACGGCGCCGAAATCGCGCCAGCTGGCCGCGGCCGTCTCGGAGCGGCCGAGCGACTTCAGCTGCCGCTCGACGGCGGCCATGACGGCGCGGCCGAGTTCGGCATCGTCGGTGATCAGGATCGACTGGGCGCCCGGATCATGCTCAGCCTGGGCCAGGAGATCGGCGGCCAGCCAGTCGGGATTGTTGTTGGCGTCGGCGATCACCAGCACTTCGGACGGCCCGGCGATCATGTCGATGCCGACCGTGCCGAAGACATGGCGCTTGGCGGCGGCGACGAAGGCATTGCCCGGGCCGACGATCTTGGCGACGGGGGCGATGGTTTCGGTGCCGTAGGCGAGAGCCGCCACCGCCTGGGCGCCGCCGATCCGGTAGATCTCCTCGACGCCGGCGATCTTGGCGGCCGCCAGGACCGTCGGATTGATCGCGCCGCCAGAGGCCGGCACGACCATGACGACGCGCTCCACGCCGGCGACCTTCGCCGGCACGGCATTCATCAGCACCGAACTCGGATAGCTTGCCGTGCCGCCCGGCACATAGAGGCCGACCGCCTCGATCGCCGTCCAGCGCGAGCCCAGCCCGACGCCGAGCGCGTCCTCGTAGATATCGTCCTTCGGCATCTGGCGGGCGTGGTGCTTTTCGATGCGCTCGGCGGCAAGCCGCAGGGCATCCATCACCTCGAGCGAGACCTGGGCCGCGGCCGCGTCGATTTCCGCCGGCGTGACGCGCATCGGCGTATGGGAGAAATCAATGCCGTCGAAACGCAGGGAATATTCGGCCAGCGCCGCGTCGCCGCGCGCCCGGACATCGGCGATGATCGCCCTCACCACGTCGTTGACGTCATCCGACACTTCGCGCTTCGTCGTCAGGAAGGCGGCAAACGTCTCGCCAAATCCTTCCGATGCCTGATCCAACCAGATCGCCACGTCCCCTGCTTCCTTCCTGCCCCGCCTTCACGCGCTTTTCCGGCCAAGCCGGTCAATTGCCCGGATGACCGGGCTTGTGGCTGGTTTCCCATGCCCCGCCGGTATCTGCAAGCTGTGCTTCTATACATTCGACATCGAGCGCGATCATGCCGCCGCCCGACAGTACGAGTTCGACCACGCCCTCCGGCCCCTCGCCCTCCATGCGGAAGCGGATGGCCAGCAGCGAGAGCACGTCGTCGCCCTTGCGACGGTCGAAGCCCATGGAGCGCACGGCGCTCACGCGCTTGAAGGACAGCATGGCACGGCGGCGCTCGTAGCTCCGGCGCTTTGCACCGGCCCCTTCCCAGACGAAGCGGTTGACAGCAAGCGCAAACAGGCCGGGCCGCGCCTGGAAGGTGATGTCGGCGACTTTGAACACCGCATCCTGCATATGGGCGGACATGACCGCGAGGTCGTCGGTGTCGAGAGCGAGGAGCTTCAGGCTTGTCATGTCATCATTGTCCGATTGGCCAGCAGATCACGCGCGAGACCGGGTGAAGGCGGGAAGGCTGACGCCTGGCCCGCACCGATCACGCATCATCCTTTCGACATAGGTCGCCGCAATGCAAGAGGCAACCGGTCGCAGGCAGCCGGACCTCAAGAAACTCAGTCGGTAATGCGTTCGACCACCGCGCCGCAGCGGGTCAGCTTCTCTTCCAGCCGTTCGAAGCCGCGATCGAGGTGATAGACGCGCGAGACGGTGGTCTCGCCCTCGGCCGCAAGGCCGGCAATGACCAGCGACACCGAGGCGCGCAGGTCGGTCGCCATGACGGGTGCGCCGCGCAGGCGCGTCACGCCCTCGATGCGGGCCGTCTGGCCCGACAGCGTGATCTTGGCGCCGAGACGGGCGAGTTCCTGCACATGCATGAAGCGGTTCTCGAAGATCGTCTCGGTGACGTGGGAAACGCCATTGGCGCGCGTCATCAGGCCCATGAACTGCGCCTGCAGGTCGGTCGGGAAGCCGGGATAGGGCTCGGTCACCACGTCGACCGGGCGGATGGCATTGCCGTGGCCGACGACGCGCAGGCCCGACGGCGTGACCGTGATCTCGGCGCCGGCGCGGCGGACGGCGTCGAGTGCGGTGTCGAGCAGGGCAAAATCGGTGCCCTCGAGCGTCACGTCACCGCCGGCCATGGCGACCGCCATGGCATAGGTGCCGGTCTCGATGCGGTCCGGCAGGACGCGGTGGCGGGCGCCCGACAGGCTGTGCACGCCCTCGATGGTGATGGTCGAGGTGCCGGCGCCGGAGATCTTGGCGCCCATGGCGTTCAGGCAGTTGGCGAGGTCGACCACTTCCGGTTCGCGCGCCGCATTGTTGATCACCGTCGTGCCGCGGGCCAGCGAGGCCGCCATCAGCATGACATGGGTCGCGCCGACCGAAACCTTGGGGAAGGTATAGGTGCCGCCGATCAGGCCGCCCTTGGGCGCCGTGGCATTGATATAGCCGCCGTCGATTTCCATGGTCGCGCCGAGCGCCGTCAGGCCCTCGATGAAGAGGTCGACCGGACGCGTGCCGATCGCGCAGCCGCCCGGCAGCGAGACGCGGGCCCTGCCCTCGCGGGCGAGCAGCGGGCCGATGACCCAGAAGCTGGCGCGCATCTTCGAGACCAGCTCGTAGGGTGCGGTGGTGTCGACGATGGTGCGGCAGGTGAAATGGATGGTGCGCGAATAACCCTCGCCCTGGCGCTCGCGCCGGCCGTTGACCGAGACGTCGACGCCGTGATTGCCGAGAATGCGCAGCAGAAGCTCGACGTCGGCGAGATGCGGCACGTTTTCCAGGGTGAGCGTGTCGCTGGTCAGCAGCGAGGCGATCATCAGGGGCAGAGCGGCATTCTTGGCGCCGGAGATCGGGATTACCCCGTTGAGCTCGTTGCCGCCGACAATCCTGATACGATCCATGTAAGCCTACGCTACGGGTAAAGACCCGCCTTTCCTGATAATGGGTGGAAAATCCGCCACCCGGCCGGGTGGGGTCTTTAGACGAAAAGCACGGCGGGTTCAATTCACCGGTTCAGCAACGGTTAATCATCGCGATTCGGCGAATTTGCGGCAGGAAGGCCATCCGTGTCGTCGGCCGCGCCCTGGCGGCGGGAGCGCTGCTGCAGTTTGCGCCGCAGGAGATTTTCCCTCAGCGTGTTCGCGGCGCGCGCCTTGCGCTGCGCGGCCGCGATATCGGCGTGGCGCAGGCTCCGCCGGCCACCGGTCGCGGCGGCATCCCCTGCCCCCTCGCCCGCCTCGGTCCCCGGCCTCAATTCGTCCCGCTCTTTGTCCATGCCGGGGTGATAGCCGAAATCCACCTTTTCCGGAAGTGTTCTGCGCGCGAGATGGTTTTCTTCAAGCGAAGTTCGTTTTGCGGCTTGCATCCCCCCGGAAGCTGTGGCAATAGGCGGCTCGCTTGAGACGGCGCAAATGCACCGGGCCTCGCAAGCTGCTATAGCTCAGTGGTAGAGCACTCCCTTGGTAAGGGAGAGGTCGAGAGTTCGAGTCTCTCTAGCAGCACCATTTCTCCCAGATCATCCCGAAAATCACTGTCTAGACCGTCGCTTGGCGACCGCCTGCGCTGGCCTGACGGCAAAACGGCCCGGGCGATGCGCCCGAGCCGTTGTGCACTTCTGGAATCGTTGGCTTGTCGCCCCTCAGCCGCAGGCATTGCGGGTGTAGATCTTGCCGGCGTCGCGCTTCAACACCCAGCCGCGATAGGTTCCCATCTCGATCTCGCACCAGATGGTGGTGCCGTTCTGCTCGACGCAGCCGATGACAGTGACGCACTGGTCCTTGTCGAGCTTGCCGAGCACGGCGCCGGAGCGATCGGCCATGGCCCGGATGTTCATGCGGGTGAGCGCCTGGATCGAGGTGACGCCGGCGGCGACGTCCGGGGAGTCGACATCGCTCGGCTCGGCACAGCCACCGTCGACATAGGTCGGGCAAGAGCCTGCGGGCGCAGCGATCGGGCGCGGGGCCGGTTTGCCGCCGTCCTGGACCAGAGTCAGTGGCTCGCCGTCGCCGACCACGCCGACATAATGTCCCGGCTCCTCCATGTCGGCGCGGCCGACCATCGTCAGGCCGTCCTTCGTCGAATAGAGGATGATCGTGTGATCGCCGTTGTTCATCGAATAGCCGGTGACCGGGTTGGCGAAGTCGAAGCACGAGCCGTCATGGAAGAGCGTCGAGAGCACCCCTTCAGCGACCGGGTCCTCCTCGAAGGACAGCCGGCAGCTTCCCTGGGGCGTGGTCATCGTCCAGATCTCCGGCTCGGCGGAATGGGCCGGCGCCGCCAACAGCAGCGCGGCGGCGACAAGCAGTGCTTTGCGGACATCGATCTTCAGCATGGGCAGGCATCCTCCGGTCGGGCATGAAATGCGGCCAGCTAAGGAACCGGCCGGCCCCTCGTCAATCATCGACACCGCCGCTCCCGAGGCCTGCCCAGAATTGGACGCTTCCGCGAATTACCCCTGCCCGCGGCGCTGCCGCCTGACGGCGACGACAGGCCTCGCCGCGAAGTCACAAAGTCGCAGGATAAGTATACGTGTCCCAAACCAATTCGTGGCATAAGCACGTCACAACCGCACTGCAATAAAGGTCTCCATGCCGAAGGGCGACGACAAGGATACGAGCGGACTGCGCGGCACACCGCCCAAGCCCGCGCCGCCGAGGAAGAGCGCGATGCTTCTCTTCGCCGTGCTGCTCGTCGCCTTTGCCCTGGCGATCGCCGCGACGCTGCTCCTGGCCAATGACCGGCGCAACCTGCACATCCTGCTCGACCGCTACGATCTGAACTGGCTGCTGGAACCGGCGAGGGACGAGCCGCGCGGGACGCGGGCCCTGCGCGGCCGCCGGCTGGCGCCGGTGCCGATCTCGATCCCCGCACGCTACTTCGCCGGCCCGGAGAACGCCGCGATCGGCGCTTTCGTGCGCGAAGTGCGCGCCAGCGGCGGCGAATTATGCGCGGCCTTCAAGGCTGCCGGCGTCGACAATGGCGGCTGGCAGCCGAGCCAGTTCGACAGCAAGACCTATGAATGCCTGTCCGAGACGCTTCTGCCGGCGACGGAGGAAGACGGCCGGAACGCCTCGTTCTTCTTCATCGCCAAGGGCACGCGTGAGGGCGAGGTCGGCTCGATCCGCATGAAGCTGGTCGCGCCGGAAACCGACGACGGCGAGACTGTGCATCGCCTGCTGGTCAAGGCGCTCGAACAGCTGATCGAGCAGGCGCGGTGGCTCGATCTCGCCCCCGCCATCGCCAGTGCCGAGGCGCTTTCCGATTTTACCGCGGTGCGCTTCGGCGTCTCCTTCCGCTTCACCCACGAATTCACCGCGCCCAGAAGCTATAATCTGATCGTCCTGCCGACTTCGAAGGATCCCGCCGTCAAGCGCAGCCGCGCCTATTTCGACACGCTGCAATGGCTGCCGCTTCCCTCCGTCATGGCCCGGCTGCCCGAATATCTGCGGCCGCATGTCGTGGAGACGAAGCCCTTGTCGTCCACTCCGGACCCCGACGCCACAGCTGCGCCCGCGCCGGGGAAGCGCAAGACGACGCGGCCTGCCCTCACCGCCCCGCCAGCTCCATAACGGCCGGCATCGGTGCTTGAATATACATATGATTATCATTATGTGTTTGGCGAAAGGCCGTCGGCTGTCCGTCCCTCGGATCGCGTCAGGCTCGGCCTCGAACCCATGCGCCAGCCGCCAGTGAAGGAATCACACCGATGCATATCCGCCCCGTAACGCACAATTATCACGTCACCGGCCAGTTGAAGCCGACCGATCTCGGCCAGGTCGCCGAGGCGGGCTATGCCGCCGTCATCTGCATGCGTCCGGACGGCGAAGGCTGGGGCCAGCCGAAATTCTCGGCGATCGAGGAAGCCGCCAAGGCCGCCAATCTCAAGGCCTATTACCTGCCGGTCGGCGGTTCGGCCGTGCCGATGGAACAGGCGCGCAAGCTGCGCGGACTGCTCAAGGAAACCGAAGGCCCGGTCCTCGCCTTTTGCGCCTCCGGCGCGCGTTGCGCCGGCCTCTACCAGATGGCCGAGCAGATCGGCGGCTGAGGCGATCGGCTCGCCGCTCCCGACTGCTAAGCCTCGCGCCAGTTCGGCCGCTTAAGCAAACAAGCAGCTCGGAGCCCGACGATTCGCCGGTCGTATCGTCAGCCCGAAGCGCCTGTTCAGCCCCTTCCGCGCACGATCCCGCGGAAGGGGCATTTATGCGAGGCCGCCATGCCCAAACTGTCCGTCTGCATTCCCGTCGAACCCGGCCAGCCGGCCCCGACCTATCTGGTCAACCGGCTGCTAGAGGAACCCGAATCCAGCATTGAGGTGATCGTCGCCGCCTGCGGCGTGCGCCAAGGAGCATGGCCCTATCTGGAGGCCCGCGCCGCCGACGATGCCCGCCTCAGAATCCTGCCGACCGCTCCGGCCGGCCTTTCCGCCGCCAATCTTTGGATCGGCACGCTCGCTGCGGCGACCGGCGACTGGGTGTCGCTGATCGGCCCCGAGGACATGATCCAACCGGACCTGCCGAAGCTTCTCGCCTATGTCGAGGGCAAGCATCCGGATGCCGACACGCTCGGTTGGAATGCGTTTTCCATCGCCCCCGATGCGCCGCGCACGATCAGCGCCACGGTCGCCGTGCCGATCGTCCACCACCTCGCCGACATCGAAAAATCCCGCATGCTGGAAGCCTTCTTCCAGTGGACCGGCAGCCAGAACACGCCGCGCATGCCGTTCGGCCTCTATCACGGCGCGGTCAGGCGCTCGCTGCTCGAGACCGTACTCTCCTCCTGCGGCGGGCTCAGCTGGCTCACCCCCTTGCCGCGCTGGGAATGGGCGGCCCGCGTCTTGATCTTCTCGCAAGGGCTGCTTTTGTCGCACCGGCCGCTTTCGGCGATCAGCGCCACGCCGTTCCGTCCCCTGCCGGTACCCTCGGCACTCGAGGGTTTTCCCTTCGACGCGCGCATCGGCCTCACTGCCACGATCGCCGAGGTCCAGGCGCGCGTGCTGCACGAACTCGGCGCCAGCTGGGCCGGCTTCAACGAGGATTTCGTCAAGGCCTGCGTCATCGACTGCATGCGCGAGCATGACGAGGCGGCATTCCAGCGGAAGGGCCAGGCCTATTTCGAGGCGATCCGCCGCATGCCCGGCGGCACAACGCTGTCAGAACAGTTCCGGCCGCAATATTTCCCGCAGCCGCCGGAGGATAGCCGGCGCGGGCTGCATGCGCAGATGCTGCTGGTGGATCGCTTCATCGGCAATGCCCAGACCGCCCAGGAATTCTACGAAGTGGTCGATGCGATGCTCGCGCCGATCTTCGTCATCACCGACTTCGTGCCCATCCGGGAAGACTAGGGCCGCGTCTTCGTCGGCCCTCAGCGGGCCGAAAGCGCCCGCAGTCCCGGATCGTCCGGGAAGGTCGCGAGGAAATGGTCGATGCTGCCTTTCGACAGCGAACCGCCGGCGGCAAACATCCGTTCCCCGTCGCTTTCCCGATCTCGCTGCTGCGTGGAAAGGAACCAGTCGGCCGGCTTGGAGCCGAGCAGCGCGGCAAAATCAATCTTCGTCCTCGGCTCGCCGATCAGCGCGCGGTAGTGTTCTTCGAGCAGTCCGGCCGAACGGCGCGGCTGGTATCGGTCGTGCGCCGTCGCCCGTGCAGCCGCGGACAGGCGCACCCGCTCGTCCGGCTCCGCCAGCAGACGCCCGAGCCTTGCCGCCATATCCGCCGGATCGGTCGCGACCACGCCGTCGACGCCGTCGGTGACGATCGCTTTTTCGGCCGGATTGGCCAGCACCACCGGCACCAGCCCCAGCGACATCGCCTCGATCAGCGCGTTTTCCGCCGTGCCGTAGTGATCTTCGCGGAGCGGATAGAAGAAGATGCCGGCGGCCTGCAGCGCGGCGCGCGGATCGGCCGTCTGGCCTTCCAGCCGCACCCGTTCGGGATGGCGCATGGCGCGGGCGCGGCGGACCGGCTCGCCTTCGGGGTCGAATCCGCCCCAGACCGACACGCGGATATCGGCATTGTCCACCGCGTCGATGATGTTGAAGAAGGCCGGGTGCATCTTCACGAAATCGACCGTGCCGAGATAGGCGATCGCCGGCGAAGTGCCGCTCGCTGTCATCGCATCCGCGGGGCGCTCATCTTCGAAGCCGAAGCCCGAACCGACGACGCCGAGACGCGCGCGCACCGCGTCCGGCAGGGCGGCGACGTCCGGTGACGTCAGCGAACAGGGCGAGGTGAAGAGAAACCGTCCGGCGGCAGCGACCAGGCCTGTCGGAATATAGGGCGCAAAAAGCCCCGAGACATGGGCCCAGAAGAGGCTGCGCATCGGCGGCAACTCGGTGGTGGCGAGCAGATGGTAGAGGCGCGGATGGTTCCACCATTCGATCTGGACGATGTCGGCGTCTTCGATCAGCTCCGCCAGCGAAACGCCCTGGCCGGCATGATGGAGGCGGCCGCCCGCCTGCTCGACGAGATCGGCATAACGGCGGTCACGGGGTTCTTCGAGGAGATAGTAGGCGCGCCCGACCGCCGGGTCGGTCGCGCCCTGGATGGCCGCATGGGCCTTGCCGACACCGCCGCCGAGATGCGGCGTGATGTGCAGGACCTTCATTCGGCGGCGATGGGAGCCATCGGCTTGAGACCGCCCGGCGCCTTGACGGCCGGGTTGATCGTCACCTTCTCGCGGAAGCGCTCGAGCAGCATTTCGCGGTGGTTGTCGATATTGTCCGGCAGGCAGTGCGTGAGCTGGCCGCAGCTGCCGCAGACCTTGTTCTCGCAACGACGCCCTTCGAGGTGCTGCAGGCGTAGCGCGTTCATCGCGTCGGAGGTCCAGATCTGGCTGAGCGGCGTGGTGCGCACGTCGCCGATGATCAGCTTGCGGCCCCAGTCGAGGAAGCAGGACGAGACGAGACCGTCGGCGTTCACGCTCATGGCGTAGAAGATATACGGGCAGGTGTCGGTCGGCTTCAGTTCCTGCTGGTAGATGCCGACGTCGCCGATCTTGATGCCCGAGCGTTCCTCGACGTCGAATTCCGGCCAGCAGGGGGCGAAGTTCTCGATGAAGATACGGTCGCAATAATCGCCGAAGGTGTCGAAGAATTCCTGCCGCTGTGCCTCGGTGATGAGTTCGCCGGGGATCTTGATCGACACTTCCATGTCGCCCTTGTTGGCATCCAGCCACTTCACGCCCTCGACGAACTTGTCGAAGTCGAAGTCGAAGCCGGTGAACTCCTGGTAGGTTTCGCGGGTCATGCCGTCGACGGAGATGTTGATCTTGTCGAGGCCGGCCTCGATCACCGGTCCGAGCCGCTCCGGCGTCAGGAAGGTGCCGTTGGTGGTGGTGTCGATATAGTCGACATAACCGCTCTTCTTGGCATAGGCGATCATGTCGGCGAGGCGCTTGTTGAGGAAGGGCTCGCCGTCCTTGTACATGCGAAGCACCTTGATCGGCTTGCCGAAGGCGCCGAGATCGTCGATCGCCTTGGTGAAGACGTCATATTTCATCGCGCCCTGATAACGGCCGGTGTCGGCGATCAGCTGGCGATGGCCGGTCGGGCAGAAGGTGCACTTGAAATTGCAGGAACTCGCCGGATCGATAAAGACGATGAAGGGCGTCTCGAGCGGGATGACGGTCTCGAGCGGGGTCCGGTCATCGAGATTGATCCGCGGCTTCAACTGGGCTTTCATTCAGCGTCTCCGGCATTCGGGTAGGAGTGATCGCATTGCATAGGCCGACCACAGCCGCCGGATCGGAGGGATGGATCGCGGCCGTTCCGAACTCCAGCAGGTCGCGCCTGCCGTATTCGTCGGCGATCCGTTCCGCCAATTGGCGTATCGTCGTCGGGACACCTGAACAAATGTTGATTGCGCCAGGCTGACCTGTCTCAACCACATCGGCGATCATCGCCCCAGCCTGCCGCACGTCGAGAAAGTCCCGAAGCTGCGTTCCCGCGGAAAGTCTTGCGACTTCGCCGCGACCAAGCCGTTCGCGGATATAGGGCACGAGACGGGCCGCATATTCCCCCTCGCCGTGCAGGTAGAAGAGCCTACACCAGGAAAAGGTCGCGTCCATCTTCGCGAAGTACTCTGTCAGCATATGGTAAATGGAAAGTTTACACGCCGCGTAGAGTGTCGCAGGCTCGAGCGGGGCGTCGACCGTCAGCCGCTCCGACGGCAGGCGGTATTCCATGCAGGTGCCGACGCCGATGAAATGGCGAATTCCGGCCTCCGTGGCGCCCCGGGCGAGCGCCAGCGTTCCCGTGACGCAATCGAGGTTGAGCGAGGAATCGAGATATTTGCCGGGCTCGACATACCAGGCGGCGTGGATGACCGCATCGACGCCCTCCAGCCGCTCCGCCCACCAGTCGGTCGTCTCGGCAAAGACATCTGCGGTCAGGATGGCATGCTCGGCTCTTGCACCCTCCAGCAGGCGTGCGGCGCTGCCGGGGCGAAGCACCGGAACGACATCGTGGCCCGCTTCGGCGAGCCGACGATGGATCTGGCGGCCGACGAAACCGGTCGCACCGGTCAACACGATCCTTGTCATGACAAGCTCCGGGAAAGGTCACGCCTGATAGATGACACCAGAGGCAGGCGGACCGGCAGGTTGTTCGAATCATCCGGGATGACAGTTTAGACGAGCCGGGCGGATTGCGGACGGAAATGATCGAAGCCAAGCAGACAGGGGCGCAAGAGCCGGTCGCGGCATCGCCGGAACGACCGGCGGTGATTGCCCGTGCCTTCGACGCTCTGCCTGACCGGTCCGTCTCGCTCGCCCTTCTCCGCGCCATCGCCGACGACACCTGCACGCCGGGACCGATTGCCCCGCGCCAGCCGCTGGCGCTCTACGGTGCCGGCAATCTCGGCCGGCTGGCGCGCGACCATCTGCGCTCCGTGGGCGAGGATTTCGACCTCGTCGTCGACCGCAATGCCGCGGCGCTTACGGCCGGCGGCGAATGGTCCGGCACCCGGCTCGTCCATCCCGATGCAGTCGATGTCGAGACGAAGGCTCGGGCCATGCTCGCGGTCAGCATCGTCACCAGCCCCTATGTCCCGCTCCAGGCCGCCCTTTCTGCCGCCGGCTGGCGCGACATCGTGCCCTTCTACGACATCGCCGAAACCTTCCGCGACCGCCACCCGCTATCGAACGGCTGGTTCGCCGATCGCTTCAGCGACGATGATGTCGCGGCGATCGGCTCGGTTCTCTCGGCCTGGGACGACGACCTGTCGCGGGCGCACCATCTTCAGTTCATCGCCTGGCGGCGCCTTCGGCAGGAATGGAGCTTTGACGGCGCGCCGGTGACGATCGACGACCGTTTCTTCATTCCGCAGATCCTCGACGTGCTCAAACCAAACGAGCGTTTCCTCGATGCCGGCGCCCATCACGGCAGCGTCACGGCGCGCTTCATCGCAGAAACGGGCGGGCAGTTCGCCTCCATCCTCGCCGTCGAGCCGGACGAGCAAAGCCGCGCAGCGCTGGAACAAACCCTCGGCGGCCTCGCCCCGGATGTCCGCGACCGCATCACCGTCAGCGATGCGCTGCTTGACAGCGAGCGCCGCACGGTCCGCTTTCACCAAGGCCTCGGCTACGCCTCGCAGATCTCGCCGACCGGAACGGACGAACGCGAAACCCGAACGCTCGACGCCCTCGGGGCGGCGCCGAGCTTCATCAAGCTGCATCTCGAAGGCGGCGAACTTGCCGCCCTCAAGGGCGGCATCGCCACCTTGCGCAAATATCGCCCGATCATCGCCGCGACGGTCTATCATGATGCCGACGGCATGCTTGCGACACCCGCCTGGCTGATGGACAATCTCGAAGGCTACCGTTTCCTGTTCCGGCTGCACAGCTGGTGCGGAACGGGCGCCGTCGTCTACGCCATACCGGAAGAACGGCAATGACCATCATTCCGAGCCTCGACCAGCTTTCGCGCACCGCCGCCGATGTCCGGGCCCTGGCGCAGTCGCTGCCCAATCCGCAGCGTCCGCGCACGGCGATCTACGGCACCGGCTTCCTTGGCGCCTGGGCGTGCTCCTGGCTGCAGGAGAACGGCTTCGACCTCGTCGCCTGCTTCGACGGCAATCCCGACCGCGCGGGCACGCTATTCCAGGGCCTGCCCGTCCATGCGCCGGAAGCAATCGGCGCGATCGCCCCGGAGCTGACGCTCATCACCGCGCGCCATGCGATCGGTCCGGTCAACGCCCGGCTGGCAGCACTCGGCTTTCCCGGCCTGTCCTTCGACGCCTTCTATGCAGCACTGCATTTCGAGGCCTTTGCCGCGGTTCACGAGCTTCTCGACGACGCACGCTCGCGCGACGTGCTGCGCGCCGTTCTGGCCGCGATGCTGACCGGCGAGAAATCCTATTGCGAGGCAGTGTTCGAGAAGGACCAGTATTTCTGCCTGCCGCGCTTCTGCGGCGTGGAGAAGGAGATCTTCGTCGATGCCGGCGCCTATGTCGGTGACAGCGTCGAGCGCTTCATCTGGACCCATTACGGCGTCTTCACCCGGATCCATGCCTTCGAGCCCGGTGCACGCCAGCATCGCGCGCTGAAGGCGAGGACGGACCGGCTGATCGAGGAATGGGCGCTCGATCCATCGTCGATCGTCATCAACCGCAGCGGGCTTGGCGCCGGCGAGGCGCAGATGGCCAGCGCCAGCCAGAGCGGCCAGTTGCAGAGCCTGGCACTCGGCTCCACCACGGATGCAGGCCCGGGGGCTGTCAGCGTAATTTCGCTCGACCGCTATCTGGACGGCGCGCCGGTGAGCTTCATCAAGGCGGATGTCGAGGGCATGGAAATGGCCTTGCTCAAGGGAGCATCCGAGACGATCGCACGCTGCCGTCCCAAACTGGCGATCTGCGTCTATCACTATCCGTCCGACATACCGCAAATCTCATCCTACCTGAAATCGCTGGTGCCGGACTACCGGTTCGCCCTGCGCCACCATTCCCCGCAACTCATGGAAACCGTGCTTTACGCCTGGGCAGAGTGAAGCGGCCACTGAAGAGGAGTTACCCATGGATCCTGTCGAACACTTCCGCGACTACGTCGCCAACAATATCCGGGAAATCGGCGAGGACCGGGATTTCATCGGCCTGTCGAACATCTGGGTGCGGGAATCGATCCGCCACCGCTATGCGCAGAACTTCACCTGGCTCGGCCGGCCGATCATCCAGGTCCCGCAGGACACCTATGCGATCCAGGAACTGATCTGGGCCTGCCGCCCGGACCTCGTCATCGAAACCGGCATCGCCCATGGCGGCTCGCTGGTGATGAGCGCATCGATGCTCGCCATGCTCGACTATTGCGACGCGGTTCAGGCCGGCACCGTGCTCGACCCGAAGGCGAGCCGCCGCAAGGTGGTGGGCGTCGACATCGACATCCGCGCCCACAACCGCGCCGCGATCGAGGCCCATCCGCTGACCCACAAGATCCACACCATCCAGGGCTCCTCGGTCGCCGATGACGTCTTCGCGCAGGTCAAGGCCCATGCCGAGGGCTATGACCGGGTCATGGTCTTCCTCGATTCCAATCACACGCACGAACACGTGCTTGCCGAACTCGAGCTCTACGCACCGCTCACCTCGAAGGGTTCCTATTGCGTCGTGTGGGACACCGGCGTCGAAGACCTGCCGGCCGACATGTGCGACGACCGTCCCTGGGGCAAGGGCGACAATCCGAAGACTGCTGTCTGGGAATACATGAAACTGCTGGACAGCGAAGGCCGCACGGCGAGCGACGGCGAGCCGCTGAAATTCGCCTACGACAAGACGATCGAGAACAAGATCACCATCACGGCCTCGCCGGACGGCTTCCTGAAGCGCGTCTGAGCCTCGGCGAAAGTCGGACCCGAAAACAAGAAGGCCGCGGTCCAAGACCGCGGCCTTCTTGTTTGTGCTTCTGCCGTCGGGGCCTTCAGCTGGGTTCAGGCGATGCGCTTCTGGGTGATCTGGATCGGCCGCTTCTCGCCGACCGGCGTCATCAGTTCCTCTTCCCAGGGGAAGCGCAGGCCGTCGGGCCGCACCTCGACCTGGTCGGCCGGGCGGATCAGGCCGTTGATGACGTCGAGCAGTTCCACCGGCGTCTTCACGCCGGCGATGTCGGAGCGGATGAAGGTTCCGGCAAGGTTCGAGCCGCTGATCTGCAGGCTGAAGCGCATGTCCTTGAACACCGGCTGGAAGTGCTCGAGGAATTTCCCCCGGCGCCAGTTCCTGAAGGCGGTCGCATAACCCTCCCGGACGATGTTGAACGATTCCTCGTCACGGAACATCTCGGTATTCAGCGCGCAGGACTTGGCGAAATTCTTTTCCCAGCCGTCATAGGTCAGTTTGTACTTGGCGCGGAACCATTGCTGGCAGATGCCGATCGACGCGGTGACGCCCAGTATGCTCTGGAAGGGAAAGTCCCGCAGCAGAGGATCGTCGTCGAAGTTGCGGCCGAGCTCGGCCATGAAGATGTCGACCTTCCTCTTGATGTCCGCGAGCTTGCCGATCGAATAGGAATTGCTCTCCGGACAGCTTCCCATGACCGAGAAGGTCCTCTGGCAGAAGGCGAAATGCTTGCCCTCGACCATCACCTTCATCGCCATGTCGTAGTCGATGACCGGGTGCTCGAAATAACGCCCGCCATATTTGCGGCGGATGCGGTCGAGCAGGTCGCGGGACACGGCCGAATGGTAGATCGAGTAGCCCGAGGTCGGAACGGTGGTCGCCTCGAACCAGCCGAACATGCGCTTCAGCAGCTGATCGCGCGGGACCTTCACCACGAAGGAATTGAACGGCACGTGGATGCTAGTGTTTCTCTGGCCCGGCGACGGCCAGCTATAGGTCGCGACACCCCAGGCGAAGGCCTCCGTCTCCGGATTGGCCGCCAGCACCTTCTTCAGCACGATCATGACGTCGGGGTCGATATAGTCGTCGTCGCCGATCACCGTCACCCAGTCGCCGGTCGCGGCCGCGAGCGTGCGTTCCCAGTTCTCGATCATCGGCAGCGTGCGGTCGGTCGACGGCAGATAGACGATGCGCTGGTCGCCGGCATGGGCGCGCATGTAGTCGTTCATAACCGACGGATCGTCGGAGTTGTCGACGAAGACGAACTCGATGTCGTCGCGCTTGCTGCGCAGCAGGCCTTCGATGGTCTTCTGGAAGTAATACTGGCGATTGCGCGAGGGCACGCAGATCGACAGGCGCGTCTTCTCAGCCATGGTCTTCTCCGCTCCGGATGCTTCGGAGGCTCCGCTTGTTGGTCGACAGTGCGACGCCGTCACTCCGGCCGAAGCGTTCCGCGCAATGGCGGTGTCGCAACCTTGATGACCGGGGCGTCGCTCTTCGGCAGAGATTCGATCAGGGGTGAACCGTCAGTGTCGGCACCGCCGTCACGAACTTCCCACCCCAGCCGGTTATATACGAAAGCTGATGCTTGATTTCTGTCTGAAGATTCCATGGCAGTATCACCACCCTTTCAGGCTTTTCGGATTTCAGGACGTCCTCGGAAACCACCGGCACCCGGCTGCCCGGCAGGAAGGTACCCTGTTTGGCCGGGTTCTTGTCGACGACGAAGGCGAGGAGATCCGGCTTCACGCCGGCGAAGTTCAACAGCGTGTTGCCCTTGGCCGCCGCGCCATAGGCGGCGACCTTCAGGCCCTGGCGCTGGCAGTCGATGAGGAATTCCAGGACGTCGTTGCGCACGCGCTGCGCGGTCACCTGGAAGCCGGCATAGAAGGCCTCCTCGCGCATGCCCGCCGAAGTCTCCGTGGCCAGCATGGCGGCAACGCTCTCGTTCATTGGGTGGGCCGCCGCGTCGGCGCGGTCGGCGAAGACCCTCAGGCTTCCGCCATGCCAGGGCGTGGTCTCGACGTCGAACACACGCAGACCGTTCGCGGCGAAGATCCGCTCGACGGCGATGAGCGACAGGTAGGAATAGTGCTCGTGATAGGCGGTGTCGAACTGCGCTTCCGTCACCATGTTGAGCAGGTGGGGAAACTCGAAGGTGGCAACGCCCGTCGGCTTCAACAGCCGGGCAAAGCCGGCGACGAAATCGTTGATGTCGGGCACATGGGCGAGCACGTTGTTGGCCGCCATCAGGTCGGAACCCCAGCCCTCGGCGGCAAGGCGAGCGGCAAGCTCGACACCGAAGAAGTCCTCGACGATCTCGATGCCCTTTTCGCGCGCCGCGGTCGCCGTGCTGGCAGTGGGTTCGACCCCGAGGCAGGGAATGCCGCGGGCCTTCACATATTGCAGCAGGTAACCGTCATTGGCGGCGATCTCGACGACGCTGGAGGTCGGGCCGAGCCCGAAGCGCTCGGCCATCGCCGCGACATAGGCTTCGGCATGGCCGAGCCAGGAGGTCGAGAACGAGCTGAAATAGGCATAGCTCTCGGAGAAGAAGGTCTCGCGCGAGGCAAAATCCTCGGTCTGCACAAGAAGGCATTCGTTGCAGACGCGGATCACCAGCGGATACCAGAGTTCCGGCTTTCCGAGATCGCTCTGCCGGACATAGGAATTCGACGGCGGCGCGGTGCCGAGGTCGAGAAAGGGTCCCATGTTCTGCGACTGGCAGTGACGGCATTTCATGCGGCAAGTCCTCGGTAGTCTGCGCCAAGCTGCGGATGGGCCGCATCGCGCGGCGACAGGTGCCGGACCGGTAGCGGCCAGGCGACGGCGAGCCGCGGATCGGTCGGGCTCAAGCCCCCCTCCGCCTCGGCGCGATAGGGGGCGGAATGGGCATAGATCATCCGCACGTCGTCGCTCAACGCCTGGAAGCCGTGCGCGAAACCCTCGGGGATGAGGAAGGAGCAGGCATTGTCGGCCGAGAGTTCGACCGCCACATGCTGGAGAAACGTCGCAGACCCCTGCCTGAGGTCGACCGCGACGTCGAGGATACGGCCGGCGACGCAGGTCACCAGCTTGATCTCGCTGTAGGGCGGGTTCTGGAAATGCATGCCGCGAACCGTGCCGGCAAAGCGTGAAGCGCTCTCGTTGACCTGGGCGACCGGCCCGCGCCAGCCGATTTCGGCCAGTTCCTCGGCACAGAACAGCCGCGAAATATGCCCACGCTCATCGGCGATCTTCCGCCTTCTCAGGACCAGCAGCCCTTGGATCGGCGTCGTCTCGACTTCGAAGCGCGCGGTCATACAGCCGCTCTCAGGGGAAGGCCGTAGGCCGCCTCGAAGGCGGCGATATCGGCGAGGCAGAGGTCGAGCGCCGAACCACCCGAGGCGAGCCGGCGATACCAGTCCATGGTCCGCGTCACGGTCTCGTCGAGATTCCAGACCGGCCGGTAACCGAGCGTGTCGCGGGCACTGGACGAATCCAGCATCAGGTAGCCCGCCTCGTGCGGACCTTCCGAGCCGTCGCCGAGAACGACATCGCCGCCACCGAAGGCGCCCGAGGCTTTGTCGAGCACGGTCGCGACCGTGGCCGCCGCCTGGTGGTCCGGTCCGAAGTTGAGGCTCGGGGCGAAGGATGGCTGATCCCACAGCCGTTCCGCCATCATCAGATAGCCGTTCAACGGCTCCAGCACATGCTGCCAGGGCCGAACCGCCTGCGGCCGGCGTACCATGAGCGGGCGGGCGGCGCCCCAGGCCCGCACCGCGTCCGGGATCAGGCGGTCCTCGGCCCAGTCGCCGCCGCCGATCACATTGCCCGCGCGAGCCGTCGCAAGGCCGATGCCTCGGGCGGAGAAGAATGACGAGCGATAGCTGGCGGTGACGATCTCGGCCGCCGCCTTGCTGGCGCTGTAGGGATCGTGGCCGCCGAGCGGATCGCTCTCGACGAAGGGGACCGCCGTCTCCGGATTGGCATAGACCTTGTCGGTGGTGACGACGACGATCGAACGCACGTCCGGGGCGATGCGCAAGGCGTCGAGCAGGTTGGCGGTGCCCTGCACATTGGTCTCATAGGTGCCGATCGGATCGCGGTAGCCGGCGCGCACCAGCGCCTGGGCACCGAGATGCAGGACGATTTCCGGCTTGGACAGCATGACGCGGGCGGCGACCGCATGGCGATCGCGCAGGTCGCAGATCTCGGCTGCCGCCGGCTTGCCGTTGACGAGGGTAAAGAGCGAAGGCTGGGTCTCCGGCACCAGCGACAGGCCGGTCACCTTGGCGCCCATTTCGGCGAGCCACAGCGCGAGCCAGCTTCCCTTGAAGCCGGTATGGCCGGTCAGGAGGACACGCTTGCCTTTCCAGAACGCGGGATTGGCCATGGTCACCACGACTTCCACGGCGGGTTGCCGCTGTTCCACAGGCTCTCCAGATGGACCTTGTCGCGCAGCGTATCCATCGGCTGCCAGAAGCCGGTGTGGAAGAAGGCCTTGAGCTGGCCGTCATTGGCGAGCCCGGACAGGGGTTCGGCCTCCCAGCTGGTCGAGTCGTCGGCGATGCGGTCGATGCATTTCGGGTCGAGCACGAAGAAGCCGCCGTTGATGAAGCCGCCCTCGCCCTCGGGCTTTTCGACGAAACCCTCGACCGTATCGCCGTCGAGCTTCAGCGCGCCGAAGCGGGCAGGCGGGCGAACCGCGGTCACCGTCGCCTGGCGGCCATGGCTCTTGTGGAAACGGACGGTGGCGCCGATGTCGACGTCGCACAGGCCGTCGCCATAGGTGAAGCAGAAGGCTTCCTCGTCCTTCAGATAGTCGGCGACGCGCCGGAGCCGCCCGCCGGTCATCGAGTTCTCGCCGGTATCGACCAGCGTTACCCGCCAGTTCTCGGCGCTCTTGCGGTGGAACTGCAGGCGGTTCTCGGCCAGGTCGAAGGTGATGTCCGACATGTGCAGGCCGTAATTGGCGAAGTATTCCTTGATGACATAGCCGCGAAAGCCGCAGCAGATGATGAAGTCACGGATGCCGTGGCCGTGATAGAGCTTCATGATGTGCCAGAGGATCGGCCGACCGCCGATCTCGATCATCGGCTTGGGCTTCAGGTGGGTTTCTTCGGCAATGCGCGAACCGAGACCGCCGGCGAGAATGACGGCCTTCATTGAAAACGCCCGTCGGCCACACCGGATGCCGGCCTGCCGGCACCCCGTTCATCGTATCCCGCAGCAAAACCCATGATTTGTCCCACGCCCCACGAACATTCCATCGTGGGCGCAGGCTAGAGGACGAAGCTGTCGTCAAACTTGACGAGCGAGAGTGGGCTCGGCGGCCGGGGGCCGCCGCCCGTTCAGAACCCGCCTGCGGCAAGGCGGCGGCGCAAGGCGCCGATGTCGTGGGTCGCATCCTGTTCGAGGCGCTCTTCCCAGGCCAGCGCCGTTTCGACGATCACGTCGAGATCGGCATAATGCGGCACCCAGCCGAACGTCTGGCGCGCCAGCGTCGAATCCGCGACGATAAAGGCTGCGTCGCCGGCGCGGCGCGGGCAGTATTCGACGGCAAACGGACGGCCGGCGACCCGGGCCACGGCAGCCAGGACGTCGAGCACGGAATAGCCCGAGCCATAGCCGCAATTGGCGACGAGCGACTGTTCGCCGCGACGCAGATAGGCGAGTGCCCGCAGATGCGCCTGAACCAGGTCGCTCACATGGATGTAGTCGCGAACGCCGGTGCCGTCGTGCGTCGGGTAGTCGGTGCCGTAGACCGCGACCGAACGGCGCTTGCCGAGAGCGGTTTCGCAGGCGACCTTGATCAGATGGGTTGCCCGGTCGGTCGACTGGCCGGTCCGGCCCTTGGGATCTGCCCCGGCGACGTTGAAATAGCGCAGCGCGACATAGCGGAAATCATGGGCGCGGGACGTGTCGCGCAGCATGAGTTCGCTCATCAGCTTGGATTGGCCGTAGGGGTTTTCCGGCAGGAGCGGTGCGGTTTCCTTGACCGGCTCGGCAGCCGTGGGCGTGCCGTAGACGGCGGCCGTCGACGAGAAGATCAGCTTGTCGATCCCGGCCTTGACGGCCGCCGACAGCAGGTTTCGCGTATTGCCGGTATTGTTCTCGTAATAGCCGAGCGGGTCGGACACCGATTCCGGCACGACGATCGAACCGGCGAAATGTACGATCGCCTCGATGTCGTTCTCGAAGAAGACCTGCCGCAGCAGATCCGCATCTCCGATATCGCCAAGGTAGAACCGCGCCTGCGGCGCGACGGCCCAGCGGAAACCTGTCGACAGCCGGTCGATCACCACCACGTCCTCGCCTGCATCCAGCAGCGCCCAGACCATGTGACTTCCGATATATCCGGCCCCACCCGTTACCAAGATCGCCATGTTTGTCCATCCCGCAATTCGTTCACGGGATGAACCTAGGCAATGTCGACTTTAATTTTGCTTACAAATCCAAGTCTTGCTCAGTATTGGCACAGTTTAGTTTGAAGTATAGAAAACACGACCTTGCAAAAATCGCTAGAATTTTATCGATCGGGGAGCAAAGGGCCCGGCCGCCGCCCCCGTCACGAGGTCAGAGCGCCAGAATGTAGCGGCACAGCCGGTCGGCCGCTTCCTCGACCTGTTTCGGATTGCGCAGGAAGCAGGCGCGCAGGAAGCTCTCCCCACCCTTGCCGAAGGCGGAGCCCGGAGCCAGCGCCACGCCGGTGCGGTCGACGATGTCGAGCGCCGCCTGGCGGCTGTCGGTGATGCCGTCGATCTTCAGGAAGGCGTAGAGTGCGCCCTCCGGTTTCAGCGTCTCGACCCGGTTGGTGGCGATCAGCGCATCGCAGAGCAGGTCGCGCGACGTCGCCGCGCGCTCGAAGTTCTCGCGCACGAAGCCGTCCCCCAGATCGAGCGCCGCCACCGCGCCGCGCTGCATGAACTGGGCGACCCCGGAGGTGGAATACTGGATCAGGTTTTCGAAGACCTGCCCGGTTTCCGGCGGGGCGACGATCCAGCCGACGCGCCAGCCGGTCATCGACCAGTTCTTGGAGAAGGAATTCGCAAACAACACGCGGTCGCCCTCGACCATGACGTCGAGGAAGGACGGCGCGCGATGTCCGCCGCCATAATAGTAGAGGGCGTAGATTTCGTCGGCCAGGATCCACAGCCCGTGGCGGCGCGCCATATCGAGGATCGCCCTCAGGTCCTCGTGGGTCGCCGTCCAGCCGGTGGGGTTTGACGGCGTGTTGATGAATAGGCCGCGCGTCTTCGGCGTGATCGCCTGTTCCAGCCTGTCGAGATCGAGCGACCAGCGGCCATTGGCGAAGGTCAGCGGCATTGCGACGGCACGGCCGCCGGCAATCTCGATCGCCGAGATGATGTTCGGCCAGGCCGGAGACAGGTAGATCATCTCGTCGCCGGGCTCGGTTACCGCCTGGACGGCAAGCGCGATCGCCTGCATGCCCGAACCCGTGACGTAGAAGTGTTCCGGCGAAAGCTCGACGCCGAAATGGCGGGCATAGTAGCGCGACAACGCCTCGCGCAGTTCGGGAATGCCGCGCTGCCAGGTGTAGAAGGTCTCACCGCCGAGAAGCGCATCGCTGGCCGCGCGATTGATGAAGTCGGGGCTCGGAAGGTCACCCTCCCCCGCCCAGAGCGGCAGGAGACCGTCGCGCCCGCGGGCATAATTGATGATCTCGACGATCCCGCTCTCAGGTGCGGCAAGGGCGCGGGGGCTGAGATCCTTCAAAAGCGACATGGTAAGCCTCTTCCATTCGGCGTTTGTTCATGAGCCAAGAGGTCTAGCCGATTGCACCGGGAAAATCCCATGACAATGCGTGAGGGCAGAATCGATTTCCGTGATGGATGCGCGAAGGCCCGCCATGGCGCATCGCGCCGGCGGCAGGCCCACTTGCGGGAGCCGGTCAGCGCGACTTCAAGAGGTCGCGGATCTCGGTCAGGAGCTGGATGTCGGCCGGCGGCGGGGCGGCTTCGGCGTCCTTCTTCTCCTGCTTTTCCAGCGAGGCGCGCAGCGTGTTCACGCCCTTGACCATGAGGAAGATGATCCAGGCGAGGATGAGGAAGTTGATGATGACGGTGATGAAATTGCCATAGGCGAAGACGGCGCCCTGTTCGCGGGCGGCTTCGAGCGAGGTGGCGGTCACCTTGGAGCTCAGCGGCAGGAAATAGTTGGAGAAGTCGAAGCCACCGAAGACGACGCCGACCAGCGGCATGACGATGTCTTGGACCAGCGAATTGACGATCAGGCCGAATGCCCCGCCGATGATCACCCCGACGGCCAGGTCCATGACATTGCCGCGCGCAATGAAGGTTTTGAACTCGTTCAGCATTTCCCGTCTCCTTTCAACGCTTCGACGATCCGCGGCCGTCTTGTTCTGCGGCGCCCGGGCTTCCCAATGATTAGCGAAAGATAAACCATTCGGGAACCGTGAATTTGCGCTGCCCTTTCGACCGCCTTCGACTTAAGGTCAATTCGCAAGCGATTTCAAAACGTCGGAACTTACCATAAGCTCGCCCTGACATTGGAACGCCGTTCTAGAGGAGGAAGCGTGCTTCCAGGGTGGGTCATCTTTGCGTCGGCCTTCGCCTATCTGCTGCTGCTGTTCGCGGTAGCGAGCTATGGCGACCGGAAGACCCGTGCCCATGGCGTGCCCGAAACCGGCCGGCCGATCGTCTATGCGCTCAGCCTCGCCGTCTACTGCACCTCCTGGACCTATTTCGGCGGCGTGGGACTGGCGGCCGAGCATGGCCTCGAATTCACCGCCATCTATATCGGCCCGATCCTGATGTTCACCATCGGCATGCCGATCGTCCGGCGGATAATCGATCTGGCCAAGGCGGAGAAGCTGACCTCCGGCGCCGACTTCATCGCCGCCCGCTACGGCAAGAACCCGATCGTCGGCATGCTGGTCACGGTCATCTGCCTGGTCGGGACGATCCCCTATATCGCCCTGCAACTGAAGGCCGTCTCCAGCTCCGTCTCCGCCATGGTCGACCCGACCGAATACGGCATCGGCACCGGCAATCTGTATTTCATCGACCTGCCGCTGGTCGTCGCCTTCCTGCTCGCCTGCTTCGCCGTCGTCTTCGGCACGCGCCACACCGACGCCACCGAGCATCAGGACGGCCTGATCCTCGCCATCGCCATGGAATCGGTGGTGAAGATGGTGGCCTTCTGGACGCTCGGTATCTACGTCGTCTTCTTCCTGTTCGACGGGCCGGCCGACCTCTGGCAGAAGGCGTCTGAGAACGAGGCGGTGATGACGGCGCTGTCGCACGAGACGCCGATCAGCCGGTGGCTGTTGCTGATCGCGCTGTCGGCCTTCGCCATCATCATGCTGCCGCGCCAGTTCCACGTCACCGTGGTGGAGAACCGCACCAACCGCGAGCTGAAGCTCGCCGGCATCCTGATGCCGCTCTATCTGGTGGCGATCAACGTCTTCGTCCTGCCGGCGGCCATCGGCGGGATCATGACCTTTTCCGGCGGCGGCGACGCCGACCTTTACGTCCTCTCGCTGCCCCTGCATGGCGAGATGCGGATCGTCTCGCTGATCACCTTCCTCGGCGGCTTTTCCGCCGCGACCGCCATGGTCATCGTCGCCTCCGTGGCGCTGGCAATCATGGTGTCGAACGACATGATCCTGCCGATCTTCCTTCGGCAGAAGCTGCTGACGCGGCCGAGCAAGCGCGACGATTTCGCCAAGACGCTGCTGCATATCCGCCGGTCGGCGATCTTCGCCGTCATGCTGCTCGGCTATGTCTATTATCGCTCGGCCGACAACACGACCGGGCTTGCCTCGATCGGCCTCCTGGCCTTCGCCGCCATCGCGCAGATCGCGCCGGCCCTGTTCGGGGGACTTCTGTGGCGCCGGGCGAATGCCCGGGGGGCCATTGCCGGGCTGAGCACCGGGATCTTCGTCTGGGCCTATCTGCTGTTCCTGCCGAGCCTCGGCGCCGAGGACAATTCGCATATCGCCTCGTCCATCCTCGGCTTCCTCATCCCTGGGGTCGAGATGTTCAGCTCGGCCAAGGCCGATCCGCTGGTCAACGCTACGCTCCTGAGCCTTCTGGTCAACACCGCGGCCTTCGTCATCGGTTCGCTCAGCCGCAATCCACGCCCGGTCGAGCGCATCCAGTCCGGCATCTTCGTCAAGCGCCATCCGCGCTCGCAGTTCGCCACGCGCGGCTGGAAGACGCGGGTGACGGTCGGCGACCTGAAGGCCGCCATCGCCCGCTATCTCGGCGACGAGCGCATGAACCGATCCTTCCGCTCCTATGAGCAGGCGGCCGGCCGGCGGCTGGACGACGACAGCCCGGCCGACATGGCCTTCATCCATTTCTCCGAACAGTTGCTCGGCAGCGCGATCGGCTCGTCCTCGGCCCGGCTGGTGCTATCGCTGATCCTGCAGAAGGCGGAGGACACGTCTGCCGACACGGCCTGGCTGCTCGACCAGGCGAGCGAGGCGCTGCAGTATAACCAGGACATGCTGCAGACCGCGCTGTCGCAGATGGACCAGGGCATCGCCGTTTTCGACGCGAGCAACCGGCTGACCATCTGGAACCGGCGGTTCCGCAGCCTGCTCGACCTGCCCGAGCATGTCGGCCAGGTCGGTTTCCCGCTCGCCGAAGTGGTCGCGATCCTCGCGCAGCGCGGCGACGTCGCCACCGGCGACCAGGCGCAGCTGGTCAAGCGCTTTCACCAGTTCGACAAGCCGTTCCGGCTGGTCACGGCGGCCGGCGAGCGCATCATCGAGGCGCGCTGCAATCCCATGCCGGACAAGGGCTTCGTCGCGACCTTCACCGACATCACCAGCCAGGTGGCCGCCGACAAGGCGCTGAAGCAGGCGAACGAGACGCTGGAACAGCGGGTCAGCGAGCGCACCGCCGAGCTGACGCGCGTCAACCATGCGCTGGCCGAGGCCCGGGCGGCGGCGGACGAGGCGAATATCGGCAAGACCCGGTTCTTCGCCGCGGCGGGCCACGACATCCTGCAGCCGCTCAATGCCGCGCGGCTCTATTCTTCCTCGCTGGTCGAGCGGCTCGGCGATTCCGACAACAGCGCGCTGGTGCGCAACATCGATTCGGCGCTCGAATCCGTCGAGATCATCCTCGGCGCCGTGCTCGACATCTCGAGGCTCGACACCGGCGCGATGAAGCCGCGGCTCGCCACCGTGCCGCTGCAGGGATTGCTGGAGCGCATCGAAACCGACTTCGCGCCGATCGCCCGCGAAAAGAACCTGAAGCTGGTGGTCATGCCGACCTCGCTCACCGTCCGCTCCGACCCCAATCTGTTGCGCCGGCTGGTGCAGAACCTCGTCTCCAACGCCATCAAATATACCCCGTCGGGCCGGGTACTGGTCGGCGCACGGCGCAACGGCAAGGAGGTCGTCATCCAGGTGATGGATTCGGGCATCGGCATCCCGGCGTCGAAATTCCGCACCGTGTTCAAGGAATTCGCCAGGCTTGAGGAGGGCATGCGCACCGCGTCCGGCCTCGGACTCGGCCTGTCGATCGTCGACCGCATCGCCCGCGTGCTCAACCACCCGGTGCAACTCTCCTCCAAGCAGGGCAAGGGCACGACCTTCCGCGTCGTCATGCCGCTCGACCAGTCGACGCCGGCGACGGCGACGGTGTCGGACCTGCCGGCCGGCGGCAAGGGGGCGATCCCGCTGAAAGGCCTGCGGGTCCTGTGCATCGACAACGAGCCGAAGATCATCGAGGGCATGGAGCTGCTGCTGTCAGGCTGGGGCTGCACGGTCACCTCGGCCGGATCGATCGAGGCGCTCGACGCGATCGTCGCGGCCGACAAGACCCCGCCGGACGTCATCATCGCCGACTATCATCTCGGCGACGGCAGCGGCATCGGCGCGATCCTCAGGCTGAGGGCACTCTACGAGAGCGAGGTTCCGGCCCTGCTCATCACCGCCGACCGCACGGCCGAGGTCCGCGCTGAAGCCGAACGGCAGAACATCACCCTGCAGCACAAGCCGGTGCGGCCGGCGGCACTGCGCGCCTTCATCACCCAGGTCTCCGCCGTCAAGCAGACGGCCGCCGAATAGGCAGCACCACCCCGCAGGGGCCCGGATCCTGCTCCTATCGGTGGGCCATGGCGGCCACCTGCGGCGGGCGCTTCGCCGCCGGCCATGCGGCGCGAAGATCGGCGGCGACCGCTTCCCGGCCAAGCACCTCCCAGCCGTCGCGGTCGGCCCGCACATAGCGCTGGAAGGCAAAGCCGGTGCGGCCGCGCAGCGTGGCGGCGACGACCTCGTCGGGCAGGATCAGACGCCGGCCATAGACGCGCCGCTCCGGAAGTCGCATTTCGGGCAGCACCGTGTTGACCAGTTCGGTGCAGAAGGTGCAGGCGGTGGTGTCGAGGTCGAAATAATAGTCGAAGGGCATGCCGACGCGTTTGTAGAGCTCGACGAGTGCCAGGCGCCGGCGCGCGGGGCTGAGGCCTCTCGGCCGCAACTGGGCGATCGCATCGGCGTCGAGCGCCAGCGGCGCGTCCGACAGGTGAACGCCCTTGTTGTCCGCCTCGATGAACAGCGCGCCCTTGCGGATGGCGTCGTGATGCTTGCGGATCGCCGGCAGATCCCACACGCCGGCGCGGCGCAACTGCCGCTCGGTGCCGACATAGATGGCGGCATGGCCGAAATGGCCGGGGATCGCGTGACCCGACAGGCGACCCTTGTTGTTCACTGTGATGATGTCGAGCGGCTGCAGGCCGGCGAGGATGATCTCCATGGCCGGCGCGTGGCGCAACAGGTAGCCCTTGCGCCAGACCATGGCCGCGACCAGCTTGCCGATCGCCGGGGCGAACGGTTCGGCCAGCGTGACGAGACCCTTCGGATAGCGTTCCGGCTGGCGGCAGCAATCGCCGAGGCGGACATCGCCGGGCTGTGGCGCGGGAGCCGGCTTCTGGACCGTGGTGCAGGCCGAAACGAACAGCAACAGGCCGATGAGAAGGGCGCGCGCAGAGGCGCGAACGAGCGTCACCACGTCAGATGCCATGGGCACCCCCATGGCCGGGAGCACGCCGGCAGACGCGGCGCGGAGAAACGATTGTCATGCGCAAGAAAGGCCTGCCCCCACCCTTGCGCGGACCCCGATCCGCGCGCAGGCACATTCATCCAAACTCTTGCAGATACCTAATCCGACGCGCGCGGCAAATCAATCGGCACGGAACCCGCCGAAGGTCTCATGTCGTGGCGGGATCACCAGGATTTCAGCGCCCGGAGCGTCGGGGTCTTCTTGAACATGTGCTCGTCCATGCGAGCCAGCAGCCGGTCCAGCAGTTCGACGGCCTGGCCGACGGCGGGGCCCTTGTTCAGCATGACGCATTCCGCCCGCGCGGCCATGGCGGCATCGGTCATCTCGCCGCGGGTCGGTATGCCCTCCCGCACCAGATCCTCGAGCACCTGCGTCGCCCAGACGGCGGGCACGGAAGCCGCTTCGCTGATCCACAGAATCTCCTCCTGCATCTCGGCGAGCCGTTCGAAACCGATCTCGGCGGCGAGGTCGCCACGCGCGATCATCACCCCGAAGGGCCCGCGCCGGCGGGCCCGGGCGATCAGCGCCGGCAGGTTGCGCACCGCCGCCGGCTGCTCGATCTTGGCGATCAGGCCGAGCGTGCGGTCGGCCATGCCGTGACGCTCGAGCATGCCGTCGAGCAGGTCGATGTCCTCCGGACGGCTGACGAAGGAATAGCCGATCATGTCGGCGCATTCGATCACGGTCACGAGGTCGGTCTCGTCCTTGGCGGTCAGGGGCGAGAGGCCGAGCGCGGTGTCGGGCAGGTTGATGCCCTTTTCCGGCTTCAGCTTCGAGCCGCGCGCCTTGGTTTTCTCGACGCGGATCACCGCCTCGCCGTCGCCGAGGCTTTCCACCACGGCTTCCAGCTTGCCGTCATCGTAGCGCACGCGATCACCGACCGAGAGACGGGTGACCATTTCCGGCAGCGACACGCCGGCCGAATAGACGACCTCGGCACAGATGCGCGGCACGCCCGAGGCGACGAGGCGAATGCGATCGCCGGCCTGGAGCCGCGCCTTCTTGTCCGGCAGGGCGACGACGGCGGTACGGATCTTCGGTCCGGCAATGTCCATCAAGACCGTGATGTCGCGGCCGGTCTCTTTCGCGGCGGCACGGGCGAAACCGGCCATAGCACGCCAGGCATCCGGGCCGTCATGAGCGCAGTTGATGCGCGCCACGTCCATGCCGCTGCGGGCGAGATCGAGGATGAAATCGGGGCCGTCTGCCGCCTCGCTCGGCAGCGTCACCATGATCCGGGTGCGGCGGTTGGCCGGCGGCCTGCCGAACAGCGCCGAGGATGCGTCCTCGAGCCGCGCCTCGCCATCGAAAAATTCCGCCTCCGACGGCATGACCAGCGGCTTCTCGCGGCCGGCGAGCGCCGCAAGCGCGACGATCACCGCATCCAGCGTCGGCAGCACCCGGCCTTCCAGCCGGCCGAGCGATGACAGGCCGAGGCACATCAGCCGGCGCTGAAGCGGCCGGATGTCGTGATGGCGCAGGCAGAGATAGTGGGCAAGGTTGGCAATCGCCGGATCAGCCGGCGTTCCTTCGTGCCCGGCAAAGCCGGCGATCAGCGGCGCCGCAGCCTCGACAACAGCAGCGCGCAACGCCAGCAGTTCATCGAGCAGGGCCGAGGCCTGCAAGGCCTCGCGACGGAAATCCTGGCTGTTCATGCACGTTCCCCTCTTCCGCCACCCGTTCCCACGGCCGGCAGTGCTTGGGAGGATGCGGCTGCATGGGCGTACGGAGGCAACGGACATTCTAGCCTATCGTCTTGAACGATATATGACGAAATCCGTATGCGACCGATCGCCCCGGAAAACGACCGCCCCCTCCTTCCGGCCAATAGCGCGCGGCACAAATCCCCCCTAGTTTGTCCGTCCGATCATTCATCGCCAGGGAGGGGCCATGCGGATCGCCATCATGTCGGACATTCACGCCAATCGCCAGGCGTTCGAGGCCGTTCTCGCCGCCGCGAGCGAGCGGGGCGCGGAGCGTCACGTGATCCTCGGCGACATCGTCGGCTATGGCGGCGACCCGGTCTGGTGCGTCGACAAGACGATGGAGCTTGCCAGCGGCGGCGCGATCGTCATTCGCGGCAATCACGACCAGGGCGTGTCCGACCCGTCCGTCTCGATGAACGAGGCGGCACGTGCGGCGATCGACTGGACGCGCACCCAGCTCAGCGATGCGCAGAAGGCCTATCTCGCCGGGCTGCCGCTGGAAATCGAGGACGGCGAACGGCTCTACGTGCATGCCGACGCATCGGCCCCTGCCCGCTTTCACTATGTCAGCGACGCGGAGACGGCGGCCGCGCATCTGCAGGCCTGCCGCGCCCGCGTCAGCTTCTGCGGCCATATCCACCGTCCGGCGCTCTATTGCCTCGGCGCGAACGGCAAGACGACGCCATTCGCCCCTTCGTCCTCGACTGGAATTCCGCTTCTGCCGCAGCGCCGCTGGTTGGCCGTGATGGGGGCCGTCGGACAGCCGCGCGACGGCAACCCGGCCGCGGCCTACGGCATTCTCGACACCAACCGGGGCGAACTGGAGTTTCACCGGGTCGGCTACGACATCGAGAGCGCGGCAGCGAAAATCAGGGCCGTGGGGCTTCCCGAAGCGCTGGCCACCAGACTGTTCAAGGGCAAATGATTCGGGGGGACGGAAACGCATGCCGAAGGCCAGAATACATCCGGGCGACGTGATCGACGGCTTCACGATCGGCGAACTCGCCCATCGCGGCGGCATGGCGCAACTGTTCAGCGTCACCCATCCGGATCACGACTTCCCCATGCTGATGAAGGTGCCGGAAATGGGGGCCGGCACCGATCCGGCGATGATCGTCGGTTTCGAGATGGAACAGATGATCCTGCCCCGGCTCTCCGGGCGCCATGTGCCGCGCTTCGTCGCCAACGGCGATTTTGCCACCCAGCCCTATATCGTCTTCGAACGGCTCACCGGGAAGTCGCTCTATCCGATGCTCGACGATCTACCCCGGCCGGCCGAGGAGGTCGCCTCGCTCGGCTGCCGGATCGCAGCGGCCCTCGTCGACCTGCACCGCCAGAACGTCGTGCATCTCGACATCAAACCGTCGAACATCATGTTCCGCGAGACCGGCGAGGCCGTGCTGATCGACTATGGTCTCGCCCGCCACCTGCACCTGCCGGACCTGATGGACGAGGAATTCCGCCTGCCCTACGGCACGGCACCCTATATGGCGCCGGAACAGATTCTCGGCGTGCGCAGCGACTTCCGCAGCGACATCTTCGCGCTCGGCGTGCTGATGTATTTCTTCGCCACGGCCAGGCGTCCGTTCGGCGATCCGCAGCGGCTGAAGGGTCTGAAGAAGCGCCTGTGGCGCGATCCGCTGCCGCCGCGGGCGCTGGCCCCCGACCTGCCGAAGCCGTTGCAGGAGGTGATCCTGCGCTGTCTCGAGGTCAACCCGGCCCGCCGCTATCCGACGGCGGCGCAGCTGATGATGGATCTGCAGGATCTCTCCAAGGTGACGCTGACCACGCGGGCGGAGAAGCTCACGCGCGACGGCTGGGGCGCGGTGATCAAGCGGCGCTTCAATCCGGATCCGATGGAACTGCTGCGGCCACAGGCGGCAGCGCAGAGTGCCGCCGGCGCACCGATCGTGATGGTGGCGATCGACCTTTCGGACGGCTCCGTCGAACTCGCCGACGCGCTGCGGCTCAGCGTCAGCCGCATCATCGAGAAGACGCCCAATGCCCGCATCGCCTGCCTGAACGTCTTGAAGATCGCCCGCATCAGCCTGGAAAGCGACCTCGACGCCGAGGGCAACAACAAGCACGTGGCGCGGCTGGTGCAGCTCAAGCACTGGGCCGAACCGCTGAAGGCGCCGGAGGGCTCGATCACCTATCACGTCATCGAAGCCGTCTCGCCGGCCGCCGCAATCCTCGACTATGCGCGCGAAAACATCGTCGACCACATCGTCATGGGTGCCCGCGCCAATTCCGCCATGCGCTCGCTGCTCGGCAGCGTGTCAGGCGAAGTGGCGGCGCAGGCTCCCTGCACCGTGACCGTCGTGCGGGTCCGCCACGCCGTCGAGCCGGCGGAATGAACGGGCCCCGGAACGGTTTCGGCTAGAGGCGCAGGGACCAGACCGTCGCATGGGGCACGGCATCGGGCGCGGCCGAAAGGCGGGCCGAGCGCACCGGTTCGAACCCGCCTATCCGCTTGGTGCCGGCGATCCGGCCGTCGTCGGCGAAGACCTCGATCGAGCCGTAATCGAGGAAGATCCGCACCCGGCGCACCTGCGCTCCCTCGACGATGTAGCGCGGCGCGATGCGGCCCTCTCGCTCATAGCGCAGCCAGAGCCCCGTCTCGTCCTGCACGAGGCCGAGCGTGACCTCCGGATGGTCGAAGGCGATGTCGAAGGCAAGCCCCGCCTCGCGCAGCTCGAACAGCAGCTCCACCGCGCCGTTGACGAAGGAGACGGTCTCGCCGGCGGCCAGGCGCGTCCGGTCGATGATGTGGCTGCGCAGGCTTTCCGCCGCGCCGATCGGCGGGGTGAGCAGCTGCCCGCCCTCGAGCTTCAGCGTGCGCGGCAGGGTCATCGCCGAGGGGAAGTCGATCGCCGGGCCGGTATCCGCCCAGTTGCCGAGCCAGCCGATGCCGACCGGGTTGGATCCGTCCATGAAAGCCTGGAAGGCATAGTTGTCGGTGATGAAATCCAGTTCCCGGGAGAACTCCCGGGAGAATGCCCGACCGTCGAACCAACCGACATCGACCATGGTGAGGTTCTGGCGGCCGGTGCGTTCGTCGGTGCCGTTCATCAGGCCATAGATCAGCCCCCAGCGCGTGGCGGGGTTCGTCGCCTCGCCGTCGAGCGGAAGCAGGCAGGGGCATTCGATCGCCGTGGTCCGGTGGCGCGTCTCGACCATCAGCTTGCCGAGATAGGTCCAGCCGCCAGCCGCCTGCGGGTCCTGCGTTTCGTAAAGCAGGATCACGCCGCCTTCGTCGCTCTGGCTGCCGAGCAGCATCTTCCAGCGGCCGTCGGGGCCCTTGAATACGTAAGGATCGCGGAAATCGGGCGTCAGCCCCTCGCCTTCCGGCCGGTGCGGCAGGATGACCGAAGCCTCGCCGGCGCTGAACAGGTCGGCGGAGACCGCCGACATCTGGATCTCCTGCTCGGGCTTCCGCTCGCTCACCTTCTCGGTGAAGAACACCCTTATGCCCGGGCCGCTCGGCAGCGGAATGGCCGATCCGGAAAAGGCCCCGCCGCGCTTGTCGGGACGGGCAGACAGCTCCTCCGAAGGGAAGAGGAAGACCGGCAGGTGGCGCCAGCGCAGATAGTCGGACGAAACGGCGTGGCCCCAGTGCATGTTGTTCCACATGCGGCCATGCGAATAATGCTGATAGAACAGGTGTGGCCGGCCACCGAAGCGGCCGAAACCGTTCGGGTCGTTCATCCAGCCGAAGGGCGGGCGGAAATGATAGCCGGCGGGCAGATCCGGCGGGGCGTTGACCGGATTGGTGTGCAGCACGGTGATACCCGTCTCCAGCACGTCGGCGGCGGTGAACCAATAGGCGACCGAAACCGATGTGTCGGCGCTGTCGTAGCGCAGCTCGATGCGGCCGCCGCCGAAGACGTGGTAGATGCGGAAGGAATTCTCCTCGGCATTGACCGCCTGGACCTCGCCGAACTTGCCGTTGGCGCTGTGCAGCGAGACCGAGCCGGGCTTGTCGGCATGCACGGCCTTCAGCCACAGATGCAGCGTGGCATTGAACGGAAGATCGGCGGGAATGATGCGCAGGGTCTCGGCGCCGGTCGTCGAATTGCCATCCATCCTCAGCGCGACCCCGCCCCGTTCTCAAGATCGGCGATCAGTTGCTTCATCCGGGTGATCTCCTCTCGCTGTGTCTTGATGATCCCGGCAGCCAGATCACGTACGCGCGGATCGGTCAATGTTGCTCTCTCACTCGTGAGGATGGCAATGGAATGGTGCGGAATCATGGCCTTCATCCATGCGATCTGGCCAACGGTCGCCTGGCTTCGCACGAGGTAGAGAGATCCCGCGAAGGTCAGCACGGACAGGGCCACGATCGCGGCATTGGCGATGCGATTGGGATACATGCGGCGCATGAAGGCCAGCATCACCACGGCCATGACCGACCCCATGATCAGCGCCATGAAGAGACGCGTCTGGGAAAAGAATATGTGATCCGCCGCGAAGACGTTGAGGTACATGAGGGCGAACATGATGGCTGTCGAAACGGCGATCATGACCGCGAAGCGAAGATAGGGCGACATGAGCTCGGCTTTCTGATCGTTGCGTCTCTTTCCGTAACGATCGCGCGGCGCACCGGTTCCGTGCTAGCGGCCGAGGGCGATCGTCTCGCCGATCCGCAGCACCCGGGCCCGGCGGTGGCCCTCGCTTGCGGCAAGGAACCGGTCGGCCGGGGCGCGCAGGGGTTCGGGCGAAAGCGCGAAGGTCCCCCAATGGATGCCGATGCCGAGCCTGGCGCGCAGCTCGGAGAGGATGAGGGCGGCATCTTCCGGCGTCGAATGCATGTCGGCCACCAGCGGCGATGGCTCGAAGGCGCCGATCGGCACCAGCGCCAGGTCATAGGGGCCGCGGGTCCGGCCGATCTCGCCGAAGACCGCGCCGTCATAGGCGCTGTCGCCGACGAACAGCGCCGAGCGGCCGGCCACGCGGATGTCCCAGGAATAGGCCTCGCCGTCGAGCTTGGCGAGCAGGTTGCGGCGCGTGCCGTGCACGGCGGCCAGCGCGGTCAGCCGGGCGTGACCGGCGACCACCGTCCGGCCGATCGCCGGATGGTCGACTTCGCCGAAGCCGGCCTGCTCGCCATAGCGCTCCAGCCCGTCCGGCAGCAGGATGCGCGCCTCGGGGAAGCGGTTGGCGATCGCCTTCAGCGAGGGGGTGTGCAGATGGTCGTAGTCGCCGTGGGAGATGACGACGATGTCGATCGGCGGCAGGTTTTCGAGCCCGAGCGGCGGTGCGGCATGGCGGTGCGGCAGCGGGCTGTCCAGCGAAAAGCCGCCGGGAAGGACCGGATCGGTCAGGATGGCCAGACCGCCGAGCCTGAGCAGCACCGAGGAATGGCCGAGCCAGGTGAGGCTGTCGCCACGGATGGCGAGCCCGGCGAGCGCTTCCTTGCGCGACAGGACCAGACCGTCTGCCGCCTCGGCGCGGCGGACATAGAGGCCTGTGGCAATGTTCAGGTGATGCAGCGCCAGGCCGGCTGAGCGCAGGCCGGGCGGCAGCAGGCCCGGACGGGGCTGGGCAGGATCGCCCGACCCCAGCGTGTGGCAGCCTGACAGCATCGCGCCGATCAGCGCGGCGGAGAACAGGCGCCTGACGCCTGAGGCCGACATCCGCAACGCCCGAAATGCCGGCGCGCGTGATGGCGCGCCGCAGCCATCGACCGACCTTGCCCCGACGCCGGCGCGCCCCTCACCCTTGCCCATGACAGTCCCCAAAAGCCCCTGCATTTGCCGGGGTCCCCCGATCCATAGAGCCGTATCGCGCTTGCCTTTGCAAGCGGGAACGGCCTCTCGCGCTCTCCTCCTTTCGTCCGTCACCGAACCGTCACCGTTTCTTCATCGGCCTGTGACCGACGCGCTCTATGGCGGTTGCGTGCAACCATCCGGACCAGGAGCCACCATGCGCTTGACCGCCCCGATCCTCGCCGCGTTTCTCTCGCTCGTCCCGCTCCTGCCGTCCGACGCCTCGATCGGCCCGGCCGTGCCGGCCGGCCATGCCCGGCAGATCCTCGACCGGCTGTCCAATGCCAACCAGTGGCGCGACCACATCATGGTCGTCGCCCACCGCGCCGGATGGAAGGAAATGGGCCAGGTGGTGCGGGCCGAGAACTCCAGAGCGGCGATCGACAATGCCGCGGCGATCGGCGTGGAAATGGTCGAGCTCGACGTGCGCCGCTCGAAGGACGGCGTGCTGGTCGTCATGCATGATACGACGCTGGAGCGGACCACGACCTGCCGGGGCAAGGTCTCCGACGCCACGCTTTCGGTGCTCAAGGCCTGCCGGCTGGTCGTCGAGGGCAGCGGCATCGTTACCGACGAGACGGTGCCGACGCTTGCCGAAATGCTGACCCATGCCCGCGGCCGGATCCTGATCAACATCGACAACAAGCTCGAGCCAGAGGATCTCGTCGAGATCGTCGAGACGGCGCGGGGGCTCGGCACCGCCGACGGCATCCTGATCAAGACGGCGATCTGGAACGACGAGCGGCTGGAGCGCGCCCGGGCGGTCATCGACCGGATCGGCCCGGACGTCGCCTTCATGCCGATCCTCGCCGACGACGCGGTGCGCGACGCCGCCTTCGTCGAGCGGGTCGCCCGGACCTTTTCCACCCGCGCCACCGAGATGATCCACTGGCGCAAGGATGCCTCCGAGCCGCTGACCGAAACCGGCGGGCCGCTGTTTTCGCCGCAGGCGCGCGCAGCCGCGATCCGCGACGATTTCCACCTGTGGATCAACACCTATCCGATCACCGACCGGCCCGACGGCATGGTCGCCGGCGGACGCGGCGACGGGCTGGCCTTTGCCGGCGGAAAGCCGGACGAGGTCTACGGCTTCTGGATCGCCCGCGGCGCGACCATCATCCAGACCGACGAGCCGAAGGCGCTGATCGACTGGCTGGACCGCCAGGGCCTGCGCCGCCACTATGGCGGTGCCGGCAGCTGAGGGAACGGGCCGGGGCGGCACCGCGCCTCATGGCTGTGCTTTCCTGGCGGCCTTTTCCCGTATCAACGCCGTCAGGCGCTCGTACCTGCTCTCGTCTCGATGGCAACAGGGCGGGCGCTGAACAAGAGCCTGGACCGGCTCGCCCTTCGGCCAATATTCGGCAAGGCACTTGCGATGGCGCCGGCAGATCGGGAAGGGACAGGTTCGCCAATAGCCGAACTGATCGGCACCTCTGGCAAGCGAGATCCAGCGCAGGGCCTCGGAGCGGATCTGGATCGAGGCCTCCAGCAGCGATAGATGGCGAAGATCGCCGTCAAGATAGCGCTTCCACTCGTCCGCCGGCAGGCCCTCCAGCGTCTTCACCTGGCGCGCCTTGCGGCGCTTCTTCCTGGTCATTCGTCCCGCCATGGCCTTTTTCCCATAGATCATCCGCCCGGCGCGGCTTCCGCCCGGGGTTTGCGTTTCAGTCCGGAGGCCCACGCAAGGGCAGCACCGCACAATAATTTAGAATAAGGCACCGCCCTTGCGTGGCCTTCGGCGTTCTCCAGGGGATTTCGCCCCTTTCAGACGGCATGCTCGCTCCGCTGCGGCCAAAGGCTTTCGCCCAAGGCCTTGCGTGGACGACCCAAACCGGGCTTTCGCCCGGGGGGAGCTTGAGGTGCGGGCTTGCACCCGCCCCGCCTCACCGCCTCTCCGACGCCGGCTGCACGTTACAACCGACCCCGAAGCGCCGGCCCCCGCCTGTGCCGCAACGTCTCGCGACCCATCCGACGACGGAGGCAGGGAGGATTATGCCACGGGGCCGTGGGGCGGGGAAAATGAGGGGAGGTTTTTTTGAGCGGGGGTGGGGATGGTTACTTTGGACGGGGCGATAGCGGCCGGCATCCCATTTTGCGCCTCATCCGCTGGTGACCCGCTCCCCAGAACGGGTATAGCGATGCAGCCTTGGTACGCGATCTTGATGGAGGCCGCACTTGATGATCACCACCCCTCGCCTGCGGCTGCGCCGGCCCGAGCTCGGCGACTTCGAAGCCTATGTGGCGATGTGGTCGCATCCCGACATTCTGGTCCATATGAGTTCCGGCTCGTTCACGTCCGAGCAGATGTGGACGCGCTTTCTGCGGCAGGCCGGCGGATGGCACTATCTGGGGTTCGGCTATTTCTCCATCGAGGAGCGCGAGACGAAGCGGTTTGTCGGGCAGATCGGGTTTCAGGATCTCAGGCGCGAGATTTCGCCGTCGCTGACGGGGTCGATGGAGGCCGGGTGGACGATCCATCCGCAGGCGCAGGGGCTCGGCTATGCCAGCGAGGCGGCACGCGGGCTGTTCGACTGGGGAGCCGAGAATTTTGCCGGGAAGAGAGCGACCTGCATCATTGCGCCGGAGAACGGGCCTTCGTTGCGGATCGCGGCGAAGATGGGGATGACGGAGTTTGCCCGCAGCACCTATCAGGACAAACCGGTGGTGATGTTCGAGCGGGTGTTGTGACAGCGTTGCCGCGCGGTTGGCGCGTGCGGCCCCCTCATCCGCCCTTCGGGCACCTTCTCCCCGTGGGGCAGAAGAGGAAGTCGAGCGAGGCGTGGTGCCTCAGATTAAAAAAACCGGCACCTGGGGCAGTAAGACGACGGCCAGCTCTGCGCGCGCTCAGCAGACCAGGTGACGGACTTGTCCGTTTACCAGGGCGTGGTCCAGCTTTCCGTCCTTTATGGCCTCCGCGATGCCTTCGTCGGATGAACACCTCTCCAGAAACGGCAGCGCCAAATCCCGAATGAGGGAGGTGATCTTTTCTCTGCGTTCCTCGTCCGCAAGGGTTTCGTCTTCCAGATCAAAGATGGAATCGATGGACCGACGATCCACAGCGGGAGCAATTGCCGTCAGCCGGAAGCGGACATGGCAATGGTGTTCCCGTCTCGGTGGATCGCCCCCAAGCCGCTTCAGGGAGATTCCGCAATTTACGTAATATTGCCTGCTGTATTGCGACTTTTGGAGGTTGACCAAGACAACAACAGCTTCGTTTTCCAGATACCAGGTATCTGACTTCCGCTTGAACCCTGCTGCAGTCAGGGGCGCCCCGACGGCCTGATGAACCAGCTTTGGATCTGCCATTGTCCCTCACATTCGCGCCACCGGCTCAAGCGCCAGCCGGTCGGGCTGCCCTCCTGGCGAGCGTAGCTCTTCCTGATCCGCAAGGCCATCGTCGACGCTGGGCCAGATGCCGGGTGATGTCGCAGTGGGCGTTGGCGCCTGGCCCCTCATCCGCCCTTCGGGCACCTTCTCCCCGCAGGCGGGGAGAAGGGGAGGTCGAGCGAGGCGTAACCCCAGCCTTTCGCTTGGGCTCAAGGCGTTCGGCGCTGCGATCGATTCGCTCGATCGATTGCTCCGCTACGCGGATTGGGCCTCGGTCTCGAACACCAAGACTTGCCCCTCACCTGAAAAATCCAGCACTTAGCCGATGGCTAAGTGCTGATTTTTCTTCCTCTCCCACAAGGGGAGAGGAGCGTATCAAGCCGCCTTGGCGCTTGCGCCGTAGGGGTCGAAGCGGCCGTAGAAGGTTTCACCCTTGGCGGCCATTTCCTTGAGGAGCGGGGTCGGGCGGAAGTGGTCGCCGTACTCTGAGGCGAGCTTTTCGCAGAGTTCCACGAAGGTCTTCACGCCCATGCCGTCGATGTAGGAGAGCGTGCCGCCGGTGTAGGGGGCGAAGCCGAAGCCGAGGATGGAGCCGACGTCGGCCTCGCGCGGGTCGGTGACGATGCCCTCTTCCATGGTGCGGGCCGCTTCCAGCGCGATGGTGACGAGCAGGCGCTGCTTGATCACCTCGACGTCGACCTCATCGGCCTTCTTCTGGGCAAAGAGGTCCTTCAGGCCCGGCCAGAGGAACTTCTTGGCGGGCTTCGCCGGATATTCGTAGAAGCCTTTGCCGTTCTTGCGGCCGCGGCGGTCGAGATCGTCGACCAGCTTGTTGATCAGCGCCATGTGCTTCGGCTCGACCGAGGCTTCGCCCAGATCGGCGATCGAGGCCTTGAGGATCTTCTGGCTGAGGTCGATCGCCACTTCGTCGTTGAGCGACAGCGGGCCGACCGGCATACCGGCCATCTTGGCGGCATTCTCGATCATGATCGGCGGAACGCCCTCGATCAGCATGTCATAGGCTTCGTGGATGTAGCGGAAGACGCAGCGGTTGACGTAGAAGCCGCGGGTGTCGTTGACGACGATCGGGGTCTTCCTGATCGCCGCGACATAGTCGAGCGCGACGGCCAGCGCCTTGTCGCCGGTTTCCTTGCCGAGGATCACTTCGGTCAGCATCATCTTCTCGACGGGCGAGAAGAAGTGCACGCCGATGAACTGGGCCGGGCGCTTCGAGTTCTTGGCAAGGCCGGTGATCGGCAGGGTCGAGGTGTTGGAGGCGAAGATCGAGCCTTCCGGCAGGACGGCCTCGACAGCCTCGATCACGGCCTTCTTCACGTCGCGGTCTTCAAAGACGGCCTCGACGACGAGGTCGGCATCCGACAGCGAGGCATAGTCGGCGGACGGCGTGATGAGGGAGAGCAGCTTTTCGCCGTCTTCCTTCGACATCTTGCCCTTGCCGACGGCGCCGGCGACCAGGCCCTCGGAATGGGTCTTGCCCTTGGTGGCGGCTTCGATGTCGCGGTCGATCAGGGTGACCGGGATGCCGGCGGCAGCCGTCACATAGGCGATCGAGGCGCCCATGAAGCCGGCGCCGACGACGCCCACCTTGTTGAACTCCGACCTAGGAACGCCGGCCGGGCGGCGCGCGCCCTTGCCGAGCTCCTGCATCGAAACGAACAGCGAGCGGATCATCGAGAAGGCTTCGGTCGTCTGGACGATCTCGGTGAAATAGCGCTGCTCGACCTTGAGCGCGGTGTCGAAGGGCAGCTGCAGGCCCTCATAGACGCTCTTTAGGATGGCAAGCGCGGCCGGATAATTGCCGGCGGTCTCGCGGCGCAGGATGGCGGATGCAGCCGGCCAGAGCTGGGCGGCTGCCGGGGTCCAGATGCCGCCGCCGGGAACCTTGAAGCCCTTTTCGTCCCAGGGAGCGACGGGCTTCAGGCCATCCTTGATCATCTGTTTGGCGGCCGGGATCAGCTGGTCGGGTTCGACCACCTGGTGCACGAGGTTCATCGCCTTGGCGCGCGAGGCGGTGAGCGACTGGCCGGTGGTCATCATCTGCAGGGCGTCCTGCGTGCCGGCGAGGCGCGAGACGCGCTGGGTGCCGCCGGCGCCGGGGAAGATGCCGACCTTGACTTCCGGCAGTGCCAGCTTGACCGACTTGGCATTGGAGGCGACGCGGCCGTGGCAGGAAAGCGCCAGTTCGAAGGCGCCGCCCATGCAGGTGCCGTTGATCGCGGCGACCCAGGGCTTGCCGTTGGTCTCGACCTTGCGCCACAGCCAGGACATGCGGCCGGCGGCGTCGAACAGCTTCTTCGTCGCGTTGGCCGGATCCTTGGCCTTCTCGTCCTCGAGCATGGCGAACATGCCCTTGATCATGGTGAGGTCCGCGCCGCCGGAGAAGCTCGACTTGCCGGAGGTGAAGACCACGCCCTTGACGGCGGCATCGGCGACGGTCGCGTCGACGATCTTTTCGATCTCGTCCATCACCTCGACGGTGAAGACGTTCATCGACTTGTCGGGCATGTTCCAGGTGACCAGTGCAATACCGTCGGCGTCTGTCTCGATGGTGAAGTTCTTGTAGGTGCTCATGATGGGATTCCTCTTCCCTTGAAATTCGTTAGCGGCGCTGACGCCCCTCATCCGCCTGCCGGCACCTTCTCCCCGCAGGCGGGGAGAAGGACCATGCCGCGACCCGTCCGGTCCCCCTCGCCCCGTTTACGGGGAGAGGGTGCGCCGAGCGAAGCGGAGGCGGGGTGAGGGGCTTTCACGGCGGAAAGCCTCAAACCCGTTCGATGATCGTCGCCGTGCCCATGCCGGCGCCGATGCAGAGGGTGACGAGCGCGGTGTTGAGGTCGCGCCGCTCCAGTTCGTCGAGCACGGTGCCGAGGATCATGGCGCCGGTGGCGCCGAGCGGATGGCCCATGGCGATCGCGCCGCCGGCGACGTTCATCACGTCGTGGCTGACGTTGAAATGCTGCATGAAGCGCAGGACGACGGCGGCGAAGGCCTCGTTCAGCTCGAACAGGTCGATGTCGGAGATCTTCATGCCGGAGCGCTTCAGAAGCTTCTCGGTGACGTCGACCGGGCCGGTCAGCATCAGGGCCGGATCCGAGCCGATATTGGTAAAGGCGCGGATGCGGGCGCGTGGCTTGAGGCCCATCGATTGGCCGCCGGCCTTCGAGCCGACCAGCACGGCGGCGGCGCCGTCGACGATGCCCGACGAATTGCCGGCATGGTGAACGTAGGAGATCTTCTCGATTTCCGGATGGGCCTGGATGGCGACGGCTTCGAAGCCGCCCATCTCGCCGGGCATCTGGAAGGAGGCCTGGAGGCTTGCCAGCGACTGCATGTCGGTGCTCGGGCGCATGTGCTCGTCACGGTCGAGAATGACGAGGCCGTTCTGGTCCTTGACCGGGATGACCGACTTGGCGAAATGGCCCTTTTCCCAGGAGGCGGCGGAGCGCTTCTGGCTCTCGACGGCATAGGCGTCGACGTCGTCGCGGCTGAAGCCGTATTTGGTGGCGATCAGGTCGGCCGAGACGCCCTGCGGCATGAAATAGGCCGGGAAGTTGACCGAGGGGTCCATGTACCAGGCGCCGCCGGACATGCCCATGCCGATGCGCGACATGCTCTCGACGCCGCCGGCGATGACGATGTCGTCAGAGCCGGCCATGACCTTGCCGGCGGCAAGGTTGATGGCATCGAGGCCGGAGGCGCAGAAGCGCGAGATCTGGATGCCGGGGGCAGCGAAATCATAGCCGGCTTCGAAGGCGGCAGCCTTGGGGATCACGGCGCCCGCTTCCATGACCGGATCGACGCAGCCGAAGATGATGTCGTCGACGGTCGAGGTGTCGAGGCCGTTGCGGTCGCGCAGCGCTTCCAGCGTCTTGGCGGCAAGGCGGGGCGTCGGCACTTCGTGCAGCGAGCCATCCTTCTTGCCACGGCCGCGCGGGGTGCGCACGTGATCGTAGATGAATACGTCGGTCATTGGTTCTCTCCCTTGGGGCGCGCGGAGCGCCGAAATTTCCTTGTCCCTCTTCTCCCCAGCGGGGAGAAGTGCCGAGCGAATGCGAGGCGACGAGGGGGCCGGTTGCGCAAGGGCCCCCTCATCCGGCCCTATCGGGCCACCTTCTCCCCGGTGGGGAGAAGGGGAGGATCAGAACGCTTCGGCGGCCATTTCCATGACGCTGTCGGCGCCGGCCTCGATGCGGATCTTGCGCAGTGCCGTCTCCGGCATGATCTTCTCCATGAAGAAGCGGCCGGTGAGCAGCTTGTTCTTGAAGTAGTCGGCGTCGCCGGTTCCGGCGGCCAGGCTTTCATTGGCGGCCTTGGCCATCTTCGCCCACATGTAGCCGAGCACGACGAGGCCGAACATGTGCATGTAGTCGGTCGAGCCGGCGCCGGCATTGTCGGGCTTGGCCATGGCGTTCTGCATGAACCACATGGTCGAGGCCTGCAGGTCGTTCAGGCCCTTCTTCAGCGACTTGGTGTAGAAGGAGAGGCTCTCGTCGGCGCGGTTTTCCTCGCAGAAATCGCCGATTTCCTTGAACAGGGCCATGACGGCGCGGCCGCCATTGGCGCCGAGCTTGCGGCCGACGAGGTCGAGCGCCTGGATGCCGTTGGCACCCTCGTAGATCATGGCGATGCGGGCATCGCGGACATACTGGCTCATGCCGTGTTCTTCGATATAGCCGTGGCCGCCGAAGACCTGCTGGGCCATGACGGCATGGTCGAAGCCCTTGTCGGTCAGGACACCCTTCAGGATCGGGGTGGCGAGACCGAGCAGGTCGTCGGCCGTCTGCTTCTCGGTCGCGTCGCCCGAACGGTGGGCGATGTCGGATTTCAGCGCGGTCCACAGCGTGAAGGCGCGGCCGGCTTCGGTGAAGGACTTGATGGTCAGAAGCGCGCGGCGGATGTCCGGGTGCACGATGATCGGGTCGGCCTTCTTGTCCGGAGCCTTGACGCCCGAGAGCGAGCGGCCCTGGATGCGCTCGCGCGCATAGTTGACGGCGTTCTGGTAGGCGACTTCGGCGATCGACAGGCCCTGCAGGCCGACGCCGAGGCGGGCCTCGTTCATCATGACGAACATGGCGGCGAGGCCCTTGTTCTCGGCGCCGAGCAGATAGCCGGTCGCCTCGTCATAGTTCATCACGCAGGTCGAGTTGCCGTGGATGCCCATCTTGTGCTCGATCGCGCCGCAGGAAACGCTGTTGCGCGCACCGACAGACCCGTCCTCGTTGACCATGAACTTCGGAACGATGAACAGCGAAATGCCCTTGGTGCCTTCCGGCGCGCCCTCGATGCGGGCGATCACCAGATGGATGATGTTGTCGGTCATGCCGTGTTCGCCGGCCGAGATGAAGATTTTCTGGCCGGAAATCTTGTAGGAGCCGTCGCCCTGCGGAACGGCCTTGGTGCGCAGCAGGCCGAGATCGGTGCCGCAATGGGGTTCGGTGAGGTTCATGGTGCCGGACCAGGTGCCCTCGACCATCTTCGGCAGGTAGGTCTGCTTCTGCGCGTCCGAACCATGGACGAGGATCGCGGCGATCGCGCCTTGCGTCAGGCCCGGATACATCATCAACGCCATGTTGGCGGACGACATGTATTCGCCGACGGCGGCGTGCAGCGTATAGGGCAGGCCCTGGCCGCCGAACTCCTGCGGCACGGCGAGACCGATCCAGCCACCCTGGCAATAGGCGTCATAGGCTTCCTTGAAGCCCTTCGGCACCGTAACCGTTCCGTCGTCGTGGCGCTTGCAGCCTTCCTGGTCGCCGGAGAGGTTGAGCGGGAAGAGCTGTTCCTCGGCCAGCTTCGCAGCCTCGCCGACAATGGCCTCGATCATGTCCGGCGTGGCGTCCTCGAAACCGGGCAGATTGTGGTAGCGGTCGAGGCCGAGCACATTGTTCAGGACGAAAAGCGTATCGTTTACCGGGGCCTTGTAGACAGGCATGGATCATCTTCCTCCGAGACTAGATGCCGGACGGGGTCCGGATGGGTTCAGGCTATATATAAAATATTGACGTTTGCGTAAACGTCAAAATCTGCAGCGCGGAGGATTTTTTGCGCTTTCCCGCCGCCGGGTCGTACCCGTGCCGCCGAATCCACCGAGCCCCCCAGCGCAGGATAATTCAGAAAGCGTTAAAAGTTTTTTCAGTCCGGTTAACGGGTTGTTTACCACGTTTCGTGAATTGTTGCGGGCGAAAGGTGATGATCCGCACTGCGTCGCGGCGGCCTCCGGAAATCCGGTCCCAAGCCACCGCCGGGCATCTGTTCCGGCCAAGCGACCGGAACCGACCATCGCCGAGCATCACCACACCCCGGGACCTTCGGTCCGGGGCGACCTGAACCGAAGCGAGCAAGACCATGAACGGATCGCGATCTACTCCTTCCCGCCCCGGCGGCGCTTCATCGCTCGACGCGCTGAACCGCACGATCGAAGGGCTGGAGGCGCGCATCGAAGGCCTGATGGGGACCACGGCGCGTCCGCGCCTGCCGGAGGAGCCGAGGCGCGAAGGCGTTCGCGAGCGCGTCGAGGAACGCCTTTCGCGCGCCGAGCGCGACCAGCGCCCCGATCCGCTCGCAGAGATCCGCCAGCGCCAGCGCCTGCTCGAGGAGAGCCGCGCCCGCCCGCTGGAACGCGCGGTACCCGCGCCCCGCCCGGCCGAACGCGCCGATCCCTATATGCCGGCACCGCAGCCGCGCGCCGCCGCCATCCCGCCGCTGCCGCAGCCGCCGGTCGCCTTTCCGGCCGAGACGATCACCCGCGACATCACCCAGGCCCTGCTCGGGCTGCGCCAGGAACTGAAGCAGGACATTTCGGAAGGACTGGCGCGCGAGATCAGCTGCCTGCGCAACGAGATGCGGGGCATACGCAGCCTCGCCGAACAGCAGCGCCCGTCCGACGACGTGCGCGAGGACATTGCCCGCCTTGCCGACAGCATCCAGCACCTGGGCCAGGTCCGGGCGCCGGGCGCAGACGGGCTGCGCGCCGAATTCGAGGAACTGCGCTCGCTGATGGACGGCCTGGCGCGCGAGGATTCGGTGCGCCACATGGAAAGCCGCTGGGAGCAGATCGAAGAACGGCTGGAGGACGCCGATCCGGCCGCCCTCCGGGACGAACTCGTGCGGCTTGCCGACCGGCTCGACGACATCAAGGCGCATCTCGGCAAGATGGGTGACAACCGCGCCATCCACGCGCTCGAGGACAAGCTTGTCACGCTTGCCGCTGCCCTCGAACATATCGGCGCCCATATCGATCCGAGCGAACGGATGATGCAGGAGCAGTTCGCCGGCATCGACATGCGGCTCGATGAAATCACCCGGGCAATTGCGGCCGGGACCCGCTCCGCCGCCAATTCGCCGGACAACACGACGTTCCAGCGCATCGAGGACCGCATCACCGGGCTTGCCCGCCAGATCGAGCTTCTTGCCCAGCACCAGCATCCGCAGGAAGATCCGGCCAACGAGCTCGGCGGGCGGATCGAGGCGCTTGCCGCGCGCATCGAGGAACTGACGGCGGAACAGGCCGCCAATCGGCTTGAGGAACGCCTCGACCATCTGTCGCAACTGCTGGAGCGCGCCCAGAAGCCGGTGCCGCAGCCCGAACTGACCAGCTACCTCGCCGACATTTCCCGCAAGATCGACGCGCTCGACCAGGGCGCGGTCAACGACCGGCTGGCGGACCGGCTGGACCTCCTGGCGCGCCGGATCGAGGAGATCGACGTTCCCGAGGCGAGCCCTGCCCGGATCGACGACAGCGTGCTTCGCCATTTCGAGGAGCGCCTCAATGCCGTGGTGGACCGGCTGGAAGAGACGAACGCGACGCCGGCCAGCGACAATGCCAGCCTGCGCGGCCTGGAAGAACAGATCGCCCATCTGTCGGCGCTGATCAGCAGCCCCGCCGCCGACAGTGGCTCGGGCACGCAGTTCGCCGGGCGCATCTCGGCGCTCGAAGACTATATGGCGACCAGCGACGAATACATCATCGAGGCGGCGCGCCAGGCGGCGGAAACCGTGATGGAAACCTATGCCCGGCAGGCGCCGGCGCAGGGCGGCAGCACGGCCGACGTGGCGGCACTTTCCGCCCTGTCGGACCATCTGCGCCATCTCGAGGATTTCAGCCGGAACTCCGAGGAGCGCACGCACCGGACCTTCGAGGCCCTGCACGACACGCTGGTGCAGATCGCCACCCGGCTTGACCAGTTGGGCGACAGCGGCCAGCGTCTGGCGCAGGTGTCCGCCTCGGCACCCCAGGCGCCGTTGCCGCCGCAGCCTGCCGAGCAGCCCTTACGGGCACAGCCGGTCGCCCAGCAGTCCTTTGCCGAAAAGGCGCCGGCCATCGAGACGGTTCAGCCGCAGCGTGAAGCCACCGCTGCCGCCGTCCAGGTCGACACGCTGCTCACCGAAGCGCCGATGATCGAAGCGGCCCGGCCGGAGAAGAAGGCGGAAAAGCCGAGCCTGCTCGCCGGCCTCAGCAAGCGCCTGCGTCCCGGTCAGAAGAAAGACGTGCAGGCGGCTTCCGGCCGCCGCCATATCGACAAGGCACCGTCGATCGATCCGGCCGAAGTGATGCCGCCGGAAGAAGACAATGAACTGCTGGAGCCGGGCTCCGGCGCGCCGGACGTGCGCAAGATCCTCGAACGCGTCCGGGCCAGCCAGGCCATCCAGCGGGGCGACGCGGCCAGCACCGGCGACGCCGATGCCGACCGGGCCGACTATATCGCCGCCGCACGCCGTGCCGCTCAGGCCGCCGCGCTCGAGATGGAACATACGCCGAAGACCACCGCGGCCATGCCGCTGGAACCCGGCGAGAAGGCTTCCGCCTTTGCCCGCTATCGCCGTCCGATCCTGATGGCCGTCGGGGCGATCCTGCTTGCCGCCATGGCCCTGCCGCTGGTCAACACCCTGACCCGGGGCGAGAAATCGCCGCCGGCGATCTCGGTACCGGCCGACGAGAACAGCATGGCACCCGCCGCCGACGACACGCAGGCCGACAAGGAAACGGCCGCGCAGACCGTTTCCGAGCCTTCGGCCGCCGCCGGCGACCAGCTTGCCGAGACCGCCATTCCGGCCGAACCGGGCATCGCCACCGCAGCGCCCGCCCCTGCCGCAGCCGCACTCGTCGAGCGTGCGCCGCTCGACGACGGCGCACCGCAGACCCTGACCCCGGCAGGATCGGAACAGGCCGAACAGACCGACGGCTTTGCCCCGGCGCCGAAGGCAGCCCTGCCGGAAGATGCCGTCGCAGCCGCCGATCCGCAGTCCGAGACCGCAACCCAGCCGGCGACGCCGCCGGCCGCCGAAATCGTCGTTCCGGCGGAAATCACGCCGCCGTCGCTGTCGCTTGCCGCCAAGCAGGGCGATCCGCTGGCGCTGTTCGAGATCGGCACGCGCTATACCGACGGTCGCGGCGTGACGAGCGACTTCGCCGAGGCGGCGAAGTGGTACAGGCTCTCCGCCGACAAGGGTTTCGCCCCCGCCCAGTATCGCCTCGCCAACCTGCTCGAAAAGGGCACCGGCGTGCCGCGCGACATCCAGGCGGCCAAGGCGCTCTACCAGAAGGCCGCAGACGCCGGCAATGCCAGCGCCATGCACAATCTCGCCGTGCTCTACGCCTCGGGCAGCGACGGCGCGCAGGACTATGCCAAGGCCGCCGAATGGTTCGGCAAGGCCGCCGATCTCGGCGTCTCCGACAGCCAGTTCAACCTGGCGATCCTTTATGCGCGCGGCAACGGCGTGCCGCAGGATCTCGAGGCTTCCTACAAGTGGTTCGCGCTGGTCGCCAAGGAAGGCGACAAGGACGCCGCGCAGAAGCGCGACGAGGTGGCCAATGCGATGAAGCCGGACCAGCTGGAGCGGGCGCGCGCCCAGGTCGACCTGTGGAAGGCCAAGCCGCTCGACGTCGACGCGAACTCGGCCAATACGCCGGACGAATGGGTCGGCAAGGGCCTGAAGACGGCCAGCGTTGACATGAAGAAGGCGATCCGCAACATCCAGGCGATCCTCGGCAAGAACGGTTTCGATGCCGGCACGCCGGACGGCGTGATGGGCGAAAAGACCGTCGCCGCGATCAAGGCCTTCCAGAAGTCGATCGGCCAGGAACCGACCGGCCAGGTCACGGACAAACTGGTGAACGAACTGCTGGCGCGCAACAAATAAAGGTGGCGCGTCATAAAAATGGAAAAAAGCCGGCGTATTGCAGCTTCCAAGAATTGACTCGCCCTGCCTGGGGGCGCAAGAAAGAAATGATATAGGTCAAGTCCGATCAAAGACTTGAGCCTGTTTCGCTTTCTGCCGAACACAGGCGGCATCCCCGACTTGACCCCCTATTGAACCCGCTTCGGCGGGCTGGCGCATTTGAGGTCCGAGCGTGACGATCTACCTGCCGATCGCAGAACTGTCGGTGAACATCTTCATCGTTCTCGGAATGGGTGCAGCCGTCGGGTTCCTTTCCGGCATGTTCGGCGTCGGCGGCGGGTTTCTCATCACGCCGCTGCTGATCTTCTACAACATTCCGCCCGTGGTCGCCGTTGCGACCGGCGCCAACCAGGTGGTGGCCTCGTCGGTCTCCGGTGCGATCACCCATTTCCGCCGCGGCACGCTCGACGTGAAGCTCGGGCTGGTGCTGCTCGTCGGGGGTCTCGCCGGCGCCTCGATCGGCGTGTTCATCTTCTCCTGGCTTAGACGCCAGGGTCAGCTCGACCTCGTCATCTCGCTGCTCTACGTGGTCTTCCTCGGCACCGTCGGCGTGCTGATGCTGATGGAGAGCCTCAACGCCATGCGCCGGGCGGCGAAGAACCAGCCGGCGAGCCTCAAGCGGCCGGGCCAGCACAACTGGGTGCACCGCCTGCCGTTCAAGATGCGGTTCAAGAAGTCGAAGATCTATCTGAGCGTGCTGCCGATCATCGCGCTCGGTTTCGCCATCGGCATCCTGACGTCGGTCATGGGCGTCGGCGGCGGCTTCATCATGGTGCCGGCGATGATCTATCTGCTGCGCATCCCGACCAATGTCGTGGTCGGCACCTCGCTGTTCCAGATCATCTTCACCACCGCCTACACCACCATCGTCCAGGCGGCGACCAACTATTCGGTCGACATCGTGCTCGCCTTCATCCTGATGCTCGCGGGCGTCATCGGCGCGCAGTACGGCGTTCGCGTCGGCCAGAAGCTGCGCGGCGAGCAGTTGCGCGCGCTGCTCGGCCTGCTGGTTCTCGCCGTGGGCCTGAGGCTCGCCGTCGAGCTGGTGGTCACGCCTGATGACCTCTATTCCATCGCGATCGGAGGCTGACCATGCGCCGGCTCCTGCTCACTGCCGCCACCCTTGCCGCCCTCGTCGCCGGAGGCGAAAGCCGCGCGCAGGTTCCGCTCGCGACCGACATGACGGGCAAGGAAGGCCTCGACATCGGCACGTCCACCAGCGAAATCGCCATCACCTCGGATTTCCGCGGCGCCGATCTCACCATCTTCGGCGCTGTGACCAACAGCGACACGCTGCTTCTGGCGATCGGCCAGTATGACGTGGTGGTGACGCTGGAAGGGCCGCGCGACGACACGACGGTGCGCCGCAAGGACCGGCTGTTCGGCATCTGGGTCAACCGCACGGCGATGACCTTCGAGCGCATGCCGACCTCCTATTCGCTGGCGAGCACGAGGGCGCTGTCGGAAGTGACCAAGCCGCAGACGCTGACCCAGCTCGGCATCGGCACCGACCACATGGCGCTGACGCCGACCGGCTACTTGAGCAATGCCGCCAATCTCAAGGATTTCCGCGAGGCCTTCCGGCGGCTGAAGCAGACGGGCGGCCTTTACCAGGGCGAGGAGGCGGGCGTGCGCTTCGTCAGCTCCAGCCTGTTCAAGGCGACGCTCCGGCTGCCGGCCAATATCCCCGACGGGGTGCACATCGCCCATGCCTATCTGTTCAAGACCGGCGAGTTCATCGCCGAGCGCGAGCTGCCGCTCAGGGTCATCAAGACGGGCCTCGAAGACAGCATCTCGCGGGCGGCGCACGAGAACCCGTTGACCTACGGCATGTTCTCCGTGCTGCTAGCCCTGATCACCGGCTGGGGCGCGAGCCTGATCTTCCGCCGCGACTAAGCGTCCGCATTCATCCTCGCCTTGACCTCGAGATAGGCCGCGGTCAGCCACGCCAGCGCCGACGGTGTGTCGGCGGGCATGGGCGTGCCCAGGTGCAGGGCCTTAAGCTCGGCCATGAAATCCCGCCAAAGGTCGCGCCCGCCCTTTTCCAGAAGTTCGGCGCGGATCGCCAGGTCTTCCGACACGTCCAGGTATTTGCGGCCCCAGGCGCCCATTTCGGCAAACAGCGGAACGAGATCGATCGACATTTCGGTAAGGCTGTAGATCGCCTTCTGCTTGTGGCTCGGATCGTCGGCGCGGCTGAGCAGCCCCTTGTCGACCAACTTCTTCAGGCGGTCGGCGAGAATGTTGGAAGCGATCCCCTCCTCGGAATTCTGCAGGAGTTCGCGGAAGTGGCGACGGTTGCCGAACATGACGTCGCGGATGACGATCAGGCTCCAGCGGTCGCCGAGAACCTCCAGCGTCAGATTGATCGGGCATCCGGAGCGGTGGGGTTCGGACATGGCGTCTCCTCTCGACCAGTTGCGATCTGCCATCAGTTGAGTTAAAAGACAACCGCTTGCATTTTGCAATCAGTTTTTGAGATTCCGAAGGAGGACCCCATGCGCAAACTGATCATCTGGAACCTGATGACGCTCGACGGTTATTTCGAGGGCAAGTCGCCCTGGGATCTCGGTTATCATCAACTCGCCTGGGGCGAGGAACTGAGGACCTATTCGCTGGAGATCGGCAGGCAGGCGGACCTGCTCGTCTTCGGACGGAAGACCTATGAGGGCATGGCGGCTTATTGGATAGACGCAACCGAAGAGCTGGAGATCAAGGCCTATATGAATGCGATCGCCAAGATCGTCGCCAGCCGCAGCCTCGACAGGGCGGACTGGAACAATACCCGCATCGTGCGCGACATCGTCGGCGAGATCACCGCGCTCAAGGCGCAGCCGGGCAAGGACATCTTCGTCTTCGGCAGTGCGGAGCTCACGGACAGCCTGCTGAAAGCCGAGTTGGTCGACGAGATCCGGCTCTGCATCGTGCCCGTCGTGCTCGGCGGCGGCAATCCGCATTTCAAGCCGGCCGAGACGCCGCGGGTGTTCACGCTGCTCGAGACCCGTCCGCTGAAGACCGGCGGGGTGGTGCTGCGCTATGCGCCGGCAGCGGTGGACTGAAGCCTTGAAGAGGCCGCACCGACCAGGGTCGCCGCCGCGTCGCCCGCAGTCTCCATGTAACCCGGGTCGCGATTGAGCAGCACGACGGCGAAGGCGCCGTCGAGCAGCAGGATGATCTGGCGGGCGAGAATGCGCGGTTCGGCCAATCCCTCCGCTTCGAACAGCCCGGCGAGCCAGTCTTCGACGCGCCGCTTGTGGGCCGCGCCGATCCTGATCGCCGGATGACCGGGCATGTTGGCAAGCTCGGCGGAGGTGCGCAGGAAGCCGCAGCCTTTCCATTTCGGGTGACGGGCGAAGGCCGCCAACCTGACGAAGATGGTCCTGATCCGCTCCGGCAAGGGACCTTCCGCCTCGGCGAACCATTGCTGGAACCGGGCAAAACTCGGCTGGTCGCGCTGCTCGAGATAGGCGGCGACCAGATCGTCCTTGCTCTCGAAGTGATAGTAGAGCGTGCGCTTGGTGATGCCGGCCTCGTCGGCGATGGCGTCGACGCTGACGCGCCGGATGCCCTCGTCATAGAAGAGCTTCGCGGCTGCGCTGATGATGCTTTCCCGGGTCTGTCTCGGCGGTGCTGTCATGCCGGCAATGTATACCGACCAGTGAGTGTGCACAATCCGTTCGTCTTGCTAGCCTTGGGTGATGGCAGGACATAGCGGAGGCAAGGACATGGGACGGCAGGAAGAGGCCGGCGTGGCGTGGGGCGGGACCATGGCAAAGGGGATGGTCAAGCCCAGCGACGGAACCGCCGTCGCAATCGCCTGCCGGGACGGGGTGATACTCGGCGGGCATGTGTGGCGCGGAGCGGAGGACGCGCCGAACGGCACGGTCATCATCAATCCGGCGACCGGGGTGCTTGCCCGCTACTATCACTATTTCGCCGGCTTCCTCGCCGATCACGGCTTCGAGGTCCTGACCTACGACTATCGCGGGATCGGCCTTTCCCGACCGGTCGAGCTCAAGGGTTGCGGCTACCGCTGGCGCGACTGGGGAGAACGCGATTTCGAGGCGGCTGTGGACTTCATGTCGACCCGGCGCAAGGCAGCGCCGCTGCTGGTCGTCGGCCACAGCATTGGCGGCTTCCTGCCCGGGTTGGCGCGCAATGCGGATCGCATCGACCGCATGCTGACGGTCGGCGCGCAATATGCCTATTGGCGCGACTATGCGGCGGAGCAAAGATTGCGGCTGTTCTTCAAGTGGCACGTCGCCATGCCTCTGCTGACGGCGGTCTTCGGCTACTTTCCCGGCAAGCGCCTCGGCTGGCTGGAGGACCTGCCCGCTGAAGTCGCCAACGAATGGAGCTTTCGCCGGGCGCGCATGGAGCTTAGTCATCCGCGCGACGAACAGGCGGAGGTGCTTCAACGCTTTGCCGCCGTGACTGCCCCGATCCTCGCCATTGCCGTGTCGGACGACGAACTGGGGACCGTGCCGGCCATCCGGCGGGCGCTTGCCTATTACCGCAATGCCGCGCCTGCCGAAGCCTTGCTGAAATCTTCCGATCTCGGTTTCGACAGGATCGGGCATTTCGACCTGTTCCATGCCCGCCATGCCAACGGCTTCTGGCTCGACGCGCTCTTGTGGCTGCGCGACGGCGTCAACCCGTGGCCGGATCGCTCCGGCGATCAGCCGATGAGATTGGCGAAACGCACCGAATAGACCCGGTCGCGGCCGAGCAGGTGGGCGATGAGGGCGGCGCGGTCGAAGAGGCCGGTGAAGGCCTTGTGGCGAAGATCCAGGCCGCCGGTCAGCACGCCGAAGGCCGGCATCATCAGGCGGATGCCGTCGCTGGCAAAGCAGGGGCGGCGCACCGATTTTTCACGGCGCCGCACGGTGGCGCAAGGGTGCAGGTGGCCGGCGACCTCGCCCCTGGCCGCTGCAAGGCTCGGCTCGTGGCGGAAGGTCAGGCCGCCATAGGCGAGTTCGTCGACCGAGATGCCCGGCAGATTGGATGCGCCGTCCGGATCGTGGTTGCCGTTGATCCAGATCCATTCGCGGCCCGCCGCCATCAGCGTGATGCGCTGGCGATAGGGCTCGGGCATCAGCGCCGAGCCCACCGGATCGTGGAAATTGTCGCCGAGGCTGACGACGATCTTCGGATCATGGCGGGCGATCACCGTGTCGAGGATCTTCAGCGTCGCCAGCGTGTCATAGGGTGGCAGAAGCTGGCCGCGGCGGGCGAAGGCTGCGCCTTTTTCGAGGTGCAGGTCGGACACCACGAGCATGGAGAGATCGGGCAGGTAGAGCGCGCCGGACGGATCGCAGATCGCGCTCACGCCGTGAAACGCGATCTCCACCGGGGATGGCGTCTCGTCGGCGGCTAGGCGTCGTGCTGTCAAACTCGTCATTCCGTTTTCCCGGCCACTTGGGCGGTTATGTGTCATTCCAATGAGGCCGAGAGCGGTCCGCCGTTGCTTCGCCCCCCTCATCCGGCGCTGCGCGCCACCTTCTCCCCGATGGGGAGAAGAGGGTCGAGGTCGGCTCTGGCGCCAGGCCCCATCGACCGTCAAAGCCCGGCCTCTTGCCGGAGAGGCCAGCGGGCGACTGCCCCCGCACTTCCGCGGGTTAAACCCCTCCCCCTTGTGGGGAGGGGTTGGGGAGGGGCCTTCACCCCACGCACCGCATCAACCTTACCCCAAGGCCTCGGCGATCAGGTCGTCGGCGGCCTCGGCCAGAAGGTGTTCGTGGGCCTCTCCGCCGGCAACCGATTCTCGGCCAATCTCCAGCATCACCGGCACGGCGAGCGGCGAGATGTGGTCCAGCCGCTTGTGGGTGATGTGGCCCTTGATTCTCTTTAGCATATCGGCAAGCCTGGCAATATCCAGAAGACCGGCGGCGGCATCCTGTCGCGTCGCCTGCATCAGGATGTGGTCGGGCTCGTGGCTGCGCAGCACGTCGTAGATGAGATCGGCGGAGACGGTGACCTGCCGGCCGCTCTTCTCCTTGCCCGGATGGCGCTTCTCGATCAGGCCGGCAATCACCGCGCAGGTGCGGAAGGTGCGCTTCAGCATCCAGGATTCGGCAAGCCAGGCTTCGAGATCGTCGCCCAGCATGTCCTCGTCGAACAGGTCGGCGAGCGCCAGACGCCCCGAGGCGATCATCGTGCCCATGTCTTCCAGCCCCCATATGCCGAGCGAATAATCGGTGGCGACGAAGCCGAGCGGCTTGGCGCCCGAACGCTCCAGCCGGCGGGTGAGCAGCATGCCGAGGGTCTGGTGGGCAAGCCGCCCCTCGAAGGGATAGGCGACGAGGAAGAAGCGGTTGGCGCGCGGAAAGGTCTCGATCAGCAGTTCGCCGCGCTTCGGCAGCACGGATTTCTCACGCTGGATCTCCAGCCAGTCGCGCACCTGATCCGGCAGGCTGCTGCGACGCTCGGGATCGTCCAGCATGGCGCGCACCTGATCGGCGAGATAGGTCGACAGCGGAAACTTGCCGCCGTTATAGGCCGGGATCTTCGGATCCAGGGAGAAGGCGTTGGAGACGAGACATTCATTGTCGCGCAAGGCCTCGAAGCGCAGCACCTTGCCGGAGAACAGGAAGGTGTCGCCGGGGCTCAGCTGTTCGAAGAAATACTCCTCGACCTTGCCGAGCATCATGCCGCCACGGCCGAGCGAGCCCAGATGATTGCGCTTGACGAGGCGCACATTGAGCATGGGCGCCTCGACGATGGTGCCGAGGTTCAGGCGATATTGCTGGATGACCTGCGGATTGGCAACACGCCAGCGACCGTCCTTCGTCAGGCGGATACGGGCATAGCGCTCGTAGGTCTTGAGCGCATAGCCGCCGGTGGCGACGAAATCGACGATGCGGTCGAAGGTCTCGCGCGACAGCGCCGCGTAAGGAGAGGCTGACGTCACCTCGGCATAGAGTTCGTCGGCGAGGAAGGGCGCGGCGCAGGCCATGCCGAGTACGTGCTGGGCCAGAACGTCGAGCGATCCCTCCCCGACCGGCGGCGTATCCTGGGCGCCGAGATAGTTGGCGTCGAGGGCGGCCTGGCATTCCATGACCTCGAAGCGATTGGCCGGAACGAGGATCGCCCGGCTCGGCTCGTCCATGCGGTGGTTGGCGCGGCCGATGCGCTGGGCAAGGCGCGAGGCGCCCTTCGGCGCACCGACATGGACGACGAGATCGACGTCGCCCCAGTCGATGCCGAGATCGAGCGTCGAGGTGGCGACGACGGCCCTGAGCTTGTTGTCGGCCATGGCGGCTTCGACCCTCCGGCGCTGGGCGACGTCGAGCGAGCCGTGATGCAGGGCGATCGGCAGGTTATCGTCGTTGATCGTCCAGAGTTCCTGGAACAGCATTTCCGCCTGGGAGCGGGTGTTGACGAAGATCAGCGTCGTCTGGAAGTCCTTCAGCACCGCATAGAGTTCCGGCATGGCATAGCGCGCCGAATGGCCGGACCACGGGATCCGCTCCTCGGTCGTCAGGATGGTGATGTTGGGCTTGGCGCCGCCGTCGACCGTGATCAGCCCGGCATGGTGCTCGCCCACCGGCAGCTGGGCGACCAGCCAGCGCTGCAGCTCGAGCGGCTCCGCGACGGTGGCCGAGAGGCCGATAGTCTGCACGGACGGCGCGAGCTTCCTCAGCCGTGCCAGGCCGAGCGACAGAAGATGGCCGCGTTTCGAGGTGACGAGCGAATGCAGCTCGTCGAAGATGACGTAGCGCAGATCCTTGAAGAAGCGCTCGGCGTCATTGGCCGAGATCAGAAGGGCCAGCTGTTCCGGCGTGGTCAGCAGGATGTCCGGCGGGTTGAGCTTCTGGCGCTGGCGCTTTCCGCTCGGCGTGTCGCCGGTGCGGTTCTCGATCGAAATCGGCAGGCCCATCTCGGTGACGGGCTTCATCAGGTTGCGTTCGATATCGACGGCGAGCGCCTTCAAGGGCGAGATGTAGAGCGTGTGGATGCCGGTGAACGGCGTGCCCGGAGCCGGACGGCGGCGCTCGACAAGTTCGGTGAGCGACGGCAGGAAGCCCGCGAGCGTCTTGCCGGCACCAGTCGGCGCGATCAACAGCAGGCTCTCCCCGGCGCGCGCGCGGGTGAGCAGTTCCAGCTGATGGGCACGCGGCTGCCAGCCCTTTTCCGCGAACCAGCGGAGGAAGGGCTTGGGCAGGAGGGATATGGCGCGCTCGCTGATGGACACAGGGTAAACCTAGCGGAGTCGCTTCAAAAAAGAAGCGCCGTTGACGGACGAAAGAATCACGGATATATTTTATCCACGATAGGAGCAAATGATGAAACTAGGCGACGGCGTCGAACAGGCCATCCACAGCATGACCATGCTGGCGACCCTGCCCGAGGACGGGGTCCTCTCGGCGGCAGCGCTTGCGGAGTTCCACGGGGTTTCGCCGAGCTACCTGCTGAAACATCTCCAGGCGCTGTCGAGCGCCGACCTGGTCGACACCGTTCCGGGACCGAAGGGCGGCTATCGCCTGGCACGCAAACCCGAGGCGATCACCCTGCTCGACATCGTGCTTGCCCTGGAGGGCCCGCAGCCGGCCTTCCGCTGTCGCGAGATCCGCCAAAGGGGGCCTGATCCCCTCCCCCAGCGGTACTTTGAGAAACCATGCGGGATTGCCGCGGCGATGCTGGCGGCGGAGCGGGTCTACCGGGCCGAGCTCAAAAAAACGAGCATCGCGGATCTGATCTCGGATCTGAAGGCGAACGACGACGGAGGGATCGCGGCACGCGGCTGCGCCTTCCTGGAAATCCACGAACGCAAGACCGCCCGCTGAAGGGCAAATCGAAAGGAAGACAAGATGCATCCGCGCCTCGACATCGCAAAGGCGGCCCCCGCCGCCTACAAGGCCGTGCTCGGCCTGGAAAACTACGTGCAGACCAGCGGGCTTTCCCGCGCCGAAATCCACATGATCAAGCTGCGCGCCTCGATCATCAACGGCTGTGCCTACTGCGTCGACATGCATGTGAAAGAATCGCGCCATGACGGCCTGTCCGAACAGTGGATCAACATGATGTCGGTCTGGCGGGAATCCCCCCTCTACACACCGCGCGAACGCGCCCTGCTCGGCTGGGTCGACGCCGTGACGAACATTGCCGGCACCGGCGCGCCGGACGAGGCCTTCGAAGCGCTGAAGGTGCATTTCACCGACGGCGAGATCGCCAACATCACCGTGGCCATCGGCACGATCAATGTCTGGAACAGGATCGCCGTCGGCTTCCGCTTTCCGCATCCGATCGACCAGCCGGCGGTTGCCGCCTGATCAGCCGATCTCCGCTCTTACCGCCGAGGGACCGTTAGATCGCGATGTAGCGGTCCTTTCGGTGGTTGATGGCGAGCGTGAGATTGAGCACGACGGCACCGACGACCGAGCAGAAGATGATGAAGGGCGTGGCGACGAAGAAGGAGAAGACCAGCACCGTTCCGTCGAACGCGAGCTGCACCAGACCGGCGCGCCAGCCGAAGCGGTCCTGGAGGTAGAGCGCGAGGATGCCGAAGCCGCCGAGGCTGGCGCGGTGGCGAAAGAGTGCCAGGAGGCCGGCGCCGATGACCAGCCCGCCGAAGATCGCCGCGACCAGCGGGTCGATGTGGGAAAAGCCGATGGCCCGCGGCACCGCTTCCGTCAGGAAGGAGGTGAAGGCCACGGCCGAGAAGGTCTTCAGCGTGAAGCCGAGCCCGAAGCGGCGGAAGGCCAGCCAGTAGAAGGGCAGGTTGATGAGGAAGAACAGAAGGCCGAAACTATAGCCGGTCGCATAATGGAGCAGGAAGGCGACGCCGGTGGTGCCGCCGGTCAGGAGGCCGGCGCTCGACAGCAGCAGCACGCCGAGCGAGGCCATCATCGAGCCGGCCGCCAGGCCCTGGACGTCGTCGACGAGTGAATGGCGCTCCGAAGAGGAGGTCATCATGTCCTTCAGGCGGGTCTTCACTTCGACATTGGCCATGTCACATCCTGCCGTTCAATGCGCTTGCTTGCCCAGTCGGTAGCGCGCCGACGCGCCGATCTCAAGGGGCATGTCGCCCGAATGTCTCAGCGCAGGGCGATGTAACGGTCGGAGCGGTGGTTGATGGCGAGGAAGAGGTTGAGCACGACGGCGCCGAGCACCGAATAGGCGACCACCTCAGGGCTGACGACGGCAAAGGCGGTGGCCATGACGACGAGGTCGAAGGCGAGTTGGACGAGGCCGGCGCGGATGCCGAAACGATCCTGCACATAGACGGCGAGGATGCCGAGCCCGCCGAGGCTGGCGCGGTGGCGGTAGAGCGCCAGAAGGCCGAAACCGAGCAGCAGGCCGCCGAGGATTGCCGCCCAGACCGGAGCGATGCTCTCGATCACCAGGAAGCGGCTTTCGATTTCGACGAGGAACGAGGTGAAGCCGACGGCGGCGAAGGTCTTGAGGGTGAAGTCGACGCCGACGCGGCGCAGCGACAGGATGTAGAAGGGCAGGTTGAGCACGAAGAACAGCAGGCCGAAGCTGATCCCGCTCCAGTAGTGCAGGACGAAGGCCAGCCCCGCCATGCCGCCGGTCAGGAGGCCGACCTTGGCGAGCAGATAGAGGCCGAGCGCGGCGATCATGCTGCCGGCGATCAGACCCTGCAGGTCCTCTGCCGCCGTATGGCGGGCCGGATTGGAATTCCAGATACCCAACATGCTCGTCAAATGCGCCATGACACGTCTCCGAAAATGGCCTCCCGCAGTGCAAAATTACTCCGGATGTCCTGAGACGCAAGGGTGATAGGTAAGGAATACTGACCTATCGAGAAGTTCGCAATTTTCGATTCCGTCAGGGCGCCCGTATCGCAACAAACAGAATGCCGAGGACGGGTTTTCCGCCATCCATGCGAATGGTCGTGCGCTCGATTTCGCGGATATCGAAGCCGGCGGCCGCAAGGGCGGCGCGGACATAGGCTTCGGAATGGGCATAGCGCAGCGAGGGGGCGAGATGGAAACCGTCCGGGACGCCCGCGTCTTCGACCGAGAAGGCGAAGAGCGCGCCGGGGGCCGAGAGTTCGGCAGCCAGCGAAAAGGCGTTCGACAGGTCACCGAGATACATCAGCACATCGGCGGCGGCGACGAGATCGGCACGGCCGTGCGCCAGGCCGTCAGCGAAGAGCTGCGATCCCTCGGCATCGAGCGAAAGGTCGGAGCGCGCGAGGTGATCGTAGATGCCCTTCTCCTCGGCCTTGGCGAGCATGTTGGCCGAGAGGTCGAAGCCTTCGAGCCGGCTTACACAGGAGCGGACCTCCACGCCGAGCAGGCCGGTGCCGCAGCCGAGATCGACGGCGCAGGCAAACGGGCCGCCCTCGCCCCGCACCTTGCGCACCAGCGCCGCGAGCTTGCCGGGGACGGAATAATCGAGGCGCTCGACGAGGGCCGCCTCGAAGCGGTCGGCATAGTCGTCGAACAGCGCCTCGACATAGCGGCTCGGCGGCTTGTCGGGTGTTTCTGCGGCGCCGAGAAGGGCGAGCTTCAGGCCGGCTCCGAAGATATCCTCCGGATCGAGCGCCAGCACCTGCCGGAGCGCCTCCGCAGCTTGTGGGCCGAGGCCGGCCTTGTCGCGATATTCGCCGAGGCGCAGCCAGCCGGCGGCCCAAGCGGGCGCCAGCTCCAGCGCCTGCTCCATCAATTCGGCCGCTGCCGCAGGATCGCCACTTTCGGCGAGCATCCGGGCATAGTCGGCGCGACGGTCGGCAATGACGTCGCCGGAGGAAAACTGGGTGGGCTGCATGGTGAAATCCCGTGGATCAGGCGGCACTTGACCGAAGGGCCGAAAAAACACAAGAGCTAAGTTGTCCGGCGCAAAGCCAAGCGTTCGCGCGCCTTGCTTGCGGGAAACGGCGCCTCTTCCTATGTGAGGACAAACAGGAGATTGCCATGGCCGATCAGGTCAACAGATTTCTCGGCGACACGCCGGGCCGCACGATCATCAAGCTCGTCGTCGTTTCGCTGATCGTCGGCTTCATCATGCATGTGTTCGGCATCTATCCGGTCGACATCCTCGAAGGCATCCGGCACTTCTTCATCGAGCTCTGGTATCGCGGTTTCGCCGCGCTCGGACGGGTCGGCGACTATCTCCTGCTCGGCGCGACCATCGTCATCCCGGTCTTCATCGTGCTGCGTCTGATCAGTGCAAGGAACTGAGATGCGGCCAGCGTCCGTCCAGCCCCTTCCGCGGCGCACGCTTCTGATCCTGTCGGCCTGCGGCCTTGTCGCCGCGCTTGCCGGCTGCCGCACCACGGACGTCCTGCCGACCGGTGACGACCTCTCCGAGGTGCAGACCGAGGGCGCGCTGCCGATCGTCAACACGCTGCGGCAAAAGAAGGGACTGGGCGGCCTAGCCAAGAAGCCCGAGGCCGAGGTCGCGGCCTTGTTCCAGGCGAAACGCATGGCGAGGGCCGGGAAGATGTCGCATCTGATCGGCTTCAACGACAGTTTCCTCGACCGCATGAAATCCACCGAAGTGCCGCTGCCGGCGGCCGAGAACATCGCCACCGGCCAGGACAGCGTCGAGCGCGCGGTGCAGGCCTGGATTGATTCGAAGAAGCATCTGGAGAACATGCTCGGCACCTATCAGGGCCTCGGCGTTGCCGTTGCGCGTCATCCCTCTTCCGCCAACCGCCCTTATTGGGCCATGGTGCTGTCGGCCTGAGCGATTCCCGCCCCGGCGCAAAGTCAGTGGGCGTATACATGGACACGAGAATTAGGCCGGTTCGGATCATCGACGTGACGCATCGTTCGGTGCTGGCGATCGCCGTGCCGATGACGCTCGGCTACGTCACCACGCCGCTGCTCGGGCTCACCGACACCGCCGTGATCGGCCGGACCGGCGAGGCAGCGGCGCTGGCCGGGCTTGCCATTGCCGCCGCGCTCTTCGACCTGCTGTTCGGCAGCCTCAATTTCCTGCGCGCCTCGACCACGGCGCTCGTCGCCCAGGCTGAGGGCCGCGGTGACGGGGACGAACTCTTTGCCGTGTTCTGGCGCTCGATGGCGCTTTCTATCGGCTTCGGCCTCTTCATTCTCGCCTTGTCGCCGCTCATCATCTCCGGCGGGCTTGCCATGATGGGCGCCGAAGGCAGGGTGGCTGAGGCGGCGGCCACCTATATCGCCATCCGCATCATTGCCGCACCGTTGACGCTCTCCAACTTCACCCTGCTCGGCTTCGTGCTGGGGCGCGGGCTCGGATCGGCCGGGCTCGGGCTGCAGATTTTGCTGAACGGCATCAACATCGTCATGTCGATCCTGCTCGGCCTGACCTTCGGCTGGGGAATCGCCGGCGTCGCCTGGGGAACGGTGATCGGCGAGACCGTGGCGGCCCTCGCAGGCCTCGCCTTCGTCTTCCGGCGCTATGGCCCGGCGGCGATGCCGCGGCTGGCCATGCTGACCGATACGGCGAAGCTGAAAGAGCTCTTCCACCTCAACCGCGACATCCTGATACGCACCTTCTCGCTGATCACCGCCTTCACCGTGATGACCCGGGTGGGCGCGAGCTTCGGCCCGGTGACGCTCGCCGCCAATGCGGTGCTCCTCAACTTCTTCATGATCTCGAGCTTCTATCTCGACGGTATCGCCACCGCGGCCGAGCAGATCGCCGGCCAGACGATCGGGGCGCGCTACCGGCCGGGCTTCGAACGCGCGGTGAAGCTCACCGGCGTCTGGTCGCTCGGGCTGGCGCTGGCCAGCCTTGCCTTCTTTCTCGGGCTCGGGCAGTCGATCATCGGCTTCATCACCACGGCGCAGGAGGTTCGCATCGTCGCCGACCTCTATCTGCCCTATGCGGCGCTGACGGCACTGACCGGCGCGCTCGCCTTCCAGATGGACGGCATCTTCATCGGCGCCACCTGGTCGCGCGAGATGCGCAACATGATGATCGTGGCGCTCGCCGGCTATCTCGCGACGCTGGCAGCGCTGGTGCCGAGCTTCGGCAATCACGGCCTGTGGATCGCGCTCAACGTGTTTCTGGCGCTGCGCGGCCTGCTGCTGCTGTCGCGGCTGAAACCGAAGCTCGATCAGACCTTCGCGGCCAGCCAGTAGTCGAGGCGGGTGTCGCGCAGCTCGCGGATCGAGGCGACCTTTTCGCGGTCGAGCAGCGTCGACAGGCCGCGCACGATGCGTGCCGGCAGGCCGGGGCCTTCATAGACCATGCAGGAATAGAGCTGGACGAGATCGGCGCCGGCGCGGATCTTTTCCAGCGCCGTCTCGGCCGAGGAGACACCGCCGACGCCGATGATCGGCATGGCCGGACCGACGCGCTTTCGCATGCGGGCGAGCACCGCCGTCGACTTTTCGAACAGCGGCTTGCCGGAAAGCCCGCCCGCCTCGCCGGCGAGGCGCGGGTCAGACAGGCCGTCGCGCGCAAGCGTCGTGTTGGAAACGATCAGGCCATCGAGATCATGCGCCAGCGCTTCGGCGGCGATGTCGTCCATACCCTCTTCGGTCAGATCCGGCGCCACCTTCAGAAAGACCGGGCGACGTACGCCCGATGCCGCGGCGATTTCGTCACGCGCGGCGAGCACGGCCGACAGGAGCGCCGAGAGGCTCTCGCGGGCCTGCAGGTCGCGCAGGCCCGGCGTGTTGGGCGAGGAGATGTTGGCGGTGAAATAGGAAGCGACGCCTGCAAAGCGGCGGATACCCTCGACATAGTCGGCAATGCGGTCGACGCTGTCCTTGTTGGCGCCGATATTGACACCGACGATACCTGAGGGCCGGCGGGCCAGCAATCGTGCAAGGGCGGCCGCATGGCCCTCGTTGTTGAAGCCGAGCCGGTTGATCACGGACAGGTCCTTTTCCAGCCGGAAGATGCGCGGCTTGGGATTGCCGGCCTGCGGCTTCGGCGTCAGCGTGCCGACCTCGGCAAAGCCGAAGCCGAGCCGCAGCAGCGCGTCGGGCACTTCCGCATTCTTGTCATAGCCGGCGGCCATGCCGAGTGGATTGGGGAATTGGAGACCTGCGACGGTCACGGCCAGCCGCGGATCGGCCTTCAGCGCGCAGCCCGGCACGAGGCCGGATTTCAGCGCGGCGATCGACATGCCGTGGGCGGTCTCGGCGTCGAACAGGAAGAGGCCGCGGCGGGCAATCGTCTTGAAGGCATCGATCATCGGTCCATCTCCGGAAAGACATGCTGGCCGTCGCCGCCGAGCGGCAGGGGCTTTTCCCACAGGACGGCATCGAGCGGCAGGTTGGCATAGAGGTGCGGAAAGAGATCGCCGCCGCGCGAGGGCTCAAAGCGCAGCGCCTCGCCTAGCGATGCGGCATCGACGGCGACCAGCAGCAGGCCCTCGACGCCGGCAAAGTGGCGCGCCGCCGTCTCGACCGCCTGGGCGCCGGTGGAAAAATGGATGTAGCCGTCGGTGAGATCGATCGCGGCGCCGCGAAATACTCCCTCGTCGCGCGCCCGCTGCCATAATTCGTGCGGCACGATCTTGTATATGATCCGATCCAAGGGCCCGTCCTTCCGTCAGCGGAGTCTTCGCTGGCGGTTTGCCGCAAACCGACCGGCTTGTCCACGCTTGTTGCGCCGGCGGACGGGCCAAATATGACGAATTCGAGGAGATCGCCGATGCGCCCAATGCCCATGCCAACGACCCTTTTCCTGATGATCGCGGCCGGCTTCGCCGCACCGGCCCTGGCCGAGGACACCGATGTCGCGCGCTTCGCGCTGGAGAAGACTGATGGCGGTTTTGTCCGCCTCGACCGCAAGACCGGCGCGCTGACCCTCTGTCAAGAGAAGGACGGTACGCTCACCTGCCGCATGGCCGCGGACGAACGGGCCGCCTATGAGGAGGATCTCGACCGGCTGGAAAAACGCGTCGGGGCGCTGGAGAAGGGCCTCGCCACCGGCCAGCCGCTGGCGAAAGGCGAACCGCTGCCCAGCGACGAGGAGGTCGAACGCTCGATAGGCATCATGGAACGCTTCATGCGCAGCTTCTTCGGCCTGGTGGAAGAGTTCAAGCAACAGGAAGAAGGCGCAACGCCCGACAAAACATAGACTATTGTATATATTCCCAGTAATCGCTAAATAGATGAAGAGCCGCGGACGCGGCGTAGCAAGACATCGCTCTTGGGAGGGGGCTCCGACATGACGGCATCGACCTTCATCATTGCAGACGATCATCCGCTCTTCCGCGGCGCCCTGCGCCAGGCCGTCAGCGGCATCGACGGCGAGCAGACCATCATCGAAGCCGGCGATTTCGAAGCGGCCCGCAAGGCGGCTGCCACCCATCCCGACGCCGAACTGATGATGCTCGACCTTTCCATGCCGGGCGTGTCCGGCTTTTCCGGCCTGATGGCGCTCAGAGCCGAATTCGCCAGCCTGCCGATCGTCATCGTCTCGGCCAGCGACGACCCCACCACCATTCGCCGCGCGCTGGAACTCGGCGCTTCCGGCTTCATCTCCAAGTCGTCCGGCATCGAGGACATCCGCGCCGCCATCCAGTCCGTGCTGGAAGGCGACATCTGGACGCCGAAGAACTACCAGGGCGGCCAGGAGCAGGATCCCGACGTCGCCGACCTGATCAACCGGCTGCGGACGCTCACGCCACAGCAGAGCCGCGTGCTCGGCATGCTCGGCGAAGGCCTGCTGAACAAGCAGATCGCCTATGAGCTCGGCGTGTCGGAAGCCACCATCAAGGCGCATGTCTCGGCCATCCTGCTGAAGCTCAAGGTCGACAGCCGCACCCAGGCCGTCATCCAGCTCGGCAAGATCAACATGGCCATGGTCGCCTGACGAAAGGACGCGCCGGCGCCCTTGCGAGCAGGATTTTATTCCTTTTCGCCTTTACTGGACAATCCGCTTTGGTTAAAGTTCCGGTATCTCGCCGGGGCAAGGCATTCCGTTGCCGTCGCAGCCGGCCCTGGAGCATGAGCGACGATGCTTTCGCATGACAAGATCTGGGCCGCGATCGACAGGCTCGCCGAACGCAACCAGCTGACGCCCTCGGGCCTGGCGCGGCGGGCGGGCCTCGACCCGACTTCGTTCAACAAGTCGAAGCGGACCGGCCCGGACGGGCGCATGCGCTGGCCTTCGACCGAATCCATTTCCAAGGTGCTCGAGGCCACCGGAACCGGCATCGACCAGTTCATGGGCTTCATCCAGCCCGAGGGCGGCGGCACGGTACCGAACGGCGCCTTTCCGCCGCAGGCCGGCTCGATCCCGCTGCTCGGTTTTGCCCAGGCCGGCGCCGGCGGCTTCTTCGATGACGGCGGCTTTCCCGCCGGCCAGGGATGGGACGTGGTCGAGTTCCCCGCCTCGCCGGCCCGCAAGGCCGGCGTCTATGCGCTGGAGGTCCAGGGCGACAGCATGAAGCCGCTCTATCGCGACGGCGACGTGCTGATCGTCGAGCCGGGCGCCCAGGTCAGGCGCGGCGACCGCGTGGTGGTCAAGACCCGCGAGGGCGAGGTCATGGCCAAGGTTCTGGCCCGGCAGTCGGCCAAGACCATCGAACTGATATCGCTCAACCCGGAGCATCCGAACCGCAACCTCGACATGACGGATGTCGAGTGGATCGCGCGGATCATCTGGGCCAGCCAGTAGGAAAATCGGCCTATGCGTCCTCTCGGTACCATCGTCGTCGGCGTCGCCGGCATCGCCCTGTGGGCCCTGCTGCTGACCGCGGCCGGCCGCAACCTGGCCGACAGCGAGGCCGAGGGCTTCGAGATCGAGGAGATGCCGGTCGAATGGGCCGAGCCGAATGCGCCGGCGGACGCCGCCGCGGAGCAGCCTGCGGCATCGGCGGACGCCGCGCCGGAGATCTCCGTCGAGACCGACCAGCCGGCCGGCGGGCAGACCCCGCCGCCTGCGGATACGGCGACGGAAGAGGCCGGGGTTCGCCCGGTCAATCCCGAGCTCTTTGCCTCGCCGCTGGCTGCCGAGCCGCAGAAGCTCGAGCGGATCGAACCGCGCGCGCCGCTTGAGACCAATCAGCCCAAAACCGAGCGGGTGAAGGTCGTGCTCTTGCCGCGGCCGGAATCGGTCGAGGCCGGGTTGATCGCGTTTGGCCCGAGAAACCTCAAGCTCGCCGACATCACCACCACCGACCGGATGCGCATGTGCCCGACTGCAAAGGGTGGCGACTGGCCCTGCGGCATGGTGGCGCGCACGCAGCAGCGGCTGTTCCTGCGCAACCGCACGATCGCCTGCGAAACGGACAGCGCCGACTGGAAGGGCATGATCGAGGCCCGCTGCCGTGTGGGCGAGCTCGACATCGCCACATGGCTGGCCGAGAACGGCTGGGCCGAGGCGACGGCCGGTTCGCCGCTCGCCGCCCTCACCGACAAGGCACGCACCGAGCGCCGCGGGCTTTTCGGCGACGACCAGCGGTAAGCCCGGAGCCCGGCTTGAAAGCGAGGCCGGCAGATCCTACTCTCCGGGAAAACAACGAGGAATGCCCGACCGATGACAACGCCCGTAACGCCGCATGACGCCCTGATTTTCGTCATGGTGATGGCCTCCGCCGTCGACAATTCGATGAACGACAAGGAATTGCGCCGCATCGGCCAGCTGATCGACCTGCTGCCCATCTTCGACGGCTTCGACAAGGACAGCGTCGTCGCGGTTTCCAAGCGTTGCGCCGATATTCTCGCCGGCCCCGAGGGCCTCGACATCGCGCTCGAGGTCATCCGCGACGCCGTGCCGCGCCGCTCCTACGACACCGCCTATGCGCTCGCCGTCGAGGTCATGGCCGTCGACATGGCCGTCAAGCCCGAGGAGATCCGGTTCCTGCAATTGCTGCGCGACCGGCTGGGCCTCGACAAGCTGACCTGCGCGGCGATCGAGCACAGCGCGATCGCCCGCTACCGCCCGATGTGATCTGCGCGGCGGCTCGCCGCGATTGCCGCTCATGCGCTCCGGATCCCCTGAACGGGACCGCTGGCGATTAATCCCCCGAACAGAGCCTGGGGAGCGCAACCGCGTGCGTGGTCACCGGTTCTAGAACAGGCCGTAGGGGAAATAGCGCAGGTAGATTTCCTGCAACCGGCCGTTTCGCGACAGCGCCGCCAATGCGCTGTCGAAGGCCGCGGCGAGCACGGGATCGTCGCGGCGGAGCATGATCGTCAGCCCTTCCCCGAGAAAACGCTCAGAGACATAGGCCTGGCCGAACAGCGCGCAGCAATTGCCCGCGGCATCGCCGGCCGTCCAGAAGGACAGCTGCAGCGAATCGGCGAACACGGCATCGATCTTCTTTTCCTTCAGCTCCTCCAGCATCTTTGCCCGATCGGCGAAGGGGACCGCCTGGATGTCGGGGAAGAAGGCTTTCAGCATCGCCTCGTGCGCCGTGCCGCCGACCACGCCCACCCGGCGACCGAACAGCGCGTCGGCATCCTCACCGCCAAGCTCGACCGCCTTGTTGCGGGCAAAGCGCGCCGGCAGCAGCATATAGGGCCGGCTGAAGGCGAAGCGGGTGCGCAACTCCTCGCTCACAGCGATGCCGGCCAGCACGGCCTCGCCCTGCCCGGCGGCGAGCGCCGCCTCGAGTTCGCCAAAGGGTAGCGCCTGGACCTGGCATTTCGCCTCGATGCCGAGTTCGGCACAGATGGCCCGCGCCAGGTCGATGTGGAAACCGGCAAGCCGGCCCGTCTGGTCGGCGAAGTTGAAGGGCGGGAAATCCGTCGTCGTCAGGAAGCGCACGCGCAGCACGCCCGACAGATCGGGGCGCGGCAGGCGCTCGCGGGCATCGAACAGCACCGGAAGGTCGCCGGACCGCGCCGGATGCGGCGCAAACGCAGCGGCAAGAATTGCACACGCCGCCACAACCAAAAAGCGCAACCCCTGAAAATGCAGGGATGAAACTACGATGCGTATCATTATGATCCATTTCCGGGGACAGCTGGGGCGTCATCTCCCGATGACGGTGTAACAGAGTCATGCAAATCGGGGAATATGGCGGCCGCGCTGGCGCGATCGCCGGGGAAGCCAGTGCCGCATCGCGTCAAGTGCCTGTCCCCGGCGCGCCGGACGAGGACGGTGCTGCCCTTTCCGCGTTGCGCGACGAGGCGCTGGTGATCAAGTCGCTCGGCTTTTCCAAGCCATTGATCGCCCGCATGGCAAGCCGGGCCGCAAGCCATGGCACGACGATCGAACAGGAATTGCTGGCGAGCGGCCATGTGCAGGAGGAGGCCTATTACGCGGCGCTGGCGCGGCTCGCGGGCCTTTCCTTTCTCGACGCGATCCCGGACGGCGCGGTCGTCGACGGCAAGGGGCTGGACAGCCAGCTTGCCCGGCCCTGCTCCGTGCGGCTGCACGACAAGACCCGCCCGCCGGTCACTGTGATCGCCCCAGAGGCGCGGCGCATCGATCACCTGCTCGCCAGTCTCGAACGGCATCCGGGGCTCCGCCGCTCGCTTGCCATCGCCTCCGCGTCGTCGATCCGGCGCGCCGCCTGGCAGGCCGGGGCGGACCGGCGGGTGAAGGCGACCGTCGACGCGCTGTTCGAGGCGCGGCCGGATTTCTCCGCCCGCACGGTGCTCACCGGTCGGCAGGGCTTCTGGGCGGGCGCGATGACGAGCGGCGTGATTGCGCTGCTCTTCGGCGCGCCGGCGATTGCCGGCGCCGTCCTGCATCTCACGCTGTCGCTGCTCTATCTCGCGGCGCTGTGCCTGCGCATGGCCGCCCTGGTGCATGGCCGGCGCTCCAGACGGGCGCGGCAAAGGCCTGCCGCGCTACCGCCCGTCAGCGGCGAAGAGCCCCTGCCCGTCTATACGGTCATGGTGGCGCTCTACCGCGAGGCCGAGGTCGCAGCCCAGCTGATCGGCTCGCTCGAAAGGCTCGACTGGCCGCGCGCCCGGCTCGACATCAAGCTCGTCTGCGAGGCCGACGACATGGAAACCCTTTCGGCGATCCGGGCGCACCAACCGCCACGACACTTCGAGATCGTCGAGGTGCCGCCGATGGCGCCGCGCACCAAGCCGAAGGCGCTGAGCTATGCGCTTTCCGGCGTGCGCGGCGACTATGTGGCGATCTTCGATGCCGAGGACCGGCCGCATCCGGACCAACTGAAGGAGGCCTACCATACGTTCCGCGCCGCACCCGCCGATGTCGCCTGCCTGCAGGCGCCACTGGTGATCGCCAACATGCGCCAGTCCTTTACCAGCGCGCTGTTTGCGCTCGAATATGCCGCCCTGTTTCGCCGCATGTTGCCGATCCTGGCGCGCTACCGCATGCCGCTGCCGCTGGGCGGCACGTCCAATCACTTCCGCATCGGCCCGCTGAAGGCCGTCGGCGGCTGGGATCCGTTCAACGTCACGGAAGACGCCGATCTCGGCATGCGGCTCTACCGGCTCGGCTACCGCTCCGCGACGATCCGGCGGCAGACGCTGGAGGACGCGCCGACGACGGGCGCCGTCTGGCTCGGCCAGCGGACCCGCTGGTTCAAGGGCTGGCTGCAGACATGGCTGGTGCTGATGCGCGATCCGGCCCGGACGATCGACGAAATGGGGCTTGCCGCCTTCGCCACCTTCCAGCTGCTGATCGGCGGCATGCTGATTTCGGCGCTCAGCCATCCGCTCATCCTCGTCTTCATCGCCACATCGGCGCTCGCCATGCTGCAGAAGCCGGCCGAGACGATCGGCCTGTTCGAGGCGATCCTGTTCATCATCGACATCACCAACATTCTCGGCAGCTACACCGCCTTTGTGACGCTCGGCGCAACGACGATGACGGCGCACGAGAGAAAGATGGTCGGCAACCGCTGGATGGGCGTGCCGCTCTACTGGATGATGACCTCCCTCGCCGCCTGGAAGGCGGTCGTCGAACTGCGCTGCAAGCCCTTCTTCTGGAACAAGACGCCGCATCAGCCGCGCCAGACCACCGGGCCGTCCGAGAAGGCGCAGACGCAGATGCAAACCGGAGCCGTTTTGGCCAAAGAGCCCTGTGATCCTGCCTGCCAACCGTCTTGACTGGAAATGAGCGAGCGCGCACTGATTGGCTTCAGCGGACCGGAAACGATTTCGCCCGGTGCGGTCTGGGCTCTATCATCAGGAGACGCCGGTTTGCCGAAGACACGAGACGCGGGCGCGACAGCCACCTGGCGCAGGCTCCCGGGCGCCATATGGGCGATCGGATTCGTCTCGCTGTTCATGGATATTTCCTCCGAAATGATCCACGCCGTGCTACCGCTCTACCTGGTAACGGTGCTCGGCACGTCGACGCTGACGGTGGGCATCATCGAGGGGATCGCCGAGGCAACCGCGGCGATCACCAAGGTGTTTTCCGGTGCGCTGAGCGACTGGCTGGGAAAACGAAAGCTGCTGGCCGCCCTCGGCTACGGGCTTGCAGCGCTCACCAAACCGATCTTCCCGCTCGCGCCGAGCGTCGCCTGGCTGATCGCCGCCCGTTTCGTCGATCGCATCGGCAAGGGCATCCGCGGCGCGCCGCGCGACGCGCTGGTCGCCGACATTTCGCCACCGGAGCTGCGCGGCGCGAGCTTCGGGCTCCGGCAGTCGCTCGATACGCTTGGCGCCCTGCTCGGCCCGCTGCTGGCCATCGTCTTCATGTGGGCGCTCAGCAATGATTTCACCCTCGTCTTCTGGATCGCCGTCATTCCCGCCTTCATCTCGGCCGGGCTGATCATTGTTGCGGTAAAGGAGCCGAAGCGGGAGGCGCCGGCGCGCAGGGTGCGCATGCCGCTCAGCCGCCGCGAACTTCGGCGGCTCAGCACCAGCTATTGGGGGGTGGTGGCGGTCGCGTCCGCCTTCACACTCGCGCGGTTCAGCGAAGCCTTCCTCGTCCTCAAGGGTCAGGATATCGGTCTGTCGCTCGCCTTCGTCCCGGCTGTCATGGTGGTGATGAATGCCGCCTATTTCCTCTCCGCCTATCCGGTCGGCGCGCTTTCGGACAAGATGAGCCGGACGAGACTGCTCGTCGCCGGCCTTATGCTGTTGCTCGCCGCCGACCTGGTGCTCGCCTTCTCCTCGGGTCTCGCCGGTCTTGCGCTCGGAGCGGCGCTCTGGGGCCTGCACATGGGCTTCACCCAGGGGCTGCTCGCAACCCTCGTCGCCGACACGGCGCCGGCGGAGCTGCGCGGCACGGCCTTCGGCATGTTCAACCTGGTGACCGGCGCCGCATTGCTGGCGGCCAGCGTCATCGCCGGTCTGCTGTGGGACGCAACCGGCCCGACCGGCACCTTCCTTGGCGGCGCCGGCTTCACCGTGCTGACGCTCGCCGGCCTGCTGCTGCTCGAAGCCAGACGCCGGCGAAATAGCGTGGCGCGGTGAGCGGGCGGTCTTGAGGATCGGAGGAGGCTGGAGCGGGTGAAGGGAATCGAACCCTCGTATTCAGCTTGGGAAGCTGCTGCTCTACCATTGAGCTACACCCGCGCGGCCCGCACAGTTCCAACAGATGCGACGCGCTGTCAAGGGCGAAACCGACCTTGCGCGGACGCCGATCAGCCGAGGCGGAAATGCTTGGACAGCTTCAGGCCCTGAGCCTGGTAGTTGGAGCCGAGGCCGGAGCCGTAGAGACCTTCAGGGCGCTCCTGCATGTGCTCGTAGACGAGACGGCCGATCACCTGGCCATGCTCGAGGATGAAGGGCACTTCGTGGCTGCGCACTTCGAGCACGGCGCGGCTTCCCGAGCCGCCGGCGGCGGCATGGCCGAAACCGGGATCGAAGAAGCCGGCATAGTGCACGCGGAACTCGCCGACCAGCGGGTCATAGGGCGTCATCTCGGCGGCATAGAGCGGCGGGACATGCACCGCCTCGTTGGAGACGAGAATGTAGAATTCGTCCGGATCGAGGATGAGCTCGTCGGCGCCGCGGCTGTAGAGCGGCTCCCAGAAGTCGAGCACGTCATGGGCGGCCTTCTTGTCGACGTCGATCACGCCGGTATGGTGCTTGCCGCGATAGCCGATCAGGCCGTGCTCACCGGTGCCCTTCAGGTCGATCGACAGCGCGATCCCGCCGCCCGAGACGTTCGGCGCTTCGCTGGCGACCAGGGTCTCCGCCGCATGCAGGTCCAGAAGCTCTCGCTCGCCGAGCAGCGCCTGGCCAACGCGGAAACGGATCTGCGACAGGCGCGAGCCGCGCCTAACGATGACCGGGAAGGTGCGCGGGCTGATCTCCAGGTAAAGCGGTCCCTTGTAGCCGGCCGGGATCTTGTCGAATTCCTGGGCATAATCGACCATGACGCGGGTGAAGATGTCGAGGCGGCCGGTCGAACTCTTCGGATTGGCCGAGGCCGACATTGCGGCCGGCAGGTCGAGGCTCTCCATCAGCGGGACGATATAGACGCAGCCGGTCTCCAGAACGGCGCCGTTTTCCAGGTCGATCTCGTGCAGGGTCAGCCGTTCGAGCTTCTCGGCGACGGTGTGGGCGCGCCCCGGCATGAAGCTCGCACGCACGCGCAGCGCCTTCGCGCCGAGACGCAGGTCGAGGCTGGCGGGCTGGATCTGGTCGTGATCGAGCATCGCCTCGCTCATCAGCCGGCCCTCGCCGAAAAGCGTGCCGATGGCGCTGTCCGAGAGAATGCCCGTGGTCCTGGTCATCTTGCATCTTCCTGTTTGGGCCAGACAAAACCAAAGTCGAGGAATTGACGCAAGCCCGCGATGGGCGTATGGCAAGCTTATCCCGTGGTGATTTGGCCGGTCGGCTTGCAGCCACGTTAAACAAATGGCTAAAGAGACCGGGTGCTAGAAACCGGTCCGATTTCGCGACCGGTTTTTTTGTATTCGAAAGGCTGAAAGGCATGAGCAAGAACTGGCGTCCGGCAACCCAACTGGTCCATGGCGGAACTCTTCGCTCGCCCTATGGCGAGACGTCCGAGGCGATCTTTCTGACGCAGGGCTTCGTCTATGAAAGCTCGGAAGCGGCGGAAGCACGCTTCAAGGGCGAGACGGACGGCTATATCTATGCTCGCTACGGCAGCCCCACCAATGACATGTTCGAAAAGCGCATGTGCCTCCTGGAAGGCGCCGAAGACGCCCGCGCCATGGCCTCCGGCATGGCGGCCGTCGCCGCTGCCGTGCTCTGCCAGGTGAAGGCCGGCGACCATATCGTCGCCGCCCGCGCGTTGTTCGGTTCCTGCCGCTATGTCGTCGAGACGCTGGCGCCGCGCTACGGCGTGGAATGCACACTGGTCGACGGCCGGGACCTTAAGAACTGGGAAGCGGCGATCCGGCCGAACACCAAGGTGATGTTCCTCGAAAGCCCGACCAATCCGACGCTCGAAGTGGTCGACATCGCCGGCGTCGCCAAGCTCGCCGACCAGGTCGGCGCCACGCTGATCGTCGACAATGTCTTCGCCACCCCCCTCTTCCAGAAGCCGCTCGAACTCGGCGCCCATGTCGTCGTCTATTCGGCGACCAAGCATATCGACGGACAGGGCCGCTGCCTCGGCGGCGTCGTGCTCTCGTCGAAGGACTGGATCACCGAGAACCTGCAGGACTATTTCCGCCATACCGGTCCGGCGATGTCGCCGTTCAATGCCTGGACGCTTCTGAAGGGCGTCGAGACTCTGCCGCTGCGCGTCAAGCAGCAGACGGCCAATGCCGCGGCGATCGCCGACTTCCTGGCCGAGCAGCCGCAGGTGGCCAGGGTGATCTATCCGGGCCGCGCCGACCATCCGCAGGCCGACATCGTCGCCAAGCAGATGACCGGTGGCTCGACGCTCGTCGCCTTCGAGATGAAGGGCGGCAAGGACGCGGCGTTCAAGCTTCAGAACGCGTTGGAGATCGTCAAGATCTCCAACAATCTCGGCGACGCCAAGAGCCTGATCACCCATCCGGCCACCACGACGCACAAGAACCTGACCGACGAGGCACGCGCCGAACTCGGCATGTCCGGCGGCACGGTGCGTCTGTCCTGCGGCATCGAGGATACGGACGACCTGCTCGAAGATTTTGCCCGCGCCATCGCGTCCGTCGGCGCCTGAGCGCCGCTCCGGCGGCCAAGGCCCCAGAAAAGTCCGGGCGGGCGTCTTGCACGCCCGGCCCCTGGCCCTTAACCCCAACCATTAGCATTAACAACGAAATCTCTGCCGGACCGGTCGGATTGGCCGGCCGGTGCGCTTGTATTTTTCCTTCATCGCGCCATGCTGTAGGCTATGCTTAGCGAAGCTTTAAAAAGGTCCCGTGCATGTATCGCGCCGTGACACGCGACATCGAGGTCAGTGTCGAACCCTATTACCTGGAGGAGCAATCCGATCCGGAAGACAGCCGCTATGTCTGGGGCTACCGTATCGTGATCGCCAACCACTCGACGAGGCCGGTGCGGCTGATGCACCGCTACTGGCACATCACCGACCAGAACGGCCAGGTCGACGAGGTGCATGGCCCCGGCGTGATCGGCGAGCAGCCGCGGCTGCGCCCCGGCGACACCTATGAATATTCGTCCGGCTGCCCGCTCGACACGCCGTCGGGCATGATGTTCGGCCACTACCAGATGGAAGCCGACGACGGCGAGGTCTTCGAGGTCTCCATTCCCGCCTTTTCGCTGGATGCGCCGGGCATGGTCCGAGTGCTGAACTGAAAACGGCAGGGTCAAGGACCCTGCCGCTCGCATCATTCCATATCCGAACCGCTCAGGCGTTCAAGACTTCCGCCGCCTCGTAGCGGTAGGTGGTCGAGCAGAATTCGCAGGTCACCGTGATCGCGCCATCCGTCTGGCTGGCATCGATCTCCTCCTGCGAGAAGCTCGACAGCACGCCCTTGATCTTTTCCCGCGAGCAGCTGCATCGGTCGAAGACGGCATGGGGGTCGTAGACCCTTACGCCACGCTCGTGGAACAGGCGGAACAGCAGGCGTTCCGCGCCGATCTGCGGATCGGTCAGTTCGTCCGCATCGATCGTGTCGACCAGCACGCGCGCTTCGGCCCATGCATCGTCTTCCGACTGCGGCCGGTCGCCATTGTCGCCGTCGCCGCCATGCAGGTCGGAGTGACGCATACGCTCCGGCGCCTCGGGCAGGAACTGGGCGATCAGGCCCCCGGCACGCCAGGTGCGGCGCGGACGACCCTCCTCGTCGCGGTCGAAGAACTCGGCGGCCCCGAGACGGACACGGGTCGGGATCTGCTCCGACTGGCGGAAATAGACCCCGGCAATATCCTCCAGCGAGGCGCCGTCGAGCGGCACGATGCCCTGGTAGGGCTGCATGAAATTGCCCTGGTCGATGGTGAGCGCCAGAACGCCCGCACCGAGCAGCTGCTCGGGCGAGGTGCGGCCGGCGGCCACCGCCTCGGCCAGGCGCCCCTCGTCGAAGCGGGCATAGGCGCGGACATTTTCCGGCGAGGCGAAGTCGGCGACCAGCAGGTCGACCGGACCGTCGCTCTTGGTCTGGACGGTGAACTTGCCCTCGAACTTCAGCGAGGTGCCGATCAGCACGGTGAGCACGATCGCCTCGGCCAGCAGCCGGGCGACCGGCTCGGGATAGTCGTGGCGGGCAAGAATGGTATTCAGCAAGGGACCGATCTGCACGGCGCGACCGCGCACGTCGAGGCCTTCCACCTGGAAGGGCACGACCCTGTCATCACCGGCGAAACCGAATTCGCCAAGCTCGGCAGGCCTGTTCATCATCATTGTACTCCTGGCGCCTTGGCGCTCGAACATGGCGAGGCGCTGGGCCTCTTTCTCAACGGCACAAATGGGAACCGGGCGGAAAAAGATCAAGCGCGGCGAAAACTGTCGTTCCGCCGCGCCATCATACTTAGGCTTCTGCAGCCGCGATCAGATGGCGCCGAGGCACCAGGCGAGGATCGACTTCTGCGCATGCAGGCGGTTTTCCGCTTCGTCGAACACGACCGACTGCGGGCCGTCGATCACCTCGTTGGTCACTTCCTCGCCGCGATGGGCCGGCAGGCAATGCATGAACAGCGCGTCCGGCTGGGCCTGCTTCATCAGCGCGGCATTGACCTGGAACGGCTGGAAGACATTGTGGCCGCGCGCCTTGTGCTCCTGGTTCATCGAGATCCAGGTATCGGTCACCACCACGTCGGCACCGTCCACCGCGCGATCCGCGTCATGGCACAGCATGATCTCGCCGCCGTTGTTGCGCGCCCAGTTGAGGATCTTGTCGTCCGGCTCGGAACCGAGCGGCACGGCCATGTTCATGCGGTAGCCGAACCGGGCCGAGCCCTCGACCAGCGAATGCAGGACATTGTTGCCGTCGCCGGTCCAGGCTATGGTCTTGCCCTTGATCGGGCCGCGATGCTCCTCGAAGGTCATCACGTCGGCCATGATCTGGCAGGGGTGAGTGCTGTCGGTGAGCGCATTGATCACCGGCACGGTGGCGTGCTCGGCCATTTCCAGCAGTCGCGAATGATCGGTGGTGCGGATCATGATCGCGTCGACATAACGCGACAGGACCTTGGCCGTGTCGCCGATGGTCTCGGCGCGGCCGAGCTGCATTTCGGTGCCGGACAGGAACAGCGTCTCGCCGCCGAGCTGGCGCATGCCGACGTCGAAGGAAACGCGGGTGCGGGTCGACGGCTTTTCGAAGATCATCGCCAGCATCTTGCCGGCCAGCGGCTTTTCGGCGGTGCCGGCCTTGGTCGACTGCTTGCGCGTCTTGGCGTCCTCCAGGATCAGCCGGAGATCGGGAGCCGTCATGGCGGAGAGATCGAGAAAATGCTTCGGGGATGCCATGTCTATACTTACCTGCCCTGGTTCAATGACGCCGCTGCGAGCTTTTCCTGCAGATGCTCGGCCGCCTGTTCGATGCGCTTCAAGCCCTCCCGCGCCTCGTCGACGGTGACGATCAGCGGGGGCAGAAGACGGATGACGTTGTCGCCGGCGGGTACGCCCAGCACATGCTGCTCGCGCATCGCCATCAGCAGGTCGGTATTGGGCACCTTGGCCTTGATGCCGAGCATCAAACCCTCGCCGCGAATTTCTTCGATGACATCCGGAAAGCGGTCCTTGAGCGAGGCAAGGCCCTGGCGGAAAATCAATGCCACTTCGCGGACATGCTCGAGGAAGCCGTCGGCCAGCACCACGTCGAGCACGGCATTGCCGACGGCCATGGCAAGCGGATTGCCACCATAGGTCGAACCATGGGTGCCGGCCTTCATGCCGGAGGCCGCCTCTTCAGTGGCAAGGCAGGCGCCGAGCGGGAAACCGCCGCCGATGCCCTTGGCGACTGCCATGATGTCAGGCGTGATGCCGGCCCATTCATGGGCGAACAGCTTGCCGGTCCGGCCGACGCCGCACTGGACCTCGTCCAGCACGAGCAAAAGGCCGTTTTCGTCGCAGATCTGGCGCAGCGCCCGGAGGAATTCGTTGGACGCGGTGCGCAGGCCGCCCTCGCCCTGCACCGGTTCGATCAGGATCGCCGCCGTCTGGTCGGTGATGGCCGCCTTGACGGCATCGAGATCGCCGAAGGGCACCTGGTCGAAGCCGGGCGCCTTCGGGCCGAAGCCCTCGAGATATTTCTCCTGGCCGCCCGCGGCGATGGTCGCGATGGTGCGGCCGTGAAAGGCGCCTTCGAAGGTGATGATGTGGAAGCGCTCCGGGTGGCCCTTCGCGAACTGGTAGCGGCGGGCCGTCTTGATCGCGCATTCCAGCGCCTCGGCGCCCGAATTGGTGAAGAAGACGCGATCGGCAAAGGTCGCTTCGGTCAGCCGGCGACCGAGCGTCTCCTGGCCGGGGACGTCGTAGAGGTTCGACAGGTGCCAGACCTTGCCGGCCTGCGTCGTCAGCGCCTCGATGAGGTGCGGATGGGCATGGCCGAGCGAATTGACCGCGACGCCGGCGGCGAAGTCGAGATAGCGTTCGCCACCCTCGGTCACCAGCCACACACCCTCGCCTCGCTCGAACCGCAAGGGCGCGCGCATATAGGTCTGATAGAGGGGAGAGGCTTCGGCCATGATGAAAACACTCCTTCGGGAGGGCTTGACGGGACTACGGACGCTTTTGATTTTCCGGCAGAAGGGTGCCTGGAAAAATCAAAAATGCCGCCTTGCGGCGGCGGGGGCACTATCGACATTTCGACCTTGCCTGTCAACGAAACAGCGCTGCGCGCCTGAATTTTCGGCCCTGCGGGGCCCGCGGCGACGAGTTTCGACCGACCTCGGCGCCGCGACGCGCCAGGGTAGCAAGTTGGGGAAAACTTCAAAATCGATTCGCGATGATTCGCCCGACTCTTGTCACGGAGTCAGCCCGGCACTAGGTTAATACTCAATAAAGAAACTGCATGCGGCGGAACCAGTCACCGACAGTGTCGAGGCGAGTTTGTTTCGGATCTTTCCGAAGCAACGGTGAGCGATTCTGCCATCACATATCGCGAGCGGCGGAGAGATAACGGCATGAATTGGACTGATGAGCGCGTTGAAAAACTCAAGCGACTATGGTCGGAAGGCTTGAGCGCGAGCCAGATCGCAGCACAACTGGGCGGTGTGAGCCGCAATGCCGTCATCGGCAAGGTTCACCGGCTGAACCTTCCGGGCCGCGCCAAGGCCGGCGGAAGCTCGGCTGCGACGCGGGCCGCCAAGCGCCCGGCCGCCGCACCGCGGGCGACGACCTTCGCTTCGCGCACCACGACCCGCACGGTTGCCCGTGCCTCGGGCACCACGATGCTCAAGGAAGAGATCGAGATCGACGGCCTGGAGGAGATCGCAGTCGCTCCGAGCCGTGGCATCGTGCTGCCGATCTCGCGCAAGCTGGCCTTGACCGAACTCACCGAACGCACCTGCAAGTGGCCGATCGGCGACCCGATGAAGGACGACTTCCATTTCTGCGGCTGCGAATCCGCCGACACCTCGCCCTATTGCAGCTATCACGCGAAGCTGGCCTACCAGCCGGTCGGCGAGCGCCGCAAGGCAGCGAATGCGGCAGCGCGCTAAGCGCTGCCCCTGCTCCGGCAAGGACGAAAATTAAAAAACGGGCCTCGCGGCCCGTTTTTCGTTGTCTAGCTATGAAGATCGATTGTGCCGTCAGGCTTCCATCGAATAGCCGGCGCCGCGCACCGTGCGGATGACGTCCTGCAGGTTGGAGAAGTTGAGCGCCTTGCGCAGCCGTCCGACATGCACATCGACCGTGCGCTCGTCGACATAGATGTCATGACCCCAGACGCCGTCCAGAAGCTGCGAGCGCGAGTAGACGCGGCCGGGCGATGCCATGAGGAACTCCAGCAGGCGGAATTCGGTCGGGCCGAGCCGCACTTCGCGGCTCTTGCGATGAACGCGATGGGTTTCCCGGTCGAGCTCGATATCGCCGCAGCGCAGGACGCTGGAGAGCACTTCCGGGCGGGCACGGCGCAGCATGGCCTTGACGCGCGCCATCAGTTCCGGCGTCGAGAACGGCTTGACGACATAGTCGTCGGCGCCGGTCGCAAGCCCGCGGACCCGTTCGCTCTCCTCGCCGCGTGCCGTCAGCATGATGATCGGCAGGCGCTCGGTTTCGGGGCGCATCCGCAGACGGCGGCAAAGCTCGATGCCGGAGACGCCCGGCAACATCCAGTCGAGGATGAGCAGGTCAGGAACGCGTTCCTGCAGACGCAGCTCCGCCTCGTCCCCGCGCAGGATCGTTTCAACCTCGTAGCCTTCAGCCTCCAGATTGTAGCGGAGCAGGACGCTGAGGGCTTCCTCGTCCTCGACGACGGCGATTTTGGGAAGCATGTCGGTCGATAACCTCTCGATGCAGCCGGATTATTCGGTGACGGCACCGAAGGAGGAGGTCAGGTCGTCCTTCGGACGCTCTCCTTCGGGCTGGTCGCCCGTGGCCATGTAATAGATGGTTTCGGCGATGTTGGTCGCGTGGTCGCCGATGCGCTCGATGTTCTTGGCGCAGAACAGCAGATGCGTGCAGCTGGTGATGTTGCGCGGATCTTCCATCATGTAGGTCAACAGCTCGCGGAACAGCGAGGTGTACATGGCATCGATTTCCTCGTCGCGATCACGGATCGACTTGGCCTTCTCGGCGGAGCGCGTGGTGTAGACGTCGAGCACTTCCTTGAGCTGGATCAGGGCCAGTTCGCTGAGGTGCTCGAGGCCACGGGCGAGCTTGCGCGGCACGCCGGTCGCCTGGATGGCCATGACGCGCTTGGCATTGCTCTTGCCGAGGTCGCCGACGCGTTCCAGGTCGTTGGCGATGCGCAGCGCGCCGATGATCTCGCGAAGGTCGGCGGCGACGGGCTGGCGGCGGGCGATGGTGATGATCGCCTTGTCGCCGATCTCGCGCTCGGCCGCGTCCATGATTACGTCGTCGGAAATGACCTTCTGCGCCAGCGCCGCGTCGGAATTGACCAGCGCACGCACGCTGTCAGCGACCATCTGTTCGGCCAGGCCGCCCATTTCGGTGATGCGGCGCATCAGGTATTTCAGTTCTTCGTCATAGGCGGTGTAGATATGCGATGCCGACATGTTCGTTGTCCTTGAATTTGGTGTCCGCTCGGATGGAAGCGCCGGCTCAGCCGAAGCGGCCCATGATGTAGTCCTGGGTGCGCTGATCGTCCGGGTTGGTGAACATCTTGTCCGTGTCGTTCTCCTCGACCAGGAGGCCGAGGTGGAACATGGCGGTGCGCTGCGACACGCGGGCGGCCTGCTGCATCGAGTGGGTGACGATGACGATGGTGAAATTGGCACGCAGCTCGTGGATCAGTTCCTCGACCTTGGCGGTGGCGATCGGATCGAGCGCCGAGCAGGGTTCGTCCATCAGGATGACTTCGGGGCTGACGGCAACGGCGCGGGCGATGCACAGGCGCTGCTGCTGGCCGCCAGAGAGGCCGGTGCCGGACTCCTGAAGGCGGTCCTTCACTTCGTTCCACAGGCCGGCCTTCTGCAGGCTGCCTTCGACGATCTGGTCGAGATCGGCCTTGGAGCGCGCCAGGCCGTGGATACGCGGGCCATAGGCGATGTTCTCGTAGATCGACTTCGGGAACGGGTTGGGCTTCTGGAACACCATGCCGACGCGGGCGCGCAGCTCGACCACGTCGATGGACGGGTCGTAGATGTCCATGCCATCCAGCGTGATCTTGCCGGTGACGCGGCAGCTGGCGATGGTGTCGTTCATGCGGTTGAGGCAACGCAGGAAGGTCGACTTGCCACAACCGGACGGGCCGATCAGCGCCGTCACGGTGTTCTTGCGAACGTTCAGGTTGACGTCGAAAAGCGCGCGCTTCTCGCCGTAATACACCGACACGTCCTGGCCGATCATCTTGTAGTCAACTTCGGTCATCTTCTGTTCCAGTGCCTTCTCAACAGCTGCGTCGGACAATACGTTCATCTCTTGGCTCCCTACCAGCGCCGCTCGAAGCGACGGCGGAGAATGACGGCAATCAGATTCATGCACAGCAGGAACACGAGCAGGACGATGATCGCACCCGATGCGCGTTCGATGAATGCCGGATCACCGCGCTGCGTCCAGTTGTAGACCTGCACCGGCAGAGCCGAGGCAGGATCGAAAAAGCCCTCCGGCGGGGATCTCGGATATTCGCGCACGAATGCCACCATGCCGATCAGCAGCAGCGGAGCGGTCTCGCCGAGGGCGCGGGCAAGCCCGATGATCGTTCCCGTCAGGATGCCGGGCATGGCCAGCGGCAGGACGTGGTGGAAGGTCGCCTGCATCTTCGAGGCGCCGACGCCAAGGGCGGCGTCGCGGATCGACGGCGGCACCGCCTTCAGCGCGGCGCGCGTGGCGATGATGATGGTCGGCAGCGTCATCAGCGTGAGCACCAGGCCACCAACGACCGGGGCGGACTGCGGCAGGCCGACGAAATTGATCAGCACCGCGAGCCCGAGGATACCGAAGACGATGGAGGGAACGGCCGCGAGATTGGCGATGTTCACCTCGATCAGGTCGGTGAAGCGGTTCTGCGGCGCGAATTCCTCGAGATAGATCGAGGCGGCGACGCCGAGCGGCAGCGAGAGCACCAGCACGATCAGCATCATATAGGCAGAGCCGATGATGGCGACGCCGAGGCCTGCCGCTTCCGGACGCGTGTCGGAGGCATCCGGCGCGGTGAAGAAGGACCAGTTGAAACTGCTGGTCAGAATGCCCGCGGCCTTCAGCTTGTCGGCCAGCATCAACTGTTCCGGGGAGACGTTGCTGTCGAGCTCGGCGCTCGCCATGGTCACGCGACCCTTGTAGTAACCGTCGATGCGCCCGGCCGCGAGCAGGTCGAAATGCACGGTCTGGCCGATATTCGCGGGATCGGCGAGCACGAGCTTGCGCAGATCCGCCGGCGCTTCCTTGGAGATCAGTGCTGCAGCCGTCTTGGCATTGAGCCCTTCGACGGCGACGCCCTTGGCGGCCATCGCATCCTTGAGGGCCATCTCGATCAGCGGCAGGTAACCAAAGGTCGAGACCTTGGCGATGGTCGCGGGGTTGCGGTCGCCTTCCTTGTCCAGCTTTGCCGGGTCGAGATAGATGTCCAGGCTGATATAGGTCTGGCGGAAGGAGGACAGCCCGCTCGAGAAGATCGACGTCAGCAGGCCGACCAGCGCGAGCACGCCGATGGTGACCGCGATGATGCCCAGCATGCGAAAGCGGCGCTCGGAAGCATTGCGGCGACGGATTCTCGCGCTGTCGGTCAGCACCGTCCTTCGAAGCGTGTCGGCGGTGAGGTCGGTCATTCGTACTGCTCCCGGTATTTGCGGACAATGTAGAGGGCCAGCACGTTCAGCCCAAGCGTAAGGACGAAAAGGGTGAGGCCGAGCGCGAAGGCGACCAGCGTCTCGGGACTGGCGAATTCGGTGTCACCCGTCAGCTGGCTGACGATCTTCACGGTCACCGTGGTCATCGCCTCGAAGGGATTGAGCGAGAGCTTGGCGGAGGCGCCGGCGCCGAGCACCACGATCATGGTCTCGCCGATCGCGCGGCTCGCCGCCAGAAGAATGGCGCCGACGATGCCCGGCAGCGCGGCCGGCATGACGACCTGCTTGATCGTTTCCGACTGAGTCGCACCCAGCGCATAGGCCCCGTCGCGCAGCGCCTGCGGCACGGCGTTGATGATGTCGTCCGACAGCGAGCTGACGAAGGGGATGATCATGATGCCCATCACGATGCCCGCGGTCAGCACCGAGGAGGACGACGTGCCAAGGCCGAAGGGCTCGGCGATCCAGTCGCGCAGAAACGGTCCGAGAGTGACGAGCGCAAAGAGGCCGTAGACGATGGTCGGGATGCCGGCAAGCACTTCGATCGCCGGCTTGACGAAGCTGCGCGCGGTCGGGCCGGCATATTCGGCGAGGTAGATCGCGATCATCAGGCCGAGCGGGACGGCGACGATGAGTGCCACCAGGGAGATGTAGAAGGTGCCCCAGAGCAGCGGCAGGATGCCGAGTTCGGAACCGCCGCGGAACTGCGGGTTCCAGACGGTCGAGAAGAAGAACTCCGCAGCCGGATACATCTTGAAGAAGGAATAGGTCTCGAACACCAGCGAGGCGACGATGCCGATCGTCGTCAGGATCGCCACCGTGGAGGAGGCGATCAGCAGCAGGCGGACGAAGGTCTCGCTGACATTGCGGGCGCGCATGTCCGGTGCGATGCGCCGGTAGGACCAGACAGCGAGGCCGATCGACATGGCCAGCATCAGCACCGTCAACAGCGTGTTGCCGGTCTTGGTGTCCTGCCGGTAGGTCTTGGCGGCCTCGAACACTTCGGTCGGCACTTCGCCGCCCAGCGCCACGCCGACTTCGGCGAGACGGGTGCGCACATTGGTGACGTCGGCGCGCATATCGGAGAGCTGGCTCTCGTCGAGCCCGCCCTGCGCCAGCACGGCGTCGAGGCCTTCGGCGATGCGCCTGACGTCCGCCATCACGAGGCTGCGTGCGCCGCCGTCCGGAATGGCGCTATCGGGGATCATGCCGCTGACGCGGGTCTCGATGAGCATGGGCTGCACCAGCAGCCAGGCGACCAGAACGAGGAGAGCCGGAACGGCCGCGAACAGCGCGACGGTCTGGCCGTAGTAACCAGGGAGGGAATGAAGCTTTCTGCCACGTGCCGCGGCAAGCGACACCGCGCGTCGCCGGCCAAGAACGTAGCCGAGGACAGCAAGTACCGCCACGACAAGGATAATGATGCCCACGTTCATTTCGCCCGCAACCTCCGGAAACAGTGGAAATCGGCGGCGCGATCATCGCGCCGCCGGATCGTCGTCGGCTGAATTACTTCAGCGGACCCATCGGGGTGCGAGCCTTGACAGCTGCCTGGGTCTTGGCAAGTTCCGGGTCGGAAACGAGGCCGTAAGCGGCAAGCGGGCCATCCGGGCCGGCCATTTCGTCGGACACGAAGAACTCGACATATTCCTGCAGGCCGGGAACGACGTCGAGATGGGCGTTCTTGACGTAGAAGTAGAGCGGACGCGAGACCGGATATTCGCCGGAAGCGATCGACTCGACCGAGGGAACGACGCCGCCCATGGTGCCGACGCGCAGCTTGTCGGTGTTGTTCTGGTAGAAGGAGAGACCGAAGACGCCGATGCCGTTCTTGTTGGCAGCGACGCGAGCCAGCGTCTCGGTGTAGTCGCCGTCGATGTCGACGGAAACGCCGTCGGTGCGGAGCTGCATGCAGGCCTTGGAAGCCTTGTCCTTGTCACCGGCATTTTCAGCCAGGAGAAGGTCGTAGGCGCCGTCTTCCTTACAACCGTCGACGATGACCTTTTCATCGAAGACTTCGCGGGTGCCGTGCTTGGTGCCCGGGATGAAAGCGAGGATCGGCTGGGCCGGCAGGTCGGCGCGGATGTCATTCCAGGCCTTGTTCGGGTTGTCGATCAGCTTGCCGTCCTTGACGACCTTGGCGGCGAGAGCCGAGTGCCAGTCAGCCGGGGTGAAGGCATATTCCGGGCCGCTGATGTCGGAAGCGAAGACGATGCCGTCATAGCCGATGCGGACTTCCTGGATTTCCTTGACGCCGTTGGCGGCGCAGGTGTCGATGTCCGACTGCTTGATGCGCGACGAGGAGTTGGCGATGTCGATGGTGTTCTCGCCCACGCCTTCGCAGAGCTTCTTGCGGCCAGCGCCCGAACCGCCCGATTCAACGACCGGGGTGGGGAAGTCGGTGTTTTCGCCGAAGGCTTCGGCAACGATGGAAGCGTAGGGCAGAACGGTGGAGGAGCCAGCGATCTGGATCTGGTCACGGGCGACAGCGGCGCCAGTGAAGGCGACCGAGGCAACAAGGGCTGCCGCCGAAAGTTTCAAAACGTTCATTTAGATTTCTCCCGTCAATGGGCTGGTGGGTCGATGCGACCAGGTTCAGCGTTGTCCGCCAAAGATCAGCACGCCGTTCATAGCGACCGTTCCCCCACGCTTTTATGTCAGTTCGATGAAACATTTGTGACAATTCATCATGCTGATTTTGCTTATCTTTTTGGAATGGCGCAGCCGGACGCCCGAGTTTTATGTCAAAAACGCACGGTGAACTCGGTTCCCTGGTCGATTTCCGAGCGGACAATCAGCCTGGCGCGGTGGCGGGTGAGGATGTGCTTGACGATCGCCAGCCCCAATCCGGTGCCTTTCTTCGAGCGGCTGTCGGTCACGCTGACCCGGTAGAAGCGCTCGGTGAGGCGCGGGACATGCTCGGCCGGGATGCCCGGACCATGGTCGACGATGCTGACTTCGACGGAGCCCCCGGCCGGATTGCGGACATGGACGTCGACGACCTTGCCCTCCTGGCCGTATTTGCAGGCATTCTCGATCAGGTTCTCGAACACCTGGACGAGCTCGTCCCGGTCGCCCAGCACCTCGACCTTGCCGTCGGGCACGTGAAGGCGGATTTCGACATCGAGATCCGAAGCGAGCGGTGCCAGGCTGTCGCGTACATGGCCGATGACGGGCACGAGATCGACCATCTGGTCGGGAGCGATATGCGCCTTCAGCTCCAGCCGGGAGAGCGACAGCAGGTCGTCGACCAGACGGCTCATGCGGTTGGCCTGGTCCAGCATGATGGCGAGGAAGCGCTCCTGCGCCTTAGGGTCGGCGCGGGCCGGGCCCTGCATGGTCTCGATGAAGCCGCGCAGGGAGGCGAGCGGGGTGCGCAGCTCGTGGCTGGCATTGGCGACGAAATCGCTGCGCATGCGGTCGATGCGGCGCAGTTCGGATATGTCCTTGAACGAGAGCAGGAACAGGTCCTTCCGCGCGCCTTCTATATGGAGCGGCGCGATGCGGACGATATAGACCCGCTCGGAGGGAAGCCGCTCGGAATGCTCGATCTGGTTCGGCTCGTCCGTGGCGATCGTCTCGCGCACCATGTCGAGAACGCTCGGCGAGCGGAACCGCGCCGAGATGTGGAGGCCCGGCTCCAGCGCGCCAAAAGCCTTTTCCGCCGCGCGGTTCTGCTCGCGCAGGACCGCATCGCGACCAAGCACGAAGACCGGCAGCTCGATGGCGCCGAGAACGGCGGAGATCACCGGCCCGGACGCGTCGGTCTTTTCCACCGTCGCCGGTGCCGGCGCGGTCTCGGATCGAGCCACGGGCTGGTCCGCGCCGTTGCGCAACAGGATGGCGACGACCGACAGGCCGAAGAGAATGGCGGCAAAGGCGGGCTCAGCGCCGGACAGATAGGCCGCGAGCGAAACGAGCGCGGCGGCGACAAGATAGGCCCAGCCGGACACCGCGCGCCGCACCAGAATTCGCCAGCCAAAGGAATTTCCGCTCAAGAGGCGTCCGCCTTCATGTTTCGTGCCCGATCATCAAACTGCCCTCATAGCGTCGATTCATGACAGATGTTTGCGGGCCGCACCATAACGCACCGGCGTTTTCCCCGGCCGTCGCGCCGCCGGCGGATATAAGCAAGGGCTTGAATCCGCGCGGCAAATATGGCCTGACTAGGCTTCGCCCGGCGCCGGCCGCGGCGCGCGGGAGAAAAAGCATGGATACAGCACCGGAAAGCCGCGCCGTCGAACTGAAGATCGACTGCGAGACGCGCATCTTCGACATCGACGATCCGAAACTGCCGAAGTGGATCGACGACGAATCCCTCGCCTCGGGGAATTTCCCCTACGACAAGAAGATGGACGAGGACGAGTATGAGAGCGATCTGGAGAAGCTGCAGATCGAACTCGTCAAGGTGCAGTTCTGGCAGCAGAAGACCGGCCAGCGCGTCATGGCGCTGCTCGAGGGGCGCGACGCCGCTGGCAAGGGTGGTTCGATCCATGCGACGCTTTCCTACATGAATCCCCGCTCCGCCCGGGTGGTGGCTCTGACCAAGCCGACCGAGACGGAAGCCGGGCAATGGTATTTCCAGCGCTATGTTCCGCATTTCCCCAGTAGCGGCGAATTCGTGCTGTTCGACCGCTCCTGGTACAACCGGGCCGGCGTCGAGCCGGTCATGGGCTTCTGCACGCCGGAGCAATACGAGGATTTTCTCAAGCAGGCGCCGCGCTTCGAAAAGCTCGTCGAGCAGGACGACATCCACTTCTTCAAGTTCTGGCTGGATATCGGCCGCAAGATGCAGCTGGAACGCTTCCACGACCGGCGCCATGACCCGCTGAAAATTTGGAAACTGTCGTCGATGGACATCGCCGCGCTTCACAAGTGGGACGACTATACTGAGAAGCGCGACCGCATGCTGAAGGAGACGCATACCGACCATGCGCCCTGGACGGTGATCAAGGCGAACGACAAGCGGCGCGCGCGGCTGAACCTGATCCGCCACATCCTGCTTTCGCTCGACTACGAAGGCAAGGATGAGGGCAAGATCGGCAAGCTCGACAAGAAGATCATCGGCTCGGGTCCGGACTTCCTCGACAAGGGCTGAGGCGGCGGCCGGGCGTCTATTCGCCCGGCAGGATGCGCACCGAGTATAGATTGACGCCGCGGCCGGTGCCGCCGAGATCGGCGTTCAACAGCAGATGGCCGGCGGTGCCGGGCGCCATGGTGCGATCGAACGAGACGCGGAACAGCACGTCGGATTTTTCCGGATTGACGGTGAAGCGGTGGCGGGCGCAGTTACCCAGGCGGCCAAAATCGCAGGCAACCGATATCTGCACCGGCTTGTCGTCGGCCGACTGAAGCGTGACCGCTATCGTCGAGGTGCGGCCCGCCATCTCCTGCAGCGCCTCGGTCGGCACGGTGATCTCGGCACTGCCGTCGTCATCGGGGCTGCGCGAGGTCACCTGAATGGCGGTGCCGTCGCTTGCCGAAACGACATCGACGAGAGCATTGCCACGGGCGCGGATGGCGGAAATCTGCTTCGGTTCGAACACCTGCAGCCAGCTGTCGGAAAAGCCGCTCTGCGTATCGAGCGCACGCGGCTCGGCAGTCGTCTCGGCGGGCTGGTTGGTGGCGGGTTGGTTGTCGGCCGGCTGAGCCGCCGGCTCGGCGCCGGTGAAATCCTCCGCCTCGGCGCGCGGCGGCGGGTTGGGCACGCTGGTATCGCGCTCCGACTCGGACAGCAGCAGGCCGGTCGAATAGACCCACCAGGCGCCCATGCCAAGCGTGGCGAACAAAACGGAAAGCGCGAACAGGCGCGAATAGACGCCGCGGCGCGGCTTGCGCGGCCGGATCGGCGCCTCGGCGCGCACCTCGATCGCCTGGTCGACCTCCTCGACGGAGGGGCGGCGTTCCGGTTCGTCGATCGACGGCTCGGCGCGATGGTCACGGGATACGGCGAGTCCTTCGTCGGGATGGGCGGGCGACCGGGGCGGGGGAGCCGGTTCGCCGAATCGGGGCTCGGCACGGGGCGAGGCTGTCATGGGCGATGCGACCGGCGGGGCGGAAACGGGAGCGGGCGCCGGCGCTTCGGCGGCTGCGGTGCTCATCTGCGGTTCGGGCGGGCTCACCGCGTCGTCGAGACGGCTGCGCTCCTCCTGCTCGATCGCATGGATCAGTGCCTCGAGCCGGTGGCGCTGATGGGCAACCGTTTCGGCGTCGTTGATGTTCTGCTTGCGCAACCCGCTTTCCAGCGCCTGGCGTGCCGACTGGTAGATCCGGGCGCGGGTCTCCGCATTGGTGCGATCCGAGCGCTCGAGAGCGTTTCTGATTGCCGTTTCCAATCCGTTCAAAGGCGATCCTGCTCCTGCCGGCGGCAACTGTTCCGCCCACAATTGTGGCTTTAACGATTCGGTAGCGGCTGGAGGCGCAATCCGCAAGCCCCGCAATCTGTGTTACACCGGATACGCAGAAGAAAGTGGCGGCCGTGAGGATCGTTCGCCGCACCCTCGTGACGGCCCCGGAGACCGCGCCGCCCCGCCAGCAAACGGCCCACTCGGCGGGGACACCGGCGACGGTCTTTTCCTTCGGCGCGGCTTCTGCTAGCTTATTGACGTTTCCGTAAACGTAATATCTAGCGAGGTTTCCCATGGCGCTTCCGCCGGTCCTTTCCGAACATCTCAGACTGCCGGTGGTGGCCTCGCCACTGTTCATCATTTCCCATCCCGCGCTGACGCTTGCGCAGTGCAAGGCCGGTATCGTCGGCTCCTTCCCGGCGCTCAATGCCCGGCCGGAGGCCCAGCTCGACGAGTGGCTGGCCGAGATCACCGAGGAACTGGCGAACCACAATGCCAAGAACCCGGATCGCCCGGCCGCCCCCTTCGCCGTCAACCAGATCGTCCACACCTCCAACAAGAGGCTGGAGCATGATCTGATGATGTGCGTGAAATACAAGGTGCCGATCGTCATCTCCTCGCTCGGCGCCGTGCCGGAGGTCAATGCCGCCGTGCACTCCTATGGCGGCATCGTGCTGCACGACGTGATCAACAACCGCCACGCCAATTCGGCGATCCGCAAGGGCGCCGACGGCCTGATCGCGGTGGCAACCGGCGCCGGCGGCCATGCCGGCACGCTGTCACCCTTCGCGCTCATCCAGGAAATCCGCGAATGGTTCGACGGACCGCTGCTTCTGGCCGGCGCGATCTCGACCGGCGGCGCCATTCTCGCCGCCCAGGCGATGGGCGCCGACATGGCCTATATCGGCTCGCCCTTCATTGCCACGACCGAGGCGCGCGCATCGGACGCCTACAAGCATGCGATCGTCGAGGCCCATGCCAACGACATCGTCTATTCCAACTATTTTACCGGCATCCACGGCAACTACCTGAAGTCGTCGATCGTCGCTGCCGGCATGGATCCGGACAACCTGCCGGTCGCCGACCCGTCGAAGATGGATTTCGACAAGGCGACCACCGGCGCCAAGGCCTGGAAGGACATCTGGGGCTGCGGCCAGGGGATCGGCGCGGTCAGGGCCGTGGAACCGGTCGCTTCCGTCGTCGACCGGCTGGAGAGCGAATACAAGGCCGCCCGCGCCCGCCTCGCGCTCTGACGCCACGTTTGCGCGGCTCCAGCGCCGCAGACACGGGAAAACCGAGGGAGCCGAAATTCCCGGCTTGAAATTCCGGCGCGATGCCTGTATCAGCGCCTCCAGATCAACGAACCGCACGCGCTGCGGTTCGCGTTGGCCGCTTTAGCTCAGGTGGTAGAGCACATCATTCGTAATGATGGGGTCGCAGGTTCGAGTCCTGCAAGCGGCACCACTCCCCCTTTTGTCCATACCGAAGACATAGGTAGCAGATTGTACCTGAGACAGGCGTGACAAGCGCTTGCCGAGCCGTCATTGCGCCTGCGCCCGCGCGACGATCCGGGCAGGTTCCGCTGATCGGACGACGGCCGCGAGGCTGCCGCCAACGGCGATCAGGACCGGGTCGTCAAGGCCGATGATCGCGATACCCCTTTCCATGTCTGAAAGCGTTCCGCGCCACTGGCGCTCCGTCGGGCGGCTGACATTGCTGACGATGACCACGGGGGTCGCGGGGGATGCGCCTTCGCCGATCAGCCGCGCGGCGATCCGCGGCGCGGTGCGGCCGCCCATGTAGAAGACATTGGTGGTGCGCGGATCGGCGAGCGCCGACCAGTTCATGTCCTTGGGCAGTCCGCCGTCGCGCGAATGGCCGGTGACGAAACGCACCGACTGGGCATGATCGCGATGGGTGAGCGACAGGCCGAGACGCGAAGCCATGGCGCTGGCGGCCGTGATGCCCGGCACGACATCGACCGGAATGCCCTCCGCCTCCAGCCGTGCGATCTCCTCCCCTGCCCGGCCAAAAATCATCGGATCGCCGGACTTCAGCCGCACGACGCGTTTGCCGGCCTTGGCCAGCCTGACCATCATGTCGTTGATGTCCTCCTGCCGGCAGCTTGTGCGGCCGCCGCGCTTGCCGACCAGCAGGCGTTTGGCCTCGCGGCGGGCAAGTTCGAGCACCTCTTCGGAGACGAGTTCGTCGAAGAGGATGACATCGGCGGCCTGAAGCGCACGCACCGCCTTGAGGGTCAGAAGCTCGGCATCGCCGGGGCCGGCGCCGACCAGGGTGACGCGGCCGGTGGCAGGCGTGCCGCCCAGCCTTTCCGCATCGGCGAGAAGGGTGCGGCCCGCGCCCTCCTCCGGTGGCTGGTTTCCTGCGAGTGCGCGGTCGACGAAACGCTCCCAGAAGGCGCGGCGCGGCTGGCCGGGGGCGAGCCTGTCGCTGACGCGCTCGCGCAGAGACTGGGCCAGCTCCGCCCATTGCTTCAGCGCGGCCGGCAGCAGGGTCTCGATGCGCCGGCGGATCGCCTGGGCGAGGATCGGGGCGGCACCATCGGTGGAGATCGACACGATGACGGGCGAGCGGTTGACGATCGAGCCGAACTGGAACTGGCAATAGGCCGGCTTGTCGATGACGTTGACCGGCACGCCGGCGGCAACGGCGGCGGTGAAGAAGGCACGGGCGTCCTCTTCGGTTTCGCAGTCGGCAATGGCGAGCGCGGCACCGCGGAAGCTTGCGTCCGACCAAACGGCGTCATGGTGCAGGATAAGCCCTCGCGACGGAAACTCGTTGCCCCTCATCCGGCTGCCGCCACCTTCTCCCCGTTCTGACGGGGAGAAGGAACCCATGGCACGGACGGGGCTCCATACGCCTTCTCCCCGCTTGCGGGGAGAAGGTCCCGGCAGGGGGATGAGGGGCGTCTCTGCCATCAAGCCCCGCATGACATCCGACAGTTCATTCCTAGCGCAATAGACGTGCACCTCCGCGCCGCAGGCGGCGAGCAGTTCCGCCTTCCAGGCGGCGGCGTCCGAGCCGCCGGCGACGACGACGCGTTTGCCTTGCAGCGACCAGAAGACCGGCAGCTTGGCGAGCGGCGCCATGCGGGATGGGGCTCGGCGGGCAGGCACGGGAGCCGCATCCCCGTCATTCAGCGGCAGCGACCTGGCATCCATCGATGATCCCCCTGATTTCGGCGCGGCAGGAGCCGCAATTGGTTCCGGCATAGAGTGTGGCGCCGATCGCCTCGACGGTCAGGCAGCCGCCACGCACGGCGCCGACGATCTGGTTGACGCCGACGGAGAAACACGAGCAGACGGTGGCGCCCGGATCGGCGCGGCCGGCGCCGGGACGGCCGGCGACGACGGCGAAGCGGGTGCGGCTGTCGGCATGCGGTTCCGACAATTGGCCGATCGCCCAGTTGCGCGACACGGAGACCGGATCCGGCGCCAGGAAGAGGGCGAGCAGCAGGGCATCGCCGTCAAAGAAGGCGATGCGAGCCTCGCCGCTGGCGCGGTCGGTGTAGCCGAGGCTTTCGGCGGCGTCGGGCAAGGCAAAATGGGCCCGGCACCAGGCTTCGACATCGGAAAGCGGCGTTTCGAAGGCGAGTTCGACGCGCCAGCCGCCCTCGGCCCGGGCGAGCGCCCAGTAGGCCGCGTCGAGGCCGGAGGGCTTCGCCGCGCTCACGGCAAAGCCGTAGGCGCCGGCAGCAAAGCGATGGGCGGCAACCGCTCCATGCTTGGAGGCCGGCTGGCCGGAGACCGGATCGATGATCGACGGCAGCAGCGTGTCGACGCGGGCGCGGGCGGAGAATTCGTCCGTCCAATGCATCGGCACGAAGACCCCGCCCCTCGCCTGCCGCGCGGTGAGCAGGGCGCGCACGATGATGTGGCCGTGTGGGTTTTCGAGCCTGACGAGATCGGCGTCGCCGATGCCGAGATTGCCGGCGTCGTCGGGATGGATCTCGACGAAGGGCTCGGCCAGATGGGAAGACAGGCGGGCGCTTTTTCCGGAGCGAGTCAGGGTGTGCCAGTGATCGCCCACGCGGCCGGTGTTGA
>CALRRQ020000016.1:0-103772 GCA_943370615.1 Rhizobium sp. Q54
CGAAGCGGGCCGAGGATGCCGGGCTGGCCGGCCGCGTACGGTTCGAGCTCAAGGACTATCGCGATGTGGCAGAAACCTTCGACCGGGTCGTCTCGGTCGGCATGTTCGAGCATGTCGGCGTGCAGCACTATGACGAGTTCTTCAAGAAGCTGAACGCGCTGATGCCCGACGACGGCGTCGCCGTCATCCACTCGATCGGCCATATGAGCCCGCCCGGCATGACCAGCCCCTGGCTGCGCAAGTACATCTTCCCCGGCGGCTATTCGCCGGCCCTGTCGGAAGTGGTTTCCGTCACCGAGCAGAACAGCCTGTGGGTGACCGACATCGAGGTCCTTCGCCTGCACTACGCGATGACGCTCGCGCATTGGTGCAATCGCTTCGAGGCCAATCGCGACAAGGTGGTGGCCATGTATGACGAGCGTTTCGCCCGCATGTGGGAATTCTATCTGATCAGCTGCGAGATGATGTTCCGCGCCGGCAGCCAGATGGTTTTCCACCTGCAGCTGTCGCGCAAGCGCGATGCGGCCCCGATCGTGCGGGACTACGTGACCGACAGGCAGCGGGCCTATATCGAGCGGGAGAAGGAACTGGGCCTTTCCGTTTGACCGGAGAGACTAGTCGAGCCCGCCATAGGTCTTGACCAGTTCGGCCATCGCGCCCGCCTCGGCGGTCCCCATGTCCGCGAGGCCCGCCGCGACGCCCCGCCGGTCGGGCTCGCCCCGGTTCTGGCTGACCTTCCACTTGCCGTCGATCGCGGTGATCTCGACCTCGATGCCGACGATACCCTTCAACTGCGCGGTGATGAACTCGTCGGGCGCGTCGCCGACGGCCCAGGGTATCATGCGCTTGCTCTCATGGCCGTCGGTCAGCCGGTCGACCTGCGCCCGGATCCACTGGCTGTCCTCGATCACCCGCACCCTGCCCCGGACCTGGACGATGGCGTAGTTCCAAGTGGGCACGACCTTGCCGGTCTCGCGCTTGGTCTCGTACCAGGACGGCGTGATATAGTGATCGGCGCCCTGGAACACGATCAGCGCCTCCGCACCCTTGGCCAGCGCCCGCCACTGCGGATTGGCTCGGGCCATATGCGCCTGCAGCGTGCCCAGCCCATGGCTCTCCTTCGCCAGCCGAAAAGGGATCGGATTGGCCATCAGCCCATCCTCGCCGGACGAAATCAGCAGCCCGAGCGGATGATTGCGGATGAGGGCGTGCTGGACGTCGAGGCGTTCCTCGCGAAAATGCGGCGGCTGGTACATGGAAAGCGTCGGTCCTTGGATGTCTCTCGATCGCCGTCATTTGATGCGGCCGAATTTCTCCCGTCAACCCCGGCGGGTTTGCGGCAGTGATCGCTGTGAAGTAGAACAGCGGCCAATTGACTCAACGTTGTACAGCATCCTCGCGCACAGCGGAGGGATTAATGGAGCCAAAAAACAATGGACGAGTCGGGAGCGTGGACCAGATGTTGAGAACTCTGCTGAGAGCATCGGTGCTGGCTGCCATCCTGACGGCCGCAGCTTTCAGCTATTTCACCAAACCATGGCAGTATCCGGAGAGCCTCTCCGAGGCCGTCTGCTCCGGTAATCTCATCGGTACTTTCAGAAGGCTTCAAGCGGGCGACCGGCCGGACTCAACAGATCCCGCATGGCCTTATGACGGCAGGCCGATGTTCCTGGCGATCGACAATACCGGATGCCCGAAACCGATGGCATTCGGTCTCGTCGACTTGCTCCATTTTTATGGAGCGGATGTGAACCAGACTATAACTTCCGGCTACACCCCTCTCATGCTGGCGGCGGGTGAGGGAAACGTATCCATGACCCGCAAACTGATCCGATGGGGCGCTCAGGTGGACGAACAAGACAGCACCGGGCACACTGCCCTCGTGTACGCAGCAGAATTGGGTCATGACGACATTGTGCGCCTGCTGATCGAGAATGGCGCTGCCGCCGCCAACAAGGACAAATGAGACAGGGTGGTTCGGTGCGGGCCGTGGTCTCATCAGTACTCGTCACCATCGGTGTGGTGCCGAGAACGACGCTGGAATCTCGCGGACTTGGAGGACGGAATGGCACGGACGGACGGAGGATGGCTCGAAATTGCCAGGGGGCCCCTGCCCCAGCGACTATCCTTGCGCAGCATTGCGGCTTCGAACCTGGATAACGTTGCCGAGAGCCGGATTCCCGAAGGCTATTCGCAAGAGGAGATCAAGGCCGGCGTGGAAATGCTCGATTCCGTCGACATCCTCCAGCAATGGAAACCGGTCAATCCACGAAGCGTGGCGCTGACCTTAAGTCTTACCATCGGTTGGGACGATGCCGTCGGAGCAGACGATTTCAGCGTTCATTTCGTGACCAACGACCTGAGATCCCATCTGCCCCGCCGATCCGGGCCATGGCTGTTTGTCGATGTCTTTGACTGGAGAGAGGTGCTGTCCAGCATTCTCGACATCCTGAGGAAGTGCGAGCGGTCAACCTGGGAGGAAAGCCTCGTTGAGCTCAGAAAGCGCTTCGACTGGGAATATGCGTGAACGACCGAGACGCGATGGCACGTCCGCGCCCGGACGAATGTCGACCGATACGTCGGTCGGCCGCTCCCCAACATGAGCATGGCCCATGCGACCTGATGCTTGCAAAACGCCGCCAAACCTGAAGGAAGAAAGTGCGATCCACGGCAACCGATGGAGATTTACGATCCTGGGTGCCTACAAACGTAGGTGGGCGCCATATGTCCAAGCCCACGGGCCTGGCCAGGGACAGCTCCCTTTGGATCGAGTATGGCCCCAGGGATTGTGGTTCCTGTCGTGAGGCGCAGACCGCGTTTCAGATATAGGTCCAATTCGTGCCGGGCGCCAGTGGCCGCATCCAAACATTCGCACATTGGCGCGAATACCGGCTGGTCAGTGCTCCGGCCGTGCGGCGGGCGCCGGCTTGGCGGTCAGCTTGCGGGTGATACCGTTCAGCCGATCGGTCAGTTCGCCAAGCGCCGTCGTCAGCATTTCCTCGCGGCGCTGCGCGCCTTCCAGCGCCCCGTCCCGTCCCTCGCGGAACGAGGAAAGCTCCTTTTCCATCGCCGCCACGCGTCGGTTGACCTCCGAAAGCTCGTCCATCACCATGATGCCGGCCATGACCGTCAGCCTAAGGTCGCCGATCTCGCCGAACTGGGTCTTGAGGTGGCTGACATAACGGTCGAGCTGCGCGGCAAGATCGGTCAGATGGCCTTCCTGGCCCTCCTCGCAGGCCATGCGGTAGGCTTTGCCGTCGATGGTAACCGTCACCTGTGCCATGCATTTTCCCAATTGGCGCCGAGCTGTCGGCTTCGCCCTTGACTGATCCTAGCGGTCGAGAACCGCCCGGATCGTTTCCATGGCGGTCACCAACCGCCGCGAAACCTCGCGATTGACCTCTTCCAGCCGGTTCGCACGGAATTCCGACTGGTCGAGCTCCTGCGCCAGCCGCGAGCGGTCGGCATGCACGCGGCGAACCTCGCTCTCGACCTCGCCGCTCTCGCGCTGTACCTCGATGCGCATGTCGATGGCGTTCTCGAGCCCGGCGATCGCCTGCCTGAGCGCGCCGAGCGCCGCTTCGACCGAATTCCCTGTCGGCATGTTGTTGTCCCGGCTTTCCAGAAGCGGCGTTCGAATCGACCCTGAAGACCCGCTGCGTTGATCGCGGACAGTAAGCCCCTCAATTGCCGCCCGTCAATAAATGGGGGCGCACCCGAGACCGCCAATCCTGTGGACGACGCGGCCCCGGACTGCCCAATTCCGGGCGTATAGGTGCAGTGCACAGGAAATAGACAAAAGCATGATTTATCGCGCAACAAAAGGCCAGAATACCCGGCATTTATTGACTCGCGCGATTCACCTGCTATGGATCAGCCGCTTTCTGACGGACCGTGCCGAGTACGGCCGTCCCTTGAGACCCGGAACAAGCGGAACAGCCATGATCTCTCCCGAAAAACACAACCGGATGGCCAATGCGATCCGTTTCCTCGCCATGGACGCGGTGGAAAAAGCCAATTCCGGCCACCCCGGCATGCCGATGGGCTGCGCCGACGTCGCCACCGTTCTCTTCACCCGGTATCTGAATTTCGACCCGAAGAACCCGCTCTGGCCGGACCGCGACCGCTTCGTCCTGTCGGCCGGCCACGGTTCGATGCTCCTCTACAGCCTGCTCTATCTGACGGGCTACGAGGACATGACCATCGAGGACATCAAGCAGTTCCGCCAGATGGGCGCCAAGACCGCCGGTCACCCGGAATATGGTCACGCCACCAGCATCGAGACGACGACCGGTCCGCTCGGCCAGGGCATTGCCAATGCCGTCGGCATGGCCATTGCCGAAAAGAAGCTCGCCAACGAATTCGGCTCGGACCTGATGAGCCACTACACCTATGCGCTGGTCGGCGACGGCTGCCTCATGGAAGGCATCAGCCAGGAAGCCATTTCGCTTGCCGGCCACCTGAAGCTCAACAAGCTGATCGTGCTGTGGGACGACAACGGCATCTCGATCGACGGCGCGATCTCGCTGGCCGACTCGACCGACCAGCATGCCCGCTTCAAGGCCTCCGGCTGGAACACGCTTTCGGTCGACGGCCATGATCCGGAAGCGATCGCGGCTGCCATCGAAACCGCGCAGAAGTCCGACAAGCCGACCCTGATCGCCTGCAAGACCGTGATCGGCTTCGGTTCGCCAAACAAGGCCGGCACCCACAAGGTTCACGGCTCGCCGCTCGGCGCCGACGAGATCGCAGCCACCCGCAAGGCGCTCGGCTGGGCCGAAGAAGCCTTCGTCGTTCCGGCCGACGTGCTGGACGCCTGGCGCCTCGCCGGCCTGCGCTCAACCAAGACCCGCAAGGACTGGGAAACCCGCCTTGCCGCGAGCCCGGCCGAGACGAAGGCCGAGTTCACCCGCCGTTTCGCCGGCGACCTGCCGGGCAATTTCGCCACCGCGATCGACGGCTACAAGAAGAAGCTCGCCGAAGCCAAGCCGACGGTTGCCACCCGGAAGGCCTCCGAGGATGCGCTGGAAGTCATCAACGGCGTCTTGACCGAAACGCTCGGCGGCTCGGCCGACCTGACCGGCTCGAACAACACCAAGACGAGCCAGACCAAGTCGATCACCCCGGACGACTTCTCCGGCCGCTACATCCACTACGGCATCCGCGAGCACGGCATGGCAGCCGCCATGAACGGGATCGCGCTGCACGGCGGCCTGATCCCCTATTCCGGCGGCTTCCTGATCTTCTCGGACTATTGCCGTCCGTCGATCCGCCTCGCCGCGCTGATGGGCATCCGCGTCATCCACGTGCTGACGCATGACTCCATCGGTCTCGGCGAAGACGGCCCGACCCACCAGCCGGTCGAGCACATGGCGGCACTGCGCGCCATCCCGAACCTCATGATGTTCCGTCCGGCCGACGCGACCGAAACGGTCGAATGCTGGCAGATCGCGCTGGAACACAAGGACCGCCCGTCGGGCCTGGCGCTGACCCGCCAGAACCTGATTGCCGCCCGCGCCGACTACGAAGAGAAGAACCTCTGCAGCTTCGGCGCCTATGAGCTGGTTTCGGCCAGCGACGCCAAGGTGTCGATCTTCGCCTCCGGCTCGGAAGTCGAGATCGCGCTCAAGGCCCAGCAGATGCTTGCCCAGAAGGGCATCTCCGCCCGCGTCGTCTCCGTTCCCTGCTTCGAACTCTTCTTCGAGCAGCCGGACGCCTATCGCGAAGCGATCATCGGTACGTCCGACGTCAACATCGCGGTCGAGGCCGGCATCCGCCAGGGCTGGGACGCTTTCATCGGTTCCGACGGCACGTTCATCGGCATGAAGTCCTTCGGCGCCTCCGGTCCGTACAAGGAACTCTACAAGCATTTCGGCATCACCCCGGAAGCGGTCGTTGCCGCCGCCGAGGCCAAGCTCGGCTGAGACGACAAATTGTCGCATGGGCGTTCCCGGACGCCCATTCTTCCCATAATCTGAAGCTCTGATTTAAACGCGGGAGTGAATCTATGACTGTGAAAGTTGCCATTAACGGCTTCGGCCGCATCGGCCGCAACGTGCTGCGCGCCATCGTCGAATCCGGCCGTACCGACATCGAAGTCGTCGCCATCAACGACCTCGGCCCGGTCGAGACCAATGCCCACCTGCTGCGCTACGACTCGATCCACGGCAAGTTCCCGGCGGATGTGAAGGTCGAAGGCGACACGATCATCGTCGGCGGCGGCAAGCCGATTAAGGTCACCGCGATCAAGGATCCGGCGACCCTTCCGCACAAGGAACTCGGCGTCGACATCGCCATGGAATGCACCGGCATCTTCACCTCGCGCGACAAGGCCGCCCTGCATCTCCAGGCCGGCGCCAAGCGCGTCATCGTTTCGGCCCCGGCCGACGGTGCCGACCTGACCGTCGTCTTCGGCGTCAACCACGACAAGCTGACCAAGGATCACCTGGTCATCTCCAATGCATCGTGCACCACCAACTGCCTCGTGCCGGTGGTCAAGGTTCTGAACGACGCGATCGGCATCGATCATGGCTTCATGACCACGATCCACTCCTACACCGGCGACCAGCCGACCCTCGACACCATGCACAAGGACCTCTACCGCGCCCGTGCAGCGGCCCTGTCGATGATCCCGACCTCGACCGGTGCAGCCAAGGCCGTCGGCCTTGTTCTGCCGGAACTGAAGGGTAAGCTGGACGGCACGTCGATCCGCGTGCCGACCCCGAACGTCTCGGTCGTCGACTTCAAGTTCGTCGCCAAGAAGAACACCACGGTCCAGGAAGTCAACGACGCCATCAAGGCCGCTTCGAACGGCGCCCTGAAGGGCATCCTCGGCTACACCGAAGAGCCGCTGGTTTCGCGCGACTTCAACCATGACAGCCACTCGTCGATCTTCGCCATCGACCAGACCAAGGTGCTCGAAGGCAACTTCGTCCGCATCCTGACCTGGTACGACAACGAATGGGGCTTCTCGAACCGCATGTCGGACACCGCGGTCGCTCTGGCCAAGCTCATCTGATCGCATAAGAATTAGCGCTCGCTTTAAAAAAGGCGGACCGGAAACCCCGGCCCGCCTTTCAAATTTTTAAGTTCCGCCCTACTCTGATCATGATTGAAGACGATAGGTTTTTCATCTCGTCTTCCGGCAGCCCTGCCAGATCATTTCACCCCCGTCACCGGCCTTGCGCGCGGGACGAAAAGCACCGCCGACACCGCGTCGAGCCGCGCCCGTGGTATGACCTGATCAGGCTCTGTCGGACGACGGCGCGGTTGATGAGAGGGACAAGGGGTGGACGAATTCTATGCCATGACGCTGGTGGCGACGGCCTTGGTCCTGCTGGCCGCATTCTCCAGCCTGATCGCCTTCCGCTTCGGCGCGCCCCTTCTGCTTCTCTTCCTGCTGATCGGGCTTGCCACCGGCGTCGACGGCCTGGGCATCGAATTCTCCGACAATGCATTCGCTTACGCACTGGGCTCGATCGCGCTGGCCGTTATCCTGTTCGATTCCGGTTACGGCACGTCGCTGCAGTCCTTCAAGCTCTCCGCCGCGCCCGCCTTGACGCTGGCGACCGGCGGTGTACTGCTGACCGCCGGCCTGTTCGGCCTCGTGGCTCACCTCCTGCTCGACTTCTCCTTCCTCGAAGGCCTGCTGCTGGGCTCGATCGTCGCCTCGACCGACGCGGCCGCCGTCTTTTTCCTGCTGCGTATCGGCGGCATCAACATCCGCGACCGCGTGCGCTCGACGCTCGAGGTGGAATCCGGCACCAACGATCCCATGGCGATCTTCCTCACCATGGCGCTCGTCCAGCTGCTGTCCGCCGGCGAAGGCTATTCCGGCTTCGACATGGATCTGCTGCGGCTCTTTGTCGAGCAGATGGGGCTGGGTCTCGCGCTCGGCCTGATCGGCGGTGCGTTGATCGTCTTCGTGCTCAGACGGATCTCCGTCGAGCGCGGCCTTGCCCCGATCTTCATGCTGGCCATGGCGCTCCTTGTCTTCTCCTATACCGGCGCGGTCGGCGGCAGCGGCTTCCTGGCCGTCTACGTGGCAGGCATCTATGCCGGAAGCCAGAAGATCCCGGCGAGCGGCGCGATCACCCGTTTCCAGGACGGCATGACCTGGCTTGCCCAGATCGTCATGTTCCTCGTTCTCGGCCTGCTGGCCACCCCGTCGCAATTCCCCTCGATCCTCATCCCCGCCGTCCTGCTCGGCCTTTTCCTCGTCTTCGTCGCGCGTCCGCTGGCGGTCTGGGCCTGCCTCCTGCCCTTCGACTTCACCCAGCGCGAGACCGGCTTCATCGCCTGGGTCGGCCTGCGCGGCGCCGTGTCGATCCTGCTGGCCATCCTGCCGATCCTCGGCGATCTGGAAAAGGGCCAGACCTATTTCAACGTCGCCTTCATCGTGGTGATGATCTCGCTCGTGCTGCAGGGCTGGACCATCAAGCCGGTGGCCCGCAAGCTCGGCCTGATCATCCCGCCGCGCATCGGCGCCATCGACAAGCTGGAACTCGACCTGCCAGGCGCCGCCCATCACGAGCTGCTCGCCTATCGCGTCGTCGCCGACAGTCCGGTCCTGCGCGGCGAACGCATTCCGCGCTGGGCCATGCCCTCGCTCGTCATCCGCGACGGCAAGTCGATGCGCTACCAGTATGCCGGCCGCCTGCGCGAGAACGACCAGGTCTATCTCTTCATCGCGCCGGGCTATTCCAAGCTGCTCGACCGACTGTTCGCCAGCAAGGCTCCGGTGGAGGAGGACGACAGCGAGTTCTTCGGCACCTTCGCCATATCCCCGAGCACGCGGGTCGAGGATCTGAATCAGGCCTACGGCCCGCTCAGCATCTCCGAAGCCGACCGCGCCAAGACGGTGGCGGAGCTGATCGCGCAGCGGCTCGGCGGCCAGGCCGACTATGCCGACCGGGCCCGGCTCGGCACCATCGTGCTGATCGTGCGCGACCTCGACGAGACGGGACATATCGCCTCAGTCGGCGTCTCGCTCGAGCCCGTGGCACCCGCCACCAACCTGCCGATCTTCCTGAACATTCGCGAGCTTGCCCATGCGATCCGCGACTATCTGCGCCGGCAGCGCGCCAAGGCCGGCGAAGGCGAAAAATGATCCGGGTCGCCTTGCGCAGCCGTTCAGGCGGTGTAAGGTCCGACCCCGTCAGCCCCATTCCAGCAACACCTTAACGACGGGTATCATCATGCCGGCTTTCAAGACACTCGACGATCTCACCGACATCGCGGGCAAGCGCGTGCTTGTGCGCGTCGACCTCAACGTTCCCGTCGCCGACGGCAAGGTGACGGATGCGACCCGCATCGAGCGCGTGGCCCCGACGATCAAGGAATTGTCGGCCAAGGGCGCCAAGGTCATCCTGCTCGCGCATTTCGGCCGGCCGAAGGGTGAACCGGTCGCCGACCAGTCCCTGTCGCTGATCGCGCCTGCCGTCGAGGAAGTGCTGGACCAGAAGGTCGCCTTCGCCACGGACTGCATCGGAGCCCCCGCCGCCGACGCCATCGCCAAGATGGAAAACGGCGACATCCTGCTCCTGGAAAACACCCGCTTCCATAAGGGCGAGGAAAAGAACACCCCGGAATTCGTCGCTGAACTGGCCAAGAACGGCGACATCTTCGTCAACGACGCCTTCTCGGCCGCCCACCGGGCGCATGCCTCGACCGAGGGTCTCGCCCACCACATGCCCGCTTATGCCGGCCGCACCATGCAGGCCGAACTCGTGGCGCTGGAAAAGGGCCTCGGCAAGCCGGCCCGCCCGGTCGTCGCCATCGTCGGCGGCGCCAAGGTCTCGACCAAGATCGACCTCCTGTCCAACCTGGTGAAGAAGGTCGACGCGCTGGTGATCGGCGGCGGCATGGCCAACACCTTCCTTGCGGCCCAGGGCATCAATGTCGGCAAGTCGCTGTGCGAGCACGATCTGGCCGACACCGCCAAGCAGATCATGATCGACGCGGAGACTGCCGGCTGCGCCATCGTGCTGCCGGTTGACGGCGTCGTCGCCCGCGAGTTCAAGGCAGGCGCCGACAACGAGACGGTCGCCATCACCGCCATCCCTGCCGATGCCATGGTGCTCGATGTCGGCCCGAAGTCGGTGGAAGCCATCAACGGCTGGATCTCCAAGGCCGAAACGCTGGTCTGGAACGGCCCGCTCGGCGCCTTCGAGATCGCCCCCTTCGACACCGCGACCGTGGCAGCCGCCCGGCACGCCGCCGAACGGACCCGCGCCGGCAAGCTGGTCTCGGTCGCCGGTGGCGGCGACACGGTCTCCGCGCTCAACCATGCCGGCGTCGCCGACGACTTCTCCTACGTCTCGACCGCAGGCGGCGCCTTCCTCGAATGGATGGAAGGCAAGGAACTACCGGGCGTTGCCGTCCTGATCGCCGAGAAGTAATCTCTCGCGATGGCGGGCCCTGCGGTCCGCCATCGTTAAGCATCGGCGGATATTTCCAAGACTTTCAAACGATTAAATCAATTTCAATCGTTTCAACATTTTAAGCCGCCATTTTCCTGTCGCAAAACATCTGCTATCCGCCTCATCTAAATCCGGGGGATTGATCATTTCGGCTTTGCCGGTGTGGGCATGACATCGACGAATATGGGTGAGCGCGTATCGCGCCAGTTTTAGGGATAGGAGTGAGATATGGTGGACGCGAAGATGTTGAACAAAATCAGCTCGGCGCCTGGTTTCATTGCGGCGCTTGATCAGAGCGGTGGTTCGACACCTGGTGCGTTGCGCCTCTACGGCGTATCCGAATCCGACTATCAGGGTGACGAGGAAATGTTCCGCCTGATGCACGCCATGCGCGTCCGCATCATGAGCGCACCGGCATTCACCGGCGACAAGGTCATCGGCGCCATCCTGTTCGAGCGGACCATGGACGGCGACGTCGACGGTCAGGCCGTCCCCTCCTATCTCTGGGAAAAGCGCGGCGTCGTGCCGTTCCTCAAGATCGACAAGGGTCTTGCTGGCGAAGAGAACGGCGTTCAGATGATGAAGCCGATGCCCGATCTGGACTCCCTCCTGATCCGCGGCCGGAACAAGGGTATCTTCGGAACCAAGATGCGCTCGGTGATCGCTCAGGCCGACAAGGCCGGCATCGCCGCCGTCGTCAAGCAGCAGTTCGAGGTGGCGCGCCAGATCATCGGCCAGGGCCTCATGCCGATCATCGAGCCGGAAGTCTCCATCAAGAGCCCGACGAAGACCGAAGCCGAAGCCATTCTCCGCGACGAGATCGCGGCCCAGCTCGACAAGCTCCCGGCAGGCGAAACCGTCATGCTGAAGCTGACGATCCCGACGGTCGCCGACTTCTACGCCCCTCTGGTCGCCCACAAGTCCGTCGTTCGGGTCGTCGCCCTTTCCGGCGGTTACAGCCGCGCGGATGCCTGCGAGAAGCTGAGCCGCAACCACGGCATGATCGCCAGCTTCTCGCGCGCGTTGACGGAAAACCTGCGCGTCTCGATGAGCGACGCTGAGTTCAACACGAGCCTGGGCGCGACGATCGACGAGATCTATGCTGCGAGCGTGAACAAGGCCTGATACGCCCTGACGCCTGCCACTGGTGCAGGCCGGGTCAGTCGCCCTGGCGACAAGGTCGCCTGATCCGCAATACTTCGCGGACGAAATGCAAAGCCCCGCCCAACGGCGGGGCTTTTTCGTCGAGGCGATGGGCGAGTGGCCGGCCTCTTGCCTTCCCCGCCCGGCAAACTATATTCGTCTGTGCTGAGGACGACCTCTCCCCACAACGGGCTTTTGACCGGGACGACCCGACCGACCCTTTGCGGGAGACCAGACATGCGCTCGACCAGCGACCGTATCCGCCACGCCATCAGTTTCGAAATCCTCGCCCTCCTCCTCGTCACGCCATTGGGTGCCTGGGTGTTTTCGCTGCCGCTCACCGATATCGGCGTCGTCAGCATCGCCAGCGCGACGATCGCCATGCTGTGGAACTACGTCTACAATCTCGGTTTCGACCACGCGATGCAGCGCCTCGCCGGCAGCACCTACAAGACCGTCCCCATTCGTGTGCTGCATGCCGTGCTGTTCGAGGCCGGGATCCTCATCGTACTCGCGCCGTTCATCGCCTGGTATCTCGGCGTCGGCCTGTGGCATGCGATCGTGATGGACGTCTCCTTCTCGCTCTTCTACCTTGTCTACGCTTTCGTCTTCAACTGGAGCTATGACCGGCTGTTCCCGATCCCGGAATGGCAGCAGCCGGCGAACTGAGTCCGAAGCGACCGATCCGACAGGATAAGAAATGATGCGCGACGTCCCCTTCGTCACCGTAGACGTGTTTACCGACCGGCGTTTCGCCGGCAATCCGCTGGCGGTCATTCTCGACGCACGCGGTTTGTCCGACGGCGAAATGCAGCAGATCGCCAGGGAATTCGGCTATTCCGAAACCACCTTCGTTCTGCAGCCGCAGGATCCGGCCAATACCGCCAGCGTCCGGATCTTCACGCCGACCACCGAGGTGCCGTTCGCCGGACATCCGAATGTCGGAACGGCCTTCGTGCTCGGCAATCTCGGCTCGCTGTTCGGCAAGCCGGTCGGAACGCATCTGCGCTTCGAGGAGAAGGCGGGACTGGTCGAAGTCGAACTCGCCCGGGACGGTGCGCGCGTCACCGGCGCGACCATCCAGGCTCCCGGCCCGCTCACCGTCGGAAGCCCTGTGCCGCAGGCCGAACTCGCCCCGTGCATATCGCTCGATGCCGCGGACATCGAGACCCGGCATCATGCGCCCGTCTTCGCCTCGGTCGGGCTGAAGTTCATCCTCGTGGAGGTGAAGGATCTCGCCGTGCTCGCACGGGCGGCGCCGCGGCTGGAACCGCTCGCCATCCTGCATGAGGCCTATGCCCACGAACAGACGGACTGCGCCATCTTTCTCTACGCCTGGGTCGGGAGCGACCATGTCTGCGCCCGGATGTTCGCGCCGCTCGACAACGTGCCGGAAGATCCGGCCACCGGCAGCGCCTCGGCCGCCCTTGGCGCCTATCTGGCCTCGCTGGACAAAGAGACCCGCAACCGCCACCTGCTGGTCGAGCAAGGCGTCGAGATGGGCCGCCGCAGCCTGATCCATGTCGATGTGGAAACCAAAGCCGGCCGGTTCGAACGCGTCCGCATCACCGGCGCCTGCGTCGAGGTGATGCGCGGCACGATCAGCCTTTGAACCGCGTCACGGCCGCACGAGCAGCGTCACCGACCAGATGACGAAGGCGATCACGGCGACCTTCCAGAAATCGCTGCGTTTCCTCAAGCCCGGCAGGCCGAGCGGCCGGATCACCTGCACCAGCATGGCGAGGATGAGGAGAAGGCCGATCACCTTGGTCATGGATAAATCCCAGCTCGCCTGTTCCGGCCCTTGTCACAACGGCGACACTTTTGCCCTCCAGAAGGTTTTCCCGCAAGTACCGATGTCCGTTCAGGGATCGGTAGTAACCTTGCCCTAATCTGTGACGTTTCAGGAACCTGTTCGCACAGCGTCCCCAACCCCTCTCGATTGCCAAGCCATGCGACGAAATCTCCTGCCAGTCATGGCGCTCCTTCTCGGCACGCTGTTCCTGTTTCTCGGGAACGGCCTGCATGGTCTTCTGCTGCCGGTGCGCGGCTCGGCCGAAGGCTATTCGAACGAAATCCTAGGCCTGCTCGGCACGTCCTGGGCGACCGGTTTCGTCGCCGGCTGCCTGATAGCGCCAAAGCTCGTCATGCGCGTCGGCCATGTCCGCGCCTTCTCCAGCTTCATCTCGCTGATCGCCATCATCGCGCTGCTGAGCGGCATCCTGGTCGATCCCTACTGGTGGGTGGCCCTGCGTGCCGTCACCGGCTTCTGCATCGCCGGAACCTCGATGATCATCGAAAGCTGGCTGAACGAACGCGCCACCAACGAAAGCCGCGGCACGATCTTTTCCTTCTACATCTCGGTCACGCTGATCGGCGTGGTCGGTGGCCAGATGCTGGTTGGCATCGTCGATCCCTCGACCACCATCCTGTTCATGATCTGCGGCATTCTCTACTGCCTGGCCATGCTGCCGACCACGGTGTCGACCGCCGCGACGCCGCAGGCGCTGACCTCCGTCAAGCTCAACCTGCCGCGCCTCTACCGCAATTCGCCGGTGTCCTTCGTCGGCATCCTGCTCGTCGGCATCGCCAACGGCGCCTACGGCACGCTCGGAGCCGTCTTCGGCGCCCGCGCCGGTCTGACGCCCAACATGATCGCCATCATGCTGTCCGTCACCATCTTCGTCGGCGCGCTTATGCAGTTTCCCGCCGGCAAGGCCTCCGACCGCACCGACCGCCGCTATGTGCTGGCGGCACTCTCCGGGGTCGCCGCCGTCGCGGCACTGCTCCTGATCGTCCTGCGGCCCCAGGACGCCATGACGATGATCATTCTCGTCGCCATCTACGGGGGCGCCGCCAACGCGCTCTATCCGATCGCCGTTGCCCATGCCAACGACTTCGCCAGTTCGGACGAGTTCGTCCAGGTGTCGGGCGGACTTCTCCTGCTCTACGGCATCGGCACGATCATCGGCCCGACCATCGGCGGCCCGGTGATGACCGAACTCGGTCCCCACGCCCTCTTCGCCGTCACCGCCGTCGCCCACGTGCTGCTGACCGCCTATGCCATCTACCGCAGCCGCCTGCGCGCCGCCGTCCCCTACGCCGAACGCGACAACGTGCCGAACATGCCGGTGTCCGCCTCGCCGATGAGCACACCCGAGAGCCTCAGCCTCGACCCGCGCGCGGCCCCTCTTCCGCCGCATGCGGAGGAGACTGATTCGAACGAATCACCCGTAACCGGAGAATCGAGAACATGATCTTCGACGACGAACGCCCGAAGAAGCCGGTGGCCCACGACATCGGCAGCGATCTTTCCGCCCTGTCGGCGGAGGAATTGCAGGCCCGAATCGACCTGCTGCGCGGGGAAATCGAACGGCTGGACGCGGAACGCGTGCGCAAGGAAGCGGGAAAACGGGCGGCGGACAGCTTCTTCAAACCCAAAGTATAGAGCATGTATTGCCGGCGTATTTTCGCCCAATTCCGGAATCTATCGCATTTTTCGCTTCATGTTTACCATCTGTTAAGCGTTATATGCGATCGTGAGTCATCCGGTTCTGCCGGGTTCAGGCAGTTTCACCGTGTGGCGAAAGTCTGATTTTTCTCCCTGTTTTACCTTGAGAGCCGCTTTTGCGGCTCTTTTTTTATGTTCTCGGCATCCCTATATCCAAAATTGTGGGAATTAACCCTTCTTTAATAAACGGCTTGCGCATTTGGGGTATTGGTATCATCGTACGGCCATGAAAAGCGGCAGGAACAAGACAGCGTCCGCGCCGTTACCCAGTTAAAGTGATGCGTAATTCAAGGGTGAACCGATGTCTGAACTCGGACTGAACACTGTGAGCTTTGCCGGCCGTGCCGCTGCTTCGACGCAGTTCAAGGCGACCTATGCCGAAGGCATGGGCCTGGTCGAAGAGACCGCCGCCTATCTCGACGGCCCCGGTCGCGCCGCCGCCAAGGTCCTACCGCGCATGGCCTCGGTTCTCTACGCCGCCGAATCGATGCGCCTCACCACCCGCCTGATGCAGATGGCCTCGTGGCTGCTGCTGCAGCGCGCCGTCAACAACGGCGAGATGAGCCGCGACCAGGTCCTGTCGGAAAAGAGCAAGGTTCGCCTCGACGGCTTCAACGTCGATCGCCAGGCTCCGGGCTGGAACGATCTGCCGGAAACCTTCCGTGACCTCGTCGAGCGTTCGCTGCGCCTGCAGAACCGCATCGCCCTGCTCGACCGTGAAATCTATCGCCCGGCCGATACCCCGGTCGTCCCGGACAATGAGAACAGCGTCCAGGCTCAGCTCGATCTGCTGCGCACGGCCTTTAATCTCAACTGACATCCCGACTTCGCATCAGCACTTCTTTGGCCCGGCATGCTCACGCATCGCCGGGCATTTTCTTTGCCCGCCGGCGATGCGAGTGAGGCAGAATCCGGGCAACAAAAAAGCCCGGACGAGCCGGGCTTTGATGTAAGCGATCAATCGAGGATCGATCAGAGGCCGAGGCCGCCGAAACGCTTCTTGAACTTCGAGAGGCGACCGCCGCGGTCCATCAGCTGCTGGTTGCCGCCGGTCCAAGCCGGATGCGAGTTCGGGTCGATTTCGAGGTTCATGACTGCGCCTTCCGAACCCCAGGTAGAACGGGTTTCGTATTCGGTGCCGTCGGTCATGACGACCTTGATGACGTGGTAGTCGGGATGGATATCAGCCTTCATTGCGATCTTCCTGCTGTGCCGGAGGGTCCATATGTCGCGATTGCGTCATGGAGACCTATTCAATAAACCAAGCCGATGTCCGATCAGGCCACGGCTTCCCAATTCGATGCGGTGCCTATACATGAAGGGCGCAAGGATAACAAGTGCCATGGCACGAAAGCCCGCGAGGCGGGCCGGAGAAGTAAATAGTGTCCGCAATCACCGAAGCCGAACAGTCGAAACGCCGCTCGCTCAAGCCCCTGTCGCGGCTCTTCCCCTATGTCATGCGCTATCGCAAGCTGGTCGCGGGTGCCCTGTTCTTCCTCGGGTTGGCCGCGGTCACGACGCTCGCCCTGCCGCTCGCCGTGCGCCGCATGGTCGACCACGGCTTCAGCGCCGCCGACGGCGCCTTCATCAACAACTATTTCGGCATGATGGCGGTCCTCGCCATCGTGCTCGCGATCGCCAGCGCCATGCGCTACTACTTCGTCATCACCATCGGCGAGCGCGTGGTCTCCGATCTGCGCCGCGACGTCTTCGCCCATGTGACCCGTCTCTCACCTGCCTTCTTCGACGTCAATCAGTCGGGTGAGATCGTATCGCGGCTGACGGCCGATACCACCCAGATCAAGTCCGCCGTCGGCGCGACCGCCTCGCTGGCGCTGAGGAACTCCATCCTCTGTCTCGGTGCCATGGGCATGATGATCTATACCAGCCCGCGGCTGTCGATCCTCGTGCTCGCCGCCATCCCGATCATCGTCTTCCCGCTTGTCGCCTTCGGCCGTTCCGTGCGCCGCCGCTCGCGTGCCGCGCAGGACACGCTGGCCGAAGCCTCGGCCTTTGCCGGCGAGACGATCGGTGCCGCACGCACCGTCCAGGCCTTCAACGCCGAAGGCATCGCCACCGAGCGCTACGACGCCTCGGTCGAACAGGCCTATGAGGCGGCCCGCGCCGCCATCAAATCGCGTGCGCTCCTGACCGGCGTCGCCATCACGCTGGTCTTCGGCAGCATCGTCGCGGTGCTCTGGTTCGGCGCGCAGAGCGTGCTCGCCGGCACGCTGTCGGCCGGCACGCTCGGCCAGTTCCTGCTCTACTCGCTGATCGCCGCCGGCTCGATGGGAACGCTGTCCGAGGTCTGGGGCGAGCTTTCCCAGGCATCCGGTGCCGCCGAACGGCTGGGCGAACTGCTGCAGGAGATTTCGCAGGTCGCCGCCCCCGCCAATCCGACCCACCTGCCGAAGCCGCCCCTTGGCCGCGTCAGCTTCGGCGACGTGCACTTCGCTTATCCCTCGAGCGCGTCCAAGTCGGCACTGAAGGGCCTGAGTTTCCGGGTGGAGCCGGGCGAAACGGTTGCGATCGTCGGTCCTTCGGGCGCTGGCAAGAGCACGGTCTTCTCTCTTATCCTGCGCTTCTACGACCCCGTCAGCGGTACCGTTCGGATCGACGATGTCGATGTCCGCGAGGCCGATCCCGAAGAGGTGCGCGCCCGCATCGCCATCGTGCCCCAGGACGTGACGATCTTCGCCTCGTCGATCCACGACAACATCGCCTTCGGCTCGCCGAACGCGACGCGGCAGATGGTCGAGGCTGCGGCGAAAGCAGCCCAGGCCACCGAGTTCATCCTGCGGCTGGAGAACGGCTTCGACACCCAGGTCGGCGAGCGCGGCATCACGCTTTCCGGCGGCCAGCGCCAGCGCATCGCCATTGCCCGTGCGCTTCTGCGCGACGCGCCGCTTCTGCTGCTCGACGAAGCGACCTCGGCGCTCGATGCGGAGAGCGAAACCCTGGTGCAGACGGCGCTGGACGGCCTGATGCAGAACCGCACGACGATCGTCATCGCCCACCGGCTGGCGACCGTGCTGAAAGCCGATCGCATTCTCGTGCTCGACGACGGTCGGATCGCCGAGGAAGGCACCCACCACAGCCTGATCCAGGAAGGCGGTCTTTACGCCAAGCTGGCCCGGCTGCAGTTCGAGACCGGCGGACGTGACTTCACCGCGCCGGCCACCGAGTAGTTTCGGTATTCGGGTCGGAGCCCTCAGGCTCCGACCGAGCGGCCGGCGATCCGACCGGAGAACAGGCAGCCGCCGAGAAACGTGCCTTCCAGCGCATTGTAGCCGTGAACCCCGCCCCCGCCGAAACCGGCGACTTCGCCCGCGGCATAGAGCCCCGGCACCGGCTTGTTGGTGTCGTCGAGCACCCGCGACGAAAGGTCGGTGTGCAGACCGCCCAGCGTCTTGCGGGTGAGGATATGCAGCCGCACCGCGATCAGGGGGCCTGCATTGGTATCCAGCAGCCGATGCGGCTTGGCCGTGCGCATCAGCCGGTCGCCGAGATAGTGCCGCGCCCCGCGGATGGCGGTTACCTGGGCATCCTTGCTAAAGCTATTGTCGATCTCGCGGTCGCGCGCCTCCACCTGGCTGCGCAAATGGTGGATGCCGATCCGGTGCTCGCCGGTCAGTTCGTTCATGCCGACGACCAGGTCCTCCAACGTATCGCGCACGACGAAATCCTCGCCCTTGTCCATGAAGGCCTGGACCGGACCCGGCGGGTTCTTGCCGAGACGCCTGAGCAGCAGCCGGATGTTCTTGTCGGTGAGATCGGGATTCTGTTCCGAGCCGGACAGCGCGAATTCCCGCTTGATGATCGCCTTGTTGAGGATGAACCAGCTGTATTCCTCGCCCGTGGCGCGGATCGCCTTCAGCGTCGCCAGCGTGTCGAAACCCGGCATGGCAGGGGCGGAAAAACGGTTGCCGCTGGCATCGCACCAGAAGGACGAGGGACCGGGCAGGATGCGGATGCCATGGTTCGGCCATATCGGATCGAAGTTTCGAAGGCCTTCGGTATAGTGCCACATGCGGTCGCTGTTGATGATTTCTCCCCCGGCCGCCCGCGCGATGTCCAGCATGCGCCCGTCGACATATTGCGGCACGCCCGCGACCATCGACTTCGGCGGCGGCCCTAGACGCTCTACCGGCCAGCTCTTGCGCACCAGGTCGTGATTGCCGCCGATGCCACCGGACGAGACGATCACGGCCCCGGCCATCAGTTCGAATTCGCCGACCACGGCCCGTGACGTCGCGGCACCGCGCGGTGCCGGATCAGCCGCAAGAATGCTGCCGCGCGCGCCGGTGACCGCACCGTTGGTGCGGACGAGCTGGTCGACCTGATGGCGAAATCGAAACACCAGGGAGCCATTCTGCTCCGCCGTGCGCGCCCGGCGGGCGAAGGGGGCGAGCACGGCCGGACCAGTACCCCAGGTGACATGGAAGCGCGGCACGGAATTGCCGTGACCGTCGGCAAGGGAACCGCCACGCTCGGCCCAGCCGACGACCGGGAACCAGCGCATGCCCTGGCGATGCAGCCAGTCGCGCTTCTCGCCGGCGGCGAATTCGAGATAGGCCTCGGCCCAATGGCGCGGCCAGTAATCTTCGACGCGATCGAAACCGGCCGAGCCGAACCAGTCCTGCCGGGCCAGATCGAAGCTGTCGCGTATGCCGAGGCGCCGCTGTTCGGGACTGTCGACGAAGAACAGGCCTCCGAGCGACCAGAAGGCCTGACCGCCGAGATTCTGCTCACCCTCCTGGTCCAGCACGCAGACCTTCAGTCCGCGTTGGGCGGCCTCGGTGGCAGCCACGAGCCCGGCCAGACCCGCCCCGATTACCAGCACATCGTAGTTCATCCGGACTCCCCCCTCGAATGCCCTTGCTTTTCTTACTTTTACGGGCACGTAAGGAATCACACAACCCAGCACTTCTGCTAATGCGCAGTGAGGCCGGTCAGCGCTCGGTGAGCTTGAGTTCGATGCGCCGGTTCTGGGCGCGCGCCTCCACGCTGTCGCCCTCGGCGATCGGCTGGTTTTCGCCGAAACCGGCGGCCACCAGGCGATTGGATGGGACGCCCTTGGAGATCAGATATTTGACCACGGAGATGGCGCGCGCGGCCGAGAGCTCCCAGTTGTCGGCATAGCGGCCCGAGCCGCTGAGCGGCACATTGTCGGTATGGCCGTCGACGCGCAGCACCCAATTGATCTCCGGCGGAATTTCCTTGGCGAGATCGAGCAAAGCGCTGGCAAGCTTCGCCATCTCGACTTCGCCCTCCGGATTGAGCACGTTGCCGCCGGAGGGAAACAGGACTTCCGACTGGAAGACGAAGCGGTCGCCGACGATTCGGATATTCTCCCGGTCGGAGAGGATTTCCCGCAGCCGGCCGAAGAAGTCCGAACGATAGCGGTTGAGTTCCTGGACACGCTGCGCCAGCGCGACGTTCAACCGCCGCCCGAGATCGGCGATCTTCACCTGCGAATTCTGGTCGCGTGCCTCCGACGCCTGCAAGGCCTCCTCGACGGCGGCGATTTGCGCACGGAGAGCGGCGATCTGCTGGTTGAGCAGGTCGATCTGGCTCATCGCCCGCTCGCTCACCTGCTTTTCCGCATCGAGTTCCTGGGTCAGACGCCCGAGCTTCTGGTTGGCGGCGTCCGTCGAGCCGGAGCCGGCGTCGAGCAATTGCTGCAGCCGGCTGCGTTCGCTCTCGGAAACGGAAAGCGAGGACTGCAATGTGGCGAGGGTATCCTCGAGGTCCTGCTTGCCGCTCTTCTCCAGCGCCAGCAACTGGGTCAGTTCGGCGATCTGGCTGTTCAGCCGGTTCAGCACTTCGTCCTTGCCGGTGATCTCGCGGCTGAGGATGAACTGCGCCAGCACGAAGACCGTGAGTAGGAACATGATCGCCAGGAGCAGCGTCGACAGTGCGTCGACGAAGCCCGGCCAGTAGTCCACGCCCCTGTCGCGGCGGCGGTTGCGGCCGAGCGCCATGGCTACTTGCCCCCGCCCATCTTGTCGTTCAGCTTTTCAAGCGTCTTGCGCATGGCACGGGCGTCTTCCTGCTGCGCCTCGATCCAGTCGCGCAACATCTGCTGCTCGTTGCGCATGTTCTTGACCAGACCCTGGATACCCTCTGCCAGCCCGGCGATGGCCGTCACCGAACGGTCGCTGCCGCCGGCATTTTCCCGGTTGGCGATCTTTGCCAGCTGGTCCACAAGCCGCTTGATGTCCTCCGCCGGTACGCCGGTCAGGGCGCCGGCCGGCGCGGCGATGTCGGAATCGACGTCGGTGACCGAGGACAGCCAGTTCTCCAGCTCGGTATAGAAGCGGTTCTGCGCGCGTCCCGCCTGCAAATCGAGAAAGCCGAGGATGAGCGAGCCGGAAAGACCGAGCAGCGAGGACGAGAACGCCGTGCCCATGCCCGACAGCGGGCCGGTCAGACCTGTCTTCATCGCCTGCAGCACGTCGGCGCTGTCGCCCGCCCCCGGATCGAGCGACTGGATCACCTCGCTGATCGAGGCGATCGTACCGAGCAGGCCCCAGAAGGTGCCGAGCAGGCCGAGGAAGACGAGAAGGCCGATCAGGTAACGCGAGGTGTCGCGTGATTCGTCGAGGCGGGTGGCGATCGAATCGAGGATGGAGCGCAGCGCCGTGGTCGAGATCGCCATCGAGCGGCGGCCGCCGATCAGCGCCCGCATCGGCGCCAGCAGCCGCGGATCGCGGCCGACCTTGTCGGCATGACCGGCGGCGCGGAAGGAATTGAACCAGCGAACCTCGGGCCTGAGCGCCAGCACATGGTTGAACACCAGCACGATGCCGACGGCCAGAACCCCGAGGATCAGGCCGTTGAGGCCCGGATTGGTGATGAACGCCGCATGCGCCTGACGATAGAGGATGGCGGTTATGAAACCGACGATGATCAGGAAGATCACCATCGTCGTGAAGAAGGGCATTGGGCTGGAGAGCTTGTGACCGTATTCGCCCGGCGCGGCTTCCGCCGCCTCCAAATCCGCCAGCTTAACTTTCGCCATGTCGTCCGTAGCCTCCGGTAATCTGTGCGCCGGAGGCTAGTGGAAAATTGCGACGAATTGAAGCTAAAAGCCGCCGATCGGGATCGACGGCTGTGTACAGGCTCAGGCCTTGGGGATCGGCCGGGCGATGACCTCGACGAGCGCCTTGCGGATGTATTCGTTGCCGGCCACGACGGTGCCGGTGTGGAACATGTCGGTGCCGTCGTGCATGTCGCTGACGAAGCCACCGGCTTCGCGGATCAGCAACAGGCCGGCCGCCATGTCCCAGGGGTTGAGCTCGGCTTCCCAGAAACCGTCAAGCCGTCCGGCCGCTACATAGGCGAGATCGAGCGCTGCGGCGCCCATGCGGCGCACGCCGGCGACTTCGCCCATGACGTGGCGCAGCTCGATCAGGAACTTGCCATGCGCGCCCCTGCCGAGATGCGGAATGCCGCAGCCGATGACGCAATCGGACAGCACCTTGCGGGCCGCGACCCGGATGCGGCGGTCGTTGAGGAAGGCTCCGCCGCCCTTTTCAGTGGTGTAGAGTTCGTCGGTCGCCGGATTGAAGATGACGCCGGCGACGACTTCGCCATTGCGCTCGAGCGCGATCGACACGGCGAACTGCGGAATGCCGTGCAGGAAGTTCGTCGTGCCGTCGAGCGGATCGACGATCCAGCGATGGGCGCCGTCCGTGCCCTTGATCTCTTCGCTCTCCTCGCCGAGGAAACCATAGGTCGGACGTGCCTTCAGCAGTTCGTCGCGGACGATCTTCTCGGCCTTGATGTCGGCCTGCGAGACGAAGTCGCTCGGGCCCTTGACCGAAACCTGCAGGTTCTGCACCTCGCCGAAATCGCGCGCCAGGGACTTGCCCGCCTTGAGCGCGGACTGAACCATGACATTGAGGAGTGCTGAACGGGCCATTTAGGGTTTCCTTGAGGTGCGGCATGCGCCGGGCGACGGCGGCAGGAGCGGCGCGATGGATCGCGGCTGCGGTTTGGGCGGTTCAAGACCACAAAAACAGCCGGAATTCAAGGGGCATCGCCGCAAGGGGCGTGACCGGCACGCTTAGGCAATGCGGCCGAGCACCCAGGCGGCGACGGAGGCAGCACTGGAGAGCGCGGTCGCCGCCCACAGGTGCAGGGAAAACCGCAGGCTGCCGAAAAGGCTCGCATAGACGGCCTTGGCGGCCATGTTGGACAGCACGGCAATGCCGATCGCCTGCGCAGCCAGGCCGGCATCCAGCCTCGGCAACAGGCCTGCGACCGTGACGGTTGCGGCATCGACGTCGGCAAGGGCGGACAGCGCGGAGGCGAAAATCAGGCCGGCATCGCCGAACTGCTGGGTCGCGGCCCGCGCCAGAAAGGCGACGCCCGCCAGCAGCAGGGCCATCCTGGCCACCGCTGTCAGTTCGAACGGGTTGGCCGGCACGCCTGAGCCTCCGGCCGCCTGATGACGGCGCGCCAAGATCAGGGCGTAGAGCGTCAGCACACCGGCCCCGACCATCAGCGGCCACAGGAGGGCCGGCAGCAGTGCCGGCGCAAGCGTCGCGGCGAGCAGGGCCGTGCGCAGCAGCGACACGGCACCGGCACTGATCGCGCCCGCAACCAGCGTCAGGCCCGCTTCCCCGGCGCGGCTGCGGCGGGCAAAGGCAACCGTGGTGCCGGTCGAGGAGACCAGGCCGCCGATCGCCCCGGCCAGAACGTCGCCGCGGGTCGAGCCGAAGATCTTCACCGCGACATAACCGGCAAACGAGATGGAGGCGAGCATGATGACGAGCAGGACAATGCTCTTGGGCGACACGCCGCCAAACGGCCCGAACGGCGTTTCCGGGATGATCGGCAGCAGCACGAAGGTCAAGGCAAGCAGGATGACCGCCGAGCGCAGTTCGGTCCATTGCAGGCGCCGGATCGCCTCATGCAGGAATTCGCGGCTCGCGAGGATCGCGATCAGCGCGGCGCCGCCGGCGGAGGCAAGTGCCATGTCGCCAAGCGTTGCAAGTGCTCCCAGGCCGAAGGTCAATATGGCGGCGACCACCGATGTGACGCTGTAGGATTTTTCGGCGATCGCCTCGCGGATTTCGAAGACCGCCATGACGGTCGCGATGGCGATCAGGAAGCCGGTCAGTGCTATACCCGGATAGCCGGATGCAACGCCGAGGCTTCGTTCGATCAGACCGGCAACCCCGCCGGCCATGCCGAACATGGTGAAGGTGCGGATGCCAGCCGTGCGCGCACCTTCCGGCGCGTCCTTTTCGCGCCAGTGGCGCTCTACGCCGACGGCCGCGCCGATGGCGATTGCCAGGCCGAGGCGTTGGTAGAGTTCGACATTGTCCACGTCCACCCCCTTGCGCCGTCGACCGCTGTCAGCCGCGCCGGAACTTGTTCGCCGCGTCGATGGCCTTCTTCTGTTCCTCGTCGGTCAGACCCAGATAGAAATCCTCGAGCGCCGGATCCTTGAGGCCCGCCCGCCGGGACAGCACATACCACTTGGCAGCCTCGATCGGGTCGGGCCGCGTGCCGAGCGCGTTGATGTAGAGATGCGCAATCCGGTTCTGCGCGATGACATTGCCGCGATTGGCGGCGACGTTCAGCCACCGGAAGCCTTCGTCGTAGTCGCGTTCGCCGGCGATGCCGTTGACCAGCCAGATGCCGATGTCGAGCTGGGCGGTGTCGAAGCCGGCCTTGGCCGACCGTTCGAGCCAGTAGCGCGCCTTGCTGCGCTTCTCCTCGGGCAGATCCTTCAGCGATTCGTAGATCTGCGCCACGGCATATTGCGCATCGGCGATGCCGTCCTCGGCCGCCTTCTCGTAATAGGGCAAGGCGAGCGAAAGACCCTTGGGGCCGGGATTGTCGGCAACCAGGGTCTGCGCCCAATTGAACTGCGCCGAGCCATTGCCTGCGTCCGCCGCCTTGCGCATGTATTCGTCGGCCTTGGCCTTGTCGTGCGGGACGACCTTGCCTTCCATCAGCAGCATTGCGTATTTGAACATCGCGGCCGGATCGCCGCCGGCGGCCGCCTGGCCATACCAGAAGGCGGCGCCCTTCAGATCCTTCTTGATGCCGAGGCCCCGGTCCATCAGTTCGGCAAGCAGCGTCTGCGCTGCCGGATCGCCGAGCTGGGCGCGCGGCAGGGCCTTGTCCACGGCAGTCAGGAAGAATCCGCGCTGGAAGGCGCCATAGGCCTCGTCGACCTTGCCCTTGTATTCCGGCTCGGGCGGCAGGTCCGGAAGGGGAGCGCCCATGCGGGCGTAGATGTTGATGCCCTGCGGCTCGGTCTCGCCCTCCGCCGCGTCCCGCTTTTCCGCGGCCTCGGAACCCGGACGCGCGCTACGGTCGAGCGTGCCGTCGGATGTCGCCGGCTGATCGCCGCGCTCCAGCACCCGCACGTCGGACGGCGCGAGCGGCCGCATCGGCGGACGATCGAAGGCCTGCTGCGCATGCGGGGAACCCGGCACGGCGACGCTGGCTGCGAGGCACGCGGCGAGGGCAAACAGCAAGGGCCGATGGAGAAGACTTGAGCGCATGATGCGTATCAATCTTCAAACCGTGGCGCTTTTTCGTCAAGCTCGGCATTCACCCGTGCGACGACCGTCGCCGCAAGCGCCGGATCGGCGAAAACAGCCTCGCGCAGCGCCACGAATTCGACGCCTGCTTCGGCGACGGCAAGCGCGGAGGCCGGGTCCTGGCCACCCATGACGATCGCCGGGATGGCGATCATCGACGACCACCACTCGCCGAGCGCCAGATTCTTCGAATGCGCCTCCGGCTTGATGTCGCCGTCGACCTTGCCAAAGAAGATATAGTCGGGCTGCACCTCGCCGATTTCCAGCGCATGATGCCGGTCCATCGCGTTGCCGCCGCCGACGATCATCTTCGGTACATGTTTCTCGATCGCATCCGCAAGCGCGGCCGCATTGCCGCTGATATGCAGGCCATCCGCCTTGGCGCGTCCGGCCACCCGGCTGTTGTCGACGATAAGGGCGGCGGCTCCGGCATCCTGGATCAGCGGCACGAGCAGTTCGGCATGCTTCTGAAAGGCCGCGTCATCGAGGCCGTATTGCGGGATGATGACCGACGCGACGTCGCCACCCTTCAGCGCATCGCCGACCACGCGCGCCTTTTCCTCGGCGTCGGCAATGTCGGGAACGATCAGGACGAGGCGGCAGCGATCTTCGGGACTGGTCATGAGTGAATCCGTTTCCGGAAGGACGCAGCTTTCTCCGCGTTCCTCCCTCGTTTTGCGTGAGTAAATCCGATAGACCGGTCCTTCGAAAGGATCAACCGAAACAAATGACACTCGATCTGCTGTTCTATGCCGCAGCCATTCCCGCGGTGGCCCTCGTCGGCCTGTCGAAAGGCGGCCTGGGCGGAGCCTTCGCTCTGATCGGCGTGCCCTTGCTTGCCATGGTCGTGCCGCCGATGCAGGCGGCGGCGATCTTCCTGCCGATCCTGCTGGTCATGGACGCGGTGGCGCTTTGGGCCTGGCGGCGGCACAACAGCCGCCCTACCCTGCTCGCCATGCTGCCCGGCGGCATTCTCGGCATCGCGATCGGCTGGGCGACGTCCGCCTATGTTTCGGTCAACGTCATGCGCCTGCTGCTCGGCGGCATTTCCGTGCTGTTCGCCCTGCGCTATTTCATCGAGGCGGCCCGCACCTCCTCGAAGGCGACGCCCGAGGCAGCACCCGAGCGGCCGGTGACGGCGACCCTCTGGGGCACGCTGTCCGGCTATGGCAGCTTCGTCGCCCATGCCGGCGGCCCGCCGTTCCAGATCTACACCCTGCCGCTGCGCCTCGATCCGCTTTCCTATACCGGCACCAGCACCCGCTTCTTCGCCATCATGAACGCGGTCAAGGTCCTGCCCTATTTCGCCCTCGGGGAACTGAGCACCGCGAACCTGTCGCTGTCGGCGACGCTCCTGCCGATCGCGCTCGTTTCCACACTCATCGGTGCCCGGCTCGTGCACTATATGAAGCCTGCACTCTTCTACCCGTTGATGTATTCCATGGTGCTGATCGCCGGCGGCAAGCTGCTCTATGACGGGATCACGGGACTATAAGCGAACGGCGGTCCAAGCGTTTGCTGCACTGCACAACACGCTTGCCGGAACCCCGAGATTGACGTAACCTGAAGCCATGTCGAACCTGGACCCTTTCGTCGCGATCGCCGACCCGCACCGCCGGCACCTGCTGGAGGTGTTGCGGCGCGCACCGAAAACGGTCAACGAACTGGCCAGCGGTCTGCCGATCAGCCGGCCCGCCGTCTCCCAGCACCTCAAAGCGCTGCTCGACTGCAATCTCGTCACAGTGACCTCGGAAGGAACCCGGCGGATCTATTCGGTCAACCGGCCAGGCTTCGACCGCCTCAACATGTGGCTTGACCAGTTCTGGTCGTGACATCCGCCCAAGGCAAAAAGAAGCCCCGAAAACCGCTTTGGCTTCCGGGGCATTGATCTCATGAAATCTCAGTGGATTTTCCGTCGGCCGCAATCTGCCTTGAGGCGATCTCCGGCCGGCGTGCATGGAAAAATCAGTGTCTGGTCGACGCCCTCAGGCGTTCCATTTCGTCCTTGATACGCAACTTGAGACGCTTGAGCTCGGCGATATGCGCGTCGTTGATGGAGGGAGACGTCAGAGCGGTATGGAGCTTCTCCTCAAGAGCACCGTGCTTCTTTTCGAGCGATTCAAGATGAGCCTGCATGGTCATTTGACACGTCCTTCCTTTCGCCTACCTCCAGCCCTCACAACGCTGGAGTTTCAGGCTTTGCGAAAGTAATGTGACACGAAGAATGGGTTTTGTCGAAGGCGAAATGGGGGAGAAAGCGCGGCAAATTCGCTGACAGGGATAACTTCCCGTTACCAGTATTTGGTGATAGGAGCTTGCGCGAATCTTGGACGCATCCCACAAAATGGATCCGTTGAAAGCGAGAATGGGGACACACTAATGGCCGATCAGGAACAGGCGGACATTCGGCTGGCGCTCGCGCGGCTCCGGCAGGAGCACGAGGACTATGACGCCGCCATCAATGCCATGATCGTCACCGGCTGCGACGCCTTGAGAATCCAGCGGATGAAGAAGAAGAAACTGGGAATCAAGGACAAGATGACTTCCCTTGAGGACCAGATCATCCCCGACATCATCGCGTGAACAGGCAAGGACCGCCACGATGACCGAAGAACGCCCGCCCGTCGCCATCATCATGGGCAGCCAGTCCGACTGGGAAACCATGAAGAACGCCGCCGATACGCTGGATGTGCTGGACGTCGGCTACGAGGCACGCATCGTTTCGGCCCACCGCACCCCCGACCGCCTGGTCGCCTTCGCCAAGGGCGCCCGCGACGAGGGCTTCCAGGTCATCATCGCCGGTGCCGGCGGTGCGGCCCATCTTCCGGGCATGACCGCCGCCATGACGCCGCTGCCGGTCTTCGGCGTTCCCGTCCAGTCGAAGGCGCTTTCCGGCCAGGACAGCCTGCTCTCCATCGTCCAGATGCCGGCCGGCATTCCGGTCGGCACGCTCGCCATCGGCAAGGCGGGTGCCGTCAATGCCGCGCTGCTCGCGGCCGCCGTGCTGGCATTGCATGACGAGGATCTCGCCGAACGGCTCGACGAATGGCGCGCGCGCCAGAGCGCCGCGGTCGCCGAATACCCGATGGACGAAACCCCATGAGCGCCCGCACGATCGGCATCATCGGCGGCGGACAGCTCGGCCGCATGCTCGCCATGGCCGCCGCGCGCCTGAACTTCCGCACCGTGATTCTCGAGCCGCAGGCCGACTGCCCCGCGGCCCAGGTCGCCAACAGCCAGATCACCGCGGCCTATGCCGATCCGCTGGCGCTCGCCGAACTCGCCGCCGCCTGCGACATCGTCACCTACGAATTCGAGAACGTGCCGGTCGAGGCCGCCGAAACGCTGGCCCGCAACGTACCGGTCTATCCGCCGCCGCGCGCGCTGGAAGTCGCCCAGGACCGGCTGACGGAAAAGCGTTTCCTGAACGATTGCGGCATCCCGACCGCCCGCTTTCACGCCGTCGACAGCCAGGAAGAGCTTGAAGCCGCGCTTGCCGATTTCGGCGGACAGGGTGTGCTGAAGACGCGCCGGCTCGGTTATGACGGCAAGGGGCAACGGGTCTTCCGCTCGCCGGCCGACAGCCCGGAAGGCGCCTTTTCAGCCCTTGGCAACGTGCCGCTGATTCTCGAAAGCTTCGTGCCCTTCGAGCGCGAGATCTCGATCATCGCGGCGCGCGGCATCGACGGGACGGTTGCAACCTACGACCCCGCCGAAAACGTCCATCGCGACGGCATTCTCGACACCTCGACCCTTCCGGCGCGAATCGCTGCGGCGACGGCCCAGGCCGCGCGCGAATCGGCCGGCAAGCTTCTGGCCGCCCTCGACTATGTCGGCGTGGTGGGAATCGAGTTCTTTGTGCTGTCCGACGGCAGCCTGGTTGCCAACGAGATCGCCCCGCGCGTCCACAATTCCGGCCACTGGACGGAAGCGGCCTGCGTGGTTTCGCAGTTCGAACAGCACATCCGCGCGATCGCCGGCCTGCCGCTCGGCGACACGGCCCGCCATTCCGATTGCGTGATGACCAACCTGATCGGCGACGACCTGAACGACGTTCCCATGTGGCTTTCCAGGCCGAATGTACTGGTCCATCTCTACGGCAAGACCGAAGCCCGGCCCGGCCGCAAGATGGGTCATGTCACCGAAATTACGCGCGCCAAGGGCTGAAAAAGCCGGAAAATCCGGGTTCTCGCCGCTGAATCAGGGCGGGGCCGGTTGACACGAAGGGTCGGGACGGAGTATCTGCCACCAACCCTTTAAGAGCGCGCCCCGTAGCGCGCTTTTGATTGATCGAGACAATGGCGGGTGAACCATTCGCCGATAACCTTTGCGGACCAGTAAAATGAAGATCAAGAACTCGCTGAAAGCGCTCAAGGCCCGTCATCGCGACAACCGTCTGGTTCGCCGCAAGGGCCGCGTATACATCATCAACAAGCAGAACCCGCGCTTCAAGGCTCGTCAGGGCTGAGGCATGGGCGCCGCTTTCGAGCGGTGCTGCTTTTTCGCCTGACGGGACTTCGCGGTCCAATATCGTCGATAGCGAAGAATTGAGTTTGAAAGCCGGCGCAAGCGGATTACCTTATTCGCATGCGCCGTTTTCGTATTTGTGCCCCACTCATCACCCTCCTGCTGCTCGCAACCTCCGACGGGTTGCCTGCCCTGGCGCAGGACGGCGCTTCGGAAACCGTCTCGCTTGATTCGCCGGCCGCAAGCCAGGCACCGAAGGGCGTGGACGCGTTGCTCACCGAATTGAAGCGCGAGCGCGATCCGGAAGCAGCCAACCGCCTCACCGAAGACCTGATGGAGACGTGGAACGATTCGGACAGCGCGACGGTCGATCTTCTGATGCAGTGGGCGCTGACGGCGGCAGCGGAAAAGCGCAACGCCGCCGCGCTTGATTTTCTCGACCAGGCCATCGTGTTGAAACCCGACTTCGTCGGCGCATGGAACCAGCGGGCGACGCTCCACTACACCATGGGCAATTACAAGAAGGCGGTGTCCGACATCAATCGCGTGCTGGCGCTGGAGCCCCGCCATTTCGGCGCGCTGGCCGGCCTTGCGGCGATCCTCAGCGAGCGCGGCAGCGAGGAAATGGCGCTGAAGGCCTGGGAGCGCTACCTGGAGATCTACCCCGCCGACCGCCAGGCGCAGGAGATCGTGACCAAGCTGTCCGAAAAGCTGGCCGGCAGCAGGACGTGATTTTCCAACGCTTCCGCCGCCGATCCACAGCCCCGCCCTCCGCCATCCCTGCTCGCCCTCCCCGGACCCGAACCGCCCGCATCCGCTCCATGCTGCTCACCGCCCTCACCTCCCTCGTCGCCATTGCTTCGGTGTCTGCCGCCGGCACGGCGCTGCGCGCCCGCGCCATCGAGGCGGACGCCGCCAATATCGGCACGCTCACCGATGTTGGAGGCTTTTCCATGAACGCGCTGCAGGTGCCGGCAGACGCTGATGCGCAGCTGCCACCGATCGTCTTCATTCACGGCGCGAGCGGCAATCTGCGCGACCAGGCCGCCAGCTTCCTCGAGCCCCTCCAGGGCCGCGCCGAACTGCTTTTCGTCGATCGCCCGGGCCACGGCTATTCCGAGCGTGGCGGACCGGAGAATGCCTATCCGGACGGCCAGGCGTCAGCCATCGCCCGCCTGATGGAAAAGCGCGGCATTGAGCGTGCGATCATCGTCGGCCATTCCTTCGGCGGTGCCATCGCGGCGAGCTTCGGCGTGCTCTATCCGGAAAAGACCGCCGGGTTGCTGTTCCTCGCGCCGGCGACCCATCCCTGGCCGGGCGGCGTCGACTGGTACTACAATCTGGCTTCGACGCCGGTTGTCGGCCCGCTCTTCTGCCACACGATCGCGCTCCATGCCGGCATGGCACGGCTCGACGCGGCGACCCGCGGCGTCTTTGCCCCCAACCCACGGCCGGAGACCTATGTCGGCGACACGGCCCCCGCGCTCGTGCTGCGCCCGGGCGCCTTCTGCGCCAATGCCACCGACGTCGCCAACCTGCAGGGCTACGTCACGCGCTTTGCCGAGCGCTACCGCGAGATCACGGCACCAACCATCATCGTCACCGGCGACAGCGACGACATCGTACTGGAGGAGATCCATTCCCGCGGACTGGCGCGCGACATTGCCGGCTCCGAGCTCGTCTGGATCAAGGGGCTGGGCCACAAGCCCGACTATGCGGCACGGGACCTCGCCATCGCCGCGATCGAGAAGATCGCAGGCATGCAGCGCGACCTGCAGGCCATGGCACGGGAACTGGAGCCGAATCTGGCCGCGACCCGTGTTACTCCACCGCCCGCGCGTCCGGGACGGCAGGCCGGGCAGTAGCCAGCCCGGACCCACGAACGCCCGCCAGTCCAAAAGAAAAGCCGCCCGAAGGCGGCTTCTCCAATCTAGCCAATGGCGTTTGCTGTCAGATACCCGACAGGCCGTCCGAACCGATATAGGCGATGCGCAGCATGTTGGTGGCGCCCGGCGTTCCGAGCGGCACGCCGGCCGAGATGATGACGCGGTCGCCCGGCTTGCCGAAACCTTCGGCGACGACGATCCGGCAGGCGCGGTTCACCATGTCGTCGAGATCGGTCGGCTCTTCGGAGACGACGCAATGCAGGCCCCACACGACCGACAGGCGGCGGGCCGTCTGGATGACCGGCGAAAGGGCGATGATCGGCACCTCGGGACGCTCGCGTGCGGCGCGAAGCCCGGTATTACCCGACGAGGTGTAGCAGACGATCGAAGTGAGCTTCAGCGTCTCGGCGATCTGGCGGGCGGCAAGCGAAATGGCGTCAGCACCCGTCGCTTCCGGCTGGGCGCGCTGGGCGTAGATGATGCCCGGATAGTGCGGCTCGCGCTCGACCGTACGGGCGATCGAAGCCATGGTCGAGACAGCTTCGACCGGATACTGGCCGGAGGCCGATTCGGCCGACAGCATGACGGCATCGGCGCCTTCGAACACGGCGGTCGCCACGTCGGAGACTTCGGCGCGGGTCGGCACCGGTGCCGAGATCATCGATTCCAGCATCTGCGTAGCGACGACAACCGGCTTGCCGGCGCGGCGGCAGGCACGGATCAGCTGCTTCTGCAGGCCCGGAACGGCTTCCAAAGGCATTTCGACGCCGAGGTCACCACGAGCCACCATCAAGGCGTCCGACAATTCGATGATCTCGTCGATCCGCTCGATCGCCTGCGGCTTTTCGATCTTCGACATCAGGCCGACGCGGCCGCGGGCGATCTTGCGCACTTCGGCGAGGTCCTCCGGGCGCTGGATGAAGGAGAGCGCCACCCAGTCGACTTCGTTGGTCGCCAGCACTGCGTCGAGGTCGGCATGATCCTTGTCGGTCAGCGCGCCGACGGCGAGCAGCGTATCGGGCAGGCTCACGCCCTTGCGGTCGGAAATCTTGGTGCCGGAAACGACCGTGGTGACGATGCTCTTGCCGTCGCATTTTTCGGCGCGCAGGTGCAGCTTGCCGTCGTCGATCAGCAGGCGATGGCCAGGCTTCACCGAGGTGAGGATTTCCGGATGGGGCAGGAAGACGCGCGTGCTGTCGCCCGGCTCGTCTTTGTTGTCGAGCGTGAAGGTCTGGCCTGGCTTCAGTTCCACCGTCGTATCGGCGAACTTGCCGACGCGCAGCTTCGGTCCCTGCAGGTCGGCGAGAATGCCGATCGGACGGCCACATTCGGCTTCGACCGACCGGATCTTGGCGATCAGGCTGCGCATCACATCGTGGCTCGCATGGCTCATGTTGATGCGGAACAGGTCGGCGCCCGCCTCATGCAGCTTGCGGATCATCGCTTCGTCGGACGAGGCCGGCCCAAGCGTTGCGAGGATCTTCACTTTGCGATTACGCTTCATCAGTTCTGGCTTTCCTGCGTGCCGGGCGTATCGGAAAGCTGGACCATCCAGCTGCCCTGACGGCCCGTGTCGTATTCCTTGAATCCCATCTGCTGGTAGCCCCGTGCGAAGCAGTCCTGCACGCCGACGATCTTGAACTCGTTCTCGGCGGCGCACATGTTGACGTCGCCCGTCCAGCGTCCGCCGCGGGCAGCATCTTCGGCATAGAGATAATAGTAGCGGGATTGCAGTTCGCCCTCGATCAGCGTCGCGCAGGTGGAGGCCGGAACCTGCCACCAGCCTTCGGTGATCCAGCCTTCGGTCGCGCGGTAGCCGATCGCCACGCCGACAAGGTTCTGCGTCCCGTTGCAGACCCTGAATTCGGCATGGGCGGCGCCTGCCGCGAACAGCGGCGCAATCAATGCGCTGGCGATGAGAAATTGTCTGAGATGACGCGCGCTCCCCAGGGCGCTTGGAATTCTATCTTGCTTCAGCACGGTTTCCGCCGGAACTCCATGTTTGTGCGTCGACTGCTTTCTTGCGATGATGGTCGAGGAAAGTCAACGCAATTCTAATCGATTATATTTTTGACATAAACCATCGACCGCGATCTTGGCACAAACGTGGCCGGGGTGAAAGCTTGCGCTCGTCTTTCCCCCATGTCATCAAGCCCGCACCCCCATTTTCGGCAGCGCCCATGCAAGACTTCAAGCCTTTCGAAATCCTCCCCGGCCGCCACGACCGCGGCCTCGTGCTGCTCGCCGACCATGCGATGAACCGCCTGCCCGAGCGCTATGGCCGCCTGGGTCTTCCCGAGACCGCATTCTCCCGGCACATCGCCTACGACATCGGCATCGAGGCGCTGACCCGCACGCTTTCTGCAAGGCTCGACGTGCCTGCCGTGCTCGGCTGTTTCTCGCGCCTGCTGATCGACCCGAACCGCGGCGAGGACGATCCGACACTGATCATGAAAATCTCCGACGGCGCGATCATCCCGGGCAACCACCCGATCAGTCCGGAGGAATGGAACCACCGCATCGAGGCCTTCCACCGGCCCTATCACGATGCCGTCAGCCGGACGATCGAAAAGACGGCCGAGGCGACCGGCAAGGCGCCGCTGGTACTGTCGCTGCATTCCTTCACCCCGGCCTGGAAGGGCGTGCCCCGCCCCTGGCATGCCGCAGTACTTTGGGATACCGATCACCGCGCCGTCGAGCCGCTGATCCGCCATCTCCGCGCACCCGGCGATATCGTCGTCGGCGACAACGAGCCCTATGACGGCGCCCTCAAAGGCGACACCATGTACCGCCACTGCATGATGACCGGCATCCCGCACGCCCTGCTCGAGGTTCGGCAGGACCTGATCGGCGACGATGCGGGCGTGGCCGCCTGGGCCGACCGGCTCGCGCCGATCTTCGAAAGCCTCAATGCCGATCCCGCGCTGCACGGCTACGAGCGCCACGCGTCGCGCACCGGCCCCTATCCCGAACAGGGGTGACTTGGCACGGAGCCTTTACTGCCTCGGGCCGGCGACGACGGGAATTTGGCCGCGCGCCGGAAAAAGCTCGCACGATAGGTCTTGACGCGAGCCGCGCTTCGCGGCACGTCAGCCCCACCGAATGAAATTGCCGCTATTCAAGGAGAATGCCCATGTCTGATGCCGCACACGGCGTCGCCCGCGACCAGCTCCGCGCCTTCGTCGAGCGCATCGAGCGCCTCGAAGAGGAAAAGAAGACCATCGCAGACGACATCAAGGACGTCTATGGCGAAGCCAAGTCGATGGGCTTCGACACCAAGATCCTGAAAAAGGTGATCGCGCTGCGCAAGAAGGACGAGCAGGAGCGCATGGAAGAGGATCTCATCCTCGACACCTACCTGCACGCCCTCGGCATGATCGAGACCCCGCCGGAAGAATAATCCGGCCGATCGCTTCCAGACGAAAAAACCCGCCGGATCGCCCGGCGGGTTTTTTCATGCCTATCGTTTGGCAGACCGTCGGCCTTACGGAGCGCCGAAGCGGCTCGGATCGACGGCGACCGTGCCCTGCTGGAAGCCGACCGGCAAGGCTGCCGTCGGAGCGGTCAGCGAACGGCTGACGACGCGGGGCGCCTTGTTGGTCTTCTCGACCTTTTCGAAGCGATCCTGGTTGAGGGCCCAGTAGGAAATCATGTCTTCGGTCAGACGACCGCCGGTCATCGCCATCCGGGCCTTCTCGGCTTCCGCCTGGCTCGGGCGCTTGCCCTTGGTCGGCAGGCCGGCCTCAATGCCGTCGACGGGAGCGGCCTTCGGCATGTCGAAACCGTCGCCGAATTCATCCTGGTCGGCGGGCTTCGCCTGCGGATTGACCGATGCGACCTCGACGGGAGGTGTGGCCACGGGTGCCTCGGCGCTCACGGCCGGGGCTTGCGGACGCTCTGCCGGCATCGGCATGTTGCTCTGCTCGAGGGCGGCCGCCGCTTCCGGCGAAAGGATGGCCTGCTCGATTTCGTCAGCCTCTGCTTCGGCCTCGCCCTCGGCACCGGCAAGCAGGGCCTCAGCGACGGCCGGACGGGCGACCGGAACCGGTACGGAGGCCAGTTCGCCCTCCTGTGCACCGGCAAGGGCCGGATCGACGGAGGCCGTCATCAGCTCGGACGTATCCGCATCACCCTTCATGCCGCGCGGGCCGAGAAGCGTGGGAACGGGGATCTTCATGGCCTGGAGGTCCGGCACGCCGGCCTCGACGGCAGGCTCGCCGGACGCGACCTGCGACAGCGCGTCCTCGGCCGGATTGCGCGCCGACGAATAGAGCGCGACGGCCAGGCTGTTGTCGGCCGGGGTCAGCGATGGGCGGGCCGCGGGCACCGGCGCATTGAGCGCCACGGTCGGTTCCGGCATTCTCAGCTCGGCCTGGGGCGGCGGCGGGGCCGCGCTCGCCATCATCACCGGTTCGGACGCCGTCACGACGGGCTGCGGCGCAACGGAGGGACGTTCGTTCGGCACGACGACGTCTTCCTCTTCGTCCTCGTCGCCGCCGCCGAACAGCATGGCCAGCAGGTTCTTGCGCTTGCCACCGCTCGACTTCTCGTCGGCGATCAGGATCTGGTTGGAGCTCAGCCGTTTCTTGTATTCCGCGAGCGCCTGCTGGTATCCCGGCAGGGGCTTGCCATCGGAAGGGATATGGACGGTCTTGCCGTCGGGGAACAGGCGGACCAGCTCCTGGCGCGACATGCGCGGCCAGGCGCGAACGCCGGCGACATCCATGTGCACGAAGGGTGAACCGGAATTGGGGTAATAGCCGACACCGCCGGCCTGCGCCTTCATCCCCAGTTCGCGCAGCCGCTTCAGCGGCACGCCGGGAATGTAGAAGTCCATCGCCGTGCCGCGCATATGCTGGCTTTCCTTGGCGACACCCTTGGAGCGCGAACGCAGCATGGAATTGGTTTCGGGCGAGCGGTAACCCGAGACGACGTTGATATAGCCGCTGCCGCCGGAGCGCTGGTAGACCTCCCAGACGAGGTCGAACAGGCGGGGATCCATCTTGGTGGGCTGATTGCGCCGCCAGTCGCGCACGATGTAGTTGAGCTGCTTCAGGCCCTTGGCGTCGTAGCGGCCATTGCGCTTGAAGGTGATCGCCGCCTTCTCGCCGGTATGGACGAAATGGATCTTGAGGGTGCGGGTCTCGGCGGATGCTCTGCTGGCCGCGCCGAAGAGCATCATGCAGCTGACCAGAAACAGTGCGAGAATCGACAGGGCGGACTTTGCGAAGGACCGAGTACGCACAGCCCGAGGACTGCGCCCGATTCCGCCGAGAGGCGCGCTGCGATCATGCGTTGTCAGCAATTCAATCCCCGTCCGAAAGACTACGTCCCGCACCTATTTAGATGACTGCCAAATGCGGTAACACCATGGCAAATCTGCCACACGCACGCAAGCAATCCATATATAGTGAACGTATGCCTAACAAGTGATTAGCCGTAGGTAAGTGAACAACTTTACCCAACAGTTAACAATGGGGCATGATCGCGGCATCATGCCGCGTGCTTTTGCGGGTCGTCGGGGTCGATTCCATAGTCCTTGAGCTTGCGATAAAGGGTCGAGCGGCCGATTCCGAGCTTGCGTGCAACCTGGCTCATCTGGCCGCGATAGAATTTCAGCGCGAATCGGATCAGCTCCTCCTCGATCTCGGCAAGCTTGCGCACATTGCCGGCTTCGTCGGTGCTGATGATCACATTGGTGGAAATGTCGCCGGGTGCAGCGACCCTGGCCGGCGCCGGCGATTCGGCGACCTGCGCCGGGCTCGGTGACGGCATGGGTGTTTCCTGGACCAGCACACCGGCGGAATGCCCGGCCTCGCCGGCGCTGCGCGTGCCGGCCGTATCACCCGACGCACGGACCGAGGCCATGTGCGTCCGGATCTGCGGGAAATCGCGCTCGCCGAGAACCGGCCCGTCCGCCAGGACGACCGCCCTGAAGACCGCATTCTCAAGCTGCCGCGTATTGCCCGGCCAGTCATAGCCGGTCAGGAGCGCCAGCGCGCCGGCATCGATGGCCAGTGGCTTTGGCAGGCGCTGCTCCGACGAAAAGCGCTCGACGAAGGCGCGGGCCAGATGGGGAATATCCTCCTTGCGGCGACGCAGCGCGGCAATCGTGATCGGAAAGACGTTGAGACGGTAGTAGAGGTCCTCGCGGAAGCGGCTCGCCTTGACCTCCTCGATCAGGTCCTTGTTCGTGGCGAGGATCAGCCGGACATTGACCTTGCGCGGGCGCTTTCCGGCACCGGGCTCGATCTCGCCGCCCTGCACCACCGACAGCAGTCTCGTCTGCACGTGGGCGGGAAGTTCGCTGACCTCCTCGATGAACAGCGTGCCGCCCTCGGCTTCGCTGAACTTGCCGGGAAAATCGCCGGAGCCTGCCGGACCGTCCTGGCCGAACAGCACGCCCTCGATCAGGCTGTGCGGAATGATCGCGCAGTTGACGGCGACGAAGGGACGGGCGGAACGTTCGCTGGTCGCATGGATCGCACGCGCCATCATTTCCTTGCCGACACCGGCCTCACCTTCCAGCATGACCGGAATGACGGATTGCGCGGCCCGGCGGCCGAGCTCCACAGCGCGCCCCATGGCAGCACTGGCCGCGACGATATCGCCGAAACCGACCGTACCGGTGCGGGCGCGGCGAACCGGCTTGCCCTGCGAGCCGCTGCGGGTGAACTTCAGTGCGCTGTCGATCGCGGCCGCGATCCGCTCGATCGAGCAGGGCTTGACGAGAAAGTCGAAGGCTCCGGCCCGCATGGCCTCCACGGCGTGATGCGTAGCCCCCTCCGAGGTCTGGACGATCACCGGAACGCTGGCGTGCAGATCGCCGAGCGCGCGCAGGAACCCGTTGCCGGCCCGCTCGGGCGCCGAGAGATCGACGAGCACGGCCCCGATCTCATCGCGATGCCGGCGGAACACCTCGAGCCCGGCCTGATCGCTGTCGGCGACGTGTACCGCATGCCCCAGCGCCTCGATCGCTGCCTTGAGGGAGCGGCGCTGAGCGGCATCGTCATCGATTACAAGGATATGAGGGGTCAAGTTCGAGCTCCCGGATTCATTCTGGCGCTTCATGCGGAATGCGGTCTGCAATCCATGGTGCGGGGGAGCCTGCCAGAAAGGACTGAACATCCAGTTTTGAGAAAAGCTCGCATTTTATCAATTCGATAGCGAAGTTTGGGGCCCTGGCGCACGGGCCTTGGGGAAGCGGACGCTTGCCCCGTCGGGCCCGACTGACTACATCTCCCTCTTCGATCAGTTCGGAAAAGGAAGGACCACCATGCCGAGAGATTTCCAACCCGCCCGCGTCCTGTCCGCAGCACCCGCCGCGGCCGCTGCCCCGCAGGCCGAACTCGGCGATCTTCCGCTCTGGAACCTGACGCATCTCTATCCTTCGCAGACCTCCGAGGTCTTCCTCGCCGACCTCCAGCGGGCTGAAACGGATTCGCTCGCCTTTGAAGCGAAGTGGAAGGGCAAGCTTTCCGAGGCCGCCTCCACGGCCGGCGAGCATGGGCTTGCCACCGCACTGCGCGAAATGGACGCGCTGGAGGACCTGCTGGGGCGCGTCGCATCCTATGCAGGCCTCACCTACTATTCCGACATGACCAATGCCGCGAACGGCAAGTTCTTCGGCGACATCCAGGCCAAGCTCACCGACATCTCGGCGCACCTGCTGTTCTTCCCGCTGGAACTGAACCGGGTCGACGACGCGATCGTCGATGCCGGCATGGAGAAGGACCCGGCGCTCGCGCATTATCGTCCGTGGATCGTCGACCTGCGCAAGGACAAGCCCTTCCAGCTGGAAGACCGCATCGAGCAGTTGTTCCTGGAAAAGTCGATGACCGGGGCCGCCGCCTTCAACCGGCTGTTCGACGAGACGCTCGCCTCGCTGCGCTTCAAGATCGGCGAACAGGAACTGCCGCTCGAAGCCACCCTCAACATGCTGCAGGATGCCGACCCCGCAATCCGCGAGCAGGCTGCCAAGGCACTGTCGCAGACTTTCAAGGACAATATCCGCATCTTCACGCTGGTGACCAACACGCTGGCCAAGGACAAGGAAATCTCCGACCGCTGGCGCGGCTTCGAGGACATCGCCGACAGCCGCCACCTGGCGAACCGCGTCGAGCGCGAGGTCGTCGACGCCCTGGCCGAGGCCGTTCGCGAAGCCTACCCGCGCCTGTCGCACCGCTACTATGCGATGAAGGCGAAGTGGCTCGGCATGGAGCAGATGAATTCCTGGGACCGCAACGCTCCGCTTCCCGAAACGCCGGACCGGCTGATCCCGTGGAACGAGGCGAAGGACACGGTACTCTCCGCCTATGGCGCCTTTGCGCCGGAAATGGCCGAGATCGCCGGCCGCTTCTTCGACGAGCAGTGGATCGACGCCCCCGCGCGTGCAGGCAAGGCGCCGGGCGCCTTTGCCCATCCAACCGTGCCCTCGGCCCACCCTTATGTGCTGCTCAATTATCTCGGCAAGCCGCGCGACGTGATGACGCTCGCCCATGAGCTCGGCCACGGCGTGCACCAGGTGCTGGCCGGTGCGCAGGGGCCGCTGATGTGCCAGACGCCGCTGACGCTGGCCGAAACCGCTTCCGTCTTCGGCGAGATGCTGACCTTCCGCACCCTGCTCGACCGCACGGCCGACAAGCGGGAACGCAAGGCCATGCTCGCCCAGAAGGTCGAGGACATGATCAACACGGTCGTGCGTCAGATCGCCTTCTACGAATTCGAGCGCAAGGTGCACACCGCGCGCAAGGAAGGCGAGCTCACGGCGGAAAAGATCGGTGAGCTCTGGCTGTCGGTGCAGTCGGAGAGCCTGGGGCCGGCCATCCGGATTTCGGAAGGCTACGAGAGCTGGTGGGCCTATATCCCCCACTTCATCCACTCGCCCTTTTACGTCTACGCTTATGCCTTCGGCGACTGCCTGGTGAACTCGCTCTATGCCGTCTACCAGAATGCCGAAGAGGGTTTTCAGCAGAAGTATTTTGAACTCCTGAAGGCCGGCGGCACCAAGCACCATTCGGAACTGCTGGCCCCCTTCGGCCTCGACGCCACCGATCCGTCGTTCTGGGCCAAAGGCCTGTCGATGATAGAAGGTCTGATCGACGAGCTGGAGGCGCTTGATAAGGCCTCCTGAACCGGAGAACGCTCAAGGCCCCCATGGCTGACCATGCCCCCTATGCCCTGTTCCGCGACGACAAGCGCGGAGAAAGCCTGCTGTTTGCCGATCCGCGCGACATCGTCGTGGCGCGGACGGCCGGCGAGGTGCTGCCCGCCTTCGAGCGGCTGGAGGCGGCGCGGCGGTCGGGCAAATGGCTGGCGGGCTATGTGTCCTACGAGGCCGGCTATGTCTTCGAGGACAAGCTGAAGCCGCTTGTCGAGGACGGTCGGGAGACGCCGCTGATCGCCATGGGCGTTTTCGACGCGCCCGCACCGGCCGGCCATCCGCTTGCGGCCCCGGTCGAAACGGACGACGCCCCCTTCATTACCGAGCCGCATGCCGGCTGGGATTTCGCCACCTATCGCCGACGCTTCGAGCGCCTGCACGGTCACCTGCGCCGGGGCGACTGCTATCAGGCGAACCTGACCATGCCGATCGCGGCCCGCTGGCGTGGCGATCCGCGGTCCGCCTTCTGGTCTCTGGTGGCCCGACAACCGGTGCACTACGGCGCCCTGATCGATCTCGGCGGGCCGGTCATCCTGTCGCGCTCGCCGGAACTGTTCTTCAAGGTCGACGGCGAGGGCTGGATCGAGACCCATCCGATGAAGGGCACGGCCCGCCGCGGCGAGACGCCGGAGGAAGACCAGGCGATCATCGCCGCCATGCTCGCCGACGAGAAGACCCAGGCCGAAAACCGCATGATCGTCGACCTGCTGCGCAACGACATCTCGGCGATCAGCGAGGTCGGCACCCTCTCCGTGCCAAGACTGTTCGAGATCGAGACCTATCCGACCGTGCATCAGATGGTGAGCCAGGTGCGGGCACGGCTGATAAAGGGAACAGGTCTGACCGAGATCTTCCGAGCCCTCTTCCCCTGCGGCTCGATCACCGGCGCGCCCAAGATGTGGGCGATGCGCATCCTCGCCGAGCTCGAGACCGGCCCGCGCGACGTCTACTGCGGCGCCATCGGCTTTTGCGACCCGTCCGGGCCGATGCGCTTTTCCGTGGCCATACGAACTCTGACACTGTTCAAAGACCACCGGGCAGTCTTCAATGTCGGCGGCGGCATCGTCTTCGATTCGAAGGCGGAAGCGGAATACGAGGAATGCCTGTTGAAGGCGCGCTTTGCGGTAGGGGATCAATGGATTTCTCGCTGATCGAAACCATGCGATGGCAGCCGGGAGAGGGTTTTCTCCGGGTCGACCAGCATTTGCGGCGTCTTGCGCGATCCGCCGACGCGCTGGGCTTCCGCCAGCCGCAGGATGCGCTGGCCAAGCTGAAGGCCGCGGTCGAGGGTGACAGTCCGCTGCGTGTGCGCCTCACCATGAGCTTTCGCGGCAAGATCGACGTCACCACGACACCCTTCGAGCCGCAATCCGAAGACACCGTCTGGCGGCTCCGCATCGCCGAAACCCGGCTGAAATCCGACGACAGCCTCTACCGCCACAAGACCTCGCGCCGCGAGCCCTATGAGGCGGCCCGCGCCGAGTTCAAGCCGGAAGAGGCCGACGAGGTGCTGCTGCTGAACGAGCGCGGCGAGGTCTGCGAGGGCACCATCACCAATCTCTTCGCCGAGGTCGAGGAAGGCGAGTTCGTCACCCCAGCCCTGTCGAGCGGACTTCTGCCTGGCGTCTTGCGCGCCGAACTGATCCGCGAACGCAAGGCGAAGAGCGAAGTGCTGCGGCCCGAGGATCTGAAATACCGTAAACTCTATGTCGGCAATTCGCTGCGCGGCCTGATCCGCGCTGAACTCGTGGAAGGCGACGCCTGATGTTCATCCTCTCCCTGACCTATGTGAAGCCGCAGGAAGAGGCGGACCGCCTGATGGAACCGCACATGGCTTGGGTCCAGGAGGGCTACGACAGCGGTCTCTTCCTCGCCTCCGGTCGCAAGGTGCCGCGCACCGGCGGCGTGATCCTTGCCAGGGGTGAGCGCGCGGCCATCGAGGCCTTCGTGGCGGGCGATCCCTTTGCCGTTCACGGCGTGGCCGACTATGAGATCACGGAAGTGGCGCTGACGCGGACGGCGGACGGATTGGAAGACTTGAAACAGTGAGCGAGCGGCGCCGAGGCGATTGAATCTCCGCGCCTGTGCGCATATATACACACATCAGGGTGTTCCGATGGAGAAGGACTCGCGCAAGATCATCCAGCGCCTCAAAGCTGAAGGCTATGAGTTGGTTGCGGTTTCCGGATCCCATCATAAATTTCGCAAGAACGGCAAGACGATCATCGTCCCGCACCCGAAGAAGGATCTGCCTTTGGGCACTGCGCGCGCCATTGCAAAGCAGGCAGGCTGGATCTGAAGCCAGGAAGGACAGGTCGACATGCGATACTATGTAGCTGTTGTTCACAAGGATCCCGAAAGCGCCTTCGGTATCAGTTTCCCCGACCTGCCGTCCGTCTTCTCCGCGGCGGACGACGAGGAAGACATCGTTCCCAATGCGGTCGATGCCCTGCGGCTTCTGGCCGAAGACGAGGAATTGCCCGTCCCCTCCTCCCATGCCGCGATTCTGGCGAGGGCCGATGTCCGGCAGGAACTGAAGGAAGGAGGCTTCCTGATCCGCGTCCCCCTGATCGAGGACGATACGCGAACGGTCCGGGCCAACATCACCATGGAAGCCGGCACGCTTGCGGCAATCGACATGGCGGCCAAGGAGCGCGGATTGACGCGTTCCGCATTCCTGGCAAGCTGTGCCCGCAAAGAGATAGAGCGCTCGGCCTAGAGCGGATCGGCAAGGCTCCCATGACCGCACCCACCTACACACCCTATGCCAGCAACACGACCAGGCCCTTCTCCATCGGCCTGTCGGCACTGGATCCGCAACGCTGGATCGAGCCGGACGGCGATCTCGGGCGCTATCTCGACGAAAAGCGGCGCCTCGAAGAGGAGCATTTCGACGACATCTTCCGCGCCGCGCCGGAGAGCCTCGACGCCCAGCAGGAATGCCTCGACCTGCTGGTAAGCCACCTGCTGCAGGCCCACGGCGACCGCTACAGCCGCTCGGGCTCGGTCATGACCATGGCCGGCCATGCCGTCGATCTGGCCGATCAAAGCCGCCCGCCGCTCCTGCGCGCCGGCTCGCTGATCCAGGACGATCTGGTCATCCTGCGCAAGAAGCCCGACGGATGGACGATCATCGCCGCCCACCTCGCCTTCCCCTCCTCATGGTCGCTGGCGGAAAAATTCATGCGCCCTATGGCCAAGGTCCACGCCCATGTGCCGGGCTTCGAGGGCGGCACGCGCAACGACACGATCATCAACCGGGTGTTCGACAACCTGCAGCCGGATCTTCCAGCCGAGCGTTTCAACTGGTCGATCAACTGGCGCTATGCCCTCTATCACCCGGCCAGCATCCGCCCCTCGACCGACCCCGCGTCAGCCGGTATCGATCCCCGCTCGGCCTTCGTCCGCGTCGAGCGCCAGACCCTGCGCAAGCTGCCGGTCTCGGGCGACATCGTCTTCACAATCCGCATCTATCTCGACCCCGTCGCCGCCTTCGAGCACCATCCGGACGGCGCACGCATGGCCGAGGGTCTGGCGGCCCAGCTGGAGGCGATGAGCGACGAACAGATCGACTACAAGGGGCTGGCGGCGAAACGCGACGAGTTGCTGCGCTGTCTTCGCTCCGGCGTCTATGCGTGAAAATCCGCCGCGAACCTGCCTCGCGATCGAAAAGCGCCCTTTATTGTGTCAGGGTTTTATGATCTAGAACCGCCGATATCAGCGGCCCCGGCCCGCATTGCAAGGAGAAGGAAATGACCAAGCAAACCTATCCGGTGTACGGCGAGATCACCGGCCCGATCGTCATGATCGGCTTTGGTTCGATCGGCCGCGGCACCCTGCCCCTGATCGAACGCCATTTCAAGTTCGACAAGAGCCGGATGGTGGTCATCGATCCCCGCAATGACGAAGCCGAGCTGCTGGCCAAGCATGGCGTGAAGCACATCCAGGCGCACATCACCAAGGACAACTACAAGCAGGTGCTGAAGCCCCTGCTGACAGAAGGCGCCGGCCAGGGCTTCCTGGTCAACCTGTCGGTCGATACCGGCTCGGTCGACCTGATGAAGTTCTGCCGCAAGCTCGACGTCCTCTACATCGACACCGTGGTCGAGCCCTGGCTCGGCTTCTATTTCGACAAGAACATGAAGAATTCCGAGCGCACCAACTATGCGCTGCGCGAAACGCTTCGCGCCGAAAAGAAGAAGAACCCGGGCGGCACCACCGCCGTTTCCACCTGCGGTGCAAACCCGGGCATGGTCTCGTGGTTCGTCAAGCAGGCGCTCGTCAACCTCGCCAACGAAACCGGCCTGAAGTTCGAAGAGCCGACGGTCGACGATCGCGAAGGCTGGGCCAAGCTGATGAAGAAGCTCGGCGTCAAGGGCGTGCACATCGCCGAGCGCGACACCCAGCTCACCAAGAACCCGAAGCCGCTCAACGTCTTCTGGAACACCTGGTCGGTCGAAGGCTTCATCTCGGAAGGCCTGCAGCCGGCCGAACTCGGCTGGGGCACCCATGAGAACTGGATGCCGAAGAACGCCAAGAAGCACAAGAAGGGCTGCAAGGCGGCGATCTACCTCGAGCAGCCGGGCGCCAACACCCGCGTGCGCACCTGGTGCCCGACCCCCGGCCCGCAATACGGCTTCCTTGTCACCCACAACGAGTCGATCTCGATCGCCGACTACTACACCGTCCGCGACAAGGACGGCGAAGTGACCTATCGCCCGACCTGCCACTATGCCTACCATCCGGCCAATGACGCCGTGCTCTCGCTGCACGAGATGTTCGGCAATGGCGGCACGGCCCAGCCGGTTCTGCACGTTCTCGACGAGAACGAGCTGGTCGACGGCGTCGACGAGCTCGGCGTGCTGCTCTACGGTCACGAGAAGAACGCCTACTGGTACGGCTCGCGCCTGTCTCTGGAAGAGACCCGCCGCATCGCGCCCTACCAGAACGCCACCGGCCTGCAGGTCAGCTCTGCCGTTCTGGCCGGCATGGTCTGGGCGCTGGAGAACCCCAAGGCCGGTATCGTCGAAGCCGACGAGGTCGACTACAAGCGCTGCCTCGAAGTGCAGTCGCAGTATCTTGGACCGGTGGAAGGCCACTACACCGACTGGACTCCGCTCGACGGCCGCCCGGGTCTCTTCCCCGAAGACATCGACACCAAGGATCCCTGGCAGTTCAAGAACATCCTCGTTCGCTGATTCGGCCTGGAGAAAGAACAAGCACGCCCGCCGCCCCAAGCGGCGGGCGTTCTGTTGCCAAATGTCCATAAGTCGCTGCCAATCCTGAATATCCAGGCCCTGGAACGGGCAGCGGCCTTGCTTTCACCATGCCTTCGCGGCATGGTTTGGCAAAATCAACCAGACGGTTCGGGACCGTCCGGACGGACACGAAAATGCGGAGACGGCGATGAAGATCAGGTCCATTGTAACTTTGCTGGCATGCACGGCGGCGCTGTCGGCCTGCTATTCGAGCGGCCCGCGTCCCTTGCCGGCGATCAGCCAGGCCCCGACCGTCGACGGCGCCTGGGTCGACACGAACGGCCTGGTATCGACATTCTCCGGCGGACGCCTGGAAACGCGCACGACGGACGGAAGCGACAAGGTCATGGCAACGGGCTCGTATACCATGCAGTCCGCGAACGTCGTCGAGATCACCCTGTACTCGAACATCAAACAGACGACCACACGCGCCAATTGCGCTCTGGTCACCCCGAACCAGCTGAACTGCACCTCCGACGGCGGCGCCCAGTTCTCGCTCGCCCGTCGCGGCTGAGCTCTGGTTAAACCAGATCTGCATCAGCAACCGGTCGGCGGAAACGCCGGCCGGTTTTGTATTTTGCGGTCACCGCAGGCTTCCGCGCCCGGCGCATTTCCCCTTGCAGTCGTGGCCGCTTGATGAAAACATCGTCTTCAAAGACTTTGTGAACGCCGTGGAAATGCCGGATGGCCTCTCGCGGCCCTATTGCGAAAACAGGAGATAAGCGATGTTGAAACACCTGCGATCTGGCCTCTTGAGCGCCTCCGTGCTCGCCCTCTCAGCCAGTGGCGCCTTTGCCGATTTCGAGCTGAACATCCTGCACACCAACGACTTCCACTCGCGCGTCGAGGCGATCAACAAGTTCGATTCCACCTGCTCGGCCGAGGAAGCCGGCAAGAACGAGTGCTTCGGCGGCGTCGCCCGCATGAAGAGCGCCATCGACACCCGGCGGGCCGAACTGAAGGACACCAATGTGCTGGTGCTCGACGCCGGCGACCAGTTCCAGGGTTCGCTGTTCTACACCACCTACAAGAGTGCCCCGATCGCCGAATTCATGAACGGCATCGGCTATGACGCCATGGCGATCGGCAATCACGAATTCGACGACGGCCCGGAAGAACTCGCCCGCTTCATCGACGCGCTGAAGTTCCCCATGGTCTCCGGCAACGTGCTGGCCGGCCTCAACACGCCGATCGCCGACAAGTACAAGCCCTACATCATCAAGGAATTCGGTGGCGAGAAGGTTGCCGTCGTATCGGTCCTCGCCACCGACACGGACGAAACCTCGTCGCCCGGTGACGACGTGCTGTTCATCGACGAGATCGGCTATCTCAAGGATGCCGTGAAGGAGATCGAGGCGGCCGGCGTCAACAAGATCATCCTTCTCTCGCATGTCGGCTACACCGTCGACCAGCGCATCGCGGCAGCGGTCGACGGCATCGACGTGATCGTCGGCGGCCACAGCCACACGCTCCTCTCCTCCACCGACGAGAAGGCCGCCGGCCCCTATCCGACGCTGGTCAAGAACCCGTCGGGCAAGGACGTGCCGATCGTCACGGCCTATGCCTATTCCAAATATCTCGGCGACCTGAAGGTCGTGTTCGACGATGCCGGCGCGGTGAAGACCGCCGAAGGCGCTCCGAAGCTGCTCGATGCTTCGGTCACGCCGGATGCGGCCTACACCGCCAAGGTGGCCGAGCTCGGCGCGCCGATCGAGGAACTGAAGAAGAAGGATATCGGCGAGACCTCCGATGTCATCGACGGCTCGCGTGAAGTCTGCCGCGCTGCCGAATGCTCTATGGGCAATCTCGTCGCCGACGCCATGGTCGACCGCGTCAAGGAGCAGGGCGTGACGATCGCCATCCAGAACGGTGGCGGCCTGCGCGCATCGATCGACGCCGGCACGGTCACCATGGGCGAGGCGCTCACCGTTCTGCCCTTCCAGAACACGCTTGCTACCTTCAAACTCAAGGGCTCCGACATCGTCGCAGCGCTGGAGAATGGTCTGAGCCAGATCGAGGACGGCGCCGGCCGCTTCCCGCAGGTCTCCGGTCTGAAATATTCGTTCGACAAGTCCAAGCCGGCCGGCAGCCGCGTGGTCTCGGTCGAGGTCAAGGACGGCGACGGCTTCGTCGCGCTCGATCCGGAAAAGCTCTACGGCGTCGCCACCAACAACTACATGCGCGCCGGCGGCGACGGCTACAAGATCTTCGCCACGGCCGGCCAGAATGCCTATGATTTCGGCCCGGGCCTCGAAACCGTGCTCGCCGACTACATCGCCAAGAACAGCCCCTACAAGCCCTACACCGACGGCCGCATCACCGAAGTCGCCGGCACGGAGGCTCCGGCGGCAACGACCGAGGCACCCGCTGCCGCAACCGCACCGGCAACCACGGAAGCTCCGGCAGCCACGACAGCGCCGGCCGCCGCCGAAGCCGTCGCGACTGCGGCCAAGAAGTACACGGTCACGCTCGGCGACAGCCTGTGGAAGATCGCGGTCGCAACCTATGGCGACGGCATGCTGTGGTCGAAGATCGCCGAAGCCAACAAGCTGAAGAACCCCGACCTGATCGGCGTCGGCGAGGAACTTGAGCTTCCGGCGAAGTAAGGGACGCGTTGCCGCATGCATTGGGCCGGCCCGGGCTTTCCCGGGCCGGCTTTTGCTTTTAAGACATGATCCTCAAGACGCTCTCCGACGTATTGGATATCGAGCGCCACCAGCAGGAATCCGCAATGACCGCAGACATGTCCAATCTCCCCGCCAATCATCCGCCCGTCCGTTTCGGCAAGGTCGGCGTATTGCTCGTCAACCTCGGCACGCCCGACGGCACCGACTACACCTCGATGCGGCGCTATCTGCGGGAATTCCTCACCGACAGGCGCGTCATCGAATGGTCCCGGTGGAAGTGGTACCCGATCCTGTTCGGCATCGTGCTCAACACGCGCCCGCAGAAGGTCGGCAAGGCCTATGAGGAAATCTGGAACAAGGACAAGGACGAGAGCTACCTGAGGACCTATACGCGCAGCCAGGCGGAGCTGATGGCCGAAGCGCTAAAGGATCACCCGAACGTCATCGTCGACTGGGCGATGCGTTACGGCCAGCCGTCGATCGCCTCGAAGATCGATGCGCTGCACGCCGCCGGCTGCGAGAAGATCCTGCTCTTCCCGCTCTATCCGCAATATGCCGCCTCGACCACTGCAACCGTCAACGACAAGGCCTTCGAGCATCTGATGAAGATGCGCTGGCAGCCGGCCCTTCGCACCGTGCCGCCCTACCACGACGATCCGGCCTATATCGACGCCCTGGCGGTTTCGGTCGAGAAGGCGCTTGCCAAGCTCGACTGGGAGCCGGAGATCCTGATCACCTCGTTCCACGGCATTCCCCAGTCCTATTTCAGGCAGGGCGACCCCTATCACTGCCACTGCATGAAGACCGGCCGCCTGCTGCGCGAACGCCTCGGCCTGCCGAAGGAAAAGTTCATGGTGACCTTCCAGTCCCGCTTCGGACCGGAAGAATGGCTGCAGCCCTATACCGACAAGACGATGGAAAAGCTTGCGAAGGATGGGGTGAAGCGCCTCGCCATCATGAATCCCGGCTTCGTATCGGACTGTCTCGAAACGCTCGAGGAAATCGCCGGCGAAGCGGGCGAGATCTTCCACCACAATGGCGGCGAGAAATTCGTCCATATCCCCTGCCTGAACGACAGCCCGGAGGGCATGGGCGTGCTGGAGACGGTGGTCCGCCGCGAACTCCAGGGCTGGGTGTGACCGAGAGCTTTGCCAGGCGCCGATCGACGCGCGCCTGGCCCTTGCATGGTCCGGATGCCGGCGTTTCCGGCCGGGAGTTCGGCCTGGGTTGGCGGCGTTGAGAACGCAACCCAGAAAAGAGCCGGCCGCGGGCCGACACTTTTCGAAAGCATGCGACACATCGCCTCACATGCGCAAAAAATAGACAGATTTCAGTCGCTTGCACCAAAAGGCGGCGGGAACGTCTTGCCGCCTGCAACCACCCTGAAGTTGCGCCGCCGCTTATACAGCACCCTCTTCACGACGACTAAGCCATTGGTTTTCCATGGGAATTCTCAAGGGTAATTTTTAACATTAACGCTAATTTAAAAAGTCGCTCTTAGAATCCACGCATCGAAGGAGAGACCTATGGCAAAACTCAAGACCACTCTGGCCGCCGGGATGCTGGCGCTGTCCGTGTCGCAAGCCTTGGCCCAGTCGCCGGAGCCCAACATCAAGGCGCTGGTCACGCCGGCCGTTCTGGAAGACATGCACAAGCTCATCGATTCCGAGATCGTCCGGATTTCGATCAATGCGCAGAACCAGCAGCACCAGAAACTCGCCCAGTCCGCGATCGACGCCCTTGACGCGCAATGGCGCGCCGAACGCGAGAAGGATGACAAGCCGCTGATCGCAGCGACCCTGTCCAATCCCCTGTCGGTCTATCTCGCGCGCCTCCAGGGCCGCTCGCTCGGCCTCTACGCCGAAATCTTCGTCATGGACCAGAACGGTCTCAATGTCGGGCAGAGCTCTGTGACGAGCGATTTCTGGCAGGGCGACGAGGACAAGTTCCAAAAGACCTACAACGTTGCAGGCGATGCGGTCTTCATCGACGCGCCGGAATGGGATGACGAGGCCAAGATCTGGCGCGGCCAGGTGAGCTTTACCGTCACCCAGGACAAGAAATCGATCGGAGCAGTCACCGTCGAACTCAACCTGACCGAGCTCGAACGGCGGGCGGCCGTGGGGATCTGAAACCGGGCGACATCGCAAATGCGGATCGTCCGATGGCAGTCCCCCAGAACCATCGTTCGATCGCCACGTCCTGCGAACCAAATTAAGGTTAGACCATGATCAAGAACATATCAGTCAGCGCCAAGGGCTTCGCGGCATTCGGCATATTGGCGGTCATCGCCATCGGCGCTTCCGGCTTCATCTACACGAGGGCCAAGACGGCCACGACTCTGGTCGAAGAAAAGATCGCAATGGGCGAGTTGCTGGCCAAGACCGCCGAGCTTTCCGATGACATGGTGCAATCCAACCTGGCACTGAAGAACTTCCTGCTGACCGGCAATCGCGATTTCGTTGCCGAAATGGATCAGTCCTCGGCGAAGATCAGCGCCGAAGTGCTGGAGTTGGAAAAACTCTTCGCAGAAGACGCGCCAAGCGAGGTGCCGGCTTTGAAAGAAGCCATCGCCAGGCTTGGTGAATGGCGGAAGACCATTGCCGATCGTCAGGTCGCTCTGATGCGTGATCCGATGACCGTCGAACTCGCACGGGCGATCGAACTGACGGGGGACGGTGCCAAGCTCATCTCTGGTTTCAACGACAGTCTTAAAGTCGTCACCACCGGATTGCAGCAACGCAACGACATAGCATCGAGCAACGAGGCGGCGGCACTGTCAGCCGTGGAACTGATCAGCCTGCTGGCCTCGGTCGTGGTCGCGCTCGTTGCCGCCGTGATGGGCTTCTTGAACTTCCGGCTCGTATCGCGCCCCCTTGCCCGTCTTGCGGATGTCACCTCCCGTCTGGCCGGCGGCGACCTCAACGTCAGCATCGACAAGGGCGGCAAGGATGAAATCGGCCGGATGGCCGAATCCATGCAGGTCTTCCGCGAAGCCGCCATCGCCAACCAGCGCCTGCAGGAAGAGGCGGAGCAGAACCGCGCCCAGGCCGAGGCCGACCGGATCGCAACACAGCAGCGGGCGGAAGCCGAAGCCGCAGAACGCCTGCGCATCGCGACCTCCGGTCTTGCCGATGGCCTGAAGCGTCTGGCCGCCGGCGAACTCTCATTCCAGCTCGAAGAGGCCTTTGCGCCGGACTTCGAAGCCCTGCGCCACGACTTCAACCAGTCGGTCCGCCAGCTGAACACGACGCTTGCGGCGATCACCGACAGCGTCGCCACCATGGAGACCGGCACGCACGAGATCGCCTCGGGCACCGACCACCTCTCCAAGCGCACCGAACAGCAGGCAGCCGCCCTCGAGCAGACGGCCGCCGCCGTCGAGGAGATCACCGCCAACGTGCTCAATTCGACCAAGCGGACGGAAGAAGCCCGCTCGGTGGCGTCGCAGGCCAATTCCTCGGCGAACCAGTCCTCCGAGGTTGTCGGACGCGCCGAAGAGGCCATGCGCAAGATCGAAGAAAGCTCGCGCCAGATCTCCAACATCATCGGCGTGATCGACGAAATCGCCTTCCAGACCAACCTGCTGGCCCTGAATGCCGGTGTCGAAGCCGCTCGCGCCGGCGAAGCCGGCAAGGGCTTTGCGGTCGTTGCCCAGGAAGTGCGTGAACTCGCCCAGCGCTCGGCAAATGCGGCGAAGGAAATCAAGGCCCTCATCCACAATTCGTCGACCGAAGTGTCGAGCGGCGTGGACCTGGTCCGCCAGGCGAGCGAGGCCCTGCGCACGATCGGCGCCTTCATCGCCGACATGAACACCCATATGGACGCGATCGCGATCTCCGCCAAGGAACAGTCGACCGGTCTCTCCGAGGTCAACCAGGCCGTCAACCAGATGGACCAGACCACGCAGCAGAATGCCGCCATGGTCGAGGAATCGAACGCGGCTTCCGCCGCCCTGGCAAGCGAAGCGGCCAAGCTGCGGGAGCTGATCTCGCAGTTCACCATCAACGGCGCGGCGACGTCCCAGGCCTCGGCACTGCGCGCCACCGCCCGCAGCATGGCCCAGCCGAGCCGCCCTGCCGCCTCCCGCCCGGCCCAGTACGCCCAGCCGGCCCGCAACAGCGCGCCCGCCATGCGCAGCCAAGGCGACGCTGCGGTCGCCAACGACAGCTGGGAAGAGTTCTGAGCCGATCGCAGGACCGCGGCGGCCTCGGGACCGACAAGCTACAGAAAGGGCCGCGCAGGCGATTGCGCGGCCCTTTCCCGTTGAATTTCCCCATTTGAAACAACACCCCGCCGTAAGGCGCCTCTTCACCAAAAGCTGAGGCGCCTTACGGCCTGCGCCGTCGTGTCATTCCGCTTTTGCCGCCTCTTCATCTTGCTATCGGCCGCCATATCGCCCACTTGTAGTTCAGGTTGCGGCTCGCCGTTCATGAGGAGAGATTTCCATGCCTTTCGCAGGTCCCGATATCGTCGTCATCGCGCTGGTCGCGCTGGTCATCCTCGTACTCTTTGCCGGCATCAAGACGGTGCCGCAGGGCTTCCGCTACACGATCGAGCGCTTCGGCCGCTACACACGCACGCTGGAACCGGGCCTCAACCTGATCGTTCCCTTCATCGAACGCATCGGCGCCAAGCTCAACGTCATGGAACAGGTGCTCGACGTCCCGACCCAGGAAGTCATCACCAAGGACAACGCCAGCGTCTCCGCCGACGCCGTCGCTTTTTACCAGATCCTCAACGCCGCCCAAGCCGCCTACCAGGTGGCAAACCTCGAGAACGCCATCCTCAATCTCACCATGACCAATATCCGCTCGGTCATGGGATCCATGGATCTCGACGAACTTCTCTCCAACCGCGAGGCGATCAATGACCGGCTGCTGAAGGTGGTCGACGAAGCGGTCGGCCCGTGGGGCATCAAGGTGACGCGCGTCGAGATCAAGGATATCCAGCCGCCAAAGGACCTGGTCGACGCCATGGCCCGACAGATGAAGGCCGAGCGCGAAAAACGCGCCCAGGTGCTAGAGGCCGAAGGCTTCCGTAACGCCCAGATCCTGCGCGCCGAGGGCGCCAAGCAATCCGCGATCCTGCAGGCCGAGGGCCAGCGCGAGGCGGCCTATCGCGAGGCGGAAGCCCGCGAGCGTCTGGCGGAAGCCGAAGCCAAGGCGACACGCTTCGTCTCGGACGCCATTGCCGCCGGCGACGTCAACGCCATCAACTACTTCGTCGCGCAGAAATACACAGAGGCGATGAGCGCGATCGGTACGGCACCGAATTCCAAGATCGTGTTGATGCCGATGGAAGCCTCGAGCCTGATCGGTTCGCTCGGCGGCATCGGCGCCATTGCCCGCGAAGTGTTCGGCGAGCAGACCTCGGCGCCCAAGCCCCGCCCGGTGGCGCCGCCGGCTGCCCCTGCCCGCGCCACGCCCGTGGTCAATCCCTTTGCGCCTGAGCGGGAGAACTGAGCATGCTGAGCCGCGCGGTCGCCGAACTCGGACCCTGGAGCTGGTGGCTGCTCGGCCTGCTGCTGCTGGCCGCAGAACTGCTGCTGCCGGGCGTCTTCCTGGTGTGGATCGGCATCGGGGCGATCGCCACCGGCGTGCTGTCGCTGCTGCTGTGGGAAACCGCGCTCTGGAGCTGGCAGATCCAGCTGCTGGTCTTTGCGGCGCTGGCGGTGGTTTCGACCCTGCTCGGCCGCAGGCTGCTGTCGAAGTCGGATCAGGTGACGGACGAACCGCTGCTCAACCAGCGCGGCGCGAGCCTTGTCGGCCGGACCGCCACACTGCAGGACCCCATCACCGAAGGTCGGGGGCGCATACGCCTCGACGACACCCACTGGCCGGTGCTGGGCCCGGACCTGCCGGTCGGCACAAAGGTCAGGATCGTCTCCTGGAACGGCCGTGACCTGACGGTCGAGGCCGCCTGATCAGGCGACGCCGATGCGCAGCAGGTCGTGGAAGTGCACGATGCCGAGCGGCGTCCCGTCTTCCTCGGTGACGAACAGCGCCGAGATATTGTGCTGGTTCAGGATGCCCATGGCGCTGGTCGCCAGCATGGTCGAATTCACCGTCTTCGGATTGCGCGTCATCACGTCGTCGACGATGCTCTCGCCGAGATTGATACTCAGGTGACGGGCAATGTCGCCGTCGGTGACGATGCCGCACAGCGTGCCGGCCTCGTCGATCACGCCGACGCAGCCAAACCGCTTCATCGACAGAACGGTGATCGCTTCCGGCATACCGGTGCCGACCGGGACAAGCGGAATGCTGTCGCCGGTGTGCATGATGTCGGAGACGTGGCTGAGCATCGCCCCGAGCTTGCCGCCCGGATGGAAGGTGCGGAAATCATGGGCGGTGAAGCCGCGCGCTTCGAGCAGCGCGATCGCCAGCGCATCGCCCATGGCGAGCTGCATGATGGTCGAGGTCGTCGGCGCGAGGCCGTGCGGACAGGCTTCCTGTTCCTTCGGCAGCAGAAGCACGATGTCGGCTTCGCGCGCCAGCGTCGAGGTCGCGCCGGAGGTGAGCGCGATTAGCGGAATGGAGAAGCGGCGCGAATAGGAGAGGATACCGTGCAGTTCGGTGCTCTCGCCGCTCCACGACATGGCGAGGATCACGTCGTCGCGTGCGATCATGCCGAGGTCGCCGTGATTGGCTTCGACCGGATGGACGAAGAAGGACGGCGTGCCCGTCGAGGCAAAGGTCGCCGCGAGCTTCGTGCCGATATGGCCGCTCTTGCCGACGCCGGTAACGATCACGCGGCCGGAAATGCCACCGATCACCTTGATCGCATTGCAGAACGGACCAGCCAAGCTGCCGGTCAGCGCCGCCTCGAGGGCGTCCAGTCCGTTTCGCTCGGTTGAGACCACCCGGAGAGCCGATTCGATGGCTCCGGCTTCGACGAGATTTACAGCGCGCTTGATCATTCCGGTTCCTTAACGCTTTTGCCTGCCGGTGTCCACAAAATGACGGAGACTCCCGTCCAGGTTGGGCATGTCGTGCACAGCATAACGGCAAAAACTCGTTCGTCCGGGCGCAAATCTCTCATTTTGAGCCAGCGGCGCCATCGCAACCAAACGTTAACCACAAGGCTTTACGTTTGGGTAAGCATTTCAGCATTGCCGGGCGAAGTCCAGATGGTTCAGAACGTAAAGACCGAAGCGGAAGCTGCGCGTCGCAGGGTCAATGCCCTGTCGGCCGGTCTCCTGACCTGCTGCCTGCTCGGCCTTGGCGGCCCCGCCGCCGCGCAAACACTCGCGCCGACGACGACCTGGACGCCACTGCCGAGAAGCAGCACCAACTCCACGACGACCACCGCCGACCAGACCACGGCCACAACGGCCGATACCACCGGGGCGACAAGCGCCACCGGGACTGCCGTGGATCCGACGACCACGGCCACGACAGGCAGTCCCAACGCCACCACGCCTCCGCTGGAAGGCGATGCGGCGCTCGACCCGGAACTGGACCCGGACGCCAACGCGCAGCCGCTCGACTTCGGCCGGCAGAACCTGCGCGAGACGACGCTCGACGATCCGACGGCGCTGAGAACGCGACGCGATGCCGAGGTGGCCAGCGACGGCGTCAGGCTCGGCACCATGGTGCTCCGCCCCTCGATCACGGAGAAGCTCGTCCACGAGCGCAACAACAATGGCGGCGAGCGCACCAACCGCACATTTTCCGAAACGGGCCTCAAGGGAAGCCTGACCTCCGACTGGTCGCGCCACGAGCTGACGATCGGCGGCGAAGGCTACTGGCAGAAGAATCTGTCCGGCGACGGCGCGACCGATCCGCGCGCCAACGTCAATGCCGACCTGCGCCTCGACCTCGCCGACGATACCGTCGCCCACATCAAGGGCGGCTACGCCTTCAGCCGCGAGGACAGCGACGATCCGAACGCCATTTCCGGGGCATCGGTCCAGTCCGGCATCCACCAGTATACCGGCGGCGTTTCGGTGGAGCATGATTTCGGCCGGTTGCGCGGCACGATCGCCGCCGACGTGACCCGGTCGCAATATTCGGATGCCGAACTCTCCGACGGCACCAGCCTCACCCTCAGCGATCGCGACCGGTGGGCCGGTGAGTTGCGCGGCCGCGTCGGCTACGAGATCTCCCCTGCCCTCACCCCCTTCATCGAAGTGGCGATCGGCAAGATCACCTATGACGAGAAGCTTGACACGTCCGGCTATGCCCGATCGGCCGATACCTACGCCGCCAAGGCCGGCGTCGCCGCCGATTTCGGCGACAAGCTCAAGGGCGAACTGGGCATCGGCTACGAGCGCCAGCGCTTCGAGGACTCTCGCCTCGACGAGCTTGCGGCGCTTACCGTGGACGGCAACGTTACCTGGTCGCCGCGTGAGGGAACGGATGTCGATCTGGGCCTTTCGACGACCATCGATCCCTCGACCACGGCCGGCCTCAACGGCTCGGTCATCTACGCGCTGAATTCCGCCGTGCAGCACCAGCTGCGCAGCAACCTCGTGCTGCGCCTGGCCAACTCCGTCGAGTGGACGCAGTATCCGAGCAGCGCCTCGTCCGAGGATTCGATCACCTACACGACCGGCGCCGGGCTCACCTGGAGCGTCAACCGCTATCTCGACCTGACCACCGATGTCGAATACGAGCGCAAGGAACAGAACGGCTCTTCGGGCAGCGACGTTCTGACCACATCGATCGGCCTGACGGCCAAGCGATAATCCCTTTTTCACCCAACAAAAAACCGCGCCTCGACGGGCGCGGTTCGTTTGTCTGAGGCCTGAAGCCTTACTTCAGCGCGGCAAGCAGCGCCTTCAGCGGCTCCTCGATCGTCGGGCGGATGTCGGCGCGCTCGATGGCGAAGGCGACGTTCGCCAGGATGAAACCGTCCTTTGCGCCGCAGTCGAAGGTCTCGCCCTTGAAGTGATAGCCGGCAAAGGCCTGGTCCTTGGCAAGCTTGAGCATGCCGTCGGTGAGCTGGATCTCGTTGCCGGCGCCCCGTTCCTGCGTCTCGAGGATCGCGAAGATCTCGGGCTGCAGGATGTAGCGCCCGTTGATGAAGAAGTTGGAGGGCGCCGTGCCCTTGGCCGGCTTCTCCACCATTTCGGTGATCTCGAAGCCGCCTTCCAGCGTCTTGCCGACGCCGACGATGCCGTATCTGTGCGCCTGGGACGGATCGCATTCCTCGACGGCGATGATGTTGCCGCCGGTCTTGTCGAAGAGCTCGACCATGCCCTTGAGGCAGCCCTTCTCGCCGCGCATGATCATGTCCGGCAACAGCAGCGCAAACGGCTCCTCGCCAACGATGTCACGGGCGCACCAGACCGCATGGCCGAGGCCGAGGGGTTCCTGCTGGCGGGTGAAGCTCGCGGAGCCCGCCTTCGGCAGCAGCCCGGAGAGCAGGGTCAGCTCGGCATTCTTGTTGCGCGCCTTGAGCGTCTGCTCCAGTTCGTACTGGATGTCGAAATAGTCCTCGATGACAGCCTTGCCGCGGCCGGTCACGAAGACGAAATGTTCAATTCCCGCCTCGGCAGCCTCGTCGACCACGTATTGAATGACCGGTTTGTCGACAACCGTGAGCATCTCCTTCGGAACAGCCTTGGTGGCCGGAAGAAAACGCGTGCCGAGACCGGCGACAGGGAAAACGGCTTTACGGAGTTTATTACGTTGAACCACACATTCCTCCTCGAGGATTCTGCCAAGGCGCCTTCAATACGCACACGCCCACTACTATATATTCACTACCATTTCGCAAAGGTTTCGCGAGGGCCCGTGCCATGGTAAAGACTTTGTTGACGCTGTTGCCTTAACCTGGGGTGAACAGCCTCCAGACCGGCTGGAAAAGAACCGTAACAGAGCGGGGATGTTCCCATGACGAGTAAAAATCGCAAGCTTTTCGGAGCGATTGCCATTTCCATCGCCGTCGGCCTCATGCCGGGAACGGCTTCGGCGGACGCCGGTTTCAAGAAATGGATCAACGGCTTCTATTCGACGGCGGCCAAGAACGGCATCAGCCAGAAGACCTATAACCAGGCCTTTGCCGGCGTGTCCGAACCGGATCCCTTCGTGCTCGAAAAGGCGCGCTATCAGCCCGAATTCAAGTCGCAGATCTGGGACTATCTGGATTCGCGGGTCAATCCGTACACCGTCCAGGTCGGGCGCGAGATGGCGGCCAAGTATGGGTCGACGCTTGCCGCGCTGGAACGCCATTTCGGCGTCGACCGCCACGTCCTGCTCGCCATCTGGTCGATGGAATCGAACTACGGCGCCGCGCTCGAAAGCCCGGATCGGCTGCACCACGTGCCACGTGCCCTGGCGACCCTCGGCTATGCCGACGCCAAGCGTTCGAAATACGCCAAGAACCAGCTGATCGCCGCGTTGAAGATGCTGCAGAACGGCGACGTCGCCTCGAAGAACTTGATGGGTTCCTGGGCCGGCGCGATGGGCCATACCCAGTTCATCCCGTCCAGCTATCTGCTTTACGCGATCGATGCCGACGGCAACGGACGCAGGGACATCTGGCATTCGGTTCCCGACGCGCTGGCCACTTCCGCCAACCTGCTCGCCAAGAACGGCTGGCAGACCGGCAAGACCTGGGGCTACGAGATCGTCGTGCCGAAGGGCGGCCATGCCCATGCCGGCAAGACCAAGACGCTCGCCCAATGGGCGGCGCTGGGCTTCGTGCGGCCAAGTGGCAAGGGCTTCAAGAACGGCGGCGAACGGGCCGAGCTGAAGATGCTCGGCGGCGCCAACGGCCCCGGCTTCCTGATGACCAAGAACTTCTTCACCATCAAGCGCTACAACGCCGCCGACAGCTATGCGCTGGCGGTCGGCCTGCTCGCCGACGAACTCGCCGGCTATGGCGGCATGAGGCAGGGATGGCCGCGGCCCGACGGCAGCCTCGACATCAAGGAGAAGTTCGAGCTGCAGAGCCGCATGCAGGCGCTCGGCTATTACGACGGCAAGATCGACGGCAATTTCGGCTCGGGCTCGAAGGCGGCGATCGCCGCCATCCAGTCGCGGCTCGGCATGGCCGCAGACGGACAGCCGTCGAAGGTTCTGCTCGACAAGCTGCGCAATTGACAATCGCGTAGGCCCGCAGCACATATCCGATGATCTCGCCTGGACAGGCGAAACGGACAGGGACGGCGAACGGGATGCGGCAGACACGGCAAAACAGGGCCGCTCGAGGCTGGTGGGCTGGCGCCATTGCGCTGGCTTTCCTGGCCGTGTCGGTGCTGGCGACCCGGGTCGAAGCGCAGCAGACCCGCCAGCCCCGCAACCTGATCGAGCTTTTCTTCGGGCAGCGCGAGCCGCGCTATGCAGAGCCCCCGCCACCGCGCAAGGTGAAGACCCCGCGCGCGGTGAAGAAGCAGACGAAGAGCGTCACCAGCATCACCACTGCGCCGGCACCGCCGCCTCCGCCTGCGGCCAAGATAGAAAACGCCCGCAAGGTCCTGGTGGTTGGCGATTTCGTCGCCGACGGCCTCGCAGCCGGTCTGGAGGAGGCTTTTGCCGCCTCGCCGGGCGTCGTGATCGACGAGCGCAGCAACGGCTCCTCCGGCCTGGTGCGCACCGACTATTTCGACTGGCAGACCGAGCTGCCGGCCATGATCGCAGAGGTGAAACCCGCCGTCGTGATCATCGAGATCGGCGCCAATGACCGCCAGCAGATGACGGCGGCGTCGGGCAAGCTGAATTTCCGCACGCCCGAATGGTTCGAGGAGTATGAGCGGCGCGTGACCGCGCTCGGCAAGGTCGTCACCGACGCCAAGATCCCCCTGCTGTGGGTCGGCATGCCGGCCTTTCGCCCGCAGAACATGACGGCGGACGCACTGACGCTCAACGCCGTCTATCGCCGCGCCGTCGAGCGCATCGGCGGCGAATTCATCGATGTGTGGGAAGGCTTCGTCGACCAGGACGGCCGCTTCATCGTCACCGGGTCGGACATCAACGGCCAGCAGGTCCGCCTGCGTGGCTCGGACGGCATCAACCTGACGGCCGCCGGCAAGCGCAAGCTCGCCTTCTATGTCGAGAAGTCCGCCCGCCGCCTGCTCGGCGACATGACGAGCCCCGATCTCGTCCGTCTCGACGCCAGCAACCTGCCCGAATTGCTGAACCTGCCGCCGTCGGAAATGCAGAATCTGGTCAGAACCCAGCCGATCGACCTGTTCGATCCGGAACTGGACGGCGCGACCGAACTGCTCGGCGCATCGCCCCTGCCCGTCGCGGCCATGCCGACCCCCCGCGACCAGCTGGTCAAGAACGGCACCCTGCCACAGCCGCCGTCCGGCCGCGTCGACGACGTGCGCATCCTGCAGACCGGCACCATCCAGAAATGAAAAGGGCCGCATCGGATGCGGCCCCTCGAAGTCTCTTGGCTGCGGTCGCCGTTCAGCGCGGCAGCACGCTTGCGCCCATCAGTGCCTCGTCGATCGCCCGCGCCGCCTGACGGCCCTCGCGGATCGCCCAGACGACCAGCGACTGGCCGCGGCGCACGTCGCCCGCCGTCCAGAGCTTGTCGACCGAGGTCTTGTAGTCGCGATCGTTGGCGACGACGTTGGTCGAGCCGCGGCGGTCGGTGTTGAGCGTCAGCTTGCCGTCCAGTTCCTTGACGACGCTGTCGTTGAACGGGCCGCGGAAGCCGATGGCGATGAAGGCGAGGTCGGCCTTGATGATGAACTCCGAACCGGCGATCGGCTTGCGCTTGTCGTCGACCTGGCAGCACTTCACGCCGGTGAGCACGCCGTCTTCGCCGACGAATTCGAGCGTGCCGACCTGGAACTCCCGGATCGCGCCTTCGGCCTGGCTGGAGGAGGTGCGCATCTTGGTCGCCCAGAACGGCCAGATGGCCAGCTTGTCCTCGGTTTCCGGCGGACGCGGGCGAATGTCGAGCTGGGTGACCTTCACCGCACCCTGGCGGAAGGCGGTACCAACGCAGTCCGAGGCCGTGTCGCCGCCGCCGACGACGACGACATGCTTGCCGCCGGCGAGGATCGGGTCGGACGGCCAGCCATTGCTGTCGATGTTCTCGCGGCCGACGCGACGGTTCTGCTGCACCAGATAGGGCATGGCGTCATAGACGCCGTGGAAATCGACGCCGGGCATGCCGGCCTCGCGCGGGGTTTCCGAGCCGCCGCAATAGAGCACGGCATCGTAGTCCGCCAGGAGCTTCTCGGTCTTGACGTCGACGCCGACATTGACGCCGCAATGGAAGGTGACGTTCTCGCCTTCCATCTGCTCGACGCGGCGATCGATGAAGTTCTTCTCCATCTTGAAGTCCGGAATACCGTAGCGCAGCAGGCCGCCGGGCTTGGTCTCGCGCTCGTAGACATGCACTTCATGGCCGGCACGACCGAGCTGCTGGGCGGCGGCGAGACCCGACGGTCCGGACCCGATGATCGCCACCTTCTTGCCCGTGTGCACGGTTGCCGGCTGCGGCACGATGAAGCCCAGTTCATAGGCCTTGTCGGCAATCGCCTGTTCGACCGTCTTGATGGCGACCGGCGTGTCTTCGAGGTTCAGCGTGCAGGCTTCCTCACACGGAGCGGGACAGACGCGTCCGGTGAATTCCGGGAAGTTGTTGGTCGAGTGGAGGTTGCGGATCGCCTCCTCCCACTTGTTGTTGTAGACGAGGTCGTTCCAGTCCGGGATCTGGTTGTGCACCGGGCAACCGGTCGGACCGTGGCAGTAGGGAATGCCGCAATCCATGCAGCGCGCGGCCTGCTTGGTGACCTCGGCATCCGACATCGGGATGGTGAATTCGCGGAAGTGACGGATGCGGTCGGACGCCGGCTGGTACTTCATGACCTGCCGGTCGATTTCCATAAAACCTGTAACCTTGCCCATATTCTGGATCCTGCTCAATATCTCGTGGACGGCACGCTCTGGTGCCCGAAGGGTGTCCCGCCGCATGACCGGCGGGACGGCTTCGAAAGGCGGTTATTCCGCCGCGACTCCCATGCGCATGCGTTCCATTTCCTCGAGCGCACGGCGGTACTCGACCGGCATGACCTTGCGGAATTTCGGACGGAAGCCTGCCCAGTTGTCGAGGATCTGCTTGGCGCGGACCGAGCCCGTGTAGTGCAGATGGTTCGAGATCAGCTGGTAGAGGCGCTCCTCGTCGTGCCGGGTCATGTCGCCGGAGACGTCGACACGGCCCTTGTGCATCAGGTCGCCGCCATGGTGGTGCAGCTTCTCCAGCATGTCGTCCTCTTCCGGAACCGGCTCGAGCTCGACCATCGCCATGTTGCAGCGCTTGGCGAAATCGCCGCTCTCGTCGAGCACGTAGGCGACACCGCCCGACATGCCGGCCGCGAAGTTGCGGCCGGTCTCGCCGAGCACGACGACGACGCCGCCGGTCATGTATTCGCAGCCGTGGTCGCCCACGCCTTCGACCACCGCGACGGCGCCCGAGTTGCGCACGGCGAAACGCTCGCCGGCCACGCCGCGGAAATAGCACTCGCCGGCGATCGCGCCATAGAGAACCGTGTTGCCGACAATGATCGACTCCTCGGCGACGATCTTCGTGTTCTCCGGCGGGCGCACGATGATGCGGCCGCCCGACAGGCCCTTGCCGACATAGTCATTGCCGTCGCCCACCAGATCGAAGGTGATGCCGCGGGCGAGGAAGGCGCCGAAAGACTGGCCGGCCGTGCCGTTCAGGGTGACATGGATCGTGTCGTCCTTCAGGCCCTTGTGGCCATAGCGCTTGGCAAGTTCGCCCGACAGCATGGCGCCGGCCGAACGGTCGACGTTCTTGATGTCGACGTCGAAGACGACAGGCTGCTTGGCCTCGAGAGCCGGCATCGCCTTTTCGATCATCCGGCGATCGAGCACGTCGTCGATCGGGTGCTTCTGCCGCTCGGTCCAGTAGGTCGCGGGCTTCGGTGCCTCGACCTTGTGGAAGATCTTCGAGAAGTCGAGACCCTTGGCCTTCCAGTGCGCCAGCATCTCTTCCTTCTCGAGCAGTTCGGAGGCACCGATAATCTCGTCCAGCCGGGCGACGCCCAGCGAAGCAAGGATCTCGCGCACTTCCTCGGCGACGAAGAAGAAGTAGTTGACGACGTGTTCCGGCGTACCCTTGAAGCGCTTCCTCAGGACCGGGTCCTGCGTGGCGACGCCCACGGGACACGTGTTCAGATGGCACTTGCGCATCATGATGCAGCCGGCGGCGATCAGCGGCGCGGTGGCAAAGCCGAACTCGTCGGCCCCGAGCAGCGCGCCGATGATGACGTCGCGGCCGGTCTTCAGGCCACCGTCGACCTGCAGCGCGATGCGCGAACGCAAGCCGTTCAGCACCAGCGTCTGCTGGGTCTCGGCAAGGCCGATTTCCCAAGGGGAGCCGGCATGCTTCAGCGAGGTGAGCGGCGAGGCGCCCGTGCCGCCGTCGAAGCCGGCAATGGTGATGTGGTCGGCGCGCGCCTTGGCGACGCCGGCGGCAACCGTGCCGACGCCGACTTCCGAGACGAGCTTGACCGAGATGTCGGCCACCGGGTTGACGTTCTTCAGGTCGAAGATCAGCTGGGCCAGATCTTCGATCGAATAGATGTCGTGGTGCGGCGGCGGCGAGATCAGGCCGACGCCCGGCGTCGAGTGGCGCGTCTTGGCGATCGTCGCATCGACCTTGTGGCCGGGCAGCTGGCCGCCCTCGCCGGGCTTTGCGCCCTGCGCCACCTTGATCTGCAGCACGTCGGCATTGACCAGGTATTCGGTGGTGACGCCGAAGCGGCCGGAAGCGACCTGCTTGATCGCCGAACGTTCCGGGTTCTGGCTGCCATTGGCGAGCGGCAGGTAGCGGTCAGCCTCTTCGCCGCCCTCGCCGGTGTTGGACTTGCCGCCAATGCGGTTCATCGCGACGGCGAGCGTCGTGTGTGCCTCGCGGCTGATCGAGCCGAAGGACATGGCGCCGGTCGAGAAGCGCTTGACGATCTCGGCGGCGGGCTCGACCTCGTCGATCGAGATCGGCTTGCGGCCGAGCGCCTCGGCGCCTTTGATCTTGAACAGGCCACGGATGGTGTTGAGACGCAGCGAGGTCTCGTTCACCAGCTCCGCGAACTCGCGGTAGCGGTCCTGGCTATTGCCGCGCACCGCATGCTGCAGGGCGGCGATCGAATCCGGGCTCCAGGCATGGTTTTCGCCGCGCATGCGGTAGGCATATTCGCCACCGATGTCGAGCGTGTTGGCGAGAACCGGATCCTTGCCGAAAGCCGACTTGTGGCGGGCGACGGTTTCCTCGGCGATCTCGGCAAGGCCGATGCCTTCGATGATCGTCGCGGTGCCGAAGAAATACTTCTCCACCAGTTCCGACGACAGGCCGATCGCGTCGAAGATCTGCGCGCCGCAATAGGACTGGTAGGTCGAGATGCCCATCTTGGACATGACCTTGAGGATGCCCTTGCCCACCGCCTTGATGTAGCGGTAGACGACTTCGTCTTCTGAGACTTCCTTCGGGAACTCGCCATGCTTGTGCATGTCGAGCAGCGTGTCGAAGGCGAGATAGGGGTTGATCGCCTCGGCGCCGTAGCCGGCGAGACAGCAGAAGTGATGGATTTCACGCGGCTCGCCCGATTCCACGACGAGGCCGACGGAGGTGCGAAGCCCCTTGCGGATCAGGTGGTGATGCACGGCCGCCGTCGCCAGCAGCGCCGGGATGGCGATGCGGTCCGGGCCGACCTGGCGGTCGGACAGCACGATGATGTTGTAGCCGCCCTTGACCGCCGCCTCGGCGCGCTCGCAGAGCCGGTCGAGCATTTCCGGCATGCTTTCGGCGCCGCGATCGGCATCATAAGTGAAATCGAGCGTCTTGGTGTCGAAGCGGTCTTCCGTGTGACCGATCGAGCGGATCTTTTCCAGATCGCCATTGGTGAGGATCGGCTGGCGCACCTCGAGCCGCTTGGCATGGGCCATGCCGGCATGGTCGAGAATGTTCGGCCGCGGGCCGATGAACGACACGAGGCTCATGACCAGTTCCTCGCGGATCGGGTCGATCGGCGGGTTGGTGACCTGGGCAAAGTTCTGCTTGAAATAGGTGTAGAGCAGCTTCGACTTCTGCGACATGGCGGAAATCGGCGTGTCGGTGCCCATCGAGCCGATGGCTTCCTGGCCGGTGGTCGCCATCGGCGACATCAGAAGCTTGGTGTCCTCGCTGGTGTAGCCGAAGGCCTGCTGGCGGTCGAGCAGCGAGACGTCGCGGCGCAGCGCCCGGGGTTCCACCGGCTTCAGGTCCTCGAGGATCAGCTGGGTCCGGTCGAGCCATTCGCGATAGGGGTGGCTCTTGTAGAGCTCGGACTTGATCTCCTCGTCGCCGATGATGCGACCCTTTTCCATGTCGATCAGCAGCATCTTGCCGGGCTGCAGGCGCCACTTCTTGACGATCGTCTCCTCCGGAACCGGCAGGGTGCCGGCTTCCGAGGCCATGATGATGCGGTCATCGGTGGTGACGATGTAGCGGGCCGGACGCAGACCGTTGCGGTCGAGCGTCGCACCGATCTGCTTGCCGTCGGTGAAGGCCACGGCAGCCGGACCGTCCCACGGTTCCATGAGTGCCGCGTGATACTCGTAGAAGGCCTTGCGCTCCGGGCTCATCGACTGGTTTCCGGCCCAGGCCTCGGGGATCAGCATCATCACGGCCTGCGCCATGGGGTAGCCGCCGCGCATGAGGAACTCGAGCGCGTTGTCGAAGCAGGCGGTGTCGGACTGGCCTTCGTAGGAAATCGGCCAGAGCTTGGAAATGTCGCTGCCGAACAGCGGCGACGAGACCGAAGCCTGGCGCGCCGCCATCCAGTTGACGTTGCCGCGCAGCGTGTTGATTTCGCCGTTATGGGCGACCATGCGGTAGGGATGCGCCAGCTTCCACGACGGGAAGGTGTTGGTCGAGAAGCGCTGGTGAACGAGCGCCACGGCCGATTCGAAGCGCGGATCGGCGAGATCCTTGTAGTAGGCGCCGACCTGGAAGGCGAGGAACATGCCCTTGTAGACGATCGTCGAGGATGACAGGGACACCGGATAGAAGCCGGTATCCTCGCCCTTGAACTCGTCATAGATGCGGTTGGAAATGACCTTGCGCAGCAGGAACAGCCGGCGCTCGAAGGTCTCCTGGGTCGCGGCGTCGCGGCCGGCACCGATGAAGACCTGGATATGACGCGGCTCGGTCGCGGCGATGTCCGGCGCCTTCGACAGCGAGGAATTGTCGACCGGCACGTCGCGATAGCCGATCAGCACCTGGCCCTCGGCCTGACAGACCTCGGCGATGATCTTCTTGAAATGCGCGATCTGCGTCTCGTCCTGCGGAAAGAAGAAATGACCGACGGCATATTCGCCGGCCTTCGGCAGGGTGATGCCCTGCTTTGCCATTTCCTCGCGGAAGAAGCGGTCCGGGATCTGCACCAGGATGCCCGCGCCATCGCCCATGAGGGGATCGGCACCGACGGCGCCGCGATGGGTCAGGTTCTCCAGGATGAACAGGCCGTCCTTGACGATCTGGTGCGACTTCTTCCCCTTCATATGGGCGATGAAGCCGACGCCACAGGCATCGTGCTCGTTCTTCGGGTCATAGAGGCCCTGCTTGGCGGGAAGACCATAGGTGGCCGCTCGCACCGGACGATCTTCGTTCGCTGCGGTGGATGCCTGCACGATCTCTTCGGATGGCGTCATCTTGGTCATTGCCTTCCCTCCATTTGTGTCCCGGAGCCGGGGTTCAGTCCCGCCAGAACCGCTGGCGTCGATGCCGGCGCAGCCGCTGCATTCTGGAGAGAAAAGCTCTCACCATCATGACAAGCGAACCGGACCGGCTCAAGATCTTCGAATTAGGTCAATTACTCTGACCTATTTTCCATTTTTCTATGACAGAAAGCGCATGGCGGCGCAAGTCGGCACGGCAAAAAATTAACGCCCCCAAGGGCCGTTTATTACACGCACGAGGCTGTCTGCGTAATTTAATTACTCAGCCAGGGAAATTTTGCCACAGTTGTTGCGCGCACGTATAATTCCACATCGGTCCGCCGCGGAATCGATTGATCGGACCGTCGAAATCCCTAATCTGCCGATCACCGATTTCACCCTTCGCAAACGGAATCCCTGCCATGTTCTTCGCCTCCGACAACTGGGCCGGCGCCCATCCGAAGATTGCCGAAAGCCTCGCGCGCGAAGCGGCCGGCTATGCTGCCGCTTACGGCACCAGCGACCTCGACCGGCGGATGGAAGAGCGCTTCAACGACCTGTTCCAGCGCGAGGTCGCCGTCTTCTTCGTCGGCACCGGAACGGCGGCCAATTCGCTGGCGCTCGCCGCAGTGGCGAAACCCGGTGGCGTCACTTTCTGCCATTCCGAAGCCCATGTCACGGCCGACGAATGCGGCGCACCGGAATTCCTCACCGGCGCCTGCCGGCTCCATGCCGTGCATGGCCCGGGCGGCAAGATGGACAAGGACGCGCTGTCCGCCGCCATCGGCCGCTACCCGCCCGGTGCCGTGCACCAGGGACGCCCCATGGCCGTCACCATCACCCAGGCGACGGAATCGGGCACGGTCTATTCACTCGACGAAATCGAGGCGATCGGCGCCGTCGCACGCGCCAACAACCTGCCGCTGCACATGGACGGCGCCCGCTTCGCCAATGCGCTGGTGGCGCTTGACGCCAGCCCCGCCGACATGACCTGGAAGCGCGGCGTCGACATCCTGTCCTTCGGCGCCACCAAGAACGGCTGCTGGTGCGCCGAGGCGATCATCTTCCTGAAGCCGGAACTGGCGACGGAAATGCCGTTCATCCGCAAGCGCTCGGCCCAGCTCTTCTCCAAGACGCGTTTCATCTCGGCCCAGCTTGAGGCCTATCTCGAGGGCGGCCTCTGGCTCGAGCTGGCGCGCAACGCCAACGCCACGGCAGACCGCCTGCGCGCCGGCATCGGCGCAGCATCGAAAAGCCGGCTCGCCTGGAACACCACGACCAACGAGGTCTTTGCCGTCCTCACCAAGGATGCGGCGGCCCTGGCGGAAAGCCGCGGCGCCAAGTTCTATGACTGGCCCGTGCCGGCCGAAACGCCGGACCTGCTGCAGGACAACGAGATGCTGATCCGTCTGGTGACGAGCTTTGCCACCACGGAAGACGACGTCGACCGGTTCCTCGACGTGCTGGCCTGACGTCTGCGCCTGAGCGAAAGCCATGAAAAAGGGCGGCACCCATGCGGGAGCCGCCCTTTTCAATTCCAACCGGCGCCTGGATCAGGCGACGCGAGCCTCGATCGCCTTCGGCGCGTTGCCGGCCTCGGCGCTGATCGAAATCCGGCGCGGCTTCATGGCTTCCGGAATGTTGCGCAGAAGATCGATGTGGAGCAGGCCGTTCTTCAGCGAGGCGCTCTTGACTTCCACATGATCGGCGAGCTGGAAGCGGCGCTCGAAGGCGCGCTTGGCGATGCCGCGGTAAAGGAATTCGCTCTGCTCGGCCTTGTCTTCCTCGGCCTTCTCGCCCTTGACGGTCAGCACCTGGGCATGGGCTTCGATCGACAGCTCGGATTCATCGAAACCGGCGACCGCCATGGTGATGCGATAGGTGGTCTCGCCCGTGCGTTCGATGTTGTAGGGCGGATAGGTCTGGGCCTGCTCCGGCTGGCCGAGGCTGTCCAGCATGGTGAACAGGCGGTCGAAACCGACGGTGGAGCGGTAGAGGGGGGAAAAATCGACGTGACGCATGATGTCCTCCTTGAAGCGACGTTTTGCGGTTTTCTCGTCCGGCGCCCCGTGACCGGCGGCGGCGGAATGGCTTGCGATCCCTTGTTGGCGACCACAGGAAAAAAGATGGGAACCGCGCAATTCGAATTCAAGGCCGTTAAAGGTCGATGAATTCAACGTGAACGCACGGTTCAGCGGAAGTTCAAGGCCAAAGCGCTAGAACGTCACCATCGGATGTCTCATCCCGATGGCCGGAAGAAAACGTCCCTTCCCTTCCGGTTGCCTTTCGCCGGAACCGCGCCCGTGTCCCTCATGCGGTTCCGGCTTTTTTCTTTGACCTCGCCCGGCCTTCGTCCTATCCGGTTGGGTGAAGCGGCGATTGCGCCCGCGCACGATTCGGTGAATGCGAGCATGGACCCCATCCTTCACGCCACTCCCGGCAATCCGATCCCCGGCACCCCCATTACCGGCTTCTTCACCGGCCATCGCGGCGTCAAGCTGCGCTATGCGGTCTTTCGCGCGGATGCTTCGGTCGCCAAGGGCACGGTGGTGCTGCTGCACGGACGCAACGAGGCGATCGAGAAATATTTCGAGACCATCCGCGACCTGAACGCCCGCGGCCTGTGGGTTGCGACCTTCGACTTCCGCGGCCAGGGCGGTTCGCAGCGCCTGCTGAAGAATCCCCGCAAGGGCCATGTTCACCGCTTTTCCGACTATGTCCGGGATCTCGAACTCTTCATCGAGCATATCGTCCTGCCCGATACCCGCCTGCCCTTCTTCCTACTGGCCCATTCGACCGGCGGCCTGATTGCACTGTCGGCCGCGCCGCGTCTGGCGAACCGCATCGACCGCATGGTTCTGCTCGCCCCCTTCGTCGGCCTCGGCGGGCAGAAGCTGTCGCCGAAGAACATCCACCGGATTTCGCGGCTTGCCACCTTCACCGGCCTCGGGCGCATCTGCCTGACCTCGGACGATCCGATGAAACCGTATGACGACAACCCGCTCACCTCCGACCAGCAGCGCTACCAGCGCAATGTCGACATCCTGACGGCGCATCCGCATCTGGCGCTGGGTCCGCCGACGGCGCGCTGGCTCTACGAGGCGCAGGAGACGATCCGGCAGGTCTCGTCACCGAAACATCTTGCCTCGATCACCGTACCGACCGTGATCGTCGCACCGGGCAATGATCCCATCGTGCCCTTCGCCTATCAGGAGAAGCTGTCGCAATATTTCCGCGCCGCGCAGCTGGTGCCGGTGCCCGGCAGCCGCCACGAAATCCTGCAGGAGCGCGATCGCTTCCGCGCCCAGGCGCTCGCCGCCTTCGACGCCTTCATTCCGGGGGGAGATCCCGAACCGGAATCGACCAATGCGCCTGCCCTTCCGGAATTCTCCGAGGACTGACGCGATTTCAGCGATGAAATCTCAGTTGTCGCGGAGCATTTCGAGGGCCTGCGCGTGCAGCGCGGCGCTGCCGGCAGCCACGATGCAGCCGCCCCCTTCCGGGCGTTCGCCGTCCCAGGTGGTGATCTTGCCGCCCGCCTGTTCGATCAGCGGGATCAGCGCACCGACGTCGTAGGGTTTCAGCACGGTCTCGATGACGAGATCGACATGGCCGGCAGCCAGAAGCGCATAGGCATAGCAGTCGATGCCGTAGCGGAAGAGCTTCACCCGGTCCTGCACCGCCTGGAACTTGGCGATCTCCGCCCCCTTGAACAGATGCGGCGAGGTGGTGAACAGGATGGCATTCTCGATGCCGCCGCAGTCGCGCGTGCGGATCTGCCGCTCCCCGTCCGGGCCGCTGTACCAGGAGCGCTCGCCGTCGGCGAAATAACGCTCGCCGGTGAACGGCTGGTCCATAAGCCCCATGACCGAGCGGCCTTTTTCCTGGAAACCGATCAGGGTTCCCCAGACCGGCACGCCGGAGATGAAGGCGCGGGTGCCGTCGATCGGATCGATCACCCAGACATGTTCGCGATCGGTGCCGATGTCCTCGTGCTCCTCGCCGAGAATGCCGTGCTCGGGATATTCCGCCTCGATCAGCGTGCGGATCGCCGCTTCTGCCGCTTGGTCGCCCTCGGTCACCGGATCGAAGCCGCCATGCTCCTTGTTGGAGATGCTGAGCGGCGAGCGGAATCGCGGCAGGGTTTCGGCCTTGGCGGCTTCGGCGAGACGATTGAAGAAACTGCGATCGGGACGCATCGGCTTTTCCGCTGGCTGGAAATGGATCGGACCTGCGTTCTCTTAAAGCAGTTTCGCCGATTTGCAATCGCCGGGGACGCCGTGACCCGACCACATCAATTGCGCAAAAAAGCGCCGTGCTCAAAAAAGTGACTATTTCCGCCTTGACGCTTGTGCGCTGCAGCAATAATATGGCTTTGCAGTCTCCGGACTGTAAATACCCTCCTTGGGTGTTTCCTCCCTAGACTTAGCCGCGCCCCAGGCGCGGTTTTTTTTGATCTGCGGGAGGACTACTCGGCGGCCAGCGCCGCATCGCCGGAATAATCGGCAACGAATTCAGCCATTTGCTGCATGAAGACGGCGATCGAACCGGCCAGTGCGTCGAAATCGCCGCGCTTGGCAAGCGTCGTCTCGTCGACATAGAGCGCGCGATTGACTTCGATCTGCAGGGCATGCAGCCCGCGGGCCGGGCGTCCATAGTGCTCAGTGATGAATCCGCCGGCATAGGGCTTGTTGCGCACGGCGGCGAAGCCCAGCCCTTCGAGAAACTCCTGCGCGGCATGGGAAAGCTCGGCCGATGCGCTGGTGCCGTAACGATCGCCGATGATGAAATCGGGCCGGATGCTGCTTCCGGCGACGCGGATATTGCCCGGCATCGAATGGCAGTCGATCAGCACGCCGAAGCCGAAGCGGGCATGGGTGCGCGCGATCAGTTTGCGCAGGCACGCATGGTAGGGCTTGTAGATCGCCTCGATGCGTTCGAGTGCTTCCGCCACCGGCAGCCGCTTGGCGTAGATCTCGACATTCTCGGCGACGATGCGGGGAATGGTGCCGAGCCCGCCGGCGACGCGCACGGAATTGATGTTGGCAAAGGGCGGCACGGCATCGGAGAACATCCGCGGGTCCAGTTCGTACGGCTCGCGATTGACGTCGACGAAGGCGCGCGGGAAATGCGCAAGCAGCAAAGGCGCGCCGAAATCCGGCGCCGCGCCGAACAGCTCGTCGACATAATGATCCTCGGATCGGCGAATGGCGAGGCCATCGAGGCGCGACTGATCGAGGAAGCCGGAGGAGTAACGCCGCCCGCTATGGGGCGAGTTGTAGACGAAGGGAATGGACTGCGTTTCCGGCTCGCGCACCTCGAACAGCTCGAAATCGCCTGTCATCCCGTTCACTGTTCCTCTTTTTTACCAAGTCACAACCTTGTTGCGTCGACCATGTTGCCAGTTGCCCCTGCGAAAGTCCATATTGGCGGCAATGGCGATCGAGCCCGGAAAACCGGTTCTTCACCGGATGTTTACTCGACGAGAGCAGACTTTGAAGCCCGAAAGCCTTCCATGGAAATGAGTGAGTAGCGGACCTCCAATGATTCAGAAAATTCTTCTCGCCGAAGACGACAACGACATGCGCCGGTTCCTGGTGAAGGCACTGGAAAAGGCGGGCTACAAGGTGTCCTCCTTCGACAATGGCGCAAGCGCCTATGACCGCCTTCGGGAAGAACCCTTCTCGCTGCTGCTGACCGACATCGTCATGCCCGAAATGGACGGCATCGAGCTGGCGCGCCGCGCCACCGAACTCGATCCTGACCTCAAGGTGATGTTCATCACCGGCTTTGCCGCCGTCGCGCTCAACGCCGACTCGCAGGCTCCGAAGGACGCCAAGGTGCTTTCCAAGCCTTTCCACCTCCGCGACCTGGTCAACGAAGTCAACAAACTCCTTGCTGCGTAAGGGCTTGCCGGAGGGCTGTAAAAAACTCTTCACAAAACCCGAAAAAGCCTATTGACGGGCCTAAGTGTTTTGTGGTCTTAAGCCGCCATCGGATGGGCGTGTAGCTCAGCGGGAGAGCACTACGTTGACATCGTAGGGGTCACAGGTTCAATCCCTGTCACGCCCACCATCCTAATTCAAACAAGGGCTTGCCGGACATTCGGCGAGCCCTTGTTGCGTTTCCGGACCGCGTTTTCGCGTGCCTCGCCGGCGAAAGCCGAATCAGCACCCGCTGCCCCTCTCGGACGATCCAGGCGGCTTCGCGCTCGACGACACGGCCCTCCGACGGGTGCGTGTCCGGTCCTGCGCCCCGCCTCTCAGCCCACACCACAAATTCGCGATGCCGCGACCGTCAGCCATGCAGATTTCAGGGGGCAGCGCCAATATCGTCCTTGCCTGCGGCAAGCCGATGAAATCTTATCACCTTTCCGCCCTTAGGCTCCTCAACAGGCAAGTCCACGACACATCATGACCAGCATCGATCTTTCCGGCCTCGAACGCGAAATTCACGCCATACCGCTGAAATCGAAAGGCCCCGGCGGGGTCGTCGGCGTGGTCAAGGACGGCCAGGTGGTCCTGCGGCAGGTCTGGGGCTTCGCCGACCTCAAGAACCGGCGTCCGATGACCACCGAGACCCTGATGCCGATCTGCTCGATCAGCAAGCAGTTCACCTGCGCAGCGCTTCTGGATCTTGCCGGGTCGCTGGAAGAGCTGGACGCTCGACTGGCCGACATGCTCCCCGCCCTCGAGGGCCGACGGCCGAGCGTCGCCGAACTCTGCCACAACCAGTCGGGCCTTCGTGATTACTGGGCACTGACCGTCCTGCATGGCGCCGACGCCGAAGGCCTCTTCCGCCGCGAGGATGCCGGGGAACTGTTCGGGCGCATGCGCAGCACGCATTTCGAGCCGGGCAGCCGCTATTCCTATTCCAACGGCAACTTCCGCATCCTCTCCGACCTGATCGAGGATCTGGCCGGCCGGCCGCTCGGCGAGGTCTATCGCTCCCGGATCTTCGACCCGGCCGGCATGTCGACGGCCGCCCTGATCGCCGACACATCCAGGACAGAGACCGTCGGTTATGAGGGTAATGACACGATCGGCTTCTTCCCGGCGGTCAACCGGATTTACTGGACCGGCGACGCCGGGATCCTGGCCTCGCTCGACGACATGCTGGCCTGGGAGAGCTTCATCGACCGCACCCGCGACGAACCCGACGGGCTCTACCGCCGCCTGTCGGCGCCGCAGACATTTTCCGACGGAAACCCGGCGCCCTACGGTTTTGGCCTGTCGCACGGCAAGGTCGGCGAGATCGCCACGACCGGCCATGGCGGGGCGCTGCGCGGCTTCCGCTGCCACCGGCTGCACGCGGCCTCCGAGCGCCTGTCCGTGGTGGTGATGTTCAACCACGAGGCCGACGCCCACGGCACGGCCGTCCGGCTGATGAAGGCGGCCCTGGGGCAAGCTGCTGCACCGGTCAGCGGCCAGGAAGCCGGCCCCGGCTGGGCCGGCCGTTACCTCGATCCGGAAACGGGCCTGCTTGTGACCGTGGCGAAAAGCCATCGCGGCATCAGCCTGCGCTTCGCCGGGGCCTCCGACGCGCTGACACTTGGCGACGACGGCATTGCCCGGTCCGAGGCGGTGGAGCTGTCGCGTGATGGCGACGTCGTGCGCATGCTGCGGCCAAGGGAGAACCTCGACGTCTCCGCGACCCGCCTGTCGGGCGATGCGAAGGGCGACATAGCCGGGCGCTTCGTCTCGGCCGAGCTCGATGCCTCGCTGGAGATCGTCGACACGGGCGGCGCCTTCTACGGCGCCTGCGACGGTTTCCTCGGCAAGGGCGAGATGATGCCGCTCTATCCCGTCGCCGAGGACGTCTGGATCATGTCCTGCCGTCGCTCGATGGATGCGCCGGCACCCGGAGACTGGACGATCCAGGTGAGGCGGGACACTTCCGGCGCGGTCAGCGGCTTCACGCTCGGGTGCTGGCTGGCCCGCAAGATCGAATACGTCAGGACCGCCTGAGAGGCCGCTGTCCGTCGCAGCCACCTGCGAACAAAAAAAGAGCCCGCCTGCGGCAACTGCATTGCAGGGCCGGCAGGCGGGCAGTCTGTCGGGGGTCGCATATCCCGGAACCCTGTCGGTCCGACAGGTGCCGCCCCGACCGGGGCAGGACCGGCCGACAGCTCAGTTCTTGACCGTGTCCTCGAGGAAGAAGCGGCCAAGCGGGTTCTGGTCGAAGTTCTCGATGCCCTTGCGGGTCACGTTGATATAGGGGCTGTAGTAGAGATCGATCCAGTGGACGTCGTCCTTGGCCATCTTCTGAATGTCGGTGTACATCGCCTCGCGCTTGGCCGGATCCATCTCGATGCGCGCCGCTGCAACCAGGTCCTTCACCTTGTCGTTCTTGTAGCGCGTCATGTAGTTCATGTTGGAGTCATGGCCGAGCACGAAGGTCGTCTTCTGGTCCGGGTCGAGAATGTCGTTGGTCCAGTACATGACCGACAGGTCGTAGTCGCCGGCGACCAGCATGTCCCAGGTCTGGCTCGGATCCATCTTCTGCAGGTTGACGGTGATGCCCGCCTTCAGCAGCTGCTGCTGCAGTAGGACAGCAATCTGTTCGTCGACCTCGTTGCCGGCATTGACGAGATAGTTGAGCGTCAGGCCCGAAGCGCCGGCCTGGTCGAGCAGTGACTTGGCCTTCTCCGGATCATAGGGACGCTGCATGTTGTCGGCGAAGTGATAGAGCGCGCCCTTCGGAATATAGGAGTTGGCGACCTCGCCGAAGCCGAAGGTGACCGCGTCGACCACCGCCTTCTTGTCGATCGCCAGGTCAAGTGCCTCGCGCACTTCCTTCTTGGCCAGCGCACCATGCTCGTGGTTGATCAGCAGGTGATCCTCACGGGTGGAGGTGTCGAGGTGAACGGTGAGATTCGCATCCTTCTTCAGCTCCTCGACGCGGGAGAATGGGACGAAGATCGCCGCATCGAGCTCGCCCGCCTGCACGTTCAGCATGCGGGTATTGTCGTCGGGAACGGAGATCCATTCCACGCCGTCGAGACTGACGCGGTCGGCCTGCCAGAAGTTGGGGTTCTTCTCCAGGATGACCCGGTCGCCGCGGCGCCATTCCTTGACGACGAAAGCGCCCGAGGAGGCCGTCGGCAGTTCGCCGAAGGCATCCTCGCCGGCTTCAACCGCCTTCTTCGACAGGATCGAGACATTGGGCAGCGCCAGGGCCGAAAGGAAGGGTGCAGACGGGGTCTTGAGCTTGACGACCAGCGTGCGGTCGTCGGCGGCTTCCGCGGTATCCACCACCTTGTAGGAATCGCTCCACAGCGAACCCTCGTTGTCGCGGATGCGCAGCAGGCTGAAGGCCGCGTCGTCCGCCGTGATCGGCGAACCGTCGGAGAACTTCGCATCACGGATGTTGAAGGTATAGGTGAGGCCGTCGTCGGAGATCGTCCAGCTCTCGGCGAGACCCGGCTCGAGCTTCGTGCCGGTCTTGTCGACCCGGATCAGCACGTCGAAGACGTTGGAGAACACCCAGTTGTCGACGTTCTGCGCCGTCTTGATCGGATCGAAGGTCGTCGAATCCTCGCGACGGCCGATGGTCAGAACGCCTGCCGCTTCCGCAAGACTGGCGCCGAGGGACAGGGAGGTCATCACCGTGACCAGCCCGATTTTCATCCATTTGTTCTTCATGTGCTTGTTCCCTTTTTTGGTGGTTTGGTTGATCGAAAGCGTCAGGCGGCGGACGACATCCCGGGCGGGATCACCGCGAGCAACGGCTTGTCCGGGTCGATGTCGGGAATGGCGCCGATGAGGGCTGCGGTATAGGGGTGCCTGGGATTGGCGAAGACCTCGGCCGAAAGCCCCTCCTCGACGATCTCGCCGCGATACATGACGACGACGCGGTCGCAGAGATTGCGCACGATGGCGAGGTCATGGGCGATGAAGAGCAGCGTCAGCGACATATTCTCCTTGAGTTCGCGGAAGAGGTCGATGATCTGGGCCTGGATGGTGACGTCCAGAGCCGCGACGCACTCGTCGGCGATGACGAGGCGCGGATCGATCGCCAGCGCCCGCGCAATGCCGGCGCGCTGGCACTGGCCGCCGCTCATGCTGCGTGGCTTCCGGTCGGCAAATTCCCGTTCGAGGCCGACGAGGTCGAGCAGTTCGCCGATGCGGGCGGGGATGCTCGCCGGGTCCTTTCCGTGGACCTTGAGCACCTCGCCCAGCATCTGGCCGACTGTCAGGCGCGGGTTGAGCGCGTTGAGCGGATCCTGGAAGACCATGGCCGCCTCGCGCCGCAGCTTCGTCAAAGCCACCCGTGAATTCTGCGCGAGATCGACGCCGTCGAAGGTCACGTGGCCCGACGAGAGCGGCGTCAGTCCGAGAATGGCGCGGGCGAGCGTGCTTTTGCCACTGCCCGATTCCCCGACGATGCCGACCGTCTCTCCGGGCATGACCCGCAGGCTGACGCCCTTGACCGCGCTGACCGTCTTGGCCCCGGCCTTGAACAGGCCGCCGCCGACGGCAAAGCGCACATGCAGGTCGTCGATTTCCAGAAGCGGGCGAACGGGCGTCCCGGCCAGCGTGGCGGGTGCGTGGGCAGGCATTGCCCCCGAATGATCAGGAAGCGAGGGATGGCTCGCGATCAGGGCCCTGGTATAGGGGTGCTGCGGCACGGACAGGATCGCCCGCTTGTTGCCCTGCTCGACGAGCTGGCCCTGGCGCATCACGGCGATCCGGTCGCAGGTCTGGGCGACGATGCCGAGATCGTGGGTAATCAGGATGATCGACAATCCCCGGCTTTCGCGCAGGCTCATCAGCAGTTTGAGGATCTGCGCCTGGATGGTCACGTCGAGCGCCGTCGTCGGCTCGTCGGCAATCAGGATCTTCGGATTGCACGACAGCGCCGCGCCGATCATGGCGCGCTGGCGCATGCCGCCGGAGAACTCGTGCGGGTAGCTGTCATACTGACGGGCCGGATTGGGAAAGCCCACCTGCGCCAGGATCTCGGTGGCCGCCACCCGGGCCGCTCGCGCATCCAATCCCTGGTGATAGCGCAAACCCTCGGCGATCTGGTCGCCGATCCGCATGACCGGGTCGAGATGGCTGGTCGGGTTCTGGAAGATCATGCCAATCTCGCGTCCGCGCACTTTCAGCATCTCCGCCTCGCTGGCGCCGATCAGGTCGCGCCCCTCGAGCAGGACGGAGCCGCTTTCGACCGCAAGGCTCGGCGAGGGCAGAAGACCGACCATGGACCGGCAGAGCAGGCTCTTGCCGGACCCGCTCTCGCCGACCAGCCCCAGAACCTCGCCCTTGTGGAGATCGAGCGACACGCCGTCGATCAGCGTGCGCGCCGGACCGCCCAGATGCGCCTTGACCACCAGATCCCGCACGGAAAGCATCGGCGCGCTCATTCATGAACTCCCAGAAGATCGCCAAGCGCATCGCCGAGCAGGCTGAAACCGAAGGCGAGCACGACAATGGACAATCCGGGGAACAGCGTGATCCACCAGGCGGTGGTGACGAAGGCCTGGCCCTCGGCGACCATGATGCCCCATTCGGCGAGCGGCGGCTGGACCCCGAGGCCGAGATAGCTGATGGCCGCGCCGTTGAGCAGCACGAGCACGGCATCGGACATGACGAAGACGAGCGAACCGGCGACCGCATTGGGCAGCAGATGGCGGAACATGATGCGCGTCCGGCTGTAGCCCAGGCTGACGGCGGCGACCGCATAGTCGCTGTTCTTCAAGACGAGGATCTGCGCCCGTACCAGCCGGGCATAGGAAACCCAACCCACCAGCGCCATGGCGATGTAGAAACTGGAGAGGCCCGGACCGAGGATGGCGATGATCGACAGCATCAGGACGAGGAACGGGAAGGCCAGGATGATGTCGATCAGGCGCATGAAGACAATGTCGACGATGCCGCCGAAGAAGCCTGCGACCGTGCCGGCGATCGTGCCGATCAGAAAGGGGAAGATGACGCCGATCACCGCGATCTGCAGATCGATCCGCGTGCCCCAGATGACGCGCGAGAGAATGTCGCGGCCGAAATTGTCGGTGCCGAAGGGGTGAAGCAGCGACGGCGCCTGCAAGCGCGCATCGGCGGCCTGCGAGATCGGGTCATAGGGCGCGATCAGGGGCGCGGCGACGGCGAGGAAAACGAAGAAGGCGAGGATGCCGGCGCCGGCGACGAGCGTCAGTCGCTTGCCGAGAAAACGGCGCCAGTGGACGGAGAAGGACGGGGCGAAGGTTTCGGCGCTCATAGCTTCACCCTCGGATCGGCGGCGACCGTGACGATGTCGGCCAGAAAGTTGACGAGCACGGTTGCGCAGGCAAAGACCATGGCGACGCCCTGCACCACCATGTAGTCGCGCGAAAAGATGGCCCGCACCAGCAATTGCCCCATGCCGGGAAGGGCAAAGACGCTTTCGATCACCACCGTGCCGCCGATCAGCCAGCCGATATTGACGGCGAGCAGGTTGATGGTCGGGACGAGCGAGTTCGGCACGACATGGCGCCAGAAGACGATGCTCTCCGGCATGCCGCGGGCGCGTGCCGCCGTCGCGACATCGGACTTCAGCCCCTGCACCATGGCGGCGCGCAGGCTGCGCGTCAAAACCGTCGACAGCGAGAGGGCGACGGTCAGGCCCGGAAGCGCGAGATGCCAGAGTTTGTCGGCGAGCGTGTTTCCATATCCGGATACCGGGAAGATACCGAGCTTCACGCTGAACAGGATGATCAGCATCAGCGCCAGCCAGAAGGGCGGAAAGCCGATGCCGAGCGTCGAGACGACGCGCACCGCGTGGTCGGGAACGCCGCCCTGGTTGCGGGCCGCGAGCGCCGCCATCGGCACGGCGATCAACACCGCCAGCAGGACGCTGACCAGCACCAGCGCCAGGGTCGGCTCGATGCGGGTCGCGATCAGCTTCAGCACGTCGATCTTGTAGAGGATCGACTTGCCCATCTCGCCGCGGCCGAGATTTTCCAGGAAGTAGAAATATTGCAGCCACAGCGGCTCATCGAGCCCGTATTGCGCGCGGATCTTGGCGATCGCCGTCGGCGTCGCACGCGTGCCCAAGAGCACCCGCGCCGGGTCGCCGGGAATGAGACGGACAAGAATGAACGTGATGACACTGATCCCGAAGAGCACGGGCAGGAACTGCAGCGGACGATAGAGGACGAACTTATAGCGATGCATGGCAGATGCGATCTCTCCTTGCCGAATTCAGTCTTGGGAGGATGAACGCCATCAGCTTGCCCTGTTGCGCGCGAGAAATCCGGTAAGCACCGGATAATATTCCTCGGGATTCTCATAGAACGGCATGTGGCTCGCATTGCGGATCACCTTGAGCTCGGCGCTCGGCAAGGCGATCTTCATGCGCAGCGCGCAGGCGGGCGTCAGTTCGTCGTGTTCACCGACGGTGATCAGCACCGGAACCTTGATCTTCGGCAGGTCGGGGATCCGGTTCCAGTCCTTGAGATTGCCGGTGTAGAGGAATTCATTCGGTCCCTGCATGGTCACATAGGGTCCCATGTTCCAGTCGTCGAGCGAGCGCTTGACGGGGGCCGGCCATTCCGGCAGGCGGCAGACGTGACGGTAGTTGAGGATGGTGACGGCGGCCATGTATTCGGGATGGTCGAAACTACCCTCGGCCTCGTGCCTCTGCATCATCGCGACCGTCTCAGGTCCGAGCGCTGCCCGCAGCCGTTCCAGCTCGACGACGAGATGCGGCATGTCTGCGACGGTATCCTCGAGGATCAGCGTCGCCAGGTTTTCCGGATAGGTCAGCGCATAGTCGATGGCGAGCCAGCCGCCCCAGGAATGGCCGAGCATGTGGACCTTGCCGAGGCCGAGCGCCTTCCGGACCGTTTCCGTTTCCTCGACATAACGTCCGATGGTCCACAGCGCCGCATCCTCCGGCCGGTCCGAGGCGCCGGTGCCGAGCTGGTCGAAGGCGACGACGCGATAGCCTTGATCCACCAGGCAGGAATGGGCCTCCCGCAGGTAGTCGCAGGGCAGGCCCGGACCGCCGTTGAGGCAGAAGATCGTCTCCGCGCCGCTGCCGAAGCTGTAGGCAATCACCCGACGCCCATCGACATCGACCTCAATGCGCGCGTCCGGCTCGATCTCTCGCCACATATGCCCGTCCCTGCCCTCGAATTCCCATGCCCAACATTTGAGCATGGCTAATTTTTAACGGAATGAAGGGTCCACACCAGCTATAAGAAGTGATAGGTTGCCCGGATCGGGATGCTTGCCGGAGCAGGAAATGCTGGACGAAATTGCGGTCCTCAGGGAGCGGTTTTCCGCCGCCGGAACGGTGGACGGCACCGTAGACCAGATGTACGAGACCGCGAAACAGTTCGGTTTCGATGCCCTGATCTACGACTATACGCCGGTCCCCTTCGACTACAACGGCGACATCATGCTCCCCTCGCTGCTGAAGCTGCGCAACATCGCCGACGACATGCCCGACTACTGGTTCAATCGCGGCTATTTCCGCATCGACCCGGTGCAGCGGCTGGCATGTCGCACCACCGTGCCCTTCTTCTGGAACTACGATCCGGATGCGGCAACGCTGATCAGCCGCTTCATGACCGAGGAGACCGGGCCGGTGGCCCACTATCTCAGGGAACGGGACATGTCGCGCGGCATCACCGTGCCGGTGCACACGCCGCGCGGCGATTATGCGACCGTCACCGCCGTGCATTTTGGCCGCCGCGGAGACTTCTCCCGCGAGGCGCAGCACCATATCGCCGAGTTCAGCCTTGCCGCACAGGTCTTCCACGAAGCCGCCTATGCGATGTTCGACGCCGCCGCGCGCAGCGTCCCCACGGCGCGCCTGACGGAACGGGAAAGCGAATGCCTGCGCTATTCGGCGGAAGGCTATTCGGCCAAGGAAATCTCCCGCATCATCGACCGGTCCGTACCGACGGTCGTCATGCACCTCAATGCCGCCGCCAAGAAACTCGGCGCCAGGAACCGCACCCAGGCGGTCGTGCTCGCCAGTCATTACCGCCTGCTCTAGGACCGGGCGCACCCTATAACTTCTGATAGCTGCCGGCCGCACTTCCGCTCCGCTATGGTCCCGTGACCGCGAGCCGAGCAAGGGAGATGCCCATGACCGACATGAATGCCACCGAAGGCTATCTGCCGTTTCGGAACTATCGCACCTGGTATCGCATCACCGGCTCGCTCAATTCGCAGAGGCTGCCGCTCGTCGTCGCCCATGGCGGGCCGGGCTGCACCCATGACTACGTCGATTCCTTCAAACACATCAGCGCCCTCGACGGCCGCGCGGTGATCCACTACGACCAGCTCGGCAACGGCAACTCGACTCGCCTTCCCGACAAGGGCCCTGACTTCTGGACGGTCGAGCTCTTCCTCGAGGAACTCGACGCGCTGCTCGCCCATCTTGGCATCAAGGACCGCTACGCCTTTCTCGGCCAGTCCTGGGGCGGCATGCTGGGCGCCGAGCACGCCGTGCGCCGCCCTGCCGGTCTGAAGGCCCTGGTCATCGCCAATTCGCCGGCCAACATGAAGACCTGGGTGGAGGAGGCAAACCGCCTCAGGCGCGAGCTTCCGCAGGACGTGCAGGACACGCTCACCCGCCATGAGGCGGCCGGCACCCTGACCGACCCGGACTATATCGCCGCCTCGCGCGTCTTCTACGATCGCCACGTCTGCCGCGTCGTTCCCTGGCCGCCCGAGGTATCGCGCACCTTCGCCATCATGGACGAAGACAATACCGTCTACCGCAACATGAACGGCCCGACCGAATTTCACGTCATCGGCACGATGAAGGACTGGACGATCGAGGACCGCCTCTCCCTCATCGAGGCCCCCACCCTGCTGATCTCGGGTCGATACGACGAGGCGACGCCGGAAGTGGTCCGCCCCTACGTCGAACGCGTGCCCGGCTGCCGGTGGATCGTCTTCGAACAATCGAGCCACATGCCTCATGTCGAGGAACAGGAGGCCTGCCTCAAGGCCGTGTCCGACTTCCTGAAACCGTTCGACGGCTGACGGCGGCGGCGCGCGCCGTCACAAGATCCTCTCCGCCGCCATCTGCCCGATCATCATCGCCGGTGCGTTGGTATTGCCGCCGATGAGGGTCGGCATGATCGAGGCGTCGGCGACCCTCAAATTGGCAAAGCCGCGAACCTTGAGTTCCTTCGGATCGACGACCGCCATCGCATCCGTTCCCATTTTTGCCGTGCCGACCGGATGATAGACGGTGAGCGCCTCGGCCCGCAGATAAGCAAGGATCTCGTCATCCGTATGGACGCCCGGCCCCGGCAGGATCTCCGGGCCGCGAATGTCCGCGAAGACCGGCGAGGAGAGGATCGCACGGGCGACCTTGATGCCCTCGACGAGGGTCAAGGCGTCGTGCTCGTCGCTGAAAAAGCGGTGGTCGATCGCCACGTTCCGCCGGCTCCCGTCGCGCACCAGCGCCAGTTCGCCAATGCTGCGCGGCCGAAGCACGCAGGTATGCACGGCGTAGCCATGGCCATATTCTACAAGCCGGCCGCGATGGCTGCGATAGCCGGGAACGAAATGGAACTGGATGTCGGCTATGTCGCCGGCATATCTGGTCTTGGCGAATCCGCCCGCCTCCACGTAGTTCGTGCTCAGCATTCCCTTGCGGCGGACGAAATACTGGAAAGGTGCCGCCAACATGGCCGGCAGGTTGGCGACCGAAAGGCCCAGCGTCTTCGTGCTCGCCGAGCGCACCGTGATCATGCCGTCGACATGGTCGCGCAGATTCTTGCCGACGCCGGGCACGTCGGCGACGGGGTCTATGCCGGCGGCTTTGAGCTCTTCCGCCGGGCCGATGCCGGAGGCAAGCAGGATGCGCGGCGTCCCGATCGCACCGGCGCTCAACACCATTTCGGCCCGGCAGATGAGGCGCCGCGCGGCTCCGTCCTTGACGATGTTCACCGCGCGGACCCGACCACCCTCGGTCTCCAGATCGACGACCTCGGCGCCCGGCATGACCGTCAGGTTCGGCCGGCCAAGCACGGGACGCACGAAGGCGCTATAGGCCGAGAAGCGCGCGCCTCGGTCCTGGGTCACATTGTAGATGCCAAGCCCGAACTGGCTCGAGCCATTGAAGTCGCGGTTTTCCGGCAGGCCGGCGCTCTTTCCCGCGTCCACCCACATCTTCGACACGACATTCGGGTCGCGGGGATTGTCGACCAGCAGCTCGCCGTCGAAACCGTGATAGGCGGCATCCTGCGAGAGCAGGTTTTTCTCCAATGCCTTGAAGGTCGGCAGGACATCGGCATAGGACCAGCCGTCGCAGCCGAGTGCGGCCCATTCGTCGTAATCCTGTGCCGCGCCGCGGATATAGACCATGGAGTTGATAGTGCTCGACCCGCCAAGCGCCTTGCCGCGGTTGACCGGAATGCGGCGGCCATTGAGATGCGGCTGGGGCACGCCGACATAGCCGTAGTCGTATCTCGGATTGCCGTAAAGCGACAGGATGCCGGCGGGGACCCGCACCCGCATGCTGTCATCGCTGCCGCCCGCCTCGATCAGGCAGACGCGGTTGGCGGGATCCGCGCTCAGCCTGTTGGCGAGAACACAACCGGCCGAACCGGCCCCGATGACGATGTAGTCGAACTCCGCGTTTTCCAAGTTCTTGCCCTCGTACCGTGCGATTGCGTGACGACCCGTTGCCGCGGCCTCGGGCCGGGGCAGGCTTGTGTCGTCAGTGTTCGTCGTCCTCGTCGTTCTTCAAGAGCTCGAGGATCTCCCGCTTCATGGCGATGAAGTCCGGCTCCATGACCAGGTCCATGCTGCGCGGCCGGGGAATGTCGACGCGGATCTCCTTCTTGATCTGGCCCGGACGGCCCGACATGACGAAGACGCGGTCGGCGAGCAGAATGGCCTCGTCGATGTCGTGGGTGACGAACAGCACGGTCTTCTTCGTGTGATCCCAGACCTTCAGCAACAGCTTCTGCATGCTGTGGCGCGTCTGGCTGTCGAGCGCACCGAAGGGTTCGTCCATCAACAGCACTTCCGGGTCGTTGGCGAGTGCCCGGGCAATCGCCACGCGCTGTTTCATGCCGCCGGAAAGCTGGGAGGGATAGTGGTTGGCAAACTTGGCCAGACCGACCTCGGTCAGGAAGTGGTTGACGATATCCTTGCGCGCGGCAGGCGCGATGCCCTTGCGCTTGGGGCCATATTCGACGTTCTGCGCGACGGTCAGCCAGGGAAACAGCGTATAGGCCTGGAACACCATGCCCCGGTCGGGACCGGGCTCGGTCACCGGCTTGCCGCCGACCTTGATCATGCCGGCAGTGCGATCCTCGAGGCCGGCGATGAGATAGAGCAGGCTCGACTTGCCGCAACCGGACGGCCCGACGATGACGCAGAACTCGTTGCGCTCGACGTGGAAGGAGATACCGTCCAGGGCCAGCACGGCATTGTCGCCCTTGCCGTAGCGCAGCACGACATTGTCGATATCGATGTCGGAGCTGATGGGATTGGTCGAGATGTTCAACACGGACATTACGGGGAATTCCTCAATTGGCCCAGGGGGCGGCCACACGGCGAACGATGCGGAACAGCTGATCGGTGAAGAGACCGAGAATGCCGATCATCGCGATCGCCATGAAGATGACGTCGACCTGGAAGCCGCGCATGGCCTTCAGCGAGATGTAGCCGAGGCCGCTGCGGGCGGCGACGAGTTCCGCCACGACGAGATAGGTCCAGGCCCAGCCCATCGTCACGCGCAGCACGTCGAGCACGTTGGGCAGCGTCGCCGGCAGGACGATATGGAAGACCGTATCGACGCGGCGCGTGCCGAGCGTATAGGCCGCATTGACCAGATCGCGCGGCACGCTCCGGGCGCTGTCGGCGATCATCACCAGCTGCTGGAAGAAGATGCCGAAGATGATGACGGCGACGCGCTGCTCGATGCCGATGCCGATCCACAGGATGAACAGGGGCACGAAAGAGGTCACCGGTAAGTAGCGGATGAAGTTCACCAGCGGATCGAGGAAGGCCTGGACGATCCGGTAGGTCCCCATGGTCAGGCCGAGCGGCACGGCGACCAGGCTCGATACGACAAAGCCGATCAGCACCACCTGGACACTGGCGAGCATGTGTTCCCACAGGCTGCCGTCGGCTGCCATCTTGATCGTCGTCATGAAGACGGCCTCGGGCCGGGGCAGGAACATCTCCTTCACGGCACCCGAATAGGTGAGCGCGAACCAGCCGACGATCACCAGCACCCAGACGAGGATGCTGAGCGTGACGGCAAGACCACGCGGAATGGCGCGGAAGGGCGTGCGGATGGATTTAAGCAGGGATTGATCGCTCACAGGGCGTGCTCCGCTCCTTCGAATATCCGGCGGCGTCGGCCGGAGAAGGAATGACAAGGATATTCGGCGGGCGGACGGGTCCAGCTCGGCCGGATGATGGGGGCGCCTTTTGCCGGCGCCCCGCTTGATCGTTATTTCGCGTCGATGAAGGTGGTGTCGACCAGGTCGGCGAACTTGATGTCCATCTTGAGCTTGCCGAAGCTGCCCCAGATCTCGGTGCCGAGCTTGATCAGCTTGCCGGCCTCGCCCTCGTCGCCGCCCTTGAAGAATTCGGCATTGCGGTCCTTGCCGTAGAAGTTGACGCCCTTGGCGGAGGAGGCGAACTCTTTGGGGTCCTCGAGCCAGCCGCCGACGCCCTTGGCCATGACTTCATAGGCCTTGTCCTGGTCCGACTTGATGAACTCGTTGGCCTTGTAGAGCCCCTTGATCAGCGCCTCGACGTCCTTCGGGTTCTTGGCGATGTAGTCGCAGTTCAGCGCCACCACGTCGACGATCGCGCCAGGGGTCTTGGACGAGTCGATGAGGACCTGGCCCTTGTCCGCCTGCTTGGCGAGCGTCAGGTGCGGCTCCCAGGTGACGGCGACGGGGATGCGGTCGGCCATGAAGGCGGCGGCCGCGTCGTCGGCGGTCATGTTGGTGATCTTGACGTCGGCTTCGGTGAGCCCGGCCTGCTTGAGCAGGATGTTGAACCAGAACTGCGAGACCGAGCCCTCGTTCATCGCCACCTCCATGCCCTTGATGTCGGCGAGGCTCTTGACCTCCTTCGGCGCCAGCACGCCATCGCCGCCATGGCTGTCGTCGAGGGCGTAGACGGCCTTGAAGCAGACGTCGGAAGAGCGGTATTTCATGATTTCGTCGATGGTCGACGCGCTGCCGTCCAGTTCGCCGGCGGCGGCAGCCGCCATGTACATCGACGACTCCTCGATGATCTCAAGCGTCACGTCGAGCCCGTTTTCCTTGAAGTAGCCCATGTCGCGGGCGAGGAAGAGCGGGCCGTAACCGACCCAGGTGGTCATGCCGAGTTTCATCGTGCCGGCTTCCGCAGACGAGGCAGAGGCAGCCAGCATGGCAACCCCAGCTGCCAGTGCGGCCTTCCGAAGCTTGGAAAATGTCTTAGTCATGGCGTTCCCTTTTTTGTTCTGAGGTGCGATCGGGGGGCCTCTCTGCCAACAGAGAATTGGATCGATGGCCGCGAACTGGCAGCGCCCGCCCGTTTCCCGTCGGCTTGCCGGCCGACGAAAAAAGGAAACCACGCTTCATTCGTCGGAAAAATAAGCATTTTCGGTGAAGCTGCTTAGGCCCAGCCTAAGCAGGTCTAAAGCCGGGGAAGAGAGGCCTAGCGGCGCTTCTGACTCATCGCCGGCGCCACCATGCCGGGGATGTAGGCATCGGAGATGAAGGCCCGGGCGTGATTGGCAAAAGCGGTGAGCAGCCGGGACTTGCGCAGCGATTTCAGCGTCGCGAAGCCGATGGTCATGGGGCGATGGTCGCCGGAGAGACGGACGCGCACCACCTTGCGGCCATCGAGCGCGGTGTCGGAGCGCGGGGTGACGTTGGCGAGGGTGTAGCCATAGCCATTGGCCACCATGGTGCGGATGATATCCGGATGGGCGATGCGAAAGGCGATATTGGGCTGGAGCCCTTCCTTCATGAACAGCGCCAGAAAGTATTCGCTGGACAGCGGCAGGTCGAGAAAGACCATCGGCAGTTCGGCGAGTTCCTGCAGGGTGACGGCGGAATGGCGGGCGAGCGGATGCGACTCGCCGACCAGCGCATGCACCGGCAGGTCGACGAGCGGGGTGAACTCGACGTCGTCCGGGATCTGCAGGTCGTAGGTCACGGCCACGTCGATCACCGCCCGGCGCAGTCCGCTGAGCAGCATTTCCTGGTTGTCGGCATGCGGCCGGATGCTGGCCTTGGGAAAGCCCGCGGTAAAGGACAGGGCGAGTTCAGGCAGGATCATCGGCGCAAGTGTCGTCAGGCACCCGACGTTCAGCTGGCCCCGCACCTCATCGCTCGCCTCGGAGGCAACGCTGTAGAGTGATTCGGCCTGCTCGATCAGCCGCTTGGCCTCGAGCAACATGGACCGTCCGGCCGGTGTCAGCGACAAGCCCTGGGCGTGATGCCGGACGAACAGCTGCACGTCGAGTTCCAGCTCCAGCTGAGAAATCGCCGTCGAGATGGAGGGCTGCGAGATGTTGATGCGCTCGGAGGCCTGGGTAATGCTGCCGGTCTCGCCGGCAGCAATGAAGTATTCGAGTTGTCTGAGCGTAAAGCGCATGCGTGGGGTCCCGTATCAGGACCCTAGTATTTGATCCAGGTGGTCTTGAGTCCACTGAATTTATCGAAGGCATGCAGGGACAGATCCCGCCCGATGCCGGATTGCTTGAATCCGCCGAAGGGCGTCATCGGCGAAAGCGCGTCGACGGTGTTGACCGAGACCGTGCCGGCGCGCAGCTTTTCCGAAACGCGGTGGGCGCGCGACAGGTTCGAGGTCCAGACCGAGGCTGCGAGACCGTAGATCGTATCGTTGGCACGGGCGATCGCCTCCCCCTCGCTGTCGAAGGTCGACACGGCCAGCACCGGGCCGAAGATCTCCTCCCGCGACAGTCTGTCGTCGGCATCGACATCGGCGAAGATCGTCGGCTGGACGAAGCAGCCCTTGCCATCCACCCTCACCTGCTCGCCACCGCTGACCAACCGGCTGGTCTTCCGGCCATGCTCGATGAAGGACATGATGCGGGCGGTCTGGCTTTCGTCGACGATCGCCCCCATGCTGGATTTGGGGTCGAGCGGATTGCCGGGCGTGTAGCGCTTCGCTCGCTCCGCCATCTTCTCGAGGAAGGCCTCGGCGATGGGACGTTCGACCAGCAGACGCGAATTGGCCGAGCAGATTTCACCCTGGTTGAAGAAGATGCCGAAGGCGGCCATGTCGGCGGCAGCATCAAGGTCCTCGCAATCGGCAAAGATCAGGTTGGGGCTCTTGCCGCCGCATTCGAGCCAGACCTGTTTCATGTTCGACTGGGCGGAATAGCCGAGGAAATATTTGCCGACCTGGGTCGACCCGGTGAACGTGATGCAATCGACATCGGGATGCAGGCCGAGCGCCCGGCCGGTCACTTCGCCAAGGCCCGGCACGACGTTGAGAACGCCCTCCGGCAGGCCCGCTTCGACAGCCAGCTCGGCAAGGCGCAGGGCCGAAAGCGGCGATTGTTCGGCCGGTTTCAGCACGACGCTGTTGCCCATGGCCAGCGCCGGCGCGCATTTCCAGGTGGCCATGTCGAGCGGGAAATTCCACGGCACGACCGCACCGACGACGCCGAGCGGCTCGCGGCGGACGATCGCCAGATTGCCCGGGCCGGTCGGAGCGACTTCGTCATAAACCTTGTCGATCGCTTCGGCATACCACTGGAAGATGGCGGCCGAGCCGGGCACGTCGACGGTTGCCGCGTCCATGACCAGCTTGCCCATGTCCAGGCTGTCGAGAAGAGCAAGTTCGATCATGTTGGCGCGGATGAGATCGGCAAGCTTCAACAGCACGGCCTTGCGTTCGGCCGGCGACTTGCCGGACCAACGGCCGTCGTCGAAGGCGGCCCGGGCCGACTTCACCGCCCGGTCGACATCCGCCTCGCCGCAGGCGGCGACCTTGGCGAGCAGCCCGCCCGTTGCCGGATTGATGCAATCGAAGGTCTCGCCCGACAGCGCATCGACCGGCTTGCCGCCGATGAATGCCTTGTCGCGAAAGCGGATCGCCGCCGCTTCCTTCGTCCAGTCGTGCCGTGCCAGATCCGCCATCGGGAGCCTTCCGTCTTTATGTTCAGAGATCGCCCGGCACGCCGTAGCTGGGCGCCGCCGTCGGGTTGATCGCCCGGGTCACATAATCTTCGAGCTGCGGCTTGTAGATCGACCACAGCTTGGCCAGTTCGCCGATCGGGTCCTCTTCCGCCCAGTCGACCCGCAGGTCGGCGATCGGCCAGGAGACATTGCGCACCAGATAGAGCCCCGCCGAATGAACGGGACCCGCCTCGCCGCCCGCGGCAAGCGCCGCCTGCATGGCGACGAGCAGCCGGTCGCCGAGGTGACCTTCGGCCTCCTCGAAGGCCGCCACCATGCGCTTCGGCACGAAGGGATTGGCAAGCAGGTTGCCCGCGGCGGCGCAATCCTTGCCCTGGGCGACCGCATGGGTACCAAGGGTGTGCTCGCCCGAGTGGATCGCGGTGCGGCCTTGCGCATCGAGCAGCACCAACTGGCGCCACGGCGCCGTCTCATAGCCTTCGAGCAGGGCGGCGAGCGCCTGCTCGGCATCGAGGCCCTGCGCCATCAGGTCCAGGCCTTTCGGCCCGAGCGAGGGATCCGTAATGTTCTGCGTCGCGACGACGCCGGCGCCGGCCCGGGCGTGGGCGCAACGGGCGGCGACCGCCGGTGAGGACGAGGATATCGCGATGCCCATCATGCCGGTCTTCGGGCAGCGGGCCGAGATGGAAAAGGTCATGGCAACCTCACTCGGGGATGACGGCGGTGACGTCGATCTCAACCAGCCATTCCGGACGCGCCAGCGCCGAAACGACGATACCGGTCGAGACGGGAAAAACGCCCTTCAGCCACTTGCCGACGACGCGATAGACCTGCTCGCGATACCGCGGGTCGACGATATAGATGACGATCTTGGTGATGTGGGCAAGCTCCGAGCCCGCCTCGTCGAGCAGCATCTTGATATTGGCCATGGCCTGCTCCGCCTGGGCGGTCACGTCGCCGATGCCAATATTCTCGGCCGTGTCGAGGTTCTGGCCGATCTGGCCGCGCACGAAGACCATCGTGCCGCGGGCGACGACGACCTGGCACAGATCATTGTCGAGCTTCTGCTCCGGATAGGTGTCCTTGGTGTTGAACTGGCGGATGCGCTTGTGCACTGGCATGGTCGTTCCATTCTGGCGTTGAACAGGGTTCGCTAAGGCCGGCAGGCTGCAGAACCGGTCTGCGAAAGGCGCCCTAAACGGCGCGTCCGCGGGCAATTCCTGCAGCCTCCTCCGGCCTCCGCAAAGCGGTCGCCCTTACTGGAGCCACAGGTCGCTTGAGAATGAAAGAAGGCTTTCCATGCGCCCTGCCTCAGGAAATCCGAAGCATGGGCGCCTGTTGGTTAGTCAGGCCGGGAATGCGGTGATGAACGTGAACAGTTAGGACCGCTGAATGGGCGCAAAACCCTACTTCGCAATATCCAAACCAAGGCCGAACTAAATCATATTTTGCCGAACCAGTGGCTTCGACTACGAATTCTCCCATTCCTCAGCCCACGGGTTGAGAGGTCAGGAATTCCAGAGAAGGAGCCCGTGCATGACGGTTGAGAAAGTCGATACGCTGGTCATCGGTGGCGGCCAGGCGGGGCTCGCTGCGAGCGAACACCTGACGAACAACGGCGTTCCTCACCTCGTCATCGAGCGCAAGCGGATCGCCGAGCGCTGGCGCAGCGAACGCTGGGACTCGCTGGTGGCCAACGGTCCGGCCTGGCACGACCGCTTTCCCAACATGACCTTCGACATGGACCCGGACGGTTTTGCCAGCAAGGACAGCATCGTCAGCTATTTCGAGGCCTATGCCAAACAGATCGAAGCGCCGATCCGCTGCGGCGTCGAGGTGACCGCGCTCAGCCGCAAGCCCGACGGCTCCGGATTCATCGCCGAAACCACCCAGGGCACCATCGAGGCGAGCAATGTGGTCGCAGCCACCGGGCCGTTCCAGAAGCCTGTGATCCCGCCGGTCGTTCCGGCCGACAGCGGCATCACGCAGATCCATTCGGCGTCCTACCGCAATCCGGTGCAGTTGCCGGAAGGCGGCGTTCTGGTGATCGGCGCCGGTTCCTCCGGCGTGCAGATTGCCGACGAGTTGGCGCGTGCCGGCCGCAAGGTCCATCTCGCCGTCGGCCCGCACAACCGGCCGCCGCGCAGCTATCGCGGCAAGGATTTCGTCTGGTGGCTCGGCGCGCTCGGTCTCTGGAACATCGAGACGCCGGATCCGTCCACCGAACATGTCACCATCGCCGTCAGCGGCGCGCGCGGTGGCCATACGGTGGATTTCCGCGATCTCGCCGCCCAGGGCATCACGCTGGTCGGCCGTGCGGAATCCTATGCGAATGGCACCATGCGTTTTGCATCGGATCTCGCCCAGAACATCGCGGCGGGCGACGCCGACTACCTCTCGGTGCTCGATTCCGCCGATGCGCATATTGAACGCGAAGGACTGGATTTCCCCGAGGAGCCGGAAGCCCGCACCATCGGCCCCGAGCCCGATTGCGTGAAGAACCCGATCCTCGATCTCGATCTCGCCAAGGCCGGCATCACCACGATCATCTGGGCAACCGGCTATGCGCTCGATTTCGGCTGGCTGCAGTTCGACGTGATGGATGAAAGGGGCCGTCCTGCCCACCAGCGCGGCGTGTCCAAGGTGCCGGGTTTCTATTTCCTCGGCCTCGCCTGGCTATCCCGCCGCGCCTCGCCCTTCATCTGGGGTGTCTGGCACGACGCCAAATATATCGCCGAACAGATTGCGGCAAAGGCACGCTGAGGCCTGCATTTTGGTTGGGGCGGCTTTCCGGGCGGGAAGCCGCCCCTATTGCGTTCAGAACATGCGGCCACGGATGAAGGTGATAGATCTGACGCCGGCGCCCGACTCGAGCGCAGGCTTGACGCCGATGGTGTGTGATACCGGCTCTATTCGGCCGCAGCCGTGGAAGGAACGGCGGTGTTGAACCACTGGCTCACCGCGCTGTCCCCGGCGGTGCGCGTCGTCTTTCCCAGCACGTTCTCCGAAAGGCCGGCCACCTTCTGGACCAGTTCGAGCGGTCCGTCCCAGTCGAAATTGCGGTAGACGGCGGCCAGATGCGCGAATGGCGGCGACTGGGCGAACAGCTGGAAGGTCAGCCGGTGGCCGGCATAATCCGAATTGAGCAGATCGCGGGCAAAGGCCAGGAGCTTGCGGCGGTCGTCGGCGATCCAGTCCTCGTTGACCGTATAGAACTTGTCGAGCCAGGGCCTCGTCTCCGGTGCGTCGAAGTCCGCCTTGTCGGGGGTCACGCAGATCTGCCCGCCGCACAGTTCGCGAGCGATGTGCATCATCTCGTGCAGCTGCGAACAGGCCAGAACGCGGCCGGTATAGAGCAGTGACTGGTTCGGCATCATCAGCCCGCCGGGCGAGCGCCCGGCCAGCGCGATCGCGGCGGTCAGGTGCGCATTGATGCCTTCGCGATAGACCGCGAGCTGGGCGAGCTTCTCCTGTACGGATTGGTGCTTGTCGAGACCGGTCTGGCGCACATTGAAGAGGGCCGCCCCGATCATCATGTCGGCGAGCTTCAGATTGCGCTGCACGAAGGCGAAAGCCGAATAGCGGTGCAGCGTCGCGCGCATGAACATCGCCGCCCGGGTATGGCGGTAGAACAGCACGTTTTCCCAGGGGATCAGCACATTGTCGAAGATGACCAGCGTATCGACCTCGTCGAACTTGCTGGACAGCGGATAGTCGGCCGCAGGCGCCCGCCCGGCAAACCCGGTCCGGCAGATGAATTTCAGCCCCGGCGAGCCGAGATCGCAGATGAAGCCGACGGCATAGTCGGAATAGGCTTCGCTGCCCCAGTTGGCGATGGTCGGCTTGGTGAAGGCCTGGTTGGCATAGGCGGCCGCTGTCTCATACTTGGCGCCGCGCACGACGATACCGGCATCGGTCTCCTTGACCACATGCAGCAGCATGTCCGGATCCTGCTCCTGCGGCGGGCGGGAGCGGTCCCCTTTCGGGTCGGTATTGGCAGAGACGTGGAAGGGATCGGCCTTGATCACCCGGGATATGTGATTGCGGATATTGGCGGAGAATTGCGGATCGACCTCGTTGAGCACGTCCTGCCCGTCGAACAGCGACCACATCTCGCCGACCGTCTCGTCTCCCACCCGGGTGACGATGCCACCGATATCCTCGAGCAGCGTATCCGTCGCCCGTCGCTTGTCCCACCAGTCGGCCTGGGTGTGCGGCAGCTTGTTGCCGATGGCGCTCCATTCGCCATCCTCCTCGTAAGCCATGATGTGCCGGGTCCTGGCATCGTGCTGCATGTCGTAGATGCGGGCACGGATATCGACGAGCGGCTTGAACATCGGATGACTGGCGACATCCCTGACCTTCTCGCCGCCGACATAGACCTCGCGGCCGTCGCGGATCGAGTCGATATATTCGTCCCCTGTGCGGATCATGCTGAAGGCCTCCGGTCGCATCGAGCCCAAGGGCTCGGCCAGTCTCTCATCCAGAACATTGTTGGCAGCGCCGGAGGCTTTGAGAAATTAGTTCTTTCGGGCATTCTGCCTTGGTTTTTCCGAAGCCGCGATCAGGCTGCGGAGAGACCGAAGCAAAGGCGTGCAAGCATCGCGCGGCACGCCTGGATCTGGCTTCGTTCGACGTATTCGTCGGCCTTGTGGCCCTGCTCCATGCTGCCCGGGCCGCAGACGATGGCAGGCACCGCCAGCGCCTGCTTGAACAGGCCGCCCTCGGTGCCGAAGGCCACCTTGATGCTGCGATTGGCGCCCGCGGCGGAAAGCGCGCGCGTCAGGGCGCCGTCGCCCGCGTCGGCGGCAAGGCCCGGATACTCGTTGACGATCTCGATCGATATTCCGGCCCTGGGGAAGCGCTTTCGGGCGACGGTGGAGAGTGCTTCCGCCTTGTCGAACAGCCGGTCCAGCAGGCCTGCCGCATCGTCCGCCGCGACATTGCGGATCTCGAAATCCAGCAGGCAATGTTCGGGCACGATGTTGAGCGCCGTTCCACCCTCGATGATGCCGGCATGAACGGTGGTGTAGGGAATGTCGTAGTCCTCGTCGCGGCTGCCCTGTTCGGCAAGTTCCGCCTGCAGGCCACGGAGTTCGCCAAGGAAATCGGCCGCGAGATGGATGGCATTGAGGCCGGTCGGCGCCAACGCGGAATGGGCCGCCACCCCGCAGCAGGAGGCGCGGGCCGCGAGCTTGCCCTTGTGCCCGGAGGCGACCTGCATGGCGGTCGGCTCGCCGATCAGCACCCAGTCGGGCCTCAGTCCCGCCTTCGCCAGTTCCGCCAGCATCGGGCGAACGCCGACACAGCCGATCTCCTCGTCATAGGAAAGCGCCAGATGAAGCGGTGCAGCGAGTGGCTTCGAGCGCGCCAGCACCATGGCCTCGATCGCGCAGGCGACAAAGCCCTTCATGTCGGTGGTGCCGCGCCCGTAGAGGCGGCCATCCTGCTCCGACAGGCGGAAAGGATCGCGCGTCCAGTCCTGGCCGTCGACCGGAACCACGTCGGTATGTCCGGACAGCACCAGGCCGCCGGGACCTGACGGCCCGACGGTAGCGAACAAGGAGGCGCGGTCGCCCGCCGGCGAAGGATAAAGCCGATGGTCGATGCCCGCCTCCGCGAGAACGGAGGAAACGTAGCGGATGAGCTCGATATTGCCGTCCCGGCTGACGGAGGGGAAGGCAATCAGCCGCTCGAGAATGTCATAGGCGTTGGCCATCCCGTTCCGACCTTACAGATCGACGGTCGTGGCCAGATAGCTCTTGCGGATTGACGCGGACCGAATGTGCCACAGGAGCGGTGTACCCTTGGCGATGATCCAGCTGTCGCCGGGACCATAGACCACCGTCTGGCCGCTCGTCTCGTCGGTGATCGCCAGCTCCCCGTCCAGCAGCGTCGCATGCTCGTGGAACGGATAGGTGACGCAATATTTTCCCTGGGTGGCGCTGTAGAGGCCGCCGGAAACCGGAGTGTCGAACGAACCGAAAAGCAGCTTGCCGGCAACCTGGATCGGCCCCTCGACCGTCGTCGCCCCGATGTCTTCCGGAGAGCCCCAGGCGTCCAGCGGATCGCGGGACATGTCGAGTTTGAATGGCAGCATGGTCTTTCCTCAGTCGATTGGCAGGAGTTCGGTGATTTCGCGCTTGAAAGGCAGGGCGCCGTCGGCAAGCGGTTCGCCGTCGAGCTCTTCGGCATAGCGGCGGCCGGCATAGGTGGCATGGGCGATGGTGGCAGGCGCCAGCGCATCGCCGATGGCGGTGACGCTTTCGATGCCGGCGTCGGCCCATTCGGTCTGTCGTGCAATGAGATCGAGGAACAGCCCCTCGTTCGGCAAGCGTGCGGTAACGAGCACGACGGCGTCGGCCTCGATGCGCTCCTGACGGCCGGTAAACGTGCAGGACAGCGTCGCCTCGCCTGCGCCGATCGCATCAAGCGCGGTGAAGCTCCTGACGGTCACACCCTTTTCAAGAAGCCGCTTCTGGATGAAGTGCTGCTCCATCGTGTTGCGGGTCCAGGTCGATGCCTCCGACGCGGGCGTCGCATAAATGGTCTCATAGCCCTTTTCCGCCATCACCTCGGCCATCACGCCGCCCATATAGTAATGGTCGTCGTCCCAGACGATGACGCGCTTGCCGGTCGGCAGACGGCCGGCCATCACGTCGCTCGGACAGAGAACCTGAGCACCTTCGACGATCGGCAGCGGAACGGTATGGAGGTGTCCGACGCCGTCATTGCGCCAGGTCGATCCTGTCGCAATGGCGATCCGCGGAATGCCGAAGGCCAGCACGTCTTCGGCCGTCAGGCGGCTGTCGAAATAGGTTTCGACATTGGCAAGCTGGTTGAGCTGCAGCTTGCGATAGTCGGCAACGCGGGTCCAGGCGGAGAGTCCCGGCAGACGCGCCTCCTGCAGCACGCGGCCGCCGAGTTCCGTTCCAGCTTCCGCCAGCGTCACGGCATAGCCGCGCTTGCCGAGCGTCTGCGCCGCCTCGAGACCGGCCGGTCCGCCGCCGACGATCAGCACGGGCTTGTCCGACTTCGCCTTGCGCACCTTTTCCGGATGCCACCCCTTGCGCCATTCCTCCGCCATGGTCGGGTTCTGCGTGCAACGGATCGGCGACATGGTGAAATCGCCGGACACGCAGATATTGCAGCCGATGCACTCGCGAATGTCGTCGAAACGGCCCTCCTCGATCTTCTTCGGCAGGAAGGGATCGGCGATCGACGGACGCGCCGCGCCGATCATGTCGAGAATGCCCTTGTTGACGAGGCTGACCATGCGGTCGACCGAGGTGTAGCGACCGACGCCGACGACCGGCTTGGAGGTCAGACGCTTGACGCCGACGATGAAGGGTTCCTGGGCGCCCTCTTCGGCAAAACGCGAGGTGCGGCTGTCGTTTTCCCAGCCGGCAAGCGTCACATCCCACAGGTCCGGCAGGTCGGCCATCAGGCCGATCATGTCCTCGACCTCTTCCTTGTAAAGACCGCCCTCGCCCATCAACTCATCGACGGAAATGCGGATCGGCACGGCGCAGGTGTCGCCGACCGCATCCTTGGTCTCCTCGGTGATTTCGCGCAGCAGCCGGATGCGGTTCTCGATGCCGCCGCCATATTCGTCGGTGCGCTGGTTGTAGCGACGCGACAGGAAGTGGTGCAGGAAGCCGAGCGAATGCGCGGCATAGACATAAATCAGGTCGAAACCGGCGCGCTTGGCGCGGTTGACCGCGGCCAGGTGCCATTTGCGGATGTTCTTGATGTCGGTCGCATCCATGCGCCGCGCCTGCACCGGATCATAGGTGAAGGTGGCGACGGGCAGATGCGCCGGCCCCATCGGCACTTCGCGGGTGTAGAGGTTCGAACCGTTCATGCCGTTATAGGCAAGTTCGATGCCGGCCAGCGCCCCGCCCTCGTGGATCTTGTCGACCATGCGCGACAGTGCCGGAATGTCCCGGTCGTCCCACAGGCGCAGCTCGATGAACGGCGTGATCTCGGAGGTGTAGTGAAATTCCACCTGCTCGGTGCAGACGACCGCCCAGCCGCCCTCGGCCTTCACGCCACGCATGTGGGCCAGCGCCGTCGGATCGCGATAACCCATGCCGTTGCAATGCGGCACCTGGTAGAAGCGGTTGCGGGCGGTCACCGGACCGATCTTCACCGGCTCGAACAGCACGTCATAACGGCTCGGCCGCGCCTGCGGCGCGCCCCAATTCACCCACTCGCTCATATCGCTCCTCGGCATTGCATTGACCGGGACGATAGGACGATATCCGCTTAGGGGAAATAACAGTTTAAATGGAGCTTGCTTCGCAAATCCGGAAGCAGAACGCCTGAAGCTCGACACCACACCCTCCGGATGACACTCCTAAATGCCCGAAAATGTGTGACTTCCCCGCATTTGATGTTGCATTTCCAACATTAATATTGTTGGATTTGCCAACTCATGATCCGAACGAGCGCGCCAAATGTTGTATGATGCAGATTTTCTGTCGAGGCTGGAACATGGTCTGAAGGACCTCTCCTCGGTCTGGGGCGTCTCGCCGGAGGCCGATCTCAAGCTGCTGACGATTTCCGAGAACGCCACCTTTCGCATTGCCGACGCCAAGGGCGGGCGCGACCTGATCGTGCGGGTGCATCGGCCGGATTACCATACCGAAGCCGAAATCCTGTCCGAACTCGCCTGGATCGAGGCGCTGCGTCAGGACGGCGTGGTCGCCACGCCCCAGCCGATCACGGCCAAGGATGGAAACCTGCTACAGGTCTTCTCCGACGGCGAAACCATGCGCCATGCCGTCGCCTTCGAATATATGTCCGGCAAGGAGCCGGATGCCGAATCCGACCTCGTCCGGTGGTATGGCGCGCTTGGCGAGATCAACGCCCGCCTGCACGCTCACAGCCGCGGCTGGGCGCGGCCGGAAAAGTTCGTCCGCAAGACCTGGAACTTCGACCGCATTCTTGGGCACGGCGCCTATTGGGGCGACTGGCGCGCGGCCCTGGGCCTGACGCCAGAGGGCAGAGAGATCCTCGAGCGCACCCACGCGCTGCTCGAAACCCAGACCGCGGCCTATGGCTACGGCGCCGATCGCTTCGGCCTCGTGCATTGCGACATGCGCGCCGCCAACCTGCTGGTCGAGGGCGAGCGGCTGGGCGTCATCGATTTCGACGATTGCGGCCTGTCCTGGTTCGCCTATGACTTTGCCGCCGCGATCAGCTTCATGGAGCACGAGCCCTTCATTCCCGACCTGATGGCGGCCTGGCTCGAAGGCTACCGGCGCGTCGCACCACTCGATGCCGAACACGAGGCGGCTTTGCCGATGTTCATCATGCTCCGCCGCATGCAACTCACGGCCTGGATCGCCTCGCATGCCGAGACGCCGACGGCCCAGTCCATGGGCACCGCCTATACGGACGGCACCGTGGCGCTCGCGAAGCGCTATCTGGCCGAACACAGTTGAGGAGAGCCCGATGAGCGTCGCCACCAAGGAAATTCTCGATCTCAACCGCTTCGATGCCACCCGCACCGAGGGTTTTCCGCCGGACCTCGCCGAGCGCGTCGCCAAACGCCAGGCGGCCTTTGGCGCCTCTTCCGTGCTCTTCTACGAACAACCGATCGAGATGGTGCGCGCCCGGGGCGCCTATATGTATGACGCCGGCGGGCGCCAATATCTCGACGTCTACAACAACGTGCCCTCGGTCGGCCATTGCCACCCGCGGGTGGTCGAGGCGGTCGCCCGTCAGGTCGGCGAACTCAACATCCACACGCGCTACCTCAACCGCGTCGTCGAGGCCTATACCGAAAAGCTGCTCTCCAAGTTTCCCCAGAGCCTGAGCAATGTCGTACTGACCTGCACCGGCAGCGAGAGCAATGATTTGGCCATGCGCATCGCCCGCATCGCCACCGGCGCCGAAGGTTTCATCGTCACCGAGGCCGCCTATCACGGCAATACGGCGCTGGTGACGGAGATCTCCCCCTCCTCGCTGCGCAAGCGCAAGCCGGCGCCCTTCGTGGCGATCATCCCGGCGCCGACCGCCCGCGACGGCTTGAGCGTCGAGGCAAGCTTCGCCGCCTCGGTTGAACAGGCGATCGCCGAACTGAACTCTCGCGGCATCGGCCTTGCCGCACTGATCATCGACACGATCTTTTCGAGCGACGGCATCTATGCCGATCCGGCCGGCTTCCTGAAGGGGGCGACCGATGTCGTGCACCGCGCCGGCGGCCTGTTGATCGCCGACGAGGTCCAACCCGGCTTCGGCCGCACCGGCGGCGGCCTGTGGGGCTTCGAGCGCCACGGCGTGACGCCCGACATCGTCACCATGGGAAAGCCCATGGGCAACGGCTTCCCGATGGGCGGCGTCGTCACAAGGCCGGAATTCCTGAAACGGTTCTGCGAGGAAACCGGCTATTTCAACACCTTCGGCGGCAATCCCGTGGCGGCCGCTGCCGGCCATGCCGTGCTGCAGGTGATCGAGGACGAGGGACTGGTCGAACGGTCCGCCGCGGTCGGCGGCTATTTCAAGCAATCGCTCGAGGCCTTGCAGGGCACGCATTCCGAGATCGGCGCGGTGCGCGGCGCCGGCCTGTTCATCGGCCTCGATTTCGTCGACCCGGCGACCGGGGAGCCGGACACGGCGCTCGCCACCCATGCGATCAACCAGCTGAAGCACAACGGCATCCTGATCGGGGCTGCGGGCAAATACGGCGCGACGCTGAAGATCCGCCCGCCGCTGTGCTTTTCGCAAGAAGATGCCGACCTCTTCACCGGCACGCTGGACACGATCCTCAAGGCGCGCTGAGGCGCCTGAACAGCCTGCAAAGAAGCCGGGCGCGACTTCGTGCCCGGCTTCTTCCGTCTTCAGCCCATGGCTTCGAGTGCGCCGAGCGATTCCGGCAGGATCTGGCCGCCGTCGACGACGATCGACTGGCCGGTGATATAGGCGGCCTCCTCGGAGGCGAAGAACAGCGCGGCATTCGCAATGTCTGCGGGCGTTCCAAGGCGGCGCAGCGGCACCGAGGCTTCCATGGAAGCGATATACTCCGGACCGTTGACTTCGAGACCCTCCGTCATGATGTTGCCCGGCATGACAGCATTGACGGTGATCTTCTTCGGCGCCAGTTCGATCGCCGCCGTGCGCATGAAGCCGAGCTGGCCGGCCTTGCTCGCCCCGTAATGCGACCAGCCCGGATAGCCGGTGATCGGTCCGGTGATCGACGAGGTGATGATGATGCGGCCGGAGCCCGCCTTGGTCATCGCCGGCAGCACCGCCGAGACGCTGAGGAAGGTGCTCTTCAGATTGGTCGAGATGACATGGTCGAAATCGGCCGACGTCATTTCGCCGAGCTTGGCGGCCGGAAAGATGCCGGCATTGGCGCACAGCACGTCGACGCCGCCATAGCGGGTGACGGCCGCCTCGACCATGCCCTCGCAGCCCTCTTCGGTGCTGACATCGGCGGCATATCCCGATGCGTTCGGACCGATCTCGGCGGCGACGGCGTCGGCATCCGCATGGCTGCGCGACACGACGAGCACGTTCAGCCCGGCTTCCCCGAAGCGCAATGCGATGCCCTTGCCGATCCCGCGGCTGCCACCCGTGACGATAACTGTTTTACCCTGTAGCGACTTCAACATTTTTGGCTCACTTCGTTGTTCTGGACCAAGGGCGCTCGGTTGCCGATATTGCCCGATTTTTTTGCGCGAGATTAAAACCTAGCCACTCCTGCATCGGCGATTGCCCAAAAGAAATGCAAAGTAATTCTCGTACATTAAGTGGAATTCGACGACTGATGCCGGACGCCGGCAGGCGTCATTTCGCTTGCCGCATCCTCATTGCGCAATGCACAATGAAGAAGAAAATAGATGTTGTAAACCACACATTTTTACGACACAGTTCCAACATTATAAGTTCACAAGCCGCCACAGCCGGCCAAAAACAGGGGAACGATAATGATGAAACTCTCCAGACGAAACATGATGCAGATGATGGGCGCGGCGGCCTTTTCCGGTCCGCTGGCAAGCGCCACGCGCGCCTTTGCCGCGCGCGAGAAGGAACTGAACATCCTTTGCTGGGAAGGCTACAACTCCGCGCAGGTGCTCGACCCGTTCCGCTCCAGCCAGTCGGCGACCGTCAAGGCCGAAAGCCTGACCAACGACCCGACCATGATCAACCGCCTGCGCGCCGGCGAAACCAAGATCTGGGACCTGATCAACGTCAACAATCCCTGGGCCCGCAAGGTCATGGCGCCGGCCGGCCTCATCAAGCCTTTGCCACGCGCCGAGTTCGAGCCCTATTTCGACACCATGCTGCCGGACTTCAAGGCCCCCTATCGCTGGGCGATGAGCGACGACGGCAAGGACCTGCTCGGCATGGCCCAGCGCTTCGGGCCATACAGCTTCGTCGTCAACACCGACAAGGTCAGCAGGGCGACGGCGGAAGAACAGGGCTGGGACCTCTTCAACGACACAGCCCTTGCCGGCAAGTACGGCATTCAGGAATCCGACGACTGGAACGTCTTCAACATCTTCCTGATCGCCGGCATCAATCCTTTCAAGGAACACACGGAAGAGGAGTTCAAGACCTTCTCCGCGACCGCCGAGAAGGTGTTCAAGGGCGCCAAGATGGTGGGCGACATGGCCTCGCTGAACCAGGCGCTCGTCTCCGGCGAAATCGACCTCTACATGACCGGCGGCACCTATTCCGTATCGCCGGCCCGCGCCGACGGCTATCCGAACCTGCGCGCCATCACACCGCTCAAGGGCCCGATCGACGGCAAGGGCGGCATTTCCTGGATCGAGATCACCTCCACCGTCAACAATCCGGACCTGTCACCGCTCGCCATCGAATTCCTCAAATATGTCCAGGACCCGGAAGTCGCCCACACGGTGGCCTTCGCCGAGGGCACCTTCAACCCGGTCAGCCAGATGGGCAACCCGAAGTGCTTCGAACTCTTCACCAAGGACGAGCTGGACGCCATCCAGTGGGACAGCCTTGAAGAGGACATGGCCCGCTCGGCCGAGTACGAC
>CALRRQ020000017.1:0-100229 GCA_943370615.1 Rhizobium sp. Q54
CGCGCCTTCGTCGCTCGCCGCCACCAGTTCCGCCTTCAATATGCGGGCGTCCACCAGCTTTGCCGCATTCTTCGTCAGATAGGCGGTGAGCGGCGAAGAGATCTTGCGCGCGCGATAGGCATTCTTCAGCACCGAAAGGCCGGCATCCGGAACGGCCGCGGCGCCCGCGGTTCCGAGCGTCGAGACGGTCAGACCAAGACCGACGGCGGACAGCCCCAGCAGGATCGGGTCGTAGTCGTCGCCCGCCACATAGCGGTAACCCTGGACGGAGAAGTCGCGCAGGTCGCCGACGCCGATCAGGTCGCTGGTCACCGAACCGGCGATCTCCGCGCCGCTGTCGAGCGAACCAACGACAAAACCCTTTGCCGCGCGGCTGCCGGTCAGATAGGCGCGGCCGAGCCATGTGCCCTCCGCCCGTTCCCGAAGCGCGGGAGACAGGGCGTGACCGTGACGGACCGCCAGATCATAGAGCGCCACGGCATAATCGTGGTCGCCGGCGGCGATGGCCTCTTCGATCTCGGCGACATAGGTGCTGGCCGGCGCCGCATAGAGCCGGTATTCGGCGAGTGCAACGGGATCGATGAGACCGAAGACCATGCCAGTGCGATAGACGGAGGTCGCGGCATTCCACACCGCAAGCCCGAGGGCCAGCAGCGAAGCCAGTCGCAGAACCTTCAAGAACGCCGATAGCAGTCTCACGCATCAATCCCGGGTTCGAGGTGCAGCAACCGAGAAGCCCTTTCCTATCGGCCCTTCGCGGTGAATTTGCGGCGCTCTGCCGGACGTCCCAATTTGCCTTGCAGACAGTCAAGCACGCTTCCCTTGCCCGCCCGCCCGGCGCTTGATAACTGCAACGATGCAGAGTTCGTGAACGAGGAGAAACGACCATGCGACAGCATTCATTCGGCAGAACGGACTTCACCGTCAGCGACATCGGTTTCGGCGCATGGCAGATCGGTGGCTCGTGGGGCGAGGTTTCGGAAGCGGACGGCCGGGCAGCGCTCAATGCCGCGCTCGACGCCGGCATGACCTTCGTCGACACGGCGGATGTCTATGGCGACGGGCGCTCGGAACGCATCATCGCCGAGGTGCTGAAGGCCCGCGGCGGCGCACGGCCGATGGTCGCCACCAAGGCCGGAAGGCGGCTCAACCCGCATGTGGCGGGCGGCTATACCAAGGCCAATCTGGAAAGCTTCATCGACCGTTCCCTGCAGAATCTCGGCGTCGAGCGGCTCGACCTCGTGCAACTGCACTGCCCGCCGGCCGAGGTCTACTATCACCCGGAGGTGTTCGAGGGACTGGAAGAGCTCAGAAGCGCCGGCAAGATCGCCCATTACGGGGTCAGCGTCGAGAACGTGGAGCAGGCGCTGAAGGCGATCGAATATCCGGGCGTCGTCAGCGTGCAGATCATCTTCAACCTGTTCCGCCAGCGCCCGGCCGGGCTGTTCTTCCAGGAGGCCCGGCGCCGCAAGGTCGCGGTCATCACCCGCGTGCCGCTGGCAAGCGGCCTGCTGTCGGGCAAGATCACCGCGTCAACCCAGTTCGCGGCCGAGGACCATCGCAACTTCAACCGCCATGGCGAGGCCTTCGACGTCGGCGAGACCTTTGCCGGCGTGCCGCTGGAGACCGGCCTTCAGGCGGTCGAGGAGGTCCGCAAGCTGGTGCCGGCCGGCACGGCGATGGCGGCCTTCGCGCTGCGCTGGATCCTGATGCACGAGGCTGTGACCGTGGCCATTCCCGGCGCTCGCAACGCCGCCCAGGCGCAGGCGAATGCGGCGGCTTCGGACCTGCCAGCCCTATCCTCCGACGTCATGGCTGCGGCGAAGGACATCTACGACCGGCTGATCGCCCCGCACGTCCATCAGCGCTGGTAGGCGACGCTCGGAGGCAAACGGGACACAAATGCAGTGGAGGCCGGGTGATCGCTCACCCGGCCTCCAATCGTCTTGGGAGGACGATGTTGATCAGTTGGTGCCCTTGAGGTCGACCGGGAAGAACAGGGTCTCGCCCGAGGAGTCGTCGACGCCGTCATTGTCGGTGACGGCAAAGGCCTTGCCTTCGGCGTCGAAGGTGAAGCCCTCCAGCTTGTCGACGACATAGCCGTTGGTTGCGGCTTTGAGGTCGGGCAGGAAGTCGTGGGCCTCTTCCTTCTTGACCAGCGGCAGTTCGCCGCCGAGCTTGGCCGGCTTCAGGTCGGCGATCGCCACGCGGTAGAGCTTCTTCAGCTTGGCCGCATCGCCGATCAGGTTGTCGCGCTCGACGATATAGACGTGATCGCCATGGGCGGTGATTTCGGACAGGCCAACCCAGCCATCGGCGCCCTTGTCGAGCGGATAGCGCACGGCGCCCCATTCCTTGGACTTCGGGTTATAGGACACGAGCTTGACCGTGCCCTTCTCGTCGTCCTTCCATTCGCGCTGAACGGCCATCCACAGCGTCAGGTCGTCGCCTTCGCCAACCGAGGTGATGCCCTCGAAGCCGAAGCGGGTCTGGCCGGCGAGCAGTTCGACGGGCATGCCGATTTCAGCCTTGATCTCGCCCTTGGCGTCGACATTGTAGATGCCGTGACCGACGAGCTTTGCCGGATCGCCTTCGGAAGCGAGCCAGAAGCCGCCCTTGCCGTCGAGCGCAATGCCCTCGATGTCGAGCTTCTGAGCCGGCTGGCCGCCGCGGGTGACCGGCAGAGCCGCCGTGATGAGGGCCGGCTTCTGCGTTGCGTCGATGGTGAAGATCGTCGGCTGCATGGCGTAGAAGCTGTCGTTTACGGCATAGAGCTGGCCTGCCTTCTCGGCGTCGCCGACGAGGCCCGACAGAGCACCCCAGCCGATCGGCGCGCCATCGACGATTTCGGAGCGGATGGTCGGATAGGCGGCTTCGCCTTCGCCGAGTTCATAGAGCATGACATGCGAGCGGGCGCCGCCATCCTCGACCAGGTCGACCTCGTTGGCGGTGACGAACAGGTTGCGGCTCGGAATGGCGACCGCACCTTCCGGCGAAACGCCCGACGGCAGAAGCTGGACGAGTTCGGGCTCGGCGCCGGTGTCCTTGTAGACGGCGGCGATCGAAGCACGTTCGGAGAGGACGAAGAAATATTTCTGGTCGCCGAAGGTCGCGGCTTCCAGGCCTTCGAGCTCGACGCCCTTGGACTTGGCGCGCTTGTCGGGGAAGTGGCCGATCTGGGCAATCGCGAGTTCGAGCGACGGGCCGGATTCGTAGAGAACCTTGCCGTTCTTGTCGAAGATGGTGAAGCTGCGCGAACCGCCCTCGTAGTCACCTTCGTTGGCGACGACGAAACGGTTGTCGTCCAGCCACTTCAGGGCGTCGGGCTCGCGAAGCACGCCTTCCTTCTTGCCGGTGAACTTCAGCGCACCGTCGGACTTGGTGTCGATGCCGGCGAGGTCGATGGCGCCGGCCGAGAAATGGGTCTTCACCGTACCCGTCTTGCCTTCAACGATGGCAATGTGGTTGTTCTCCTGCAGCGTCACGGCGATCTCGCCGAGGCTGTTGATCGAGACGAATTCCGGCTCCGGATCGTCCGCGCCGACTTCGGCAAGGCCGGTCAGGGCGACGTGCTTGATCGAAGCGCAGTCGGCAACGCCGTCCTTCAGGGAAACGATGGCGAGATCGCCCGCCGGCAGCTGCGGCAGCTTGCCGTCGTTCAGCTCTTCGTCGCGCTCGTTTTCGATGGCAACAGCGGCAAAGCTCTTGTCGGCGGAGATCGCCACCGAATCAGGCTGGCCGCCGAGATCGCAGCTGGCGTCGATCGCCTTCGAGGCGATGTCGACGATCGAAAGCCGGCCCGAGGGCTTGGCCTTGCTCTCGGAGGTGTTGACGGCGACGAGCGCCTTGCCGCCGACGACGGTGACCGAGGTGGGCTCACCGTCCATCATCAGGGCGCCGGCAGCCTTCGGGGCCTTGGCGTCGGAAATGTCGACAAAGCCGATCGCGCCGAGCGGGCTGTCGGAATAAATCAGCGTCATGCCGTCTTCGGTCGCCGTGATGATCTCGGCGGAGGAGACGGACTTGGCGTCCTTGTCGGCCGGGATATTGGTGGCGACGGGGAAGGACGCGATGCGGTTGAAAACCTGCTCGGCGCCGGCGGGTGCGGCGACGGAAGCCAGCAGGGCTGCGGTCAGGGCCGCGCGGGAAAAGCCATACGTCATGGGAAACCTCCTGTTTCCGTGAGAAAGGAACAGGAGGCTTTTGCGTCATACGGATGACAGGCGGATGACAATCCCGGCGGATTGCGCGACGCCCCTCCCCTGGGTCAGGCGGAGGTCCGTTCCTTGCGCATCTCGGCCGTCATCAGGAACAGCGAGGCGCCAAGGATCAGCAGCGCGCCGAGCCACAGATAGCCGGCCGGGGCGTAGCCGAAGACCAGCCAGCCGGCGAGCACGTTGAGCGGCAGCTTGAGGTCGTCAAAGGGCTGCACATAGGCCGCGTCCGCAGCATTATAGGCCAGCGTCAGCAGATACTGGCCCACGACGGTCAGGAGACCGGCGGCCAGCAGCAGCGCCAGGGCAAGACCGGTCGGCATGGCAAAGCCGGACGCGAGCGCCAGCCCGGCATTGATCGGCGTCAGCAGTACCAGCAGCCAGACGGTGATCGTCTCCGGCGGCTCGAAGGCCGTCAGGTTCTTCATCAGCAAGGATGATCCGCCCCACAGCAGGGCCGACAGGATGGGCAGGAGTGCCGCCACCGAAAACGTGTCGGCCCAGGGCTGCAGGATGATCATCGCACCGACGAAACCGACGAGGGTCGCCACCCAGCGGGGCCAGCCGACACTTTCGCCGAGAAAGAGCCTGGCGCCGATGATGATGAAGAAGGGCGAGGTCATGACCAGCGCGATCGCCTGCCAGATCGGCACTGTGGCGAGCCCGGTGACCCAGGCCTGCACGCCGAGCGCGGCGAGCAGGACGCGCAGCAGGTGCCGCCAGGGGTAACGCGTGCGCATAGCCTTGAGGCCGAGCTTGAACAGCAGCGGCAGCGACAGCACGAGGGCGAAGCCATATTGCCAGAAAGCCGCCGAGGCCGGCGGGAAGGCCAGCGTCATGGCCAGCCACTGGGTCGCGACGTTGAGGAGCGCGAAAGCGATACCCGCCAGCACCATGTAGGAGGCCCCGGCAAAAGCGCGGGAGCGGGAGAGCGTAAGGGAGCTCTGATTCATGTTTCTTTCCTTCACAAGGACCAACACAAATCAGGACGCATGAGGGCATTCGCGGCAGGACCCGCCTGGACGAGCCCACCCGCTTGCGCCGCCATCCGCACAAGCGGACGGCATACGCAGGCCGAGCCGCCGGCATCCGGACAGATCCATCCGGAAACGCGGTGCCACGACCGATTGCCTCATTCTCTTTCATCCGGACTGTGACCGTCGGCTCCGGAATTCAACCGGATCTGCAGACCCTTCCGACCACCGGCCGAGAGGCGCTCGCGGGCTTGGAGGCAAACCTCCTTACCGCCGGTGGGGACTTTCACCCCGCCCTGAGAACGAATGCCGGCAAAGCCAGCGTCTCTGCGAATAGATCAAATGCCATTCCCGCACAAGGGTTGGTGCGTCCGAGCGGTTATTGCGCCCCTTAAACAGATCGGGCGGGGTCGGAAGAAACGATCATCGTCTGCCCATTGCTTCACTTCCGCTTTCATGCAGAAATCGGCCATCGCCGCCGCCATCCGGAAAGACGCCCATGAACATCAAGTCATTTCTCAGTGCCAGTATTCTAACCTTGCTTCTGCTGCCGGCCAGCCCACTGAAGGCCGACGATTGTATTGCCGGTGCTGCTTCATCACCCGAAACCAATATTCCGACGGGCATCCGCTTCCACAACGACACCGCCTATGCCTTCCGCGTCTATTGGGCCGACTTCGAGGGGAACCTGCGCGAATACGCCCTGGTGCAACCGGGCGAGGAGTCCGGCTTCCAGACCTATGTGCACCATCGCTGGTTCGTCGAGGTCTACTCGCCGGAAGGTTCCTATTGTGCCGGACCGATTTCCGCACCCGACACAGAGACCTGCGACATGCGCGTCCTCTTCGACAACCACGATCCCTCCGTCGGCCTCGACGGCGGTTACTGCGACTACTGAGGTCAACTCACGCCGCAAAAGGAAAAGCCCGGTGCGTCTCCGCACCGGGCTTTTCCATGAGTGTCAACAGGCCCTTTCGCCCCTATCGGCGTAAGGTGGCCCTGCCGATTAGCTGTTGCAGGCGTCCTTGAGACCCTTGCCAGCCGTGAACTTCGGCACGTTGCGAGCCGGAATGTCGACTTCGGCGCCGGTCGACGGGTTGCGGCCCTTCGAAGCTTCGCGACGAGCAACGGTGAAAGCACCGAAGCCAGCGAGGCGAACATCGCCGCCGTTCTTCAGCTCGGCCTGAACCGTTTCGAAAACGGCGTCAACGGCGGAAGCTGCATCGGCCTTGGTGAGGCCGGCCTTCTCGGCGACCGCGGATACGAGTTCGTTCTTGTTCATGTTTCCACCCTTTCTGATTGGTATGAAACGACTCAATGGATAAGTCGGGCGGAGAATACGTATGCATCTGCCCTAAGCAACTCAAAAGCACCGCAATGGCCCGGAAAACAAGCGGTTTCGGGGAGTTTACACAAAAAAGGCTGGCATTTTTGCCAGCCTTTTTTCGTTCGATGTGCCAATTTGGCAAGACTAAGGCAAAAACCGCCTCAATGCGCCAAAGCAGCCCCTGTTTCGTCGACACCTTCGACGGTGCCGATGGCCGGTGTTTCGACCGTTCCGTCCCATTCAATCGGTTCAGGTACGCGGATCAGAGCGTGTCGGATGACTTCGCCCATGCGCGAGACCGGGACGATCTCAAGGTTGTTCTTGACGTTGTCCGGGATGTCCGCCAGGTCCTTGGCATTCTCTTCCGGGATCAGAACCTTCTTGATACCGCCGCGCAGTGCCGCGAGCAGCTTTTCCTTCAGACCACCGATCGGCAGGACACGACCACGCAGTGTGATCTCGCCCGTCATCGCCACGTCCTTGTTGACCGGGATGCCGGTCATGACCGAGACGATGGCGGTCGCCATGGCGACGCCGGCCGACGGGCCGTCCTTCGGGGTTGCCCCTTCCGGAACGTGGACGTGAATGTCCGACTTGTCGAAGCGCGGCGGCTCGATGCCGAAATCGACAGCGCGCGAGCGGACATAGGATGCCGCAGCCGAGATCGATTCCTTCATCACTTCCTTGAGGTTACCGGTGACCGTCATGCGGCCCTTGCCCGGCATCATCACGCCTTCGATGGTCAGCAGTTCGCCGCCCACTTCGGTCCAGGCCAGACCGGTGACGATACCGACCTGGTCCTCGCCTTCGGCCTCGCCGTGGCGATAGCGCGGCACGCCGAGATAGTCATGGATGTTCGCGGCCGTGACGGCGACGGACTTGGTCTTGCCCTTGAGGATCTCGGTGACCGCCTTGCGGGCGAGCTTCATCAGTTCCCGTTCGAAGGACCGAACACCGGCTTCGCGGGTATACTGCTGGATGATCGCCTTGATCGCATCGTCGGAAACCGAAAACTCTTCCGGACGCAGGGCATGTTCCTTGATTGACTTCGGCAGCAGGTGACGCTTGGCGATCTGCAGCTTCTCGTCTTCGGTATAGCCGGCGATCCGGATGATCTCCATGCGGTCCATCAGCGGGCCCGGAATGTTGAGCGTGTTCGCCGTGGTGATGAACATCACGTTCGACAGGTCGTACTCGACTTCCAGGTAGTGGTCCATGAAGGTCGAGTTCTGTTCCGGATCCAGCACCTCGAGCAGGGCCGATGACGGATCGCCGCGATAGTCCTGGCCCAGCTTGTCGATCTCGTCGAGAAGGAAGAGCGGGTTGGACTTCTTCGCCTTCTTCATCGACTGGATGACCTTGCCGGGCATCGAGCCGATATAGGTGCGGCGGTGACCGCGGATTTCGGCTTCGTCACGGACGCCACCGAGGGCCATGCGGATGTATTCGCGGCCGGTCGCCTTGGCGATCGACTTGGCGAGCGAGGTCTTGCCGACGCCCGGAGGGCCGACGAGGCACAGGATCGGGCCCTTGAGCTTGGTCGCGCGCGTCTGCACGGCGAGATACTCGACGATGCGTTCCTTGACCTTGTCGAGACCGAAATGGTCCTCGTCGAGGATCTTCTCGGCGGCGTTTAGGTCGATCTTGACCTTGGACTTCTTGCCCCAGGGCAGGCCGAGCAGCCAGTCGAGATAGTTGCGCACGACGGTGGCTTCCGCCGACATCGGGCTCATGTGGCGCAGCTTCTTCAACTCCGCGTCGGCCTTTTCACGGGCTTCCTTGGAGAACTTGGTCTTGGCGATGCGCTCTTCCAGTTCGGCCATCTCGTCGCGGCCGTCTTCGCCGTCGCCGAGTTCCTTCTGGATCGCCTTCATCTGTTCGTTCAGGTAGTATTCGCGCTGGGTCTTCTCCATCTGGCGCTTGACGCGCGAGCGGATACGCTTCTCGACCTGGAGAACCGAGATCTCGCCTTCCATGAAGCCGAGCGCCTTTTCGAGGCGCGTCTTCACGCTCACCGTCTCCAGCATTTCCTGCTTCTCGGTGATCTTGATGGAGAGGTGCGAGGCTACCGTGTCGGCCAGCTTCGAGTAGTCCTCGATCTGGCTGGCGGCGCCGACCACTTCCGGCGAAATCTTCTTGTTCAGCTTGACGTAGTTCTCGAACTCCGAGACGACGGAGCGACTCAGCGCCTCGATCTCGACCGGGTCTTCGTCCGGCTCTGCGAGAACGTGGGCGGTCGCCTCATAGAACTCCTCGCGGCCCGTATAGGATTCGATCTTGGCGCGGGCGCGCCCCTCGATCAGGACCTTCACCGTGCCGTCCGGCAGCTTGAGCAGCTGAAGGACATTGGCGACGGTGCCGATCTCGTAGATCGAGTCGGATGCCGGATCATCGTCCCCGGCATTGATCTGGGTCGCCAGCATGATCTGCTTGTCGGAGCCCATTACCTCTTCCAGAGCGCGAATGGACTTCTCGCGCCCGACGAACAGAGGCACGATCATGTGGGGGAAAACCACGATGTCGCGCAGGGGCAATACGGGATAGATATTGCCTTCGTTTGCTGCAGACGTTTTCGACATTTTCATTCCTTTCCGACGTCCCGGCGTGAACCGGAACCTGGCGCCAGTCCCCGAAGGCAACTGGCACATCTCTTGCTCCCCCAACAAGTGGAGTTCCGCGACAGTGAATTCAAGCCTGCCCAAACAGCCGCCGCACCCAAATGTGACAGCACCGTTACAGACGGCGACACAACGCTACAAAACACGCTTGCCCGACGGGCGCGGAACGGAGCGCGAGGCGCCCTGCTCCGGCCGGCGACCCGATCGGTCGCGCCGAAGCACTTTAGCTTTGTAGCCCAACCCTCCGCTTCGGAAAACCACGGATCGCCAAATTCGCCGACTTCTTCGTCGTTTATCGCCGAAAGAAAGCATAAACGAAAAAAACCCGCCGGTGCGGCGGGTTTTCGTCTTGAGAAATCGAGGCCCGCATCAGGCGGACGCGTTGGCTTTCTCTTCCTGGCGGTCCGAATAGATGTAGAGCGGACGGGAGGATTCGCGCACGACGTCCTCGGAGATGACCACTTCGCGAACGCCTTCGAGTTCCGGCAGTTCGAACATGGTGTCGAGCAGGATCTTTTCCATGATCGAGCGCAGACCACGGGCACCGGTCTTGCGGGTAATCGCCTTGCGGGCAATCTCGCGCAGCGCGTCCTCGTGGAAGGTCAGTTCGATGTCTTCCATCTCGAACAGGCGCTGGTACTGCTTGACGAGCGCGTTCTTCGGCTCCGACAGGATCTGGATCAGCGCATCCTCGTCAAGGTCTTCGAGCGTCGCCAGGACCGGCAGACGGCCGATGAATTCCGGGATGAGGCCGAACTTCACCAGATCTTCCGGCTCCAGCTCGCGCAGCACTTCGCCGACGCGGCGATCGTCTTCCGCCCGAACCGTCGCACCGAAGCCGATGGAGGTCTTTTCCCCACGGGCCGAGATGATCTTGTCGAGACCGGCAAAGGCGCCGCCGCAGATGAACAGGATGTTCGTCGTGTCGACCTGCAGGAATTCCTGCTGCGGATGTTTGCGGCCGCCCTGCGGCGGAACCGAAGCAACCGTGCCTTCCATGATCTTCAGAAGCGCCTGCTGGACGCCCTCGCCCGACACGTCGCGGGTTATCGAAGGATTGTCCGACTTGCGGCTGATCTTGTCGACTTCGTCGATGTAGACGATGCCGCGCTGGGCACGCTCGACATTGTAGTCGGCCGCCTGCAGCAGCTTCAGGATGATGTTCTCGACGTCCTCGCCGACATAGCCGGCTTCGGTGAGCGTCGTGGCATCGGCCATGGTGAAGGGCACGTCGATGATGCGGGCCAGCGTCTGGGCAAGATAGGTCTTGCCGCAGCCGGTCGGGCCGACGAGCATAATGTTCGACTTGGCCAGCTCCACGTCGCCGCCCTTGGAGGCATGCGACAGGCGCTTGTAATGGTTGTGCACCGCGACCGAGAGGATCTTCTTGGCCTGCCTCTGGCCGATCACGTATTCGTCGAGGATCTTGATGATGTCCTGCGGCGTGGGAACGCCGTCGCGGGACTTGACCATCGACGACTTGTTCTCTTCGCGGATGATGTCCATGCACAATTCGACGCATTCATCGCAGATGAACACCGTCGGTCCGGCAATCAGCTTGCGGACCTCGTGCTGGCTCTTGCCGCAGAAGGAACAATAGAGGGTATTCTTGGAGTCACCGCCGTTGCTTCCGCTGACCTTGCTCATGTCTTTATCCTTCCAGCACGCCGCTCCTCCGACCAGCGGAGGGCGGTCACTCACACCGCCGGTTCCGGCTGTCACCTGACGGCCGAAACCTTACCCGACTTGGAGGTACTTACCGATCCATTCAATCCAGTTTCAGGACCGGCGGCAACGAGAACCCCTTCAAATCGCAAGGCTACGTCACAAAACCACAACATAGCCTTAATAGGTACTAATAGCGCTTTCCTCGACCGTTTACACCCCTAAAGCCGATCACAAGCGGTTCATGGACATCGAACCGCCTGAGGCCCGGGCCGTACTCATGCCGCAGGAACGCCCTCGATTTCCTGACGCGAGGTCAGGATCTTGTCGATCAGGCCCCAGTCCTTGGCCTCGCCCGCTTCCATGAAATGGTCACGATCGAGCGTCTGTTCAACCTCTTCGAGGCTGCGGCCCGTGTGCTTCACGTAGATTTCGTTCAGGCGGCGCTTCATCTTGATGATGTCGCGGGCGTGACGTTCGATGTCCGAGGCCTGGCCCTGGAACCCGCCCGAGGGCTGATGAACCATGATGCGGGCGTTCGGGGTGGCGAAGCGCATGCCCTTCTCGCCGGCGGCCAGAAGCAGCGAGCCCATCGAGGCGGCCTGGCCGACGCAGAGCGTCGAGACGGCCGGGCGGATGAACTGCATGGTGTCGTAGATCGCCATGCCTGCGGTGACGACGCCACCGGGGGAATTGATGTAGAGCGCGATTTCCTTCTTCGGGTTCTCGGCCTCGAGGAACAGCAACTGCGCGCAGACCAGCGACGCCATCGTGTCTTCGACCGGACCGGTGAGGAAAATGATGCGCTCCTTCAGGAGGCGGGAAAAGATGTCATAGGAGCGCTCGCCGCGGTTCGTCTGCTCCACAACCATCGGCACCAGGGCCATGGCGGTATCAACTGGATTTCTCATGTCCGTCCTTTATCAGCCTCATCCCCAAACACTCGATGCGCGGCGGGAATCAAATAAAACCTGTCAATCCCTACATAGAGTGTCCGCACCCTCGACTTCAAGACTCGCGGCTCGGTTATCCTTAATACCTCGGGCATGGAGCAAGACGCATAAACCCTTGCCCCGCCCTCGCCTATGCCGCCGCCCCCAGCAGCCACAGCTATTGCGCGGCCATTGGTAAATCAAACGCTAATAAATACTGTCAAGCTTGTGCGAGACTGCGGTGAACGGCCCTTGGGTAAGGACTCGTTAAACACTCTGCCCCATCTTGCGACAATCCTCCCGACCGCACGCAAGGCCGATCCCGTGCTCGATATCAAGACCGCGCTATTCCTGTGGGCGATGGAAGCCTCGACCCTGGCCGTGCTGCTCGCCGCCGTATGGCTGCACGAGCGCTCCCAGCGGCACTACGGCCTCTGGTCGCTCGGCTTTGCCGGGCATGGGCTGGGCGTCGCGCTGGTCGCCGCGCGCGGTGCGATCCCGGACTGGCTGTCGATCCCGGTCGCAAATACCGTCGCGCTCTCGAGCTTCCCCTTCTGGATCGCCGGAATGCTGTTCCTGGCGAAGCGTCCTCTGGCCGGGTGGGCGGCCATACCGGTGCTCCTGTGGATCGCCGGAATGCTGATCGAGCCGATCCGGGACGACATCGCCTACCGGATCGCGCTCTACAATTTTTCCGCCGCCTGCGGTTTCGCCATGCTGGCGTCCGTCGCCGTCCGCCATGACATCGCCGGACGAAGCCTGCGCCGGCTGCTGGCGGGGATCTGGGCCGGGCAGTCGCTAATCGGCCTTATCGTCACGGCGTTGTGCCTGATCACCCTCCCCCGCAGCCTCCAGGACGCGCCGTTCTCGGCGATCTCCACCGCGGCCACTGTTTTCGGCTTCATCGCCGTGATCATGATCGGCGCGCGGATCGTCATGGATCGCTCCCAGCAACGCCTTTGCCACCTGGTCCGCACCGATCCGCTCACCGGCGTGCTCAATCGCCGCGGGCTGGTAGAGGATTTCGCCCGACTCTCCGCGTCCAGGCCCGCCTCGGGCCGCCTGATCGCACTTGCGCTCTTCGACCTCGACCACTTCAAGAAGATCAACGACACCTACGGTCACCAGGCCGGCGACGCGGTGCTGCTGGCCTTCTCCGACATTTGCCGGGAGCTCGTGCCCGCCAGCGGCATTCTCGGCCGTACCGGCGGCGAGGAATTCATGGCCGGCATCGAAGTCAGGGACGTGCGCGAGGCCGCACTCGTCGCCGAGGCCATCCGCCAGGCTTTCGCCGCCGCCCGGACCGAGACCGACAAGGGGCCGATCTCGGCGACGGTCAGCATCGGCATCGCCACGGCACCGGCCGCTAGCTTCGACCTCGACCTGCTGATGAGCAGTGCCGACAGAGCACTCTACAAGGCCAAGGCACGCGGCCGCAACCGCACCACGGTGCTGAGTGGCGACCGTGTTCTGACCGTTCCGACGGACGGTCCCGAAGGACTGGACGCGCAGGCCGACAGGCAGGTCGCAGCCCTCAAGCGCCTGGTTGCCAAGGCTTCGCCGCCGACCGGCCTGTCCAAGCCGTAAACGGCCTTTCGCGCGCCCGACAAATTCTGTAGATCACCCCGATGACCCAACTCCCCTTCCTAACCATCGACACGACCGCGCGCCGTGTCAGCCTCGACGGCCGCAACCCGGCCTTCTACAGCGATCCGAACCGCGTCTATGCCGCCCTGCATGCCGCCTGCCCGACCTTCTACTGGGAAGAGCAGAAGCAGTGGTTCTTCACCGGCTATGACCACGTCAACGGTCTGCTGCGCGACCGCCGCTTCGGCCGGCAGATCCTGCATATCGCCACGCGCGAAGAACTGGGCATGCCTGAACCGTGCCCGCACACCAGGCACTTCGATGCCGCCGAGGCGCATTCGCTGCTCGAGCTCGAACCGCCCGAACACACGCGGCTCAGAACCCTGGTCAACCGCGCCTTCGTGTCGCGCCATGTCGAGAAGATGAAGCCTGAGATCGAGGCGCTGGCCAATGGGCTGATCGACGCGTTCGAAAAGGACGGCAAGACCGAACTGCTCTCCTCCTTCGCCGACATCATTCCGGTGACGATGATCGCCCGCATGATCGGCATCCCGGAGGAGATGGGCCCGCAGCTCCTCAAATGGAGCCACGACTATGTCGGCATGTACATGTTCAAGCGCAATCGCGCCGACGAGGAGGCCGCCGACCGATCGGCCCGGGAATTTGCCGACTATGTGCGCGGCATGATCGCCGAACGTCGCGCCCATCCGCGCGACGACCTGCTGACCCACATGATCCACACCGAGCACAAGGGCCAGTTCCTCACCGAGGACGAGCTGATCTCGACGACGATCGTGCTGCTCAATGCCGGCCACGAGGCCACCGTGCACCAGATCGGCAATTCGGTGCGCATCATCCTCGAAAGCGGCTTGTCGACCGCGGAGATGTTCCGCGACGAAGCGACGACGGAACGGACTGTCGAGGAGACGCTGCGGATCTGCGCGCCGGTGCATATCTTCCAGCGCTTTTGCCTGGAACCGGCCGAAATCGACGGCGTCACGTTCAAGCGCGGCGACAAGGTGAGCCTGATCCTTGCCGCCGCCAATCTCGATCCGCTGAAGTTCACCGATCCGCTGACATTCAAGCCGGAGCGCAACGAGGCGCCCAACCTCTCCTTCGGCGCCGGCATCCATTTCTGCATCGGCGCACCGCTGGCGAGGCTGGAGCTCAACATCGTCCTGCCGCTGCTGTTCCGGCGCCTGCCGGGGCTGAAGATCGCCGCCCAGCCTAAGGTGAAGGACGTCTATCACTTCCACGGGCTGGAACGGCTCGACCTCAACTGGTGAGCGTCAGCCGGTGCGACGGCGGTTCGCGAACTTCAAGTTTTCAACGGCTTGCCGCCGTCCAGTGACAAAGAGATTCATCTGAGGCCGGCCGGAATTGCCGGGTCGACGCGAAATCAGGCAGCGGCATCCCCTCGGTAGAGGTCCACCAGCCGCTGTACTTCCTCGCCCATCGCGGCCCTGAGGTCCGCCGGCTCCAGGACCTCGACCTCGGCGCCCAGCCGCAGCAATTCGGAGACGGCATGCCGGTTCGTCGCGACCGGCAGCCGGACCGTATGCCAGCCATCGGCGTCGGGCTCCGGCGAGACCTCCATGCGGGACCGCACGAAGGACGGGCTGTTGTGCTGAAGCAGCGTCAGCCCCCAGGATGAGAGCCGCAACGTCGCCATGTTGGGATGAAGTTCCTCCTCCAGGCGGCGCGTGTTCTCGTTCCAGTAGGACGCGAGATCGAAATCGCCCGGCCGTTCGAAGCGATCCTCGGTCACGACGAGATCCAGTATGCGGGCAATGCGATAGGTCCGGACGCTCTCCTCGACCTTTGCCGCCATGTACCAGGCGCCGCCCTTCAGCACGACGCCGAGCGGCTCGGCCTCGCGGTTCTTCTCCGACTTCCAGGCCCGATAGCGCATGCGAATGCGCTTCGAATTCCACACCGCATCGGCAATCGCCTGGAGATAGAGCGGCTGCTCGTTCTCGCCGAACCAGGTCGGCGCATCGAGATGGAATTTTGCCTGCATCTTGGCCGCGCTCTGGCGCAGCTCCTCCGGCAGCGCCGCGGTCAGCTTCTTCTGCGCGCCGGCCATCAGCGAACCGAGGCCGAGATCGGCGGCCGCGCCCGGCAGGCCCGAGAGGAACATGGCCTCGGCTTCCGCCTGCGACATGCCGTTCAGCCGCACGCGGTAGCCGTCGAGCAGCCGGTAGCCGCCGTCCGAGCCACGTTCGCTGTAGACGGGAATTCCGGCAAGCGAGAGGGCGTCGATGTCACGATAGATGGTGCGGACCGAGACCTCGTTCTCCTCCGCCAGGGTCTCGGCGGTCACCAGGCCGTTTGCCTGCAAGGTGGTGAGGATGTTGATCAGCCGGCTCGCCCGCATCAGGAAATCTCCTTTTCGGACATCATCCTAAACCAACCTGACAAAAGCTGACAGGTATGGGGTGCCATGCTTCGTCCATCCGTTCCACCCAACCGAAGGAGACGACCGATGACCCAGGAACCCATCACCCTCTACTATTCGCCCCAGACCCGCGCGACCGGCGCCCGCTTCCTGCTCGAGCAGCTGAAGGCGCCCTATCAGCTGCACGTGCTCAACATGAAGGCCGGCGAACAGCGCAAGCCCGCCTATCTCGCCATCAATCCGCTCGGCAAGGTTCCGGCGATCCGCCACGGCAAGGCCTTCGTCACCGAGCAGGCGGCAATCTACCTCTATCTCGCCGATCTGTTTCCCGAGGCTGGGCTCGCGCCGGCGCTCGACGACCCGGACCGCGGCACCTATCTGCGCTGGCTGGTGTTCTACGGGAACTGCTTCGAGCCGGCGGTCATCGACCGCTACCTGAAGCGCGAACCGGCGAGCCCGAACGACACGCCCTACAGCAATTTTGACGACATGCTGGCGGTGATCGAGGACGCTTTGAAGCCCGGCCCCTATCTGCTGGGCGACAGGATGAGTGCGGCCGATCTCTTGTGGGGAACGGCCCTGCACTGGACGACCATGTTCGGCATCGTCCCGGAGCGGCCGGTGTTCCGCGACTACATCGCGCGCATGACGGCGCTGGAATCGTTTCGAAAGGTGGCCGAGGAAGACGCCGAACTTGCGGCCCGGCACCAGGCCGAGGTGGACACGCTGACCGGCAACGCCGCCTGAGGCGGTCATTTCCGTTTCGTTCCGAGCTCACGGCGCGCACCGGCCCCGGTGCGCGCCGCGAGTACAAGGCTAGATGCGGATGACGTAGTCCTTGCGAGTCGTTTCAATGACTTCCCAGGTACCGTTGAAGCCGGGCCTGAGGATCATCCGGTCGCCGGGTTTCAGATGCACGGGGCTCCCGCCGTCCTCGGTGACCACGGAATGACCCTCGAGCACATGAAAATATTCCCACTCCTCATAGGAGATCCGCCATTTGCCCGGGGTCGACTGCCAGATGCCGGCATAGACGCCGCCCGGGGCCTCTTCGAGGTTCCAGGTGGTGAAGCGCGGATTGCCGGACAGCAGGCGGTCGGCGGCAGGCGCGCCCTCCTCCGGCTCGACCGTCGAGGGATCGAAGTTCAGGTAGTGCGACATGCTCGCTCCTCGGCGCCGCGGCCACGCGGGCTACGGCGCTCGTTCGGTTGACCAATCAGACCTTGGCGAGCGACTGCTCGAGATCGCCGATGATGTCTTCGGCATCCTCGATGCCGATCGACAGCCGGACCACGTCCGGACCGGCACCGGCCGCAATCTGCTGGGTTTCGGTCAGCTGGGCATGGGTGGTGGAAGCCGGATGAATGACCAGCGATCGGGTGTCGCCGATATTGGCGAGGTGCGAGAAGAGCTGCAGCCCTTCGACCAGCGCCTTGCCGGCGGCATAACCGCCCTTGACGCCGAAGGTGAAGACGGCGCCCGCGCCCTTCGGCGAATAGCGCTTCTGCAACGCATGGTTCAGGTCGCTGTCGAGGCCGGCATAGTTGACCCAGGCGACCTTCGGGTGCTGTTTCAGCCAGGTGGCGACCTTCAGCGCATTGTCGCAATGGCGCTGCATCCTGAGCGGCAGGGTCTCGATGCCGGTCAAGAGGAGGAAGGCGTTCATCGGCGCGATCGCCGGGCCGAGGTCGCGCAGGCCCAGGACGCGGCAGGCGATGGCGAAGGCGAAGTTGCCGAAGGTCTGGTGCAGCACGACACCCGAATATTCCGGCCGGGGCTCGGACAGCATCGGGAACTTGCCGGAGGCCGACCAGTCGAAGGTTCCGCCGTCGACGATGATGCCACCCATGGAGTTGCCGTGGCCGCCGAGGAATTTCGTGGCGGAATGCACGACGATGTCGGCGCCATGCTCCAGCGGGCGGATTAGATAAGGGCTGGCCATCGTGTTGTCGACGATCAGCGGCAGGCCGTGCTGCTTGGCGACTTCGGAAATGGCGGCGATGTCGACGAAGGTACCGCCCGGATTGGCCAGGCTCTCGATGAAGATGGCGCGCGTCCGCTCATCGATCTGCGCGGCAAAGCTGTCCGGATCGGCCGGGTCGGCCCAGCGCACCTGCCAGCCGAAGTTCTTGAAGGCATGGCCGAACTGGTTGATCGAGCCGCCATAGAGCTTCTTGGCTGCGACGAAGTTGTCGCCCGGCTGCATCAGCGTGTGGAAGACCAGCATCTGGGCGGCGTGGCCCGAGGCGACGGCAAGCGCTGCCGTGCCGCCTTCAAGGGCTGCGACGCGCTCTTCCAGCACGGCCTGGGTCGGGTTCATGATGCGCGTGTAGATATTGCCGAACTGCTTCAGGCCGAACAGCGCCGCCGCATGGTCGGCGTCGTTGAAGACATAGGCGGTCGTCTGGTAGATCGGCGTGACGCGCGCGCCCGTCGCGGGATCCGGCTGGGCGCCTGCATGCACGGAAAGGGTCGCAAAACCCGGATTGTTCTTGGACATTACTTGCCTCCACTAGAATTCAGTCGCGGCGATCATAGCGGCTCAAGCCGTGATGTCAGCCCGGTATTTTCACCAATCCGAGGACGTTTGCGGGCCGCAGGCGTTGATCGAAATCAATGCAACCATCGTGTCGCGGTCGCATCCTGCGGATACAATTTGGAGGTTGTCCATGAATACCGTCGTCAGCGATCCGACACGCACCGTGCTTTCACGTCTGGTAGACTGGTTCGCCAAGGGATGGGAAAGCAGCGCCGAGGCCGACATGATCGCGTCCCTCGACCAGTTTACCATCAACAACATCGCGCATGATTGCGGCATCTCGCCCGATCAGCTGATCGAGCTTGCCAAGGCCGGTCCGCATGCGGCCGACGAGATGATCGAGATGATGCGGGCGCTCAATATCGATCCGGCCGAGGTCGAGGTACGGCTGCGCAACCAGTTTCGCGACATGCAGATCACCTGCGCGCATTGTGCGTCCAAGGGCGAGTGCCGCAAGGACCTGGGCGCGCACACGGCGAGCGAAAACTTCGGCCATTACTGCGGCAATGCGAGCGATCTCAACGCATTGCGGGCCAATCCGGAATTTCTGCTCGGCTGAGACTGCCGGCTCTTCCGGTTAAAGCCCGAGGCGTGGCATTTCGATAGCCGGGCAGCGGTTCATGACGACGTTGATGCCGGCGGCCTCGGCCTCGCGCGCGGCAAGGTCGTCGCGAACGGAAAGCTGCGACCAGATGACCTTCGGGCGTGGATCGAGGGCGATCGCATCGTCGACGACCTCGTGGAGATATTCCGAGGCGCGGAAGACGTCGACCATGTCGATCGGCTCCGGGATGTCGGCCAAGGTCGCATAGGTGGTCTGGCCGAGGATTTCCTTGCCCGCCTGCCCTGGGTTGACCGGGATGACGCGATAGCCCTTGGACAGCAGGAAGCGCATGACGCCATAGCTCGGGCGCGCCGGATTGGGCGATGCGCCGACCACGGCGATGGTCTTGGTGTCGCGGAGAATGCCGGAGAGATAGGTGGCTTCGTAATGGTCGTGATCGATCTTCATGGGCGGATCTCCCGTATTTCAGTCTCTGCTTGAGGAGCGTATGATTGTTTGTCTTGCTTATGTGGGACGAGGTCGCCCGACAACAAGCAGACGTGCACAGAGGACCCATTCTTTTCTCGGAAGGAGTGCCATGATGAAGACCTTGTTTGCCGTTCTGCCGATGCTGGTCATTGCAACATCGGTGCAAGCCGTACCAAAATACACGTCCACGCGCATGAACTGCGACCGCGTCCAGGCCACAGTGCGCCAGCAGGGCGTCGTCGTGCTGACCTACCCGTCCCCACGCCAGGGCGGGCGCATGCTCTCCGACACCTATGTCGCAAGCCGTCGCTTCTGTCGGCCGGGTGAGATCACCGACAGGGTGAGCGTTCCGAGCGCCGACCGACCCCATTGTCCGGTGCTCAAATGCAAGCCGGAAGAGCCTCGCGACGGCGGCGATGGCGGTGGCCAGGAGCGGAGCCCCAACGACCCGACGCACCGCTGAGTTCAGCAGTTGCCGGGACTGGCCGACGAATGGGTATGGAACACGTGACCGGCATGTTCCGTTAGCCTATCGGCGACTGGAGAACTGTTTTACGGATGGTTCGGTCTCCGGCGCCACAGTCAAAGGACATAGGACATGAAGAAGCTGATCTGCATTCTGGCGGCGGTGCTGGCGGCGTCGCCAGCCTTGGCGATCTCGCGCTACAATGCGCAGTCGATGACCTGTGCCGCGGCTCGCCAGGCGGTGCTTGGCCAGCGGGCCGTCATCTTCCGCTTCCCCTCGCGCCGGGTCGCGGGACTGACGCTCTACGACCGCTATGTGCGAGACAACCGCATGTGTGACTCGCACGAATACGCGGCGCGCGCCTATATTCCGACCAAGGACGAGGCGCGTTGCCCGGTGCTTGCCTGCGAACCGCTTCCCGAAGATCGCTTTCGCCTTATCCGCCGGCCCTGGATCCCCTTCTGAGAACGGGGGACCCTTCGTCCGCGCCGATGGATCGCCTCAGGCGGCGCTGCGCCCACTGCCCTGCAAGGGGTGTCGGGCGTTCGCGTGGGTCAACTCGTAGACGAGCGGATATTCGGTCACCAGGGCGCGGTCCATCACGACCTTGATGCCGGCGGCCTCGGCCCGGGCGGCGGCATTATCGTCACGCACGCCGAGCTGGCCCCAGATCGCCATGGGCAGGTCCGGCAGGCGCAGGACCTCGTCGACCACATCGGAAAAATGTTCGGACCGGCGGAACACATCGACGAGGTCGACCGGTTCCGGAATGTCGGCGAGCCTGGCATGGATCGTTTGGCCGAGGACTTTTTCGCCGGCGTGCTCGGGATTGACCGGAAAGACGTGATAGCCCTTGCCGAGCAGGAATCCGGTCACCCAATGGCTCGGCCGGTTGTCCTTCAGAGAAGCCCCGACAATCGCGATCGTGCGCGCCGATCCCAATATGCCGGCAAGATAGGCGTCGGAATAAGTGTCGTGCATCATGGTGTCCTCCTTGCGGCCGAGCCGCGTGTGGCGAACCCCGCCCTTCGTTCCCATCCGAACTATATGAGCGTCCCCTTAATCATTAATGCCGGGAATGCGACAAATGCGAGTGATTGCACAATGGCGCCCGAAGGGCCTATTCGGGCAGCACGACATGCCCCTGCTCGTCCAACGGGAAGAAGGGATTGTGGGCCACTTCCCAAAGATGCCCGTCGGGGTCGGCGAAGTAACCGGAATAGCCGCCCCAGGAGACCTTCTCCGGCGCCTTGACGAGCGTTGCGCCGCACGAGACGGCGAACTTGATCACCGCATCGACGCCGGTCGGGCTCGAGACATTATGGGCAAGCGTCACACCGGAGAAACCGGGGCCAGTATCGGCGACCTCGGCATCCTTGGCCAGGGCCGCACGCCCGAACAGCGCGAGAACGGTCCCCTTCATCTGGATGAAGGTCACGCTTTCCTGCGAGGCCGAGGATTTCTTCCAACCCAGCCGTTCGTAAAAGGCGGTGCTGGTGGCCACGTCGGCGACGCCAAGGGTAACAATCGATATGCGCCGCTCGAGCGACATGGTCCCACTCCCGAATATTGAGTCGAAGTTTCGCTTTGTTCTTCTTATGTTTACTTTTTATTCACGTCAATATTAGGGTAAGCTCATGGTTGCAAAAAGCTCAAACTACAATCATTTTAATATGTAACTAACGAGCCGAGGCGAGATTTCGCCCCGCCTCGAAGGTCGTCCGGCAGGGCCTATTCTCCCGTCCAGGTCGGGTGCCGCTTGTCGAGGAAGGCACCTATTCCTTCCGCCGCGTCGCGCGCCAGCATGTTCTCGACCATGACGCGGGCGGCATAGTCATAGGCCTCCTCGAGCGGCATCTCGATCTGCCGGTAGAATGCTTCCTTGCCGATCTTCAATGTCAACGGCGACTTGGACGCAATGATGGCGGCGTATTTGTCGACGACCTGGGCGAGATACTGCTTCGGCACGATACGGTTGACGAGGCCGAAGTCCTTGGCGGTCGAGGCATCGATCGTCTCGCCCGTCAGCAGCATCTCCATGGCCTGCTTGCGGTGTGCGGCGCGGCTGACGGCGACCATGGGGGTCGAGCAGAACAGACCGATATTGACGCCCGGCGTGCAGAAGGCCGCGGTGTCCGTGCAGATCGCCAGATCGCAGGAGGCCACCAACTGGCAACCGGCCGCGGTCGCGAGCCCGTCGACCTCGGCGATCACCGGCTTCGGCAGATGGGTGATCGCCAGCATCAGGTCGGCGCAAAGGCGCATGGTCTTCTCGAAGAAGCCCCGACCCCGATCCGCATCGGCCCGGTGGGCGGTCATTTCCTTGAGGTCGTGGCCGGCGGAGAACAGCTTGCCGGCCGCCGAGAGCACGACGACGCGCACCTCCGGATCCTCCGCAGCGGCAGCGAGTTCGGCCAGCAGCGCTTCCATCAGCGCGATCGACAGCGCATTGGCCGGCGGGTTGTTGAGCGTCAGGCGCAGGACGCCCTTTTCGCGCGACGACAGCACCGGCCCCGCCGCGCTTTCGCCGCCATCCTTCTTGAACGACACCACTTCCGCCATTACCGATCTCCCTTGGCGTTTGCACTTGGGCCAAAGCCTGCCATAAAACGCTCACCCTTTGAAAGCCCATTCGAATAGAGAACTTGCCCCATGCAGCCGATCATGAGCGCCGACGAGATCAATGCCTTTCTCGAGACGGACTTTCCGCAGATCCACACCGACGGCCGCGTCTTTCATGTGATCGAAGTCTCGCCTGGCAGCATCACGATGACCTTTGATCCTGCCGAGCGGCACCTGCGCCCCGGCGGCACGGTCTCAGGACCGGCGATGTTCGCGCTGGCCGACGTCGCGGCCTATGCAGCGGTGCTCGCCCATATCGGGCCGGTGGCGCTCGCCGTCACCACCAGCCTCAACATCAACTTCCTGCGCCTGCCCCGGCCGCAGCTCATCCGGTGCCAATGCCGGGTGCTGAAACTCGGCAAGCGGCTCGCCGTGATCGACGCCCTGCTGCTCCAGGACGGAGGCGACGGCCCGATCGCCCAGGCAACCGCCACCTATTCGATACCGCCGCGCTGAGCGATACGGACCGCTGTTTGGCGAGAAACAAGGTCACAAGGCGCCAGCAAGGCGTAGCATTTATGCGGTAAAATATTACCACATTGCCAAGCTATTGTTTTCATATGGCTATTCAGACGAACGACCAAACCGACTGCTCTTGACCGCGAAAACCCCTCGGCTTATACAACGCCCAGTCTGCGGCCCTTCGGGACCGCTTTCTGTTTCGTGCGTCAAGGTGCGCGAAATCAAGCAACAAGAAACGCCCGGCGCGCCTCGGCAAGCAGGGTCCCAAACGGAAAGTATCACTCATGTCTACCTTCGTTCAGAAGCCTGCAGAGGTGGAGAAGAAGTGGATCATCATCGACGCCGAAGGCCTCGTTGTTGGTCGCCTCGCCTCCCTCATCGCCATGCGCCTGCGTGGCAAGCACAAGGCCACCTACACCCCCCACGTTGACGACGGCGACAACGTCATCGTCATCAATGCCGAGAAGGTCGCTCTGACCGGCAAGAAGTACTCCGACAAGAAGTACTACTGGCACACCGGTTATCCGGGCGGCATCAAGGAGCGCACCGCGCGCCAGATCATCGAAGGCCGCTTCCCGGAGCGCGTTCTCGAGAAGGCCGTCGAGCGCATGATTCCGCGTGGCCCGCTCGGCCGTCGCCAGATGAAGAACCTGCGCGTCTATGCCGGTTCGAACCATCCCCATGAAGCCCAGCAGCCGGTCGCACTCGACGTGGCTTCGCTGAACAGCAAGAACGTAAGGAGCGCCTGATAATGGCTGACCTCTCTTCCCTGAAGGATCTCGGCACGGCTGCTCCGGAAGCCTCTGCTCCGGTTCACGTCCGCAAGGTCGACGCCCAAGGCCGCTCCTACGCGACCGGCAAGCGCAAGAACGCCGTTGCCCGCGTCTGGGTCAAGCCGGGCTCCGGCAAGATCATCGTCAACGGCCGTGACTACACGACCTATTTCGCCCGTCCGGTCCTGCAGATGATCCTGCAGCAGCCGATCGTCGCCGCTGCCCGTACCGGCCAGTTCGACATCGTCGCGACCGTCGCCGGCGGTGGTCTTTCCGGTCAGGCCGGCGCCGTGCGCCACGGCCTGTCCAAGGCCCTCACCTACTTCGAGCCGGGCCTGCGCGGCGTGCTCAAGAAGGGTGGCTTCCTGACCCGCGACAGCCGCGTCGTCGAACGCAAGAAGTACGGCAAGGCCAAGGCCCGTCGTTCGTTCCAGTTCTCCAAGCGTTAATCGCTTCCGGATTTCGGATTTGGAAAAGGCGGGGCTTCGGCTCCGCCTTTTTTCGTTTTGCCACACTCGCCGTCCTGTCCGACCCTATCGTGATGCAGGCGTCCCACAGATTGCATGATTTCCACCGTCTGCCGGCTCCGGCGCGACGAATCCGCGTGCACATCTCGCGAATCTGTAACATATCATAGGCGCTCATCGACCAAGGTCGCGCACGGGGACAGGAGAGTGCGATGCAGTGTGTCTTCAGACTTCTCGGCGTGATCGGCGCGCTGGCATTGGGATCAACGGCCGCCCAGGCGGCAGACCCTGCGGCCGTTGCGGACCAGCCCACGGCTTATGACTGGAGCGGCGTCTATATCGGCGCCGTCGGCGCCTACGGCTTCGGCGAGGACGACTGGTCGGTCGACGGACATTTCGACCTCGACGGCGCGGCCTTCGGCGGCGGCGTCATCGGCTACAACCACCAATGGGACAGCTTCGTCTTCGGTGCAGAATTGGTCGGCCTGTTCGGCCAGATGCAGGAGAGCGGCTTCCCCGACTACACCTATGAGGCGCTGGTCGACGTCAAGGCGCGTGCCGGTTATGCCGTCGACCGTGCCCTTTTCTACGTGGCCGGCGGCTACAGCTTCGCGCGCTTCGACGAAGAGGGCGACGAGTTCGACCTGCACGGCTACAATATCGGCGGCGGCATCGACTTCGCCCTCACCGAGAATGTGGTGGTCGGCGCCGAATACACCTTCCGCGGCCTCAACGGCGACAGCGCGTCCGACCAGGACGTGGACGGCAAGGTCTCCACCATTTCGGCAAAGCTGACCTACAAGTTCTGATAATCGTGCTACGGACGCCGAACCGCGGATCGTGCGATCCGCGGTTTCTCTCTCGTTGCGCACCGTTCGCCCCTGCGCGCCGGCATGGTTCTCCCCATCCATCGCAAAAACCACTGGCAATCGACGGCTGCGACCTTAATATTGCGCCGCAACACCGGCAGTCCTGCCGCAAGGGAGACCATTCCATGGCCGAGAAGACCATCGATCACGCCATCACCGCAACCGACCTCAAATCGGCAGCGACCGATCCGACCCATGCCGGCGTGCTCTCCTTCATGCGCCGCCGCTATAGCAAGTCGCTCGAAGGCGTCGATGCCGTGGTCTGGGGCATTCCGTTCGATGCAGCGACCTCCAACCGTCCCGGCGCGCGCTTCGGACCGCAGGCGATCCGTCGCGCCTCGGCGATCTTCGACAACGATCCGCAATATCCATTCGAGCGCGACCTGTTCGCCGACATGGCGGTGATCGACTATGGCGACTGCCTGCTCGACTACGGCAATCACTGGCAGACGCCGGAGACGATCGAGACCGAGGCCGCGAAGATCCTCGCCGCCACCGATTTTCTGCTGACGCTCGGCGGCGACCATTTCATCACCTGGCCGCTGCTCAAGGCCCATGCCGCCAAGCACGGACCGCTGGCGCTCGTGCAGTTCGATGCGCATCAGGACACCTGGTTCGACGACGGCAAGCGCATCGACCACGGCTCCTTCGTCGGCCGCGCCGTGCGCGAGGGCCTGATCGATCCGGACCGCTCGATCCAGATCGGCATCCGCACGCACGCGCCCGAAGATTGCGGCATCCGCATCGTCTACGGCCACGAAGTCGAGGACATGCGGGCGGGCGACATCTCCTCGCTGATCGTCAGCCACACCGGCGGCCTGCCGACCTACCTCACTTTCGACATCGACTGCCTCGACCCGGCCTTCGCCCCCGGCACGGGCACCCCGGTCGCTGGCGGCCCGTCGAGCGCCAAGATCCTCTCGGTTCTGCGCGGGCTCTACCAGCTCGACATCCGCGGCGCCGATGTGGTGGAGGTCGCACCGGCCTACGACCACGCCGACATCACCGCCATTGCCGGGGCGACGGTCGCGATGTATATGCTGGGCCTCAATGCGGAACGCTTGGCGCGCCAGCGTTGAGACATTGATTCACACCTTTGACAACGCGATTCCGACAATCGCCCCAAGCTCCTGACAGGAGAGGATAAAATGGCAGCGAAGATCTTCATCGACGGCGAACACGGCACCACGGGCCTGCAGATCCGCACCCGCATGGCCGGCCGCCGCGACGTCGAGCTGCTGTCGATCCCGGAAGCGGAGCGGCGCAATGCCGCTCTGCGCGAGGACATGCTGAACAGTGCCGACATCGCCATTCTCTGCCTTCCCGACGATGCGTCGAAGGAAGCCGTGAAGATGGTCGCCGGCAACAACAATGTGCGGATCATCGACACCTCGACCGCCTTCCGCGTCGCGCCGGACTGGGCCTATGGCTTTGCCGAAATGGACAAGGCGCAGGGCGAGAAGATCCGCGCCTCGCGCTATGTGGCCAATCCCGGCTGCTATCCGACCGGCGCGATCGGTCTGATCCGGCCGCTGCGCGCTGCCGGCATCCTGCCCGACGGCTATCCGGTCACGGTCAACGCCGTGTCCGGCTATACCGGCGGCGGCAAGCAGCTGATCGCCCAGATGGAAGACCAGAGCCATCCGGAGCACCTCGCCGCCAATAATTTCCTCTATGGCCTGACGCTCAAGCACAAGCATGTGCCGGAGATGACGATCCACGGCCTGCTCGACCGCGCGCCGCTGTTCGCGCCTTCGGTCGGCCGCTTCGCCCAGGGCATGATCGTCCAGCTGCCGCTCTTCCTCGACGATCTCAAGGACGGCACGACGATCGAGTCGATCCATGCGGCGCTCGTCGCCCACTATGCCGGCCAGGACATCGTCTCGGTCGTGCCGCTCGCCGAAAGCAGCACGCTGCCGCGCGTCGATGCCGAGGAACTGGTCGGTCAGGACACGATGAAGCTCTACGTCTTCGGCACGCCGGGTGGCGCGCACGTCAACCTCGTGGCCGTGCTCGACAATCTCGGCAAGGGTGCCTCGGGCGCCGCCGTACAGAACATGGACCTGATGCTCTCGGCGTAAGCTCGCCGGTGGGCCGCAAAACGACGAGAAGGGGATTTCGATGCTCGACCATGTCGGTCTTTCCGTATCGGACTATGCCCGGTCGAAGGCCTTCTACGACGCCGTGATGCCCTCGATCGGTGCCGCCTGTGTCATGGCGGTCACCGCCGAGGAAACCGGGGGCGCCTATGAGGGCTCCGGCTACGGACTTGCCGGAAAGCCGTCCTTCTGGATCGGCTCCGGCGACCGCAGCAAGGGACAGGTGCACATTGCCTTCACCGCCCCGAACCGCGCCGCAGTCGACGCCTTCTACGCAGCCGCCATGGCTGCCGGTGCAAAGGACAATGGCGGCCCGGGCCTTCGCTCCCACTATCATCCGAACTACTACGCCGCCTTCGTACTCGACCCCGACGGCCACAATATCGAAGCCGTCTGCCACGCGCCGGCGTGACAGCAGAGGCGCCATTGCCGCTGCTCATGGTTCCGTCGCGCACAGCCAGTGTTGCGTTCGAGAATGTCGAACGATTCGTCGCCTGAACCGCGGATCGCCATGCCCCTGCCCGATCGCTATATCTGTGCAAGACACAGATGAGGCGCGCCATGAGCAACGAACGTTTTCCGGTCTATTTCATCCCCCATGGCGGCGGCCCCTGGCCGTTCATGGATTTTCCGGCCGGCCCCGACGGCAAGAAGCCCTGGGCCGATCTCGAGGCTTTCCTCGAAGGGCTAGACGCCGCAGTCGGTCGGCGGCCAAAGGCCATCCTGATCATCTCCGGACACTGGGAGCACGAGGCGAAGCCGACGCTGAGCACGGCTACCCATCCGGGCATGCTCTACGACTATTCGGGTTTCCCGCCGGAGACCTACACGCTTTCCTATCCCGCACCGGGTGCGCCCGAGATTGCGCGGCGGGCCGAGGCATTGCTCGAAACGGCCGGCATACCGGCGGCGGAAGATGACAAGCGCGGCTACGACCACGGCGTCTTCATCCCGCTGATGGTCGCTTACCCGGATGCCGACGTGCCGGTCGTGATGATGTCTATGAAGAACACACTCGACGCCGAGAGCCATTTTGCCATCGGCAAGGCTCTGGAGCCCCTGCGGGACGAGGGTATCCTGATCCTTGCCTCGGGCATGAGCTATCACAACATGCGGATGTTCTTCCACGACACGCCGGAGCACAAGCGGCAGGCGGTCCGCTTCGACGACTGGCTGAGCGATGCGGTCGCGATCAAGGATCCGGACGAGCGGGCGGCACGGCTCGCCCAATGGGAACGGAACCCGGATGCACAGGCCTGCCACGTGCCGGACCACGACCATCTCGTTCCGCTGTTCGTTGCAGCGGGCGCGGCGGGTCAGGATGCGGGGCAGCACGTCTTCCGCGGCGAGTTCCGCGGAAAGCCCTATTCCGGATACCGGTTCGGCTAAGCGCGAAGCTCAATCCCGCTCGGCGATCGCGATCTCGGACGGATAGGCTCCGAGGAAGCCGCGCCAGTGGGCGACGGCGAAACCGAGCACGACCAGCGCCCCACCCTGATGGGCGAGCGCCGCATGCAACGGCACCTGCAGCACGAGCGTGGTGATGCCGAGCGCCGCCTGCAGCGTGATGAGCGCGAACAGGACGACGCTGCGGCGGGCATGGGTCGTTCCCGGCCCCTGCCGCAGGCACTGGATCATGTGCCATAGCGCGGCCGCGAACAGCACATAGGCGCCGAGCCGGTGGACGAACTGCACCGTCTTGGCGTTTTCGAACAGGTTGAGCCAGGCCGGGCTCTGGACGAACAGGTCGCCCGGCACCAGCGCGCCGTCCATCAGCGGCCAGGTATTGTAGGCGAGGCCGGCATCGAGACCGGCGACCAGCGCGCCGAGATAGATCTGGAACAGCGCAAGCACCGCGAGCGTGGCCGCAAGCTTGTGCGCCGCTGCCGAAGGCACCGGATCGTCGCTGTGCGGCGCAAGTGCCCGCATGATCCACACGCAGCCCGAGAAGATCAGGCAGGCGATGACGAGATGGGTCGCCAGCCGGTACTGGCTGACATCGACGCGCTCGGCGAGGCCGGACGAGACCATCCACCAGCCGATGAAGCCCTGGAAGCCGCCGAGCGCCAGCAGGCCGAGCAGCGGAAGCTTGACGCGGCGCTCGATGCGGCCGGAAACCCAGAAATAGAGGAGCGGCAGGGCAAAGACGAGGCCGATGCTGCGGGCCAGCAGCCGGTGGCCCCACTCCCACCAGAAGATCGTCTTGAACTGCTCGACCGTCATTCCCTTGTTGACCTGCTCATATTCGGGAATGCGCTGGTAGAGGGCGAACTCCTCGTCCCACTCCTCGGCCGAGAGCGGCGGAATGACGCCGTGGATCGGTTTCCATTCGGTGATCGACAGGCCGGAATCAGTGAGCCGCGTCGCGCCGCCGACCAGGACCAGACAGAACAGCGTGAGAAGCACGAAGCCCAGCCAGATGCGGATGGCCCGGCGGTTGCTTTCCAGCTGGTCGATCCTGTGGCGTACGGCGGTTTCGTCGACGGTCATCGCGCTTGTCATTCGTCAATCCTTGTTTCGCCAGTTGATTTGCATGACATGGCTGTGCAAAACAAGCCCGGCTGTTTGCGGCAAGCGGTCGCGTCCCACCCATGGAAACGAAGCGCGCTGCCGCGGAAAAGGAAGATAGACGATGCCTCTCAGGTTGCGCAAATTCATTGGCACCATCCTCATCATCTGTCTCGTCCTGCTATACGCGATTCTCGCGACGGCGATCGCATCCGCCTATCTCGGCTCGTCGCCGTGGTGGGTGCATTTCCTCTATTTCCTCCTTTCCGGCCTGCTCTGGATCCTGCCGGCCATGCTGATCATCAAGTGGATGGCCGGCCCGATCCGCAAGTAAAGCGCCTGGTTCTTTGCCTGTCGCGCCGGCTGTTAACCGGGCGATAACCGCATCTTGCGGTATTCCCGGGCATGCCTTTGCCGCTAACCGATTTTTCCCTCTCGCTTCGCTATGCTCGGCACAGAGTTTCGTCCGTCGGAGAGGGACCGTGCAGACATCGCCGCTGGAATTTCACAGCACCGTACGCGTGGCGGCAGCCCCTGCCGGCGTGAGCGCACCTGCATGCCCCAAGGAGGGCGGTGTGACCATGAGCCAGGATCTCGAGATCCGCCTGTTCGACCGCATGGAGCCGCTGGAGGCCGAATGGCGAAGGCTCGATGCCGATCCCGCCAACTCGCTGCACCAGGCCTATGACTGGTGCCTCGCCTGGGCGAAGACCCATCGCAATCCGCTTGCGATCGTGCTCGGGCGCCGCGCGGGCGAAACCGCCTTCATCCTGCCGCTCGAAATCGTCCGACACAGCATGGTCAAGAGCGCCCAGTTCATCGGCGCGCGCTTCAACAATATCAATAGCGGCCTGTTCTCGGCCGGGTTCCGCGCCTCGGCCGGCGCGGCGGAGGCCACCCAGATCAGCCAGGCGCTCGCCACCCTGCTCTCGGGCAAGGCCGACCTCGTCAGTCTGACCAACATCCCGCTCGAATGGCGGGGCGAGCGCCACCCGCTCGCCAGCCTTCCCGCCATCGAGAACCAGAACCACGCCTTCCAGCTGCCGCTGATCGGCGATTTCGAACAGACCATCGGCCAGCTGAATGCCAAGCGCCGGCGCAAGAAATTCCGCAGCCAGTGCCGCAGGCTGGAGGCTTCGGGCGGGTTCGATCACCTGATCGCCAGCACGTCCAAGGAAAAGAATGCGCTGCTCGACACCTTCTTTGAACAGAAGGCGATCCGCTTCAAGGCGCTCGGTATCCCGAACGTCTTCCAGGCGCCGGAGACCCAGGCCTTCTTCCGCCTGCTGCTCGAAGCCGACGGTGGCAGCCACGACACCCCGCTCGAACTGCATGCCATCCGGCTGAAGGGAGAGTTCGAAGGCAGGATTGCGGCGATCGCCGGCCTGTCGCGCAAGGGCGACCATGTCATCTGCCAGTTCGGTTCGATCGACGAAAGCGTCGTTGCCGACGCCAGCCCGGGCGAACTTCTGTTCTGGCTGATGATCGAGCGCAGCTGTGAAGAGGGCGCGGCCCTGTTCGACTTCGGGCTCGGCGACCAGGACTACAAGCGGCGCTGGTGCACGGTCGAAACGGTCCAGCACGACATCCTGTTGCCCGTCAGCGCGACCGGCCACCTGGCGGCGATCGCCCAGCGTGGGGTGACCCGGGCCAAAGCCGTGATCAAGGGCAATCCGCAGCTCTATTCGGTAATCCAGCGCCTGAGGGCCCACGCGGACGAAGTGCCGGTCCGCGCGACCGGCACCGACGACTGATCAGGCGGCGCTGCGCTTTGCCGTCTTGCGATGGCTGTTGCCGCCACCGCTCATCAGCACCAGATCGGAATAGCCGACCTTTTCGAAGGCGGCCATGATCTCCACCAGTTCCTGCTCGTCCGGCTTCGGCGCCGAGAGGATGATCTCATGGGCGCCGTTGCGGCTCAGCCGTGCGACGCTCTCGGCATTGGCCGGGCCGCATTCGACGAGGACCAGGTCATAGGCGTCGGCCAGCGCGTCGGCGATCATCGACAGGCGGTCTGCACCGCGCATGGCCTGGCGGACGTCCGAGTTGCCCTGGGGAATGACATCGGCGCCGGACAGGCGATCCGGGTGGATCGTCTCTGAAAAGGGTGCCGCGCCGCACAGCAGGTCGGTGATGCCGGGCAGATCCTTGCGCGCCGCCATCAGCCAGGTCGGGCAGGCCGAACCCGTCATGTCGATCAGCACGACCTTGCGGCCACGCTCGTCCAGTTCGCGGGCGAGCATGACGGTTGCGGTCGAACCGTCGTCGCCCGAGGGCGAGATGGCAAAGGCAATGCGGGCCTGCGAACCGATCAGGTATTTGGCCACCGATTCGACCGAGAATTCGTCCTGGTCTTCCGGTTCGGCCTGAGGCTGCGGCTGCAGTTCGAGGGTTTCCTCCATGGCGTCGGCCAGTTCCTCGTCCGGTTCCACGGAGAGCAGGCTTGCCGGGATGGCATGGGCCGGAGCCGCGGCAACCGCACGGGGCGCCGGAACGGCAGCAGCAGAGCGCTCGCTTGCTGTCTCGGCGACAGTCTCGGCGGGCTCCCCTTCCCCGCGCAGGACGGGACCGACAGGACGCAAGGCGCGTCCGCTGAACAGTTCCGAGAGCATGACGATGACGGCGCTCAGCACAAAGGTGGCGAGAGCGGCGACGATGGTGATCGGGATGACCTTGGGGAAGCTCGCCTCATGCGGCTCGACGGCGCTGGAAATGACGCGTGCATCGGCCGGGCTCGCACCCTTGTCGAGGCGCGTCGTCGCCTCGCGGTAACGGGCGAGATAGGTTTCGAGCAACTGTCTCTGGGCCGTCGCTTCGCGCTCCAGCGCCTTCAGGCCGACCTCGTCGGTGCCGGCGCGCGCGCTGTCGGCCTTGACCGTGTTCAGCTGCTGAATGAGCTGCGTTTCGCGCGAACGGGCGACATTGGCGTCGTTTTCCAGCCCGGCGGCGATCTTGGTCGATTCCGAAGTGATCTGCTCGCGGATGCCGGCGAGCTGCGAACGCAGGGCCTTCATCTGCGGATGGCCGTCGAGCAGCGTCGTGGACAGGTCGGCAATCTTGCCGCGGATCTCCGACTCGCTGGCCTTCAGCCGCTGGATCGCTTCGTTGCCGGTGATGGCGACGAGCGTGTCGGTCGACTTGCCGGCCTTGATCGCATTGCGCACGTTCTCGGCCTTGGCCTCGGCATCCGCCCGCTCACCGCGGACCCGCGCCAGTTCGGCGGAAATGTCGCTCAGTTGCTGCGAGGAGAAATTCGTCGTTTCGCTGACCTGCATCAGGTCGGCATTGGCGCGGTATTCGGCGACCTTGTTCTCGGCCTCCCTCACCTTCTCGCGCAGGTTGGCAATCTCCGGCTCGAGCCAGCGCGCCGCTTCCGAATTGCTGTCCAGCTTCGCGCCGCTCTGCAGCGAGCGATAGACGTTTGCCATGGCGTTCGGCACCGCGGCTGCGAGCTTCGGGTCCTTGGAGGTGAACTGGATGCCGATGACCCGGGACTTCTCGACCTGGTAGACCTGCAGCTTCTCCTGGAAGGCCTTCAGCACCCGTTCTTCGGGCGCCATGTCGAGCGGGTTCTTCTTCAGCCCCAGCATGACCAGCAGATCGGAGACGGCCGAGGGATTGGTATCGGGGTCGAATTCTTCCAGCTCATAGAGCTTGAGGTCGCGCGCCACCTGCTTGATCAGGTCGACCGATTGCAGGAGCTGCACCTGGCTGACGATGTTGAGTTCGTCCGACAGGGGCTCGGTCGGCGCCTGGACATTGGTCTGGGTGGTGAAGTTCGGCTCGCGCGGCTCGATCAGGATGCGCGCCTCGCTGCTGTATTTCGGCGACATCATGCTTGCGCCGACGAAGGCCAGGCAGCCGACAAGCGCCGTCGCCGCCAGGATACGCCCCTTGCGCTTCCACACCGCTCGAAAGAGCTGTGCAAGATCGATATCTACATCCTGGTGACCGTTGCTTACGCTCGACATGCTTAACTCCCGGGACAGTTCTCGCGAGAATGTAAAGGATCATGGTAACCCAAGCGTTAATTGGCGAAGACTGCCGCGCCCCTACCCTGGCTCGATGTCGAAATCGACAGAAAGGCCAATGCATGCATGTCGCCTTTACCGAGCGTTAACCCTAACCGAATGATAACGGCGGTATCGAATTCTCGCATCGGGAGCGCGACGGCGCATTTTACTGGCTGGCACTAGGGGAATGATGTTGCTCGTAATCGCGATGATTGTCGCGGCGATGAGCGGCTGTGCGACCTATCGGCCCGTGCCGAAGGTCTTCCACGAAGCAACGATCCAGCCCTACCGCCTCGACAGCGGCGACCGGCTGCGAATCACGGTGTTCGAGCAGCAGAGCCTCAGCAACACCTATACCGTCGACCAGGCCGGCTATGTCGCCTTCCCGCTCGTCGGACAGGTGGCGGCGCGCGGCGCGACCGTTTCCCAGCTCGAGGGCGTGATCGCCCAGAAACTGAAGCAGGGCTATCTGCGCGATCCGGACGTCACCATCGAGATCGACCGCTATCGCTCGATCTTCGTCATGGGCGAAGTGGGCCAGCCCGGTCAGTATTCCTATGTCCCGGGCATGACCGTGCTCAACGCCATCGCCGTTTCCGGCGGCTTCTCGACCCGCGCCAACCAGCGCGACGTGGACGTCACCCGCAAGATCAACGGCAACATCCTGACCGGCCGCGTTCCGATCACCGACCCGATCCTGGCCGGCGACACGATCTACGTCCGCGAGCGGCTGTTCTGATCCATGCCAGATGGTCCGCCGCTTCGTATCCTCCACTGCTTCCGATCGCCCGTGGGCGGCATTTTCCGCCATGTGCGGGATCTCGCCGAGCAACACAGCCGGGCCGGCCATGAGGTCGGCATACTGTGCGACAGCACGACCGGCAGCGAACACGAGGATCGTCTATTCGACCAGATCATGCCCTATCTCTCGCTCGGCCTGCACCGCATGCCGATCGCTCGCTCCGTCGGCTTCGGCGATGTCGCGGCGCTCTACAAGAGTTACAAGGAAATCAGAAGTTTGCGGCCGGATGTCTTGCACGGTCACGGCGCCAAGGGCGGCGCGGTGGCTCGCATCATCGGCTCAACCTTGCGGGCGAAAAGGTATCGCGTTGCCCGCTTCTATTCGCCCCACGGGGGCAGCCTGCATTTCGACAGGGCATCGATGTCCGGACGCGGCGTGCTCGCCGCCGAACGGTTCCTCGAACGCCTGACGGATGCGATCGTCTTCGTCTGCGACTATGAACGGCGGACCTACGAGGCGAAGATCGGCGTGCCGCGTTGCGCCCACCGGATGATCTACAACGGGCTCAGCGACCGCGACTTCGCCGTCATCCCGGCCCGCTCCGACAGCGTGCATTTCATCTATGTCGGCATGCTGCGGGACCTGAAAGGGCCTGATGTCTTCATCGACGCCTTTGCCCAGACCGAGCGCCTGGTCGGGCATCCCCTGAGCGCGCTGATCATCGGCGACGGTCCCGACCGGGACAAATATCGCGAGACGATCGAGCAGCGCGGCTTCGGCCGGCGCATCGGCCTGCTTCCGGCCATGCCCATCCGGGAAGCCTTCGCCATGTCGAACATCGTCGTCGTGCCGTCCCGGGCCGAGGCGATGCCCTATATCGTTCTCGAAGCGCTTGCCGCCGGAAAGTCGCTGATCGCCACGCGCGTCGGCGGCATACCGGAAGTGCTAGGCGCCGACAGCGACGCGCTGGTTGAACCGGGTGATGCGCAGGATCTCGCCCGCGTCATGGTCCGCGCCGTCACCACGCCCGACTGGCACGGCGCGACCATGCCGGAACCCGAAGCCTTCAAGGCCAAGTTCTCCGCCTCGACCATGGCCGAGCAGATGGCGGATCTCTATCACGAGCGCCTCTCCCGGCACTGAGAGGTATCGTCTCCGTCGCCGGCCTATTCGGCGGCCCGTTTCGATTCAGGCTCCGCCCGCCTCAGCGGCGCATAGTCGTCCGGCGTCAGCGTCTCGCGCTCCAGAAGCAGCTTTGCTCCCTCCTTCAGCACATCGATCCGGCCTTCGAGCGACTGCTTCGCCTGCTGGTAGGCCTCCTCGATCATCCTGCGCACGGCGAGGTCGACCTCGCGTGCCGTCTCCTCGGAATAGTCCTTCGGCCGGACGCGAAACTGGCCCTCGTCGAGCCACTGCTGCCGCTGCGGCTCCAGGACCGCCTGGCCGACGGAGGCATCCATGCCGAAACGGGTGACGATCTCGCGGCCGATGTCGGTCACCTTGGCCAGATCGTCGGCGGCGCCGGTGGAGATCTCGCCGAACACCAGGTCTTCCGCGGCGCGGCCGGCCAGCAGCACGACCATGCGGTCCTTGAGTTCGCCGGAGGTGATGAGGAATCGATCCTCGGTCGGGCGTTGCAGCGTGTAGCCGAGCGCACCGATCGAGCGGGGAATGATCGACACCTTCTGCACGGGATCGGCCGAGGGCAGGCTGGCGGCCACGAGGGCATGACCCATTTCGTGATAGGCGACGCGGCGGCGCTCGTCGGCGTTGAGGATGCGGCTGCGGCGCTCGGCGCCGGCGATGATGCGCTCGACGGCGGCGACGAAGTCCTCCATGGCGACGTTGGTTGCGCCGCGGCGCGTGGCCAGGATCGCCGCCTCGTTAATGAGGTTAGCCAGATCGGCGCCGGTGAAGCCGGGGGTAAGCCCGGCAATCTCATCGACGCTGACGCTCGGCGCGACGGAGACGTTCTTCATGTGGACCTGGAGGATCGCCGCCCTGCCCTTCCGGTCGGGCCGGTCGATCACCACCTGACGGTCGAAACGGCCGGCGCGCATCAGCGCCGGGTCGAGGATTTCTGGACGATTGGTGGCGGCGAGCAGAACGATGCCGACGCGCGGGTCGAAGCCGTCGAGTTCGGCGAGCAGCTGGTTGAGCGTCTGCTCCTTCTCGTCATTGCCGCCCATGCCGCCAAACGAGTTGCGGGCGCGGCCAAGCGCGTCGAGTTCGTCGATGAAGATGATGCAGGGCGCCGCTTGCCTTGCCTGCTCGAACAGGTCGCGCACACGGGCGGCCCCGACGCCGACGAACATTTCGACGAATTCGGAACCCGAGATCGAGAAGAAGGGAACGCCTGCCTCTCCGGCGACCGCACGCGCCATCAGCGTCTTGCCTGTGCCGGGCGGACCGACCAGCAGGATGCCCTTGGGGATGCGGGCGCCCAGGCGTCCGTAGAGGTCCTTGTCCTTGAGGAAGGAGACGATTTCCTGCAGCTCGGCTTCCGCCTCGTCGATGCCGGCGACGTCGTCGAAGGTCACGCCCGTCTTGCGTTCGAGATAGATCTTGGCGCGCGACTTGCCGATGTTGATCAGACCGCCCATGCCCTGTTTCTCGGCGATGCCTCGGAAGAAGAAGGACCACAGGGCGAAGAAGACGATGACCGGCAGCACCCAGGAGAGGATCGAGGTCAGCCAGTTGCTGTCGCTGGCGCCGGTGATCTTCACGCCGGCTTTCTCGAACAGGGCGGCAAATTCGGGATCGACCCTATTGGCGATGAAATACTTGCGGCCGTCGACCGGCTCCTTGAACTCGCCTTCCACCTTGCTCTCGGTCAGCGTCACCGAGGCGATGCGGCCTTCGCCGACCATGCGGACCATGTCGCTGTAGCTCAGCTGGGTGTAGTCGCGGTAGCCGATCCAGGCCTGGAAAGCCATCAGCAGCGCAAAGGCGAAGAGGAAGTAGCTGAAGTTGAAGACGTGTTTCTTTTCCATAGGCAGGCATCCCGTTGTGCATCGGCCGGAGGGCCAGATCACCCCATGGCACGATCCGTGTCACGCTTTGCTGATCCGTGTCAAACCGGGCGAACGGGTTGCTTTCGTTGTCCTGTACCGAATTGAACCAATCTTGGCCTCTTCCCGGGCGCTTCGCCGGCCATTCTCAAAAGTTTCTTAGCAAGTCTCGGCTATCCTCCCGCGTCAACGAGCGGGATATTGCGATGAACCAGATGGAAAAGCCGGACCAGTTCGATATCGACGCCATGCGCCGGAAGGTGTCGGAAGGCGGTGACGCTGCCAAGGGAGCCGCTGCCAGCGGCGAAGAGGCGGAGATCAATCCGCTGGCGAAGCAGATTGCCACGCAGTTCAGCGAGGAGAACTATTCGCCGTCGATCATCACCGGGCAGTTGCGCCTGCTGGAACTCGTCAGCCTGTTCGCGATCGGGCTTGCGGTCCACTATTTCCTCTTCAACGACCCGTCTTCCCGCTTCCTCACCGACATGGTCATCGGCCTCGCAGGCTCCGCGGTCGCCGTGCTGTTCATGCAGATCGCCGACAGCTATCAGGTCTCGGCCCTTCGCACGCCGCTTCGCGCCCTGCCGCGCATCGCCGGCAGCTGGACGCTCGCCACGGCCCTCGTCGCGCTTGCGCTCTTCATGTTCCGGGCCGGCGGCTTCGATTTCCGCGACTGGCTGGTCTCCTGGTACGGCTTCGGCCTCGCCTTCCTGTTCGTCGAGCGCAATCTCGTCGGCTTCGGCATCCGCCGCTGGGCCCGCAACGGCATCATGGAGCGGCGCGCCGTCGTCGTCGGCGGCGGCAAGCCGGCCAAGGACCTCATCCGCGCGCTCGAGCAGCAGCCGGAGAACGACATTCGCATCTGCGGCATCTTCGACGACCGGGGTTCGGCCCGCTCGCCGGACGTGGTCGCAGGCTATCCGAAGCTCGGCACGATCGCCGAACTCGTCGAATTCGCCCGGCTTGCTCATATCGACATGCTGATCATCGCCCTGCCGCTGTCGGCCGAGGCGCGCATCCTGCAGCTTCTGAAGATGCTGTGGGTGCTGCCGGTCGACATTCGCCTCGCCGCCCATTCGAACAGCCTGCGCTTCCGTCCGCGCTCCTATTCGCATGTCGGCGCCGTACCGATGCTCGACATCCTCGACAAGCCGATCCGCGACTGGGATTCGGTCGCCAAGCGCGGATTCGACATCTTCTTCAGCATAGTCGCGCTGCTGCTGCTCTGGCCGGTCTTCATCGGCGCGGCGATTGCCGTCAAGGCGACCTCCAAGGGGCCGGTGTTCTTCGTCCAGAAGCGGCACGGCTTCAACAACGAGGTCATCAACGTGCTGAAATTCCGTTCGATGTATACGGAAATGAGCGACCCGACGGCGCGTCTGGCCGTCACCAAGGGCGATCCGCGCGTCACCCCGGTCGGCCGTTTCATCCGCAAGTCCTCGATCGATGAACTGCCGCAGATCTTCAACGTGCTGCGCGGCGACCTCTCGCTCGTCGGCCCGCGTCCGCATGCCGTGATGGCACAGACCCACGACCGCCTCTACGGCGAGGTCGTCGAAGGCTATTTCGCCCGCCACCGGGTGAAGCCCGGCGTCACCGGCTGGGCCCAGATCAACGGCTGGCGCGGCGAAGTTGACAATGACGACAAGATCAAGTTCCGCACGGCCTACGACCTCTACTATATCGAGAACTGGTCGCTGCTGTTCGACCTGAAGATCCTGTTCCTCACGCCCTTCCGCCTGCTCAACACGGAAAATGCCTATTGAGCACGCTCGACGCCCAGCATCCCATACCGTTCAGGCCGCAGATCGCGGTCCTGACCATGCTCGGCTCGGCGATGGTGGCCTGCGGTGTGTTTCTGTCCGGCTTCGTCATGTCGGAACCGGCGCCCTACGAACTGCTGATGGTGGTCCAGGTCGCCGTCTGGTTCCTGCTCGGCCTGAAGATCTCGCGGGCCGTCGCCCCGCTCCTCGCCTTCCTGCTGACGTTCAACGTCGGCGGCATCCTGTCGCTGACCGTGATGAAGGATCTCGGCACCGGGCCGATGTATCTGGCGGTCTCGACCTTCCTGGCGCTCACCTCCGTCTTCTACGCCGCGATCATCGAGGATCGCCACCAGCGCCTTCGCCTGATCTTCCAGGCCTGGGTGGCGGCCGCGATCATCACCGCACTACTCGGCATCCTCGGCTATTTCCACGCCTTCCCCGGCGCGGAAGCCTTCACGCTCTATGATCGTGCCAAAGGCGCCTTCCAGGACCCCAACGTCTTCGGTCCCTTCCTGATCGCGCCGGCGCTGTACCTGATGCACGGGCTGTTGACCGGCAAGCTGTCCGCCGCACCGCTGAGGGTCGTCGGCCTGCTCATCATCGCGCTCGGGGTGTTCCTGTCGTTCTCGCGCGCCGCCTGGGCACTGTTTCTGATCTCCGCCGTCGCCCTCGTCTTCATCCTGCTTCTGAAGGAGCGGACGGGTGCCTTCCGGCTGAAGATCCTTCTGCTGTCGCTGGCGGCCGTGGCGGTTCTGGTGGTCGCGGTGGTCGTCGCGCTCCAGTTCGAGCAGGTGCGCAACCTGTTCCTCGACCGCACCACCCTGGTCAAGGACTATGACGGCGGCCATCTCGGCCGTTTCGCCCGCCATCGCATCGGCTTTCTGATGATGATGGAAAACCCGCTCGGCATCGGGCCGATGGTGTTCAGCGAGATCTTCCCCGAAGACGAGCACAATATCTGGCTGAAGTCGCTTACCACCTATGGCTGGCTCGGCTTCCTCTCCTATATCGCCATGATGGCCTGGACGCTGACGATCGGCTTCCGCTTCCTGCTGCGCGACCGCCCCTGGCAGCCCTATCTGATGATCGCCTGGATCGTCATCGTCGGCCACGTCATCATCGGCAATGTCATCGACACCGACCACTGGCGGCATTTCTACCTGCTGCTCGGCATCGTCTGGGGCTGCGGCGCGCTGGAGTGGCGCCACCAGCGCATGCTCCGACGCGGCCCCGCCCCCGCCTGACCATGCAAGAGAACGAGCCCCCCTTGAAAATCCTCGAAGTGCTCGAACCGAGCGGCGGTGGCTCCGGCCGCCATTTCGTCGACCTGTGTGCCGGCCTGAAGGCCCGCGGCCACATGGTGACCGCGGTCTATTCGCCCGTTCGCGCAGAGGCGCGCTTCGTGCGCGAACTGATGGGTCTCGATCTCGCCAAGGTCATTGCCCTCCCCATGCTGCGCGCGGTCGGGCCCAAGGATTACGCCTCGTGGCGGGCGCTCGAACGCGTCATCGGCGAGGATGGGCCCTTCGACATCATCCATGGGCACAGTTCCAAGGCCGGCGCGCTGACCCGTTTCCGCCTGCCCGGCCCGCATGTACCGCGCATCTACACGCCGCATGCCTTCCGCACCATGGACCCGACGCTGTCGTGGAAGGGACGCCTGATCTTCGGCGCGATCGAGGGCCTCCTTGGGCGCTTCCTGACCGACCGGCTGATCTGCGTCTCGCAGAATGAATATGATCACGCCCTGAAACTCGGCATCCCCGCTGGCAAGCTCGCCGTCGTCGTCAACGGGGTCGGCGCCATGCCGAACGGTCGGCGCGCCGAGATCCGTTCACGATTCGATATCCCGCAGGACGCCCTGGTGTTCGGCTTCATCGGCCGGCTCTCGGCCCAGAAGGCGCCCGAACGGCTCATCGCCGCCTTTGCGGCCATCGCCGGGGCCTTGCCGCAAGCCCGGCTGCTGATCATCGGCAGCGGCGAGCTGGAGGCGGAGGTTCGGCGCCAGATCACGACAAACGGTATCAGCGACCGCGTCGTCATCGATGCGGACCTGCCGGGCTCGGAGGCCCTCCAGGCGATCGACGTGCTGGTCATGACGAGCCGCTACGAGGCCATGTCCTATGTGATGCTGGAAGGTGCGGCCGCCGGCGTGCCGCTGATCTTGACCGATGTCGGGGGCACGTCGAACGTGCTCGACCATGACGTGAACGGCCTGGTCGTGCCGAATACAGACGATACCCTGCCGCTTGCCGCGGCCATGGCCAGACTCGCCGACCCGGCCACACGCACTCGGCTTGCCGCGGCGGCAAGCGAACGCAGCGACCGCTACGGCGTCGACGCCATGGTCGACCAGACGCTCGACCTCTACCGCCAGGCGCTGGCAAACGGACGGGCGCGCGATTGATTTTTCCGGCACGTCCGCCATATTCCCTCCTATGATTACACCAGCACAGATCCGCGCCGCCCGTGCGCTCCTCGGCCTCAGCGTCGACCAGCTTTCAGCCGGAAGCGGCGTGTCCGCCTTCATGATCCTTCAGGTCGAGGACGAAAAATCCGCCACGCTCGACCAGGCGACGATGCTGACCCTGCGGGGCGCGCTGGAGCGGGCCGGCATTTCCTTTCTCGCCGACGGAGATTGTCCGCCGGGAGGCATGGGCGTGAGGCTCGCAGCACGCCACGATACCGACGAAGGCCTGCGACCGGAAAATCTCAACGCGACCAACGACGGCTGAATCCTGCCAGCACGAGGGAACAATTGCGCGTCTGCCGATTTATCGCCCATCACACCTGATAGGAGCTATGCATGAATCGGAACAACGGTCTCTATTTGATCATCGGCGCATTGGCCGTGATCGTCGTCGGCCTCGGTATCTATCTCTATCGCGAGGAGACGAAGCCCCAGGGCGTCGAGATGACGATCGGCCGCGACGGCCTGACGATCCAGGAGAACTGAACGCCGGCGGGCCGCCACAGGCGACGTAGCGATAGAGACGACAAAGCCCGGGTTCTCCGGGCTTTTTCACGACTGGACGACTGAATGTGACCGGGCCTCAGCGGCCTGCCAGAATGGTACGGCTCATATGGGTCGGAGCGCTGATCGCGCCCTCCAGCATGTAGGGCATGCCCGCCGTCGCCGATCTCTTCGACATGATCGGCAGGCCATGGCCGAGCCCATCGATCAGGCAGAACTCGATCAGCGGCTTGCCCGCCGCGTCATGCCAGACCCACGCCTCCTGCCCCTTGATCCTCACGGCCTTGCCGGCGGCCTCGTCGAGGCCATAGACATCCAGCCACTGCGCCAGCGTGGCGCGGGCATTGGCGACCGAAACGACGCGGTCGGCGGTGCCGTGCCAGATCGAAATCACCGGCTTCTTCTTCACCTCCGGCGTGACCGCGCGCACCAGATCGCCCCATTCGCGGGCAGAGCGGTTGACGCCGGAATTCATCACCGACAGGGCCGACATGGCATCGCGTGCCGCGCCGAAGGGCAGACCGGCGACGATCTGGCCGGCGGCAAACAGCTCCGGATAGGTGGCGAGAAGCGCAGAAGCCATCGCTCCACCGGCCGAGAGGCCCTGCACATAGATGCGCTTCTTGTCGACGTGATGCCGCTCGCAGGCATTGTCGATCATCTGGCGAACCGACATCAACTCGCCGCGGTCGCGCGCAACCGCGCTCGGGCGGAACCAGTTGAAGCAGAGATTGGGATTGTTGGACTTGCGCTGTTCCGGGTAGAGCAGCACGAAACCGCCATCGCGGGCGAGCGAGCTCCAGCCGCTGCCCTTGTCGAAATCATCGGCGGACTGCAGGCAGCCATGCAGAACGACGACGAGCGGCGCGCCCTTGCCTGCCTTGGGCGGCACATATTCCAGCATGCGCAGATGGCCGGGATTGGTGCCGAAGCCGGTCACCTCACGGAGACGCGCACGGACCGCGCGCGGCTTTTTCGGGCGCACGGGTCGCGCCGGCGCAACGATCGGCAGGGAAGGAATGGCCTTCAGAATCTTCTTCTGCAGCTTTTTCTGCTGGCCGAGGATGAAGGACAACGGCATGGGAATCTTGAGGCGCATGAAAAAGGAATTCCTTTTCGAAAATTCTAAATATTTCTCCCTCGTGTAAAGCCCCGCCGCGCGCTCCGGTTCCCATCCGGCGGGGTACGATCGACAATTCATATAATATTGCGATGCAGCAATTATAGGGCAAAGGCTTCGGAGAACAAAAAAGCCGCCAAGCGGCCTTCCTGCTCCCCCGATATCCGCTCGGCAATGTGGACTGCATGCGCCGCATGGCCGGAGGCCTGGGGAGAGCGTCCGGTCCGCGGACCGTGCAAGGTCCGCGGACCGTGCAAGGTCCGCGGACGGCGCTGCACCGCCAATCAGATGACGGAGAAGTCCGTATAGGTCAGCGTCGCGAAGTTCGAGATCTCGGCGATCTTGACCGCGCTGTAGGCGGTGCCCGAACCGTCGCGGTCATAATAGAGATCGCCGTGGTCCTGATCGTAGAGGATGCGGTCATTGCTGTCCGCCGCGGCCAGGTCGAGGTTCTTGAACGCCGAGGATGCCAGAACACCGGTCGCCGTCAGCGCCGTGAAAATGCTGTTCTCGAGCCAGATCGTATCGTTGTTGCCACCGGAATTGGAGTAGTCGGTGATCGTATCGATATTCGAGGCGCCAAGGGCCGAATTGAACACGAAGATATCGTTCGCCTGTCCGCCGGTCAGCGTGTCGCTGCCGGTGCCGCCATTCAGCCGGTTCGCACCCGCGTTGCCGACGAGCACGTTCGCGAGTCCGTTGCCACCCGCGTTGAGGTTTGCGGTCCCGAGCAGCGTCATGCGTTCGACATTGGCCTCGAGATTGCGACTGACCGCCGTCTGCACGGTATCGATCCCCGAACCTGCATCCTCGCGCACCACGTCGCCGGCGTTATCGACGACATAGGTGTCGTTGCCGCCATAACCCGACATGCGGTCGGCACCGGCGCGGCCGTTCAGGATGTTTGCACCGCTGTTGCCAAGAAGCGTATTGGCCAGGTCGTTGCCGATACCATAGATCGACGCGCTGCCTTCAAGGGACAGGATCTCGACATTGGCCGAGAGCGTATGAGTGACGAAAGCCCTCACAAGGTCCACGCCGCCTCCGACGCTTTCTGTGACCGTATCGCCCGCGTTGTCGACGATGTATGTGTCATCCCCGCCAAAGCCGAACATGCGATCCGCGCCGGCCCGACCGTTGAGGATGTTGGCGCCTGCATTGCCGACGAGGGTATTGGCTAGCTCGTTGCCGGTCAGATTGATCGATGCCGTGCCGTTGTCGTTCGAGGTCCTCAGTCCCTCAATGTGTTCTCCGGCCCCAAGGACATAGCTCACGCTGGTGTAGATCAGGTCATAGCCTTCGCCGGAATCCTCGAACACCTTGTCCTGGGAATTGTCGACGTAGAAAGTATCGTTGCCGGTATCGCCCCACATGCCGTCGGCGCCCGTGCCGCCGCGAATGAAGTCGTTGCCTGCCCCGCCGCGCAACTCGTCGACACCGGACCCGCCATCGAGCAGGTCGCTGCCGGAACCGCCATCGGCGAAGTCGTTGCCGGCGCCGAGATAGTAGTCGTCGTTATAATCGCTGCCGAAGATGATATCGATGCCGGTGGTGCCGGCATAGTATTGGTCGGCCGTCGCGAGCGTGTCGTTGACGAGTTCGGCGATCCAGTCCTCCGTTTCTCCCGTCCAGTCGCTGGTGGCGGTCACGGTGATCGTATGGATGCCGGTGCTGACATAGTCGTTGAAGGCGACGAAGGACATGTAACCGGCCCCATAGCCGGAGCCGGCGGAGTATCCGTCGATCGTCGTGTGGAAGGTCCAGTCGCTCAGGTCTTCGCCCGTCTGCGGATCGTAATAGGAGAAGTCCACCGACCCCTCAGCGTAGAATGTCTGATTGTACCGGTCGAAATCGAAACCGAAAACGGAAAGATAGAGCATGGCAACCTCATGACGCACAGGAGGCCAATGATCGTCTTTAACACATGTCAAAAGTAAGGCCTCGAACCGGAGATTGTGTCCGCTAGCGTTGGCGAGGCCGGGACCTTCCCTAAAACAGTTTGAAACAAGAGACCGGAAAAGCCCGGCGAGGCAGAGGTTTCAGAACATCTCCGCGACGCACGTCCGGCCGCGCCCCCCGGGGCCAAAACAAAGGCCCAAAACGCAGAAAGCCGCCAGCGGCGGCATCCTGTTTTATGCTGGGATATCAAGAAATTATTGGTCGGGACGGCGTGATTCGAACACGCGACCCCTTGACCCCCAGTCAAGTGCGCTACCGGGCTGCGCTACGCCCCGACCTGCCGAAACGGCTTGTTTCCCTTAGACATTCAGCCACAGCGGCGCAAGCGGAAAATGTCGGGGCGGGCCAAAAACCATCAAACCGGCCGCGCGCGCTGTTGAAGCCAAAAGCGCGTCGAGGCCGGCGCGTCTCTTGTGCCGCGACTGCGTGCGGTCAGCTACCTGTCAGCTCGCGTCCCTTAGCATCGGCCACAGGTGGCGTTCGCCACACACGCATCGATGTCGAATGCCCCGGCACCACCGCTGGCCAATCGATGCACCAAGGCTTGCGTCGGGATGAAGCCGACGTTTTCAGAGCCCCGACCGATCGCATGATGCCAAGGCCGGGAGAGGTAAACTGTCAATGTATGCAATAGAATCCCTCGGCAAGACTGCATCTTATGCTTCGGCACCGCCGACGCAGACCCAAACCGCGGCCAAGTCCGATACGATGACGCAGAACGGCACGCCGACGGTCGCGGTCTCGAGCGCCAGCCGGTCCTTTTCAGGCCTTGGCGATCTCATCCTCTCCTCGTCTTCGACCGGATCCGAGAAGGCCGCAACCGCCGACGGCGACGAAGGGCCGAACGGTCGTGAAGTCAATGACGGGGATGCGGACGATGCCCCGCAAGCTTCGCCTTCGGTGTCTTTCAGCGATGCCGGGACCTATAGCGTGAGCGTCTACGCCTGACGACGCGACAGGCAGGCGGCGCCCGCGCCGCCTGTACCGGCCACAGTCAAAGCCGGACGCTCCGTCTCAACCGTCCAACCGTCAACGGACCTGATCGAGCAGACGCTTGCATTCCAGGAGGTCGAAAAGGGCTTCCTGCAACAGGGCCCGGTCTTCCTTGCCGACCGAGCTCCCCTTGCCGACGGAGATTTCCGGCATGTCGTCGTCGCTTCCGCCGAAGCCGAAGAATCGTCCGCTGGCCTTGGCCTTGGGCCGGCCGACGATCTGGTCCTCCTCCGCAGGGCCGAGCTTGGGCTCGTCGCCCTTGGCCGCCCCGGCAGCCATCAGCGCTTCCATGGTGGCGACGTCGCCGGTGGCGACAGCCATCACGAACTTGTTACCGTTGGTCTTCAGTAGCTTCTGCACGCCCTTGATCGTATAGCCCTGATCGTAGAGCAGATGACGAATGCCCTTCAGCAGTTCGACATCGTCCGGGCGATAGTAGCGACGGCCGCCACCACGCTTCATCGGCTTGATCTGCGGAAAGCGCGTCTCCCAGAAACGCAGGACGTGCTGGGGAAGATCGAGATCGTCGGCGACCTCGCTGATGGTGCGAAAGGCGTCCGGGCTCTTGTCCAATTGCATCTTACCGCTCCTGCACAGGCATTGTACGCCAACGCCGCCAATCGCGGCTATTTCAACGATTTACACCGGAAATTTCAAGCAACTCGACAGGCCTACCCGTTTGTTCCACGACTTTCGTGGTCAGGTGGCCGGGTTCTGCGGCTTCTGCTTCGCCTTGCGCTGAAGATGCGAACGCAGAATGCGCTGCTTGAGAACATTGGACGCCTTGAAGGTCATCACCCGACGCGGCGAAATCGGAACTTCCTCGCCGGTCTTCGGGTTGCGGCCGATCCGCTCGTTCTTGCTGCGAACCTGGAAGGTGGCGAAGGAAGAGAGCTTGACCATTTCGCCGCGGACGATGGCGTTGCAGATCTCATCGATCACGGTTTCGACCAGTTCGGCCGACTCGGTACGGGAGAGACCCACCTTGCGAAACACCGATTCCGCCAAGTCTGCTCGCGTCACTGTCTTACCGGCCATGGTTCTCGTCCGCTTAAATCAATGATCTTGTTGAATTCGCCAGAGAGTATTGCCCTTGGGCGTGACGGTCAAGCGCTTGTTAAAAATCCTTTATTTCGCGCAACACCATTACCAGCGCAGCAGAACGGCGCCCCAGGTGAAGCCGCCGCCCATCGCTTCGAGCATGACGAGGTCGCCCTTCTTGATGCGTCCGTCGGCCGCAGCGACCGAAAGCGCCAGCGGAATCGAGGCCGCCGAAGTGTTGCCGTGCAGATCGACGGTGACGACGACCTTCTCGAGCGGAATGCCGAGCTTCTTGGCCGAAGCATCGATGATTCGCCGGTTGGCCTGATGCGGCACCAGCCAGTCGATGTCGTCCGCCGTGGTGTCCGTCGCCGTGAAGGCCGCTTCGATCACGTCGGTGATCATGCCGACCGCATGCTTGAAGACCTCACGACCCTCCATCCGCAGATGGCCGACCGTGCCTGTCGTCGACGGCCCGCCGTCGACATAGAGCTTTTCCTTGTGCACACCGTCCGAGCGCAGCTGCGAGGTGAGGACGCCGCGGTCGGAATTGCTGCCCTCGCCTTCGCTCGCCTCGAGGATCAGCGCGCCGGCGCCGTCGCCGAACAGCACGCAGGTGGTGCGGTCCGTCCAGTCGAGGATGCGCGAGAAGGTTTCCGCGCCGATCACCAGGACGCGCTTGGCCATGCCGCCGCGGATGTGCAGATCGGCGGTCGATACCGCGTAGACGAAGCCGGAACAGACGGCCTGCAGGTCGAAGGCGAAGCCGTGATGCATGCCGAGACGGTTCTGGATGTTGACCGCCGTCGCCGGAAAGGTGTTGTCGGGGGTGGAGGTCGCACAGATGATGAGGTCGATGTCGGCGATCGTCAGGCCGGCATTGTCGAGCGCCTTGCGGGCCGCCTCGGCACCGAGCGAGGCAGTGGTCTCGTCCTCGCCGGCGACGTAACGCTGGCGAATGCCCGTGCGCTGCACGATCCATTCGTCGGAGGTCTCGACCATCTCCTCCAATTCGCGATTGGTCACCACCCGTTTCGGGAGCGCTGCCCCGAAACCGCGAACAACAGAACGGATCATTGTCTTCCTTACCCCGTCGATCATGCGGCTTCCGGACCCGCGGAAGACGGGTGCCGGGCATGATACTTCTTCAGATCGTTTTCGATTTTCTGCGTCAGGCCGTTGCGCGCCATGTCGTAGCCGACATCGATGGCGGCCGCGAAGCCTTCGGCATCGGTGCCGCCATGGCTCTTGATGACGATGCCGTTGAGGCCGAGGAAGACGCCGCCATTGACCTTGCGGGGATCCATCTTCTCGCGCAGCTTGTCGAAGGCGCCCTTGGCGAACAGATAACCGATCTTGGCCAGCAGCGTGCGCGACATGGCGGCGCGCAAATATTCGGCGATCTGGCGCGCCGTGCCTTCGGCGGTCTTCAGCGCGATATTGCCGGTGAAGCCCTCGGTCACGACGACGTCGACCGTACCTTTGCCGAGATCGTCGCCTTCGACGAAGCCGTAATAGTCCATGGTGTCGAGACCGGCCTCACGCAGCATGCGCCCGGCTTCTTTGACCTCTTCCTGGCCCTTGATCTCTTCCACGCCGACATTGAGCAGGCCGACGAGCGGGCGCTCCACCTCGAACAGGGCGCGCGCCATGGCGCCGCCCATCAGGGCGAAGTCGAGCAACTGCTGGGCATCGGCGCCGATGGTCGCCCCGACGTCGAGCACGATGCTCTCGCCCGACAAGGTCGGCCAGATGGCAGCAATGGCCGGCCGTTCGATCGTCGCCATGGTGCGCAGGCAGAACTTGGCCATGGCCATCAGCGCGCCGGTATTGCCGGCCGATACCACGACATCGGCCTGGCCGGTCTTCACCGCCTCGATCGAGCGCCACATGCTGGAGATGTAGCGGCCGCGGCGCAGCGCCTGGCTCGGCTTTTCGTCCATGCCGACGGCGACGTCGCAATGATGGAAGACCGACTTTTCCTTGAGCTTCGGATACTGGGCGATGAGCGGGAGACAGCGCTCCTGCTGGCCGAACAGAACGAACTGGATGTCGGGATGCCGTTCCAGCGCCTTGGCAGCGCCGGGAATGACGACTTCGGGGCCGAAGTCGCCCCCCATGACGTCAAGAGAAATTCTGATCACGTATGCCCGATCCTTCTAATTCGCTGCCCGGCGAAATTTCGGCCAAAATACCGGTTTCGCCGTACCGCACAACCCAATTTGCCGATGTTGTGGCGGCGATCAGTCCTTTTTCCAGTCCTTCAACACGGCGAAAGGCGATGGTCGCCGGTCGTCGGCCTCGTCGCTCTCGATATGTCCGGCAAATTGCGCGCCCGGCTTCTTCGGATAGGGGTCGATGCCGAGGGCCGCGAACTCCGCAACCAGCGCGCCGGCATCGATCGTATCGCCAACGAAGGTCTCGGGAAGGTCCGGTCCATCCGGGTCGAGGATCATCTCGCCGGCTTCGTCGGTAACGATCCGGGCGAGCTTCGATCCTTCGGGGACGAAGATCTGGTCGAGTTCCTGCCTGATCTCGGACACCACCGGCTCCAGCGTCACGACGCAGGCCTGCACGACCTCGCCCTCGACCTGGCCGCGGATGCGGATGCCGTCCTTCTTCCAGCGGTTGATCTGCAGATCGGCGCTCAGCCGGTTGACCGCCTCGACCTGCCACACGTCGGCCAGCGCCTTGCATTCGCGCGCATCCGCCTCGACGTGAACCCGGACGGGATTGGCCGAGACGTGGCCAACCTTCACCAGATAGGAGAAGGCCGATGCATCGGCATCCTTCTTGTGCGAAGTCATTTCAGTGCAAACCTCCAGGGGGATCGAGCCGGACGTTGCCGGTCTCGACGACCTCCTCATCGAGGGCGCGAAGCCTGCGCTCGGCGTCCATCATCCATTCGGCAAGACCGGCCATGTCCGGCGCGTCGTCACCCGTTTCCGGATATATATTGCGCCGAAGGGCCGACGCCAACAGGCCGGCATCATCTTTATCGAGCGCCGCGGCATAAGCCTCCAGCCGGCCGAAGAACATGCCGGCGAGCTTCTTCATGCGCTTCGGCACGCCCTGGTCGCCGATGCCGAGTTCGCGAATGGAATGATCGACGTCCTCGAAAAAGGCGTCGATGATCTCCTGGGCGATCTCCTGCCCGCCGCGGGCCGACTGCCTCATGCGCCGAAAGTAAAGAATCAGCACGAGCGACAGCATTTCGAAGCGGCCCATGACCGTGTCGGGTACACCGAGCTCGGCATAGAATACCGGCGTGCGCGCCGTCGCGGTCAATGCCGCATACTGCCGCTCAACGATGATCCGGTTATGCTTTTTCTGTCGGAAATACCCGAATAGCATTCATTTCACCAAAAAGAACCCAGGGAACGGGCTCGCCTGCCCCGGGTCGTGTTGCATGATTGCGAAAGCTGGTTTACCGAAGCAGACGTGAATTGCAATGCCGTTTCTGCCGTCCGGCCCGTTCCTCGTGGCCGTCACCGGGTCGCTGGCCGCTTCGTCCGAACAAGGGCCGCGCGGCGCAGGGTTTGTCCCCGGAAAGGCCACAATGGTATGCGCATCAGGTTTGCGGTCGACCGTGTCGGTCGGCCGCTTGGAGTCATTGGAGACTTGTGGTTGGAAATGCGGTATCTCGGATCGGACAGAAAAGTTCTCGGCTGCACTGCCCTCGCCCTCGCCCTTTCGGTCGCCAGCCTGACGGGCTGCACGACCTCCGAAGTCTTTCACAACGGCTATGTCATCGACCAGGATGCGCTGGAGCTCGTGCCGGTCGGCTCGAGCCGCGAGCAGGTCATCCTGTCGCTCGGCACGCCTTCGACGACCGCCACCTTCGACGGTGAGGTCTTCTACTACATCTCGCAGAAGCGCACGCGCGCCGTCGCCTTCATGAAGCAGAAGCTGGTCGAACAGCAGATCCTGGCGATCTATTTCGACAAGGAAGGCGTTGTGGCGCAGCGCGCCAACTACACGCTGAAGGACGGCAAGGTCTTCGACATGATCTCGCGCACCACCCCCACGGGCGGCAAGGACCTCACCTTCCTGCAGCAGATCCTGTCGGGCGGCGGCGGCGCAGCCAACAGCGTCAAGAACATTCTCGGCGGCATCTAAGCGCCAGCCGGATCGCACAAGAACAAGAAAAACCGCGGAAGCTTGCTCCCGCGGTTTTTTATTTGCCCAGTATCGGTTCGTCCGATGTCAGCCGGCCAGGACGGCGAGCAGCAGCAGGGCGACGATATTGGTGATCTTGATCGCCGGGTTGACGGCCGGACCGGCCGTGTCCTTGTAGGGATCGCCGACGGTGTCGCCGGTGACGGACGCCTTGTGCGCATCCGAACCTTTGAGGTGCTTGACGCCGTCCTTGTCGACGAAGCCGTCCTCGAAGCTCTTCTTGGCATTATCCCAGGCACCGCCGCCGGAGGTCATGGAGATCGCCACGAACAGGCCGTTGACGATGACGCCGAGCAGCGAGGCACCGAGGGCGGCAAAGGCCGAGGCCTTGGAGCCGGAGATCAGCAGCACGCCGAAATAGACGACAAGCGGTGCCAGAACCGGCAGCAGCGAGGGGATGATCATTTCCCGGATCGCGGCCTTGGTCAGCATGTCGACGGCGCGGCCGTAGTCCGGCTTGACCGTTCCCTGCATGATGCCGGGGTTCTCGCGGAACTGCCGGCGGACTTCCTCGACGATCGAACCGGCGGCCCGGCCGACGGCCGTCATGGCGATGCCGCCGAACAGGTAGGGGATGAGCCCCCCGAAGATCAGGCCGGCAACGACGTAAGGGTTCGACAGGCTGAAGGAAATGTCGCCCATATTGGCGAAGTACGGATACTTGTCGCTGTTGGCGGCAAAGAACTGCAGGTCATTGGAGTAGGCGGCGAACAGCACCAGCGCGCCGAGACCGGCCGAACCGATCGCATAGCCCTTGGTGACGGCCTTGGTCGTGTTGCCGACCGCGTCGAGCGCGTCCGTCGACTTGCGCACTTCCGACGGCAGGCCGGCCATTTCGGCAATGCCGCCGGCATTGTCGGTGACCGGGCCGAAGGCGTCGAGCGCCACGATCATGCCGGCAAGGCCGAGCATGGTGGTGACCGCGATCGCCGTGCCGAACAGGCCGGCAAGCTGGTAGGTGGCGACGATGCCGCCGACGATGACGATGGCCGGCAGCGCCGTCGATTCCAGCGAAACGGCCAGACCCTGGATGACGTTGGTGCCGTGGCCGGTGACCGAGGCCTGGGCGATCGAGTTGACCGGCCGCTTGTTGGTGCCGGTGTAGTATTCGGTGATGACCACGATCAGTGCGGTGACCACGAGGCCGAGAATGCCGCAGATGAAGAGGTTCCAGCCGGTGATGTCCATGCCGGCGACGGTGCCGATCGAGCCCCAGCCGATGGTCAGCGAGGTCGCGGCACCCAGGCCGAGGATCGACAGTCCGCCGGTGACGATGAGACCCTTGTAGAGGGCGCCCATGATCGAACCGTTGGTGCCGAGCTTGACGAAGAAAGTGCCGATGATCGAGGTGATGATGCAGGCGCCGCAGATGGCGAGCGGATAGATCATCGCGATGTCGAGAGCGGCCGAACCGGCAAAGAAGATGGCGGCCAGAACCATGGTGGCGACGACCGAGACCGCATAGGTCTCGAACAGGTCGGCGGCCATGCCGGCGCAGTCGCCGACATTGTCGCCGACATTGTCGGCGATGGTGGCCGGGTTACGCGGATCGTCTTCCGGAATGCCGGCCTCGACCTTGCCGACGAGGTCGCCGCCGACATCCGCACCCTTGGTGAAGATGCCGCCGCCGAGACGGGCGAAGATCGAGATCAGCGAGGCGCCGAAGCCGAGCGCGACCAGCGAGTCGATGACTTCGCGCGAGCCGCTCTCATGGCCGAGCACCACGGTCAGGATGTAGAAGTAGATGGAGACGCCGAGCAGCGCGAGACCAGCGACCAGCATGCCGGTAATGGCACCGGACTTGAAGGCGATGTCGAGGCCAGCGGCCAGGCTCTGGGACGAGGCCTGGGCGGTGCGCACATTGGCGCGCACCGAGACGTGCATGCCGATGAAGCCGGCGGCCCCGGACAATACGGCACCGATGAGGAAGCCGATCGCCGCCGTTGCCGACAGCAGCAGCCAGGCACCGATGAAGACGACCACGCCGACGATTGCAATGGTGAGGTATTGGCGGGCGAGATAGGCTTGCGCCCCTTCACGAATATAACCGGCAATTTCCTGCATGCGGGCATTGCCCTGATCGGCCGCCAGCACCGAGCGTGTCGCCCAGATTGCATAGGCTACCGACAGCAAACCGCATAATATGACGCCTAAAAGCACTGTCATTCGCAATACCTCCCGTATTGCCCGCGCCTCACTCCCCGCGGGCGGTGACGTCAGGCTCGGCCCCTCCTCCGGAAGCTGCCCGACTTGCGGCGAGATTGCGTTGCGGATTCCCTAACGTCAAGCCCCGGCGGTGTCGCAGCCGGGCGGGATCAGGCGGGGTTCTTGCGGGCGGCCGCGCGCATCTGCAGCACGACCAGGATCAGGCAGATGATGGTCACCGGCCAGATCACGAGGTTCATCACCGACCAGCCGAAGGCCGAGAAGACCTTGCCCGACGAAAAGGAGGAAAGGGCCACCGTGCCGAACAGGATGATGTCGTGGAAGCCCTGGACCTTGTCGGCCTCATGCGGCCGATAGCTCGAGGCGACGATGGCCGTTGCGCCGATGAAACCGAAGTTCCAGCCGATACCGAGCAGCACCAGGGCCAGCCAGAAGTTCCACAGTTCGACCCCCATATGGGCGACGATGGCGCAGCTCATCAGAATCAGCAGACCGGCGGCGACGACCTTTTCCGTGCCGAAACGGGTGATCAGCATTCCGGTGAAGAAGCTCGGGGCGAACATGGCGATCACGTGCCACTGGATGCCGAGAGTCGCCAGATCGGACGAGAAGCCGCAGCCGACGACCATGGCGAGCGGAGCGCCGGTCATCATGAAGGTCATGAGGGCGTAGGAACTGATGCCGCAGATCATCCCGGTGACGAATCGCTGCGTCATGACGATCTCGCGCAGCGGGCGGGCGGGTTCGCTGCCCGCCGCCTTCGACGAGGTGTCTGGCAGTTTCAGGAAGGACAGGACGACGATGGCGAGCAGCATCAGCGGCACGAGGCCCATGAAGGCGCCGGCAAAGGTCACCGGCTCCATCCAGTCCTTGAGCCAGATCGCCAGCTGTGGGCCGACGATAGCCGAGACGATGCCGCCGGCAAGGATCCAGGAGATCGCCTTGCCCTTGTAGAAACTCGGCGACGCATCGGCGGCGGCAAAGCGGATCTTCTGGGTGAAGCCGCCGGACAGACCGATCAGCATCAGGCCGAAGGCAAAGAGCCAGAATTCGGAACGGAAAAGCGCAAGGGCCGCCACGGATCCGCCGATCGCGCCCATCAGCGCCCCGACCATGAAGCTCTCGCGCCGGCCGAGGAAACGCGATGCGGCGGCGACGACGATCGCACCGAGCGCCACGCCGACGTTGAAGCCGGTCAGGGGGGCGGTTGCGAGCGACTTGTCGGCGCCGAGCAGCTGGAACCCGGCGAGACCGCCGACCGAAAAGCTGAGCGGCGCCGCCGATCCGAGGATCGACTGGGCCACGGTGAGGATCGACACGTTGCGCTTGGCCGCACGAAGCTGGCCGTCCAACCCTTGCGACTCGTGAGCGGCCATGTCCTGATCCTTGAGATTACTTCTTGGCGGGGCCGCGGACCTGCTTGGCGATCCGGTCCAGCACGGCGTTGACGAGCTTGGGTTCCTCGTCCTCGAAGAAGGCGCGGGCAATCTCGACATATTCGGTGACGATGACCGGGACCGGCACGTCCTTGCGCTCGAGCAGTTCGAAGACGCCCGCACGCAGGATGGCGCGGACCGTCGAGTCGATGCGCGACAGCGCCCAGTCGTCCTGCAGGACACTGGCGATCATCGGGTCGATCACCGTCTGATCGCGCACGACGCCGGCGACGATCGAGCGGAACCAGGAGGCATCCGCCTTCAGATAGGTCTCGCCGTCGACTTCCTGGCCGAGGCGATGGGTCTCGTATTCGCTGACAACTTCCAGCACGCCGGTGCCGCCGATATCCATCTGATACAGCGCCTGCACGGCTGCGAGGCGCGCCGCGCCCCGCTGGTTGGCAGTCTTGACCGGCTGGTTTTCTTCCGTCGACATATTCGTTCAGTTACCCAGTTTCTTTTTCAGCGCGATCATCGTCAGCGCCGCGCGGGCGGCAAAGCCGCCCTTGTCCATTTCCGTGCGGCGCGCGCGCGCCCAGGCCTGTGCCTCGTTCTCGACCGTCAGGATGCCGTTGCCGATCGGCAGCGATTCGGAAACCGCCAGGTCCATCAGCGCGCGAGAGGATTCGTTCGAGACGACATCGAAATGATAGGTCTCGCCGCGGATGACCATGCCGAGCGCGACGAAGCCGTCATACTGCATGCCTTCCTCGTCGGCGGCATCGAGCGCCATGGAGATCGCCGGCGGGATTTCGAGCGCGCCCGGAACCGTGGCAATGTCATAGGTGGCGCCGGCTTCGTCGAGAGCGGTCTTGGCTCCGTCCAGAAGGGCGTCGGACATGTCATCGTAGAACCGTGCCTCGACGATCAGGAGATGCGGTGCAGATTTCTTCTTAGCCATGATCTCGACCCCGGTTTTCAAGAGAATTCGGCGCAATGCAGGATGAAGCGCGGTCAAACCACGGCGCACCGGGCTTGGCAAGTGTTTTTCACCGGAGCCGCCGAAAGCGGGCCCGCGCGTCCTCGAAACCATCGAGCGGTTCGGCACCCGCGGCGCGGTGGAACAAAAGGCGCGAACCGGTGTTCTTACCGAGACCGTCGCGTCGCTGAGGCGCGGCCGGGAGGTACAACGAAATCATCGGCAAGGCCGATAGGAGGTAGATCATGGGTCGCGGTATTTTGCTTTGGCTTCTGGGGGTTCCGCTCCCGTTCATCATTCTCATCATGCTTTTCTGGCGCTAGGAGGCTGCATGTCCATCCCGGTCTCCCCTTCCCCGACATTGATGCCGGTGGAATCCGCGGTTTCGGCCGTCTCGCTCAGATCCATCATCGCCGGCGCGCTGGCTGCCTCCGCCATCACCCTCATCCTAACGCTCATCGGTTCCGGTCTCGGACTGACCATGGTGTCGCCGTGGAGCGGAGAGAGCGCGTCGTTGGAGGCAATCGGCTGGACGACGGCGGTCTGGCTGGTTCTGGTTCAGTGGCTGTCTTCCGCCTTCGGCGGTTACATGACCGGCCGTCTGCGCACCAAGTGGGTCGGCATTCGCACGGATGAAGTCTTCTTCCGCGACACCGCCCATGGCTTCCTGTCCTGGGCACTCTCGACGATCCTCGTCGCCGGACTGCTGAGCTCGGTCATCACTTCGGCTGCAGGCACGGTTGCCGGCGCGACGGCGACGGCTGTCGGCGCCGCCGGTACTGCCGGTGCCACCGCAGCGGCAAACGCCAGCGACGACGGTGCCGGCTTCTCGGTCGACTATTTCGCCGATTCCATCCTGCGCCCTGCCGATCCGGCAACCCCGCCGGCCGTGCAGACCGACGAACGCGTCACCGCCGAAGTCTCGCGCATCCTCGTCAACGGTACCCTGCGCGGCGAAATGCCGGCAGACGACCGCGCCTATCTCGATCGGGTGGTTGCCTCGCGCACCGGCCTTTCGGAAGCGGATGCTACGGCTCGTGTCGACCAGACGCTCGCCAATATCGAGGCGGCGAAGACTGAAGCCAAGGAAGCCGCCGATACGGCCAAGCAGGCGGCGACAGCCATTGCCTTGGCCGGTGCGGTTTCGCTGATGATCGGCGCCTTCATCGCAGCAGTGGCTGCCGCCATCGGTGGCCGTCAGCGCGACGATGAAGAAGACCTGATTGCCGTCGCCTGATCCCCATCACGTGACGACCAGGAAAGAGGCCCGGCTGTCCGACAGTCGGGCCTTTCTGCGTCAGGCGGGTTGAGCCCGTTCGAAGACGTCCATCCGGTCCGGCCCGACCTGGAGGCTCCGCAGAGGCTTGAAGCGTTGCGGGATGGTGTCGATCGTCAAGGGCGAGGCGATGCCGTCGGCGCCGATCTCCGGCAAACCCCGATAGAGCTGGATCTCATCCACCAGATCGGCAGCCAGGAAATCCGAGGCGACGCGCGCGCCGCCTTCCACCAGCAGAGACGAGATGCCCCGGCTGCCGAGCGCAAAGAGCAGGCTTCCAAGGTCTGCGGCCTCCAGCACTTCCACGCCCTTCTCCTTGAGCGCCGCCTGTCGCGCCGCCAGCGTCTCGGCGGCTTTCCCGCCTCCAGCGTTTTCGTCCGTGACGCCGCGGACGACGATCAGCGGGACCTGCCGCGCGGTGGACACCAGTTTCGAAGAGAGCGGCAGGTCGAGATTGCGGTCCAGCACGATGCGGGTCGGCGAGCGGTCTTCGAGACCTTGCAGACGCACGGTCAGCAGCGGATCGTCCGCCAGGGCGGTGCCGATCCCGACGAGGATGGCATCGGTCTCGGCGCGCAGTTGCTGGACTTTTTCGCGAGCGGCCGGGCCGGTGATCGCCACCTGTCCGCCGCCCTTGCGGCCGATCATGCCGTCCCGGGAAACCGCAAGCTTCAGAATCACATGGGGACGCCCCTTCGTCTGGCGCGTGAGATAGCCGGCCAGCGCACGCCGCCCCTCGTCTTCGAGAACACCGGTCGTCACCTCGATCCCGGCATCTTGCAGCATCTTCAGGCCGCGGCCCGAGACGCGTTGGTCGGGATCGGTCAACGAGACGACGACGCGGGCGACGCCGGCGGCGATCAGGGCATCGGCGCAGGGCGGGGTCTTGCCGTGATGGGAACAGGGTTCGAGCGTGACATAGACCGTTGCCCCCCTCGCGTTCTCGCCGGCATCGGCCAATGCCTGCGGCTCGGCATGCGGGCGGCCGCCTTCGGCGGTCACGCCACGGCCGACGATCGTGCCGTCCTTGACGATCAGGCAGCCGACGGAAGGGTTGGTGGAGGTACGTCCGAGATGGCGTAGCGACAGGCGGATGGCCTCCGCCATGAAGCGCTCGTCATCGGGCGCCCCGGCCAAGGATCACTCCACGCCGCTGTCGCGGGAGATCTTGGCGTTGATCTCGGCGATCACGTTCTCGAAGTCCTCGGCGTGGGAGAAGTCGCGATAGACGGAGGCGTAGCGAACGAAGCCGACGTCATCGAGGCTCTTCAGCGCCTCGAGAACCTGCAGGCCGATTTCTTCCGACGAGATCTCCGTCTCGCCGGAACTCTCGAGGCGCCGGACGATACCGGAAACGGCCCGTTCGATGCGCTCGTTGTCGACCGGGCGCTTTCTGAGCGCGATCTGGAAGGAACGCACGAGCTTGTTGCGGTCGAAGAGGACCTTGCGGCCGGTCTTCTTGACCACCATCAGCTCGCGCAACTGCACCCGTTCGAACGTCGTGAAGCGACCACCGCAGTCGGGACAGATGCGCCGACGGCGGATGGAGGTGTTATCCTCCGCCGGGCGGGAATCCTTGACCTGGGTATCTTCCGAACCGCAGAACGGGCAACGCATGGAGAACCTTTTGGACGTAAAGGGAAATCACTGAACCGATGCCATACCGTCCCCAAACCTTGCGGACAAGTGCAAAGGTGAGCGACGATGCGGGAGCACGATTTAAACTGAGCGGCCGAAAGGCCGCAAACCTCAAGGATAGCTCAACGTGAAGGCGCGCGACGAAAGATGGCCGGGAAAAGATGGAACCACTGTATGCCGCCTGCGACAGCATAGAGTGGAGCGGCCAGTACAATAGCTTCCTCGGGAGTTGTCAGCCCGCTGTAGATCAGAGTAGCGCATGCCGCTGCACCAACCGAGCCAAGCGGAAAGGTCAAGACGGCAACCAGGAACTGGCTGACAGCGATCAGAATTTGCTGGCTTTCCGCAGCCGGTAGCAATGCACCCAGTCCGCCGACAGCCCCAGTCAAAAGCACCGTAACGTAATATGCTGCCGTGAAGATTTTCATGCGGCGAGCCCGACCCGACAAGCGCCGGAGGTCGTCGACCTCCGGCGCCGTCAACGGTGTCACATGTACGGGTACATCGGGAAGCGGCCGGTGAGAGCCACGACCTTTTCCCGTACCGATGCTTCCACGACGGCATTGCCCTCGTCGGAATTGGCAACCTTCAGGCCGTCGAGAACCTCGACGATCAGATTGCCGATCTCGCGGAACTCGGCTTCCTTGAAGCCGCGGGTCGTGCCGGCCGGCGTGCCGAGGCGGACACCGGAGGTGACGAAGGGCTTTTCCGGGTCGAACGGGATGCCGTTCTTGTTGCAGGTGACGTAAGCGCGACCGAGGGCGGCTTCCGCACGCTTGCCGGTGGCGTTCTTCTTGCGAAGGTCGACCAGCATCAGGTGGTTGTCGGTGCCGCCCGACACGATGTCCAGACCGCCGGCGACCAGCGTTTCCGACAGCGCCTTGGCGTTCTTGACGATCTGGGCGGCGTAGTCCTGGAACTCGGGCTGCAGAGCCTCGCCGAAGGCAACGGCCTTTGCGGCGATGACGTGCATCAGCGGGCCACCCTGGAGACCGGGGAAGACGGCCGAGTTGAACTTCTTCGCCAGATCCTCGTCATTGGTGAGGATCATGCCGCCGCGCGGGCCACGCAGCGACTTGTGGGTCGTGGTGGTGGCGACGTGGCAGTGCGGGAACGGCGACGGATGCTGGTTGCCGGCAACGAGGCCTGCGATGTGGGCCATGTCGACCATGAGATATGCGCCGACTTCGTCGGCGATCTCGCGGAAACGCTTCCAGTCCCAGATACGGGAATAGGCGGTGCCGCCGGCGATGATGAGCTTCGGCTTGTGCTTGCGGGCAGATTCAGCAACCGCATCCATGTCGAGCAGGTTGTCGCCTTCGCGCACGCCGTAGGACACGACGTTGAACCACTTGCCGGACATGTTGACCGGCGAGCCGTGGGTCAGGTGGCCCCCGGAGTTCAGGTCGAGGCCCATGAAAGTGTCGCCCGGCTGCAGCAGCGCCAGGAACACGGCCTGGTTCATCTGCGAACCGGAGTTCGGCTGCACGTTGGCGAAGTTGACGCCGAACAGCTTCTTGGCGCGTTCGATGGCGAGCTCTTCAGCGATGTCGACGAACTGGCAGCCGCCGTAGTAGCGCTTGCCCGGATAGCCTTCGGCATATTTGTTCGTCATGATCGAACCCTGCGCCTCGAGAACGGCGCGGGACACGATGTTTTCCGAGGCGATCAGCTCGATCTCGTGACGTTGGCGACCCAGTTCCTTCTCGATCGCGCCGAAGATCTCCGGATCGGTGTCGGCAAGCGTACGGGAAAAGAAGGCATCGGTGTTCGACATGACTGCAGGCTCCTGACGGGTTGATGCAAAGGGGTCTTAGCGTTCCGTTTCGGCAAGGGCAATACGGGACGCGACATTTGCGCATCAAAGAGCGATGGGCGGTCGAAAGGCCGCGGATTGCTGTTTTGACCGACGGCTCAATTACGCAGATCAAGGCACCCGTTGCGCAGGGCCGGCAGCACCAGCCAGGCACCGGAGGCATAAAGGCTGCGCACGAAATGCGGCACCTCGCCGGTCACGATCACGCGGTGGGGACCGCCGCCGAGCATACCCGCCCCCTCGGGCAGACCTGAGGCGGCCGTCGGGCCGATGACGATGACCGCCGGCACCCGCGGTCCGGCCAGCGCGGTGACGACTGCCATGGCGGCAATCCAGCCGGCCAAAAGGGCGATCAGCACAGCCAGGCTGCGAGCAAGGCGAAGGCCGACGGAGCGATCTCTTGATCCTGAACTTACCTCAATAGTCATAGACATGTTCGAGCGCCACCTGCCCGGCCTTCCCTTCGGCAAACAGCGCCGCCAGATCGGCCACCTTGACCTTCAACAACAGCCGGTCACCGGCAAAACCGTCGCGATGGATGCGCGAAATCACCTCGGCCTTGTCGAAGATAGGCACGGCGTCGATGCTGTCGGTCACTACCGACACCATGATGTCGTCATTGCCGGCGATTTCGCTGACCATGCCGCCCCGGTCCGCGATCTGCCGCAGGATATCGGTAAAGGCCCGATAGCGCGGCGTCTCGATGACCAGGTAGGCCGGCGTTTCCTGGATGATCGTCACACCCTGGATGGCAGTGAGCTCGGAGACTGCCAGCCCCCTGACGACCGAGCGAATCGTCAGCTTCGCCTCGCCGGTTGCCATCACGGCCTGCTCGATCGCGCTGGCATAGGCGACCTTCGCCTTCCATTCACCGCCCAGCGCCAGCCGGCGCTCCCAGCCGCGCACGCTGTCGGCCGGCTCCGCCCAGAGGCCGTCGATGGCTCTCTGGAAATCATACTTGTACCAGGGCGTCTGATGCAGGAAGCGGCCGTAGTCCTCGGCCATGCGTGCCGCATAAAGATCCTGCGGCGTCTTCTCCGGCCCTCTCAGCAGCGCAAAGAGATGGCCGAGCGTTTCCTCATAGGCCGCCTTCATCGCCATTTCGAGCGTGAAGCTGACGCCGATCACATGGATCGTGCTGCGGGTCGCCCCGTCCGCTCCGCCATGACGGCCGGCTTGCTGATTGAGCGCGCAGAACGACGACCAGAAACTGGTGACGCTGCGCAGATAGCCGAAGGCATACTCGTCATCGGTCGCAAGCACATGGGCAAGCCCTTCATAGGCATAGACGATATGCCATTCGGGATAGGTCAGGTAACTGTTGGCCTCGGCGCGCTGAAACTCCGGCTCGGTGATCAGCGGCCGGAAACTCTGCGCCTCGGGATTGGCCTTGCAGAAGGTCTCGACATACCCGACCGGCAACAGGAGAAGCACTATGCCGAGCACCGCCAGGCCCACCAGCCATTTTAAGGCGCGCAAGAAAGACTTCATGCCTCAGGCCTCCCGGCGAAACAGATAGGCCGACAGCACGGCGCCGCCGCCCAGCGCGATATGCGGCAGGTTGGCCAGGATCTTAAAGCCGAAGGGCAGATCCTGGATGCCGTAGTTGAGAATCCCGAGATCGAGATACCCTGATCCGGTAGCGAGCCCCAGCAAGCCGTCGCCGAGATAGAGAACGCCGAAATAAAGCAGGAAACTGCGCGCCGCACGGCTGGAGAGATAGGCGGCAATGCCCGCCCAGAGGGCCGAGACCAGATGCAGCAGATCATCGAAGATATCGAGCGCGAAAATGCCGAAGGCGCGGCCCTCGGCATCCGTCAGGCCGGGTATGTAATTGAGGCTGGCCGCCACCAGCAGGGCAACCATATAGAACAAAGCAATCCAGCGCAGCTTGGTCATCGTCTTCTCCCGGCCTCACAGGGCCGCAATATAGTTGTCCCACAACCCGTTGCGAAACAGCAGACCGGGATCGAGTCGGCGCTTTGCCGCGGCAAATTCCGCCGCCCGGCGATAGCCGCGCACGAACTGGTCCGGTCGCGCATGCGGCCGATAGGGCAGATAGTAGGTGCCGCCGATTTCCAGCACCCGTTCGATCAGCGCCGAGGTCATGCGCGCCATGTCGCCTTCGCCGCGCACCGTCATTTCCTGCGAAAACAGCATGACGGCAGCAATGCGCGGCTCGGTCGCATAGGCCAGCACGCTGTCACGATCGGTATCGACGAATCGCAGGGTGACGTTCAGCAGTTCCTGATAGGACGACGGGATGATGTCCCGGCAGGCCGCCATGAAATCGGCAAACCGATCCGGCGAGACGAAATATTCGTGCAGGATGTCGGTGCGCGTCGGATCGCCATCATCCAGCGTAATCACCGGCTCGTTCATCAGGCTGTTGCGGGTGGCAAGGCCCGAGGCCATGCTCGGGCCGATGGTGGTTTCCATCGCCCAGCGCAGGGTCTTGACGCGGTCCGATCGGAGCTGCGCCCGGAAGATTTTTGCCGCGACATGGCTGACAATGCCCGAACCGCTGGCGGCGGGCAATTGCGATTGGTCGGCGGCCGGCCGATAGGTGATCAGCAGCGCCTCGTCGAAGAAGGAGTCGATCGTCACGTCGAGCCGGCCATAGGCCATTTCGATGGTCGGATCGGATTTCAACACCTCGACAAACCGCTTGCCGAACTGGTCGCCCGGCAAACGCTCGAAGGTCGGCTCCAGATTGCGGTTCGGCACGATCTCCATTTCAAGCTCGACAATGGCGCCGACCAGACCGTAGCCGCCCATGGCAAGATTGAACAGTTCGGTATTTTCCCTGCGCGAGCAGGTTGCCAGTTCGCCGGAGGCCAGCATCAGCAGGATGGAGCGCACCGTGCTGCCAAAAGCGCTCCACGGCACCGGCCAGCCATGGGCATTGACCGAAAAGGTGCTGGCCACGCCGAAATCATTGTTGGACTGCATGACTTTTGGCGAGAAGCCGATGGCGTCGAGCCTTGCGATCACTTCGCTCCAGCGCATGCCGGCCGAAACGCGGCAGGTCCTGTTCTGGGTGTCGGCCTCCAGCCAGCCCTTGTCGAGCGTGACGACAGAGCCGTTCGCCACGAGACTCTGGCCGCCCATGGAGTGGCGGGCGGCGCTGACGACAACAGGGCGGCCGGCGCTGCGTGCCTGCGCAAGCTCGGCCTGCAGGCTGCTCACCAGCGCCTCGCGCCGATCGTTCGACAGGGTGACGTGCGTTGCCACCCGCGTCGGGCTCAACAGGCTGGCATCGTTGAGAATGTCCCCCTCACCCGCCATCGGTTCGGCCGGAAAGACGGAGCCCTCCGGCTGATCTTCCCGCATGACGGTGCGGGTCAGCAGACCACCGGCCAATGCTCCCGCCCCGATCAGCACAGTCCTGCGCGCAATTGGCCCCACCGGCATGCCCCCCGCTTGATCAACTCGTCCCGTAGCCTGAACTGCCGCGGCAGTATCTGACTTGTATGAAGTTCGTTCAACGGCAGCAAGCCGGCACAAAAAGGCCGCGCTCTTTGCGGAGCGCGGCCGTCGTCTCAAGAACGCTAAAAGCGATTATTGCGGCAGGATGTCGTCGTCGACCGAGCCGCCGACCTGTTCGACACCGATATTGGTCTGGAGCGCAAGCTGCGCATTGCCATCCAGTTCGTAGATGTCGTCGCGGAACTGGACGATGTTGTCCTTTGCCGACCAGGCCGAGATATAGACCCAGTGCACACCGATCTCGTCGGCCAGCGGGATCGGCGTATTGACGCGGGTGGCGATGACGCGTTCGATTTCCTGACGGCTCCAGCCGGGCGTGTTCTTCAGGAGCCAGACGACGAGGTCGCGGACGTTCTGGACACGGACGCAACCCGAGGATTCGAAACGCATCAGCTTGTTGAACAGGCCCTGCGTCGGGGTGTCGTGCATGTAGACGCCATCCGGGCTCGGGAAGTTGATCTTCGTCGACGACATCGCGTTAATCTTGCCCGGATCCTGACGGAACATCAGGTTCGGAGCCTTGGGGGCGAACCAGTCGATGGTTTCCGGCGCGACTTCCTGGCCGTTGCCGTCGATCAGGCGGATGCTGTTGCGCGTGAGATAGGTCGGATCCTTCTGCATCATCGGCACGATGTCTTTTTCGACGATCGAGCGCGGCGAGGTCCAGTAGGGGTTGAGGATGACGTCGCTGACCTTGGAGTCGAGCGTCGGCGAAGGACGGCTGATGCGGCCGACGATCGCGGTGTTGCGCAGAGCGACGCGATCGCCCTCGACGGCTTCGACATAGGCGGCCGGAATGTTGACGACGATATAGCGATTTTCGAGCGGCTTGCTCATCATCGCCTGCAGGCGCTGCTGGTTGACGTTGAGCTGCATCAGGCGGGTGTCGGCCGATACGTTCAGCGCCTTCAGGGTGAATTCGCCCAAGACGCCATCTTCCGGCAGGCCGTGGCGGGCCTGGAAGCGCTTCACCGCGCCGTCGACGTAAGAGTCGAACGAGCTGGACATGCCGGCGGAACGCGGCAGGTCGCCCGAGATCATCAGGCGCTGGCGCAGCTGCTGGACGGACGGATCGTTGACGCCGATCTTCAGCTTGACCGACGGATTGACCTGCGGCCAGCCGCCATTCGCCACGATCGTCTGGTAGTCGGTGATCGCCTGCTGGATGTAGATGAAGTTGTTGGGGCTGAGCATCGGCGTATTGGAGGTCACGCCGGCGACCGTGCGCGAGGCCTTGGCGTCGAACTGATCGTCCCAGTTACCGCGCCTCGGAGCGGTGATCACCTCATCGATGGCTGTCTGGGCGACTGCCTGGCCGGCAAAGGCGGCGGCGCCGGCGACTGCGGCCCCCTGAAGAAGGGCGCGGCGCGACAAGGCAACGTTTCCGGACTTTTTCGACATTTTTCCTACCGTTTTCCAAATTGAACGACTCATACCATCCCTTACGGCGGCATGGTTAACAAATGGACGATGAACGCCCCTCGCCGTGCCAAACAGCGGGCTTCGGCCACGTCACAATTGCAGCTTTTGCATGCATGGCGGGTCCCATATCAATATGGCCAATTCGTGGCTCGGGCCATTGTGTGCGATTCACGAACACGTCATCGTACCGGTCGCGGGCCACGCCGGACAGGCCGAAACGCCCGCCTCTTCGCGCTCGCCGGCAGGTCGAACGCGAGCGGGCGCCATGGTGGGCAATTCTGCCACCTGGCGCCATCTCGTGCTGCGGTATGACTGGAGGAAATACAGCAGAAACAGGTCTCTCGTGGATTAGAGACGGTACATGATGCTGTCGTTCCAGAAGCGGTCCAAGCGCTGCAGCAGCTTGTTCATCTGGGTGAATTCGTCGGAACCGATGCCGCCGACCTTCTGGATCGAGCCGATGTGGCGCTCGTAGAGCTTGGCCACGGTTTCGGCCACTTCCTGGCCGGCGTCCGTCAGGCTGATACGGACCGAGCGGCGGTCGATGCGCGAACGCTGGTGGTTGATGAAGCCGAGGTCGACGAGCTTCTTGACGTTGTAGGAGACGTTCGAGCCGAGATAATAGCCGCGCGAGCGCAGTTCACCGGCGGTCAGTTCCGAATTGCCGATGTTGAAGAGCAGGAGAGCCTGGACGGCATTGACGTCGTTGCGACCCTGGCGGTCGAACTCGTCCTTGATCACGTCGAGAAGACGGCGATGGAGACGTTCAACGAGGTGCAGGGATTCGAGATAGAGATTCCGGATCGCTTCTTCCTGGGGATCGAGCGTTGCCGGCTGCGGCTTCATCTTGGTGTTCATGTCGGTCTGCCTCACTGTTTGGGTGGCGGCTGTTGTTTTCTCCCGCCTTAGTGAGGACCATATCCAATGCGCATAAAATTCTATTTAAAACGCAGGCTTAACAGAGGCTTACCAAAGCCGCTGATGCGATCAGGGTAAATCAACCCTTATCTCTTCGCCCTTGTGGCGCATTTCGAGCCAGAGCGCCAAGCGGAACACCAGATACACGAAGGCGACCAGCGCATGCATCATGATGGCGAGCCGATTATAGCCGAAGATGCCCGACCATAGCCAGTACATCAGGATCTGCCCCCCTGCCCCGAGCGCCCAGATGACCGGCCCCCAGGACACCGCCATCCACAGCCCGAGCGCTGCCACCGGGAAGATCACCGCCAGGCTCGTACCCGCCACTTTCCACGGCAGGTCCAGAAGATCGAACCGCGCCCGCCCCCCCAGCGAATAGCCGACCAGCATGGCCCAGTATTGCAGAGCGAACCAAAGGCACGCCACCGCGACCATTCGCAGGAAGACCACGAACAGGATTTCGGTCAGGCTGCGCTTGGGTGTGCTGTGAGAATCAGGTTCCATGGCGCAAGGATACGCCGAAGGCACCCGCCGCCGCCAGCTACCGCCGCGACCATGCGCCGTCTTCCGCTTTGGCAATCCCTGCCGTAAGTGCTATCCAGCCGCTATTCGTGAGACAAGGACGAGGACTTCGCCATGACGGACAAGACACATCTGGTCGACGACATCACCGGACACCGCCGGATGCGCCGCAACCGCAAGGCCGACTGGACCCGCCGTCTCGTGCTGGAAAACCGCCTGACCGTCGACGACCTGATCTGGCCGATCTTCATCATTCCCGGCGAGGGCATCGTCGAGCCGATCGCCGCCATGCCGGGCGTCAACCGCATGACGATCGACAAGGCCGTCGAAGCCGCGAAGGAAGCGGCCGACCTCGGCATCCCGGCGCTGGCGACCTTTCCCAATGTCGAGATGAACCTGCGCGACGAAACGGGTTCGCAGATCCTCGAGGCCAACAACCTGATCAACCGCGCCACGACGGCAATCAAGAAGGCCGTGCCGAATATCGGCGTCATCACCGATGTCGCGCTCGATCCGTTCACCAGCCACGGCCATGACGGCATCCTGCGCGGCAGCGAGATCGTCAACGACGAGACCGTCGACCAGATCGTCCGCGCCGCCGTGCTGCAGGCCGATGCCGGCTCCGACATCATCGCACCCTCCGACATGATGGACGGCCGGATCGGTGCGATCCGCCGCGGCCTCGATGCCGCCGGGCACCAGTCGGTCGGCATCATGTCCTATGCCACCAAGTTCGCCTCCTGCTATTACGGCCCCTATCGCGAGGCGATCTCGACCGGCGGGCTGCTGAAGGGCGACAAGAAGAGCTATTATATCGACCCGGCCAACGGCACCGAGGCGATGCGCGATGCCGCCCTCGACGTCGAGGAAGGCGCGGACATGCTGATGGTGAAACCCGGCCTGCCCTATCTCGATATCTGCTGGCGGATGAAGGAGGCGTTCGGCCTTCCGGTCTTCGCCTATCAGGTGTCGGGCGAATATGCGCAGATCAAGGCTGCTGCCGCCAATGGCTGGATCGACGGCGAGCGCGCCATGCTGGAAACGCTTCTCTGTTTCAAGCGCGCCGGTTGCGACGGCATTCTCACCTATTTCGCGGTGGATGTGGCCAGGCATCTGGCTAAATCATGAGGGGCCCCATGACGCTGTCGCGCTTCGGGGTGGTGGCCACCGCCGCGGCTTTGGTCTGCGGCCTGCTCGGCACGCTTTGGCTCGCCGTTCCGCAGGTGCCGCTTGCCATCTTCCAGATCGACGCCGGCGACGGCACCCTGCTGGTCGGGCAAAGGGGCGGCGCGCTGTTTGCCGGCCTTGCCGTGGTATTTGCGGGTTCGCGCCACGCCCCGCCGAGCGCCTCCCGGCACGCCCTGGCGAAAGGCTTCATGGTGTCATGTGCGCTGCTCGCAGCGCTCGGCATGGTCGGCTTTGCACGCGGGCAGAGTGGCTACGGCATCTGGTTGGCGATCGTCACGGAGATTGCTTTCGCGGTTGGGTTTGCCCTGACACTCAGGGAAGCCGGCAGCGAGCGGATCTGAGAGCTGAGCGGAACGGGCATTGCATTCGCCCGCCCGGAACCCATATCAGGAGCATCACGAAAGGATGATCCATGGCCCTCGACCCGAACCCGATCTACGCCGCACCCGACGACTGGCGCGCCTATAGCGGCGTGCTGTCGCGCCGCGTCTTCGCCTTTCTCATCGACTATCTGCTCGTCGCAGCGCTCTGGGTCCCGGCCGCCGTGCTGGTCTTCTTCCTGGGCGTGCTGACGCTCGGGCTCGGCTTCCTGCTCTATCCGATCCTGTTCTTCATCGTCGCCGGGCTCTATTTCGGCCTGTCGCTATCCGGGCCGTCGCAGGCGACGCCGGGCATGCGGGCCGTGGGCATCGCCATGGTCCGGCTCGACGGACGGCGCATCGATTTCGTCACGGCGATCGCCCATCTGGCGCTGTTCTGGATCCTCAATTCGGTGCTGACGCCGCTCATACTTCTGGCCGGCCTGTTCATCGAACGCTCGCGCCTGGTGCACGACCTGCTGCTCGGCACCGCGACGATCCGCACCGCCTGACGCACCCGTGGCGGGGCGTGGCCCGCCACGCCTTCGCGGACAAGGCGCGTATCGTTTTGTGACGGAGTGTTGACGTTTTGCAATCTTGCGCCATGCTAAAGCGCATATTCGTGGCGAGAGGCTCCTGACCGGCGAACAATGAACACCCAGGCATCTCCTTCCCCGCAGTTCTACCTCACGGCGCCGGCGCCGTGCCCGTACTTGGCGGGCGAGATGGAGCGCAAGGTCTTCACCCACCTGATCGGGCCGCGCGCGACGGAGATGAACGACCTCCTGACGCAGGGCGGGTTCCGCCGCTCGCAGAACATCGCCTATCGGCCGGCCTGCGAGGGCTGCCGTGCCTGCGTATCGGTCCGCATCCTGGTGGACGAGTTCGAGCCGGGCCGTGCCTTCAAGCGCGTGCAGGCTGCCAACAATGACGTCATCTCGACGGTCTTCCCGGCCCAGCCCTCGACCGAACAGTTCTCGCTGTTCCGCACCTATTTGGACTACCGCCACCAGCAGGGCGGCATGTCCGACATGTCGGCGCTCGACTATGCCATCATGGTCGAGGATACCCATGTCCAGACGCGCCTGATCGAATACCGGCTCCGCAGCCCCGGCGACGGGATCAGCCAGCAGCCGAAGGGCGAGCTGATTGCGGTCGCGCTCTCCGACCTGATGAGCGACGGCCTGTCGATGGTCTATTCCTTCTTCAATCCGACGATGGTCAAGCGCTCGCTCGGCACGATGATGGTGCTCGACCACGTCAAGCGCGCCAAGGCGCTCGGACTGCCGCATGTCTATCTCGGCTACTGGGTCAAGGGTTCGCACAAGATGGACTACAAGACCCGCTTCCAGCCGCAGGAACACTTGACCAACCAGGGATGGGAACGACACCAGCCGAATGACGTCGATGACCGTTCGGACCTAGGATGACCCCAGACCATCATGCCGTGCGCCGCACCGGCCTTCTCGTCGCCACGGCCGGCGGGCTCTTCCTATCCTTCGACATTCCCCTCGTGCGTCTGACCGAAGGCAGCCTCTGGCCGGTGCTTGCCCTGCGCAGCCTGTCCACGCTCGTCGTTGCCCTTGTGGCCATGGCGGTCATCCGCTTCGTGATGGGCAGGCGCGAGGCGTTCGTGCCCGGTCTCGCGGGCCTGCTCGCCGGCTTGTTCTACGGCCTCAGCACCATGGCTTTCGTCGCCGCCGTCTATCACACGACCACGGCCAACGTGGTCTTCATCGTGGCCTTCTCGCCGATGTTCGCCGCCCTGCTGTCCTGGCTCTTCATGAAGGAAGTCCCCAGCCGGTCGACCCTGATCACCATGGGCGCGATGGTCGCGGGCGTCGTGCTGATCGTCGGCGACGGCCTCGCCGCCGGCCATTTCTTCGGCGACCTGCTGGCCCTGACCGCAGCCGTCCTCATCGCAGCCGGACTGACCACAGCCCGCGCCTCCGGGCAACCGATGGGTTTCGTGCCGCTGCTCGCCTCGGCGATCCCAGCAGCCATCAGCCTGTTCTTCGCCTGGCCCGAAGGCTTTGCCATGCAGTCTCCCGGCTGGGCCCTGCTCGACGGCCTGGTGATGATGCCCGTCGCCTTCTGGCTCCTGGCGACCGCGCCGCGCTTTCTGCCGGCCGCCGAAGTCGGCATGTTCTACCTGCTGGAGACGGTGCTTGCGCCGGTCTGGATGTGGATGATCTTCCGCGAGGTACCGTCGACGGCGACGCTGCTCGGCGGGACGCTGATTGTCGGCGCCTTGCTTGCCCACTCCCTCGTCGGCCTGCACGCCCGCCAGAACGGACGCGCGACTGCGCAACGCTCCGGCATCACGCCATGAGCACCGCATCCAGCGGACGGCGCGGCGAATAGGGCATTGCCGGCGCATGGCCGAACCTGAGGACAATATCGGGCCTGCGCGCGCCAAAGCCCGCCAAGGCGGCCATGTCATCACGCAATGCCGGCACCTCGACGGGCTGGTTGACGAAGGCGGTCTTCAAGCCCAGCGCCGTGGCGGTCAGGCAGAAACGCTGGCAGGCACGACCCACGGCGATCCACCCCGCCGGCCCTTCCTCCCGTGCTGACAAGATGGTGACACCGGCCGAACTATCCATGTGACGCGCATATTTGTCCGCTTCGCTCTTCGGCTTGAACGCCAGATCGAAGGCGATGGGACCCAGCCAATCCGGCAAGGGCGGATTGCCGCTTGCGGGCGCGTACAGCCCGTCGCGCTTTCGCATCGCCGCCGAGGGACTGAAGCGCAGCCAGTCCTTCAACTCGCGTATGAAGGCGGGATCGGCCATCTGCGCGTCATTGCCGGCGATGACGAGGTCGCGCACCTGATCGATGGCCGGACGCAGCGTTATCAGAGCAATGTCGACGCCGTCGATCGCCGCTCCGGCCGTCAGCCTTTCGAGTTGGTCGGCGGATACGGGTCTTCCATCATAAACGCTGCGGGTGGACTGGCGCAGCGGAATGGCCTGGAACAGTTCCCCGACCGTCGGATCGGCCGTTGCCGCCTGCGGTGAGAAGGTGAAGACGGCACCGCCCTCGCCCATGTCCGTCACTTCGCCCGGCCGTCCCGTCGCCCCCGCCGCAATGGCCAGATTCTCGAGCGCGCAGCCGAGGCTCACATAGAGGTGATGATCGTCCGGATCGACGACCGGCGTTCGCCGCGAGACATCGGGCGTCACCGCGATCGCCTGCGCGTTTTCAAGAAACAGCCAGGGCTGGGTGTTGTGCCCGCTCGCGGCGAGCGTCGCATAGCGGATCAGGTCGCGGAGCCCGCCGGATGGTTTCAGCGGTTCCCGCAATTGCGCGGCGAAAGCGGCATAGCGATCCGCCGCCAGTCTGGTGGACAGCATCACCCCGGCCCCGCCAAGGGCCAGAACCGCCGCCCCGCCTGCCAGTATCCCGCGTCGTGTCAGCATGGACTTTCTCCTGCGTTTGCGCGTCGCAGCTTAGGCCCGCCGATGCATGCCGCCTTGACGACGATCAATTGCAAGGTTGGCATCCCGCATTCCGGGCATGGGCCGATCTTTACCGGCTCACGGCCCCATTGTTATAACGTCGTTGTAACATGGGGACCGTTTCCATGAACGTGATCATCCGCAAGATCGGCAATTCCGAAGGTATCATCATCCCCAAGGAGATCCTCGATCGCCTGGGTCTGAAGGCGGGGGACAAACTGGATGTCGAAGAGACCGATGGCGGCATTCGCCTGACGCCTGAGCCTGCGGATCTGGCCGAACAGATGGAGGCAGCGCGCGAAGGCATGAAGAAATACCGGGTCGCTCTGCGTGAATTGGCCAAATGAGCGGGCCTAAGTGGCTTTCCCGTGAAGCCGTGGAAGCCATCCACCGCGAACTCGCAAAGCATGGAGGATTGCCCGGCCTCAAGGATGAATACGCGCTCGAAGCGGCTCTTGCGCGGCCCCTTGACAAGGCAGCCGATGGAGAAAGCGACGTCCTGGCGTTGGCGGCGGCCTATCTCTACGGCATCGTCAGGAACCACCCCTTTTCCGACGGCAACAAGCGAACCGGATTCCTGGCGGCGTTCGCGTTCCTATACATCAACGGCTTGCTGATCGACGCCGACCAGGCGTCGGTGGTGGCCTTCGTGCTCGCCGTCGCGGCGGGCGAGATCGATGAGGAAGGCGCGACGCGTTTCCTCAGGGATCACACCGTTCCGCTGTCCTGATCCGGTCGGATCAGCCCGAGAACTTGCCGCTGCGCGGGAAACCCTTGGGCACCGTACGTCCGGCGGCCGCGCGGTCGCTCAGCCATTCGATCAGTTCGTCCCTGTTCTTGGTGAAGACGCGGGCCGCGCTGTCTTCCCAAGTCAGGCCGTCGGCCATGGCGAAGCACTTGATGTCGGCAACGCCGCCATCCTTGTAGCGCTGCAGGCGAACGCCCTTGCCGCGGGTCATTTCGGGAACCTGCTCCAGCGGGAAGACCACCATCTTGCGGTTCTCCCCCACCACGGCGACGTGGTCGCCCGACACCGGCACGACGAGTTTCGTCTCGTCCGGCATACCGACATTCATGACCTGCTTGCCCTTGCGGGTATTGGCGACGATCTCGTTCTCGGCGACGATGAAGCCGTTGCCGGCCGTGGAGGCGATCAAAAGCCTGCGGCTCGGGACATGGACAAAGGCGGTCAGCACGTCCTGGTCGTTTTCCATGTCGACCATGATGCGCAGCGGTTCACCATGGCCGCGCCCGCCCGGCAGCTTGTCGCCACCCAGCGTATAGACCTTGCCGCCGGTGGTGATGAGCAGGATCTTGTCCGTGGTCTGCGCCGGGAAGGCCACGCGAAGCGCGTCGCCTTCCTTGAAGGTCAGCGTCGACGTGTCGGAAATGTGGCCCTTCAGCGCACGAATCCAGCCCTTTTCGGAGATGACGACGGTGATCGGTTCCTTTTCGATCATCGCCTGCTGGATCGCCTCGATATCGGCTTCCGGCGCATTGGAGAAGGTGGTGCGGCGGCGGCCGAGTTCGGTCGCCTTGGCGTACTTCTTCTTGACCTCGCCGATCTCCCAGGCAACCGTCTGCCACTGCTTGTCGTCGGAGGCGAGCAGCGACTCGATTTCCGCCTTTTCCGCCGACAGGGCTTCATGCTCCTTGCGGATCTCGAATTCTTCGAGCTTGCGCAAGTTGCGAAGCCGCATGTTGAGGATGGCTTCGGCCTGGTTGTCGGTCAGCGTGAACCGCTCGATCAGCACGGGCTTCGGCTCGTCCTCCTCGCGGATGATGCGGATCACCTCGTCGAGATTGAGATAGGCGACCAGCAGGCCGCCGAGAATTTCGAGACGCCGGTCGATCGCCGCCAGCCGGAACTTCGAGCGGCGGACGAGCACGTCCTTGCGATGCGCCAGCCATTCGGACAGCACTTCGTTGAGGGCCATGACCCTGGGCACCTTGCCCTGGCTCAGCACGTTCATGTTGAGCGGGATGCGGCTTTCGAGCTCGGTCAGCTTGAACAGCGATTCCATCAGGATGGTCGGATCGACGGTCCGGCTCTTCGGCACCAGCACGACGCGAACGTCTTCGGCCGATTCGTCGCGAATGTCTTCGAGCAGCGGCAGACGCCGGGCGATCAGCAATTCGGCGATCTTCTCGATCAGGCGCGACTTCTGCACCTGGAACGGGATCTGCGTGACGACGATCTGGTAACCGCCGCGGCCGAGATCCTCGGTCTCCCACCGGGCCCGGACGCGGAAACCGCCGCGACCCGTTCGGTAGGTCTCGATCATGCTCTCGCGGCTTTCGACGATGATGCCGCCGGTCGGGAGGTCGGGGCCCTCGATGCCACCCTTCTGCGGATTGGCCGGATCGGCCAGCAATTCCTCGACCGTCGCGCCGGGATTCTTGATCAGGTACAGCGCCGCGTCGCAGATCTCGTGTGCATTGTGCGGCGGGATCGACGTCGCCATGCCGACCGCGATGCCGGAGGCACCGTTGGCCAGAAGGTTCGGGAAGGCGCCCGGCAGAACCACCGGCTCCTCGTCTTCCTCGTTGTAGGTCGGGCGGAAGTCGACGGCATCCTGGTCGATGCCTTCGAGCAGCAGCGCCGCGACGTCGGTCATGCGCGCTTCGGTGTAACGATAGGCGGCAGCCGAGTCGCCGTCGATATTGCCGAAATTGCCCTGCCCGTCGACCACCGGATAGCGCTGGGAGAAATCCTGCGCCAGTCGCACCAGCGCGTCGTAGACCGACTGGTCGCCGTGCGGGTGGAACTTACCGATGACGTCACCGACGATACGGGCGCATTTCTTGAACGCCGAGTTCGGACGGATGCCCATCTCGCTCATGGCGTGGATGATGCGCCGATGCACCGGCTTCAGCCCGTCGCGCACATCGGGCAGCGCCCGGTGCATGATGGTCGACAGGGCATAGGCGAGATAACGCTCCTCGAGCGCCGCCTTCAGATCGATCGGTTGTATGTGGTCGCCGCCGTCATCGGGCGGAATAAGACTTTTCCCCATGGCTCTCAACTAGACGAGAACACCGTAAACAGCAAGGAATCCCGGCATTCCGGCTGTGGATTACCGGGAGTGTGACAATCGTCACGGAGACGACCGCGGATCGCTGCCGGTGAATGAAAGCTGTGGAAGTTTTCAACCGGACCCATATAAAAGGAACCAATGATTTTCAGTGGCGAAATCCCCCCGATTTCACGAAAGGACCGTTTGATGACCCATTTCCGCACCACCAGGCTTCTGATGGCAGGCGCCGCCTTCGCCGCCCTGTCTGGCCAGGCCTTCGCCGCCATCGACGGCCAGGACCTGCTCGCCAAGATCAATGCCGCCTATGCCTCCGGCAGCGGCGTGCTGAAGGCCGAATCGATCGAGGTCAACGGCAATGACGTCGTCCTGAAGGGCACGACGTTTACCGCCACCGGTCCCAACGAGAAATCGATCATGCTGGGCAATCTGACGCTTCAGGACGTGACGCAGGAAGACGGCGGCGCCTACCACATCGACCGCATCGAGTTCCCCGAGGTCAACATCACCGAGGAGAAGAGCAGCTTCAACGTCAAGGATCTGTATCTCGCCGGCGTCCGTGTGCCCGGCAGCACGACGGGCGACGACCTGGACGCCATGATGCTTTATGACGAAGCCCATAGCGGCGTTGTCGAATTGAAAGTCGACGGCAAGCAGATCGTCACCGTTCAAGAGAGCTCCGTCACGATGGGAACCTCCGAGGATGGTGGTTCCCTTTCGTTTGAGGGCGGCATGACCGGCTTGAAAGTCGACCTGTCGATGCTGGAGCCGAACACCAAGGAGGCTGTTGAAGCTCTCGGCATTTCGGTGATCGAAGGCGACATTTCGACATCGGGTAGTTGGGAGCCGTCGAGCGGCACGATCAATCTCGAAGACTACACGGTCGACTTCGCCAATATTGGCAGCCTGTCCCTGTCCTTCGCCCTCACCGGCTACACGATGGACCTCGTCAAGCAGCTGCAGGAAACCGCCCGCACCATGCAGGCCGATCCGAAAAACGAGCAGGCGCAGCAGGCCGCAGGCATCGCCGTGTTCGGCCTGATGCAGCAGATGTCCTTCCAGAGCGCGCAGATCAGCTTCGAAGACGCCGGCATCACCAAGCGCGGCCTCGACTATGCCGGCAAGCAGCAAGGGTCGAACGGCGAACAGATGGCGCAGATGGTCAAGGGCATGGTCCCGATCCTGCTGGCCCAGGCCAAGCTCGGCGCGCTGCAGAACGAAGTCTCCGAAGCCGTCAACGCCTTCATCGACGATCCGAAGAACATCACCGTCACTGCGGAGCCGGAAAAAGACGTGCCCTTCCCGATGATCATGGGTGCCGCGATGGGCGCGCCGGAAAGCGTGCCGGCCCTGCTCGGCGTCTCCGTCACCGCCAACGAAGAATAATCCGACCGACGATCGCGAACCGACTACAGCTCCCGGCAGCCCGGCCGGGAGTTGCAGCATTTCCCGCGCTTGAGGATTGACCGCCGCGGGACTTCCGCTAAGGCTAGCCCACGGGATCTACCGCCTCCACGGCTCTACTCTTGGAACGGAACATCATGCTCGGCTGGCTGCAGCGCCCCGTCAAAATCTCCGAGAAACTCGAAGGACACGACTTCGAGCCGGCCCATGCCGACTATTACGACGGCAAGCCCAATCGCCCGCTCAACCTGCTCCTGCAGGCACGCACCGACTTCCTGTCCGTCTGGCGGGTCGGCGACTTCAAGGAGAAGGTCAGCTCGATCCGGATCCTCGGCCGGCAGATCGTCCTGGTCAATTCGCCCGACCTTATCCGCTATGTGGTCGTCAATCGACACGAGAATTTCGAGCGCAAGTCGCCGCAGATGCGACGGGCGCTGGAATACCTGCTCGGCGACGGCCTGTTCATTTCCGACGGCGAAACCTGGAAGCAGCGCCGCTCGCTGGTCAACGACATCGTCCATCGCAACCGGGTGCCGGCCTTCGGTCCGGTGATGGAGAAGACGGCGAGCGAGATGGTCGAGCGCTGGAGTTCCATGCCCGACGGCGCCGAGATCAACGTGCTGCACGAAATGGCGGGGCTGACCGCCGAGATCATTTCGCGCAGCGTGTTCGGCAACCAGCTCGGCCGCGAGAGCGCCGATGCCATCACCGACAGCTTCTCCAGCTACCAGTCGCTGATCGATTCGGTGAACCTCGGCTATTTCATCGGCTTCGACGAAGGCCTGCCGGTGCTGCGCACGCCATCGCTGCGCCGGTCGGTCAAGCGCATCCATGGGCTGATCGACAAGGTGGTCGAGGATCACCTCGCAGGCCTCGGCGACCACAGTTCCATGGTCGAACTGCTGATCCGCCGCCAGCAGCGCAATCCGGAGCTCAATCTCGACGTGGTGGCGCTGCGCAACGAAGCGGCGACGATCTTCATGGCCGGCCACGAGACGACGGCCGCCACCCTCACCTGGGCCTGGTACCTGCTGTCGCAGGCGAGCTGGGTCGAGAAGGAATTGCATGACGAGATAGCCCGCGTCTGCGGCGACCGCGTGCCGACGATCGACGACGTGCCCAGGCTCGACTGGTGCCGCGCGGTGATCAACGAGACGCTCCGGCTCTATCCGCCGGTGCCGATCCTCGCTCGCCAAACCAAGGAGAAGGACCGGATCGGCAATATCGACGTCGAACCCGCCTCGCTGGTCCTGATCGTGCCGTGGCTGCTGCACCGGACGCCCAGCCTGTTCGAACAGCCGCATCACTTCAAGCCGGAGCGCTTTCTCGGCGATAACCGGCCGAAGCCCTACAGCTTCATTCCCTTTGCCAGCGGACCGCGCGTCTGCCCTGGCCAGCATTTCGGCGAGACCGAGGCGATCCTGTGCCTCGCCATCCTGGCGCAGAAGTTCAGCCTGAAACTTCGCCAGGGCCACAAGGTCGAGCCGCGTTGCCGCCTGACGCTGCGGCCGAAGGGCGGGCTGCCGGTAACGCTTCATCGACGGGAGGCATGAGAGCCGATGGCTGACGACAAGACCCCTCCCAAGGCCGGCATTGCCAAGCGCAAGGCCTGGCGTTTTCGCCCGCCGGAAGCACCGGGGCTTGGCGATTTCATGGCCGGTGGAGACAAGCGCAAGGCCTTCGTCCGCTACTGGTTCAGCGACAATCTCTGGAACGGCCTGCATCTCATCGGCCATTTCGGCCTGAAGATCCTGCCGATGGATGCTTGCTCGAAATTCGGCGCGCGGCTTGGAATCTATGCCATCCCGCGCTTTCACAAGGTCGCGGAAAAGCGGGCCCGGGCCAATATCGCCCAGCTGTGCCCGCATCTGAGCCCGGCCGAACAGGAGGCCCTGTTCCTCGAGAATTGCCGCACCCAGGGACGGCTGATGACCGAGTTCTCCGTCATCAACCGCCTGAACCGGCATCCCGAACGGATCGGCATTCACAATATCGAATGGGTGATTGACGCCGCCAAGCGCGGTCCGGTGATCTTCGTCGGCATGCATCTCGGCAATTGGGAAATCGGCCCCATCATCCTGCACCGTGTCGGACTCGTGCCGTACATCAACTACACGCCGCCGCCGGGACGCGCCAAGGCCTGGATCGCCGACCGCGTCCGAAGCAAGAATTGGCTGAACTTCCTGCCGCCGGGCCTTGAAGGAATCCGGCCCGCCGTACGCGTTCTGAAGAAGGGCGGCATCGTCTCGGCCTTCTGCGACGAAGGCGTCAGCGGCAAGATCCGAGGCCCGCTGTTCGGCCGCAAGCCGCATCTCGAAGGCAATCTGGCGATGACCATAAGGCTGGCGCGGATGACCGGGGCGACGCTCTGCCCCTGGTACAATCTGCGCACCGATGGTTTCCGCTTCGAAGCCTATGCCCTGCCGCCGATCACACTCCCGCCGGAGGAAAAATCCGGCGAGCGCCTGCTCGACGATATCCAACTCCTCAACGATGCGATCGAACCGGTGATCCGCGAACACCTGGGCCAGTGGTTCTTCCTCGACAATGCGCTTGTGAGGGGGTGAGGCGATTCCTCATCGACCCGTCCCTATTGTCGAGCTCCCGTGCGTCGGAAAGCTTAAATGCCCCGACTGTGCGCTCGAAATTCCAGCCTGGCGATCTTCAGGGATGAGCCAGATCTGCCCGCATTTCTACTGCTCGGATTGCAGCAACGCAATTTTCCGGAGCGAAGACCAGCGCCTGGCTTGGGACAGAGAAACCCAGGAGGTGTTGGAGAAGATTGCGTCGACACTTCCCGCTTGCGGATGCGGTGGAAGGTTCGTGCCCGGCGCAAATCCGAAATGCCCGCGCTGCAGGCACGAATTCCGTCATCAATCGTCTCCGCTCGCGCGATTGGGCGATCCGCACGTTATCTTGGTCGACGGTGCCGTGATGTACGGAGACGACGGACCGGAATATCGTGCCCTGATTGCAGCCGGTGGCGCCGAGGCAGAACAGTGATCTATTGAACCGTCAGCGCCGCCGCCTCGCTTTCCGTGAGCCTCATGAACTCACGCGAAGAGGAATGGATGCTCTGGCAGACCATCGGCTGGCAATAGCGTGCTGCAGACAATTGAGGGGAACAGCAAGTTGAGATCGCCCACAAGGCGACATTGTCCGCGCGAGACCGAGGTCATTGCCAATGTCATCCCTGGAGAACTGATCCTCCAGGAGGAGGTCAAAAAAAGCCCCGGAAACAACCGCTTCCGGGGCCTTTTTCATATCAGCAATGAGCTGATCAGTCCTTCTTCGGCTGCGGCACGACGCGCAGGGCCAATTCGCGCAGCTGCGTCGGGGTTGCCGGCGACGGGGCGTTCATCAGAAGGTCCTGCGCCTGCTGGTTCATCGGGAAGAGCGAGATCTCGCGCAGGTTCTTGGCGCCGACGAGCAGCATGACGACGCGGTCGATGCCGAAGGCACAGCCGCCGTGCGGCGGTGCGCCGTACTGGAAGGCGCGGTAAAGACCGCCGAACCGCTCCTCGACGTCGGCCTGGCTCAAGCCCACCTTTTCGAAGGCCTTGACCATCAGTTCCGGCGACTGGTTACGGATCGAGCCCGAGGCGATTTCGAAGCCGTTGCAGACCGCGTCATACTGGTAGGCCTTGAGCGACAGCGGATCCTGGCTTTCCAGCGCTTCCAGACCACCCTGCGGCATCGAGAAGGGGTTGTGGGCGAAGTCGATCTTCTTTTCTTCCTCGCTCCATTCGTAGAACGGGAAATCGACGATCCAGCAAAGCTCGAAGCGGTCGCGGTCGACGAGGTTCAGTTCCTCGCCGGCGCGGGTGCGGGCTTCACCGGCAAACTTGTAGAACTTGGACGGTTCGCCGGCGACGAAGAAGCAGGCGTCGCCTTCGTCCAGGCCGAGTTGGGTGCGGATCGCTTCGGTGCGCTCCTCGCCGATGTTCTTGGCGAGCGGGCCGGCGCCTTCCAGCACCGCACCTTCCTGGCGCCAGAAGATGTAGCCGAGGCCCGGCTGGCCGGTCGACTGGGCCCAGGCGTTCATGCGGTCGCAGAAGGCGCGCGAACCGCCGGTCTTGGCCGGGATCGCCCAGACTTCGACCTTGGGGTTCGAGGCGATCATGTTGGCGAACACCTTGAAGCCGGAACCGGCGAAATGCTCGGTGACGGCCTGCATCTCGATCGGGTTGCGCAGGTCCGGCTTGTCGGAGCCATACTTGCGGATCGCGACGTCATAGGGAATGCGCGGCCAGTTCTGGGTGACCGGCTTGCCTTCGGCAAACTGCTCGAACACCTTGGTCATCACCGGCTCGACGGTTTCCCAGATGTCTTCCTGGGTGACGAAACTCATTTCCAGGTCGAGCTGGTAGAACTCGCCCGGCAGGCGGTCTGCGCGCGGATCTTCGTCACGGAAGCACGGCGCAATCTGGAAATAGCGGTCGAAACCGGCAACCATCAGCAGCTGCTTGTACTGCTGCGGCGCCTGCGGAAGGGCGAAGAACTTGCCTTCGTGGATACGGCTCGGCACGAGGAAGTCACGCGCACCTTCCGGCGAGGAGGCGGTGAGGATCGGCGTGGTGTATTCGGCAAAGCCGATGTCGCCCATGCGGCGGCGCATGTCCGAGATGATCTGGGTGCGCTTGACAATGTTCTTGTGCAGCGTGTCGCGGCGCAGGTCGAGGAAGCGGTACTTGAGGCGCACGTCTTCCGGATAGTCCGGCTCGCCGAACACCGGCAGCGGCAGTTCCTTGGCGGCCGAGAGAACCTCGATCTCCTGGGCGTAGAGTTCGATCTCGCCGGTCGGCATGGTCTTGTTGACTGTGTCCTCGGTGCGGGCCTTGACCAGGCCGTCGATACGGATCACCCACTCGCCGCGCACGGTCTCGGCCAGCTTGAAGGCCGGGCTGTCCGGATCGGCCACCACCTGGGTGATGCCGTAATGGTCGCGCAGGTCGATGAACAGCACGCCGCCATGGTCGCGGACGCGATGGACCCAGCCGGAAAGCCGGACGGTGGAACCGACGTCGGACTTGCGGAGAGCGGCACAGGTGTGGCTGCGGTAACGGTGCATGGTTTTATCCTGCATATTCTTTGAAGGGCATCCGGCAAGGGCACGGAATCTCGGGCTTTAAATCGCGCGGACAAACGCACGGTGCGCCCGATTTGTCAAGGCTGGAGCCGGCAGCACCCCGAACATCGCCCGGCAAAAGGTCTCGACAGACCGGTCATGCCGGAATGGCGCCCCCGCATTCGCATCGCAGTCCATGCACTTCCGCGCGGCGGGCCGGACGCAGCCGGCACGTTCGGATCCCCATGCTGAATGGCGGCGAAGAAAATTCACGCCACCAGTAATGACACCAATTGACATCTCAAACTATTTGATGTTACGACTAGTGACATTAATTCACCGCACAACTCGACAGGACGCGACCTTGTCATCGACACGCAAATACCGCAGCCCTCTCCGCGAGGCGCAAGCGCACGAAACCCGGGAGAAGATACTGTCGGCAGCGACGGAACTTCTCGGCCACAATCCATTCGGCGACTTCTCGGTGGACGAGATCGCAGCGGCCGCGGGCATCGAGCGTCGCACCGTGTTCCGCCACTTCTCCAACAAGGAGGCCCTGCTCGACGCGCTCTGGGATTTCGTCAACGAGCAGCTGGCGGCACAGCCTCGCCCCTCGTCCTTCGATGAACTGATCTGCGGCCCAAGAACCGCCTTTCCGGCTTTCGACCGCAATGCCGGGCTCATGCGGGCCAGCCTGCACACGCCGGCCGGTCAGGCCATGCGCCTGCGCGCCGTCCCTGCCCGCCGTGAGGCCTTCCGGACCTGCCTCGCAGAGAAGCTGGCGCAGGTCCCGGCCAAGGAAGCGGAGAAGATCGAGGCACTCGCGCACCTGCTTTACAGCGCGGGCGCCTGGGAAACACTGAAGGATTACGCCGAAATGGACGGTGAAACGGCCGGAGAGGCCGCGTCCTGGGCCATCGAAACGCTTGTCGATGCAGTCATCACCAGAAACAAATCCTAACCTCGTGGAGTCTTGAAATGTCAGCCAGCTTTGTAACCTCCGAAAATGCCGAGACCCTGTGGGTCGTCCGGGACAAGGTCCGATTCATGGGCGATGTCGACGGCCGGGACCTTTCCGTTCTCGAAGTCATGGTGCCGCCCGGTTCCGGGACGCCTCCGCACATGCATGAATCCGCAGAAATATTCCGCGTCCTCGACGGCGAGATCACCTTTGGCCTGTTCGACACGAAGCCGCCTCGGCAGATCGTCGCCGGCCCCGGTACCGTCGTCACGATCGGTTCGGGCGAGGCGCACAACTACATGAACAGCGGGCACGGTCCGGCGGAAATGCTCGTCGTCGTCGACACCAGCATGAAGCAGTTCTTCAAGGACCTCGGCCGGACCGAGGCGCCGGAGCAGGGACCTCCAAGCGCCGCCGAGATCGAGGAAGTGCAGCGCGCCTGCGCACGCCACGGCATTTCCATGCTCGGCTGACCATCCGAGCCGATATCGCCCCGTGCGACCGAGCAAGGGGCGACGCCCCTCCCCCCCGCATGTCACGGTCATTCGTCGAGATCGAAATGACTTGCGCGGCGATCGGTGCTGTCTTTGACTGAAAAGCTCCTCTAAGAATGCAGATCGAAAGCAGCCCCGAACGATTCGGGCGCCGGACAGTACAGAAAATCCGTGAATGTCGACGATCCGTCCGCTCATCCCCCTTCTCGTCACCGCCGGAATCCTTATCGGCGGTAACGGATTGCAGGGAACCTTCATCTCACTGCGTGCGCTGGAGGAAGGCTTTTCGACGTCGATGATCGGCGTGATCGGCACCGGCTACAATATCGGATTTGCCATCGGCTGCATCTACATCACCCGCGTCATCCGCGCGGTCGGCCATATCCGGACCTTCTCGGCGCTGGCGGCGATCGCCTCCGCCGCCTCGATCTGCATGGTGCTGTTCATCCATCCGACGAGCTGGTTCGCCATGCGGCTCGTGCAGGGCGTGTGTTTCGCCGGTCTGTTTGCGGTCGTCGAAAGCTGGCTGAACGCGCGGGTGACCAATTCGACGCGGGCCCGGACCCTGTCGCTCTACCGCTTCGTCGATCTCGGCGCCGTGACGCTTGCGCAGTACATGATCCCAGCGGTCGGCATTGGCGGGTTCGAGCTGTTTACCATCATCTCCATGGCGCTGACGCTGTCGCTGGTGCCGATCTCCTTTGCCGACCGCTCCAGCCCCGAACCGCCGGAGCATGTGCGCTTCGACATTCGCGTCTTGTGGAAGGTGTCGCCGCTCGCGACCGTCGGCTGCATCGTCGTCGGGCTGACCAATTCGAGCTTCCGTTCGCTCGGGCCGATCTATGCCGACGGCATCGGCATGTCGGTGACGTCGATCGCCACCTTCATGAGCGTCGGCATCTTCGCCGGCGTGGTGCTGCAATATCCGCTCGGACATTATTCCGACAAGCTCGACCGCAGGCTGATCATTCTCATCGCCACCTTCGGCGCCTTTGCCGCCGGCCTGTTCCTCGCCTTCGTCGCCGGAACCAACGCCTTCCTCAACTTCGTCGGCATCTTCCTGTTCGGCGCCTTCGCCATGCCGCTCTATTCGCTCTGTTCCGCCCATGCCAACGACCACGCAGCACCCGGACAGCATGCGCTGGTGTCGGCGGGCAGCCTGTTCTTCTGGTCCCTCGGCGCGGTCATCGGCCCGCTGTTCGCCTCCGTCATGCTCGACAAGTTCGGGCCACGCGCGCTGTTCATCTACATGGTCGTCGTGCTCGCCGGCTTCATGGTCTATACGCTCAGCCGCATGCTGGTCCGCGAAGGCGTGCCGACGTCGAGGCGCAGCATGCGCTTCCGCAACCTGCTGCGCACCTCGACCTTCTTCAACAAGCTGGCGACACCGCCGTCCGACAAGGACGCCTGAGGCTGCCTGCGGCAGTTTGGCCGCATCGGGCATATTGCTGAAAGCCGAAGTCAACTTTAAACAGGACCCGACGACAATCCCCGGGGATCCCCATGGCCATTCTGACCCGCCGCAATCTGTTGAAGGCCTCCGCCGTGGCCGGCGCCTATGGCGCGGGCATGGTGCTGGCGCCGCGTCTTTCGGCGCTTGCCGCGGGCGATCCCGCGCTCCTGGAAGCAAGCATCATCGAGGCCATGCTCGACGGCAAGGGCAAGACGCGCAACGTCATGACCTATGCGGCCGGCCCGATCGGCGCCGATCCCATGCCGCCGGTCCTTCGGACCCGCCGCGGCGAGACGTTCGCGACCCGTTTCGTCAACCATCTCGACGAGCCGACGACGGTGCACTGGCACGGGCTGCGGATCGACAATGCCATGGACGGCGTGCCCTTCATCACCCAGCCTTACGTCTATCCCGGCGACAGCTTCGACTATGCGTTTACGCCGCCCGATGCCGGCACCTTCTGGTATCATCCGCACTGCAACACCCTGACCCAGATCGGCCGCGGGCTCGCCGGCATGCTGATCGTCGAGGATCCGAAGGACCCGGTCTTCGATGCCGAGATCGCGCTCAACCTGCGCGACTGGCGGCTCGGCGGCGACGGCCAGTTCATCGAGCAGTTCAAGGCGCGCGATGCGGCGAAATCCGGCACGTTCGGCACGGTGCGCACCGCCAATTGGCAGCCCTCCCCCAGCTATGACGCGCCTTCAGGCGGTCTCGTGCGCGTGCGCATCCTCGTTGCCGACGTCACGCGGCTCTACAATCTGAAGCTCGCCGGTGCCGAGGCGCTGATCGTGGCGATCGACGGACAGCCCGTGCCCGTCACCATGCCGCTCGACATGGCGGTGGTCTCTCCCGGCCAGCGGCTCGACCTCGTCATGCGCATGCCCGACAGCGAGGGAACAGTCGTCGCACTTGAGGACATCCGCCCCTCGACGCCGAAGACCGTGGCAAGTTTCCGCAGCGTCGGGCCCTCGCTGAAGCGCAGCCTCGGCGACGTGCCGCCCCTGGCCGCCAATCCGGCTGCCGAGCCGGATCTCGCGAACGCCACCCAGATACCCCTGGTGCTCAGCGCCACGGCGGAAGAGGCCGCCAGGGATTCGATCTGTGGCTCGCTCGGTTACTCTTTCTGGGCGATCAACAAGGTGCCCTATCCGGGCGACACGCCCGACCCGATGGCGCCGCTCGCCGAAATGAAGCTCGGCCGCACCTATCTGCTCAATGTCGAGAACGTGACGCCGCACGCCCATCCGATCCATATTCACGGCGTCAACTTCAAGGTCGTCTCTTCGTCGACCCGCAAGGTTTTGCCGCTCGTCTCGGACACCTATCTGATCCTGCCCGACGAGAAGGTGCAGCTCGCCGTGGTCGCCGACAATCCGGGCGACTGGGTATTCCATTGCCATATCATCGAGCACCAGAAGACCGGGATGACCGGCTATGTGCGGATCGTCTGAACGGAAGCATAATTGACGATTGGCAAGACGTCGCGCGGGATGCGATAGATGCCTGCCCCGCGCCCAAGCGCCCCAAGGAGCCGTGCCTTGCCCAATCTCGCCGCCACCATGACCGTGCTCGAGCCCTATCCCGGCCTCTTTGCCTATTACGACGGTCGCATTCCGGGAAAGCGCCTGCATTCGGAGGCGAAGAACTGGCTCGACGACGGCGCCTATTCGCTCGGCATCGCCACCTATGCGCTGGTCTCCGGCCACGAGGCGATCGTCTATGACAGCCACACCTCGCTCGACCATGCCCAGGCGGTGCGCGACCATCTCGAAGGGCTGGGCGTCACCAGCATCCGCCTGGTGCTCAGCCACTGGCATACCGACCACATCGCCGGCAATGCGATCTTCGCCGACTGCGAGATCATCGCCAACCGGCTGACCGCCCGGATGCTGATCGAGAACGTCAAGACGCTCGCCCGCAAGACGCCGCCGATCAATCCCGTCGTCATGCCGAACCGGCTGTTCGACCGGCAGATGACGCTGACGCTTGACGGGCGGACGGTCGAACTGATGCAGTTCGACATTCACAGCGCCGACGGCACCGTGCTCTTCCTGCCCGACGCGGGCATCCTTTTGGCCGGCGATACGCTGGAGGATACCATCACCTATGTCTCCGAGCCCGAGCACATCGCCACCCATATCGCCGAACTCGACCGGCTGAAGACCCTGCCGATCCGCCGCATCCTGCCGGACCACGGCGCGCGGGAGCAGATCGCCTCGGGCGGTTACGAACCGAGCCTGATCGACGCCAATCGCGACTATCTGCAGCGGCTGCTCGATCGCGCCGAAGACCCGGCACTCGACAGCCAGTCCCTGCGCGACTTCGTGGCCGACGACATCGCAGCGGGGCGCATCATCTATTTCGAACCCTATGAAACGGTTCACCGCGCCAACATCGCCGAGGTGCGCAAGGCACGCGGGATCGAGACCGGCGAACCGGCCTGATGTCTGAAACCCGATGAAAGGCCGTGCGGCAATGCCTCACGAGGGCGCGCATTCGGCCGTTCATATTGACATCGGGGGTCGAAAGGGGAACTAAGGTTGATCAACTCTATTTCATGACCGAGCCCCAATGATCGAGACCACTGCCGCATTAGAAGAAGCCTGCCTGAAGCTCGCCCAATCGGATTTCATCACCATCGATACCGAGTTCCTGCGGGAAACGACGTTCTGGCCGGAACTCTGCCTGATCCAGATGGCGAGCCCCGATCTCGAAGTGATCGTCGATCCGTTGGCCAAGGGCCTCGACCTTTCGCCCTTCTTCGCGCTGATGGCCGACACGTCGGTGATCAAGGTGTTCCATGCGGCCCGCCAGGACATCGAAATCATCTTCCATCTCGGCAACCTCATCCCGCATCCGATCTTCGACACCCAGGTCGCGGCCATGGTCTGCGGCTTCGGCGACAGCGTGTCCTATGACCAGCTCGTGCAGAAGGTGAAGAACGTCCATATCGACAAGACCTCGCGCTTCACCGACTGGAGTCGCCGGCCCTTGTCGGAGAAACAGCTCGACTACGCACTGGCCGACGTCACCCATCTGCGCGACGTCTACCTGAAGCTCAAGGAAGAACTGGATCGCGAGGGCCGCGCCGGCTGGCTGACCGAGGAAATGGCGATCCTCGAATCCCGCGAGACCTACGACCTGCATCCGGACGATGCCTGGCAGCGGCTGAAGATGCGGCTGCGCAAGCCGCAGGAACTGGCCGTCATGCAATATGTCGCCGCTTGGCGCGAACGCGAGGCGCGCAGCCGCAACGTACCGCGCTCGCGCGTGCTGAAGGACGATGCGATCTACGAGATCGCCCAGCAGCAGCCGAAGGACACCGACGCGCTGAGCCGGCTGCGCACCATCCCCAAGGGTTGGGAACGTTCAGCCTCGGGCGCCGCGATCATCGAACAGGTCAATGCAGCCCTTGCGTTGCCGAAGAACGACATGCCGCATGTCAACCGCCACAGCCATGCGCCCGAAGGCGCACAGGCGGCGGTCGAACTGCTGAAGGTCCTGCTTCGTCTCACCTCGGAAAAGCACGGCGTCGCCTCCAAGGTGATCGCCAATACCGAGGATCTGGAAAAGATCGCCGCCGAGGGCGAAAAGGCGGATGTTCAGGCCATGCATGGCTGGCGGCGCGAGCTGTTCGGCGATGTCGCGCTGAAGCTGATTTCCGGCGGTGTCGGCCTGCGCTTCGTCGACAAGCGCGTCGAAGCGGTGGAGTTCTGAGCCGATGACAGCCGTGACGCTTCGGCGGGCAACCCCGGACGACATCGGCTACGTCATGCAGGTCGAGCGGCTGCCGGGCTATGACCATTTCATCGGCCAGTTCGACGCGGACCGACATCGGCAGCAGTTGAACGATCCGGCGATCAACTATTTCATCGGCGAGGACGGGGCGGGCTCGCCCGTCGGCTTCAGCATCCTGAGCGGCCTCGACAACCGCGACGGCAATATTTGCATCAAGCGCATCGCCGTCGCCGTGCCGGAACGCGGATATGGCTCACGTATGCTGACCGCCATCATCGACCACGCTTTCTCGACAACGCCCGTGCATCGACTCTGGCTCGATGTGGTCAAAGACAATGCCCGCGCCTGGAAGGTCTATCGCAAGGCCGGCTTCCAGGACGAAGGCATCCTGCGGGAGGCCGTGGTCACGCCGGACGGCGGGCGCACCGATCTCGTCATGATGTCGATGCTGCGGCCCGAATGGGCCGCGCGCAGTTAAGGTCGGCCCGATGGAACTGCCCGCCCCGCTCAGAGCCGCCGTCGAGCAGATGCTGGCGCACGAGCCGATCGAGCGCCTGGCCCGCGCCAGCGAGAAACTCTCCGACCGCTATCGGCGGGAAGTCCGCGACGGCAAATTCCATCTTGATGGCGAGCTCGCCGCCAAGGCCTATCTCGCCACCCGCCTGCCGGCGACCTATGCCGCGGTGCGCGCCGCCCTGTCCATGGTCGAGGAAGCCTCCCCTGATTTCCAGCCGACGCGCCTACTCGATTTCGGTGCCGGGCCCGGCACGGCGTTCTGGGCGGCGAGCGATGCCTGGCCGGAACTGGATCGTGCCACGCTCGTCGAGGCAAGCCCCGCAATCCGATCGGTCGGCGCGGCGCTGGCGAAGCACTCGAACATTGCGTCCGACTGGCTTGCCGGCGACATTACCGGCACCATCCCGCCGCTCGAACCGGCCGACCTGGTCACGCTCGCCTATGTGCTGGACGAGATTGCCGAGGCTGTCATTCCGAATGTCGTGCAGCGGCTCTGGGATCTGACCGCCCATACGATCGTCATCGTCGAACCGGGCACTCCAGCCGGCTGGCGGCGGATTCTGGCGGCGCGTCAGACGCTGATCGATGCGGGCGCCAAGGTCGTTGCGCCCTGCCCGCACGCACAGACCTGTCCGATCACGGCACCGGACTGGTGCCATTTTTCCCGCCGGGTTGCGCGTTCGCGGGTCCACCGGCTTTCCAAGGGGGCCGAAGTGCCATGGGAGGACGAGAAATACATCTTCATCGCCGCCTCGCGCCAAACCGCTGCGCCGCCCGCCGCCCGCGTGCTGGCGCCGCCGCGCACGTCGAGCGGGCTTGCCAGGCTGAAGCTCTGTCTCGCCGACGGTCGCGCCGAAGAACTGACCGTCAGCCGCCGCGACGGCGCCGTTTTCAAGGCGGCCCGCCGCGCCGACTGGGGCGATGCCTTCGAACCGGAAATCGGGGATGCAAGCGATGACGACGACGCTTGATCGCCAGACCGCCGACCGCTTCGCGCGGATCGCCCTTGGCCATGTCGAGCGGGAATATCCGCACAAGCCCGGCCATGTGCTGGCCGCGGCAAGTGAGGTGCAGGGTCCGCGCGAAGCCCATCCGGTCTTCTTCGGCAGTTTCGACTGGCATTCCTGCGTGCACGGCTACTGGATGCTCGTTCGGTTGCTCAACCGCTTTCCCGACATGCCATCCGCCGAGGCGATCCGTGCGCTGCTTGACCGCCGGCTGACGGACGCGAGCATCGCCGGCGAATGCGCCACCTTCGACCGTCCGATGAATCGCGGCTTCGAGCGCCCCTATGGCTGGGGCTGGCTGCTGAAGCTCGCCGCGGAACTGGAGGCGGCCGAAGACCGCAGCTTTGCCCGGACCTTGCGGCCGCTGACGGAGCGGATCGTCGCGCGATTTCAAACGTTTCTGCCGGTCGCCACCTATCCGGTGCGGGTCGGCACGCATTACAACACCGCCTTCGCCCTTCGTCTCGCCGCCGACTACGGCGACGCAGTCGGTGACGAGAGCTTCATCGATCTGCTGCGTACCACGGCGCTCCGCTGGTATGGCAACGACGAGAATTGTCCGGCCTGGGGCGAACCCTCCGGCGACGACTTTCTGTCTCCGACGCTGATCGAGGCGGAGTGCATGCGCCGGCTGCTGCCCGCTCAGGATTTTGCCGGCTGGTTCGCGCGCTTCCTGCCCGGCCTCGAAAGCGGCGAACCCGAGACCCTGTTCTCCCCCGCTTCGGTCTCCGATCGCTCCGACGGCAAGATCGCCCATCTCGACGGGCTCAACCTGTCGCGTGCCTGGTGCTGGCGGTCGCTGGCCAACGCGGTCGCAGAGACGGATGCGCGGCGGGCGATCATGAACGCGGCGGCCGATCGCCATCTCAAGGCCGCCCTGCCCCATGTCGCCGGCGACTATATGGGCGAACACTGGCTGGCGAGCTTTGCCGTGCTTGCGTTGGAGGCGTGATGCGCGGTCCGGATTCCCGACGGCTGTTGGCCTATGTCCTGCTGATCGCCGTAGCATCGCTTCTGGCCAGCGATCTCACCCGGCGCGGTCTGTTTGCGCCGTCGGTCGCCTTCGGCGTCGCCTGCGCGCTTTGGCTCTGCAATCTCGCCGTCGCCGTCGGCGGACTGCAAACGCGACAGAGGATCGCGTGGGGTGTCTATAAAATCCTCAGTATCGCAATCTTTTTCCTGCTCGGCTTCTCGAACCCGCTCAGCGCCGCCATCCTGCTGGTGCCTGTCGGCCTCGAACTCATGCGTGAAGCCTGGCGCCCTTTGTGATCTTGTCGGCGATCTTCTTGTCTGTCCTCAGCGCGATGCCCACGACCTTGGCGGTCTCCGGCGCAAACTCGGCGAACACGGCCCGGTTGGCCGCGTCATGGCCGGTCGAAAACATTTCCTCGATATAGAGCGAACTCGTGACGCCCCGGTCCAGCGAGCGGCCGTGGATGGCGCGCAGGGTCTGCTGATCGGCGCTAAGGACGACGATCGGCTGAACGCTCAATGGATTGTAGACGTTGCCGGCGGCATCGCGGTAAGGTTCGCCGATCACAGCCGGCGCCTGCGCGACGATGCCGCTCGTCAGGAAGGCCGTGACGTTGAGCTTCTGCCAGCCGGCAAGGTCCTCGCGCAGGACGACGACGATCTTGGTATCGAACATGAGTGACAATTCCCTTCGTGGTTTCAAAGGCGAACCCGCCCCGACCGCGGCAATAGCGAAAGATCGGGCGAACGGTCTTGAACGATCGTGCGCGCCGATCGTCCAGGACCGGCTGCGCCTGCTCGGCGGGCTGTCGGGGCTCGAACATATCGAGGCGGCCTTTACCGGCGACGGCTTCGCGCCGCACCGGCACGACACCTACGGCATCGGCGTGACGCTTTCGGGCGTGCAGACCTTCCACTATCGCGGCACCCTGCGCGCGAGCCTTCCCGGCAATGTCATCGTGCTGCATCCCGACGAACTGCACGACGGCGCCGCCGGCACCGAAACCGGTCTCGTCTACCGGATGATCTATGTGGCGCCCGAGCGGATCGTCGAGGCCCAGGGCGGCAGGAGTGGCCTTCCCTTCGTCGCCGATCCGGTCGTCAGCGACGGACCGTTCCGCCGCCGGCTCGGGGAAGCGCTGGCCCAGCTCGACGACGAGCCGTGCGAACTCGCCGTGTCCGGTATCGTCGCCATGATCACGGATGGGCTGAGGCACCATGCCGACGATCGTCAGGCAACCGCCGATCGCGGCCTCTCGGCAGGAATCCTTGCCTGCCGCGATCACCTTACCGCCCATTGCACGCGCGATGTCGGCTCGGGAGAACTCGAAGCGATCGCCGGTCTCGACCGCTACACGATCGCCCGCCAGTTCCGCCGCGCCTTCGGCACCAGTCCGCATCGTTATCTCGTCATGCGCAGGCTCGATCGCGCCCGCATGATGATGCGCGAGGGGACGGGGCTTGCGGAAGCCGCCTTCGGCTCCGGTTTCGCCGATCAGGCGCATTTCACCCGCCACTTCAAGGCCACCTACGGCATGCCCCCGGGGCACTGGCTGGCGCTGCTTCGCGCCTAAGGAAAGTCACCGAAACTTCACGGAACGGAAATCCGAGCGACATCAACCGCCCCTAACCATGCCGCGTCCTGACAATTATCAGAAACGGTGACGCCATGAAAAATCATCTCTTTGCCTCCGTATGCCTTTTCCTTCTCGCCGCTCCGGCCCTGGCCGACGAGGTCGCCTTCCCGGCCAAGCTCGTCAGCCATGCCGTGCTGCCGGCCAATTCGATCATCGCCGCTCCGGCAGACGCTCCGGCCCATCTGAAGACCTCGGGCAAGTTCACCACCGCAGACCGCAAGCGCGCGGACGGTCTCGGCACCGTGCCCGGCAAGGATGGCGTTCGCCCGACCGGGCTTTCCATGCCCTTCGACGGCCAGGCCATGCAGGGCTTTTCCGGCATCAAGACCATGGAGGACGGCACCTTCTGGAGCCTGTCCGACAACGGCTTCGGCTCCAAGATCAACTCGTCCGACTCCATGCTGATGCTGCATCACATCAAATTCGACTGGGATGCCGGGAAGGTTGAACACCTTGGAACCGTGTTCCTCTCCGACCCCGACAGGAAGGCTCCCTTCCCGATCGTCATGGAAGGCGCCGAGCAGCGCTACCTGACCGGCGCCGACTTCGATGTCGAGTCGATCCAGCCCACGGCGGACGGCTTCTGGGTGGGCGAGGAGTTCGGCCCCTACATCCTGAAGTTCACCAAGGACGGCAAGCTCACCGACGTTATCCCGACCAAGGCCGGCGAGACCGACGTCAAGTCGCCCGACAATGCGACCATCGTCGTCCCGGCCAACCCGACCGCCAAGCTGCCAGCCTTCAACCTGAAGCGTTCGGGAGGCTATGAGGGCATGGCGATGTCGAAGGACGGCTCCAAGCTCTACGGCCTGCTCGAAGGCCCGCTCTACCTCGAGGACGGCTCGGTCGAGAAGGCCGACGGCCAGACCGCGCTGCGCATCATCGAACTCGACACCGCCTCCAAGGCCTGGACCGGCCGTTCGTGGCTCTATCCGCTGTCCGAAGGCGGCGAAGCGATCGGCGACTTCAACATGATCGACGGCACGACCGCCCTCGTCATCGAACGCGACAACGGCGCCGGCGCGGCGGACAAGGCTTGCGCCGATCCGAAGAAGCCGGAACCGACCTGCTTTGCCGTCCCGGCCAAGCACAAGCGCATCTACAAGATCGAGATGATCGACGAGAATGCCGGCAAGGCCGTTCGCAAGATCGGCTACATCGATCTGATGAAGATCGCCGATCCGGACAACAAGAAGCGCCAGGGCGGCGGTGAAGGCTTCTACGACATGCCGTTCGTCACGATCGAGGACGTCGACGTCATCGACCCAACCCACATCGTCGTCGGCAATGACAACAACCTGCCCTTCTCGGCGGGCCGTGCACTCGACAAGGCGGACGACAACGAATTCGTGCTGCTGGAAGTCGGCGAATTCCTCGCCGCGAAGTAAGCCGGCCGCAAGCCGCAAAGACAGGAAAGCCGGCGGGAGACCCCGCCGGCTTTTGCCGTCTGAAGCGTGGTTTCAGAGATAGAGCACGTTGGCTGTCGGCAGTTCCCAGTTCTGCGCCGTGCCGGAAATGTCGTAGGCAAAGCTGCCGTCCGCGTTCGGCTGGGGCGACTGCCGCGCCGGGGCGGCGGCCGCAGTCAGATCTTCATAGGTGTAGGGCTTGGTCCAGTCGACCGATGTCCCGGTCGACTGTGCCTTGGCCATCCAGGCCAGGCTCGCGGCATCCGTCGTCGTCTGCGGAGACTTCTGGAAGACCGTGTAGTTTGCGCCACTGCCGGAATTGTTGACCACCGATATGCTGTAGGATGCCATGATAGTATTCACCTCGTTATGTCGAATAACGGCAAACTATTGCGAACACCGGCGAATACAACGGCCGGAACTGGGCTCATTTCCCTTGCGAAACAACCAGTTAATCCGCAGCAAACATATCAGGTAAAATGCAACCGAATACGGGCACTCCGTCCGCCGCAGCCAAAATCGACGGACGACAGGGCCGATTCTATTCGAAACGGAAGGCCAGCCGTTTGCCGGTCAGGCGCGCCAGTTGCTGCAGGCGGCCGTCCAGGCGTTCTCCGGCGAAGTCGCGATAGGCCGAGGGCACGACGAATTCCAGGTCGAGATCCGGTTGCTGGGCCTTGCGGAAGGTCAGGTTGTGGACGATTCCGGGCATCGAGGCCGAGAACAGGTAGACCACGCGCAGCAGTCCGCCGAGCAGCTTGGCGCGCTCCAGCAGGCGTTCGGTGGCGATCGTCGCCAGCGGGCCGGTCCGGCCGTCGTCGTTGAGCCCTTCGAAGCGGTAGTAGTTGGCGAGCGCGATGAAGGCGCGGCCCGGATGGGTGATGCCGACGAAGGAGGAGTGGGCGATGATGTTCAGCGCCTGTAGCCCGCGATAGTCGGGGTGGGCGCGCCAGCTGATGTCGGCGAGCAGGCAGGCCGCCTGCCGATAGCGGCTTTCCTCCTCCGTCTCGGCGACGTCGAAATAGGGCATCATCCGGCCGGTCCAGTCGGCGAGCTCGCGGGCGTGCTCGGGCGAGCGGGCACGCAGGATCGCCAGTTCGTCGGCTGCGGTGAGCAGCGGATCGAGCGCGCGATCCTCTTCCGACAGCAGCGAATAGAGATAGCCCTCGCGCACGCCCTGCGCCGAAAACGACACGCGGGCCGGCCGCATGGCGTCCAGCACCTCGCGCATGGCGATCGCGCCATAGGGCAGGAGCGCCCGGCGGCTCTTGGAGATCGCGCCCCAGGCTGGGTCGCGCACGCTGGCGCCGGAGATGATTTCGTCGAGGAACTGGGCGATCTCGTCGAACGGCAGTTCATAGCCCTGCATCATGTGCAGCGGATAATTGCGCATTTCCATGTGCAGCTTGGCGATGTTTCGCCAGGTGCCGCCGACCGCGTAGAAGGTGCGGCCCTTGCCCCGTTCCAGCATGGCGGCCGGGCGGATCAGCTTGCGGGCATAGGCCCGTGCCGCGCCGAGCGAGCCGCCGGCGGTCTCCGACAGCCTCAGGCCGCCGAGCGGAAGGGTGATCCCGGTGCCGAGTTCGCGGCCCTTGATGTCGATGAGTTCGAGCGAGCCGCCGCCGAGGTCGCCGGCAATGCCATCCGGATCGTGGAAGCCGCTGACGATGCCGAGAGCGGAATAGAGCGCCTCCTGCTCGCCGGTCAGCACCTCGATGCCGCGGCCGAGGATCTCTTCGGCGCGACGGATGAAGTCCGGGCCGTTGGCCGCCTCGCGGGCCGCCGCCGTGGCCAGCACATACATCGCGGTCGCCCGCGCCTGGCGCGACAGGGCGCCGAAGCGGCGCAACGAATTCAGCGCGCGTGCCACGCCCTCGTCGTCCATGCGGCCGGTGGTCGCCAGCCCCTTGCCGAGACCACAGAGCACCTTCTCGTTGAACAGCACCGTCGGCGCTCGCGACAGGCCTTCATAGATGACCAGTCGGATCGAGTTCGAACCGATGTCGACGACGGAGACAGGGGCTATGCCAGGCAGTCGCCCCTGCGCTTCTGATCTTGTCATGAAGTACCAGTTTTATTGTTTCCTGCCGGAGATGATCCCGGCAATCAGTTTCGGCGCGCTTTCTTTCAGCGATTCTCCCCGACCCGAAAGGCTCGGATTGGTCATGAAATAGTGCTGCGCGTTAAACGGTTCCTCGCCGGGCCGCACTTCCATGCGCCGCGACGTTCCATCGGGCAATATCTCGTAGCTCTGCTGGTTGTCAATCAAGTTGCCCAGCATGATCTGTGAAAGAACCTGCTCATGGACCGTCGGATTGACGAGCGGCACGAGGGTCTCGACGCGGCGGTCGAGATTGCGCGGCATCATGTCGGCCGAACCGATATAGACGAGCGCATTTTCCGACGGCAGGCCATGACCGTTGCCGAAGCAGAAGATACGGCTGTGCTCGAGGAAACGGCCGACGATCGACTTGACGCGGATATTGTCGGACAGACCCGGAACGCGCGGCCGCAGGCAGCAGATACCGCGGATGACGAGGTCGATCTCGACGCCGGCCTGACTGGCGCGATAGAGCGCATCGATGATCTCCGGATCGACCAGAGAGTTCATCTTCATCCAGATCGCCGCCGGCTTGCCGTTGCGAGCATGCACCGTCTCTTCCTCGATGTGGCGCAGGATGCGGGGGCGCAGTGTATAGGGCGAAACCGCAAGCTTCATGCCCTCTTCCGGTTCGCCGTAGCCGGTGATGAAGTTGAAGACATTCGCCATGTCGTGGGCGATCTTCGGGTTGCAGGTGAAGAAGGACAGGTCGGTGTAGATCTTCGCCGTCACCGGATGGTAGTTGCCGGTGCCGAGGTGGCAATAGGTCCGGAGCTTGCCGTCCTCACGCCGCACGACCATCGACATCTTGGCGTGGGTCTTGAGTTCGATGAAGCCGAAGACGACCTGCACGCCGGCGCGCTCGAGATCGCGCGCCCAGCGGATATTGGCCTCCTCGTCGAAACGCGCCTTGAGTTCGACCAGCGCCGTCACCGACTTGCCGGCATCGGCGGCGTCGATCAGCGCACGCACGATCGGGCTGTCGTTCGAGGTGCGGTAGAGCGTCTGCTTGATGGCCAGAACGTCCGGATCGCGCGCCGCCTGCAGCAGGAACTGCACGACGACGTCGAAGGATTCATACGGGTGGTGGACCACCATATCCTTCTCGCGGATGGCCGCGAGGCAATCCCCGGCATGTTCGCGCACACGTTCGGGAAAACGGGCATTGTAGGGCTCGAAGCGCAGGTCTTCACGCGGCGCCTTGGCGATTTCGGAAATGGTGTTGAGCGCGAGCAGGCCTGGCAGAACCGCGACGCGGTTGTCGGGAACGGCCAGTTCATGCACGACGAACTGGCGCAGGCCGACCGGCATTTCGGAATCGACCTCGATGCGGATCACCGATCCGCGGCGCCGGCGCTTCAGCGCCGTCTCAAAGTAGCGCACCAGATCCTCGGCCTCTTCCTCAACCTCGATATCGCTGTCGCGGATGATGCGGAAGGTGCCGAAGCCCTTCACTTCATAGCCGGGATAGAGCCTGTCGATGAAGAGCCCGACCATGTCTTCCAGGGTAATGTAGCGGATCGTCGACCTGTCGTCGGGCAGGCGAACGAAGCGGTCGAGCGTCGGCGGCAGGCGCAGGAGGGCCGTCATCGGCTCGGCCGTGCGCCGGCTCTCGAGCTGCAGGCCCATCGAGAAGCCGAGATTGGGAATGAAGGGGAACGGATGTGCCGGATCGATCGACAGCGGCGTCAGGACGGGGAAGATCGACTCCTCGAACTCCGTCTCCAGCCAGGCCCGGTCTTCCCGCGAAAGCGCCGCCGGCCGCACGATCAGGATGTCCTCCTTGGCGAGGTACTGCTGCAGGACGGCAAGCGATGCCTGCTGCTCCATCTGCAGATTGTCGATTTCCTTCAGGATATCATCCAGCTGCTCGGCGGGCGTCTTGCCGTCCGGGCTGCGAATGGCGATGCCCTGCCGTACCTGCCCCTCGAGACCCGCGACGCGGACCATGAAGAACTCGTCGAGATTGGCGGCGGAAATGGACAGGAAGCGGACGCGCTCCAGCAGCGGATGCGCCGTGTTGAGGGTTTCCTCGAGCACGCGGCGATTGAACTGCAGCCAGGAAAACTCGCGATTGATGAAGCGCAAGGGGCTGTTGGACAGATCCTCCGGAGCCTCGCCCACGATGTGATCGGGGGTATTCGTCTCAGTCACCACAGAATCCATTGCCCATCCCTCGATTGCCGGCCCTCAAATGCCGGAGAGCCCGCAATTATAACAGTTTGACGACAATCCTGTGACGTTCACTCCGTGCCGTCAGGCTCGTAGAGTTCTCCCAGGACTTCGGCTGCCAGCGCCCGCGTGATTTTCGTCCGTCGCGACAGGGCGAGCCGGTCGATCCGGTCGACCACCTCCTGTGCCGCGGCGCACGAGCGCTCCATGCGCTTCACGATATAGTCGACGATCTTGTCGTCAATATTAAGCTGACGATCGGCGAAAAGCTTGACGATGACCTGGGACAGCAGAGCCTCGTCCGGGCTGCCGATCTCGACCATGGTCGCGGCCTTCAGACGGGAGCGAAGGTCGGGAAGCGCCACCGGCCAGGAGAGCGGCCAGGTGCGCGAGGTCATCAGCAGGCTGGTGCCGTGTTCGCGCACGCTGTTGATGACATGAAACAGTTCGACCTCGTCGAAGCCGGCGCGATCGGCATCCTCCAGCAGCACCGGCCCTTCGGCCGCCCGCCGCGCGGCATCGCCGCCGCTCACCGGCTTGATCGGCACGGCACCGGACTGCTCGCGCCAGATCTCGGCCAGATGCGACTTGCCCGAACCGGGCGGCCCGGCGAGGATCACCACCGGCGACGGCCAGTTGGGCCAACTATCGATCAGCGCGACGGCGGTCGCCAGGCGGTCGGAAATCAGGAGATCGTCGCGTCCGCTGGCCGTTCCGTGATCGAAGGCGAGCGGCAGCTGCTCGCCTTGCCTGCGGCGCGTCGCGGTCTTCGGTGTATCGCGCATCTACTTCTCTGAAACCTCGGGTTTGACGGCCCTGTCGACGGACGGTGACGGCCCGTAATAGAGGTCGCTTTCAAGATATCGCGACAGCGCGAAGCGGACAAGCACGCCGACCGAGGCCGCAGCCGGCACGGCGATCAGCACGCCGACGAATCCGAACAGCGCGCCGAAGGCAAAAAGTGCGAACATCAGCCAGACCGGATGAAGGCCGACGCTCTCGCCCACCCATTTCGGCTGGAGAATATTGCCCTCGATGAACTGGCCGGAGAAGAAGAAGCCGACGACGATGATCAGGTGGACATAGTCCGGCCAGAACTGCACCAGCGCCACCCCGGCGGCCAGCACCAGGCCGACGGTCGACCCGACATAGGGAATGAAGCTCAGGAGGCCGGTGAGAAAACCGATCAGCAGACCGAAATTCAAGCCGATCAGGGAGAGACCGACGGCATAGTAGATGCCGAGGAAGAGGCAGAGCGAACCCTGGCCGCGCACGAAACCGGCAATGGTACTGTCGAGCTGCGAGGCGATCTCGCGCACCGTGGCGACGTGATGGCGCGGGATCCAGCCGTCGACCTTGGCGATCATGCGATCCCAGTCAAGCAGGAGATAGAAGGCGACCACCGGGGTCACGACCAGGAGCGAGGCAATGTCGACCAGTGCCTTGCCCGAATTCCAGATCTGCGCGATCAGCGTGCCGAGGAAGCCGACGCCTTCCGAGAGATACTTGGAAAAGTTCTCCTTGATCGTCTCGGTCTGAGTGCTGAGCCAGCCTGGCAACCATGCCGCGTTAGACGTGGTGATATAGGTCTGCAACTGCGTGATGTAACCCGGAATGTGCTGGATGAACTCGTTCAGCTGGCTCGCCAGGATCGGGATGATGATCATCAGCGACAGCACGAAGACGACGATGAAGGTGACGAGGATCACCACCGTCGCCCACATGCGCGAAAGCCCCAGCCGCTCCAGCCGGTCGGCGACCGGATCGAGGAAATAGGCGAGCGCCATGCCGGCGATGAACGGCAAGAGGATGGTGCGGAACATCATCAGGAAGAAGACGAAAACGATGAGCGCGGCCGTCCAGAACAGCAATTGCCGCCTCAAGCCACTTCCACTGATGTGCTGAACCATCGCTCGAAGTCCTCTTTCTCGCCGCGCCCTGTCTCTCGGCGGCTCTTCTAGCAGGAAATTTCAGATAGGTCAGGCCGAAACGGGAGGTCAAGGCCCGCGGCCCGGCATGACCGTTCCCGACCTGAAAAACGGCGGAAAACCGCGGGATCCGGCCCTCGCGACTTGCATATCCGGGCTCTTCATGCAATGGCCACCGGCAATATCGACACCCATCGGAGCCATGAGATGAGCCAGTCTGAACGCAACGGTCTGACCTATAGCGACGCAGGCGTCGACATCGATGCCGGCAATCTGCTGGTCGAGAAGATCAAGCCTCACGTTCGCTCCACGCGCCGCCCGGGCGCCGACGGGGAAATCGGCGGCTTCGGCGGCCTGTTCGACCTCAAGG
>CALRRQ020000018.1:0-94455 GCA_943370615.1 Rhizobium sp. Q54
CCTTGGCGGCGCCGGCCTGATCGGTGTCTCCCTGTGGTCCTCGATCCGCTACAACCGCAACGAACGGGCGGAAGAACTCCGGCGCGAGCGGGAAACTGTCGCCGAAAACATCTGACACGATTGCGACCACATACAGAGAGGCCGGCGGACACCCGCCGGCCTCTCGTCAATTCCGCAGTAACGCGCCGCTCAATCTGGACCGACATCGGCCTTGGCGGCACCGGGCTCCGGCAAGGAACCGGTTCCCGGGGTTTTCATCGGGTCGGTCAGTTCCTTGCGCGCGTGTGGGCCGGCTGCCGGCATCTTCTCTTCGCGGCGCTCGCGTTTCAATGCGGCGGGGTCGATCTTCTTCTCGGTGCTCATGGTGGTCTCCCGGTTTCCATGCCGGAGAAACCTCGAACCCCTTGTTCCGGTTCCAGCCCCTTCAGTCGATGGAAAGCGGCGCCAGCGCGAGCCGCGTCTCATCGTCCAGCGCCAGCGGTCGACGCGTCGCACGATCGACCTGCACGTGGATGAAATAGCCTTCCGCAGCCGCCGTCTGCTCGTCGTTGCGAAACAGGCCGACCTCGTAGCGAACGGACGATCCACCGAGCCGGGCGATCCGGATACCGGCTTGCACGACATCAGGAAAGGCCATCTCCGCGAAATAGCGGCACCCCGTCTCGACGACCACGAAGATCCGTCCGCCGCCATGAATGTCGAGCACGCGCCTCTCGATCAGGAAACCGTTCACCGCCGTGTCGAACAGGCTGTAGTGCACCACATTGTTCATGTGGCCGTAGATGTCGTTGTCCGCCCAGCGCGTGGTCAGCGTGCGAAACACCCTGTAGGCGGCGCGATCGGCCGCAATTGCCCTGCTCATGCCGCACACCATGCCACCGCCGCGCAAGTCGCCAGCGCAGCCACTTTGAGGCGCGTGCGGCGATCATTACGCAAGAGATCGACGGCGGTCTTCGCAGAGCGGTCAACGCCTTGTCGGTGAATGTCGAATCGAAACGGCCGCATTGCTCCTCCTTCGGCTCCGGTTTCCGGCGGCATGCTAGTCGAGGCCCGATGCGATAGCCACAGGCGTGGCACCGAGCCCCGTCTTGTCCCGTCCGCCGGCGCCCTTACATGTAGCAACATGCACAGCGCCAGAAATGGAAGATCGCCCCTTCGGCCGGGCGACGGAATGGGAAGGATGTACGCGTGAACCATACTCCGCCGGAAAGCCGGGCCGGTACCGCCTCGCTGCAACTCGCCGCACTCGCGCAGGCGGCGGGCGAAGCAGGAACGATCACGCTTGGCGAACTCCTGACCGCCATGGGCCGCACCAGCATTGCATTTGCCATTCTCATCCTGTCGCTGCCCGCGTTGACGCCGATCCCCGGCCCCTTCGGCATGTTCTTCGGCACCTGCCTCGCCATCGTCTCGCTGCAGATCATAACCGGCGCCCGCTCGATCTGGCTGCCGGGGGTCCTGGCGAGGAGAAGCCTGTCTGCGGCGACCGTCCAACTCGTGGTGCGCCACACCTCCCCGTTCATCCAGCGCGTCGAGACCATCCTGCGCCGCGACCGGCTGAGGCTGCTGACCGGCCGGACCGCGGAAACCCTGCTCGGTGTTCCCGTTTTCCTGCTGGCGGTCGCGATTGCGCTGCCGATCCCCTTCGGCAACTTCCTTCCCGTTGCCGCGCTCGTGGTCATTGCCATGGGGCTGATGGAGCGCGACGGGCTCGCCACCCTGTTCGGTATCCTGCTTGCAGCCGTCGCGCTCGGCACCTCCGGCGGCCTGCTCTACGGCTCCGCCTCGGCCCTCGGTTGGGCGATCGGTTAGCACGCTGCCAGTACCGGCCGGTCCCACCGCGCGGGCAGTCGGGTAGAATTATCCAACAAACTCATCCAAACGGGAAAATGCCGTGCCATTGCGGCGCCGGGAGAGGATAGCCTGTCTCGCGACTGCGGGCGGCAGGACATAGGATCGCGACCCTAAACGCAAGGAGTCCCCCCATGTCTACAATTGCATCACCGTTGAGCGCGCCCGAACGGCAGCCGCTGCTCGGCGCACCCGGGCTTGGCGCTCTCGCCGTCCTCGTTCTCGGAACGCTCTTCCTGGGCTATGCCTATGGCGTCAAGCATGGCGCGCTTTTCCTCGTCGGCGGCGGTCTCGGCATCGCCCTTTATCACGCCGCTTTCGGCTTCACCTCCGCCTGGCGAGTCTTCATCATGGACGGCCGCGGGCGTGGCCTGCGGGTGCAGATGATCCTGCTTGCGCTGGCCGTCATCCTGTTCTTCCCCTTCCTCGCGAGCGGGACCCTGTTCGGCAATCCGGTCAAGGGCTTCGTCTCGCCGCTCGGCACGTCCGTGCTGGCCGGCGCCTTCATGTTCGGCATCGGCATGCAGCTCGGCGGCGGCTGCGCCTCCGGCACGCTGTTCACGGCCGGCGGCGGCAATGCCCGCATGCTGGTCACGCTCCTGTTCTTCATCATCGGTTCGCTGCTCGCCACCATCCACTTCGACTGGTGGGTGGCGCTTCCGTCGCTGGCACCCGTCTCGCTGGTCGACACATTCGGCGCCGCCGGCGGCATCCTGGTCTCGCTGGTCCTCTTTGCCGCGATCGCCGCGGTGACGATCCTGGTCGAGAAGCGCCGCCATGGCGCCCTCGAAAGTGAACCGGCCTCGAAGCGCCAGGGCGTGTCCCGGCTGCTGCGAGGCCCCTGGCCGCTGGTCGTCGGCGCCATCGCCCTGGTGCTCCTCAACTTCGCGACACTGGCGCTGGCCGGCCGCCCCTGGGGCATCACCTCGGCCTTTGCGCTCTGGGGTGCGAAGGGCGCGCAGCTGATCGGCATCGACCCATCGGCCTGGGCCTACTGGCAGCTTCCGCCCAATGCCAAGGCGCTCAGCGAAAGCGTTCTGGCCGACGTCACCTCGGTCATGGACTTCGGCATCATCGCCGGCGCCATGCTGGCCGCAGCCCTCGCCGGCAAGTTCGCCCCGAGCTTCGACATCCCGCTGCGCTCCGTGCTGGCCGCCGTGATCGGCGGGCTGCTGCTCGGCTATGGCGCCCGCATCGCCTATGGCTGCAATATCGGCGCCTATTTCTCCGGCATTGCTTCCGGCAGCCTGCATGGCTGGCTCTGGGCCGTATTCGCCTTTGCCGGCAACATGGTCGGCGTGAAGCTGCGCCCTTACTTCTTCTTCGAGAAGAAGATCCTGTCGCGCGCCGACGGCTGAGCCGCCGGCGGGCATTGTCTCACCCGAAAGCGTTGGCGGGATAGGGCTTCGTCACCACCGGCAGGTGGCGGGCCCCTTCCGCCAGCAGAAACCGCTCGAAGGCCTGCATGGCCGGATTCGTTGCGCGATCCGTGCGCGACACGCTGAACCACTGCCGCCGGATCGGTGTGTCGATCACGTCGAGAATGACGAGCCGGCCGAGCTTCACTTCCTGCTCGATCGTATGCGCCGAGATGAAGGCAAGCCCGAGCCCAGCGATCACCGCCTGCTTGATCGTCTCGTTCGAACCCATTTCCGTGCCCAGCTCCTCCAGCCGCCTCGGCACTTCGCTGAGGAAGATTTCCAGCGAAATTCGCGTCCCCGATCCGCTTTCCCGCACCAGGAACTGCTCCTGGGCGATCCGCTCGCGGGAAATGTCGAGCACGCCCGCCAGCGGATGGCCAGCCGGCGCGATGAAAACCAGGGGATGGTCGCCGAACATCTGCGAGCGGACGTCGAAATCGCGCGGCGGACGTCCCATCAGGGCGATGTCGACCTCGTGATCGCGCAGCTTCTGGATGATTTCCGCCCTATTGCCGATGAAGAGGTTGATGTCGATGTCGGGCACCTGCTTGCGGAAGGCGGCGATCAGCTGCGGGGCGAAATACTTGCCCGTCGACACGACCCCAAGCCTCAACCGCCCGCTTCGCAGTCCTTTCATCGAATCGATCGAGTCCGCCAGCGTCGAAAGGCTTTCCTCGATCGCATGGGCCGCCTCGAGAAAGGCGAGACCGAAGGCAGTCGGAACCATGCCCTCGCGCGTCCGGTCGAACACCACCACGCCCGCGTCCCGTTCCAACTGCTGGATCTGCAGGGTGAGCGCCGGCCCGGTCAGACCGAGCTCCGCGGCCGCGAGATTGATCTTCCCGAGCCGGCTGACGGCTTCGATGGTGCGGAGCTGGCGAAGAGAGACGTTGCGCATATTAGAAAATAAATATTTCTAACCAAGTAAGTCAATATAATAAAATTTACAAACTTGGCCGTTCCGCCATTCTCTTCCCGACAGCGGATGGGAGGAGACATCGTAATGTCAGGCGCAACCCTCGAGGCCTACCTCGTCTCATGCATCGCCACGCGCGATGAAACGGCCCGCGACGTGGCCGCCATTATCCAGCGGCTGGCAACTGCCGCCCTCGACATCCGCAAGCTGGTCGGCCAGGGCGCGTTGAGTGCACACCTTCACGGTCTGCGTGGCGGCGCCAACACCGACGGCGACATGCAGAAGGAAATGGACGTCATCTGCGACGACCTGTTCCTCTCGTCACTCCAGGGCGCACCGGTCGCCTTCTACGCCTCGGAAGAGCTGGAGCATCCCGTCTCGCTTAATCCCGAAGCACGGCTTGCCGTCGCCATCGATCCGCTCGACGGCTCGTCGAACATCGACACCAATGTCTCGGTCGGCACGGTCTTCTCGATCCTGCCCGCAGTCCCGAGCGCCGACCACGACCCGATGCCGACATTCCTGCAGCCGGGCAACCGCCAGCTGGCAGCCGGCTTCTTCATCTACGGACCCCAGACGGCCCTGGTGCTGTCGCTCGGCAAGGGCACGGAGATTTTCATCTTCTCGAGCCGTCTCGGCTGCTTCGTGCAGGGCTACAAATCCGTCAGCATCGCCGAACGGGCCCATGAATTCGCCATCAACGCCTCGAACTACCGCCACTGGGAAGAGGCGATCCGCCTCTATGTCGACGACTGCCTGGCCGGTTCCGACGGCCCGCGCGAGCGCGATTTCAACATGCGCTGGATCGCGTCCCTGGTCGCCGATGCCTATCGCATCCTGGTGCGGGGCGGCATCTTCCTCTATCCGGCCGATAGCCGCAGGGGCTATTCGCAGGGCCGGCTGAGGCTGGTCTACGAGGCCAATCCGATCGCCTTCCTCGTCGAGAATGCCGGCGGTGCGGCGACCAATGCCGTCACCCGCATCCTCGATATCGAGCCGGAGAGCCTGCACCAGCGCGTGCCGCTGGTCTTCGGCTCACGCCGCGAGGTGGCACGCGTCGCCCGCTACCATGTCGACCCCACCATGATCGGTGAACGCGCGCCGCTGTTCGGCAAGCGCGGCTTGTTCCGGGCCTGAGGAGAATACGATGTCAGCCAAATATCCCATCATATCGATCACCGGTTCGTCCGGCGCCGGCACGACCACGGTCAAGGACACCTTCGAGAAGATCTTCAAGCGCGAGAACATCTCCGCATCCTTCATCGAGGGCGACGCCTTCCACCGCTATGACCGCGAGGCGATGAAGAAGAAGGTCGCCGAAGAGAAGGCCAAGGGCAACGATTTCACCCATTTCGCCGCCGAGGCGAACGAACTGGCAATCCTGGAGAACGTGTTCTCCGAATATGGCCGTCGCGGCATCGGCCGGACCCGACATTACATCCACGACGACGCCGAGGCGGCGAAATACGGCTCCGCCCCCGGCACCTTCACCGAGTGGGAGGAATTCAAGGGCAGCGACCTCCTGTTCTACGAAGGACTTCACGGCTGTGCGGTAACCGAGGACCTCAATCTCGCGCAGCATTGCGACCTGAAGATCGGCGTCGTGCCCGTCATCAATCTCGAATGGATCCAGAAGATCCATCGCGACAAGGCCACCCGCGGCTATTCGACGGAGGCCGTCACCGACACGATCCTCCGCCGCATGCCGGACTATGTCCACTACATCTGCCCGCAATTTTCGCAGACCGACATCAACTTCCAGCGCGTCCCGATCGTCGACACGTCAAACCCGTTCGTCGCCCGCTGGATCCCGACGCCGGCGGAATCGATCCTGGTGATCCGCTTCGCCAATCCGCGCGGCATCGATTTCCCCTACCTGCTGTCGATGCTGCAGAACAGCTTCATGTCGCGCGCCAATTCGATCGTCGTGCCCGGCGACAAGCTCGACCTCGCCATGCAGCTGATCTTCACGCCGCTGATCCACAAACTGCTCGAACGCAAGCACCGCATGTCGTGAGGAGGACAGTCATGAACATTTCGCAGAAGATCGAAGCCCGCAATGCGGTGTCCGAACAGGACATGGCGAATGCCATCCGCTTCCTCGCCATGGACGCGGTACAGAAAGCCAATTCGGGCCATCCCGGCATGCCGATGGGCATGGCCGATGCGGTAACCGTCCTCTTCAACCGCTTCATCACCGTGGATCCGTCGATGCCGGACTGGCCGAACCGCGACCGCTTCGTGCTGTCCGCCGGACATGGCTCGATGCTGCTCTACGCAATCCACCACCTGATCGGCTTTTCCGACATGCCGATATCCCAGCTTGCCGCCTTCCGGCAGATGGGTTCGAAGACCGCCGGCCATCCGGAATACGGCCATGCGCTCGGCATCGAGACAACGACCGGTCCGCTCGGCCAGGGCATCGCCACCGCCGTCGGCATGGCGATCGCCGAACAGATGATGGCCGCCCGCTTCGGTTCGTCGCTCTCGGACCACTTCACCTACGTGGTCGCCGGCGACGGCTGCCTCCAGGAGGGCATCAGCCACGAGGCGATCGATCTGGCCGGGCATCTCAAGCTGCGCAAGATGATCGTGCTGTGGGACGACAACCACATCTCGATCGACGGCGCGACAGAACTCTCCACCTCGATGGACCAGCTCGCCCGCTTCCGCGCCGCCGGCTGGGATGCGCAGGCTGTCGACGGTCACGATCAGGATGCCGTCGCCAAGGCGATCGACCGCGCCCGCAAGAGCCGCAAGCCCTCGCTGATCGCTTGCCGCACACGGATCGGCAAGGGCGCCGCCAGCATGGAAGGCTCGCACAAGACCCATGGCGCTGCCCTTGGCGACAAGGAAATCGCCGCGACCCGCGAAAAGCTCGGCTGGCACCACCCGCCTTTCTTCGTCCCGTCCGACATCAAGTCGGCCTGGGAAAGCGTGGCCTCCCGTGGCCAGACGGCGCGCGAGGCGTGGGAAATCCGCCGCGACACGTCTCGCTCCAGAAAGCGCTACGAGCAGACGATCGAACGCGACCTCGGGCCCGAGGTTGCCCGGCAGCTTTCGAAATTCCGCGCCGAGCATCGCAACAAGGCGACCAAGGTCGCGACCCGCCAGGCCTCGCAGATGGCGCTCGAGGTGATCAACGGTGCGACCGCGCTCACCATCGGCGGCTCGGCGGATCTTACCGGCTCCAACCTCACCATGACATCCCAGACCACGGCGATCGCCGCCGGCAACTTCAAGGGACGCTATCTGCATTATGGTATCCGCGAACACGGCATGGCGGCGGCGATGAACGGCATCGCGCTGCATGGCGGCTTCATCCCCTATGGCGGCACCTTCCTGGTGTTCTCCGACTATGCCCGGGGCGGGATGCGGCTCTCGGCGCTGATGGGTCTGCCGGTCGTCTACGTGCTGACCCATGATTCCATCGGCCTTGGCGAGGACGGCCCGACCCACCAGCCGGTCGAGCATCTGGCCATGCTGCGCGCCACGCCGAACCTCAACGTCTTCCGTCCGGCCGATATCATCGAGACGGCCGAATGCTGGGAGATCGCGCTGACGGAAAAGGCAACGCCGAGCGTGCTTGCCCTCTCGCGCCAAACCTTGCCGATGCTTCGCACGGTCCCCGGCGACGAGAACCTCTCCGCCCGTGGCGCCTATGTCCTGCGCGAAGCCAAGGGGCCCCGCGACGTGACGCTGCTTGCCACCGGCTCTGAGGTCGAGATCGCGGTCGCCGCCGCCGAGATGCTGCGCAACGACAAGGGCATCGCCGCGGCCGTGGTCTCCATGCCCTGCTGGGAGAAGTTCGAGGCCCAGGACGAGACCTATCGCGAGCGCACCCTCGGCAGCGCACCCCGCATCGTCATCGAGGCCGCCGGGCGGCTTGGTTGGGATCGCTGGATGGGGCCGCGGGGTAGCTTCATCGGCATGCAGGACTTTGGCGCCTCGGCCCCGGCCGGCGAACTCTACAAGCATTTCGGCATCACCGCCGAGCATGTCGTCGCGGAAGCGCTGCGGCTCGCCGGCCACAACAAGGGCGGGCGCGGCCGATGACGAGACGCCCCGCCCCGACCAACCCACAGAGAGAGGACGCCTGACCATGGCCCGCATCACGCTTCGTCAATTGCTCGACCATGCCGCCGAACGCGGCTACGGCGTGCCCGCCTTCAACATCAACAACATGGAACAGGGCCTCGCCATCATGCAGGCGGCCAAGGCCTGCGATGCGCCCGTCATCCTGCAGGCATCCCGCGGTGCCCGCACCTACGCCAATGACATCATGCTCGCCAAGATGATGGAGGCACTGGAGCTGATGTATCCAGACATTCCGCTCTGCATCCACCAGGACCATGGCGACCGGGTTTCCACCTGCCTCTCCGCCATCCAGCACGGCTTTACGTCGGTGATGATGGACGGTTCGCTGAAAGAGGATGCCAAGACGCCCGCCGACTATGCCTACAATGCCGGCATCACCGCCGAGGTGGCGCGCCTCGCCCACATGGTCGGCGTCTCGGTCGAGGGCGAACTCGGTTGCCTGGGCTCGCTCGAGACAGGCCACGGCGAGGCTGAAGACGGCCATGGTTTCGAGGGTGCGCTCGACCGCTCGCAACTCTTGACCGATCCCGACGAGGCGGCCCGCTTCGTCGCCGAGACCGGCGTCGATGCGCTGGCGGTGGCGATCGGCACCTCGCACGGCGCCTATAAGTTCACCCGCAAACCGACCGGCGAAGTGCTCGCCATGGACGTGATCGAGAAGATCCATCGCCGTTTGCCGGACACGCATATCGTCATGCACGGCTCCTCCTCGGTCCCCGAGGAGTGGCAGGAGATTTTCAACGCCCATGGCGGCGAGATGCGTGAGACCTATGGCGTCCCGGTGGAGGAGATCGTCCGCGGCATCCGTTTTGGCGTCCGCAAGGTCAACATCGACACCGACCTGCGTCTTGCCGCCGCCGCCGAGTTCCGCCGCGTCGCCGACACCCGCCGCGACGAATTCGATCCGCGCAAATTCCTCAAACCCGCCATGGATGCCATGGCCGCCGTCTGCAGGGCCCGCTTCGAGGCCTTCGGCACGGCGGGCAATGCGTCGCGCATCAAGGTCATCCCGATGAGCGACATGGCCAAGCGCTATGCGAGCGGCAGCCTGAAACCCTCAAACGCGCGGTCTGAAGCCGCCTGAACTCCCATCCGACCAAGGAAAGGACAGTGCCATGAACGCCGATGCGAAAACCGAGATCAAGGGCAAGGAACGCTACAGGGCCGGCGTCCTGAAATACGCCCAGATGGGTTACTGGGACGGCCACTACGAGCCGAAGGACACCGACCTGATCGCTCTCTTCCGGATCACGCCGCAGGACGGCGTCGATCCGATCGAAGCGGCAGCCGCCGTTGCCGGCGAGAGCTCGACCGCCACCTGGACGGTCGTGTGGACGGACCGGCTCACCGCCTGCGACCAGTATCGCGCCAAGGCCTACCGGGTGGATCCGGTGCCGGGAACGCCGGGGCAGTACTTCTGCTACGTCGCCTATGACCTGATCCTGTTCGAGGAAGGCTCGATCGCCAACCTGACGGCCTCGATCATCGGCAACGTCTTCTCGTTCAAGCCGCTGAAGGCTGCACGGCTCGAGGACATGCGCTTCCCCGTGGCTTACGTGAAGACCTTCAAGGGGCCGCCGACCGGCATCGTCGTCGAACGCGAACGGCTCGACAAGTTCGGCAAGCCGCTGCTCGGCGCCACCACCAAACCGAAGCTTGGCCTGTCCGGCAAGAACTACGGCCGCGTCGTCTACGAAGGGCTGAAGGGCGGTCTCGACTTCATGAAGGACGACGAGAACATCAACTCGCAACCCTTCATGCACTGGCGCGATCGTTTCCTCTACTGCATGGAGGCCGTCAACCATGCTTCCGCCGTGACCGGCGAGGTGAAGGGCCACTACCTCAATATCACCGCCGGCACGATGGAGGAGATGTACCGCCGCGCCGAATTCGCCAAGGAACTCGGCTCGGTCATCGTCATGGTCGACCTGATTGTCGGCTGGACGGCGATCCAGTCGATCTCGGAATGGTGCCGCCAGAACGACATGATCCTGCACATGCACCGCGCCGGCCACGGCACCTATACGCGCCAGAAGAACCACGGCATCTCGTTCCGCGTCATCGCCAAGTGGCTGCGTCTCGCGGGCGTCGACCACCTGCATGCCGGCACCGCCGTCGGCAAGCTGGAGGGCGATCCGTTGACCGTCCAGGGCTACTACAATGTCTGCCGCGAAACGAAGAACGAGATCGACCTGCAGCGCGGCATCTTCTTCGACCAGGACTGGGGCGACATCAAGAAGGTCATGCCGGTCGCCTCGGGCGGCATCCATGCCGGCCAGATGCACCAGTTGCTCGACCTGTTCGGCGACGACGTGGTGCTGCAGTTCGGCGGCGGCACGATCGGCCATCCGATGGGCATCCAGGCGGGTGCTACCGCCAACCGGGTGGCGCTGGAAGCCATGGTGCTCGCCCGCAACGAGGGGCGCGACATCGCCAATGAAGGGCCGGAGATCCTGAGAGCCGCCGCCAAGTGGTGCAAGCCGCTGGAAGCCGCCCTCGATACCTGGGGCAATATCAGCTTCAACTACACCTCGACCGACACCTCGGACTTCGTGCCGAGCGTCAGCGTCGCCTGACAGAGCGAGAGAAAAGGAGAAACGACAATGCGTATCACCCAAGGCTGCTTCTCGTTCCTGCCGGACCTGACGGACGAGCAGATCACGGCGCAGGTGGAATACTGCCTGCGCAAGGGCTGGGCGATCGGGGTCGAGTACACCGACGACCCCCATCCCCGTAACACATATTGGGAAATGTGGGGCAATCCCATGTTCGACCTGAAGGACGCCAAGGGCGTGATGATGGAACTCGACGATTGCCGCAAGGCCCATCCGCAGACCTACATCCGCCTCAACGCCTTCGATTCCAATCGCGGTTTCGAGACGGTGACGATGTCCTTCATCGTCAACCGCCCGGACAAGGAACCGGACCTCAAAATGACCCGGACCGACGGACCGGGCCGCTCGCAGCATTACTCCTGGTCGACGACCGGCTGACGAAAGGACGAGACAATGGCAATGCCCGAGACGACCGTGACACAGGAGAGCCCGCCGACTTCCGTCGACCTCGCCGAGGAATACCGGACCTCGGGCGTCGCCGAGATCCTCGAAGAACTCGACCGCGACCTCGTGGGCCTCAAACCCGTGAAGCGGCGAATCCGCGAAACGGCAGCATTGCTGCTGGTCGAGCGCGCCCGTCGCGCCATGGGGCTCTCCCACGAGCCGCCGTCGCTGCACATGAGCTTCACCGGCAATCCCGGCACCGGCAAGACGACGGTGGCCCTGCGCATGGCGAACCTGCTCCACCGCCTCGGCTACATCCGCAAGGGCCACCTCGTCTCGGTGACGCGGGATGACCTCGTCGGGCAGTATATCGGCCACACAGCACCGAAGACCAAGGAGATACTCAAGAAGGCCATGGGCGGCGTGCTCTTCATCGACGAGGCCTACTACCTCTATCGGCCCGATAACGAGCGCGACTACGGCCAGGAGGCGATCGAGATCCTGCTACAGGTGATGGAAAACAACCGCGACGACCTCGTGGTGATCCTCGCCGGCTATGCCGACCGCATGGATCGCTTCTTCGAAAGCAATCCGGGCTTCCGCTCGCGCATCGCCCACCACATCGACTTTCCCGACTACGCAAACGACGAACTGCTGTCGATTGCCGAGACCATGCTGGAACGGCAGGGCTACCACCTCGACACGGAAGCGACGGCCGTGATGACCGACTATATCGCCCGCCGGCGCAGCCAGCCACATTTCGCCAACGCCCGCTCGATCCGCAATGCGCTCGACCGCGCGCGCCTGCGCCAGGCCAACCGCTTGTTCGAGGAGGCCAAGGGTCCGGTCAATGCCGAGCAGTTGTCGACCATCATCGGCCGCGACATCGCCGCAAGCCGCGTCTTTGCCATGAAGCCGGCCGCCCCGTCCGAGCACCGTCAGGAGATCTCATGAGCCCGAAGACCATCATTGCACCCTCGGTTCTGTCCGCCGATTTCTCGCGCCTTGGCGAGGAAGTCGAAGCCGTCTGCCGCGCCGGCGCCGACTGGATCCATCTCGATGTGATGGACGGGCATTTCGTGCCCAACATCACCTTCGGCCCGCCGGTGATCAAGGCGATCCGCAACCGGACCGACAAGGTGTTCGATTGCCATCTGATGATCGAGCCCGTCGATGGCTTTCTCGCCGCCTTTGCCGACGCGGGCTGCGACATCGTCACCGTCCATGCCGAGGCGACCACCCATCTCGACCGCTCGCTGCAGGCGATCCGCGACCTCGGCTGCAAGGCGGGCGTCTCGCTCAATCCCTCGACGCCGGAAAGCGTCATAGAATACGTGCTCGACCGCCTCGATCTTGTCCTGCTGATGACGGTCAATCCCGGCTTCGGCGGCCAGGCCTTCATCCCCGCCGTGGTGGACAAGGTCGCACGCATCAAGGCGATGATCGGCAACCGACCGATCGTGATCGAAATCGACGGCGGCGTGACACCCGAGACCGCGCCGCTCGTCGCCCGGGCCGGCGCCGATATCCTCGTCGCCGGCTCGGCGGTCTTCAAAGGCGGAGCTGATGCCTATGCGGGCAATATCGCCGCCCTGCGCCACGCCGCAGACAACGCGACCCGTCCCCTCGTCCAGAACGAAAGGTAGCTCCATGGCATCCATCGCACCGCTTTGCCATTTTGGCTGGAAGGCCATCGACGCCCGGCTTCCCGGCACCGAGGGACGTGCCCGTTCCATTCTCGACCTTGCCGGACCGAACGGCCTCGTCGTCGCCTTCATCTGCAATCACTGCCCCTATGTGAGGGCGGTGATCGGCCGGATCGTACGCGATGCGCTGGAGCTCGAGGCGCACGGAATCGGTTTCGTCGCGATCAACTCGAACGATGCGACCGTCTATCCGGAAGACGGCTTCGACAACATGAAGCGATTTGCCGCCGAGCACGCCCTGCCCTTCCCCTATCTGCATGACGCTGACCAGTGGGTCGCGAGAGCCTATGGCGCCGTCTGCACACCGGACTTCTTCGGCTTCAACAAGCGCATGGAACTGCAATATCGCGGGCGGCTGGACGCCTCGCGCAAGGAGATCGGCCCGACCGATCTAAGGCGTGACCTGTTCGAGGCCATGGTCGGGATCGCGGCAACCGGCAAGGGGCCGGAGGAGCAGCAGTCGGCGATCGGCTGTTCGATCAAATGGAAACAGGATCCGTCCTGGGCCCGCGCGGAGATGATGACGCATCGTTGAGCGGGGCCCCTCGCCGTACCTAAAGATCTACCCACCGAACTCCCGTCGCACGCAGGCATGTCGCAAACGTCAGAAGCCGCCGATGATCCACCATCGGCGGCTTTCTATTGTGTTGCCAAATCCGGCTCGACGATTTGACGGCGTGTTCCCCAGAAGACCTCAAGCCCCGCCCGTTCTCGCTTCCGAAGGAAGAGACGCGGACAGGGCTCGGGGGAGGAGCGCTTTGGCCTTGCTTACGCCGGCAGGGCGCCGGATTGCTTGGCGACATGGGTGGCGATCGCATCCATCAGCGCCGGTGACAGCGCGTCATAGGGCGGCAGCCCGAGTTCGTTGAGGCGCGCACGGATCTCGCCCATCTTGTCGGGGCTGACCCCGCTCTCGATGACCGACGAGACGAAGGCGGCGAATTCCGGCGGAGACCAGCCGGTCTGGTCGCTGAGTTCGGTATGGACGAAATCCAGGCCATAGAAGGGATGCTTGGTATTCTCGATGCGGCCATACATGTGCGTGCCGCAATCCTTGCAGGCGTAACGCTGGATGGTCGCGTTCGGGTCGACGATCTGCAGCTTTTCGGCGCCGGAGGTGACCTTGACATTGTCACGCGAGACGACGGCGATCTGCGCGAAGATCGCGCCCTTGGGCTTCCAGCACTTGGTGCAACCGCAGGCATGGTTGTGCGCTGTCTGCGAGCTGATTTCGACCGTCACCGGATTGGTGGCGCATTTGCATTTGAGCGTACCGCCGTGAAAGCCGGGCGTGGCCGGCGGAAAGCCGTTATCGATGGCCGGATGCAGTTTGATCATGGGTCCCTCCTCCTCAAGTTTGGACGTCTGAAGCGTCTTCAATCGGAGACAGGATCGGAGCAAATCGGGCGATCGGCAACATAGCGGAAAGTGGCGGTTTTTGTTGCGGTCGCGGCCTTCCAGCCCTAGCGGCCGCGGGCCCGCAGCATGGCGCGGGCCGGATCGTAGCCCCAGACGGCGGCCAGCATGAAGACGACGAAGCAGCCGGAAACCCAGGCCAGCGCCTCGAGGTTCAGCTGGCCATAGAGCGCGAAACGGATCAGCTCAACCGCATGGGTAAAGGGGTTGTAGGCGCAGATATCGCGCAGCAGCGGTGAGCTCTCCGCCATCTTCCAGAGCGGGTAGAGCGCCGACGACAGGAAGAACATCGGGAAGATGACGAAGTTCATCACCCCGGCGAAATTCTCCAGCTGGCGGATGGTCGAGGAGATGACCAGGCCGAAGGCCCCGAGCATCAGGCCGCTCAACAGCAGCGCCGGCAACACCGCGAGATAGCCGAGCGGCGGCAGGTCTATGCCCGTCAGCGCCGCAAGGCCCAGGAACACCATGACCTGCAGGATCGATACGATGACGCCGGCCAGCAGCTTGGAGAACAGCAGCCACCAGCGCGGCAAGGGCGAGGTCAGCAAGAGCCGCATCGAGCCCATTTCCTGGTCGTAGACCAGCGACAGCGACGACTGCATGCCGTTGAACAGCTGGATCATGCCGCACAGCCCCGGCAGGATATAGACCTCGTAGGTGATATAGGTCTGGTAAGGCGGAATGATCGACACGCCAAGCGCTGCGCGAAAGCCGGCGGCGAACACGAGAAGCCAGACGAGCGGGCGCACGAGGGCGGCGAGAAAACGTCCGCGCTGCCGGACGAAGCGCAGGTTCTCCCGGGTGATGATGGCGAAGAGCGCGATCAGCCAGGCTTTCATGCCGTCGCCTCCGTGCCGTCGGCCGTCATGGCGAGGAAGGCCTTGGCCAGGCTGCGGTCGCCGGCCAGTTCAGCCGCCGGACCGTTGCTCAGCACCCGGCCGCGATGCAGCACCACGACCTGGTCCGACAGGTTGATCTCGTCGACCAGATGCGTCGCCCAGAGCACGGCAAGCCCGCTCTCGGCGAGCTGATGAACATGGTCGGTGATGGCCTGCCGCGAGGCGGCATCGAGCCCGACCGTCGCCTCGTCGAGCAGCAGGATGTCCGGCTGATGCACGAGCGCGCGGGCGATTTCCATGCGCCGCCGGTGGCCGCCGTTGAGTGCGCGCACCAGCTCGTCGGCGCGCTCAGCCATGCCGAGCTGGGCGAGCGCCCTCTCGATGGCCATAGCCGCGGGACGGCCCGACAGGCCGTGCAGCCCGGCGAAGTAGCGCAGGTTGCGGCGCACCGTCATGTCGAGATCGAGCGTCGGCTGCTGGAACACCACGCCGATCCGCGCGAGCGCCGCGCGTGGCGTCTGGGCGATATCGAAGCCTGCCACATTGATCGTCCCTTCGTCGGCGACGATTAGCCGGGTGAGCAGGGCGAAGAGCGTCGACTTTCCCGCGCCGTTCGGCCCGAGCAATGCGCAGAACCGGCCGGGTTCGACGTTGAACGAGACATCGTCCAGCGCCTTGCGCGCGCCGTAGCGAAAGCCGACATGGCTGATCTCGAGACCCTTCATGCCGCACCCTCCCGCTTCGCCGCCGGAGCGCTCATTCCGTCGGCGATCGTTGCCGGACGTCCGGTAAGCCGCAGCGTGCGCTTGGCCAGGCGCCCCGCCTCCGCTTCTGAATGGGTGACGAGGATGACGGCGGGACCTGTCTCGGCAATCAGCGCCTCGGTCAGTTCCAGCATTTCCTCGGCCGTCTGCGAATCGAGAGAGACATAGGGCTCGTCCATGACGAGAAGCGCCGGGCGCCCGGCAAAGGCGCGGGCCAGCGCCAGCCGCCGCTGCTGGCCGAGCGACAACTGGCCGGGAAAGAGCCCGGCCTTGTCGGCAATACCGATGCGCTCCAGCGCGGCGTGCGCCGCATCCTCCCCGAGCGACGGGTGCACGAGGGTGAGATTCTGCAGCACGCTGCGCCAGGGCAGCAGAACCGGCTCCTGGAACACCATGGCGATGTTCTGCGGCCGGACGATCGCGCCCTCGAAAGCCTCGTCGATACCGGCGATCAGCCGCAACAGCGTCGACTTGCCGATCCCCGAGGCCCCGAGAATGGCAACGGCTTCGCTGTCGCCCATCTCGAAGTGGATATCGCGCAGGATCTCCGATGGACCGAAAGCCTTTCGCCGGACGTCGACCTTGATCATGCCGTTCTCCAGGCCCGCGCTCGCCGCTCGACCGGCTGCAGGATCAGGGCTTCGACCATCAGCATGACGATGATGAAGGTCAGCGAATAGACCAGCACCATGGCGACGTCGAACAGCTGGAAATAGAAATGGATCTGGAAACCGACGCCGCTGGAGCGGCCGAGGAATTCGACCACCAGCACGATCTTCCAGATGACCGCAATGCCGGAGCGCGCCGCACCGGCGATATAGGGTGCCAACTGGGGAATGACGACATGGCGGAGCCGCGCCATGGGCGGCATGCGGTAGACTTTGGCCATGGCATCGAGGTTCGGGTCGAGCGCCCGGGCGCCTTCGCGCAGAAGCGTCGCGACATTCGGGATCTTGTTGAGCACGACCGCGATGACCGCCGCGGTCTCGTTGAGGCCAATCCAGAGATAGCAGAGCACGATCAGCACCAGCGCCGGCAGGTTGAGGAACACCACCAGCCAGGGATCGAGCCACCGGTCGAAGGCGGGATAACGCCCCATCAGGAAACCGAGCGCCACGCCGATCGCCATGGCCGGCACAAAGGCCATCACCACACGCCCGAGCGTCATGGCGAGATGGTAGGGCAAGGCACCGGAGCCAACCGCCCGGGCAAGCGGCTCTGCGAGCGCCCAGGGCTGCGGCAGAATGCTGGCATCCGCCGTCAGCGCCGCGGCACCGATCCAGACCAGCAGCAGCAGGCCGAGAGACAGCGTGCGGACGATCAGCGGATTTTGGCCATTGTCACTCAAGGTGCAGGAAGACCCCCTCGGGCAGCGTGGTCGCCTTGCCGACGAGTTCCTCGCCGCCGAGTTCGGCCATCAGCCGCAGGAAGCGATCGGCGGCCGCCTCGTCAATCGGTTTGCCGCTCGGAATACCGGCACGATAGCCGTCTCGCAAGGCAGCAAATTCGGTATCGTCCGCGGCGTTCATCTGGCCGCGCAGTCCTTCCCAGGCAGCGTCGTCGCTTCGCAGCAGTTCCTTCGCCGCCACCGAGGCCTTGTAGAGCCCCTGCGCCACCTCGGGATGCGCCTTGACGAATTCGCCCTTCAGCACATAGCCAAGCAGTGGCGTGTCGGGGTCGAGCCCGAGTTCGGTCGCGGCATCGGCGACGGAAACGAGATCATGCATGCCCTTGGCCTTCATCTTGGCGAGGAAATGCCAGAAGTTGATCGCACCCGCCGTCTCGCCGGACAGCGCAGACTTGAAGATCAGCGGCGGCGCGGCGAACACCTGTTCGGTCTCCTTGGCCAGGTCCATGCCGTATTTCTTCGTCGCATAGGCGCGCAGGATGAGCCAGCTCTTGTCGAGCGGCCCGCCGGCAATGCCGATCTTCTGCCCCTTGAGGTCGGTAAGCGCCTTGACCGGGCTGTCGTCCTTGACGACGAGACCGCCGACCGCGCGCGAATAGGGAATGAAAACATAATCCTTGCCGGCGGCGCGCTGGTAGGCGACCCAGATCCAGTCGGCCACCATGGTGTCGGCCTCGCCGCCCTCGAAGGCGACGCGGGTGGCGCCGTTGTCCGCATAGTCCTGGACGGCCAGGACGAACCCGTTCTTCCGGTCGAGCTCGTTCGCCTTGATCGTCGAGATCTCCCAGTTGACCGTGCCGGAAGCGAGCATCGCCGCCCTGATCGGCGGGAGATCCTCCGCCATGGCCGGCGCCATGCCAAGCGCCAGCAGGCAGCCGGTCAAAAATCGTCTCAAGACACGCATTGCTCGCTCTCCCCGGGATTGCCGCCTTGCCTTCGCGGCTTGTTGACCAGCAGCTTCTACACGATTCTTCTGGCAATTCGCCAACCTGTCCGGCCTATTCCTTGCGCTTCTCGGCGACGGTCAGGTCGGCATTGAGGTCCATGTCGTACTGCCCGTCGGCGCAGAAGACGTCATCGAGCTCGAAGCCATCGCCGTCGGCCTCGATATTGGCCGGATCGATCTCGCATTGCATGGCCTTCAGCATGTCCTGGATCGCCTTCTGCTTGTCGGCAGGCACCTCGGCGGCCGATGCCGCAAAGGGCAAGGCAAGAAAGGCGGCAAAAAATACGGTCTTCGTCTTGTTGCTGCGCATCGCAATCGTCCTTCTGTCAATGTTGGCTTACTGAATGGAAATCGTCACCTTCTGGGTGTCGCTGGTCGTGTTCGGGATGCGAACCTCGTAGGAACCCGGCTTGATGGCGATGAATGACATGGTCGCCACCCCGGCCTTGTCGAATTCGAGGCTGTCTATGGCCATGGGGCGCACCTCGATTCCATTGATGACGATCTCGTTCATCCAGATCGCCCGGAAGAACGAGGCGCCGGAGATTCCGAGTTCCGCCGAGCCGTCGGCGGTGATCTTCATCTCGTAATAGGCGCCCGATTGCAGCGCCACGTCGCCCTTGCCGAGCGGCTGGCCGGAGGCGAGCGTGATCTCGATTGGCTCACCGCGATTGCATTTGGCCAGGAGCCCGGCAAAACCGAGCTTGTCGCAGAGCGGTGCCGCGACCGCCGGCATGGCGATGATCGGACTGATGAAGGGGACGGCAATCAGAGCGGCCAATCCCGCCAAAAGGTTTCTGGTCATCGATGAATTCCTCCCAATATTGTATCTGTCTGAAAAACGGTCAGTTCGGCGCGACGACGACCCCCCAGGGCTGCTCGCCGACCGGAACCGAACGAATGACCTTCTCGGCTTTCACGTCGATGATACTGACATCGTTAGAGTTGCCGTTGGTAACGACGAGAAATTCCTCGCCCGGCGTGAACGCCATCTGCCAGACGCGCTGACCGACGAGCAGATAGTCGAGCACCTCGTCGGTTTTCGCATCGATCACCGCCACGCGATTGGCCGGTCCGAGCGCGACGAAAACCCGCGATCCGTCGCTTGTCGCCCTGACGCCGACGGGCTGCAGCCATTCCGGCAGCACACCGGGAACTTCGAAGGTGATCTTCTTGTCGACCTTCGGCTCCCCGGCGCCGATGTTGATGACCGAAACGGTGCCTCCGATCTCGGCGCTGACATAGAGCTTCTTGCCGTCAGCCGTGAACTCGGCATAGCGCGGCCGCTGGTCGACCAGCACATTGTGCACGATATCGTAGGTCGAGGTGTCGATGAAATGCGCCATGTTGGTGGTTTCGGAAGTATTGATCAGCGTCTTGGAATCGGGGCTGACCGCCACGCCCTCCGGCTCAACCCCCACCGGGATCTCCGCCAGAACCTGATGCGTCTCCGTGTCGACGACGGTCACCAGATTGTCGTCCTCATTGGCGACATAGAGCTGCTTGCCGGAAGGGTTGAGCGCGAACAGTTCCGGGTCGGGACCGGACGGAAGAGTATGCAACTCTTTGTAGGTCTCCGGATCGAAGACGCGCACAGTGTCGTCGTCCGAAGCGCAGACATAGAGTTTCTTGCCGTCGGGGCTGATCGTGATGCCGCGCGGCCGGTTGCCGGCCGGGAACTCCGCGATCTTCTCCCAGGTCTCGCTGTCGAGAACGGTCACCGTGTTGCCGCGCTCATTGGTGACGAACACCTTGTTGGCGTGGGCGGGGCCGCTGGCCAGAAGGGCGGCAGGCAGGATGATCCAGGCGTATTTCAGCATTCTATCCTCCAAAGGCACGGCATGCGGTTTCAGGAGCGTCTATGCCCAGCGTGTCGAGCGGCGAATACTGGTGAAGATAACCGTCCTGCGGCGAGACGGAGACGGTGATCCGGCCGTCGCCGAGCAGGATCGGCTGGCGCAACTGCCCGTTCCACGAGCGGAAGGTCAGTTTCTGGCCCTTGAAGGCGGCGATCTCGAAATCCTTGGACAGCAGATAGGACCGGATCGAAGCGGCATCCGGCTTCCCGGACCGCGTCACCGCCTCGCCGATTACCCGGACGGCGAGCCACGCCTGATAGTCCTCGTCCCGCGCGCCACGACCCGTCAGCTTCTCGAAGCGCCGCTGGAACTGCGTAGCACCCCAGGATTCGTGCGCCTGATGCCAGGTGAGCGGCATCAGTCCGGCCGAACCGGCGACGGGGCGCGGATCCCAGGAATGATAGGGCAGATAGGCCGCAAAGACGTCGGTTTCGTCCGCCGCAACCGTGACGTCATGTTCCTCGGCGCCCTGCATGAAGACCGGGATCTGTTTCTGGACCAGTACATGGCCGGTATCGGTCCGCCGTGCACCGCCGGTGTCGACGAATTCCCGCTCCTCGACGATCTTCGCCCCGAACTTCGTCGCCGACTTCCGGTAGCTTTCGGCGAGCAGCTTGTCTTCGGGATGCGAACCGTGGATCAGGAGGATGCGCGGCCACTTCTTCCACATCAGGAATTGCACGACGCCGTCCGTCAGCATCGACCGGCTCGGCGCGATATGCAGGACATTGGCCTGGCACTCCGCGTCACGCAGCGCATCGTCCCGTGCTCCGGCATTGAGCAGCAGCACTTCCGGCCCAGCTCGACCGGCCAGCGTCTTCAGGGTTTCCCCATCGGAAATCACCGCGATCAGCCTGACCCCATCGGCCTTCAGCGCATCGAGCGCTGCCTCAGCCTGCTCGGGCGGCACGGCCTTGGTTGTCAGCTGATAGTCCATGCCGGTGAAGGCACCCGTGGTGCGGTTGTCCTCGTTGCCGAGCGTCGCACCGGCGAAACCTAGATCCGCCGGCGCGACGTCGAGCCGGGAGATCGGCGGCAGCTTGACGCGATCGACGCGCAGGACGGCGGTCTTCACCTCCTCGGCCCACGCAGTCTGCGTCGTCATCCACGCAGCGCAAAAAATGGCAGGCGTAAGCCGCTGTTTCGACATCGCCGGAATGACCTCCCAATCTTCCTGACACATCTTAAAGTGGAGAATAGACGAGAGGTTTGTGCCGCGAAACCGATACTTATGGATCGTGGTGTCGCGGTCCCGCTATGTTAGGCTGGGTCGCATGCAGCGTATTCTGATGTCACTCGTGCTGGTCCTGATCCCCGTCATTGCCTTGGCCGCGCTGGACAAGCCGCTCAAGCAGGGTGCGAAAATTGCCTTTCTCGGCATGACCTTCATCGATACCTCGACGGAGGGCGCCTATGACGGCGCGCGCGCCGACCAGACCGCCCGCACCCGCCTGCTGGAAGAGACGACACGGCAGCGCCTGCGCGACGAAGGCTTCGTCGTGCTCGACAACCAGCCGATCGCCGATGAACTGGCCAACACCACCAATCCCGCCCACTGCTACGGATGCGAGGTTCGCATGGCCGAACGGCTCGGAGCCGACTACGTGCTGGTCGGCGAGGTGCAGAAGGTCTCCAACCTGATCCTGTCGATGAACCTGGTGCTGAGAGACGTGAAGTCCGGCGAGGCCCTGCGCGCGCTCGCCGTGGATATCCGCTCGAACACCGACCAGAGCTGGCTGCGTGGCCTCAATTACATCTTCAAGAACCACTTCTTCAAATCGTGAGGAGACCCATGGGACAGCTTCGTAACTTCCTGCTGACATTCTTCCTGCTGGCACCGGCGATCGCCTTTGCCCATGGCCCGACGCGGCAGAAGCTGAGCCTGGCGGTCGACGTCAAGGCTCCTCCGGCAGAGGTCTGGGCGGTCATCGGCAATTTCCAGGACATGAGCTGGCATCCCGCGGTCTTTTCCTCGACCGGCACGGGCGACAATGCGATCGACGCCACGCGCGTTCTGACGCTCGGCAAGGAAGGCGGACCGACGATCTCCGAGCAGCTCTACAAGTATGACGCGACCAAGATGAGCTATTCCTACCGCATCACCGCGGTGGACGTGGCCGTCCTGCCGGTCACCAACTATTCGTCGCACCTGACCGTGACGCCGACGGCGAGCGGCGGCTCGCACATCGAGTGGCGCGGCGCCTTCTATCGCGGTTATCCGAACAACGACCCGCCGGAAAACCTCAACGACGCGGCTGCGATTGCGGCAGTCACCGGGGTCTACAAGGCTGGCCTCGATGCGCTGGAAGCGAAGTTCGGCAAATAGCACGCTCGTGATAGTCGGCCTCGTCGCGGCGCTCGGCGCGCCGCGACCGGCCATGGCCGACTATGCCTATGTGACGAACCAGTCCTCCAGCGATCTCAGCGTCATCGATCTCGAGCGCATGACCGAAGTCAGGCGCGTATCCGTGCCGGGCATGCCGGCCGGCGTCGCCGTCTCGGAGGCGCTCCGCGCCGTCTTTACCGTCAGTCCCGACAGCAAGACGCTGCGCCGCTTCGGTTTCGCGTCCGACCTTCCGGAGATCGAACGCCAGCTCGACGGCGGTCCGATCGGCGTGGCGGTCGACGAGACGCGCCGCCGGGTCTTCGTCTCGGACTGGTACAATGCCCGCGTGTGGGTGCTGAGCGCGGACGAACTCACCCTGACGGCCACGCTGGAAACCGGCAGCGCTCCGGCAGGCCTGGCGATCTCCCCGGACGGCCGGTGGCTCGCGACGGCCGATCGCGATTCCAACCAGGTGTCGATCTTCGACGCCGAAACGCTGGCTCTCCTCCACCGCGTCACGGTGGGCGAGCGCCCCTTCGGCGTCACCTTCGCGCCGGATGGCCGGGTGTTTTCCGCCGATGTCGGCAGCAATACGGTGACGGCCGTCGATCCCGCGAGCGGTGCCGTCCTCGGCAAGGCCAAGACTCGCGAGCGGCCCTATGGGTTGGCCTTCGCCGAGGGCCGTGGCTTCGTCACCAACCAGTATGACGACACCGTCAGCGTCTTCGACGCCACGACCTATCAGCCCGTCGCCGTGATCGACGTCGGCGGCTATCCCGAAGGCATCGACACGACCGCGGACGGCCTGAAGGTCGCCGTCGCCAACTGGGACACCAACACCCTTTCGGTGATCGACGCCCGGACCTTGAAGGTCGTCGGCGAGGTCGCGACCGGCGACGGTCCCAGGGCTTTCGGCCTGTTCCTGTCGGTCACTACGGCGAGGGAGTAAAACCATGCGCTCGCATTCGACGTTTCTCGCCGTGGCGATCGGGCTGGCACTGACCTTCCCGGGCATGGTCCGTGCCGATGATGAATGGTCCAATATTAAGCAGCAGCTGTACGGCACACGACAGATAGCCAGCGCTGACGGTCTCGTCACCCTGGATGCCCCCTACCGCTCATCAAACGATGCCAGGACCGTGATCGGCACGACGCTCAGCGCACCGCCGGGCCAGATGATCCGCGCGGTCACGCTGGTCCTCGACCGCAATCCGATGCCGGTCTCCGCGGTGCTGCGTCTGTCCGAGCCCCTGGCGCACCTCGCGCTTGAGGCCACGCTCCGGGTCAACGGCCCGACGCCCGTTCACGTGGTCGGCGAGCTGACCAACGGCCAGTTGCTGGCCGTGGAAGGATTCGTCAAGACATCGGGTCAGGGCGCCTGTGCGGCGCCGCCCGGCACCGACCCGGATGCCGCGCTTGCAACGCTCGGCAATATGGAGATCGAGATTGGCCATGGGCATGGAGCCGGCGATGGGCGACTGCTGGCCGATCTTGCACGGCTGCGAAATCAGCAGGTTTCGATGACCCTGAAGATCAGCCATCCCAGCCATTCCGGCATGCAGATGGATCAGGTAAGCCTGCTCTTCATCCCGATGCGCTATGTCGAGACGGTCGACATCGACCTGGACGGGCGCCCCTTTGCCCAACTGACGGGCTCCATCTCGCTCAGTGAAAACCCGGAATTCAGGCTGTCGATCCCGGCTGCGGCCCACGTGATCGACGTGACGATGACGGACACCGACGGGACGATCACCCGCAAGACGCAACGGCTGACGAGTTACTGATCGGCACCGGGCTCGGGTTGCAGGCGCACGGTCGGATAGCCGGCTGCGGCCCAGCCCTCACTGCCCTCGGGATACCAGTAGACCTTGCCATAGCCGAGCTCGAGTGCCCGCTTGGCGGCGTTCCACGACATCCAGCAGTCCGGAAGACAGAAGAACAGCAGCGGCCGCGTCTTGTCGCCGCCCGTCGCCTTTTCCAGGCCGTTGCGGAAATAGCCGAGCGTGGTGTCCGCCAGCTTGCCATAGCCGGTGTTGGGCAGCCACATGGCCCGCTCAATCGAAATGCGCGGCTTCTCGTTCCACACCGTGCCCTCGGGCAGGTTGGCCGGCTTGGGCGGCCTTGGCAGCACGTCGATGAAGGCCGCGCCTCCGATCTCCCACAGCGCATGCGCTTCCGCGGTGGAAACGACCGTCGCGCCGGCAAGCGTCGCCGGCACCGGCGCCCGGTATTCGTCTTCCCGGTACGTACCCGGCTCCTCGACCGTTTGCCGGATCGTTCCCGCCTGGGGCGCGGGCGCCTCCTCGGCCGTAAGCGCCGTCGGAACCAGCAGAAGCAGCGCGAGAAGAAGCAACCGCCGAGGGGTCATTTGGGTGCCTCCAGCGGCGCGGTGCCCATGTCGTTGAGCAGGGGCACGCCCGCCTCCGAGAGAATGGCGTTGATCTTCGCCTGATTGCGCCGGATGAGCGAGTTGAGCTTGCGTTCCCAGACCTTCTCACCCTGCCTAACGCCCATGGTGATGCGATAGAAGAGCTTCGGCGGCAGCGGCTCGGAGAGAAGCGGCGTCACCTTGAAATCCGGGTGGCTCTGCTTGACCAGCGGACCGCCGATCGGTCCCCACAGGATGGCCGCATCGATCACGCCGGCTTTCAGATCGGCCAGCATATCGCCGGCCGGATCCTGGTAACGCCGGTCGACCATCAGGTCATAGCCCTTGGCCTTGGCCAGAAGTCCGTGAAGCGCCATGTGCGTGCCCGGCGGACTGCCCGCGACCACGCCGATCCGCTTGTCCTTGAGCGCCGGGTCGCCGATCGTCGTGACACTGGCGAGCGGCCCGTCCGCGGGCACGATCAGCACGAAGCCGGATGTGTAGTAGTGGTTGGTATTCAGCACCATCTCGTCGCCCTGCGCGTAGCCGATCACGACGTCGCAATTATAGGCCTGCAGGGTCTTGCGGATGAAGCCGGTCGCCATCGGGAACCAGGTATATTCCAGTGGCAGCTTGAGTTCGGCCGCCAGGAGCTCGGCGATCTTGTTCTCGAAGCCTGCCCCCGACTTGTCGGACATCGGCATGTTGGCCGGGTCCGCACAGACGCGGAATGCCGTCTTCGACACCAGGTCGGAGGTCTGCGCCGCCGCAGGCGCTGCAACGCCAAAGGCCAAGAGCAGGCTTGCCAGGATGGACAGGTGTCTAGTTGCCAAGGCAACCGGCTTCCGCTTGACGAATTGCATCGGATTTCGGCTCCTTCTTTCCAGGCCGGCCTCTCGGCAATGCCCCGCTGCCGCGCGCCTTCAGATAGGTATAGATGTCGTCGAGATAACACATGACATTGGCATTCTGCCCGAACGACGGCATCACCGAGTTCTGCGAGGCACTAACCTTCTTGCGGCCATTGGTGACCACGTCGACGAAGTCATAATAGTCCATGTCGATCGCCGAATTCTTCAGCGCCGGCGCATAGCTCGAACCTTCGCCTTCCGGCCCGTGACAGACATGGCATTCGGAATGATAGCGGCGGAATCCGGAATACGTCATCCAGTCCATCGTGCCGTCGGGAGCGATATTGAAGGTCGGCACACCATCGGCGGTGTAGTAGCGGCCGTTCTCGTTGCTGGCGGCAGTGATGTTGTCGGCCTTTGCCGCGTCCTGTGCCGTGGCCGAGCTGGCAAACAGCGCCAGGGCGGCGAGCGAGGTCGGCAGAGCGGATAGTCTTCTGGTCATGTTGCGTCCTTTTGAGCCAGAGAACAAACTGGCGCGGGCTGATGCACCCGCGCCAGCTTATTGGCGTTGGCTGCCGTCAGTTCGGCAGCGAGAACACGGTGAGCGTGCCACCGAGCGCGGTGTAGTCGCTGAGGGCTGCATAGCCGCCCACGGCGCCGAGACCTTCGTTCGGGTTGGTCAGGCCGGCTGCAAGTCCGATACCGGCCCAGCCACCGACACCCGAGAGCACGGCCACATACTGCTTGCCGCCATGGGTGTAGGTCATGACGTTGCCGATGATGCCGGACGGGGTCTTGAAGCGATAGAGCTCCTTGCCGGTCTCGGAATCGACGGCCTTCAGGTAGCCTTCGAGCGTGCCGTAGAACACGACGTCACCAGCCGTTGCGAGCGCGCCGGACCAGACGGAGAACTTCTCAGGCAGCGACCACTTGATCTTGCCTTCCTTGCCGTCCCAGGCAATGAAGTTGCCCATGCCGCCATGGCTGCCCGGTGCGGGATACATCGACAGCGTCGCCCCGACATAGGGCTGGCCGGCGGTGTAGCTGACGCGGAAGGGCTCGTAGTCCATGCAGACGTGGTTGGTCGGAACGTAGAACAGCTGGGTCTTCGGCGAATAGGCCGCAGGCTGCTGGTCCTTGGTGCCGAGCGCGGCGGGGCAGATGCCGGTCGAGTTGACGTCTTCGCCGTTCTGTTCGGTCGAATACTGCGCGACGACCTGCGGGCGACCATACTGGTCGGACTTCGGATCCATCACGACTTCGGTCGCCCAGTTGACGGCGGGGTCGTACTTCTCGGCGACCAGCAGCTCGCCGGAGACGCGATCGAGCGTATAGCCGAAGCCGTTACGGTCGAAATGGGTCAGCAGCTTGCGTGCCTTGCCGTCCATGTCCTGTTCGGTCAGGATCATCTCGTTGATGCCGTCATAGTCCCATTCGTCGTGCGGGGTCATCTGGTAGACCCACTTGGCCACGCCGGTATCGGCGTCACGAGCGAAGATGGTCATGGACCAGCGGTTGTCGCCCGGACGCTGTGACGGGTTCCAGGTCGAAGGGTTGCCCGAGCCGTAATAGATCAGGTTCTCTTCGGCATCATAGGAATACCAGCCCCAGGTCGTGCCGCCGCCGATCTTCCACTGGTCGCCCTCCCAGGTGTTCAGACCGGAGTCGGCACCGACCGGCTTGCCGAGGTGGGTGGTCTTCTCCGGATCGATCAGCGTGTCGCTGTCGGGACCCATCGAATAACCGCGCCACAGAAGCTTGCCGTCGGCCATGGCATAGGCCGTGACGGAACCGCGCACGCCGAATTCGCCGCCGGAAATGCCGACGATGATCTTGTCCTTGACCGGCAGAACGGTCGCGGTATTGGTTTCGCCCTTCTTCGGATCGCCGTTCTTGACGCTCCAGACGACCTTGCCGGTCTTGGCGTCGAGCGCGACGACCGTGGTATCGGCCTGGTGCAGGAAGATCTTGCCGTCGGCATAGGCCACGCCGCGGTTGACGGTGTCACAGCACATCACCGGAATGACGTCTGCGTCCTGCTTCGGTTCGTATTTCCAGACGATCTGGCCTTCCTTGCTCAGGTCGAGCGCAAACACGGTGTTCGGGAACGGCGAATGCACATACATCATGTCGCCGATGACCAGCGGCGAGCCTTCGTGACCACGCAGGACGCCGGTCGAGAAGGTCCACGCGACCTGCATCTTGCCGACATTGTCCTTGTTGATCTGGTCGAGCTTGGAATAGCGCTGGTTGGCGTAGTCGCCCGTCTGAATGGCCCACTGGTTGGGGTCATCGATGATTTTCTGCAGATCCGGATTGGCGAAGGCGACCTGTGAGCCGCCTATGGTCAACACGGCAAGCAATGTGAGAAGTCGTTTCATTGTATCCTCCCGTTGAGTGATGCCGATCAGGGTCATCCACCCTCTTCGCCCCGGGAAAACCTTGCGGTCTCCTCCTTCCCGGCATCGGCTTTGCGAAAATCCCCCGAGACCTTGCACCTCGGATGTCCGAAGCTACGATCCCATCATCCTGCTGGCTCGTCCCTCCTGTCGTTAAAGGTGCGCGACCACTTACACTCTCGGACCGCGAACCCATCCGTCGCATTGCTTGTGCGACCTATCGGCACCGGACGATGCCGGCGCCATGCGCAGTCTTGTCACGCGGCGTTGAGCCGCTCGGCGTGCCAGCGCACGTGATCCTCGCCGAAACTCGCAACAAAATAGTAACTGTGATCGTAACCGGCCTGCATGCGCAGCACGCCCGGCTGGCGTCGTTCCGCGATCAGGCTGGCCATGGCTTCGGGACGCAGTTGCTCGAGGAACTGGTCCGTCGCGCCCTGGTCGATCAGGATCTCGCCGGCCCAGCCCCGTTCGGCCAGGAGCAGGCAGGCGTCGTATTCCACCCAATGCGCCTCGTCGTCGCCGAGATAGGCGGAGAACTGCTTGCGTCCCCAGTCCGACCGGGTCGGGTTGACGATCGGTGCAAAGGCGGACACCGAACGAAACTGCCCCGGATTGCGAAAGGCGATCGTCAGGGCGCCATGCCCGCCCATCGAATGACCGGTAATGCCATGCACCCCGCTGAGCGGCAGTTCCGCCATGAGCAAATCGGGCAACTCCGAAACGATATAGTCGTACATGCGAAAATGCCGTGACCAGGGTTTCTGCGTCGCATTGACATAGAAGCCCGCTCCCTGGCCGAGGTCGTAGGCCTGATCGTCGGCAACGCCCTCGCCTCGCGGCGAGGTGTCCGGAAAGACCAGCGCCAGGCCGTGCTCGGCCGCATGGCGCTGCAGCCCCGCCTTGGTCATGGCATTCTCATGCGTGCAGGTCAGGCCCGACAGGTACCAGAGCAACGGTACCGGTCGGTTCCCGGCCTGCGGCGGCAGGAAGAGACCGAAGGTCATTTCGCCCCCGCAAACCTCGGAGCGATGCCGGTAGACCGACTGCGTGCCGCCGAAGCACCGGTTTTGCGATACGAGTTCCATCGGCCGGCTCAATAGACCACGACGCCGCGGATGCTTTCGCCCTTGTGCATCATGTCGAAGCCCTTGTTGATGTCGTCGAGCGGCATGGTGTGGGTGATCATCGGGTCGATCTGGATCTTGCCCTGCATGTACCAGTCGACGATCTTCGGCACGTCGGTGCGGCCGCGCGCGCCGCCGAACGCCGTGCCCATCCAGTTGCGGCCGGTGACCAGCTGGAAGGGGCGCGTCGAGATTTCCTGGCCGGCGCCGGCAACCCCGATGATGACCGACTTGCCCCAGCCGCGGTGGCTGGCTTCCAGCGCCTGGCGCATGACCTTGGTATTGCCGGTGCAGTCGAAGGTGTAGTCGGCCCCGCCGATCAGGTCGCCATTGCGTTTGGTCAGGTTGACCAGATAGGGCACGATGTCGTCGCCGACCTCCTTCGGATTGACGAAATGCGTCATGCCGAATTTTTCGCCCCAGGCCTTGCGGTCGTTGTTGATGTCGACGCCGATGATCATGTCGGCCCCGGCCAGTCGCAGGCCCTGCAACACGTTCAGGCCGATGCCGCCGAGGCCGAAGACGATGGCCGTCGCGCCGATCTCGACCTTGGCGGTGTTGATGACGGCGCCGATGCCGGTGGTCACGCCACAGCCGATATAGCAGATCTTGTCGAAGGGCGCGTCCGGGTTGACCTTGGCGACGGCGATCTCCGGCAGAACGGTGAAGTTGGAGAAGGTCGAGCAGCCCATATAGTGGTGGATCTTGTCCTTGCCGATCGAAAACCGCGAAGTCCCGTCCGGCATCAGGCCCTGGCCCTGAGTGGAGCGGATGGCGGTGCACAGATTGGTCTTGCGGGAAAGGCAGGAATAGCATTCGCGGCATTCCGGCGTGTAGAGCGGAATGACGTGGTCGCCCTTCTTCACCGAGGTGACGCCGGGGCCGACATCGACGACGATGCCGGCGCCCTCATGGCCGAGAATGGCGGGAAACAGACCTTCCGGATCGGCGCCCGAGAGCGTGAAATCGTCGGTATGGCAGATGCCCGTCGCCTTGACCTCGATCAGCACCTCACCGGCCCGCGGGCCTTCGAGCTCGACTTCAGTGACGACAAGGGGTTGTCCGGCCTGAACAGCCAGAGCAGCGCGTGTGCGCATGGAATGCCTCCCGGTATCTGCGTTATTGAATGCCGGCCTTTGCGACCTTGGGGTGAGACTACAGACGAGCCAAGCGCACTGACAATTGCGACCTTAGTGTGTAAATCGGCACCTTTGGCATCTCCCTCCGTTTGCCTATAGTGACACAAGGTCGAGGAGGGACTTCATGATGAAAGCCGTGAACCTGGTGCTTCTGCTGGCGCTCTTTCCAGGGCCGGGCGTCGCCGCGGATTTTTCCGACCCCGACTGGCCCTGCATCCAGCGCAAGGTGGAGAACCTGTCGGCCGGACTGATGTGGCCGCACCCCGTCACCAAGACGGACCTGTCACCCGAAGCCGAAGAACTGGCCGCCGTACTGGCGCTGCGCCGTGTCAGCCTGGAGGAAGCCGAAACCCATGTGCGGGATTTCGTCGCCAAGCATCCCTCCGAGGAGCAGACGCTCGGATCCATCTTCCAGAGCGTATTCGACAGGCTGTCGGAAAACCGCAAGCGCCTGATGTCCGGCATCGCCCGCTACTCGCAGAGCCAGATCGCGCTTTCGGCCAGGATCGACGCCGATCGCATCGAAATGGCGAAACTGAGCGCGGAGAAGGCGCCGGATTTCGACCGGATCGACAAGCTCGAGGAAGAGATGGACTGGAACGAGCGCATCTATCTCGATCGCTCGCGGGCGCTCACCTATGTCTGCGAGACGCCGGTGCTGATCGAGAAGCGGGCCTACGCGATCGCGCAGATCCTGCTCAAGCATCTGCCCAAATGACGTTAGCGGCTATTCCCATTCGAGCTCCGTGTAGGCGACGGTAGCATTGCGCGGATTGTGCAGGTCGAACAACTGCCAGTGCCCCGCCTCGCTGCGTGCGATCACCTTGATCGCCGCACCGAGCGTCAGTCCGTCCTTGAGCGCCGCGCGCGTATCCGCTTCCAGCACGCCGAGATAGCGCGACTGAGGTGCCGCCGCCTCCGGCCAGGCGAGTATGGGGCCCCCGTGACCGGGGACCACCTGGCTTGCCGGCATCAGCATCATCCCTCCCATCACCGCGCGCCAGCCCTTCAGCGAACCGTCGAGCGCTGGCGCATATTCGTCGAAAAGCAGATCGCCGGCGATCAACACCCGAGACGTGCGGTCGAGGACCGTCAGATCCGTACCCGTATGCGCGGTCGGCCAGGAGCGAAGCTCGAGAACGCGGCCGCCGAGGTCGATGGTTTCCGAAGGCGCCGCATTGCGATCCGGAGCGATGATGCGGCTGCCGAGAAAGGCCTGCGCGCCGATCAGCCGGCCGAAGCTGGTCTCGTAGCTGCCGGCCCGATCGGCGAGCGCCCGCGGCAGGTTCTGCTGTCCGACGACCATGGCGCCGGCCTCGCGCAACGCCTCGGCGCCGAACACGTGATCTGGATGCATATGCGTCAGGATCAGGTGCGAGATCGGCAGGTCGCTGTGCTCACGAATGGCAAGATAGACCTGCTCGCCAACCTGGCGCGAGCCGCCGGAATCGATGACCGCGATACTGTCCGCACCGACGATGAAGGCGATGTTGGCGACATCGCCGGCATTCGTCGCGTCCGGCTCGGCGATCGCACCGCGATGGACGAACAGACCGGGCATCGCCTCGGTAAAGGCGAGACGCGATCGCGGCCTTTCCGCGCAGAACGGCTTGCCCGTGCCGTCCTTCGACAGCCATGCGGGCGGGCGGGCCAGCACCTGCGCCTCGCAATCCGTCTTGCTCGCCGCGGCATGGCCCGGCAGAAGCGCGGTACGGCAAGCCTCCTGCGCAACGGCGGTCCCTTGCGGATCGGCGGATGCCAAGAGGCAGATCGTCACGAATGCCTCGAACACGTCTCACCTCCGATCCGCCTCGACCACCTGGTCGCGCTCAGCCTGGGACCGCGCCCGCCACCCCGCAACACATCCGAAAGGCTCGGTTCTGCGCATCGGCGCGCTGGAGTATGATGCATCTCCACACGGCGCCACGCCGTGTCTGGTCCTTGAACTGGGGACTGACCGTCATGAGACAGGTACTGGCAGGATTGTCCTTCTTGCTCGCCGCGGGCCTCGCCGGCGCAGAGGAGGCTTTGCCCGACAATCCCTTGGTCGATGGACCGACATGGAACACGATCAAGGACGCGATCGCCGGCGATGCGGTCCTGCGCGACGCAGCGCCGCTTCTCACCCTCGTCGCACCCTATCGCGCCGACGACGCGGCGGTCGTGCCGGTGACGATCGAGCAGACCGATCCGACCGGCGGCCCGATCAATGCCCTCAAGCTGGTGATCGACGAAAACCCAGCCCCCGTGGCCGCCGAAATCCGCTTCGGGCCGGCGATGATGCCGCTCAAGTTCGAGACGCGCGTCAGGGTCAACCAATATTCCAACATCCGCGTCATCGCCGACACACCGAACGGCAGCTACATGACGGGGCGCTTCGTCAAGGCGTCCGGCGGCTGTTCCGCGCCGGCGACCAAGGACTCGGCGGCAGCGCTGACGGGCATGGGCGACATGCGGCTGAAGCTCTTCGACCTTCCCGTCCCCGACCAGACCTCGCGGCGCGAAGCGCAGATCATGATCCGCCATCCCAATTATTCCGGACTGCAGCGGGACCAGGTCACCCAATTATTCATCGGCGCGCATTTCATCAACGAACTCGAAGTCCGCCAGGGCGACGAACTCCTGTTCTCGCTCGAAGGCGGGATCTCGATCAGCGAAAATCCAGTCTTCCGCTTCAACTATATCGACAATGGCTCACCCGACTTCACGGTCCATGCCGTCGACACCGAAGGCAACGCCTTCGACCGGGTTCTGCCGAAACGGCCGCCGGCCTGACACCCCGACGACCGATTCTCAGAAGCAGAGCATCTCGGCTTCGGCCTGCGCGCGCCTGAGTTCGGCGACCATGGTCTGCGACACGACCGCCGTCTTGTACATCGCCAGTTGCTCGCCGCTCCCCTGCTGGAGCGCGAGCACCGTCTCGGCCTCGACATATTTCTCGTAGGGCAGGATCGAAGCGATGGTGTCGATGGAACAAGAACATTTGCGCAGAACCTCTCGGTTCTGGCCGTTGGTCGCCATGCAGCCGAAGACGTAGTCCGTGCGGGCCTCGGTCGGATAATCGTTCAGGCGCTCGGAAACACTTTGCCCGAGGGCCGGCGCGGCCAGCAGGATCGCCGCGAGGAAGAGCGCCGCCCGCCTCATGGCTTGCCCTCCCCGCCGTCCGACAGGGTGATCGCCGCGGTATAGCCGATATCCGTCTCGCCCTTGCCTTCCGGAACCGTGGCCTGCAACGAGTAGTACCAGCCGGGTATGTCCTGCGACACGGTGACGGCAAGCGCCAGTTCGGCGAAGCGCCCCATCTGGGCGCGCGCCTTGTCCTCGGCGAACGGCCGGATCGTCACCTGTCTCGCGGATATGTCCCGCTCGCCGAAGTGAAGCGAGACCGGCACGATCTCGGCATCCTTCAGCAGGGCCTCCTTGATCCGGTTGCGCATGTAGAACGGACTGCCGCCCGACTGTTTCGCAATGTCGGCAAGCGCGCTTTCGAGGAAATACATGATCAGCGGATTGCCGACCGAGGCCGGGAAGGTGCCGATGAACCGCATCTGCGGGCCCCGGTGCAGGATCAGGGCGACATTGTCGTCCGAGGTCAGTTGCAGGCCGATCGTGTCGTTGTCGGCGGATTCGCCCTTCTTCAGCGGAGAGACGACCCGCTCATAGACCAGCGTGTCGGTCCCCTTTGCGCCCTCGGGCGGCGGCGGCGATGGCTCCAGGCCGGAGAGAGCGCCCTTGCGGAACAGCAGATCATAGGTTTCCGCAGCCGAGAGCGGCGCCGAGGTCAGCCCGAGGAAGACGAAAAGAAGCAGAAAGACGCGCATGGCAAACCTCCCTTTTCCGTTGAGCCTAGTCCGGACGGCGCACTAGTCACCGCAGACATTGGTCGGTATTGGCTCATGCCGCGCGGCCACGGGTCTGCCAGTCGATGAGCGCCCTCAGCCGCACCAGTTGCACCGGTTTGTTGAGCACGGAGAACGACATTTCCTGGCCGAGCTGGAAGAGCTCGCGCTGGCGATTGGCCGAGATGATGACGGCCGGGATTTCTTCGCCCGCCAGCGCCCTGAGCGTCCGGATCGTGTCTATGCCCGTATCCTCGTCGTCCAGCTGGTAATCCGCGAGCAGGATATCCGGCGGCGTGCCGATCTCCTGCATCAGCGCCACGGCCTCCGCCGTCGAGCCTGCCGCCAGAACGCTCGCCCCCCAGTTTTCCAGCTTGCGCGTCATGGCATGGAGTTCGTCGGCATCGTTCTCGACGATCATGACGATGAGATCGAGACTGCCCTCGGGCATCGCCTCGATCATGGCACTCTCGCCGCTGCCGACATAGCCGGGCGCAGCCAGCGGCACCTCGATCGAAAACATCGAACCGTGGCCCAGCCGCGATTCCAGCCGAACGGGATGGTCGAGATGCCGGCACGCGCGCTCGACGATCGACAGGCCAAGGCCCATGCCGGTGCCCTTGCCGCCGCCGCCCCGGGTGAATTCCTTGAAGACCCGCGCCTTGTCCTTCTCCGAGATGCCGATCCCGGTGTCCCAGACCTCGATCCGCAGGCGGTTGCCGGAAAGCCGGCAGCCCACCAGCACGCGGCCGCGCTCGGTATACTGGATGGCATTGGCCATCAGATTCTGCACGCAGCGCATCAGATAGCGCTGGTCGCTGGTCACCCATCGGCTCGACGGCACGATGGTCAGCTCTATGCCCTTCTCCGCGGCGAGCGGCGCCAGGTCTTCCGCCAGCCCCTGCAGCATGTTGCCGAGGCTGAAGGACGTGATGTTGAACTCGGCGCCCGAGCTGTCGAGACGCGAGATGTCGAGAAGGGCCTGCAGCAGGGTCTCGATCGAGTTGAAGGACCGGTTGAGGCGGCTGACCACCTCCTTGGCTTCGGACTGTTCGACGGTTTCGGTGAGGGTGGAGAGATAGAGCTTGGCTGCATTGATCGGCTGCAGCAGGTCATGGCTGGCGGCGGCGAGGAAGCGTGTCTTCGAGACATGCGCGGCCTCGGCCGCCTCTTTCGCCTGGCGGAGCGCCCCTTCGATCTTCGTCTGCTCGTTCGCGTGGACCTGCAACAGCCGGTTGGCCTCGGTAAGCTCGGCCGTGCGCTCCTGCACCCGCCGCTCGAGCAGCGCCGCTGCTTCCGTCTCGGCGGTGACGTCCATGATCGAGACGATGAAGCCGTCGTCCGGTAGCGAATGAAGCCGCATGTCGAGGCTCATGCCGTCGCGCCGGCGAAAGCGCCGCTGCACGGTCTCGCCGCGCCGGAGCGCCTTGAACCAGCCGGCGAATTCCGGCCCCTGCGATCGCCTGTCGAGGATCTCGTGGCGCTCGATATGCTCAATGATCCGCTGAAAGCGCGTGCCCTTCTTCAGCAGCGGAAGCGGTATGCCGAGCAGCTCCCCGAACCGCTCGTTGCGCACCAGGAGCTCGCCGCCGGACGAAAACGTGCAGACGCCGAGCGACATGTGATCGAAGGCAGCCTGCAGCAGATGCGCCTGCTGGTCGATCAGCCGGTTCTTCTCGCGCCGGTTTTCCCGCACCAGATCGGTGATCTCGGTCTGCAGCACGGCCATGTTGTCCGAACTGGTCTGGCGATAGGAGATCTGGAACCAGCGATCATTGCGCAACGCCATGACGAAGGACGAAAAGCGCTGACCCGCTGGCCCCTGCGCCGTGGCCGTGACCCCGCTCCTGGTCGTGGCGCCCTCGCCCTCCTCGCGCGACAGATAACGGCTCGAATTGACGGCCGCGAGATAGTCGTCGAAGTCGAGCCCCGGTTTGATCAGTTCCTCGACATCCGGCAGCAGATGGCGGAACTGGCTGTTGCAGACCTGAAGCTTGTCCTCGGAAAACAGCGCGAAGCCGCCTTCCATCGCCACCATGGCATCGGCGAGGTTCCGCTGGATACGCTCCTGCGCCTGATAGGCGATCTCCAGCTCGCTCGATGCGCGGCCGAGCGTGTCGAGGGCCTTTTCCAGGTCCTTGGTCTTCTCCCAGACTTCGGTCTGCAGCGCGATCGCCGACTGGAACAGGGAATAGGCCGTGCCGCCGACCTCGTGGCCGCGCTCGGCGCGGTTGATCAGCGCCTCGATGATCTTCGCCTGCTTGGCGATCTGGATTTCATATGGGTCGCTCGGATCGATCACAGCGGCGCGCTCCCCCTGGGGCGGAAGAAGGCGACGCCGACGAAGGTCTGGTTCACGTGCACGCCGAGATGCTGTTCGCCATAGGTGCTGAAGCCGATGACGCGGCGCTCGCGGAACCGGTCAGAGGCCTCGGCCTCCAACCCTTTCCTGTCGATCTCGAGCTTGCGCAGATAGCAGTCGAAACCGAGGACGAAATCCGGCGCCTCCCCCTGCTTGTCCGTAACGGTCAGCCCGCTGTCGAGCGTGCGGATGATCTCCTTGCCGCGGCCGAGGGTGAGCAGCAGCCCGTTGTCGATCGCCGACAGGAAGGTCAGGCCGTGCTCCCCATGGATCTGCTGGATCGCCCGCACGTGGTAGATATTGCCGTTGCGCACGAGAACCGGGTTCTCCGCGAAGATCGTCGGAGACAGCGCATCGACAGGCACCCCGACCAGTCGGGCATATTCCTCGGCCGCCGGCGAACCGTTGATCTCCAGCACCAGCCGCTCCTCCGGCACCGCCTTGGTGACCACCATGCGGCTCTCGGTCGGCTGGAAATGGTCGAAGCCGAGGCCGCAGAAAGCGAGGTCGGTCTCCAGCAGCAGGAGCAGCGCGGCATTGCTATGGAACTCGCCATTGCGCAACACCTGGGTCCGCTCGAACCGCAGGCCGTCGCCGGCCGATCCGCCGAAGACCGGGATATCCTTCAGCCCGGCTTCCAGGGCGGCCACCAGGATGTCCTCCTGCTTGGAGAGCCCGTCGGCGAAGATGAGCGCCAGCCGCTTGCGGCCCGGCGTGGCACGGAATTGCTCCGCCAGGCGCTCGGTCTGCTGCACGACCTCGGCGATCGAAACCGGAGAGATCGGGCTGAACAGCGTCGACGCCACACGAAAATGGCCCCGCTCGAAGGCAAGGGCCACCAGTGCGTCGTCCTCATAGCCGCGCGGCGTGATCTGTCCGGCCGTCGTGCAGCCGAAGACCACGGCATCCGGCAGGGCCGCAGGCAATGCCGCGGCGATATCTTCCGGCGAAAGGCGGTTCGGCACGAAAAGCAGGATGAAGCTCGGCCGGGCATGGTCGAGCTGGCGGCGGATGTCGGCAAGCGCTGCCGCCGGCTCGTCGGCATGGGACACGGCGATCCGCACCGCTTTCGCGGGGCTGCGTTCGAGATCCTCCAGAGCCGTCACCGCACCGCCGTCCTCCTCAGAAAGGCCCGCCACCGCGCGCGGCTCCGTCACTGCAGGCTGTGGCGGATCGAGACTTCCCGCACGAGCATGGCCGCCTGCGTACGATTGTGCACGCCGAGCCGGCGCAGCAGCGCCGTGATATGCGCCTTGACGGTGGCCTCGGCCAATTGCATCTCGTAGGCGATCAGCTTGTTCGGCATGCCTTCGCAGATGAGGCTCAGAATGCGGGTCTGCTGTTGCGACAGATGGGCGATCTTGCGCGATATGGTTTCGACCGAACGGTCGGTGGCCTGCGCCCGCGTCGGCAGGGTATAGCCCGGCGGCACATAGGTCTTGCCGTTCCAGATGTCACGCATCGCGTCCTGGAAGGTCTGCCGGCCGGTGTCCTTCGGGATGAAGCCCGCAGCGCCGGCGGCCATGACGGACTGCACGACGCCTTCCGTGGTGATCGCGGAGATGACGATGACCGGAATGTCCGGCGTCTTCTCCTTGATTTTCATGAATCCGCTCAATCCGGACGCATCCGGCAGGTTGAGGTCGAGTATGATCAGATCGGGTGAGAAGCGCATCCGCAACTGCTGCAGTGCCTCGCCCAGCGAAGTTGCTGTTCGAATCCGTCGGGTGTTGAATATGCTCTCCATCGTGGTCGCGAGAGCATCGCAATAGAGCGGATGATCATCGATCACCAACGCCGATTTTATCGAAAGCAAGTGGTCGGACAATTCTGCCCGCGACATGGCTTTCCTCCCAAAAATATTTCCTGATCGTCATCAGCGGAGCAGCCTCCAACCGCCCCGTATGCCACGGAAAATATTCCCGCTTTCAAGTGGCTGAGCTCTCCCAAACGCAACCACACGTAATTTGTGGCACAGATTCGGGGGTAGCGCAATTGCGGAGTTTCGCGCCGGATTTGCGACATCAGACGACGGCCAAAAGCCGATCAAGGCATTGAAAATACTCGCGTATGCAAGCGCTGATGCGACAACATTCCGTTAGCATTTCATTACATACGACAGGAGATTGTGGTTGAGGTGTGCCAGCCGTCGCGACCCTTGGCACCATTTGCCAGTCCCGGGTCGGTGCCCTGATGATCGGTCGGCGCGCAAATCCCCCCGACGCGTCAACTCTCGTCACAGAACTGCTTGCCTGGACCGGATGACGGAGACTCGACGCACCGCTTCAAACACACGCAGATCGCCCACACACCCGCTGTTCCGGCGTCCACCCCGGAGTCGGGTGACAGAGGTGCCTACCCGCCGTTCACCAGCTGAAGGATGAGCGTATGCACATTGCCGCCAGGGCTGAGCTCGACGCGGTCGAAGTCGCGGCTGCGCTGCCGCTGTTCCTGCGACAAGGCGCCGAGACGCTTGGTCATCTCCTCCCTGATCTTGCGGCATTTGGGATCGGCGGGCACGGTCAGCCCGACCGTCGCCGCCTCGATCTGTTTCACCATCTCGACGATGTAGTCGCCGTGGACGCGCTCGTGATCGCGCACGCCGCTGATGAAATTCTCCCAGTTGGCTTTGACCGGCGCCGGCAGGGCATTTGCCGGTTTCGGCAGGACATAGGTGATGATGAGCTTGGGCTTCGCCGTCGCCAGCACGCAGTCGTCGCCGCGCGTCTCGTATTTGCGGGTCCAGGTCAGGGCAAAACTGGTCTGGGCGATCGCGCGCGTGCCGATGCTGAGCTTTGGTCCCCGCGCGCCGATCGAAGCGTAGAGTTCCGCGCCGCTGACGCCGGGCACCGAATAGGTCTGCACCTTCTCCACGGGCTGCCATTCTGCCGCCGCAGCCGGAGATGTCGCCGCAAGGCCGGTCATGATGAGAATGAGTGCTATGGCTGATTTCACGCGACGATCCTGTGCCTGTCTCCGCCGAAACTAGTTTCGAAGTCGCGTGGGCGCAATTGGCCAGCTTGTCCGATCGCCATCTATGGGACCGGGAACGGAAAGGCCCGCGCCGGTGGTTACCGGCGCGGGCCTCTTATGGCTTGCCAAGCAAGGGTCTACTGCAGGGATGCAAGAGCGGCAGCGAAACGCTCCTGGGCCTTCTTCGGCACCTTGACGTCCTGGTAGACATCGAGATTGGCCGGAGCGTCGCCGACGACCACGAGGCCGACCATGCCCATGCCGACATGCGGTGCGCACTTGACGCCATAGGCGCCGGGCACGTCGAAGGTCACTGTGATCTTCTCGCTCATCTTGCCCTTGAATTCGGCGGCACCGGCAGGAAGCATGCCCTTGATCGTCTCGGCGTTGTGCCCCTTGTCGGTCGGGATGAAGGTGACCGTGTCGCCCGCGGCGATCTTGACGCCGGCGGGTTCGAAGACCATGGCGCCGTCTTTGCCCTTGTTCAGCATGTGGACTTCAAAATCGGCAGCGGCTGCAGAACCGGCAAAGGCGGCGAGCACGACAGCGGCGGCAGCGAGGCGCTTCAACATCATGGACATTCTCTTATCTCCTTGAAAACAGGACCCTTCGGATCCGTTGGGACAGGAGATACGCCTTCCGTTCGAGCCCTTCTTTGTGCTTGCGCAACTAACAAAGCGCAATTTTTGGCCCCTTCGGTTTCGCTGCCTCACGGATGGTCCTTGAGACCTTCGGCGAGTTCCGACAGGCGGACGATATTCGTCACCAGCAATTTCTGACGGCCGCCCTCGACCAGCCCCAGGCCTTCCCAGGCGCTGAGGATGCGCGAAACGGTGTGCAGCGTCGTCCCGGTCATTTCGGCGATGTCCTGGCGGGAAATGGGGAAGTCGATGCGGATGCCGCCTTCTTCCTTGCGGCCGGCCTTGCGCGCCAGGCGCACGACGGCGTGGGCGACGCGGCGTTCGACCTCCTGCGTGGACATTTCGCGGATACGGGTATGCGCCTCTTCGAGCCTCTGCCCGATGGTCTGCATGGCGGTCACCGCGAGCCGTGGATTGTGCTCGACAAAGCTCGGCCACAGGTCGGTCGGCCAGCCGAGCGTAAGGCTTTCGGCGGCGGCGATCGCCGTTCCGGGATAGTCGCTACGTTGCAGCGCCTTGGCAAAGCCAAAAAGATCGCCCGGATGCACGACCCGCACGATGATCTGCTGGCCATCCTCGGTGACCTGGGTGACCTTCAGGCGGCCGTGCAGGAGCAGATAGAAGCTGATGGCGGGCTGGCCCTGTTCGAACACGCATTCACCCTGCGGAACCCGTCGCGAGCTCGCGTGCGCCAGAAGCTTGTCGAGCTCCTCGTCGCTCATCCGGTCGAACAGCGGAAGAGCCTTGACGACGGTCCGATCGATCTTCACCGTCGCTGATCCTTTCTGCGAGCACCCGCGCCAAAAGTGTGCCGGGTGCCGAACGAGGCTGCCCCTGAACAACAACCAGCCCGGGTTTTAGACTAGGATGCAGCCTGACGAAAGGCAAAAACTAGCCTCGCATACCAGCTATCGTCACGGATCAACCGAAAACCGACATTGTCGGGCGGCGTGCCCACAGAGCAGCCGCCGCTCTTCGGGTCGCGGATGAAGGCGCTGAGCGGCGAACGGTGCTTGCCGGAGGCGATGTAGATGCCGCAGCTTTCGCTGGCGGCGGCGCTCGCGCCCTCGCCAAGCGTCACTTTGCGATTGCAGGTCGAGGTCCACTCCCAGACATTGCCGGCAAAGTCGGCCAGCCCGTATTCGCTCTCGCCGAAGCGGCCGAGCGGTTGCGGTGACGGATCGCGCGAGGCCTTGCGGGCCGCTTCGCGTTGATAGTCCGCCAGCCATCGCAGGGCGGGGTTCTTGCTGTCGGGATCGACCCCGAGCGCATCGTCCGGAAATTTCAAGCCGGCGGCAAAGGCGAGGTCCTCGTCGCTCGGCAGCGTCCACACCGCGTCGGTGCGGGTGCTCAGCCACTGGGCATAGGCCGTCGCGTCGTCATGGCTGATCGACGTCGCGGGCAGGTCGAACGAAGAGGGTGTCGTGGCTTCCCGGGCCGGGCACGCTCCCTGCGCGACGCAGCCGTCGTATTCGGCCGTCGTGACCTGGTACTTGGTGATGTCGAGCGGTCGCGTGCGGCGCACCTCGACCTTCGGCGCGTCGACGGCGAAACCGTCCTTGTAGAACTCGCCGGCCGGCCGGTAGGTGAAATCATGCGGCTCGATCCGGATCGTCGCCGGTACGGGAATGTCCGCCGGCGCGGTCCGGAACAGGCCTGTCTGAAGGCCAAGACCGCCGACGAAAGCGACCATGAGCAGCGCCGGCAAGGCGACCGAGGCACCGGAGACGAAATGGGCGTGACGGATGGCGGACATGGCGACCTCCCGGAGGCAGTCGAGCGGTGGGAAATGAGGTGGGAGCCCATGCCCGCGCGGGGGCGGGCATGGGCGTGGGCTTGATCAGCTGGCCGAGGGTGCCAGGATCGAGGTCATCAGGTCGTCGTTCCACTCGCCGGTGACGGTGAAGTGTCCGGCGGCGCCAAGTTCGAAGGCCTCGATCAGGTTGTGGTTGACATAGGCGTAGATGCCCGGCTGCTGGAAGGTGTAGTAGGCAGCCCCTGCCGCACCGCCGGGGATGAACCAGGTTTCCTGGTCCGTTTCCGGAGGGTTGTGGAACTTGCCGGTCGCCCAGACATAGTCGCCGTGGCCGCCGATGAGATGCGGGCGGGTGTCGCGGTTGGCCTGCGAATGGACGATCAGCACGCGGTCGCCGACTTCGGCCTTCAGGGCGTTCTCGCCGGTCAACGCGCCGACCGCGCCGTTGAAGACGACGTGGCTGGGAGTGAGGCTGCGCATGACCTGCAGGACATCCTGATAGGCATCGCCGGCCGACTCGTACTTCTTGAAGTTGCCCTTTTCGTCCTTGGGAACATAGAAGTCCTGTTCGCCGACATAATAGATCTTGTCATAGGCAAGTTCGTTGCCCTTGCCGTCCTTCAGGCCGTCGCGCGGCAGCACCATGATGGCACCGTTCATGCCGGAGGTGACGTGCCACGGCACCATGCCGGGAGGTGCGCAGTGGTAGACGAAGACGCCGGCCTTGGTGGCTTTGAAGCGCAGCACCGTCTTCTCGCCGGGGTTGACCACCGTCAGCGCACCGCCGCCAAGGGCACCGGTGGCCGAATGGAAGTCGATATTGTGCTGGAGCGTGTTGGTCTCGGGATTGATCAGCGTCAGCTCGACATAGTCGTCCTGGTGAACCACCATCAGCGGGCCGGGGACCGAACCGTTGAAGGTCATGGCATGAACTTCGGTTCCCTGGTCGTCGATGATGAGCTTCTTTTCCTCGATCGTCATGGTGAATTCGACGACCTTCGGTCCGCCCTCGGCCTTCTGGGTGTGGGCATGGACGAAAGGCGGCTTCACCAGTTCGATCTTCTGGCGAGGCAGGGCGGCGATCTGGGCCGCGGTTGCCTTGGCGTTGGTCTTGATCTCGCCGCCTTCGGCGCGGGCTTCGGACGTGCTGATGATCGGCGCCAGCGCGCCGGCGAAGGCCGCACCGGCCAGTATCGTGCGGCGAGTTACCTGAAACTTCTCGGTCATCGGATGATCTCCTTTAGAGTAGAACGGAGCGAATGTCGTCCGGTCGAGAATGGTTTTACGCCCGGACCGGAAACTGCAATTTGTGCCAGCACAAACTTCCCCCGGCGCGGTGCCTCCTGCGTCATTTTGGCAGAGGGAGGTCGGTTTGAAGCTTCTGAATCCATTGAGAAACCAATGTTTTGCTTGCGTCTGGTCAAAGAGCCGAGACGCGCGCGCCCGTACTGGTGATTGCGATTTGTCAAAACCACGGAGTTTCGCGATGAACAGCCAGCACCCAGCCCGCAGCGGCGGCATTCCCCGAGGCCTGTCGAAGACGGGCCCAGTTCTGTTCTCCTACGGCTTCAGGCCCTTCTTCCTTGGCGCCGGGCTGATGGCGATCGCGGCCATGGTCCTGTGGATCCTGGCGCTGACGACCGGACTGGAGATCGGCGGATCCTATGGCGGTCACCACTGGCACGCCCATGAGATGCTGTTCGGATTTGCGCCGGCGGTCGTGGCGGGCTTCCTCCTGACCGCGGTGCCCAACTGGACGGGCCGGTTGCCGGTGTCCGGCCGCCCGCTGATGATGCTGTTCGGCCTGTGGCTTGCCGGACGCCTAGCGCTTCTGCAGCCGGACCTGATCGGCGTCGAGATCGCCGCGGCCGTCGACAGCCTGTTCCTGCCCGCCCTGCTCTTCATCTGCGCGCGCGAGATCGTCGCCGGCCGCAAGTGGAAGGACCTGAAGGTCCTGGGCGTCCTCGCCTTCCTGTCCGCTGCCAATATCTGCTTCCACGTCACCGCACTGAGCGGCGAGCATGGCGGCCTGGCCCAGAGGCTGGCCGTGTCGGCCTACCTGGTTCTGATCATGATCATCGGCGGTCGGATCATTCCGAGCTTCTCCCGCAACTGGCTGAACCAGCATGGCGCAAAGCGCTTCCCCATTGCATTCAATCGCTTCGACACCGTAGCGATCGTCGGCGGCGCCGTGGCGCTGGGTGGCTGGACACTCCTTCCCGAAAGCCGGCTCACAGGGCTGCTGGCTCTCGTCGCCTTCGGCCTTCACGTCGCCCGTCTCGCGCGCTGGCGCGGCCATGCCGTCTTCGCCGAGAAGCTGCTCTTTATCCTGCATCTCGCCTATGGTTTCGTGCCCCTCGGCTTCCTCGCCATCGCGCTCGGCACGGAAGGGTACCTCGCCACCAATTCGGTGCTGCACGTCATGACCGTCGGCGCGATCGCCGCCATGATGCTGGCCGTCATGACCCGCGCCACGCGCGGCCACACCGGCCGCGTATTGACCGCCTCCCGCGTCACCACACTGTCCTACGCGGCCATCCTGCTGGCCGCCTTGCTGCGCCCCGCCGCCGACCTGCTGCCGGACTACATGATGGAGCTCTATTCGGCGGCCGGCTTTTTCTGGATCGCCGCCTTTGCGCTGTTCGTTTTCGAATATGGACCCATGCTGGCCCGTGTCCGGCGCGTGGCGATCGCCTGATCCAAAACAAAGAGCCCGGCGCTAACGGCGCCGGGCTCTTTGTGTGAAGACTGGAGTTCCTGGAGATTAGTGCCGGGCGGCAACCGGGAAGACGCCGGAACGGATCAGGTCCGGCGTCCAGCGCGGTTCGTAGGTGAGGTCCACGACGGCCGCAGTCACTCCTTTGACCGCCTCGACGGCCGCCTGCACTGCCTGCTGCAGGAAGCCGGCGGCGGGGCAGCCGCGCGACGTGGTCGTCATGACGATGCTGGCCGCACCGTCGGCATCGACGCTCACGTCGTAGATCAGGCCGAGATCGACGATATTGCCGCCGATCTCCGGATCGGTGATGGCGGTGAGCGCCGCGACGATGTCGGCGGCAAGCCCCGATGCGCTGTCGATGTCCATCACATCACTCCTGCGCCTCGCCGATGCGGATCAGCATGCGATAGGCCGTTCCGCTCTCGTCGTAATTGCCGACCCACTGGTGACCGCGTTTTTCCAGTTCCGGCATCAGGAACACCGGCTCGCGCGACAGGAGCGCGAACAGTACCTCGCCCGGGTCCATGAGTTCGGTCTTGGAGAGAATGCGCGCCATCGGCTCCGGCGGATCGAGGTCGGTCAGGTCGAGGTGGAAGACCGGCTCGGCCCAGAGCGCCGCCGACACGGCACCTTCGGAGGCCGCGACATCGGCCGGCCCGCCCGCTTCGGGCGTGAACAGCACCTGCCATTCTCCGCCGCCGATCTCGGAGGCCTCGTGGGTGAAGCCGCGCTTGCCCATGACGCGAAACAGCGGCTCGGGCTTGAAGGTGGCGATAAGGCGAAGTCCCTCGCCCGGCTTGAGCGACTGCACGGCTTCCATGATCGCCTGGAAGGGTTCGCCGCCATTGCGCAGGATCGGCCGGACGTCGAGTTCTTTATAGGGGTTTGTCATCATGACCTCGTGGGCTGAAGGGACGGCAGGAAGAAATTGGGACGGATCGCTCCGCCAGGCAAGCGCTTGTCGGGCGCAATTTCCATCAGGCGGCGCGTGCGCAGGAATTCGGCGACGAGCGCAAGGCTCGCCCCGAGCTGCAGCCCGGCCGCCGCGCGAAAGAGCAGATCATGGTCGAGCGTCAGGGCAATGGTCGCGCTCAGGACGCCGACATGAAACAGCAGAAACCACAGCCGGGCGCGCGGCTCCCGGACAAGATCCTGCACCCGCGGCGTCGGCACCCGGCCAAGCACCGGACCGTAGCATTCGAGCCAGGTGAGGAAAGGAACGATCTTGTAGAGCTTGGCGAGGCCAAGCCCGGTCAGCCATCCGAACCCCAGCAGGTAGACGATCGCCGCGATGTCCGTTGCCAGGCGCCCGGTCGCCGCCGCCAGGGCAAGCCATGCGGCACCGACGAAGAGCGCGGCAAAGGAAGCGATACTGGCAAGGCTGTTGAGTTCCAGCTTCGGCCGCCGCCGGGCGTGGAAGATGGCAAGCAGGTCGACCAGATAGAAACCGAGTCCGACGAGCGAGGAAAGCAGGGCGAGCGTCAGGGCGACGGTGGTTCCCGCCAGATCCGTGACGGACAACAGCACGGCAGCGAGCAGCAGGACAATGGCCGCTGCACCGGCCATCCATACCGTGCGGACCCGACCGGACGCGCCGTCGGGAGCAAGCAGGAACATCGGCAGGAGCTTGTAGCTGACGCCGACCGCCGACACCGTGAGCCAGCCGCCGAGGCCGAGCGCCGCATGCAGCGGCAGCCCCGCCGGCAGAAAGCCCGCCCATGACGGCGGCAGGTATCCGGATAGAATGAGCGCAAAGGTCGCTCCCAGTGCGAGCGTCGCGACGAGCGCGATCAGCCCTAGGGCGACGAAACGGGCAGGCAGGGACAGCGGCCACGCTTTGGCGAGCGTGATGCCGACAATCCCGGCAATGATCACATAGCCAAGGGACAGAGACGAGGCACCGACCGACAGCAACGGCGCGGCGAAGACCGCACCGCGGTCCATGGCGACGAAGCCGAGCACGAGGCCGGTTTCGCCTGCGACGATCGCGATGAGAGCCGGCAAGGCGGCGGCGCCGCCCTTCAGCGGTTTCGCCACCAGCACCGGCACGAATTGCAGGAGGGCGCCCGACATCAGCAGGCCGAACCAGCCCGCGGTGAGGAGGTGAACGACAGCCAGTGTCTGCGGCGCCTCGATGTCGGCGCCCGGATAGCCGTAGCCCGCAGCCAGCAGAACCTCGGCGACAAGCAGGAAAAGGCAGGCGGCGGCGAAATAACCCATCGTCCAGCGGGAAAGGCTCGCACCCGGCATGTCGGTCACCTCACTGCGGAATCGTTTCCGGCGATCCGCTCAATGGGCTCCGCCGCAGCAGCAGTCGCAACCGGCGCTTTCCAGCCGCGCGATTTCAACCCGCCACAGATCGGGACCCTGTTCCAGATATTCCCAGCCGAACAGGCCGGAGAAATGCGTTTCCAGATGATAGTGCAAAGGCCGGGGATCGTGATCGCTGATGATATGCATCGAGCCACCCGGCAGAAGCGCGTTCAGCATCCCGAAGATGCGGGGATGGCGTTCCGGCGGCGGCACGAGACGTACGTCGATCGAGGGCTTGGTCTCTGCAATATCAGTCATTTATCCGTCCTGTTCGTTGAGCGGCCCGCCAATCACCGTCGCGGCCCGGGCCCGGCCAGCGCTCAGGATTTAGACCCAAGTCGGGGGAGCGACCTTGTCGCCGCGCAAACAAATCCGCAAAGGCGAAACCGCTTTCGCCGCGATCCTTGGGATTTGGCAAAGAGCAAGAACGCGAACCGATCTACTGCAGGGACACGTTGAACCGGAGTAGCCCCATGTCCCGCGAACTGATCGATAAATACGGAGAGGCCCGTCTGCCCCGTTACACCAGCTATCCCACCGCGCCGCGTTTTGCCCCCGGCATCGGGGCTGGCACCTATGGCGACTGGCTGGCCGCCATTCCGGCAAGCGAAGCGATTTCGCTGTACCTGCACATACCTTTCTGCCGCTCCATGTGCTGGTACTGTGGCTGCCACACGTCGATCACCCAGAAGGACCAGCCGATCCTCGACTATCTCGACGTATTGAAGCGCGAGATCCGGCTAGTGGCCAAGGCGGCAAACAAGCCGCTCAAGGTCGGCCAGATCCACTTTGGCGGCGGCACCCCGACGATCATGACACCGGAGGAGTTTCTCGATCTCTCCGCCTTCCTGCACAGGGAGTTCAACGTCGCGCCCAACGCCGGAACAGCCGTCGAGATCGACCCGCGCACCCTCACCCGTTCGATGATCGGCGCGCTCGGCCAGTCGGGCGTGACCCGCGCCAGCCTCGGCGTGCAGAGCTTCGATCCTGTCGTCCAGAAAGCCATCAACCGCATCCAGACCGCCGAGCAGACCGCCGATGCGACGATGGGCCTGCGCGAGGCCGGCATCGACAGCGTCAATTTCGACCTGATCTACGGCCTGCCGCACCAGACCGTCGCCTCCTGTATCGAGACGGCAAGGACCGCGATCGCCATGCGTCCGGACCGTTTCGCCGTGTTCGGCTACGCCCATATCCCCTCGTTCAAGAAGCACCAGCGCCTGATCGACGAAAGGGCGCTGCCGGATGCAGCCGAGCGCCACGCCCAGGCGGAAGCGATCGCCGAAACCCTGTCCGCCGCCGGCTATCGCCGCATCGGCCTCGACCATTTCGCCCTGCCGGAGGACGATCTTTCGCTGGCGGCTGAAACCGGCCGTCTGCACCGCAATTTCCAGGGCTACACGACGGATGCCTGCAAGACGCTGGTCGGCCTCGGCGCATCGGCGATCGGCCGGACCGTGGATGGCTATATCCAGAACGACGTGGCGATCGGCCAGTATGCGCAGCGCATCGCGTCCGGCAAGCTCGCCACGGTCAAGGGCTATCGGCTGACGGCGGAGGACCGGCTGCGCGCCCAGGTGATCGAACGGCTGATGTGCGATTTCCGCGTCGACCTCGCATCGCTCTGCGAAGCGCACGGCTTTGAACCGGAACAGCTTCTGTCCGGCAACGCCATGTTCCAGCGCCTGCTGGAGGACGGGATCACCGAGATGAAGGACGGCGTGGTCACAGTACGGCGCGACTGCCGCTTCGTCATCCGCGCCGTCGCGGCGAGCTTCGACGCCTATCTCGACCAGTCGGCCCGCACCCATTCCAAGGCAGCTTAGCCGGCAGGGCAGATGAAACAGAGAAAGGCCCGGCGCCACCCCTAGCGCCGGGCCTTTCCTTTGCGCGGCCTTACCTCCGCCTCAACTGGCAAGGCCGCGATAGATGGCCGGCAGGGCTGCCGGCAGCCGGGCGATGTTCGACACCACGGCATAGCCGTGCTGACCGAAAATCGCCGGAACATAGGATTTGGCGTCGCGGTCGACCGTCACGCCGAAGACGCGCACGCCCTTGCGCCGCGCCTCGTTGACCGCGCGGCGGCTGTCTTCCAGGGCAAAGCGCCCCTCGTAGTGATCGACGTCGTTGGGCTTGCCGTCAGTCAGCACCAGCAGCAGCTGCCGCCGGTTCGGCTGCTCAACGAGCTTGGCAGTCGCATGGCGGATCGCCGCACCGATCCGCGTGTAGTAACCGGGTTTCAGCGCCGCGATGCGGTTCTCCACCACCGGTCCCATCTTCTCGCCGAAATCCTTGACCGTCTCGATGCGCACCCAGGAGCGGCGACGCGACGTGAACGTCAGGATCGAGTGGTTGTCGCCGCAGGCGGCGAGCCCGTTGGCCAGCACCAGAAGCGCTTCCTTCTCAACGTCCAGCACGCGCAGGTCGTCGAACCAGGCATCGGTGGACAGCGACACGTCGACGAGCAGGGTGACGGCAAGGTCATGCGCCTGCGGCCGGCTCATCATATGGATGCGGTCGCTTCCCTCCCCGCCGGCCTTCAGGTCGGTCCGGCTGCGCACCACGGCGTCGAGGTCGAGATCGGCGCCGTCGAGCTGGGCTCTCAGCATCTCGTGCTTCGGCCGAAGCACTTCGAACTGCCGGCGCACGCGGCGGATCAGGCTCTTCATCGCGGCACTGGCTTCCGGGCCCTGCACTTCCTCCGGCGCCGGCCCCGCCAGCACGCGGCAATAGTCCTTGAGATAGGCGTTGCGTCGGTAGTCCCATTCCGGATAGCTCAACTCCGCCGTCAGCGGCGTACGGTCGAGCGCTTCGGGGGGAAGGTCGAGATCGAAACGGAAGCGGGCCGAGGGACGTCCCTTGCGCTCGCCGAGCGTCATGTCGTCCAGTTCGTCGGCCGCGGCGGCATCGTGGTCATCGCTGTCGTCGCCGGGGCGGTCGACATTGACCATCTCCGCCATCGCGAGGATCTTCTCGAAACGGTTGAGGATGAACGGGCTGCGGTCCTTGTCGCGGCCGTCGCTCTTCTCGCGCGTCGCAATCTGGCGCCCGGTCGTGGCGCCCTGACGGTCCCCGCCGGCGGCGGGCCGGTCCTCTTCGGCACGTGGCGCACTCTCCTCACGCAGCAGCGCGTCGGGCCACAGGGGCACAGGCATCATCGGCAGATAACCGGGCGGTGCCTTGACCGGCAAAGGCACGGGATAGGCAAGCGGAGCGAGACCTGCACCGGCGCGAAGAAGATTGATGACACGGTCCTCGACGAGGCCCTCGACGCGCGGCAGCTTGCCGCGCTGGCGCTGGACAAGCACTGCGGCGCAGAGCGCACGATAGCGCGATCTGAGGCCGGGAAACTGGCTAACCACGGCCTGCGCCGTCTGCGCGGCCCTCTCTAGCAGGGCGAGGTCGCGGACAAGCGGATCACTTTCGGAGACCGGATCGAGCGGCATGACCGCCATCGCGGCTGCCAGCCAGACATAGAGATCGCGGTTCAGTTCGACCGTCGGCAGGAGATCGAGGACCGCAGGCAACATGACGGTCGCGTGGTCGCGCCCCGGCTGAACCAGCTTCTCCTCGCCGAGACCCAGCCGCTGGCGGAATTTCAGCCGGTGACCGGAGGTTCGCCCGCGCGCCGGGGCGAGTTGCACCGCCCGTTCGCCGCCAAAGCCGCGAAAGCAGACGGACAGGACCGGCTGGACCTCCTCGAGCAGGACCGCCGCCTCCGGATAACGCGGCCAGGTGCGCGTATTGCCGGCGATATTGTGCCAGGCCCGCCCGACGGTTTCTTCCAGTTCCAGGAAGTCCAGCATGATGCACCTCCTTAGCGGATGACCGCGCTTGCCAGTTCGAGAAGGGCTGAGCGCACGTCCGGCTCGTCGGTCAGCGGCTCGATCATCGCGGACCGGACCGCATCCCGCGGCGCGAGGCCGGCATCGATCAGGCTGGCGCAGTAGACCAGAAGGCGAGTGGAGACCCCTTCCTCGAGATCGTGGCCTTTCAGCGCACGCAGCCGGCGGGCGAGCTCGACCAGTGGCGCGACCATGCCCTCGGCAAGGCCGCTTTCCGCCGAGACGACGGCAATCTCGCGATCCTTCGGCAGGAAGTCGAATTCGATGGCGACGAAGCGCTGACGGGTGGAAGGCTTCAGCGTCTTCAGCAGATTCTGGTAGCCCGGATTGTAGGATACGACCAGCATGAAGCCGGGGGGAGCGCTCAGCACCTCGCCGGTGCGCTCCAGCGGCAGGATGCGCCGGTCGTCGGTCAGCGGATGCAGCACGACCGCCACGTCCTTGCGCGCCTCGACCACCTCGTCGAGATAGCAGATGCCCCCTTCGCGCACCGCCCGCGTCAGCGGTCCGTCGACCCAGACCGTGTCGCCGCCCTTCAGCAAATAGCGGCCGGTGAGGTCCGCGGCGGCCAGGTCGTCATGGCAGGAAACGGTCGAGAGCGGCAGGCCGAGCTTGGCTGCCATATGCCCGACGAAGCGCGTCTTGCCGCAGCCGGTCGGTCCCTTGAGCAGCAGCGGCAGCTGTCGCATCCAGGCCGTCTCGAACAGTTCGCACTCGCTTCCGGCCGGCGAATAGGCCGGAATGTCGGGCGACGGCGGATTGGTGAGCATGAGGTTCATGGGGTGGATCCTTCGTGAAGCGGTGTTTGACGTGAGGCCTGGCCAGCTACTCCCTCTCCCCATCGAGCAGAGACGACGAACGCCCTTGGGCGCCGCGGGGTGGGGTGACGAGGGGACCGTAGGCACAAGCCCCCTCATCCGGTTTTGTCAGGCCACCTTCTCCCCGGCGGGGAGAAGGCAAGATCACTCGGCCGGTTCGGCCAAGGCGCCGAAAGCAGGTGCCTTTTCCTTGCCGGGCATCAGCACAGACCAGGCGAACATCAGCGCGGAGACCAGAACCACCGCGCCGGAGCCGAGACGGACCCAGTAGAACAGCGCGAGCTGGTCCTGGACGGCCATGTAGCTTTCGCCAAGGACCCGCTGCAGGTGGACCTGCAGCACGCCGGCAAAGGTCAGTGCGAAGGTCATCACCGACATGGCCGTGCACATCATCCAGAAGCTGGCGATCGACAGCCACTGGTTATACGGCTGGCGGCCACGGATTTCCGGGATGGCATAGGCCATGATGGCAAGGTTGAGCATGACATAGGCGCCGAAGAAGGCGAGGTGGCCATGGGCCGCGGTAACCTGCGTTCCGTGGGTATAGTAGTTGATCGAGGACAGCGTATGGAGGAAGCCCCAGACGCCGGCGCCGAAGAAGGCCATGACCGAGCAGCCGATCGACCACAGCAGCGCCGCCTTGTTCGGATGCTTGCGGCCGGCCTTCCAGGTCATCACGAAGGTGAAGATCACCATGGTGAAGAAGGGGGCGACCTCGAGCGTCGAGAACAGCGAACCGATCCACTGCCAGTAACCCGGAGCGCCGATCCAGTAGTAGTGGTGGCCGGTGCCGAGAATGCCGGAGAACAGCGCCAGGCCGACGATGACGTAGAGCCACTTCTCGACCACTTCGCGGTCGATGCCGTTGAGCTTGATCATCAGGAAGGCGAGAACGGAGGCCATGATCAGTTCCCAGACGCCTTCGACCCACAGATGCACGACATACCACCAGTACATCTTGTCGAGCGCCAGGTTGACCGGGTTGTAGAAGGCGAAGAGGAAGAAGATCGCCACGCCCCACAGCCCGAAGATCAGGATGTTGGTGACGACGGTCTTGCGGCCCTTGAGCACCGTCAGCGTGATGTTGAACAGGAACATCAGGCAGACGATGACGATGCCTACCTTGATGGCGAAGGGCTGCTCGAGGAATTCGCGGCCCTCGTGGATGTGGAACAGATAACCGACCACGGCGACCGCGGCGGCGATCAGGAAGATCCAGAACTGGGCGATCGCCAGCTTCGGGCTGTAGAGTTCCGTCTCCGCCTCTTCCGGCAGAAGATAGTAGGTCGCGCCCATGAAGCCGATGAGCAGCCAGACGATCAGCGCGTTGGTATGGATCATGCGCACGATGTTGAAGGGCAACAGTTCGGACAGCGTGTTGGGCAGCACGTAGATCGTGCCGGCGAGCACGCCGAACAGGACCTGGGCGAGGAAAAGGCCGAGCGCGCCGTAGAAATACAGCATCGCGACCTTCTGGGTTTGGTATTTCATTGTCTTTCTCCTTGTCGCAGCGCCAGCTCAACCGGCATCGTTCGGCGGCCAGTTCTGCGTCTTGATGCGGCTCGTCCATTCGAGGAAGTCGGCGAGGTCGTTGAGTTCCTGTTCGGTCAGGTTGAACTGCGGCATCTGCCGGCGGCCCTCGACGCCCGACGGCTGCGCGGCCATCCAGGATTTCAGCGTTTCGCGGGCGCCTTCCGGATCGTCCTTGCCGCCCCAGCGCACCCAGACATTGCCGAGTTCGGGCGCGAAATAGGCGCCTTCGCCGAGCAGGGTGTGACAATTGATGCAGGAGTTCTTTTCCCAGACGTGCTTGCCGCGCGCCACGCCGTCGGTCAGCGTCGACTCGTCGGTGGAGGTCGTCCTCATGTAGTAGTGGCTATGGGCCGTGAGACCCACGAAGATCGTGAAGAAGAAGATAGACCCGCCATAGAAGACGTTGCGGGCCCCTGTCTTGGTTAGGCGCTCTGCCATCCCCATGGTCCTTTCGTTCGCCGCAGCTTTCATTCCGCCGCCGGCCTGGTGAAATCCCCCTGCAGCGGTCGGCGGCCTGGCCGCCCCTCATGCCGTTCTGCGGGACGGTCCCTTTCTAGCGGCGGATGAAAAGCCTTCTTTGCTATTTGGCAAATAAACGGGCGATGGTCCGCCGGGCTCAGACCGGAGCGGCGATCGCCACGTAAATGCTGCGCGAAAGGGCCAGCAGCACAAAGGTGAGCGGCCAGGCGACGAGCGCGAATCGCAGCGCTCCGCCGGCGCGGCGAAGGCCCATGAAGTCGAGGATGACGATGCGCGCCTTGGCCAGCGCCGCCAGGAGAACGATGGCGATCGGAACCAGCATGTTGCCGCTCAGCGCAGCGGCGATCGCCCCGCCGACGGCCAGCACGCTCGCCATGACGAAGGCCCAGTGAAGGCGCTCTTGGGAAAACCGGTCCATTGCTCAGGCCAGGTAGATGATCGGGAACATGACGATCCACACGAGGTCGATCGCATGCCACAACGTGGTGATCAGCGCGACATTGCCACGCGACGGACGCCAGGCGATCAGCAGCATGACAAGCGCGCCGAACACCACATGCAGCAGGTGGAAACCGGTGAGGATGAAATAGAGTTCGAAGAACCGGTTGAAGGCCTCTTCTCCGGCATAGCGGATCTCTCCGGCATATTCGAAGAGCTTGACGGCCAGGAAAACGAAACCCAGCAGGCCCGCCGCGATCAGCGAGCGACGGACCTGCCGGGGCGAGGCGGTGCGGCGCGCCGCCACCGCCGCCTGCCAACCACTGGTGAGAAGCACGACGGTGTTGAGCGCCGCGAGACCGGGGCTCAGGTGCAGCCGCGCCAGGGCGAAACGCTCGGGCTCGAACGCCGACATCACCAGAAAGGCGCCGATCAGGATCCCGAAGGCGACAAGCTCGCTCCACACGAGCACCCAGAGCAGAAGAACATCGCTCTCCTCCTCCTCGACCGGGGCCGCCATGGCGACCGCTGCAATATTGGTTCCCATCATCATGGGCTTTTTCTTAAGGACAGACGATCGGCGCGTCTTTGCGACAGCACAAAGAAAAATGACAGTCGCCAAGTTATGGTCCCAATATCAAAGGAGATTGCTTCCATGACTGACGCCCAGATCGGCCTTTCCGTCGCCACGCCCATCATCATCGGCTTTGCGATTCTGCTTCATCGTATGGGCGTCCTGCAGCGCGGCGGGACCATCTCCGCCGTGCTCGCCTCGGTCGCCATCGCCACCGTGCTTTTCGTCAGTCAGTGAAGAGGAGTTTGCCATGCATCCGGACCGCGTCCTCGACCAACAGGAACTGAACACGCTGAGGCAGAACCACGAGGAACTGCTCGGCCTTTGCCGCAGTTTCGAGGAACTGGCCGACAGCCTGCCCTTCGCCGTCAACGAGAAGCTGTGCCGCGAGGTGTCGGACCAGGTCCTGCCGCTGCTGGCAAGGACCCAGGAATTCGAGGAGCGGCTGCTTTTCCCCGATCTCGACCGGATCGCCGGTTCCTGCTTCACGGCAATGATGATCGAGCGACTGAAGAACGAGCACCGCTGCGACCGCCTGGCCGCCGAGGAAATCTCGCTGACGCTCAAAGCCATGCTGCGCGGCCATTGCGGCCTGACCTTCGAGACCATCGGCTACATGCTGCGCGGTTTCTTCGAATGCGTGCGCCGTCACGTCGCCGCCGAGAAGGCGATGATCGACCAGCTGATCCCGGCGGATCCGGAACCGCGGATGGCCCTGGCATGACCAACCTGCTGATCGCGCTCGGCGTCTTTCTCGCCCTTCACTCCGTGCCGGCCATCCCGCCGGTCCGTGCCGGCGTGATCGCCGTGCTCGGCCGGCGCACCTATCTCGGGCTCTATTCGGTGATCTCGGTCCTGGTCCTTGCCTGGGTGTTCCAGGCAGCACTCACCACCGACTACATCCCGCTCTGGGAGCCCGCCGGCTGGCAGGCCAAGGTGACGCTGGGCACCGCGCCGATCGGCGTCTTCCTCGTGCTCGCCGGTCTTGCGAGCGCAAATCCGCTGTCGATCACCATGCGGCAGGACGCAAACCCGGGTGCCATCACCACGGTCACCCGCCATCCGGTTCTCTGGGGTTTCCTGTTCTGGTCGCTCGGCCACCTCGTGCCGAATGGCGACCTGCGCTCGCTGATCCTGTTCGGCGGGCTCGCGCTTTTCACCGTCTCCGGTTTCGCTCTTCTCGACCGCCGTGCCCGCAAGCGGCTTGGCGGACGCTTCGAGCAGATGGCAAGGGCCTCCTCTCTCGTGCCCTTCGCCGCCGTTCTGTCCGGCCGCAACCGGCTGCGCATCGACGGCACCCTCTTGCTCTCGGCCGTCACCGCTGCCGCGATCACCGGCTGGCTGCTCTCAGGCGGGCACGCCCTTCTGTTCGGCGCCGATCCGCTGCTTGCCACCACTTTCTAGTCTGGAATATCGCCGCCCCATTCGCTCGCCAGCGGCTGATCCGTAATCCGCAGGAGATCGATGGCGCGCGCGGCAATGTGATCGACGATCGCCTCAACCGTCTCCGGCCGGCGGTAGAAGGCCGGCACCGGCGGCATGACGATCGCCCCCATCTCGGTTACCGACACCATGTTGCGCAAATGCCCGAGATGCAGCGGCGTCTCGCGGGCAAGGAGCACGAGCGGCCGGCGCTCCTTGAGGTGCACGTCCGCAGCCCGGATGAGCAGCGTGTCGGCAAGCCCCGTCGCTATGCCGGAGAGGCTGCGCATCGAACACGGCGCCACGATCATGCCGGCGGTGCGAAACGAGCCGCTGGCGATCGCCGCGCCTATATCGCCGATGGCATAGCGCCGGAATGCCAGCGCTTCGAGCCGGGCCAGGGCATGCTCCCCCAGTTCATGGGAAAAGGTCCGCTCCGCCGCCGTCGACACCACCAGATGGATTTCGACACCGGCGAGTGCGGCCAGCCGCTCGGCGACCCTGAAGGCAATCGGCGCTCCGGATGCACCGGACACGCCCAGCACGACGCGCTTGGCACTCATGGCAGATCCCCCAGCCCGAGTTCGCTCCACAGAGCATCGACCTTCGCGGACACCTCCGGCGCCATCTCCAGCACCCGCCCCCATTCGCGATCCGTTTCCGGTCCGATCTTGGTCGTGGCGTCCAATCCGAGCTTGCCGCCGAGGCCCGGCTTGGGCGAGGCGAAATCGAGATAGTCGATCGGCGTGTCGGAGATGATCGTGATGTCGCGGCTGGCGTCGAAGCGGGTCGACAGCGCCCAGATCACGTCCTGCCAGTTGCGCACGTCGATATCCGGATCGACGGCGATGATCAGCTTGGTATAGCTGAACTGCGGCAGCATCGACCACAGCCCCATCATGATCCGCTTTGCCTGACCCGGATAGCGCTTGTCGATCGACACCACGATGGCGCGGTAGGAGCAGGCTTCCGGCGGCAGCCAGAGATCGGAGATCTCCGGGAACTGCTTTTTCACCAGCGGCAGGAACAGCTCGTTCATCGCCTCGCCGAGCTTCGATGGTTCGTCCGGCGGGCGACCGGTATAGGTCGAGAGGTATATCGGCTTCTTGCGCATCGTGATCGCCGAAAGCGTCATGACGGGGAAGCGATCGACCGAGTTGTAGTAGCCGGTGTGGTCGCCATACGGCCCCTCCTCGGCCATCTCGCGCATCGACACCGTTCCCTCGAGCACGATCTCCCCATTGGCGGGAACGCAAAGCGGCTGGCTGACCGCCTTGACGACCCGGCTGCGGCACCGCTTGAGCACGCCGGCAAAGCCGAGTTCGCTCATGCCCTCGGGAAGCGGCATGACGGCAGAAAGGATCGTTGCCGGATCGGCGCCGATGACCACCGCGACCGGCATGTCCTTTCCTATCTTCTGCCACTGGCGATGATGCTTGGCCCCGCCACGATGCGCCAACCACCGCATGATGAGCCTGTCGCGCCCGAGCACCTGCATGCGGTAGATGCCGACATTCACATCGTTCGGATCATCCGGCGAACAGGTGATGACGAGCGGCCAGCTGACGAGCGGCGCCGGCTCGCCGGGCCAGCACCACTGGATCGGGAGGCGGCCGAGGTCGATCTGGTCATCGCGCCAGACGATCTCCTGACAGGAGGCGCCGGAAACCTGTTTCACCCGGAGCGCAAGTGCAGACTGGAGGAGCGGCAATTTTCCCATCGCCTCCTTGAGGGACCGCGGCGGACGCGGCTCACGCAATTCGCCGAGCAGATCCGCCAGTTCGCCGATCGCTCCGCTCCGAAGACCGAAACCCCATTCAATGCGGTCACGCTTGCCGAACAGATTGGTCAACAGCGGGATCGGCACGATCTGGCCGGCGGCATTGACGGGCTTTTCGAAGAGCAGCGCCGGCCCGCCGGAGGCAAGCACGCGCCGATGGATTTCCGTCACCTCATGCACCAGCGAAACTGGCTTGGTGATGCGCCTGAGGCATCCGCGGCGCTCCAGCTCGGCAGCGAAATCCTGAAGGTCGGCATAGCGCCGGGTGGCGGAGGGTGCGTTTGTCATCCCGCCTGTGTGGCGGCTAAAAATCATCGAGTCTTTGCGCTGGCTCAAACGCTCGCGCCGAGCGAGCCGTTAGCATGGCGCGCACCGCATTCCGCAAAGGCCCTGAAAATATGGATTTTCCCAGAACGCTCGCCACGCCCCTGAACTACGTTCCCATAGCGGTGATCGAGCGAGCGACGGGCCTCCTGTTCAGCCGCATGATGAAGGAGCACCCCGGCCTGTTCGAACGCCTGGGCGATCACAAGGCCAAGCGTTTCGCCTTTGTGCCCAGCGACGTTCCGCTCGCCTTCGTCGTCGAGCCCGGCCGCCCGTCGATCCGCGTGCTGCGCAAGAGCGGCTCGACGCCCGCCGCCGATGCGACGGTCGAAGGCCCTCTGTTCATGTTGCTCGCACTGCTCGAAGGGCGCTGCGACGCCGACGCGCTGTTCTTTTCGCGCGACCTCAACGTCACCGGCGACATGGAGGCCATGCTCGCCATGCGAAACGCCCTCGACGACTGCGACATCGACCTGCCGCGCGACCTCTCGACGCTGGCCGGCCCCTTCGCCCCGATCTTCGGCCGCATGGCCGAGGGTATTCGCCGCCGCGCGCTCACTGGGGAGGGATCCGCATGGAACTGATCTGCCCCGCCGGCACTCCCGCAGCCTTCCGTGAAGCCGTCGATGCCGGCGCCGATGCTGTCTATTGCGGCTTCCGCGACGAGACCAATGCTCGCAACTTTCCCGGTCTCAATTTCAGCCGCGACGAACTGCGCGAGGCGATCGTCTATGCCCGCCGCCACAAGACGCAGACCTTCGTCGCACTCAACACCTTCATGCGCGCCGGCGACGAGGAGATCTGGTACCGCGCCGCAGCCGATGCCGTGGCGCTCGGCGCCGATGCCCTCATCCTCGCCGATTTCGGTCTGATGGCGCATGTGACCGAGCGCTATCCCGAACAGCGCCTGCACGTCTCGGTTCAGGCCTCCGCCTCCAATGTCGACGCGATCAACTTCCTCGTCGACGCCTTCAATGCCAAGCGCGTCGTCCTGCCGCGCACGCTGACCATCGCCGACATCGCCCGCATCGCACCGAAGATCCGCTGCGAGATCGAGGTCTTCGTCTTTGGCGGGCTCTGCGTCATGGCCGAGGGTCGCTGCTCGCTCTCTTCCTACGCGACGGGCAAATCGCCGAACATGAACGGTGTCTGCTCGCCGGCAAGCCATGTCCATTACCGCAAGGAGGGCAATGAGCTCGTCTCCGAGCTCGGCGACTATACGATCAACCGCTTCCCGGCCGGCGAGGCCGCCGGCTATCCGACGCTGTGCAAGGGTCGCTTCGACATCGCCGACGACCGGGCTTACGCCTTCGAGGATCCCGTCTCGCTCGACGTCATGAGCGAGATCGACGCCTTGACCGCCGCCGGCGTCAGCGCGCTCAAAATTGAGGGTCGCCAGCGCGGCAAGGCCTATGTCGCCGAAGTCGTCTCGACGCTGAAGAAGGCGCTCTCGGCTAGACCGGAACAGCGCGCCGCCCTGCTCGCCGGCCTTCGGGGCCTGAGCGAAGGACAGAAGACCACGTCGGGTGCCTACGAGAAGCGCTGGAGATGAGCATGACCGATACCCTTTCTCCCACGCTCACCATGGGACCCGTCTATTATCTGTGGGACGACCCCAAATGGCGTGACTTCCATTTCCGGATCGCCGACGAATCGCCCTTTGACACGGTGGTGATCGGCGAGACCGTGTGCTCCAAGCGCCAGCATTTCATCGAACCGCATCTCGCCGAAGTGACCGAACGGCTCGAGGCCGCCGGCAAGACCGTGGTCTTCTCGACGCTGGCGCTTGTCACGCTGGAGCGGGAAAGCCGGCAGGTGCGCGACCTGGTCGCGGAAAGCGACCATCTGATCGAGGCGAACGACCTCTCCGCGCTCGGCCTCCTGAACGGCAAACCGCACAATGTCGGCCCGCTGGTCAATGTCTACAATGCGGCGACCGCGAGGCTTCTGGCGAGCCGGGGCGCCAGGACCATCTGTCTGCCACCGGAACTGCCCTTCTCTTCGGTCGAGAAGATCGTCGCCGACAGCCCCGAGATCGATTTCGAGGTCTTCGCCTTCGGCCGCATGCCGCTCGCCATTTCGGCGCGCTGCGCCCATGCCCGCTCCAAGGGCAAGATCAAGGACAACTGCCTTTTCGTCTGCGGCGAGGAGCCGGACGGTCTGCCGGTCAAGACGCTGGACCGCCAGTCCTTCCTGGCGCTGAACGGAGTTCAGACGGTCTCCCACACCTGTCAGGCGTTGCTCGGCGAACTGGCCGATTTGGTCGCGTGTGGCGTCTCGGCGATCCGCCTGTCGCCGCAGGACTGCGACATGGTCGCGGTCGCAGGGCTCTATCGCGCCGTGCTTGACGGCGCGCTGGAGGCCGATGAGGCGATCGAGCGGCTGCGGGACATCTATCCGGCAGCGCCGCTGTCCAACGGTTTCCACCACGCCCGTGAGGGCGCGGCCTGGGTGGCCCGCGCCCGCGATGTGGCCAGCGGCGCCACGGCCTGACGATCAAACCGGCCGATCAAGCGGATCGGCCGGGCTTTCCTCAAAACCTCAGCTCCGCAGGCCCGGCGCCTCGTGGCCGGTCCGCGCCACATATTCGGTATAGCCGCCGCCATATTGGAACGCGCCGTCCGGCGTCAGCTCCAGCACACGATTGGAAAGCTCCGCCAGAAAGTGGCGGTCGTGGCTGACGAAGAGCATCGTGCCTTCATACTGCGACAGCGCCTTGATCAGCATTTCCTTGGTGTCGAGATCGAGGTGGTTGGTCGGCTCGTCGAGGACCAGGAGATTCGGCGGGTCGAACAGCATGATCGCCATCACCAGGCGCGCCTTCTCTCCACCGGAAAGCACGCGGCAGCGCTTCTCGATGTCGTCGCCGGAAAAGCCGAAGCAGCCGGCAAGGGCGCGCAGAGGCGCCTGACCCGCGCGCGGAAAGGTGCTCTCCAGCGTTTCGAATATGGTCATCTCGCCGTCGAGAATGTCCATCGCATGCTGGGCGAAGTAACCCATCTTGACGCTGGCGCCGATGCTTACCGTGCCCTGATCCGGCGTGGAATCGCCGGCCACCAGCTTCAACAGGGTCGATTTTCCGGCACCGTTGACGCCCATGATGCACCAGCGCTCCTTGCGCCGGACCATGAAGTCGAAACCTTCGTAAATGACCCGCTGGCCGTATTTCTTGTGCACGTTCTTCAGATTGACCACGTCTTCGCCCGAGCGCGGTGCCGGCTGAAATTCGAAGGCGACCACCTGACGACGCTTCGGCGGCTCGACGCGGTCGATCTTCTCCAGCTTCTTCACCCGGCTCTGCACCTGCGAGGCGTGGGATGCACGCGCCTTGAAGCGCTCGATGAACTTGATTTCCTTGGCGAGCATCGCCTGCTGGCGCTCGAACTGCGCCTGCTGCTGTTTTTCGTTCTGCGCCCGCTGCTGTTCATAGAATTCGTAATTGCCGGAATAGGTGTTGAGCGAGCCGGCATCGATCTCGATGATCTTGTTGACGATGCGGTTCATGAACTCGCGGTCGTGCGAGGTCATCAGGAGCGCGCCTTCATAACCTTTGAGGAACTGCTCGAGCCAGATCAGGCTCTCGAGATCGAGATGGTTGGACGGTTCGTCGAGCAGCATGACGTCAGGGCGCATCAACAGGATGCGGGCGAGCGCAACGCGCATCTTCCAGCCGCCCGAAAGCTTGCCGACGTCGCCGTCCATCATCTCCTGGCTGAAGCTCAGGCCGGCGAGCACTTCGCGGGCGCGGCCCTCCAGCGCATAGCCGTCGAGTTCCTCATAGCGGGCCTGCACCTCGCCGTAGCGCTCGATGATCGCGTCCATCTCGTCGAGCCGGTCCGGATCCACCATGGCGGCCTCGAGCTCGCGCATTTCGGCGGCCACCACGCTGACGGGACCGGCACCGTCCATCACTTCGGCAACGGCGCTGCGACCGGACATTTCGCCGACGTCCTGGTTGAAGTAACCGACCGTCATGCCCTTTTCGACCGAGACCTGCCCCTCGTCGGGCTGTTCCTCGCCGGTGATCATGCGGAACACCGTTGTCTTGCCGGCCCCGTTCGGTCCGACCAGTCCGATCTTCTCGCCCTTGTTGAGCGCGGCGGAGCTCTCGATGAAGAGAATGCGGTGGCTGAGCTGCTTGCTGATGTTTTCGATACGAATCATGACCGGACAGGGGGCTCGAGGGGTTTCCGGGCGCCTTATGTCACGGGTCGCGCCGCCTGTCGAAATCTTATCGCAGTGCAGCGGCCGGTTTTGCTGATTCGGCCGCCAATCACTCCGATCGGCCGCCGCACAGGGTGTTGGGCGCATCGCTCGACCACGGCGAACTGGAATGCGGACCCGAATGGCCGACGCAGTTCCGCACAGAAGACCTCTAGGAAACATCCGTCCGGCTCTCTAGACTTCCTGAGCGGCCGATCTGGCTGGGAGGAACGGAAGAGGAGGCCGTCTTTCCGTGAAACTGCGACATGCCCTGGTCTTTGTCATTCTGCCGGTGTTCATCGGGCTTGCCGCCTTCAAGGGCGGAGCGCTCGCGACGCGCGCCTACATGGAAGAGGCTTCGCTCCAGGCAAGTTCGGCGCTGCGTCTCGCCGTTTCGGCGCTCGGCGGCCACCTCAGCCGCTACGAACCGCTGCCCGCGCTGATCGCCGACCACGACGACATCAAGGCATTGCTGCGCGCGCCTTCCGATCCGGCTCCCAGAGAAACCGCGAATGCCTATCTCAAGGAAATCAACACGCTGCTCCGGTCCTCCGACATCTATGTGATGACGATGGACGGCGAGACGATCTCGGCCAGCAATTACGACGGGCCGGCGAGCTTCGTCGGGCAGAACTTCAGCTACCGTCCCTATTTCCAGGATGCCGCCAAGGGCCGGCAGTCCCGCTTCTACGCGCTCGGCACGACCTCGCTGAAGCGCGGCTATTATTTCGCCTCGCCCGTCAGCGTCGACGGCGCAATCCGCGGCGTGATCGTCTTCAAGGTCGATATCGATTCGATCGAGGCATCGTGGAAGGGCGGCGAATACAAGATCTTCGTCGCCGATCCGGAAGGCATCATCTTCATGACCGGCAGCCCGGAATGGCTCTACAGCGGCATCCTGCCGCTGGACGCCGCCCGCCTCGCCCGCACCCAGGCCTCACGCCGCTATGCCGAGGCGCCGCTGAAGCAATTGCCCTTGCGCGAGAGCGAAGAGGGCGGCCACCGGTTGATGACGGTCACGGGCGGCGGCGCCTCCCGCGAATACCTGGTGCTGTCACATTACATGCCGGAGGCCGACTGGACGGTGAACGTGCTGATGGACACGGCGTCGGTGCGCGGCCAGGTCCGCACGGTGGTCATCGCCGTCGTCCTCTTCGTCTGCCTCGCCGGACTGGCCCTCGCCATTCTCCTACAGCGGCGGGCCCGCACGGCCGAACGGCTGCGTCTGGAGGAAAGGGCCCGCAACGAACTCGAACACCGCGTCGCCGAGCGCACCGCCGACCTCGCGCGCGTCAACGAGCAGATCGAGCTCGAAATCGCCGAGCGGCGCCTCACCGAACAGGAACTGCGCAAGACCCAGGCCGACCTCATCCAGGCCGGCAAGCTCGCCGGCCTCGGCCAGATGTCGGCGGCCCTGTCGCACGAATTCAACCAGCCGCTCGCCGCCGCCAAGACCTATGCCGACAGCGCCGCGCTGCTCATCGACCGCGGTCGGGCAGGCGAAGCGCGCGACAACCTGCTGCGCATTTCCGGCCTTGTCGACCGCATGGCCTCAATCAGCCGGCATCTCAGGAACTTTGCCCGCAAGCCGAACGAGAAGCTCGGGCCGGTGGCGCTGGATACCGTGATAGACGACACGCTGGAAATCGTCGCAGCCCGCCTGAAGACGGCGGACGCCACGCTCGACGTGGATCTCGGCAAGAACCCGCCGGCCGTCGTGGCCGGACCGGTTCGCCTTCAGCAGGTGCTCGTCAATATCATCACCAATGCCGCCGACGCGGTGGAAGGTCAGGCCGATCGCAACATCCAGCTCAAGGCCCGCCGGAAGGGTTCAAAGGTCGTGCTCACGGTGCGCGATCACGGCCCCGGTGTTCCCGCGGCAATCGCCGAACGTATCTTCGATCCCTTCTTCACCACCAAGGGCGTCGGCAAGGGGCTCGGCCTGGGTCTCTCGATCTCCTACAACATCGTCAAGGATTTCGGCGGCAGCCTGTCGGTCGCCAATCATGCCGACGGTGGCGCGGTGTTCCGCATCGAGCTGGAAGCCGCCGAAAAGATGAAGGAGGCGGCAGAATGAGTGGCCAGCGCATCCTCCTGATCGACGACGAGGAAGACATGCGCCTGTCCTCGGCCCAGGCGCTCGAACTCTTTGGTCTCGAGGTAACGACCTTTTCCAGCGCCGAGCCGGTGCTCGAACTGGTCGGCTACGGCTTCGACGGCGTCGTCGTCAGCGATATCCGGATGCCCGGCATGGACGGAATGACGCTGCTTCAGCGCATCAGGGATGTCGACGCGGAAATCCCCGTCATCCTGGTGACGGGCCATGCCGACGTGCAGCTCGCCGTCAGCGCCATGCGCGCCGGCGTCTACGACTTTCTGGAAAAACCCTTCACCGCCCAGCATCTCGCCGGCATCATCCGCAGGGCGCTGGACCGCCGCAGCCTGGTCATGGAAAACCGCCGGCTGCGCGCCGTCGCCGGCAAGCGCGACGACATCGAGACCCGCCTGCCCGGCCGAACCCAGGTCATGGTCGACCTGCGCTATCGCCTGCGCGCCATCGGCGCCACGGACGCGGACACGCTGATCATCGGCGACACCGGCGTCGGCAAGGAGGTCGTCGCACGTGCCCTGCACGACGTGAGCGCCCGCGCCAACCGGCCGCTGATCGCCATCAACTGCGCTGCCCTGCCGGAAAACCTGATCGAGAGCGAGTTGTTCGGCCACGAGGCCGGCGCCTTTCCTGGTGCGCTCCGGCCGCGCTACGGCAAGTTCGAGCATGCCCGCGGCGGCACGATCCTGCTCGACGAGATCGGCTCCATGCCCTTCGACCTGCAGGCGAAGTTCCTGCGCGTGCTGCAGGAGCGCGTCATCACGCGGCTCGGCTCGAACGAGCTCGTACCCCTCGATGTGCGCTTCATCGCGACCAGCAAGGCGGACCTCGAGGCCGAGGTCGCTGCCGGGCGTTTCCGGGCGGACCTCTTCTATCGCCTGAACGTCGCGACACTCCATGTTCCCGCCCTGGCCAACCGGCTGGCGGACATTCCGATCCTCTTTCTCCAGCTGGTGCGCGAGGCGGCCGCGCGGTACATGCGCGACGACATCGACGTCTCCCCCGAGCTGCTGGCCGAGATTGCCGCCCGCCCGTGGCCCGGCAATGTCCGCGAATTGCGCAACGCCGCCGACCGGTTGGTGCTGGGGCTCGATCCGCTGCCCGACGAAAGCCCGCAGGCAACGGTGCGCCAGCGGCTTGCCGACAAGGTCGCGGCCTATGAACGCGGCATCCTCGCCAGTGCGATTTCCGCCCATGGCGGCAATCTGAGGCCGGTCTATGAACAGCTCGGTATCTCGCGCAAGACGCTCTACGAGAAAATGCAGAAATACGGACTGGAGCGAAAGCCGGGGCTGACGCTCGACGACTTCGACGCCTGATCTTCCGTCATGGGTGGATTTCCACCCACGCTCGCCGCGCTTTGTTCCCGAACCTACCCATGCTGCAGTGCAAGCACGGGCAAAACCTTTCGGCCTCTGCCTGATAGCGCTTGCGAGCGGCAGCCCTCCTCGCACTGTTGGCGCATCCAGGACCGGCACGGGAGGAGCCGCACCGGCCTGGCGTGTTTCATCCGGGAGGAATTCGATGAAGATCCTGAAAACCATGCTCGGCCTCGGGGCCGCATTCGCCGTCACCCTGTCTTCCGCCGCCGCCTTCGCCGAGGGTTATCCGGAGCGCACCATCACCATGGTCGTGCCTTTCTCCGCCGGCGGCCCGACCGACACGGTGGCGCGCCTCGTCGCCGAATCGATGTCCAAGGACCTCGGCCAGCAGATCGTCGTCGAGAACGTCGGCGGCGCCGGCGGCACGCTTGGCGCCGGCCGGGTCGCCGCGGCACCGGCGGACGGCTATACCGTGTTGCTGCACCATATCGGCATGGCGACCAGCGCCACGCTCTACCGCAAGCTCGCCTATGACACGCTGAACGCCTTCGAATATGTCGGCCTCGTCACCGACGTGCCGATGACTATCGTCGCCCGCAAGGACCTCGAGCCGACGGACCTCAAGGGCCTGATCGACTACATGAAGGCCAACAAGGACACCGTCACCGTCGCCAATGCCGGCATCGGTGCTGCCTCGCATCTCTGCGGCATGCTGCTGATGAGCGCCATCGACACGCCCCTTGTCACCGTTCCCTACAAGGGCACCGGCCCGGCCATGACCGACCTGCTCGGCGGCCAGGTCGACATCATGTGCGACCAGACCACCAATACGACGAAGCAGATCCAGGGCGGCACCATCAAGGCCTATGCCGTGACCTCCCCCGCCCGTCTCGACGTGCTGCCGGACGTGCCGACCGCGGCCGAAGGCGGCCTTGCCGATTTCCAGGTCGGCATCTGGCACGGCATTTACGCACCGAAGGGCACGCCGACGGAAGCCGTCGAACGCCTGTCGAAGGCTCTTCAGGTCGCGCTGAAGGACCAGAACGTCGTCGCCCGCTTCGCCGAACTTGGCACCGCGCCCTCACCGGAAACCGATGCGACGCCGGCAGCGCTCAAGGCCAAGCTCGAAAGTGAGATCGCTCGCTGGAAGCCTGTGATCGAGGCCGCCGGCCAGTTCGCCGACTGAGCATTTCACCCTGCACGATGCCGTCCGCCCTTGAGGCGGGCGGCATTCCCGCGCTCGGCGCGACGCCGCGGCCCTGGTGCCGCATCAAGGGGGACACCATGAAATCCATGAAATTCGACCGGACCGACGCCCTTTGCGGCGCCCTGTTCATCGGGCTTGGCGGCTTCTTCGCCTATCAGAGCCTCAGCCTCGAGCTCGGAACCGCCTTCCGCATGGGCCCGGGGCTCTTCCCGCTCATGCTCGCCGCCATCCTGATCCTGCTCGGCACCGTCATCGTTCTTCAGTCCGGCAAGGTCGAGGGCGAACCGCTCGGCCCGATCGCGCTGAGAGGCATTCTCCTCATCCTGCCGGCGCCGATCTTCTTCGGCCTCACCGTGCGCGGCCTCGGTTTCGTGCCGGCGATCTTCCTCGCAGCGCTGATCGCCGCCTTCGCCTCGCACCGCATGGGTCCGGTCATGGCGCTGCTGCTGGCCGCCGCCATCACGGTCTTCTCCGTGATCGTCTTCAGCTATGCCCTCGGCCTGCCCTTCGAACGGTTCGGTCCCTGGACCCGGTTTTAGGAAGAACCCATGGATTTCTTCAGCAATCTCGCCCTCGGCTTTTCCACCGCTGCCTCGCCGGAAAACCTGCTCTTCTGCCTGATCGGCGTTCTTCTCGGCACGCTGATCGGCGTGCTGCCCGGCATCGGCGCCACGGCGACCATAGCCATGCTGCTGCCGATCACCTTTCAGCTTGAACCCGTCTCTTCGCTGATCATGCTCGCCGGCATCTACTACGGCGCCCAGTATGGCGGGTCGACCACCGCGATCCTGATCAACATGCCGGGCGAATCCTCGTCCGCAGTCACCGCGATCGACGGGTACCAGATGGCGCGCAAGGGCCGCGCCGGGGCCGCGCTGTCGATCGCCGCGCTCGGCTCCTTCTTCGCCGGCACGGTTTCCACCTTCCTGGTCGCAGTCCTTGCCATTCCGCTCACCGCCGTGGCGCTCAAATTCGGTGCCGCCGAGTATTTCTCTCTGATGGTCGTCGGTCTCGTCTCGTCGATCGCCCTCGCCCATGGTTCGATCGTCAAGGCGCTGGCCATGGTCTCGCTCGGCCTGCTGCTCGGCCTCGTCGGCACCGACATCTATTCCGGCACGCCACGCTTCACGCTGGGCATCCGCGAATATGCCGATGGGTTGAACTTCGTCGCGGTCGCCGTCGGCGTCTTCGGCATTGCCGAGATCCTGCGCAACCTTGAGGGCGAGAAGACCCGCACCGTGCTGATGTCGAAGGTCAGCAATCTCTGGCCGACCCGCGACGACTTCCGCCGCATGGTGGCCCCCGTCCTGCGCGGAACGGCGATCGGCTCCGCACTCGGCATCCTGCCGGGCGGTGGCGCGATCCTTGCGGCCTTCGCCTCCTACACCGTCGAGAAGCGGATTTCCGACCATCCGGAGGAATTCGGCCAAGGAGCGATCGCGGGCGTCGCAGGCCCGGAATCGGCCAACAATGCCGGCGCCCAGACCTCCTTCATCCCGCTGCTCACCCTCGGCATTCCCGCCAACCCGGTCATGGCGCTGATGGTCGGCGCGATGATCATCCAGGGCATCGTGCCCGGGCCGAACGTCGCCACCGAACAGCCCGCACTGTTCTGGGGCATCATCGCCTCGATGTGGATCGGCAACCTGATGCTGGTGGTACTGAACCTGCCGCTGATCGGGCTCTGGGTGAAACTGCTCACCATTCCCTATTACGTGCTGTTCCCGATCATCATGGCCTTCTGCTCGATCGGGGTCTACAGCGTCAATTCCAACGTCTACGACCTCTACGCAGTCGCCGGCTTCGGCCTGCTCGGCTATATCCTGGTCAAGCTGCGCTGCGAGCCGGCGCCGCTGCTGCTCGGCTTCGTGCTCGGTCCCCTGCTTGAGGAAAACCTGCGTCGCGCCATGATCCTGTCGCGCGGCGACCCGCTGACCTTCGTCACCCGGCCAATCAGCGCCGTGCTCCTGCTGCTCGCCGTGGCCGTGCTGGTCATCGTCTTCCTGCCCTCGGTCAAGGCGAAACGCGAGGAGGTCTTCCAGGAAGAAGACTGAGCCCTTCGCTCGGCTCCGCGCAGACCCACGTGCCAATCGACAATCGCCCGCGGCAGATGACTGCCGCGGGCGATTGTCATTGTTGATGTCGCGTCAACACTCCGCCGGCTCGATGAAACCGGGCTTCGGCCAGCGGATGCTCAATCGCCGTAGCCGACGATGCCCTTGATCTCGAGGAAATCGTGGATGCCCCAATCGGCATATTCGCGACCATTGCCCGACTGCTTGTAGCCGCCGAACGGGGCATGCGTATCCCAGTCCGGGTAGTTGAGGTAGACAGAGCCCGCGCGCATTTCGAGCGCTACGGCCCGCGCATGCTCGATGTTCTCAGACTGGACGTAAGCCGCCAGGCCATAGACCGTGTCGTTGGCGATCGCGATCGCCTCTTCCTCGGTCTTGTACGGCAGGATCGACAGCACCGGCCCGAAGATTTCCTCGCGGGCGATGGTCATGTCGTTGGTCACGTTGCCGAAGATGGTCGGGCGGACATAGTAGCCGCGGTTCAGACCCTCAGGGCGGCCAAGGCCACCGGTGACGAGGGTCGCGCCCTCCTTGATGCCGGCTTCGATCAGGCGCTGGATCTTGTCGAACTGCAGCTGGGACACGACCGGGCCGAGATCGGTGTCCTCGGCGGTCGGGCTGCCAACCTTGTGGGCCTCGGCGGCGGCCTTGGCGAAGGTCAATGCTTCGTCATGGCGATCGGCTGGAACCAGCATGCGGGTCGGCGCATCGCAGGATTGACCCGAATTGCCGAAGCAGCCCTGGACGCCCTTGGTGACGGCGGTTTCGAGATCGGCATCGGGCAGCACGATATTGGCCGACTTGCCGCCGAGTTCCTGGGCAACGCGCTTGACGGTATCGGCGGCCGTCTTTGCGACGATGATGCCGGCGCGGGTAGAGCCGGTGAAGGACACCATGTCGACATCCGGATGGCCGGCCATGACCTGACCGACATCGGGACCGTTGCCGTTGACGAGGTTGAACACGCCCTTCGGCACGCCGGCCTCTTCCATGATCTCGGCCCACACGATGCCGGAGATCGGAGCGATTTCCGAGGGCTTCAGCACCACGGTGCAGCCGGCGGCGATGGCGGGCGCGACCTTGCAGACGATCTGGTTGAGCGGCCAGTTCCATGGCGTGATCAGCGCGCAGACGCCGATCGGCTCCTTGACCACGGTGGTCGAGCCGCGCTTTTCCGAGAACTCGTAGTTCTCCAGAGCTTCGATGGTGGATTCCATATGCGCGCGGCCGGCCCAGGCCTGGGCGTCGCGGGCAAACGACAGCGGCGCGCCCATTTCGTTGGACACGGCAACCGCGACGTCTTCGAAGCGGGCATTGTAGACTTCGAGGATCTTCTTCAACAGCGCCAGCCGCTCGGCAACCGAGGTCCTGGAGAAGCTGACGAAAGCCTTCTTGGCGGCGGCGACGGCCTTGTCGACATCGGCCTTCGAGCCGACCGAAATCTGGGTATAGGCCTCTTCGGTCGCGGGATTGATGACGTCGAGGGTGGCCGGCACGGCCGGATCGACCCAGGCGCCGTCGATGAAGAACTGCAGATGGTGAGACATGGATAACTCCAATCAGAGGTCGGAAATGGCAAGGCGGACGGCGCCGGACGCCGTCCGTAAGATTCTGCTCGTATCGCTCAGGGCAGGTAGTCCATGTAGCGATCGAGATCCCAATTGGTGACTTCCTTGAGGAATCGCTTCCAGTCGTCGCGCTTCATCAGGTCGTACAACTCATAGAGCCTGCCGGGCATGGCTTCCAGTACCAGATCGTCCTTCTGCAAGGCATCCAGCGCTTCGTTGAGGTTGAGCGGGATGAGGTCGACATGGCCGCCCGCCTTCATCACTTCCACGACGTTACGATCTTCCGGCGCGCCGGGGTCGATCTTGTTCGAAATGCCGTCGTCGAGCGCCTTGATCAGCGCCGCGCAGAACAGGTGCTGGTTGACCATGGCGTCGACGGCGCGGAACTCGAAGCGGTCGGGTGCCGAGATGCGGATGGTGCAGGAACGGTTCTGCAGGCCCCAGTTGGCGCCGATCGGTGCCCACAGGCCGACATCGGCAAAGCGGCGATAGGAGTTGACCGTCGAGGCGCCGATTGCGGTGAGCGCGCCGATATGCTTCAGCGCACCGCCGAGGGCATGGTGACCCATCTCGGTCGGCAGCCAGCCGTCTTTCTTGTTCTCGAACTCGTTCACGCCGCCCTTGGTATAGGTGAACAGCTCTTCCATGCCCGGCAGCTCGCCCGGCACCAGCCGCTGCAGCTCTGCCGACCCGCCGGTCCAGATCGAGCAATTGTGATGGCAGCCATTGGCCGGAACGCCCATCATCGGCTTGGCCATGAAGCAGGCGATCAGCCCGTGCTGGCGGGCGACCTCGTTGCAGATCTGGCGATAGGTGGTGAGCCGATCGCAGGTCTTCAGCGCATCGTCGAAGGCGAAGTTGAGTTCGAGCAGGCCCGGCGCGTCCTCGACGTCGCCCTGGATCATGTCGAGACCCATGGCATGGGAATATTCATAGACCTGCGTCCAGATGTGGCGGGCGCTTTCGAACTGGCCGATATGGTAGGCATAGGGTTCGGTAATGCCGGAATAGGGCGTGGCCGAGCCGTCCGGGTTCTTCTTCAGCCACAGCATTTCCGGCTCCATCCCCACGCGCAGATGAAGCCCGTTGTGCTTCTCGCGGAACTCGCGGTCGAAACGCTTGAGGTTGCCGCGGGTATCGCATTCGAAATAGCCGCCCGGATTTTTCGCGTCCTCCAGACCGTAGAACAGCGTGCAGAAGACGCGGGCGACCCGCTTGTCCCAGGGCAGCTGGCAGAAGGTTTCCGGATCGGGCAGCGCGACCGTCTCGCCGTCATTGGCCGAGAAGCCGAACAGCGTGCCGTTCATGTCGGTCGAGACGTTGGTGACGCCCCCCATCCAGGTCTGCACCCCCTTGCGGGCATTGTACTCCCAGTGGCGGGCCGGAACCGCCTTGCCCAGCACCCGGCCGGTGATCGAGATATACTGGTAATAAATATATTCGATGCCGAGAGCCTTGATCTTCTCGCTCACCCGCGCGACGCGTTCCTTGCGCAGCGGATCGTTCAGTTCGCGGAACATGTCGCAGTCTTCGTGTTTTGCCATGGGGCGTTCTCCTCTTTTGTTCTTGGGGTTGGGCGGGATTAGTTCAGCCTTCGAGATAGCGGGCGAGCTCGAAGGCGCTGACGGCGCGGGCAAGGGCGGCATGCTCGACCTCGCAGGCCTTGGCGAAATGACTGGTAAAGGCCTCGCCGAAGTGCCGGGCGGCAAGCTCGCTCGCCTTCAGCCGGTCAGCGGCGTCTTTCAGGTCGCGCGGCAGCCGGGTGGCACCGGGCGGAATGTCGTCCGGCCCTCCGAAGGGGGTGGCCGCCGGCGGATCGATCTGCTCTTCCAGACCGTCCAGACCGCCGGCCAGCGCCAGCGCCAGCGTCAAATGCGGGTTGCAGTCGGCGCCGGGCAGGCGGAATTCCAGCCGCGCGCTGTCCTCGGCGGAGGGAACGGAACGCACGGCCGTCGTAAACGTGTACTCCGCCCAGCTGACCGATTTCGGCGCCCAGGACCCGGGAGCGAAGCGGCGATAGGCATTGACCGTGTGGGCGCAGAGCGCAAAAGCCTCGGGCACGAGCCGGGCCATACCGCCGATGAAGTGCCTTGCTGCCTGGTTGGTCGTGGCCGTCGGATCGGAAAAGACGTTGCGCCCGGTCGCCTTGTCCCGGAGCGACAGGGTGACATGACCGCCGATGCCGGGGAAGGAGCCGCCCATGGAGGCCATGAAGCTCGCCGTCATGTCCTGCCGGCGGGCATAGGCGCGGGCCGCCTGGCGGAAGAAGGCGGCATCGTCGGCGGCCTTCATCGGCGTCTCGGCGGCAAGCGTCGCTTCGAAGCAGCCGGGTCCGAGCTCGCCGGCGACCGCAAACAGCGACACACCATGGTCGATGATCGCCTTCTCCAGGCCGGAAACGAATTCGGCCTGATCGGCCGCCGTCTGGCCCGACCAGCACTTGTTCTCCGGCATGAAGGTGTGCATGGCGGAAAAGCCGCTGTCGCGCAGGCTTGCCGCATTCTCCTTGAGGAAGATCACCTCGAATTCGAAGGCGGCACGAACCTCGTAGCCCATGCTGGCTGCGCGCTCGATCTGGCGGGCAAGCACGGCCCGCGGCATCAGTTCGCGGTTCTCGCCGGCATAGTCGGCAACGATCGCCGCGGCGTTCGGCTCGAAGGCATAAGGGCGAAGGGAGTCCACGTCGAGGCTCAGCGCTTCGGTGAGATAAGGGCCACCGCCGAACAGGCTGTCGGCCGAATCCCAGTGCGGCAGCGTGTTGGAAAAGCGCGGGTCCCGCGCCCAGGCCAGGAACTGCTCGCGCTTCAGGCGACGTTCGCGAAAGACGCTCGCATAGTCGAACAGACCGACATGCAGGATGTCGATCCCATCGCGTTCCAGCCGGGCTGCCAGTTGATTGAGCTTTGTCATGCAATCTCTCTCCGATACGGGCGGCCAAAGCCGCCCTGATAGGGTGGATGAAGGTCGGGAAAGCGGTCAGTAGACGTCGCGGGCGTAGCGCTTTTCCTTGCGCAACCGGTCGAGATAGGTCTCGGCATCCTCAGGCCTCATCGCCCCCTCGGAGGCGATGATCTCGACAAGTGTGCGCTCCACGTCGGCCGCCATATGGGTGGCGTCGCCGCAGACGTAGAGGTAACCGCCCTGCTCGAGCCAGGCGAAGAGCTCGCGCGCATTCTCGCGCATCCGGTGCTGGACATAGACTTTCTCCGCCTGGTCGCGGGAGAAGGCGAGGTCCAGGCGGGTCAGAAGCCCGGAAGCCTGCATTGCCGCAAAATCCTCCTCATAGAGATAGTCGCGGTCGCGATGCTGGTCGCCGAAGAACAGCCAGTTCCGTCCCTTGGCGCCGCGCGCGCGGCGCTCCTGCAGGAAGGCGCGGAAAGGAGCGACGCCGGTGCCGGGACCGATCATGATCATCGGCGCAGCGTCGTCTTCCGGAACGCGGAAGGCCCGGTTCGGCGACAGGAAAATCGGCGCCGTCTTCCCTTCCCCCAACCGGTCGGCGAGGAAGGTGGAGGCGACACCCTGCCGCGCCCGGCCATGGCTCTGATAGCGGATGGTGGCAACCGTCAGGTGGATACTGCCCGAATGCTCCTTCGGGCTCGAGGCGATAGAATAGGCGCGGTGCTGGAGTGGTTTCAGCAGGCGGACGAAGTCGGTAAGCGCCATCGCATGCTTCGGCATCATGCCGAGGAGATCGAGAATGTCGCGTCCCCACAGCCACGCATCGAGCGACTGGCGGTCGCCGTTCTCAAGGACATGGTTGAGTTCGGCATCGCCGGAGAGGCGAGCGACCTCGGCGATCATTTCACGCGAAGGCGTGCTGATCTCGAAGGCTTCGGTCAGCAGGGTGCCGAGCGGCTTGTCGTGGCAGGCGACCGGCACATGGGCGCAGGCGCCGAAATGGTTCATCAGCGCTTCGACGAGGCCCTTGTCGTTTAGCGGGACGACGCCGATGCAATCTCCGGCCTCGTAAGCGAGAGCGCTGTCGCCGAGCTCGAATTCGATGTGCCGCGTGTCCTTGGCCGAACCCGCGCCGGAAAGCCGGCGATTGGCCACCATGCGCGCCGGATAGGGATTGCGGCGGTTCCATTGGGAGCGGGTCGACGCCGGAGCAGGCAGATCGCCAAGCTCCATCTCCGCATCCTCGCCCTCGACTGTGCTTGCCGCGGCAAGCGCACGGTCCACCCAGGCAAAGGCGGTTGCCGCATAGTTGGTGTCGCAATCCACCCGGGGCTCGATCGATCGTGCCCCCAGCGCCTGCAGCCGCTCGTCCATGTCGCGCCCGGCGGCGCAGAAGGTCTCGTAGCCCGAATCCCCCATGGCCATCAGCGAATAGGAGAGGCCGCTGAGGTCGGGGGCGTCTTCGGCGCCGAGCGCATCCCAGAAGCCGCGCGCGGTATCGGGCATTTCGCCCTGGCCGTAGGTCGAGGTGACGATCAGCAGGCGTTTCAACCCGGCAAGCTCGTCCATCTCGATGCTGTCGAGCGGGGCCACGCGGGGGGCAAAGCCGCGGCTGCGGGCAATGCCGGCGATGTCGCTTGCCATTTGCTCGGCATTGCCGGTCTGGGTGCCGTAGAGAATGGTGAGCGACAGGGCCAGACCGGTCTCGGCGGCGGACGTTGCGGCCAGCTTTGCCGCTTCCTCGGCGCTCGGCGGGATGAAGGCCCTGCGCTCACCCTTGTCGAAGGAGATCGGCAGGGTGATCGGCCCGGTATTGCCGCTGTCGGGCAGGAAGCGGGCATGGCCCTCGATGCGCGGATTGCGGACCCGGTGGGCCAGGATCGCCAGCGCCTCGGTCATGTCACCACGGGCGATGAAGTGCCCGAGACAGAAATGCGCGCCGCCGCCGAAGCCGAAATGCGGCTTGCGCTCGGCGGTGATGTTAAAGGACGGATCGGCAAAGGCCCGCGGATCGGATGCAGCCGACTGGCCGAACAGGTGGATCGTCGTGCCGCACTTGATCTCGAGGCCCTGGTAGACGAAATCCTCGACCGCTTCGCGCGTCACCCAGGTAATCGTCGGGCGAACGCGCATCACTTCCTCGACGGCCGACTTGCCGAGCTCCGGATTGTCGCCCAGCAGGCGCCACTGTTCCGGATTGCGCATGAACACGTCCATGGCCAGCCCGATCTGGTTGCGGGTGGTGTCGATGCCGCCGAAGATGGCGAGCATGATCAGGTCGTAGAGTTCCCGTTCCGACAAAGCCTCGTCGCTCTGCATGTTGGTCCGGACCAGCATGCAGAGGAAATCCTCGCCGAGTTCCTGCTGCCGCAACTCGTCGACCAGCTTCATGACGTAGCCGAACAGCTTGACGGTCGCCGCGTCGACGGTCTCGAGGTCCTGCTTGAAGGTCACGCCGAGGGCCAGCCCCATGTCCGCCGCGAGATCCGCCAGCTCGCGCCATTTTTCATGCGGCAGCCCGAGCAGCATGCAGATGACGCGCGTCGCATAGGGCTCGGCGAAGTCGGCCATGAACTCGCACGAGCCCTTCTCGATGAAGGCGTCGATCAGCTCATTGGCGAGCTTGGCGAATTCGGGCCTGAGGCCGATCACCAGCTTGGGCGAGAAGGCGGGATTGGCGAGGCGGCGCAGGCGGGCGTGGTTGGCTCCCTCCTGGCTCAGCAGCATGCGCTCCCACCAGCCGGCGAAGTGGCCGGACACGCCGTTGAGCTTCGGCCAGGCGTAGCTGCCCTGCCGGAGACGCGCATCGCGCATCAGCTTGTGCACTTCGTCGTAGCGCAACACGGCCAGCCCGTAATTGGTCCGCGCGCACCAGCTCTTCTCGCGGGCGTCGTTAACCTGTTGCGACCGGATGGAGAAATCCGGGTCGCTCATATCGAGGAAAGGTAAGCTGCCGATGTCGGTCAAATCGTCTGCGATCATGGTTCCCCTCGCTCTTTGGCGCTTTCCCATGACAGCAGCAAAAGCCGTGCCAGCTGTTTTGGATTTCATAACGAACTGTTTTTGCAAGAGAAATTTTCATGGTGGCGCAACAGCGTCCCAAGCAGGCTCTTCGTGATGCGATTTTGCCGGAGGATTTTTCTGCAAACACGCAGCATCGAGGCCTCGTTGCTCGCACACGCAATAGGGACGCATCCACCGTCGCGATTGCCGGGAGAAAACGGCCTTCTCCTCTTCCTCGGGCAAGGCGGCCGGAGGCAGGCCGCAGCCAATGACGGTGGCTGATGCAGAATTGACGAAAACCTATGCGTCTACGCATCAGCGCTACATACAGAAGAAGGCAAACTGTTGAAATCAATACGCTATTCTTATGGCACGGATCTTGCTGAATCCATGTAGTGCCGGCCTTCCAGGTCCGGTCCATGGCTGCCATTCTGTCGACGGATTCATCATGCCCAGGAAGACACTTGCCTATATCTCGCAGTTCGCCGAACCCGGCAGCTACAGCAAATCCACCTGGCGAAGGATCCACGGCGGCGATGACGAGACCATCGCCATCGAAGCCCTGCTCGACCAGATCGGCATGCTGGACAAGATCGACTATCTCGGCATCAAGGCCCATGAAGGCGAGCCGCTGCCGGAGCTCGATGCGATCGACGGCGTGATCCTCGGCGGCAGCTTCGCCTCGGTATCCGACAATTACCGCTGGCAGCTGGAGATTGCCGATTGGCTGACCCGCTGGCGATCCACCGGAAAGCCGCTGATGGGCATCTGCGGCGGCCACCAGCTGATGTCGACTGTGCTCGGTGGCCGGGTGGAGAAAAATCCCGCCGGCCCCGAAGTCGGCAGCCTGCCTCTGGCCTTCACCGACGAAGGCCGCGACCATTATCTGCTCGACGGCTTCGACGAGACCTCCCCCTTCTTCTTCGGCAATTTCGACCGTGTGATCGAGATCCCAGAGGGCACGACCGTGCTTGCCACCCGTCCGACGCTTCCGGCCGCCGCACTCGATCATGGTGGCAACTGGGTCTCGGTGCAGTTTCATCCGGAGACCACCTGCGACCGCATGGCGACCTGCTGGAGCGAGATCGATCCGGCGCAGGCCGCCCGCTACAATTTCATTCCCGGCTGCGAACGCATGATCGGCAATTTCATTGTGGGAACGGGTCTCGTTTGAGTGACAAAGGGGTTCCGGTTCGCGCCGGATTGCCCGAGAGTGTTTTCAAGGCAGCCGGCCAGGCGATGAGGTCCGGCTCTGAGGTCAGAAAGGTCGCAGAACCATGGCGATGATGGAGGGAGCGCTGCCGGACCAGGCCCATGCTGACGCAGGCCTGTCGCTCGAAGCCGATCTCTTGGTCGATGTGATCTCGCACGAGGGACGGGTGCTCTGGTTCAACGAGGCCCAGGCCGAACTGCTCGGAACCTATGATCGCGAGATCGCCGGCTATGATGCCGCGGCATTCTATACTCCCGAGTCCTTCGTCCAGATCCAGCAGATCCTGCGCAATCGCAGCCGTTCGGAGCATGGCGCCACCCTGGAACTGACGCTGCTGGCGCGCGGCGGCCGGCCGATCCGCACCCTGGCACGGACACGCTTCGTGCGCATCAACGGCGAGATCGCGCTGAGGCTCGCCAAGATGGATTATGGCCCGGTGGGAAACCGCTATCGGCAGATGGAAGATGACTTCCGCACCCTGCAATCCATGGTGGAGACCTCCAACGAAGCGCATTGGGGCATCGTCTTCCTCGAGCCGGTCGACACCACCCTGCCGAAGAGCGAAGTCATCCGGCAGGTGTTCGAAAACCAGTCGGTCTGGCGCATGTGCAATCCGGCCATGTCGCGCATCTACCAGCTGCCCGAATCCGTCGACTTCAACGAACAGGACGTACGCCTCTACTGGCCGCGCAGCGCCGCCAACGAGAAGTTCGTCGACGAGATCATCAAGTCCAACTACGCCATCAACGACGCGCTGAGCGTCGACCGCCGCCATGACGGCACGCTGCAATATATCCTCAACGATGTCCGGGCCGATATCGTCGACGGCTTCCTCTTGCGTCTCTGGGGCAATTGCCGCGACATCACCGAGCAGCGCAATGCCGACGACGAGAAGGCCAACGCTTTGAAGCTCGCGATCCGCGCGCTCGACGGCATGCCGGACCCGGTGATCGTGCTCGACGCGGAAGGCAAGGTGATCAACCGCAACAAGGCCTTTGCCGCAGCCTTCTCCGGCAGCCGCACAGTCGAGAGCCAGCTCCTGGCCTATGTTCGCACCCGCAAGAGAGCCTCCGGCTGGTCACTCTTCACCAATCCCGGCGGACCCGGGCCGTCCGTCCTGCTCGACGTCCATATCCGCCAGATCACCGGCATGGACGACAAGGCCTGGACGGTTATAACTGTTCGAGAGCGGGAAGCGCACGCGCCCAAGAGGGCGTCCCGCCAGCCAAAGCGGCCGTAAGAGATGATGACACCGGGCGACATACCGCAGTTCTATCTAGGCGTCCGGGGGGCGGAGGCGCTCAGTCGCGAGGCCTGGGAGCAGAATTTCCAAAGCGCGCAGTTTCGGGCCTTTGCCAATCTCCTGCCGGACGGGCTGATGATCGTCGATCCGGACGAGGTCGTGGTCTTTCTCAACACCGCCGCCGAGCGCTCCGCCCGGCTGGCATCGCCCTTCGAAAGCCAGGCGCTATCGACCTTCCTGCGCTTTTCTGACTTCGACATGGACGACTTCCTCGCCTCCGCCGAGCGGGGCCATGCGCAAGGCCTGGTCCGGGCGAAGATTTCCGGCAAGGTCTATCAGGCCAGCCGCCGCGTGCTGGTGGTTTCCGGCTCGGCCAGCGGCTTCACCGTCTACTTCCTGCGCGACCCCGAAAACCAGGACCGGGCCAAACGCGGCATGACCGGGCGTTCGATCTCCGCCGGAGACCAGAAGGAAAGTGCGCGCCTGCTCTTCCCCGACGGCCTGAAGACCCAGATCGACCAGGCCGTCCGGGCCTATGCGCGTAACTTCCGCATCCTGCTGCTCGGCGAATCCGGCGTCGGCAAGACGGCCATCGCCCGGCATATCCACCTGACCGGCGGGGAGCGCGGGCGCCCCTTCGTGCACGTCAATTGTGGCTCGATCCCGGAAACGCTGTTCGAGTCGGAAATGTTCGGCTACGAGCGCGGCGCATTCACCGGCGCGCTCCAGGCCGGCAAGCGCGGCTATATCGAAAGTGCGGCCGGCGGGACGCTGTTTCTCGACGAGATCGGTGAGATCCCTCTGTCTTCGCAGCCGAAGCTGCTCAAATTCCTCGAGGATGGCACCATCCAGCCGGTCGGCTCGTCGGTGTCGAAGAAGATCGACACCCGGGTGATCACCGCCACCAACCGCGACCTGACCGAAATGACGCGGCAGGGCGGCTTCCGCAAGGACCTGCTTTATCGCCTGTCGACCTTCCCGGTGGAGATCCCGCTTCTGCGCAACCGCCCGGACAAGGCGGAGATCCTCGACATGATGCTCGAGCGGGCAAGTCAGGAGCGCGGTTCGCCGCTCAGGCTGTCGGCGTCATGCCGGGCCATCCTGATGCGCCATCCCTTCCCCGGCAATCTGCGGGAAATGAAGAGCGTGGTCGACTATATCGACATCGTCGCGGCCGACGTCGCGAGCCCCGAGCATCTGCCGCCCTCGTTCTCGCGCGTTCAGAATGCCACCACCGAGCAGCTCCCGACGGCTGCCGCGCCGCAAACCGCGATGTCCGAGATCGAACCAGCGGGGCGGACGTTGAAGGACATGGCCCGTGCCTTCGAGGAGCGGATCATCAACGAAGCGCTCGACCGGCTGGGATCGAAGCGGGCGGCGGCCAAGGAGCTTGGCGTCGACATCGCCACAATCGTGCGCAAGACAAACCGCCCGAGCGATTGAAGAAGCCCGGCGCGAACGCCGGGCCCCTGATCCTTCCTACTGCTTTTGCCGCAGCATGCTGACCGAACTCAGGATCAGCGCCAGCGACGCAACCACGATCAGGGCGCCGATCGCATTGATCTCCGGCGTGATGCCGCGCCTGAGCGTCGAGTAGATGTACATCGGCAGCGTCACGTCGCGCCCGGTCAGGAAGTAGGTGACTGGGATTTCGTCGAAGGACAGCGTGAAGCACAGCAGGGCCGAGCCGATGATCGCCGAGCGGATATTCGGCAGGGTCACGTAGAAGAAGGTCTCAATGCCGGTCGCGCCGAGATCGGAGCTTGCCTCGGAGAGGTTGCGGTTGACCTTTTCCAGCCGCGCCAGCACCTGTCCGACGACGATCCCGACCAGTGCCGTGGCGTGGCCGATGACGACGGCACCGAGGCTCTGCGGCAGGCCGATCTGCTTGTAGAAATTCAGCATGGCGATACCGGTGACGATGCCCGGCAGCGACAGCGGTAGCAGGATCGTGTTCTTGAACAGCTGCTTGCCGACGAAGGGATAGCGGTCGAGCGCAAGCGCCGCCGGGACCCCGATCACGATGGTGAGCGCAGTTGCCGAGATGGCGACGATCAGGCTGTTCTTCAGGGCCTTCAGCAGATCCTGATTGGCAAAGACCTTCTGGTACCAGCCCCAGGTGAAGCCGGAGAGCGGGAAGGAGGTGACGGGGCTGTCGTTGAAGGAAAAGAGGATCAGTATCGCGACGGGCACATAGAGAAAGAGCAGCGTTCCGACCGCGACGCCGACCAGGCTTTTCTGCCACCAGATGAGTTTGTGCATGATGGTTTCTCCCTCAGCCCATGGACACGCGGCCGGCACGATCGAGCCTGCTGGAAATCTGCAGCACGATGAGCACCAGGGTGAAGATGATGACGGCAAGCGCCGAACCGAGCGGCCAGTTGAGCGCTGCGCCGAACTGGCTCTGCAGCACGGTCGCGACCATGGTGCCGCTCGGCCCGCCGACCAGGACCGGCGCGACGAAATCGCCGAAGGACAGGCAGAACGTCATCGTCGCACCGGCGACCACGCCGGCGGTGGACAGCGGCATGATGACCCGGACGAAGGTTTCGAACGGCCCGGCGCCCAGGTCCTGGGAGGCCTCGATCAGGGCGGGTGGGATGCGTTCGAGCGCGGTGAAGATCGGCATCACCATGAAGGGGATGAAGATATAGGTGAGCGTGATCACCATGGCCGCCTGATTGTAGAGAAAGATGTCGAGCGGCTGGTCGATCAGGCCGAGCCAGAGCAGCGCCGAGTTCAGCGCCCCGTCGGTACCGAGAATGATCTTCCAGGTATAGGCGCGCAGCAGATAGGACACCCAGAGCGGCACGACGACACACATGTACAGCAGCGTGCGCAGCTTTTCGGAGCGGATCGTGAAGACGAGGAAATATGCCAGTGGATATCCGAGCACCACCGAATAGACGGTGACGAGCGCGGCGATCTTCAGCGTCCTGAGGATCACGGTCAGATATTGCGGGTCGGAGAACAGGAGAACGTAGTTGCCCCACTGGAAATCCGGGATGAACAGGGGGAACTGGCGGGTCCAGAAGCTCATCATCCCCATCGCCCCATAGGGCAGGATCAGAAAGACGAAGGTCCAGAGCAGCGGCAGGGAAAACAGAAGCCAAAAGCTGGCGGCCTTGCGGGTGCTCGCTTTCATGCACCGTCCTCCGCTCGGTAGACCAGAACGTCCAGCGGCGCGACGTGGAAATTCATGCGGTGCCCGGGCTGCGGCACGTTGCCGTCGGCTGCGACCGTGTTGCGGGCGATGTCGACGAAGATCGGCGCTTCGATCCCGTCGAGCCGCAACTCGATCTGGAACCGTCCGCCATGGAACAGCTGGTTGACCACCGTGGCAGAGAGCGCCGAATTGCCGGCGGGCGTCGGGCCGGCCTGCATTCGCTCCGGCCGGATGGCGATGAGCGCCTTGCCGCCGTCCTTCAGGTCCTGTCCCGGCTGCACCTCGATACCCGACATCAGCGTTCCGTCGGGCAGCTTCACCTTGGCGAGGCCGCCCTCGCGGCCGGCGAAGGTGCAGGCGATCAGGTTCGCGGCACCGATGAAGTCGGCGACATAGGGGCTCGCCGGACGGTCGTAGAGTTCCGAGGGCGAACCGATCTGGGCGATGCGTCCGCCCTGCATCACGGCGATGCGATCCGACAGCACCAGCGCCTCTTCCTGGTCATGGGTGACCATGAGGAAGGTGATGCCGAGCTTCTGGTGGAGATGTTTCAGCTCGACCTGCATGGCTTCGCGCAGCTTCACGTCGAGGGCGGACAGCGGCTCGTCGAGCAGCAAGACCTTCGGCTGGCGCACCAAGGCCCGGGCCATGGCCACGCGCTGGCGCTGGCCGCCGGAGAGCTGCTGCGGCATGCGGTCGGCCTTGTCGGAGAGCCCGACCAAGGCCAGCGCTTCGCCGACGCGCCGGACGCGCTCGTCCTTCGGCTTGCGGTTGGCGCGCACGGTCAGGCCGTAACCGACATTTTCCGCGACCGTCATATGGGGAAACAGCGCGTAGTCCTGGAACACCGTATTGATGTCGCGACGGTAAGGCGGTTCCTGGGTGACGTCGGATCCGGCCAGCGTGATCCGGCCCCTGTCGGCGGTTTCGAAGCCGCCGATCAGCCGGAGCGTCGTCGTCTTGCCGCAGCCGGAGGGGCCGAGCAGGGTGACGAACTCGCCCGTACCGATTTCGAGGTTGATATTGTGGAGCGCGGTGAAGGTCCCGTAGGCCTTCATCACGTTGTCCAAAGTTACGATCGGTTGCAGCGCCATGGGCAAGTCCTTGGTCGGGTCGAAAATGAACAGCGGAAATCACCGCCGGCATGGCCGGCGGTGATCGGGGTTGCTCTGATCGGTCCTCAGGGAGCCGCTTTCACGGCGTTCCAGACTTCAAGATACTTGTCGAGGCGCGTCGGCATCTGCCACATCACCAGGCTCTTGACGAACTCGATGTTGTTGACCTTCTTGGCTTCCGCGTCGGCGCCGGTCAGGCAGCCGGAAACGGCCTTCGGGTTGACCGGGAAGTAACCGGTCGACCCCACGATGCCGCACTGGCCCTCTGCCGACAGCATGAAGGAGAAGAACTTGTAGGCGCAGTCGGTGTTCGGGCTGTCCTTCACCAGCTGCATGGAGTCCATCCAGCCCTCGGCCTTCTCCTTCGGGGTGAATTCGACGACTTCGAAACCCTTGTTCAGCGCGTTGACTTCCTTGCTCTGCAGGCCGGTCCAGGTGTTGGAAACCCAGACTTCCTGGTTGGCGTAGAGTTCCGTCAGTTCGCCGGCGGTTGCCCAGTACTTGCGGATCAACGGCTTCTGCGCGATCAGCTTCTGCTTGACGGCTTCGAGCTGCTCGTCGTTCAGATCGTAGACGTTTTCATAGCCGAGCAGGCGGGCGGTCCAGTAGAGCGACGACTTGTCGTCCCACATGGCGACCTTGCCCTTGTACTTCTCGTCGAACAGCACGCCGATCGAGTCCGGCTTCGGATCGACCTTGTCGGCGCGGTACATCAGCGAGATCGACCCCCAGACGAGCGGCACAGACCAGACCGAGCCCTCGGCGGTCACATCGTTGGCGCCAGAGAATTCCGGATAGACATCGGCCCAGCCTTCGATCTTTGCGGTGTCGATCGGCTCGACGAAGCCTGCCTGGCGCATCAGGCCAATGGTGTCGATGGACGGCACGATGATGTCGTAGACACCGCCGCCGGCGGCCAGCTTCGGCGCGAAGTCGTCGTTCGAGCCGACATAGGTCGAATTGGTCTTGCAGCCCGAGGCCTCTTCGAATTTCGGAATGAAGGACTGATCGGCATAGCCCTCCCAGGTCAGAATGTTCAGTTCGGCAGCACTGGCAAAGGACGGTGCCGCGACGACTGCCGCCGACACCAGGGAAAGCCAAGCGCGGCCCCGCCCGTGAGATTTCGTCATTGTGTTCCCTTTCTGGTTTTAGCGGTTTCCGCTGTCCGTTCGACCGCTTCTAGCGACGGTTCTGACGGCACCGACCCGTTCGATCGGCACGCTATAGCGAAGCAATCGTCATGCCATCCGGCACCAAGGTCAATTATCCATTGGTTTACAATAACATAGGCGAAGATCAGCAAGGGTAGGCGCGCAAGCGCTGCAAAATCGCAGCAAAAGATCCGAAAATGTCATCGCCCGCCGGCAATCGCCGCTACGCGCGATGCGCCGGACGGGGGCCCGCAACAGCCTGCGGGCGGGTCTCCAGCCGATCCGATGCCGCCGGCGCAGCGGCTTGTCCCGCTCACTTGATCAGATCTGGGTGCGGAAACGACGGCCCGCCGACGGGCCGTCCGAGATCCGGGCCATCGACGTTATCCCATGCGCTCCGAAGCGTAGGAACCGGGGCTTGCCGGGAAGACGACCGTGCGATTGCCGTTGAGGAAAACACGGCGATGGATATGCGCATGGATCGCCCGCGCGAGGACCTGGCTTTCCACGTCACGGCCGATCGACACGTAATCCTCGGGGCTCTGCGCATGGGTGATGCGCGCAATGTCCTGCTCCATGATCGGCCCTTCGTCGAGATCGGCGGTGACATAATGGGCCGTCGCGCCGATCAGCTTCACGCCGCGCTGATAGGCCTGCTTGTAGGGATTGGCGCCCTTGAAGCTTGGCAGGAAGGAGTGATGGATGTTGATGATCCTGCCGGACATCCTGCTGCACATCACGTCGGAGAGGACCTGCATGTAGCGGGCAAGAACGATTAACTCGGCGCCCGTCTGCTCCACAACATCCATGATCCGCGCCTCGGCCCGCGCCTTGTTCTCCTTGGTCACCGGAATGTGGTGGAAGGGAATGTCGTGATTGACGACCACTTTCTGGTAGTCGAAATGGTTCGAAACCACGCCGACGATGTCGATCGGCAAGGCGCCGATCTTCCAGCGATAGAGTAGGTCGTTGAGGCAATGGCCGAAGCGCGACACCATCAGCAACACCTTCATGCGCTCGCTGCCGTCGTGGATTTCGGTTGTCATCTCGAACCTGTCGGCAATCGGCTTCAAGCCTTCTTCCAGCGCATCGAGACCCTTGCCCTCCTCGGAGAGGAAGCTGATGCGCATGAAGAACCTGCCGGTGTCGAGGTCGTCGAACTGCGAGCTGTCGACGATGTTGCAGCCCTGTTCGGCGAGATAGCCGGACAGCGCGGCGACGATGCCGCGGGTCGACCTGCAGCTGACGGTCAGCACGAAATTCTTCACGACAGATCCTCCTTCAGAGTGTAGGGGCATTCAGCAACACATGCTCGTGGCGGCAAGACGCCTACGCGCCTTGCCGCCCGTTCGAACGGTCAAGAAAGGGAACAGCGGCTCAGATGTCGAGCGTGGTCTGGTGTTCCCAGGCGGTGAACTGGGAGCAGTAGGTGTTCCATTCGCCATGCTTGAGCTTCAGATAGGCCGCCGAGAAATCGGTGCCGAGGGCGGCCTGCAGTTCCTTGTCCTCCTCATAGGCGCGCAGTGCGTCGAGGAGGTTGAGCGGTAGCTTCGGCGCATCCTTCACCATATGGCCGTCGCGGTACATGTCGATATCGTGATGCGGCCCCGGATCGGCATCGCTTTTCAAGCCGCTCAGGCCCGCCGCGATGATGATCGCCTGCAGCAGGTAGGGATTGACCGCGCCGTCGGGCAGGCGAAGTTCGAAGCGGCCGGGTCCCGGAACGCGCACCATGTGCGTGCGGTTGTTGCCGGTCCAGGTGACAGTATTCGGTGCCCAGGTCGCGCCGGAGATCGTGCGCGGCGCATTGATGCGCTTGTAGGAATTGACCGTGGGGTTGGTGACGGCGGCCAGCGCCGAGGCATGCTTCATGATGCCGCCGAGGAAGGTCTTGCCCTTGGCCGACAGGCCGAACGACATGGCCTTGTCGGCAAAGGCATTGGTCTTGCCGTCGATGTCCCAGACCGAGATATGCGCATGGCAGCCATTGCCGGTCAGCCCCTTGAAGGGCTTCGGCATGAAGGTGGCGCGAAGCCCGTGCTTCTCGGCGACCGACTTCACCATGAACTTGAAGAAGGAATGCTTGTCGGCGGTCTTCAGCGCGTCGTCATATTCCCAGTTCATCTCGAACTGGCCGTTGGCATCCTCATGGTCGTTCTGATAGGGCTTCCAGCCGAGTTCCAGCATGTAGTCGCAGATCTCGGCGATCACGTCGTAGCGGCGCATCAGCGCTTGCTGGTCGTAGCAGGGCTTCTCGGCATTGTCGAATTCGTCGGAGATCTTCTCGCCGTCGGCCGAGATCAGAAAGAATTCCGGCTCGACGCCGGTCTTCACCCGAAGGCCCATTTCGGCGGCATCCGCGACCAGCTTCTTCAGCACGACGCGCGGGGCCTGCTCGACCGGCTTGTCCTCCATGACGCAGTCCGCCGCGACCCAGGCGACGTCCTTCTTCCACGGCAGCTGGATGACGGACGTCGCGTCCGGCACGGCGAACAGGTCGGGATGGGCCGGCGTCAGGTCGAGCCAGGTGGCGAAACCGGCAAAGCCGGCGCCGTCCTTCTGCATGTCGGCGATTGCCTCGGCGGGCACCAGCTTGGCGCGCTGGGCGCCGAACAGGTCCGTATAGCTGATCATGAAATACTTGATGCCGCGCGCGGCGGCGAATTGTGAAAGGTCCTGTGTCACGTCGTTCCCCTATAGTTTTTTGGATTGAGACACATGTTGAAGGAAAATGGCCGCCCCCTGGGAGGTGGGGCGGCCATGCAGTGCTTAGAAACCTCCCTTGCCGGGGTACCAGCTGGTGCCGGCCAGCGGCACCTGGGCCATCGCGGCGGCTTCCATGGTGAGCGCGCAGAGATCCTCCGGCTCCAGATTGTGGAGCTTGTTCTTGCCGCAGGCGCGCGCGATCGTCTGGGCCTCGAGCGTCATGACCTTGAGGTAGTTGGCGAGACGGCGCCCTGCGAGCACCGGGTCGAGACGTTTCGCCAGTTCCGGATCCTGCGTCGTGATGCCGGCCGGGTCCTTGCCCTCATGCCAGTCGTCATAGGCGCCAGCGGTGGAGCCGAGCTTCTGGTATTCCTCTTCCCAGTGCGGGTCGTTGTCCCCGATGGCGACCAGCGCCGCCGTGCCGATCGAGACGACGTCGGCACCGAGCGCCAGCGCCTTGGCGACGTCCGCGCCGGACCGGATACCGCCGGAGACGATGAGCTGCACCTTGCGGTGCATGCCGAGGTCCTGGAGTGCCTGGACGGCCGGGCGAATGCAGGCGAGCGTCGGCATGCCGACATTCTCGATGAAGACGTCCTGGGTTGCTGCCGTTCCGCCCTGCATGCCGTCGAGCACGACGACGTCGGCGCCGGCCTTCACGGCCAGCGCCGTGTCGTAATAGGGGCGCGCGCCGCCGACCTTCACATAGATCGGCTTCTCCCAGTCGGTGATCTCGCGCAGTTCGAGGATCTTGATTTCCAGGTCGTCCGGCCCGGTCCAGTCGGGATGGCGGCAAGCCGAACGCTGGTCGATGCCCTTCGGCAGGTTGCGCATCTGCGCCACGCGGTCGGAGATCTTCTGGCCGAGCAGCATGCCGCCGCCGCCGGGCTTCGCGCCCTGGCCGACCACGACCTCGATCGCATCGGCCCGCCGCAGATCTTTCGGGTTCATGCCGTAGCGCGACGGCAGGTACTGGTAGACCAGCTTCTCCGAATGGCCGCGCTCCTCGTTGGTCATGCCGCCGTCGCCGGTGGTGGTCGAAGTCCCGGCAAGCGTCGCGCCGCGGCCGAGCGCTTCCTTGGCATTGCCCGAAAGCGCGCCGAAGCTCATGCCGGCAATGGTGATCGGGATCTTCAGTTCGATCGGCTTCTTGGCGAAGCGCGTGCCGAGCACGACCGAGGTGTCGCACTTCTCGCGATAGCCTTCGAGCGGATAGCGCGAGATCGATGCGCCGAGGAAGAGCAGGTCGTCGAAATGCGGAACCTTGCGCTTGGTGCCGCCACCGCGGATGTCATAGATGCCGGTCGCGGCGGCGCGGCGGATTTCGGCGAGCGTGTAATCGTCGAAGGTGGCGGACTTGCGCGGCGGGGTGTTCGGATTGTGATAGCTCATCTTCTGGCCCCTCGCCTCAATAGGCTTCTGCATTGTCGATGTTGAAATTGTAGAGCTTGCGGGCCGAACCGTACCGCTTGAACTCCTCCGGCCTGACGTCGGTGACGCCGGCCTTTTCCAGAAGCTCGGCGAGCTTTTCGAGATGCTTGGGCTTCATCGCCTTTTCGATGCAGTCGGCACCGAGGCTCTTGACCGTGCCGCGCACGAAAAGCTTGGCCTCGTAGAGGCTGTCGCCGAGCGCCTCGCCGGCATCGCCGAGCACGACGAGATGGCCGGACTGGCCCATGAAGGCCGACATGTGGCCGATCGACCCGTGCACCACGATGTCGATCCCCTTCATCGAGATGCCGCAGCGCGAGGCCGCATTGCCCTTGATGACGAGTAGACCGCCCTGTCCGGTGGCGCCCGCATACTGGCTGGCGTCGCCTTCGATGACGACCGTGCCGGACATCATGTTTTCGGCGACCCCCGGGCCGGCCGAGCCATGAACGGTGATCGTGCCGCCATCGTTCATGCCGGCACAGTAATAGCCGACCGAACCGAGCACTTCGACGGTCACCGGACTGTCGATACCGACTGCGACGGCATGGCTGCCGCGCGGATTGACGACCTCGAAGGCGGTATCATTGGCACCGGAACCGAGATTGTGGAGGGCGCTGTTGAGTTCGCGGAGCGGGGTTTGGGAGAGATCGAATACGGGCATGGAAATCGGACTTTCTTCGTGAAGAACGGACCGCTCAGGCGGCCTTCTCGTGATCCCAGAAATAGACGGTGGCGGGCTCTGGCTCCCAGACCCGGGCATTCTCGATGCCCGGCAGGTTGACCAGCGCACGGTATTCCGAGCCGAAGGCGACATACTGGTCGGTCTCGGCCATCACCGCCGGCTTGCAGGCGATCGGGTCGCGCACCACGCCGAAACCGGACTTGGTGCCGACGACGAAGGTGAAGAAGCCGTCGAGATCGTCGAGCGCACCGGTCAGCGCCTGGCCGAGATCCTTACCCTTGGCCATTTCGGCGGTGAGGTAGGCGGCCGCGACTTCACTGTCGTTCTGCGTCTCGAAGGTCATGCCCTCGCGGATCAGCTCGCGGCGCAGATTATTGTGGTTGGACAGCGAACCATTGTGCACCAGGCACTGGTCAGCACCGGTGGAGAAGGGGTGGGCGCCGAGCGTCGTGACCGCACTTTCCGTCGCCATGCGGGTATGGCCGATGCCGTGCGTGCCGCCCATGGCGCGCACATCGAAGCGCGCGACGACGTCCTTGGGCAGACCGATCTCCTTGAAGATCTCGACGCTCTCGCCGGATCCCATCACCCGCACGTTCGGGCGGATCTCCGCAAGCACGGCACGGATGTCGGCGAGCTGCGCCGCATCGATCTCGATCACCGCATGGGTGCTCTTGACCACGACGGAGGCTGGAACGCCGGCCTTGTGGAGCGCGGTTTCGAGGCCGTCGAAATCGCTCTGCGGGTCCGCCGACTGAACGGTCACCTTCGCCTTGCCGGTGGCCGGGTCGCCATAGATGGCAATGCCGGCCGAATCCGGGCCCCGGTCGGTCATGGTGATCAACATGTCCGAAAGCAGCGCCCCCAGTTGAGGCTCCAGCCCCTTGTCCTTCAGGAACAAACCAACAATGCCGCACATGGCTGCCATCTCCATTTCTCGATGGATTTATCGGTAGCAGCCGGACAGGCAGAAATCAATCTAAGAGAATAAAATATTCCTATAAGGCAATAGTCGATGACGGTGGCTTGATGTGGTCGGCGCATAGCGGGGACGTCCCGGTCGGGCATTGCCGGGAAGTCATCGGACACGCCTGGCATGGGATTGCGTTTGACAAGACGCCGTGCAAGCTTCGCCTCAGCCTGACGCCAAGTAACGCCGGAAAACAATTGGCCGCGATATCATCCGCTCGGGACAAAGACGTCGGCCGCGCAAGAACACGATCGGGGAGAGCCATGAGCAGAACCAGCGGAAGCTTCCAGACACGTGTCGCCACACTTCTGATCGCGACCTTTTCTCTGGGCATTCACCCCGCCCGGGCGGACGATGCTTCTTCTTTGTGCGACAGGCTGGCTGCCAGTCCCTTCGATGCCACCCGGCCAGCCGGGCTTGCAGGCGTGGAGCAGGATCAGATCGACGCCACCCTCGCCATGCCCGCCTGTAGCGAGGCCTATGCAGGCGGCAAGACCGCGCCGCGCGTCGTCTTTCAGCTGGGCCGGGTCTTCCAGAAGGCCGGCGACGCAGGCAAAGCGAAGGCGCTCTATCTCGAGGCCTCCAACGCCGGGCACGCGGTAGCCATGGTCAATCTCGGCGCCATGATCGAGGATGACGAACCGGAACAGGCGCGCGGCTGGTACGGGAATGCGGCGGAGCTCGGCAACGTTCTTGGCCAGTATAATCTCGCCGTCGCCTATGCGAACGGGATCGGCGGCCCGGTCGACGCCGGCAAGGCCATCGAGTTCTACCGCAAGGCCATGGACCAGGGCGACAGCGTCGCCGCCTATAATCTCGCCGTGCTCTATGACGAGGGCAAACTCGTCGATCGCGACATGGTCCAGGCGGTCAGGCTCTACGAGATGGCCGTCAAGGGCGGCAATGTCGATGCCATGGTCAATCTGGCCATCACGCTTGAGAAGGGCGACGGCGTGCCCGTCGACAAGGCCGCAGCGCTTGCCCTCTTCGAACGGGCCGCGGCGCTCGGCGATCTGGAGGCGGTGGAGCAGGCCGCACGACTGCGGAAGGCCGACTGACCGGCCTCCCCTTTGCCAACGGCCTGAGACCCGAGCCGGACGACACCGGCCCTTGGCGGAATGCTAGCCGACCTGCTCTTCGCCGTCCTTGGCCGCCGGCGGCCGCTGGCCGAGGATCTCGCGCTTGCCGACATGGTTCGGCGCGCCGACCAGGCCTTCCTGCTCCATGCGCTCGACCAGCGAGGCGGCGCGGTTGTAGCCGATCGACAGGCGTCGCTGGATGTAGGAGGTCGAGCACTTCTTGTCGCGCTGCACCACCTTGACCGCCCGCTCGTAGAGATCGTCGGCATCGGGTTCACCACCCATGGCCGTGCTGTCGAAGACAGCTGCGTCTTCCTCGTCCTCGGAAACGCCCTCCTCGGTGTCCTCGGTGACGCTGCCGAGATAGGCCGGCTGCCCCTGCGTCTTCAGATGTGCGACGACTTTTTCCACCTCGTGATCGGAGACGAAAGGCCCGTGCACGCGGGAAATGCGCCCGCCGCCGACCATGTGCAGCATGTCGCCCTGGCCGAGCAGATGTTCGGCGCCCTGCTCGCCGAGGATGGTGCGGCTGTCGATCTTCGACGTCACCTGGAAGGAGATGCGGGTCGGGAAGTTTGCCTTGATCGTACCGGTGATGACGTCGACCGAGGGGCGCTGGGTTGCCATGATCAGATGGATACCGGCGGCACGGGCCATCTGGGCGAGCCGCTGGATCGCCCCTTCAATCTCCTTGCCGGCGACCATCATCAGGTCTGCCATCTCGTCGACGATCACGACGATGTAGGGCAGTGCGGACAGATCGAGTTCCTGATCCTCGAAGATCTGCTCGCCGGTGCCCTTGTCGAAGCCGACGGGGACAGGCAGCATGATCGTCTCGCCCCGGGCGCGGGCTTCCGCCACGCGGGCGTTGAAGCCGTCGATATTGCGCACGCCGAGCCGCGACATCTTGCGATAACGCTCCTCCATCTCGCGCACGGCCCATTTGAGCGCCAGCACCGCCTTCTTCGGATCGGTGACAACAGGGGTCAGCAGATGCGGAATGCCGTCATAGGCGGAAAGCTCCAGCATTTTCGGATCGACCATGATCAGCCGGCATTCCTCGGGCCGCAGATTATAGATCAGCGACAGGATCATGGTGTTGATCGCCACCGACTTGCCCGACCCGGTCGTGCCGGCGACGAGCAGATGCGGCATCTTCGCCAGTTCGGCGATGACAGGCTCGCCGCCGATCGTCTTGCCGAGGCAGAGCGGCAGGCGGAAGTCGGTGCCGACATAGCTGCTGCTCTCGATCAGTTCGCGCAGGAAGACCGTCTCGCGCTCGGCATTGGGCAGTTCGATGCCGATGACGTTGCGACCGGGAACGACGGCGACGCGCGCGGAGAGCGCCGACATCGAGCGGGCGATGTCATCGGAAAGGTTGATCACACGCGAAGACTTGACCCCCGGCGCGGGCTCGAACTCATAGAGAGTGACGACCGGACCCGGACGCACGTCGATGATTTCGCCCTTGACCCCGAAATCCTCGAGAATGCTCTCCAGCAGGCCCGCGCTCTGCTCCAACGCCTCCTGGCTCATCATGCCGGCCTGGCGCGGGCCGGCGGCCTGCAGCAATTCGACGGAGGGGAAAAGATAGTCCTCGGTCTGGATGAAGGACAACGGCCCCGGCGCGCGCCTTGCCGCCGCGCGAACGAAGGCGGTTTCGCTCGGAGCGGTGGTTTTCGATGCGGTGTCCTCTTCTGCCTCGGGCACAACCGCATCGACGACCATGGTGGTTTCGACAGTCGCCGGGGTCGAGACGGGAGCCGGGCGGCGTAGTTCGACATGCCGGTAGAGGTGGACGGCCGAAGGAGCGTCGTCAGCAGGAAGACTGACGGAAGGTGAAAAAGACCTGGGCGCCGGTACCGGCTCGGGGGATGAAAGGGTAGCCGGGCCGGAAGGCAGCGCCATCCGCACCACCGTCGCAATCACGGGCGCGATCTTCGGCGCGGCAGCAACGGGAGCCGGTTGCGGCTCGGGCGCGGCCGGTGGCGACGTTCTTCTCACCCGCGATCCCGCATGCGGCTCCGCCGTCTCCGAGCCGCCGAGGCTCATCATCTCCCAGAGCAGGTGATCCGGGATGAGAGCGGAGGGTCGCGAAGATGCGGCGGGAGCTTGCGGATCCGCCGGCCGGGTGGCCGCCGGCGCTGCGGCAACCGACTGCTGGATCCGCGCCGGCGCAGTGGATGCCGCCGGCCGCACGGCAAGGGCCGGGCGCTCGGCCGCAGGCTGCGTCACGGGTGCTGACGGGGCGTGGACTGCGGGCTGAACCGGATGGCGGTTGATGGGCTGGGCTGCCTCGGCCCGCTGCGGCTCGCGGGGAGCGCGCGGCGGCACGCGAAGCGGCGCACCGGTGCGGGGCGGCAGGACAAGGCCCGAAGCCAGATGCGTCTCGCCCGGCAGCCTGTGACGCGGTTCGCCTGCTTCCGACGCCTGGGTCAGCGCCTCGGCGATCTGCCGCTGCAGGTCCCCGACCGGCGAGCCCTCGACCTTGGCCGGCGGCGCAAACATCGGGTTGCTGCGACCGATGACGTAGTTGGCGGACGAAGCGGGCTGGATGCCGGCATCGGACACCGGCCCCTTGGAACCCGCAATCCCCGGATGGGCTGCGGCCTCCACGGCCTCCCCCTTGAGTACGGCCGGTCCGGGCGTGCGCCCGAAGCGCACGTTGGGCCCGAGAATGAAGGCGCGCTGCCAGACCGGAAGCTTTTCCGGATCGAGGATCACGGCATCGGGCGCCGTTTCGGTCGGTGGCCGATCATCGACACCGGCCTTGTCGGCACGCGGTGCCGCATGCGTCCGACCGTCGTCGGCATCGGCATTGCTGGGATTGGAAACCGGGATACGGGAGGGGGGAAATTGCATGTTACGCCAGACCATCAAACAAGCTGTCACACCAGTCCTGTTAATAGAAAGAAAACCTTAACCAGGTCTTGCCAAAGCCCCCTCATGTTCATCTTTCGTGTGCCGGCGCATCACCGGAACTGTGCTTCCCATACGACCGGCAGGGAGGCGAAAAAGCCTGAAAACCCGGACTTTCGCCCCGGCAATTGACAA
>CALRRQ020000019.1:0-89613 GCA_943370615.1 Rhizobium sp. Q54
GCAATGTGCTCGGGCTCTATCGAACCGAAGACCTCGTCGCCAATCCGTATTCTCACGACCTGCCTGTCGTCCTGATGGCCGGCGGCCTGGGGACGCGTCTGAGACCCTTCACCGACAATATTCCCAAACCGATGATCGATGTCGGCGGACGTCCGATCCTCGAGCACATCATCCGTCGTTTTGTCAGCCAGGGCTTCACGCGGTTCTACGTCTCCGTCAACTATCTCTCGCATGTCATCAAGGAGCATTTCGGCGGGGGCGAAGCGTTCGGGGCGCAGATCACCTATATCGAGGAGACCGAACGCCTGGGCACGGCCGGCAGCCTCCGTCTGCTGCCGAAGGACATCAAGGGGCCCTTCTTCGTCATGAACGGGGACCTTCTGACCGCGGCCAATTTCGCCGCCATCGCCAGCTACCACCTCGAAACGGGTGTCGAGGCGACGATGTGCCTGCGCGAATATACCGTCCAGGTCCCGTACGGCGTGGTGGCGCAGGCGGGAGGGCGGTTCGTCGGCATCGAAGAAAAGCCCATGCACCGCCACTATGTGAACAGCGGCATCTATGTGCTCGATCCCGCGATCCTGGAATTGCTGCCGGAGAGCGGCTATTTCGACATGCCATCGCTTTTCGACAGCCTGATGCAGAAGGATCCGAGCGCGGCGGCCGTGTTTCCCTTGCGGGAATACTGGTGCGACATCGGCCAGGTGGCCGATCTCGAGAGGGCGCGCCGGGAAATCGCAAAGATCTCCAGCTATTGACGCTGACCGACCACGACGAAGCCTTGTGCATCGTTGAGACGTGCACATCCCAGGCAAGCGACCGAAGTCGCATCGGCTCTTGCCGGCAGCCTGGCCACTGCCAACTGACCCGGGGAAAAAACCGCGGGCATAAGGACCAAAAGGAGGCTGCGATATGAAGTCGGTCATCGACTACCTGGGCAAGCTGGAACGACAGATCACCCGATTTTCGCTGCAGGTCATCCGGATGGCGCTGGGCGCCAAAGCTGCCGGCACCTACCTCTCCTATTCCCCCTTTGTCAGGCGAACCCAGGCACGCCTTCTCTGGCTGCACGAACAGATCCGGTCTCGCTCCGGCCAGGAGGCCGCGGACAGGTTTGTGATGGACTATCTCTCGGCGCGGCCGAGACTTCAGGACTACCACATCGCTCTGGTGGCGACCGGCACCCACCGCCCGAGCGCCGATCGACTGGCTGCAGCTCTGCCGAAGATCATCGCCGTCGCGAGCCGGCAGGAAGACGCCTCGATCGCGTTGATCGCCGCGCTCCTGGAGCGCGGCGATGTTGACCTGGTCCTTCAGGTCGTCGCCGCACATCAGAACGACGCTCGTGGCAGTTCAAACCTGGACTGGTCGTCCCTGCTTCTTTCTCTTTGCCCGCGTCATCTGTATGACACGGTCACTTCCGCTCCCGGCATCACGCCGGAACATATGCGGCCGGGGCCAAGCAAGAACCGCCTCATCATCATGGACGACGAACTCTCACCCGCTGCGATCAAGAGTCTCGCATCCGGAGCGGAGAAGATCACACTCCTGCAATACAAGGATCTCTATGGGCGAATCGATCTGAAAGCAGTTCAGGCGGAAATTCCCGAATGCGAGATCGTGGTCGAACATGGACGCTCCCGCGTCGATCGTTTTCACCAGCGCTACTTCGACATGCACCGAAAGACGCTGGAAGCGGCCGAGGCTATTAGCAAGAGCTTTATTCAGGGCACACCGTGGATCGCAGATTTGGTCCCTGGGATGCAGGACTTCGACAAGGACCTGACACTGGAGCTCAGCGACAAACTTTTCTTCAAGACACTGCGCCTCGAAGGGGTCTTGCGGGCTGCACTCGATCCGTCGTTCGACAGTGTCATCGTGACCTTCGGCGATGGATTCGAACTTCTTCGCCTATTCTATTCAGACCCGGCACTGTGGCAGGATCGGCGGATTCAGGGGTGCTGCCGCCCCCGCAAGATCAGGACTGTCGTCAAACACGCCGCCCGGGTATCCGATATGCAACGACGCGCCTCTGTTGGCAGCGGCGCCTTTATCCTCGAACGCATCGCGACCCTGGAGGAAGGCAGACAAGCAGGATCAGAGGTTCGCCCGCCGGAAGGCGTCAAAGAATATCTGCAGGCTGCAAGCAAAGTCCCGGAACGCACCACCCCGAGCCATCTGCCGAATCGCAAGAGCGTGGCATTCGTCGTGCAGGAGGGCAGAGCCTACGGCTACACAGCCGTTCAGATGGCGACCCATCTCCATTCGCGCTACAATGTTGACGTCATTCTCACCATGGGCAGCATCAACAGCCTCCTGAAGAACTTTTCGGCGGCTCAGCAGGATCCGTTTCTGCCGAAGGTCGACAAAGGGCGCCGGCCGGGCTACATGAAGCTGGCCGCTCCGGTTCCGGACAAGGCGAGCGCCCATGCTTTTTCAGATGCCTTTCTCCTCGGTGTGGCGGACACAACGAGGGATCTTCTTTCGAAGAATCATCTGGATCGCGCGGTTCATGCCGCGATCGAGTTCCTGCTCACCGATGGCATGTCCCAAACCGTGCTGCATACCATGGCAAATGCCTGCGCGATCGCAGCGCTCTTCAAGCAGCAGGACTATTCGGCCGTGGCGATATCGCCGATCCGGACTGCGCGCAACGCCCAGTTCACCACCTTGGCACGAGAAGCCGGCATCCCGAGCCTGGCGGTCGAACCCCACTGCCTGAACGCGGCCTACTGCCGGTACAGTACGATTCTCAGCGACTATGCCGCCGTGTATTCGGACTATTACGCGCAGGAATACGACCGCTATTTCGGCATCCCCAAGGAACGCTGCTACCCGTTCGGATCCCCGCGCGTCTTGCGCCCGATGAACTACGATCCCATCGCGGCCCGGAAAGACGCCCGCCGCAAGATCGGGCTCCATCCGGGCGATCCGCCGATCATCGCGGTTCCCACCCAGCCGATGCCGGCGGAGCACATCCTCGCCGTCTGGCGGATGATCATCCGGGCGGTAAAGGCGCTCGACACGCCTGTGCGTGTGATCCTGAAGGCCCATCCGGAAGAAGGTCCGGGGCATGTCGGTCGCTATCGCCAGATCATTGCCGAGGAAGAGGCCACGGATCTCTGCTATGTCGCGGACGTCGACATCAAGGACCTGCTGATCGCAAGCGAGCTGGTTCTGACCGCCTACAGCGTCACGGCCCTGGAAGCCGTCGTGCTGGAACGCAATGTCGCCATCGTCGGGAGAGAGGGGGTTACATATCCCGTGGAATACGACAGGATCCTCGGCATCCCCTTTTGCATCACGGAGAAGGAAACATTGGACACGATTCGCGAGGCGCTTACATTGCACCGCGATGCGAAGTCCGGCGCTCAGCAATTCAAGGCGGCCAATCCCCACTTGTTCGACAATTCCACCTTTGACCGCCTCGAGTCCGTCGTCGAGGACATCATCGCCAAGGGTTCCGCCGGCATCCGTCGTCATGATGAACTGCCCTCGTCCCTTTTCGTAACGGCCCCTTTCAAAGAGTATCTCGTATGAGCAAGTCATTTTCGATCGCCGACAGAACCATTGGCCGAAACAACCCGTGTTTCATCATTGCCGAGATCGGGGTGAACCATAACGGCGATCCCGAACTGGCGGCCAAGCTGGTTAGCGCGGCACGCGCCGGAGGGGCCGATGCGGTCAAGTTCCAGACGTTCCAGGCGGACAAGCTGGTCGTGCGCGCCACGCCGACGGCAGCCTACCAGAAGGCCAATACCAACCTGACCGACCAGCATGCCATGCTCGCCGCTCTGGAGCTCAGCGAGGCGGCCCATCTCGTCCTGCTCGAGCAATGCCGCGCCGAAGGCATCATCTTTCTTTCCTCGCCCTTCGACGTGGAAAGCATCGACATGCTGGACCGGCTCGACGTTCCCGCCTTCAAGGTGCCCTCGCCCGACTGCATCTCGCAATCCTATCTGGCGCATATGGGCGCCAAAGGGCGCCCCGTCATTCTTTCCACCGGCATGTGCGACCTCGAAGAGGTCGCCTTCGGCGTCGAGACCCTGCGCAAGGCCGGCAGCCAGGACATCGCGCTGCTGCACTGCACGAGCTGCTACCCCGCGCCGTCCGACGAGCTCAACCTCAGGGTCATTCCCGCGCTTGCCGACGTGACGGGGTTGCCCGTCGGCTACTCCGACCATTCCGACGGGATTGCGGTTTCGATCGCGGCGGTGGCGCTTGGCGCCTGCGTCATCGAAAAACACATGACGCTCGACCGCAACCTGCCCGGCCCCGACCACAAGGCGTCGCTGGAGCCGGCCGAGTTCGCGGCGATGGTCGCCGGCATCCGCAGCGTCGAACAGGCGCTCGGCAGCCCGGTGAAGGCGCCACAGCCCTGCGAAGCATCGGCCCGCCAGCTTGGCCGGCGCAGCGTCGCCGTCAGCCGCAGCCTTCCCGCCGGGCACAAGCTCACCGCCGAAGACCTCACCTTGCTGCGCCCCGGCACGGGCATGCCGCCCCGCATGGAGGGGTTGATGGTCGGACGCACGCTTGGCCGCGACATCCCCGAGAACACCTTGCTGACCCTCGAGGATCTGGCATGACGCGAGCGAGCCGACTGATTCTCCTGGGAGCCGGCGGGCATGCGAAGGTCATCGCCGAGCTCGCCCGGGCGGCAGGCTGGCAGATCGCCGGCTTCCTCGCTCCGCGCAGCGCGCGCGGCGAGGACAATCTCGGCGCACCGCTGCTCGGCGACGGAGCGGATCTGACCGCGGACCCGTCCTGGCTCGAGCAGAACGACCTCTTCCCCGCAATCGGCGAAGGCGAGATCCGCTGGCGCGAATTCGTACGGCTGGCCGCCGCCGGCGCGCGCGTTCCCTCGTTGATCCATCCGAGTGCCGTCGTCTCGCCCTCGGCCCGGATCGAGGCCGGTGCGGTCGTCATGGCCGGCGCCATCATCCAGGCCGACAGCGTGGTCGGACCTGCGGCGATCATCAATACCGGGGCGCAGGTGGACCATGACTGCACCATCGGCGCCGGCGCCATGGTCGCGCCGGGGGCCGTGCTCTGTGGCGCCGTCCACGTCGGAGACCATGCCTTTGTCGGCGCGGGCGCCGTCATCGTCCCGGGCATTCACATCGGCAGGGGCGCGTTCGTCGGCGCGGGAACCACCGTGGTCAACGACCTGCACGAAGGCACCCAGCTGAAAGCCTCGCGGCGATCGCAGGTCGCCCCGATAGCGGAGTAGACGATGTTCGAGTTCCGCCCTTACCGCAGCGGTGACGAGCCCGCGATCACCGCCCTGTTCGAAATCGTCTTCGGCCGGCCGATGAGCCTCGAATTCTGGCGGTGGCGCTTCCTCGACCATCCGGCCGGTGGCCCGCTCGTCATGCTCGCCTTCGCCGAGGGCACGCTCGTTGGTCACTATGCGGCGAGCCGCGCCCCCCTCAGCCTTCATGGGGAATACCACCCCGCCGCTCTTTCGATGACGACGATGACCCATCCGGACTGGCGGGGTCGGCGCCTGTTCGAGAAGACAGCCGAGGCGCTCTACGCCACGCTGCCCGAGCAAGGGATCACGGCGGTCTACGGTTTCCCCAATGCGGCCGTGCATGCCCTGCGCATCATGCGCGCCGGCTGGTATGACAGCTACGAAGTGCCCACACTGGCGCTCGACATCGCTTCGCTGCGTCACCCGGCCCAGGCCGACCCGGCCGTCCAGATCGCCGAGCGCATCGACGCGCGCTTCGGCCGCTTCTTCGCCAAGGTCGCCGGCGGCCTGCCGATCGCGCCGCACCGCGACAGCGACATCCTGGCCTGGCGGATCGATCGCAATCCGGAAAATACCTATACGCGTTTCGTGCTGGAGGAAGGCGACGAGATCGCAGGCTATGCGCTGACCAAGGCCTATGGCGCGGACATGCTCGATCTCGTCGAACTGCGCGCCGCGAGCGGGGCCGCCGCCCGGGCCCTGATCAACACGGTCGCCGCGCATGCCGCCGCCTCCGGCCGCACGCGCATCGCCACCTGGTGCCTGCCCAACGATCTTCATCGCCTGCCGCTCGAAATGGCCGGCTTCAAGGCGTCGGCGCCGGTCACCTATTTCGGCGGCCGAACCTTCACGCCCCTTCCCGCCGACCTGACCGACGGCCGCCTCTGGCGCCTCTCCATGCTGGATTCCGATCTCTATTGAACGAAAGCAATATGACCAGAACAGTCCATTTCCTGACCGGAATTCGCTCCGAATACGATATTCTTGCCCCCATCATCGCGGCAGTCGACGCGCAGCCGGATCTCGACGCCGGCGTGATCGTCACCGGTGCCCACCTGACCGGCCTGCACGGCCAGTCGGTCCGCCAGATCGAAGCCGACGGCTATCGCATCGCCGCCCGCATCGATTCGCTGCTCGCCTCCGACGGCCTGGGTGGACGGGTGAAGGGCATGGCCCTGCAACTGGCCGGGCTCACCGACCTGTTCGCCCGCGAACGTCCGGACTTCCTGGTCGTCATGGGTGATCGCGAGGAGGTCATGACCGGCGCCGTGGCTGCCATCTATCACCACATCCCGGTCGTCCATGTCGGCGGCGGCGATCATGCCGACGACGGCAATGTCGACAATCTCGTGCGCCACGCCGTGTCGAAGATGGCCCATCTCCACATGGCCACGACCGAACTCAGCGGCCAGCGCCTGCGCCAGCTGGGGGAGGAACCGTGGCGCATCCACGTCACCGGCGCCTCCGGCCTCGACCGCATCATCGCCACCCCGGAAATGACGCGCGGCGATCTCGAGACCGCACTCGGCGTCGACTGGCATGGCGAACCCTATGCGGTGCTGCTCTACCATCCGACGATCACCGACTTTGCCGAAGCGCGGGCACACATGGCGTCGATCACGCGCGTACTCGAAGCGAGCGGCCTGAACATCGCGGTCATGGCGCCCAATTCCGATCCCGGCAACCAGGCGATCAGCCTGGAGATCGACGCGCTGATCGCCCGCTGCCCGAAAGCCAAGGCCTTCACCTTCCTCGAGCGCAAGGTCTTCATCAACATGCTGCGCCATGCGCGCGTCATGGTGGGCAATTCGTCGGCCGGCATCCTGGAAGCGCCGAGCATGGGCCTGCCGGTGGTCAATATCGGCATCCGCCAGCGAGGTCGCGAGCACGGCGACAACGTGATCTTCACTGACTACGATGCCGGGGAAATCGCCGCGGCCATCACCCGGGCCACGACGGACGAAGGCTTCCGCGCCCTGGTGGCGCAGCGGCGAACGCCCTACGGAGACGGCAAGGCCGGGGAGCGGATCGCCGAAGTCTTGCGCAGCGTCGAGCTCGGCCGCGGCCTGCTCGATAAGAAATGGGTTCAGGGAGTAGTATGATGCTGTTGGAAAGCGGAAATGGGCCCATTCTGGTCGTTGCCCCCCATCCGGACGACGAAACGCTCGGCGCCGGCGGCCTCCTTCTGCGCGCGCGCGCGGCCGGCCGGCCGATCCACTGGCTGATCGTCACCGGCATCACCACCGAGCAGGGCTGGCCGGCCGAGAAGGTGGCGCGCCGCGAAACCGAGATCGACGCGGTCGCCAAGGCCTTCGGCTTTGCCGGCGTGCACCGGCTCGAGCTGCCATCGGCCAAGCTCGAGACGCTGCCCCTCGGCGAGGTGATCGGCGGCATCGGAAAAATCGTCAACACGGTCAAGCCGGAGATCATCCTCGTTCCCCATCGCGGCGACGCCCATTCGGACCACCACGTGGTCCACGCGGCCGCGACCGCCTGCGCAAAATGGTTCCGCTATCCTTCCGTGCGCTGGACGCTGGTCTACGAGACCCTGTCCGAGACCGATGCCGGCCTGTTTGTGAGCGACCCCTTCCTTCCCACCATCTTCGTCGACATCACGGACCAGCTGGAGGAAAAGCTGCGCATCACCACGATGTTCAACGACGAGATCGGTGAATTCCCCTTCCCACGCAGCCTGGAGGCCATCCGGGCGCTGGCGATGACACGGGGCGCCGCGTCGGGAACGAGGGCGGCGGAAGCCTTCATGCTGTTGCGCGGGCGTTTCTGAGCACGGGCGCCGAAAGCACAACCCTTCCGGCGATCCTTCGAAACTTGCCACCCACCCATGCTTCCACTAAGCCTTTGATCGCCGCGACCATGGCGCCCAGGAACGCCGTGAAATCAGGCAAAAGGCCACAGGACAACCCGAACCACATGCTTCCGACTTACCCCCACATACCCGGCAGACTTGGGCTGGAGGATGGATTGCGCAGGATCGGCCAGACCGTGCGCTGGTGGATGGAGGGAGCGCCCGGCCGGCAGGAGCGCAAGAAGTATCTTCGGCTTTACGAGCAGGGCGAGTTCGAAGAGGCGGCGATTGCCCTTCGCGATGCGCTGGCCGCCGCGCCCAGCGATCCGGAGCTGATGCTGCAGGTGGCGAACCTCTCGCGCTTCGGTCTCCTGCCGCTCGAAGACGCCCTGCCCCTGCTGCGGACCGTAATCTCCAAGGCGCCGCCGGCCCTGGCGCGCCAGGCGCTGATCCACCTCTTCAATCTGCTGTGGGAGCGCAAGGGGGCCGAGACGGCGATGGCCTGGTTCCCGCATCTCGTCCGCGAGAGCGAAAAATCGCCTCGCCTGCTCTTGCGTGCCGCCGCGCTTGCCAATGAAGCGGGCCAGACGACGGAAGCCTTCGAGCTGTTGGCGCGGGTCGGCCGCGGCGATCCGTCGGCACTGACCTCCATGGGTTATATCGACCTTATCCTTGCGGCATCGGACGCCGGCGCGGCGGAGCTTCCCCAGGCGCCGCGCGCGCGCGCCCTTGCCGCCCACCTCGCCCGCTTCGAAGGCCGGTTCGCCCAGATGATCACCGCCGCTTCCGGCGACGCGGCGGTCGTCGCCAACGGCCCGTCGCTCCTCGGCCTCGACCTCGGCAGCACCATCGATGCGCACCAGCTCGTCGTTCGTTTCAACAATCACGGCGCTGCACCTGGATCGGTCGATCTCGGTGAGCGAACCGACATATGGTTCCGCCCCACCGAATTCACCCACGTGCCAATGCGCGAAGCGCCTGCACCCCAGCTCATCGCGCTGACCGGCTGCAACATCCGCAACCGCTATTCCAACGGCCTCGACGTTCTCGAGCCGTATGTGTCAGCGGGCCTGCCCGTCGAGCTGGTGCCGACGCAACTCTACAAGCGCCTGTTTGCCGCGCTCGACGCTTCTCCGAGCGCAGGCCTCATCGGGGTCGCCTGGGTGCAGGAGGAGATTGGAAGAAAATTGTCTCCGCGACAGGTTTTCGGCTATTCGCTCGGGCACAATACTTCCGCCGTCTCGCATTATTATGGTAAGCGCCATACGGGATCCTGGCCCAGCCGGCACAACTGGCAGGCCGAGCAAGCTTTCTTCCAGTCACTCATGAGCGAGGTCATATCCGCGTGATTCCAACAGTTCTGGTCGTTGGCTGCGGCAATATCGGACGCCGACACATCGAAGCGCTCGCAGCGGCCGGCCGGCCGATGCGCGTGATCGGCATCGAGCCGGGCGAAGCCGCCCGTGCGCAGGCGGCCGCACTCCTTGCCCCCTTCGCCGGAGGATCGACGGTGCTGGCCGACATGGACGGCGTGCCCGAGGTCGCGGACCTGGCGATCATCGCCACCTCGGCAGCGCACCGCCGGTCGGCCTTCGAGGCTTTGCTTGCGCGCTGCGCACCCAAGGCCGTGATCTTCGAAAAGGTGCTGTTCAACACACGTGCCGATCTGGACGCTGTCGGCCAGTTGCTGGCTGCGCAGGCAATCCCCGCCTTCGTCAATTGCGGCCGCCGCGGCTTTCCCGCCTATGACCGGCTGCGCGATCACCTCGCCAGCCGCCAACGCCTGTCAATGGAAGTCACCGGCACCGGTTGGAACCTCGGCTCCAACGCGATCCACTTTATCGACCTCGCCGAGCATGTGCTTTCCGACCGCACCGTCGCGCTCGACGAAACCGGCCTCGACCCCAAGCCCGAGCCGGCGCGCATCGCGGGCTGCGTCGACCTGTTCGGCACGCTACGCGGCAAACTGGCGGGCGGCGGCACGATCGCCATCACCCAGGATCGCGCCCCCGGCGCCCCGGTTTCGATCACCTTCTTCGGTGACGGCGAAAGCTGGCGCGTCGAAGAAGGGGCAAGGCGGCTCGTTCATCGCAATGCGGCCGGAGAGGAAGACGAACAGGCCTTCGAAACCCTCTTCGTCAGCGGCATGCCCCACCTTTACACCGAGATCCTCGACGGCAAGGGATGTCGCCTGACGCCCTACGAACAGTCTGCGGCGCAGCACGCACTGTTCCTCGACGCCTTCCGTCGCCGCCTCGACCTTTCCACCTCGGAGGACGTAGCTTGCCCGATCAGCTGACCCCCTTGCTCCTCGTCGGCACCGGCGCGATGTCGGGCGCCTATGCCAAGGTGCTGAAGGCGCTCGGCCGGCCGTTCGTGGCGGCCGGTCGCAGCGCAGAGCGCGCCGAATCCTTTGCCCGGGAATGGGGCGTCGAGGCGGGCCACGGCCCGCTGACCGAGCAGATCGCCAGGTTCAAGACCATTCCACACACCGCGATCGTCGCCGTCAGCGCGGTCAACCTTGCCGAAGCCACCGCGCAACTGATCGAAGCCGGCGTGCGCCGCCTGCTGGTGGAAAAGCCGGTCGCCCTCAACCAGGCCGATGCCGAGAAGCTGGACGCCCTCGCACGAGATGCGGGCGCCGAAGTCCATGTCGCCTACAACCGCCGTTTCTACGCGTCGGTCGAGGCTGCGCGGAACATCATCGACGCCGACGGCGGCGTGCTCTCGGTCAAGTTCGACTTCACCGAGGCGCGCACGCGCATCGAAGCACTGGACAAGGATCCGGCCGAGCTTGCCGGCTGGCTCTACGGAAATTCGACCCATGTGATCGATCTCGCCTTCTTCCTCGCCGGTCACCCGAAGACGATTTTTGCCCAGAGCCGCGGCGGGCTTGGCTGGCATCCGTCCGGCGCGATCTTCACCGGCTGCGGCACGACCGACAAGGGCGCCGATTTTTCCTACCATGCCAACTGGCTCGCGCCGGGTCGCTGGGGCGTTGAGGTCATGACGGCGAAGAGCCGTCTCGTCCTGCAGCCCATGGAGCAGCTCTTCCTGCAGAACCAGCAGAGCTTCGCCGTGGAAGCGGTGGCGATCGACGACGCCCTGGACAAGGAATTCAAGCCAGGCCTCTACCGGCAGACGGAAGCGTTCCTGTCCGGCAAACCCGACCCCCGCCTGATGAGCCTGTCGGAACAGGCCAAGGCTTTCAAGGACTATACCGTCATCCGTGACGGCAACAGCTCGAACTTCGAAGGAGACATCCGGTCATGAGCAACCTGTCTGGCAAAACCATCCTCGTGACCGGCGCCGACGGCTTCATCGGCTCGCATCTGGTCGAGCATCTGGTGCGCCAGGGCTTCAAGGTCCGCGCCTTTTCGCTCTACAACAGCTTCGGCACCTGGGGCTGGCTCGACCGCGTCTCCCCGGAAGTGCAGGGCTCGTTCGAAGTGTTCAGCGGCGATATTCGCGATCCGAACGGGGTGGCTACGGCCATGCGCGGCTGCGATGTCGTGCTGCATCTGGCGGCCCTGATCGCCATCCCCTACTCCTACCATTCGCCCGACACCTATATCGACACGAACATCAAGGGCACGCTCAACGTGCTGCAGGCGGCGCGCCTGCTCGAAACCGAGCGGGTCGTGCACACCTCGACCAGCGAAGTCTACGGCACGGCGCAGTTCGTTCCGATCACCGAGGAACACCCGCTGGTCGGCCAGTCGCCCTATTCGGCGTCGAAGATCGGTGCCGACCAGCTGGCCCTGTCCTTCTACCGCTCCTTCGGCACGCCGGTCACCGTCATCCGCCCGTTCAACACCTTCGGCCCGCGCCAGTCGACGCGCGCCGTGCTGCCGACGATCATCACCCAGCTTGCCGCCGGCAAGAAGGAAGTCCGGCTTGGCAAGCTCAGCCCGACGCGCGACTTCACCTACGTGGCAGACACCGTGAAGGCCTTCCAGGCCATGGCCGAAAGCCCGAACGTGCTGGGCGAAGTGGTAAATTTCGGCAGCGGCTTCGAGATCTCGATCGAGAATGCGGTCAGCACCATCATCGACATCATGGGCGTGAACGCCCAGATCGTCTCCGAGGAACAGCGCCAGCGCCCGGAACTGAGCGAAGTCGACCGCCTGTGGGCCGGCATCGACAAGGCCAAGCGCCTCACCGACTGGAAGCCCGGCTATTCGGGCCATGAGGGTTTTGCCCGCGGCATTCGCGAAACGATCGAATGGTTCAGCAATCCGAGCAATCTGGCCCTGTACAAGGCCGACACCTACGGAATCTGACATGGCAAACCTGGATATCGCACACGCCGTCCAAATCCTGCGCGAGACCGCCGCTCCCGACGGAAAGGCTGTCGTCCTGCACGAGCCGCGCTTTGCCGGCGCGGAATGGGATTATGTCAAGGATTGCCTCGACACCGGCTGGGTCTCGTCGGTCGGCGCCTATGTCGACCGCTTCGAGAAGGAGCTGGCGGAGGCCTTTGGCGTTCGTCGCGCGGTCGCCGTTGTCAACGGCACGGCGGCCTTGCACGTCGCGCTGATGCTTGCCGGCGTCAAACCCGGCGACGAGGTTCTGATCCCGGCACTGACCTTCGCGGCAACGGCCAATGCCGTCGCCTATTGCGGCGCCATTCCGCACTTCGTCGACAGCACCATGGAGACGCTCGGGCTCGATCCCGACGCACTCGACGCCTGGCTTTCGGAGATTGCCCAACCGGGTCCCGACGGTCCGGTCAACCGCAAGACCGGCCGCAGGCTCGCAGCCGTCGTGCCCATGCATGCCTTCGGCCACCCGATGGCGATCGACCGCCTGCTCGAGGTCGGCGAAAAGTGGGGCATCCCGGTCGTGGAAGACGCAGCCGAGTCTCTCGGAACCCTGTCGAACGGCCGCCCGCTCGGCGGGCGCGGCCTGGTCGGCATCACCAGCTTCAACGGCAACAAGATCATCACCACCGGCGGCGGCGGGGCGATCCTGACCAATGACGAAGAGCTCGGCGCCCGCGCCAAATACCTGACGACGACCGCCAAGCGGCCGCATCGCTGGGCGTTCTGGCACGACGAACTGGGCTACAATTACCGCCTGCCCAATCTCAACGCCGCGCTCGGCTGCGCGCAGCTGCAGCAGTTGCCGACCTTCCTTGAGGCCAAGCGGCGACTGGCCGAGCGCTACCGACAGGCCTTCGACGGCGTCGAGGGGTTGCGCTTCTTCGTCGAGCCTGACGGCGCAAAGAGCAATTACTGGCTGAACGCCGTGATCCTCGACGACGCCGCACAACGCGACGACTTCCTCGCCGCCACCAACGATGCCGGCCTGATGACCCGTCCCTGCTGGGCCCTGATGTGCGACCTGCCGATGTACGCGACGAGCCCGTCCATGCCGCTGCCCATCGCCCGCGCCATCGAGCAACGGCTGGTCAACATCCCAAGCAGCGCCATCCTTGCCCTGGAGCCCACCGAATGAACGACCTGGCGCGGCCGAATTTTGCGGATCTGGGCTACCCAGGCACGATCGAATTCGCGATCGATGCCGCCAATGCTGCGGGCGCCAGGGGCGAAGTCGACGAAGCCGTGCGGTGGTTCGATCTCTGCCGCACGCTTCTGACCACGTCCACGCCGGCGGTGAAGTTGAAGCTGCGCGTCGACTCCAACATGCAGACCATCTGCGACGAGACAAAGCGCTGCCACGAGGAGCTCTGGAAGCGCTCGGCGAGCGATGCCGATACGCGCATGGTCATTATCGGGGACTCGCTGGCCCTGCCGCGCCCGGAGGAGATGGACAGCTTTCCGGCTTGCCTGGACCAGGCCTATCCCGGGGTGGTGTTGAACCGCCTGCAGTCTGCCGGGGACGAACGTACGGCCAGCGTCTGGGCCCATTGCCAGCGATATTTTTCGACCAGCGACGCGGTCGATTTGCTGGAGAAGGACCCGGACATCCTCACAGGCGCACATGTCCTGGTGCATCTCGGCCTGAACGATGCGGCTCTGCGCATGTTCATGGAGAACCAGCGTCTGGCAATTGCGCTGCTGCCGCCGGCCATTTCCGACAAGGTGCTGGCGTTCAGCCGCCAATACCGCAAGGAAATCATCAAGGCCTTTCCCGGCTTCTGCTACGTGCCCGTGGCGCAATACCGGACCAATCTGCATCGTATCGCCTCCATCGCGCAGGACGCCGGTGCGGCAAGCCTGACCTTCACCACCGTCATCGTCGTCCCGTGGAAATTCTGGCCGGCGACACCGGGCGTCTGTCACAATTTCACCACCTACAACCTCGCCATGATGGATGCCGCATTGCAGGTCGGCGCCAATGTCTTGGATGTCGACCGGCTGATGTGGCAGAACAATGTGGTGCGCACGCTCAACAAGGACGGCATGCACCTGTCGCCGGTCGGCCACGAGCTGCTGGCCGACGCCTGGATCAAGCAGGTGCTCGCCTGATCACCCTTCACCGAGGGCGATCCGTTGCCCTCGGTTTGCCCGGACAGGGATCAAGTCACTTCCGCATATCGTTTCGATAGGACCCCATTGCCATGACAAGCACAGCTTCATCCCCCAAATTCGTCTGCACGATCTGCGCGCGCGGCGGCTCGAAAGGTGTGCCGGGCAAGAACATCCGCATGCTGATCGACAAGCCCCTGATCGCCCACACCATCGCCCAGGCAAAGGCCACCGGCCTCTTCGAGGCGGTCGCCGTCAGCAGCGACAGCCCGGAGATCCTCGAGGTCGCCGGCAAGTATGGCGCCGACATCCTGATCCGGCGTCCGGATGAGCTGGCAACCGACGAATCGGGAAAGCTTCCGGCCATTCTCCACGCTCTTGGCGAAGTCGAGCGCCAGCTCGGCTACGAGGCAGACTATCTCATCGACCTCGACGCCACGTCGCCCCTGCGTCTTCCCGAAGACATCAAGGCCTGCGCCGACATCCTCACGGAGACCGGATGCAGCTGCGTTCTCACCGGCTATCCCGCACATCGCTCGCCCTATTTCAACCTTCTGGAACGGGCGAAGGACGGCAGCATTTCGCTGAGCAAGCAACTTCCCGATCCCGTGCTGCGCCGCCAGGACAGCCCCGAATGCTTCGACATGAACGGCTCGGTCTACGGCTGGAAGCGCGAGGCCCTGAAGGTGGACCCGGGCATCTTCTATCCAGACACCAAGCTCTACGTCATGCCGCGCGATCGCTCGATCGATGTCGACGAGGAACTCGATTTCGACATCATCCGGATGATCATGGAACGGCGTGCCAGCAACTAATCCAGCTGCCGATTTGGCAGCGGGCTTCAAATCGATATAGGTTCCACTGCGGCGTGGCCGTGGTGGATGCCCTTGCCGGACACTGTCCGGACAGCGCCGCAGACAGATCAGGACCAGACCCATGCACCACAATCCCGTCCTTCGTTTCCATGGCGCCGCAGGCACGGTGACCGGGTCGTGTTTCCTCATCGATCTGGGTCCGGCCAGGGTGCTGGTCGATTGCGGCATGTTCCAGGGCTCGAAGAGCGAGAAGGAACTGAACTACCGCGAATTTCCCTTCACCGCCTCCGAGGTCGACGCGGTCATCCTGACCCATGCGCATATTGACCATTCCGGGCTGCTGCCGAAGCTCGCAAAGGCCGGCTTCGACGGGCCGATCTTCGCCACGCGCGGCACCGTAGATCTCTGCTCGGTCATGCTGCCGGATTCGGCGCATATTCAGGAGAGTGAAGTCGACCAGCTCAACCGCCGCAACCAGCGCCGCGGTCGCGACACCGTCGAGCCGATCTATGACGCCTCGGATGCCGCCCGGGCCGTGACGATGATGCGCAGCGTGGCGCTGAAGACTTGGCAGCAGGCCGTGCCGGGCCTGCGCTTCCGCTTCTGGAATGCCGGCCACCTGCTCGGCTCCGCCTCGGTCGAGATGGAGATCGAGACGCGCGACAAGGTGCTGCGGCTGATGTTCTCCGGCGATATCGGCCCGAGCCACAAGCTCCTGCAATACGATCCGGAGGCCCCGCAGGACTTCGACTATGTGATCTGCGAGAGCACCTATGGCGACACCGATCGCGAGATCGTCGACGAGCGGGCCAGGCGCCATGCGCTGGAAGCGGAAGTGCGCATGGCGGCCAATCCGAACGGCGCGCTGCTCATCCCGTCCTTTGCCGTCGAGCGCACCCAGGAACTGCTGGCCGACCTCGTCCAGCTGATGCGCAGCGGGGCGATCGAGACCTGCCCGATCGTGATCGATTCACCGCTCGCCACCCGCGCCAGCGAGATCTTCCGCCGACATGCGCGCGAACTGGAAAACGGCAAGCTGCTCGCCGAGGCGATGGAGGCGCACAATGTGCGCTTCACCGAGACGGTCGAGCAGTCGAAGGCGATCGACAACATGCGCGGCTTCCACATCGTCATCGCCGCATCCGGCATGTGCGAGGCCGGCCGCATCCGCCACCGGCTGAAGAACTGGCTGTGGCGCGAGGAAGCCACCGTGCTCCTCGTCGGCTACCAGGCCTCCGGCACGCTCGGCCGCATCCTCAAGGACGGTGCCTCGACCGTGCGCATCCAGGGCGACGAGATCACGGTTAGGGCACGCATCCGCGAACTCGACATCTACAGCGGCCATGCCGATGGCCGCGAGCTGACCGAATGGGTGAAGAACCGCCAGCCGATCAGGGCGGGGACCTTTCTCGTCCATGGTGAAGAAGCCGCGCTCGCCGCTTTCAGCCAGCGTCTCGCCGGCTTCCTGCCGTCCGAGCGTATCCTCGTGCCGCGCATCGACGGCGCCTTCGAACTTGGCGCCGAAGGAGCTACCGACATATCGGAAAGCAAGCCGCCCCGTATCGATCCCGCTCGCCCCGGCCACAAGGACTGGCACAACGACCTTCAGTCGCTGGTGCTCGACCTGCAGGACGAACTGGCCAGGGCCGGGGACGACAAGGCGCGGGCGGTCATCCTGCGGCGCCTGCGCCGCGCACTCGGCGAATAGCGGGCAAGGCCCGCCCCGCGCCTCAGTTGCTCGGCATCGGCCGGGTGAGCACGAAGGCCGCGCATGCGACGAGGATCGCGCCGATCAGAAGCTTCAGCCAGAGCTGCGGCGGGCCGGCGAACCAGACGATGGCATAGCTTGCCGTCATCACCGATACGGACGCGATCTTGGCATTGCGCGAGATCGCCCCCTGCCGGCGCCAGTCTATCAGCGGCTGGCCGTAGCGCGGATGGTCGAGCAGCCATTGCTCGAAGCGCGGCGAGGATCGCGCAAAGAGCGCCGCCGCGAGGATCATGAAGGGCGTCGTCGGCAGAACCGGCAGGAAGACGCCGACCACACCGATCGCGACCATCAGCCAACCGCCTGCCAGCAACAGGATGCGCATCGCTTCTCTCCATCGTCTTCCGGAAAGCGGTCCGGGTACCGCTGTTCGCCCTACGCTTGATACAGGCATTCGGATCATAAAGCATCGCAGCGCGGCAGAACCGCGGCAAGATCGGCAATCCGCCTTCGTCCTTTGCGCAGCAGACTATCCGCAGCCCCGCAAAGCGCCACGACGCGCCTAGGTAGCATGCGTCCGATCTTCCGCATCCGCAAGCCGCAGCGGCAGCCAATCGCCTTGCACCCATAGTGATCCGCGCCTTCACATTTCTGCAACGCGGCCCGGAAAATCGCCCATTGCGGCAATTTTTCGTTTGCACAACAAAGGGCACGATTGCATGGTCCGGGTTTCTTCATCCAGACGGAATTCAAGGAACATGACTGCAGATACCATCGTGCTTGGCGCCGGCATTATCGGCGTTTCCACTGCCATTCACCTGGCGCGGCGTGGAAGGTCGGTGGTTCTGGTCGATCGCCGCACCGCCGGCGAGGAAACCTCCTTCGGCAATGCCGGCCTGATCCAGCGCGAGGGCGTCGTGCCCTACGGCTTTCCCCAGGATCTCGGCCTGATCCTGCGCTACGGCCTCAACAACCGCATCGACGCCCATTATCACATCCAGGCGATGATGAAGCTGGTGCCGTTCCTGTCGCGCTACTGGTGGAATTCCAACAAGTCGCGTCACGACGCCATCGCGCGCGCCTATGCGCCGCTGATCGAGAATTCCATCAGCGAACACAAGGACCTGATCGAAGCCGCCGGCGCCGAGCACCTGATCCGCAAGGACGGCTGGGTCGAAGCCTTCCGGACCAATGCCGCCCGTGACACAGAATTCGCCGAGGCCGACCGGCTGGTGCGCGAATACGGCATCAGCTACACCCGTCTCGACAAGGCGGAACTCGCCAAGGCCGAGCCGCATCTGAGCCGCGATTTCGTCGGCGGCCTGAAGTGGAACGACCCGTGGTCGGTGCTCGACCCGCACGGGCTGACCGCGGCCTACCTCAAATATTTCGAAAGCCTCGGCGGCCGCTTCGTCACCGGCGACGCAACGACACTCACCCCGCGCGCCAGCGGTGCCGGCTGGCAGGTGAAGACGGACGAAGGCCTGGTCGAGGGCAAGGACGTGGTCGTCGCGCTCGGCCCGTGGTCGGAGGAAGTCACCCGCAAGCTCGGCTACAAGTTCCTGCTCGGCGTCAAGCGCGGCTACCACATGCACTACGCCCCGGCCGGCAATGCCAAGCTCAACAACTGGCTGATGGACAAGGAGCGCGGCTATTTCCTCGCGCCGATGAACAAAGGCATCCGACTGACCACCGGTGCGGAATTCGCCTTCCGCGACGCGCCGAAATCGCCGGTGCAGGTGGACCGCGCCGAACGGGTCGCCCGCACCATCTTCCCGCTCGCCGAGCGTCTCGACGCCGAGCCGTGGATGGGCGCCCGCCCCTGCACGCCGGACATGATGCCGATCGTCGGCAAGGCGCCGCGCCACCAGGGCGTCTGGTTCGCCTTCGGCCACGCGCATCACGGCCTCACCCTCGGTCCGGTCACCGGCCGGCTGATCGCCGAGGCGATGACGGGCGAAAAGCCCTTCCTCGACATGTCGGCCTATCGCCCGGAGCGCTTCAACCCGTAAGCGCAGGCCAGGTCGACACAAAGACGAAACCCATGCCCCCGGTCTGGAAACAAGGCCGGGGGCATCTGCTTTTCGGGCCCCTCGCCGGGTTCCAAACCGCTCACTCGGACGGCGCATCACAGCCTCCCGGCCGCGTCGAAAACGCCCATGAGACTTTGTCTGCCGCGACAGGCTGGAAATGTCGGAAATTCGGTGCTAAGGTATTTTCGGTCGCTCGACCAATTTCGCCGCCCCTGCAGGCGGCAGACCGGATAACAAGCGACGCACACGATGCGTCACCGGTCGAGGGGTTCGCAGGCACTGGCAAGGCTATGGTACGCTTTCTGATCTACAACGCGAAGTCGCCTCACCGTTAGCGGTGCATCTTCGCGCGCGCGTGTTTTCACGCTCCCCAAGATCAGATCGACCTGTCCCCTTTTATTACGGTGCCTTATGGACATTGATAGTTACGCACGAAACTTTTTTGCTGAAAATCCCGACATCGAAGTGCTGGAAGCCTTCGTCATCGACGTCAACGGCGTTCCCCGCGGCAAGTGGATCCCGCGCGAACGGGCGCTCGACGTCCTGACCAAGGGCATGGCGATCCCGCGCTCGGTCTATGCGCTCGACGTCTGGGGCCGCGACGTCAACGCCGCGGGCCTGGCCGAGGGCACCGGCGATCCGGACGGCATCTGCTTTCCCGTGCCCGGCACGCTGTCGCGCGTCACCTGGTTGTCGCGGCCGACCGCACAGGTGCTGCTCGAAATGCGCAATCCGGACGGGTCAGGCTTCTACGCCGATCCGCGCCAGGTGCTCGCCGCCGTCTTGGAGCGCTACAAGAAGCTGAAGCTCACGCCGGTGGTCGCCACCGAACTGGAATTCTACCTGATCGACCCGGTCCGTTCGGCGCTCGACCCGGTACGCCCACCGAACACCCGCGACGGACGCTGGCACACCGGCCAAACCCAGGTTCTGTCGATCTCCGAATTGCAGGACTTCGAGGAGGTGTTCTACGGTATCTCCGCCGCCGCCCGCGCCCAGAACGTGCCGGCCGACACGACGCTGCGCGAAAACGGTCCCGGCCAGTACGAGATCAACCTCAACCACGTCCCGGATGCGCTGGCCGCCGCCGACTATGCCGTGCTGCTGAAGCGCATCGTCAAGGGCGTGGCCCGCTGCAACGACCTCGACGCCACCTTCATGGCCAAGCCCTACGGCATGCAGGCCGGTAGCGGCATGCATGTGCATTTCTCCGTGCTCGACGAGGACGGCAAGAATATCTATGTCGGCGAGGATGCGCCCTCGGAACGCCTGATGCACTCGGTCGGCGGCCTGCTCGAAGCCATGGGCGAGAGCATGGCGATCTTCGCCCCGCATCAGAACTCCTACCGCCGGCTTACCCCTTCCGAACACGCCCCGACCTATGCGTCGTGGGGGTTCGATAACCGCTCGGCGGCCGTGCGTGTCATTACCGCCTCCAAGCCCGCGACCCGCATCGAACATCGCGTCGCCGGCGCCGACACCAATCCGTATCTGGTCATTGCCATGATCCTGTCGGCGGCACTTGCCGGCATGAAGGAGAAGACCTCCCCCGGCGGTGCGATCTCGGGCGACGAACATGCGATCAGCCACGAGCCGCTGCCGACCAACTGGGACTATGCGCTCCAGCGCTTCGCCAAATCGAGCTTCGCCTATGCGGCGCTCGGGCCGCAATATCGCGGGCTCTACGCGGCCTGCAAACATCAGGAACTGGCGGAATTCGCGCTTCGCGTGACCGATGTCGAATACGACGCCTACATCAGGACGGTGTGACATGAGCGACAAGAACAGGACTTCCGAAACCAATCCGGGCCATGCCCCTTCCTGGTATGCCCATTCGGCCAACGACAAGACGGTACGCCCGAGCCTCGAAGGCGAACACGCGGCCGATGTCTGCATTATCGGTGCGGGCTTCACCGGCATTTCCGCGGCGCTGCAGCTGGCGGAGAACGGCTACAAGGTGATCGTCGTCGAGGGCGAGCGCGTCGGCTTCGGCGCATCGGGCCGCAATGGCGGCCAGATCGTCAACGGCTACAGCCGCGACCTCGAAACCATCGCGCGGCGTTACGGGCCGGAGAGGGCAAAGCGCCTGGGCGAAATGTCACTCGAGGGCGGCCGGATCATTCGCGAACGTGTGGCCAAGTACGACATCAATTGCGACCTGGTCGATGGCGGCTTCTTCGCCGCCTTCACCGAGAAGCAGGTGCGCGAGATGGCGCATGTGAAGGCCCATTGGGAAAAGCACGGCCATAGCGGCCTCGAAATGGTCTCGAAGGCCGAGGTCGGAAAGTATGTGAAGTCCGACCGCTATGTCGGCGGAATGATCGACACGCTCGGCGGCCATATCCACCCGCTCAACCTGGTGCTCGGCGAAGCGGCCGCAGTCGAAAGCCTGGGCGGCAAGATCTTCGAACAGTCGCGCGTCACCGGCGTCGACATGGGCGCCAATCCCGTGGTGCGCACCGCCAAGGGTCGCGTCACGGCGAAATATGTGCTGGTCTGCGGCAATGCCTATCTCGGCAACCTCCTGCCGAAGATCACCGACAAGATGATGCCGGTCTCCAGCCAGGTCATGGCGACCGAGCCGCTCGATGCGAAACTGATCGAGGAACTGCTGCCGGCCAATTACTGCGTCGAGGATGCCAATTACGTGCTCGACTATTATCGCCGCACCTCAGACAACCGGCTGCTCTACGGCGGCGGCATCGGCTATGGCGGCCAGGATCCGGCCAACCTCACCGGCGTCATCCGCCCGAACATGCTGAAAACCTTCCCACAGCTCGCCAACACGAAGATCGAATTCGCCTGGAGCGGCAATTTCGCGCTGACGCTGACGCGCATTCCGCACATGGGCAAGCTCGCCGACAATGTCTATTTCTCGCATGGCGACAGCGGCCACGGCGTGACCACGACGCACCTGCTCGGCAAGATCCTCGGCGAGGCGGTCGCCGGCCATGCCTCGCGCTTCGACGTCTGGTCGTCGCTGACCGCCCTGCCCTTCCCCGGCGGCAAGACCTTCCGCGTTCCGCTCACCGTGCTCGGCGCGTGGTGGTACGGCATGCGCGACAAGCTCGGCGTCTAAGGAGAAGAGAATGAGCCGCACCGTCACCGTCGCCGCCACCCAGATGGCCTGCAGCTGGGATATTCCTGGCAATATCGCCCGCGCCGAAGGCCTGATCCGCGAGGCCGCCGCCAAGGGCGCCCGGATCGTGCTGATCCAGGAACTGTTCGAGGCCCCGTACTTCTGCCAGGACCAGATCGGCGAATTCTTCGACATGGCGAAGCCCTTCGAGAACAATCCGCTGATCGCCCATTTTTCCAGACTTGCCGCCGAGCTGAACGTCGTTCTGCCGGTGAGCTTCTTCGAGAAGGCCGGGCAGACCTACTTCAACAGCGTGGCGATCGTCGATGCTGACGGCACGGTGCTCGGGCTCTACCGCAAGAGCCACATCCCCGACGGCCCGGGCTATACCGAGAAATACTATTTCTCGCCCGGCGATACCGGTTTCAGCGTCTGGCAGACAAAGCACGCCCGCATCGGCGTCGGCATCTGCTGGGACCAGTGGTTCCCGGAAGCCGCGCGTGCCATGGCCCTTCAGGGCGCCGAGCTGCTGTTCTATCCGACCGCGATCGGCTCCGAACCGCAGGACCCGACCATCGACAGCGCCGCCCACTGGCAGCGCGTCATGCAGGGCCATGCGGCGGCGAACATCATGCCGGTGATCGCGTCGAACCGCATCGGCACCGAGCCGGGCCGCAAGGGGACCGAACTCACCTTCTACGGCTCGTCCTTCATCGCCAACCAGACCGGTGAAAAGGTCGCCGAGGCCGACCGGACGACGGAAACGGTCCTCACCGCCACCTTCGACCTCGACGGCATCGCCCGCCAGCGCAGCAACTGGGGCCTCTTCCGCGACCGCCGGCCGGAGCTTTATACGCCGCTCTTGACGATGGATGGGCGGGTCTAGGTCGAGCTTTGCGCTGAGCCCCACCTTGGGATAACCCCCTCACCTGCAATTTCTAGCACTTGGCTTGCGCCAAGACGCTGAAATTGCTTCCTCTCCCTCAAGGGGAGAGGAGACCTACCGCCTTGCACGACGCTCCGCCTCTCCCCTTGTGGGAGAGGTTACAAAATCACGATCTTAGCGCAGCTAAGTCGTAGATTTTGTTGGTGAGGGGGAAGGAGCGGAAACGCAGGGCTTCCGTGCGCCGCAGACCCAAGGACATCATCGGCGACAACCGTGCGCACCTGACCTCGCCCCCTCACCCTGACCCGACCGGGGTCGAGCCGCGTGTCTCGACCCGTCCTTCGGCCCCTCGCAAGCGGGGCCAGGGGACAGCGGCGGCGTAAGCGTCCCGCGAGGTGATTGGGCGAAAGGGTGCACTTCGGCTGGAGTCACGATATAAAGCCCCTCGAAGACAATCCGACGTTGGCGATTTTTCCGACGTCGAAGTGACGAGCGTGCCGATGAAATGGACGAAGTTAAAGCAGCTTATTGAAGCCCGTTTTGCTCCAGAAGCTAGCGGTCGGGTGCAGATTCATACGACGCGATACCGGCATGCACACGATGATGAGGGGGAATTCCTCGTCACGTTAGATGGAAACAAAATCTACGGAAGCGCCTATTACCAATATCTGAAGGCGCGCGTCACGATGTGCGAAGACCTTGGGCGTGTGCCGTCCAGCGCTGACGGGCAAGAAATTGAACGGAGACTTCGAGAACGAGGAATAGCAGATCACGTTGGCTTGCATCGTGCGATGTTCGATTCCCTCAATCAACCAATTGAGGAAATGCTCGCAGATTCCAGACCGCTGATCCGGGCACTTGGCATTCTTGATGCCCGTTGTGGCAAACGACGATTGTCGAAGCTGGACGATGCCAACGAACACGAACTCGTGCGCCGTGTCTATCAATTGCGGCAACCATCTGGTCAGGCCTATCTGGCGCCCTGAATCATATTTCAAGGCAATAGTTCTTAGACCCTATTGATGGGGTGATCGGCGGTGCGCGTAGGGACGTCGTTAAGACAGGCTTCGCGATCGAGACCGTTGAGCTTCGCGGTTTCGATCGGCGACAGAATGGCGGCGGCGCGCTCGGCGCCCGTCAGAATCTCAACCCGCCCCATAAGTTCACCTTTGGCTACGTCGCCGACTCTGGAATTTGCGACCTAACTTCAGTGCAATGCACGAGGTATCAAAGGCAGCTTCACCGGAAGCTTACGCCGCAGCGGTGCCACACGTCCCTTCTCCCCGTTCACGGGGGTGAGGAATGGTCGGCGAAGCCGGCGAAACGATCCAGTGAATCGTTTCGAATGGCGAACGCCCTGAGCTCAAGCGAAGGGCCGGCAAAGGTGCCGGCAGGCGGCAGTCGGACGGCAGAAGACCCCGCCTATCCCAGCCCCTTCATCGCATCGTCGACAATCCCCTCGACGCTCTGGTCGATATCGACCGTCACCACGCCCGGCTCGCCGGTCGGGACTTCGAGCGTTGCGAGCTGGCTGTCGAGCAGGGAGAGCGGCATGAAATGGCCGGTGCGGGCACCCATGCGTTCGGTGAGCAGGTCGCGGGAGCCGTGCAGATAGACGAAGCGCAGCTGCCCGCCGGTCGCGGCGCGCAGACGCTCGCGGTAGATCCTCTTCAACGCCGAACAGGAGACGACGATCCCTTCCCCGCGCGTAAGCGACGCGGCCATTTCCGCGCCGATGATGTCGAGCCAGGGCCAGCGGTCGTCATCGGAAAGCGGCGTGCCCCTGGCCATCTTCTCGACATTGGCCGTCGGATGCAGCACGTCGCCCTCGATGAAGGCGAGGCCCAGCCGTTCGGCGAGCAGGGCGCCGACCGAGGACTTGCCGCAGCCGCTGACCCCCATGACGATGATCGCCGCCGGGCGGCTGGTCGAAAGTTCCTGCAAGTGCGCGTGCTCCCGATACGGCGACATGCCGTGAGCCGCGACCTTACCGGGCGGTGCCGTGAATTCAACCCGCCGGCCTCGTCCGTCCACGACGCGTGCGGCGACGGTCCGAATTGCGTGCCATGCCTGGGCTTGGCCTTTGGCTCTGGATCGGGCTTGGGCCTGGGCTTGGGCTTGGGACCCATGCCCCAGCATCGACACCTAGCCGGCGCGGATGGCCGCAGCGACTTTCTCGGCGATCGCGATCACCGGCGCATTGGTATTGCCGCCGATCAGGGTGGGCATGACCGAGGCGTCGACCACCCGCAGGCCCTCGACCCCGCGCACCTTGAGATGGGGATCGACGACCGAGGCCTCGTCGCCGCCCATACGGCAGGTGCCGGCGGGGTGATAGATGGTTTCGGCCCGCGCCCGGACGGCGGCCTCCAGCTCGGCATCCGAGTTGCCGACCGGATAGAGTTCGCGGCCGCGATAGCGGGAAAGCGGCGCGGCTTCCATGATGTCGCGCATCAGCCGCGTGCCGGCCATCAGGCCGTCGAGGTCGCGGCGGTCGGACAGATAGGCCGGATCGATCAGCGGCGCCGCCATGGGATCGGCGCTCTTCAGGGCCACGCGGCCGCGCGAATGCGGCCTGAGCAGGCAGACATGGCAGGAATAGCCGTAGCCGAGATGCATGCGCCGGGCATGGTCGTCGACCATGGCGACGACGAAATGCAGCTGGATGTCGGGCCGGTCGAGCGCCGGATCGGTTTTGAGGAAGGCGCCGGATTCGGCAAAGGTCGAGCGCAAGAGGCCGGTGCCCTCGCGCTTCCATTCGCCCGCCGCCTTGCCCATGGCCTTAAGGCCAGTAAAGCCGATACCGAGCAGGTCCGTGTCGGAGGAACGGTAAACGCTGGTATAGTCGAGATGGTCCTGCAGATTGGCGCCGACCTCCGGGCGGTCCGCGACGACGGCGATGCCGTGGCGCCGCAGTTCGTCGGCCGGGCCGATGCCCGACAGCATGAGAAGCTGCGGCGATTGCAGCGCGCCGCTTGAGACGAGCACTTCGCGGGCGGCGAGCGCCGTCTCTTCGCGCCGCCCGATGCGATAGGCGACGCCGGTCGCCCGGCCCTTGCTCGTGAGAATGCGGCTTGCCCGCGCGCCGGTGACGACGGTGAGGTTCGGCCGGTCGAGATGATCGTGCAGATAGGCGGCGGCGGCCGAGCAGCGCTCGCCCTTCTTCGGCCCCTTCCAGAACTGCGTCGCCTGGTAGAGGCCGAGCCCCTCCTGGTCCTCGCTGTTGAAGTCGTCATTGGCGCGGAAGCCGCGCGCCACGCCCGCCTCGATGAAGGCCGTGTTGATCGGCCGAACCCAGTCGGCATTGGAGACCTGCAAGGGGCCGCCCGTGCCATGCAGGGCGGAGGCGCCGCGCTCGTTGTCCTCGGATTTGAGGAAATGGGGCAGCATGTCGCGATAAGACCAGCCCGTGCAGCCGGCCGCCGCCCAGTCGTCGTAGTCGCTGGCATGGCCGCGCACGTAGAGCATGGCGTTGATCAGGCTCGAGCCGCCGAGACCTCGGCCGCGCGGCTGGTAGGCGCGCCGGCCGTTGAGTTCCGCCTGCGGCTCGCTCTCGAAGCACCAGTTGGCCGAACGCAGCCGTCCCGGCACGATGGCGGCCGCCCCTGACGGCACCCGCAACAGCAGGTCGCGGCCGTTGCCACCCGCCTCGATCAGGCAGACCTTGACGGCCGGATCTTCGCTCAGCCGCGCCGCCAGCACCGAACCTGCCGAACCACCGCCGGCGATCACATAGTCGAACATGTCAGGCGCTCCTCCCAAAGCCACCCAGCGGGCGTCTGTCCACGCCCTCTGCCTGCGGACAGACGGCATACGCCTTCCGTTTACGTAAACGTATTTCGGTCCTCGCCGCACCTCAAGAGGGGGAACGCGATCGGCCGGACTTTTTCTGCGAGATGCGGTGAGGCGTGCAACGAAAAACCCCGCCGCTTGGCAAAGCGACGGGGTTCGATGGGAAGCGGGTCTTCGTCAGGCGGCCGGCACGGAGACCGGCGGCACCGGAATGACGTTCTGACGGCCGAACTCGTTGATGCCGAGCAGGAAATTGATCTGCGGGCGCGCCTTGACCAGATCGTCGATCGTGTACTCGGTCAGCACGTTGAAGAAGGCGTTGAGCGCCTTGCGCAGCGCCGAGTTCAGGCCGCAGCTGTCGATCAGCGGGCAATCGACATCGCCGTCGTCCTCGAAGCATTCCGCCATGGCGAAGCTGTCCTCGGTGACCTTGACCACGTCGAACAGGGTGATCTTGTCGGCGGGCCGACCGAGGCGCACGCCGCCATTGCGGCCGCGCACGGTTTCCACCAGACCCGCCTTGTTGAGAGGCTGGAGAATCTTGAACAGGAAGAGCTCGGAGACGCCGTAAGCCTTGGCGATTTCCGGAATACGGCTCAGGTGATCCTTGTTGGCCGCACAGTACATCAGCATGCGAACCGCGTAATTCGTCTGTTTTGTCAACCGCATGCGTCACTCCATGGACTCGTCTTCCGCCCCGTATAGCGGATTCCGCAGTTTTGAACAATTCCAAAATACTCAAGTTCACGCTTCACGTGTCTGTGAGCCCCGAACGGTCGCATTGACAGCCCGGAATATCATGAATATCAGGCTCAACAAATGTAGTCACTCTCGCAAGGAGATACCATGCTTCCGGTCAAATTTATCCGCAGTGCGCTTCTCGGCTCCGTCGCCTTCGCCGCAACGGCCGGCATGGCGATGGCGGATGGCGAGGTCAACATCTATTCCTATCGCCAGCCGGAGCTGATCCAGCCGCTGATCGACGCCTTCACCGCGGAGACCGGAATCGAGGCGAACGTGCTCTTCCTCGACAAGGGCCTGGTCGAGCGCATCGCCGCTGAAGGCGCGAACTCGCCGGCCGACGTGATCCTCACCGTCGACATCGGCCGCCTGGTCGAGGCCAAGGACGGCGGCGTCACCCAGCCGCTGACCAATGACGTCATCAACAAGGACATCCCGGCACAGTATCGCGATGCGGCCGGCGAATGGTTCGGCCTGACGACCCGCGGACGCGTCGTCTATGCCTCCAAGGAGCGCGTGCCGGAAACGGCCATCACCTATGAGGAACTGGCCGACCCCAAGTGGAAGGGCCGGATCTGCATGCGCGACGGCCAGCATTCCTACAATATCGGGCTTTTCGCCTCGATGGTCGCCCATCACGGCGCCGAATATACCGAGAAGTGGCTGACGGGTCTGAAGCAGAATCTCGCGCGCAAGCCCGATGGCAACGACCGCAGCCAGGCCAAGGCCATCATGTCCGGCGAATGCGACATCGCGCTCGGCAACACCTATTATGTCGGCCTGATGATGACCAACGAGAAGGATCCGGAGGAGAAGGAATGGGCGGCCGCCACCAAGATCCTCTTCCCCAATGCCGCCGACCGCGGCACGCATGTGAACATTTCCGGCATGGCGCTCGCCAAATATGCGCCGAACAAGGACAATGCCGTCAAGCTGATGGAATTCCTGTCCTCGGGCAAGGCGCAGGAAATCTATGCCGAGCAGGTGTTCGAATATCCGGTGCTGCCCGGCGCCAAGGTGTCGGACGTGGTCGCATCCTTCGGACCGATCAAGCCCGATACCCTGCCGCTGTCCGACATCGCCGCCAACCGCAAGACGGCGTCGGAACTGGTCGACAAGGTCGGCCTCAACGACGGCCCGACGCAGTAGTCATTCGCTGCGGAACAGATCGAAGGGCGGCTACTGGCCGCCCTTTTTCGTTGCCGCTTCCGCCGCCCATTGATCGATCTGCCGGCGGCGGTCCGGCGTGCCGGGATGGGTGGAGAAGATCGTCGTGTCGCCGCGGTCGCCGAGCTTTTCCTCGATGATCTCGAAGAAGCGGCCGATGGCTGCCGGATCATGACCGGCCTTCGCCATCAGATCGACCGAAATCCGGTCAGCCTCGCTCTCGGCGGAGCGGGAATAGGACAGCGTCAGGAGTGCAGCGCCGTCGGTGAGGATTTCCTCGCCGGCGCTGCCGATGTCGCCGGCGATCAGCATGACCAGGGCTGCGGCTCCCGCCGCCCGATAGAACTGCCGCAGCGAATGGTCCCGCTCGACATGGCCGATCTCATGGGCCAGTACGCCGAGGATCATTTCCGTGTCGCCCGCAGCGAGCTCCACCAGTTCGTCGGTGATCACCAAGGTCCCGTCCGGCAGGGCAAAGGCGTTCGGCCCGATCAGGCCGCCTTTTCGGAAATGCAGCGCGTAGCCATCGGCGCCCCGGTTGGACAGCGCGGCGATCTCTTCGAACTTGACATCGATCTCGATCTGGCGTGGCGGCGGCAGATCGCTCTCGGAGAAGACCGCCTCATCGAGCGAGGCGAGCGTGCCCGACGCCATCATGTCGGCCACCGCCGGCGGCGTCACCAGCACCGCCAACTCGACCAGCGCCGGCAGCGCATAGCGATAGGTGGCACCCGCCAGCAGGAAGACGGCGACCACCAGGCCGAACAGCCTGGGATGGAACCGCTCCAGTTCATGAACCAGCCCGCCCCGGTGCAGCCGGCGCGCGCTGAGCCAGGCGTCGACCGCGTCATTGTCCCCGGTCTCGAACAGCGAACCGTCGACGAAACGGATGCGCCGCGGGATACGGCCGACCCGCGCGGAAATAGTGACGGCATCCACGTCGTTGACCGAGACCGGATCGCCGGCCACGCCGTCGAGCCGCACGGAAAGCGTCTTACCGTGCGACACAAGCCGCGCGGCAACCGTGCGGCTGGAGCGCGGCGGATGCCAGTGGCCGGCCGCGATGGTCTCGAACTCAGAAGCCAAAGTCGAAACCTTCCATGTCGAGATATTCGGCGGTAACCGCCGAGCCGCTGGCCTCGATCGAGGCCATCACGTCGCCGATGTCACCGTCGATCATTATCCCGGAATGCTCCAGCATGTAACGCTGCTCGCGCACGGCCGCCCAGGGGCGCATCAGGCCGAGCGTCAGCACGGTGACGAAAAGGTTGGAGACGACGATCCACAGATAGCGCCGCCGCCCCATGTCGCTGAACAGCCGGTGACGACCGTCGAGAAGGGTCGCGTTCATCACCACATTGCGCACGCCGACGCGGTAGAGCACCGCGGCGACCGCATAGACGATCAGGAACGGGATCAACGTGCCGTAAATGGTCGCAATGACAACGGTCGCCATGATTTGACCGGTGGACTCTTCCTCGCCGACCGTGCCAGCCATGGCACTACTGGCGGCGGAGATCATGAAGCCGAGGCCGACCGCGATCGCCGCGCCGATCAGCGTGACGATGATCGCCGGAACCCAGGCACGGTAGAGCTTGCCGATCCGCGGGTCGGTGGCGAAAGAGCGGTCGCCGTAGCGCAGGTTGTTGAAGACGTAGCGGTAGAGCCAGCGGCTGGCGAGCGGCGCGAGCACACCGAGGCTGAAGAACGCCACCATCCCGCCGAGGATCACCGAGACGAAGGCGCCCCAGGGCGTTCCCTTGAAATCGAAGCGGATGTTGCGGTAGCTCGTCACCCGGGCGGCAAAGCGTAAGCCCCGCGACAGCAGCCACGGAAGCGCCAGCAGCACGACGAAGGGCACGACGATACCCGCCAGCGGATAGAACACGCTGACGATTTGCACGGCGACGAAGAAGACGAAGACGATGGCGCGGCCGATCAGGATCTGCAAACCGCGCGCATGATAATCGAAGGAATGGCCGTCGACGAAGCTGTTGCCGTAGAAATAGCGGTTGCGGCGCACCTTGGCCCAGGCGGAATAGATGCCGAGCGTCACGATCGTCAGAAGGATGTTGACGATCCAGATGCCGAAATACTCGCCAGCCTGTCCACGAAATTCTCCCCGCGTCACCTGCGACGCAGGTCTTGTCTCTGTCATGCCCCCGGCCCTTTCGTCGGCGAATCTGCTCATGCATCCCCCGACGCACGCAACCGCGACAGAGGTGCCACGGCTCTGTGCCCATCGCAAGTTGACCAAACGAAAAACGGGCCCCTTTCGGGGCCCTTTTTCAATGCTTTCACGAAAATTCCGTAACACCGCCGGAGCGATCAAGCCCGGCCTGTGACCGGCGTCACTTCATCGTCGGGATGGAGAACTCGGCGCCGTCCTTGATGCCCGACGGCCAACGCGAGGTGACCGTCTTGGTGCGGGTCCAGAACTTGATCGAGTCGGTGCCGTGCTGGTTCAGGTCGCCGAAGGACGAGGCCTTCCAGCCGCCGAAGGTGTGGTAGGCGAGCGGAACCGGGATCGGAACGTTGACTCCGACCATGCCGATGTTGATGCGGCTGGTGAAGTCGCGGGCGGCATCGCCGTCGCGGGTGTAGATCGAGACGCCGTTGCCGTATTCGTGCTTCATCGGCAGCGACAGGGCTTCCTCGTAGTTCTTGGCGCGAACGACGGAAAGAACCGGTCCGAAGATCTCGGTCTTGTAGATGTCCATGTCCGGGGTGACGTCGTCGAACAGGCAGCCGCCGACGAAGTAGCCGTTTTCATAGCCCTGCAGCTTGAAGCCGCGGCCGTCGACGACGAGCTTGGCGCCTTCCTCGACGCCACGGTCGATCAGGCCGAGGATGCGGGTCTGGGCTTCCTTGGTGACGACCGGGCCGAAATCGGCCTTTTCGTCATTGTAGGGGCCGATGCGCAGCTTCTCGACCATCGGGGCGAGCTTCTCGATCAGGCGGTCTGCGGTTTCCTGGCCGACCGGAACGGCGACCGAGATCGCCATGCAGCGTTCGCCGGCCGAGCCGTAGCCTGCGCCGATCAGGGCGTTGGCGGCCTGGTCGAGGTCGGCGTCCGGCATGATGATCATGTGGTTCTTGGCGCCGCCGAAGCACTGGGCGCGCTTGCCGCTCGCGGTCGCCGTCGCATAGACGTAGCGGGCGATCGGGGTCGAGCCGACGAAGGAGACGGCGCCGATGTCGGGATGGTTGAGGATCGCGTCGACCGCGCCCTTGTCGCCGTTGACGACGTTCAGCACGCCGGCCGGAAGACCGGCTTCGATCATCAGTTCGGCAAGGCGGATCGGCAGCGACGGATCGCGTTCCGACGGCTTGAGGATGAAGGCGTTGCCGCAGGCGATCGCCGGCGCAAACATCCACATCGGGATCATGCCCGGGAAGTTGAACGGGGTGATGCCGGCGCCGATGCCGACCGGCTGGCGGATCGAGTACATGTCGATGCCGGGGCCGGCACCTTCGGTGAACTCGCTCTTGGAGAGATGCGGAATGCCGATGACGAATTCGCAGACTTCGAGACCGCGGATGATGTCGCCCTTGGCGTCCTCGATCGTCTTGCCGTGCTCCTTGGAGAGCATTTCGGCCAGTTCGTTCATGTTGTCGTTCAGCAGCTGGACGAACTTCATGAAGACGCGGGCGCGGCGCTGCGGATTGGTGTTGGCCCAGCCCGGCTGCGCTTCCTTGGCGTTCTGCACGGCGGCGTCGAGTTCGGCGACGCTGGCCAGCGCCACGGTCGCCTGGACCTCGCCGGTTGCCGGGTTGAAGACGTTGCTCGAGCGACCGCTCGTGCCGGCGACGTGCTTGCCGCCGATGTAATGGCCGATTTCACGCATGGATGTGCCTCCTCAGGTGTGTCTTTTCTGGCCGTGAGTATGCGCTTTGATTTGCGCAACGCAACAGGATGTTCTACGCATCCGTTGTGCAGAAATTGAAGCCCCATCAAAGGCGATCTCGATTGATCTGGCAGACGAACGCGCGGCGTACCCCCCTCTGTCACTTCGTGACATCTCCCCCCTTGAGCGGGAGGCTCATCGCATGTGCAATACCGGTGGCGGCTCCGGGCTCCCTCTTCTCCCCTCGGGGAGAAGTGCCGAGCGTATGCGAGGCGATGAGGGGGCTGCCCGGCACAACTTCTGCGCTTCGCGCCCCCCTCATCCGGCCCTGCGGGCCACCTTCTCCCCGCTGGGGAGAAGAGGGAGCCCGCTTCGTGCCGCTCAAGATCCACATGCCATTGCCCCCCCTTGAGGGGGGTAAGGAGCGATCCGCGCAGCGGAGCAATCGATCCAGCGAATCGATTGCAGCGACGAACGCCGGCAGGGCAGAGGGGGGTAACCCCGGCACCAATCGACCAGCTCAGGACATCCCCCATGAACTGGGATGACGTACGCATGTTCCTCGCGGTCGCCCGCTCCGGCCAGATCCTTTCGGCCTCCCGCCGGCTCGGCATCAACCATGCCACCCTGTCGCGCCGCATCACCGCGCTCGAGGAATCGCTCAAGACCCGGCTCCTGATCCGCCGCACCAATGGCTGCGAGCTGACGCCCGAGGGCGAGGTGTTCAGCCGCGCCGCCGAGCGCATGGAAACGGAAATGCTCGCCGCGCAATCCGACATCGGCCGCGTCGACAGCGCGGTCGCCGGCACGGTCCGGATCGGTGCGCCGGACGGTTTCGGTGTTGCCTTCCTCGCCTCGCATCTCGGCACGCTGACCAGACGCTATCCGGCCTTGAAAATCCAGCTCGTGCCGGTGCCGCGCGCCTTTTCGCTGTCCCAGCGCGAGGCGGACATCGCGATCACCATAGAGCGGCCCGAACAGGGACGGCTCATCTCGTCCAAGCTCACCGACTATACGCTCGGGCTGTACGGCTCAAAGGACTATCTGGCCGAAGCCGGAATGCCGGAGGATGTCGAGGGCCTACGCGAGCACACGCTGATCGGCCATGTCGAGGATCTCGTCTATTCCGCCTCGCTCTCCTATACCGGCGAGATCATGCGCGGCTGGGAGAGCTCCTTTGAGATCTCCTCGGCGATCGGCCAGACGGAGGCCGTGCGCGCCGGCGCCGGCATCGGCATCCTGCACGACTACATCGCCCGCCAGCACGCCGAGCTGGTGCGCATCCTGCCCGAGATCACCATCCGCCGCGCCTACTGGACGACCTATCACGAGAGCGCGCGCGAACTGGTCCGCGTACGCACCGTGGTGCAGTTCCTGCAGGAATTGATCGACGAGAACCGGCAGATCTTCGTGTGAGGCAAAGGCCGTCCGGCCTCAATGCCCCTGGATCGTGCAGGGTCCCCAGCCGGAGCCCTTGCGGTAGTGCTTCTCGTTCTGGCAGGGCGAACCGTCGGCGGTCTTGCGCGAGCCGCACTTGCGCGCCGTGCCGTCCTTGGCAAGCCCCTTGGCCCGCTCCTTGCGAAGGTCGGACAGCAGACCCTGGCGCCTTTCCCGCTCTTCGATCCAGGCCGTCTTGTGGTCAGGCAGACGGGAGAGGATTTGCTGCGCCTCCTCGATCAGCTCCTGGGTATTGGCAATATTGCCGGGCGTCTCCGGCGGCACCTTGTGGCCCTTCTTCTTGCACTCGGCGATGATCCTGTTCTGCCGGGCGATATATTGCTGGTATTCGCGGATGTGCCGGCGCTCCATCGCCTCGGCGTCGGCATTGCGCTCGATCTGCGAGCGGGCATCCGCCAGTTCGGTCTCGTATTTGCTGATGGCGTCGTCGAAGTCGCTGATCGACCCCGGATAGGGATCCGGCTCGCCCAGCGCGTCGCCGGGCGTCAAGGATGGCCATTTCGGAATGCTCGGCACGTCTGACAGTTTCGGCATGATTTCCCCCAAGCTTGTCCCTGCGTGGACCGCCTGAAGGGCCACGCCCAACGGCCTTCGATGCGGCCGTGTGTTGACTATCGGCCCGGGCCGCAACCCGCGTCAAACACTCTTTCGTATAGGTTGTATCCGACTTCAGTGGCAGGAGAGGACGATCGCCTGCGGCACCACCAGCCCGCCGAAATAGGCCACATCCGGCCGGTCCTGCAGGCGATAGCCGCAGGCCCCCTCACCGCCGCGGAGTATGACGGGCGCGGCGTCTGCCAGACGGAAGGCGGCGGTGTAGTCGCGGTCGCGCAGGACGATCGCGATGCTGCGGCCCTCCGTCACATCGGGGGGCGCATCGAGCCCGAAGCCCGGCGTGACGGTGACGATGCCGCCCTCGCTCGTGGCATGGAAGGCGAAGCTTTCGGCAATCTGGCCAGCCGGCCGGAACCGGCGGCAGCCGCATCACGGGCGCGCCTTCAATCGTCCCGTTACCTGGCCTCCGCCGGCCAAAGCCGATCGGGGCGTACAGATTGCCTGAGGGCCTCGACTATATCCGAATCGCGGTTGATTGTAGATGGATCTGTGTCGCAGGCGAGGCCATGGCACTCTTGCCCCGCGCGATCTTCTGGAGACCCTTCATGCCCCCTATTTCGAAGTCAGCGACCGGCCGCGCTCGTTCAATGGCTCATCGGCCGCATTCCGGCGCGGTGGCCGCGCTTCTGGCCGGCCTGTCGTTCCTTGTGGCCGCCGCCCTGCCCTCGCCGGCTTCCGCCCATGTGCTCGGCGGGCCGATGGGCGGGTTCGGCAGCGGCTTTGGCCATCCGCTCGCCGGCTTCGACCATTTCCTCGCCATGCTGGCCGTCGGGCTCTGGGGCGCGCAGATGGGCGGCCGGGCCGTCTGGTCGCTGCCGGCGACCTTTCCGCTGATCATGTGCATCGGCGGGGTGGCGGGCATGCTCGGCCTGATGCCGGACGAGACGATCCGCATCGCCATCGCCGTCTCGCTCGTCGTGCTCGGCGGCGTGATCGCGGCGCGCTGGGTCGCGCCGGAATGGGCAGCCCTGATCATCGTCGCCTTCTTCGCGATCTTCCACGGCTATCCGCACGGCCAGCTGACGCTCCGAGCCACCGACCCCGCCGCCTTCACCGTCGGCTTCGTCGTCTCGACCGGCGCCATCCATATCCTCGGCATAGCCGTAGGCCTCGGGCTCAACCGGGTGTGGAACGGCAATCTGGTGCGGGCGCTGGGCGGCGCAATTTCCGCCGCCGGCCTCTATTTCCTGCTGGCCTAGGAGAGCGGCGCAGGCGCTTCGGCGACCCCCGTCAGGCTCCGGCGCGCGCCGCACGAAACTTCGGCACGAGGCCGAGCACGATCGCGCAGCCGCCGATGATGATCAGGCCGCCGATCACCTGCACCAGCGACAGCGGCTCGCCGAGAAACAGCGCGCCGACCAGCACGGCAACCGCGGTGACGGCGAATTCGACGCTGATCGCCCGCGTCGCGCCGATCGAGGCGACCAGGCCGAAATAGAGCACATAGGTCATGGCGCTCATCACGCCGGCGAGCACCAGCAGATAGCCATAGTCGATCAGCCGCGGCACGCCCGGCACCGGCACGGCGAGAAGCAGCGGCAGGGTCATCAGCCCGCCGAACAGGAAGGCGCCGATCGTCACCTCCCAGGCGCCGACGCCCTGGAGGCGGTGGCTGGCATAATTGCTGCCGAAGGCGGCGCAGAGGCAGGCAAACAGCGTTCCGGCGCAGCCGAGCACGAAGGCGGCATTGACGGGCGCGGCCGGGAAGCCGACCAAAAGCACCACGCCGACGAAGCCGATCAGAAGCCCGAGCAGCCGCTGCGGCGTGATGCGCTCCAAGCCCCAGGCCTGACCGATCAGCATGGAAAACATCGGGATCGTCGCCACCAGGATCGCCGCCATGGCCGTGCCGATCAGCGGCGTGGCATAGGAGAGCCCGACCAGCTGGCCGGCGACCGTGGTGGCGCCGACCACGGCAAAGGGCCACCAGCCGGCGCGGAAATGCAGGCCCCGGCCCGTGGCCCGGGCGATGAAGAACAGTGTCAGGCCGGCGACGAAGCAACGAAAGGTGACGGCGCCGACCCAGCCGAAGGCGGACACCACCTTCAACAGCAGCAGGAAGGACAGGCCCCAGGCGAGAGCCAGGAACAGATAGGCGGCAACATCCTTGGGCTTCATCGACTGGCCAAACAATTCCGCTTAGGCGGCGGTGGAGGGAAACGGGAGTGGGTGCTGGCTGACTATCGATGGAGGCGGGCGGGGTCAAGGCGGGGGGATTGGGGTTATTCGTACTAACGTGCGGAACCAGTTGACTGATTGCGGGAATCGGCCTCAACTTAAACGAGAGGGGCTGGCGACAAATGAACTACCTGAAGGGACTTTTCCGCTAATGGTGGGAAATAATTGCAGCAGCGCGCACTTAGGAGGCGGCCTACGCTGTGGTTCTGTTCTTGGCGTACTTCGCTGTCATTAAGATGGATTGGAGAAGTGCAGCATGGCCGGAGGTGAAGGAATGGGCAGCGAATGACTGGGCTCTATTGGCTTTTGCTCTGTCATTCGAGGTCGTTCGGAACGTGATCATACAGCCTTTTGCGCGCTACACATTGCAAGTGACCCCGAGGGTGCTGTGAGTACAAACCTCTGTTCTGATTTGGAAGTACAGGCCATCGTTAGCGCCGAGCGGGATGGAGGCATGCGATGAGGCTAAGCAACTTGCCCGACGAACACGAACAGGCGCTCCGATCGTTGCTCAGTCAGGTTGGCTATAGCGCACCCATTTTCACTATCCCAAGCCACGAGTTGGTAGACTTCGATCGTGCCGTCGAGAGCCAGTACCAGCAAGCTATCCTGCTTACCCGGTCAGTGAGAGAGAACTTACGCGTTGATGAAAAAATCTACATTTGCGTGGTGAAATCCCCCGAAATTCAGGCGTTGGCCGCCCGTTTGGAGGGCGGTGTTTACTGCGTGGTTCTTTTTTCAGGAGCGTTGGTCAGTTTGCCCATGTCCGTAGATTACGTGAGTGAGGCACCGGAGCTGTCAGTTTTTTGGGAACTGGATGCTGAAGGTCAGATCAAAGGAGCGCTAAATTCCGGCATCACTACTTTCCTGGTCGCTCATGAACTCGCGCACATCATTAACGGTCATCTGCTGTTGGAAGCAGCCCCGCACAACGCTTCGTTCATCATCGACCGTCAAAACACATATGCGCCGTTCACTGACGAGCTAGTTACTAGCCACGTGCTAGAGGTTGACGCAGATGCCTTCGGCGTTGGGGTATTGCTCAGAACCTTTCTCACGCCTGGAAACTATCCCGACATAGTTCATGAGCTGCCATTTTGGACAAAAATTCACATGGTTGCCATGATCGTATTCTGTATTTTCAAGGTATGGGATGCCGAAAGCCTGCCTGTGGAAAGCACTTTTCAAACTGATCACCCACAAAGCCAAAGGCGACTGATCATAGCCATCGGCGTTATGAGAACGATCTGTGCGAAAGCCGGCATCACCTTTCCATGCGGCTACTGGGCGTCGCAGGTCACGAACGTGATGGCCGTTGCCCATGTGGTTTGGCGAAAGCGATTCGGGATTGATGAGAGCGAACACTCTGGCGCTCTATTTGTCGACAATGCCTACTTAGGCGTCGTTTCCAGGCGATGGGCAGAGATTCGACCTGAATTGATCCGGCTGAAACTCGGCGAGCACAGCCTCGCCCCCGTGCGCTTCTTTGGATGACTTTCATGGAGAGATTGTTGACCAGCTCATCGCTTTCCCATTGGGAGCTCCTAAGTGTGTGAAGCCGCGGCGCTGGGTACGCCACAGTTCCATTCCACATATCTACAAGGCCATCTTTTCTCTTCAGCGCAGGGCCGATCAAGAATGAGCCTTTGAACATTCTTACAGAGCTCTTAGGGATGTTTTTGACTTGTGTTCCGGAAAAATGAGATTTCCGATCGCTCGTGTCAAAATTCCGAAAATTCGCGGCGAGCTATATCCGCCCACAACGATGGACCGAACCCGGCACGCATAGATCTAAAAAGGAAGGAGAAAAATGGTACGGTTGGGGGGTCTCGAACCTCCGACCTCAGGTGCCACAAACCTGCGCTCTAACCAACTGAGCTACAACCGCACATCAGGCGTCCAAGACGCCTTGAGGGGTCACATACGGACAGTTGGCGTCTTTTTCAAGCCTTTTTTGCACCAAACGAAAAAAGGCCGGGACAAGTGCCCCGGCCTCAAGTCATTGGGAGGACAGACGTCTTTGATCAGGCGGCCTTGAAGGTCGACATGACCTTTTCAGCGGCTTCCTTGCCCGGCTTCACCACGGTCTCGGCAACCTTCTTGGCGGCTTCCTGCATGGCCTTGGCCTGCTCGACGGTGACTTCGGCCTGCTTGCGGATGAAGGAGGTCTGCAGTTCGACCAGTTCGGCGATCGACTTGACGCCGAGCAGGGCTTCCATGTGCGAGAGCGACATTTCGGCATTGGTGCGCAGCGCGTCGATGGCCTTGAGGCCGAGCTCGACGGTGCCGGCCTGGGCGGTCTGCAGCGTCGTTTCGACGGTCTTGGTGGCTTCTTCGGTCGCGGTCTTCATCTTGGCATAGGCGTCCTTCGACTGGGCTGCGCCCTTTTCGGCGAAATCGCGGAAGGTTTCGGTGACCTTTGCCGGGTCGAATGCGGTGGCGGAGAAGGAGAATGCGTCCTTGGTGGTATTGGCAGCCATGTGAGTGATCCTCGTTTGAGCGGGTCAGCTATCGGCGGGCCCGGTTGTGTTCTGATGAATCGTATATAGCACCGGTCATTGTGCATTGCAATATATTTGTGCAGTGCAACATGCAATTTATCCGGGTTGGCCGGATTAACCCTGTTGGGCGAAACAGGCGCGTCTTGCTGGACCCGAAAGCCGTGGCTAGGTATTAAAAATCTGTTAATTTGCCGCGGTTGACGGCAATTGCTAAGACAGGTCCGACGATGCCCGCTCCATACCCGTTCATCGATGTCGCCGTTCACGACAGCATCCGCCCGCGCTTTGCCCGGGGCGAGGCGCTCGTCGTGTTCTCGCCCGCGCTCGACCGGGTCTTGTGGGCCAACGGCGCCGGCGCGCGCTTCTTCGGCAATGCCTCGATCTACGATTTCCTCGAGGAAGGCCCGAACCGTAGCGACGTCACCTTCCGCCAGATCGAGGGCGTGGCCCGCCAGCTCGGCAAGGTCGGCGACAGTCGCTCGCTGCTCCTGCGCATCGCCTCCGGCTTCCAGCGCGTTCCCGTGACCGCCTCGGCGGAAATGGTCGAGATCCGTTCCGGCGAGCCGGTCGTGCTGCTCGCCGTGCCGGCGATCGGCAAGACCGGCAGTCTCAACGAGCGCGCAGCCGACATGCTGACCGGCTTCGACGACCCCGACACCCATATGGCCGTGCTCGACGGCGAGGGCCAGGTGGTCGTCGCCTCGGCGAAATTCGCCGGCCTCGGCATCACCCCGCAGACCGCCCGCGCGCTCGTCACCCTGGCCGGCGCGGATGCCGACCATCTGGTCAAGCGGCCGATCCCGACCGGACGCGGCCACCTGCCCGCCGCTATCGGCAAGCTCAGCGACGATCCGGCGCTGCACCTTCTGTTCGCGGTCGAGACCATTCTCGGCCACATGGACCCGACCGACAGCTTCGGCGCGGAAGAGCCGGCCGCCCCGATCGCCCCCCTGCCCGTCGCCGAGGCACTTGTAGCCGAACCGGCCGTTTCGCCCGAGGCCGCGGCGATCGTAACCGCCGGCGTGGTCGCGGCCGAGGCCGGCTTTGCCGAGGTCGTCGATGCGCTCGGCGAGATCGAGGAATTCGAGGCTGACGAGGTCGAGGCACTGGACGAGACCGACACCGCCGAGACCGGCGAGACGGGCGACGAGGCCGTTTCGGACGCGACCGTATCCTCCGGCGACGCCGTGCTGGCCGAAGCCGCGGCCGAGGTGGTGGAGACCCTGGAAAACGAGGTCGGCCCGCTCGCCGACGGCGAGGCCGCCGAGCTGTTCCCGGATGCCGACGAAATGGCCGAGCCGACCGCCCCGCAGGCCAAGTTGCCGCTGGCAGGCGAAGCCGTGCCGGAGATTGCCGCCGAGACCCTGTCGACAGACGACGCGGAGATCGACACGCTCGCCGACGATACGCAGACAGACACACCCGTCGACGACGTCGCGGAGCCCGATGCGCCGCTGCCGTCTGACGCCGACGAAACGATGCGCGCGCCTGGCGCCGCCGCCGAAGCGGCCACCGCTGCCGACGACGCCCCCGTTACCGAAGATGCCCCCGTCGCCGAGGCCAAAACCGCCGAGGTCGCCGCGGTCCCGGCCGCGCCCTCGAGCGAAGCCCCGGCTGGCGCCTTCGTCTTTTCGCCGGAACGCCGCGCCACGCGCTTCGTCTGGAAGATCGACGCCGACGGCCGGTTCTGCGACGTCTCGCACGAATTCGCCGAGGCCGTCGGCCCGCATGCCGCCGACATCAACGGCGTCGCGTTCACCGACCTCGCCGCGCTGTTCAACCTCGATCCCGAGGGCAAGATCGCCGAGCTCCTGAAAAAGCGCGACACCTGGTCGGGCAAGACCATCCACTGGCCGGTCGAAGGCACGAGCCTGATGGTCCCGGTCGATCTCGCCGCCCTTCCGACCTATACCCGCAGCCGCGACTTCGACGGCTTCCGCGGCTTCGGCATCGTGCGCATGGCCGATGCGGTCGAAGACCCGAACCGCACCGGCATGACCTTCGTGGAACAGGCAGCACCGAGCGAGCCGGAACTGCCCGAGATCAGCGAAGCCGCGGCCGAGAGCGTGCCCAGCTTTTCGCTGCTCGACGACGAGACGGACAGAGCCGACGACGCCGGCTTCCCGGCGATCGAAGCCGCGCCCGACGAAGACAGCGTCGCCGAACTGCCGTCCGACACGTCGGAAGGCGAAGCCGTCTCCGACCAGGATACGACAAACGCCCATACGGCTGCCGAGCACGAAACCCCCGCTGCCGAAGCCGAGCACGATCTGCCGCGCATCGGCGAGCCGGAATTCTTCGAATCACCGGCCGAGCCGCCCCGCGGCCCCGTCGCCGAACCGCCGGCTTTGCAGATCGTCGAGACCCCCGGCCGGCGCCATTCCGACAAGGTGGTGCAGCTTGAGGAGCGCCGCGCCCGCGGCCGGGACGGGCTCACCCCCGGCGAACAGGCCGCCTTCTTGGAGATCGCCCGCAAGCTCGACCCGCAGGGCCTGCGGGAAAAAGCCGCCGAGGCGCTGAACGAGATCCGCCGCAACGAGACCGCGGCCGCCGAGCGCGCCGCTGAGGAAGCTGATGCCTCTGCGACTGGCGAGTGGGCTGAAGCCGAGACTGAAACGAGCGAAGCCGCCGAAGCGCCGGCCACGCCCGAGACCGTTCGCTCCGAGCCCTTTGCCGCCGAGACCACCGCCGAAAACGCCCCCGAGCCTCACGAGGCCACCATCGGCGAATTCGCCACGCTGCGCCTGAAGCGCGACAATGCGCTCACCGCCGAAATCGTCGACCTGATGCCGGTCGCGCTTCTCGTCCATGTCGGCGACCGGCTGATCCACGCCAATCCGGAATTCCTGGCACTCACCGGCTATGCCTCGGTGGAAGACCTCGATACCGCCGGCGGGCTCGACGTGCTGATCCAGCGCCAGGATCTCGAAGGGGCGAGCGAAGAGCCCGGCCGCGTCGTCATCGTGCGCGCCGACGACCAGCTCGTGCCTGTCACCGCGCGGCTGCAGTCCATCCGCTTCGAGCGGGCGACCGCGCTGATGCTGGCGCTGATCCCGGCCGGCGTTGCCGCCCAGGCCGCACCGGAAAAGCCGGTTACGCTCCATGCCGTCGCCGCGCAGCCGGCCGCCGAACCGCAAGGCCAGGCAGGCGCCGAGCAGCTCGCCCGGCTGCAGGTCGAGGTCGACGAGTTGCGCGCCATCCTCGAAACCGCGACCGACGGCGTCGTCATCCTCGGCGCCGACGGCGACATCCGCTCGATGAACCGGGCGGCGAGCGCGCTGTTCAACTTCGACGAGGCCGAAACCCGCGGCAAACCCTTCGTCATGCTGTTCGCCCATGAGAGTCAGAAGTCGATCCTCGACTATCTCGGCGGCCTGTCCGGCCATGGCGTGGCGAGCGTGCTCAACGACGGCCGCGAAGTGATCGGCCGCGAGGCCTCGGGCGGCTTCCTGCCGCTGTTCATGACGATCGGCAAGCTCACCTCGTCCAACGGCTATTGCGCCGTGATCCGCGACATCACCCAGTGGAAGCGGACCGAGGAGGAGCTGCGCAACGCCAAGCGCGCCGCCGAGACCGCCAATGCCCACAAGAGCGACTTCCTCGCCCGCGTCAGCCACGAGATCCGCACGCCGCTCAACGCCATCATCGGCTTTGCCGACATGATGGCCAACGAACATTTCGGCCCGGTCGGCCATCCGCGCTATGCCGAATATGCCAACGACATCGTGCGCTCCGGCCGCCACGTGCTCGACATCGTCAACGACCTGCTCGACATTTCCAAAATCGAGGCGGGCGAGATGGATCTCGACTTCACCGCCGTCGGATTGAACGAGACGGTGCAGGCGGCGGTGTCGATCGTCCAGCCGCAGGCCAACGGCCAGCGCGTCATCATCCGCACCGCGCTGTCGCAGGCCGTGCCGAACGTCGTCGCCGACATGCGCTCGATCAAGCAGATCGTCTTGAACATCCTGGCGAACGCCATCCGCTTCACGCCGTCGGGCGGCCAGATCATCGTCTCGACCGCCTACGAAGCCAATGGCAGCGTGGCGCTGCGCATCCGCGATACCGGCGTCGGCATGACGCGCACCGAGCTGGAGCAGGCGATGAAGCCGTTCCGCCAGGTGCATGCCGGCACGCGCAGCCGCGGCGACGGCACTGGCCTCGGCCTGCCGCTGACCAAGGCCATGGTCGACGCCAACCGCGCCACCTTCGCCATCTCCTCGGCACCGAACGAAGGCACGCTGGTCGAAATCACCTTCCCCTCGCAGCGCGTGCTGGCCGACTGATGGCGCAACACATGCCCTCGGGCGGCAACTAAGGCAAACAGGACAGTCTTCCTCCAAGCCCATGATTCGGTTGCGGGCCGGGACGAGGTCGAAGAGGCAATGCCGTCGCGGCCCACGGCTGCGGCCGCCCAAACCCGTTCCCTTCTGCGCCGGTTTCGGCTAGACCGGCGGGATCGGAGCCGGTGCCTCGGCGACCGGACGGCGCAGACAATACGGAGACGAAGCCTTGGCAGCGGAAGCGCGCGTTGCGCACAGAACGGTTTACGGCCCGGTGCGGCGCAGGCTCTCCGGTGCAACGCTCGCCGCGCTTGTCGTGTCCGCGCTCGTCGCCATGCCGATCGTCGCGATCTTCCTGATCGGCCTGTCGGGCGATGGCGAGAACTGGCAGCACATGCTGTTCAACGTCGTGCCCCGCGCCGCCAGCCGCACGCTGCTGCTGCTTGGCTTCACCGGCGCGCTCACCGCCTGCATCGGCATCGTCAGCGCTTGGCTGGTGGCATCCTGCGATTTCCCCTTCCGTCGCCTGCTCTCGGTGGCGCTGGTGTTGCCGCTCGCCATTCCGTCCTATCTGGCCGCCTATGCCTTCGGCGAATTCCTCGATTTCACCGGACCGGTGCAAAGCCTCTATCGCAGCCTGTTCGGCTTTTCCTCGGCGCGCGACTACAGCTTTCCCGACGTCCGTTCACTCGGCGGCGCGGTGCTGGTCATGTCGGCGGTCCTCTACCCCTATGTCTATCTGGCCTGCCGCTCGATGTTTCTCATGCAGGGTCGCGCGGCGGCCGATGTCGCCCGCACGCTCGGCGCCGGGCCGTTCCGGGTCTTTTCCCGCGTGCAGATCCCGATGGCGCGGCCCGCCATCATGGTCGGGCTGACGCTGGTGATGATGGAGACTCTGAACGACATCGGCGCCGTCGAATATCTCGGCGTCAACACGCTGACCTTCTCGATCTACGACACCTGGCTCAATCGCGGCAGCCTCGCGGGCGCCGCCCAGATCGCCTCGGTCCTGCTCGTCTTCGTCGTGCTTCTCCTGTGGGTCGAGCGCCGGGCGCGCCGCCGCCAGCGCTTCGCCAGCCAGAAGACGACGGCCGTCACGATCGATGCCGTGCGCCTCAAGCTGTCGGGCTGGCGCGGCTGGGGTGCGGCATTGCTCTGCGCCCTGCCCGTCATCGTCGGCTTCGTGGTGCCCGTGGCCGTGCTGGCGGGCTTCGCCGCGCGCCGCCTCGACGATTTCGCCGAGCCGCGCCTGATGAAGGCGCTCGGTCATTCGGTCGCCGTCTCGTCCTCCGCCGCCCTGCTGACCGTGATCCTCGCCTTCGTGCTGGCCTATGCCGCCCGCACCGACCGGTCGCGGCTGACGGCCGGCGCCAGCCGGCTTGCCTCGCTCGGCTATGGCATTCCCGGCACCGTGCTTGGCATCGGCGTGCTGATCCCGCTCGCCGGCTTCGACAATTTCCTCGACGGCATGCTGCGCCAGAGCCTCGGCGTCTCCTCCGGCCTGCTGCTGTCCGGCACCGGTTTCGCCATCGTCTATGCCGCGACCGTGCGCTTCCTGACCATGGCCGAAGGCACGATCGACGCAGGGTTCCAGAAGCTGTCGCCGCATCTCGACATGGCGGCGCGCACGCTCGGCCGCAACGGGCTGCAGACGCTGTCCCAGGTGCTCCTGCCGAACATGCGGCCAGCTGTTCTGACCGCGGCCCTGCTGGTGTTCATCGAGACGCTGAAGGAACTGTCGGCGACGATCCTGCTTCGCCCGTTCAACTTCAATACGCTGGCGACGCTGGTCTACGAGGATGCCTCACGCTCCAAGGTTCAGGATGCATCCGTGGCCGCCATCATCATCATTCTGGCGGGGCTGATCCCGGTGATCCTGGTGTCGCGCTCGCTCGACCGTCCGCGCTGATCCGCCGGCTCCCCTTTAAAGGCATGAAAAAAGGGCGGCTTTCGCCGCCCTGAAATTTCATGCTGTTCAACTCAACTGGAGCTAGGCGTCGATCAACATCATGTATCGTGAACCAAAGGTTCCAAGCCGCACGTTCATGGTGGGCCTCCAAGTTGGTCAAGGTATGCCAAATGCGCCTTAACAAGTCGTTACCGTCGGTGACGGATATCACCCCAACTGGCGCATTTTTGAGCCGACGCCTTCGCCTTCGGCAGCAAAAACCCTTGCTTCTCAGGCTTTCAGCTCGTCGAGCCCGGCAAACAGATCAAGCGCTTCGGGATTGGCGAGCGCCTCCTTGTTCTTGACCTGGCGGCCATGCACCACGTCGCGCACCGCCAGTTCGACGATCTTGCCGGACTTGGTGCGCGGAATGTCGGCGACCTGGATCACCTTGGCCGGAACGTGGCGCGGCGAGGCGCCGGTGCGGATGCGGGTCTTGATCGCCTTGACCAGATCGTCGTCGAGGGCGCGCTCGGCGGCGAGCCGGACGAACAGCACGACGCGCACGTCGTCGTCCCAGTCCTGGCCGATGCACAGCGCCTCGAGCACTTCTTCCATCTGTTCGACCTGGTTGTAGATCTCGGCCGTGCCGATGCGCACGCCGCCGGGGTTGAGCGTGGCGTCGGAGCGTCCGTGGATGACGATGCCGTCATGGGCGGTCCATTCGGCAAAGTCGCCATGGCACCAGACATTGTCGAAACGCTCGAAATAGGCGGCGCGGTACTTGGCGCCGTCCGGATCGTTCCAGAACATGATCGGCATGGAGGGGAAGGCCTTGGTGCAGACCAGTTCGCCCTTTTCGCCGCGCACCGGCCGGCCCTCGTCGTCCCACACGTCGATCGCAAGCCCGAGGCCCGGCCCCTGGATCTCGCCGCGCCAGACGGGCTTCAGCGGATTGCCGAGCACGAAGCACGAGACGATGTCGGTGCCGCCCGAGATCGAGGCGAGGTGGATGTCGCCCTTGATGCCCTCGTAGACGAAGGAGAAACCCTCCGGCGACAGCGGCGAGCCGGTCGAAGTCATCATCCTGAGCGAGGAGAGGTCATGGGTGGTCTTCGGCGTGAAGCCGCCCTTGCGCACGGCGTCGATATATTTGGCCGAGGTGCCGAAGAAGGCGAACTGCTCCTCCGCCGCATAGTCGAACAGCACATTGCCGTCGGGATGGAATGGCGAGCCGTCATAGAGGCAGAGCGTCGCGCCGGAAGCCAGGCCTGAGACCAGCCAGTTCCACATCATCCAGCCGCAGGTGGTGAAATAGAAGAACCGCTCGCCCTTCTCCAGCCCGCAATGGAAGCGATGTTCCTTCAGGTGCTGCAAAAGCGTACCGCCGGCCGAGTGGACGATGCACTTCGGCACGCCGGTCGTGCCGGACGAGAACAGAATGTAGAGCGGATGGGAAAACGGCAGCGGCTCGAAGGCGATCTCGCCTGCCTCGTAGGGTGCGACGAAATCGGCGAGCGTCTTTGCTCCCGGCACGGCGTCAGCGATAGCCGGGGCATCGCCCGCATAGGCGATCACGACGAGCGGCACGCCGAGCTTTTCCGACACCGCCTTCACCTTCTCGGCGACGTCCTGGCGCTTGCCGTTGTACCAGTAGCCGTCCACGGCGAGGAAGAGCTTCGGCTCGATCTGGCCGAAGCGGTCGAGCACACCCTGTTCGCCGAAATCGGGCGAGCAGGACGACCAGATGGCGCCGATCGAAGCGGCGGCCAGCATCAGCGCCACGGTCTCCGGCATGTTCGGCACCATGGCGGCGACGCGGTCGCCCTTGCCGATGCCCATGGCGCGGAAGGCCTGCTGCAGGCGCGAAACGGCATGGTGGAGGCGGTCCCACGACCAGCGGTCCTCGGCCTTGTCCTCGCCGCGGAAGATCATCGCGTCGTCGTCGCCGCTCAGACTCAACAGGTTTTCGGCGAAGTTCAGCCGGGCATCGGGAAAGAACCGCGCCTCCAGCATGACGTCGCCGTTCTCCAGCAGCCGTTCGCCCTTCTCGCCCCTGACGCCGCAATAGTCCCAGACCGCCGACCAGAAGGCGGCGCGGTCGTCGATCGACCACTGATGAAAGGCGTCGGTGTCGGCAAATTCACGACCGGCGCGCGCACCGCACCATTGCATGAACTCGTACATCGGCGATTGCTTGATCTTAGTGTCGGACGGGGTCCAGAGCGGCATTTCCTGTTGCATTCGTTCCTCCTCGAAAGTCACGTCTGTATAGCAGTTTGCGACGCAATATAAAGTGCCGGAAGGGGTGCCGGATTTGCATGGCGCCGCCAATTCCTATATCCGGCTGGAACAAGGAAACCGGGCAGCCGCCCGGCCGATCGAGCCCGGGGTCGTTCATGCCCGACAAGCGCAGACTAGGCGAGCAGTGCCAGCGGCAACCGGCCGCGCGGCGCATCCTGCACGGGGCACTCGTCGCGCTTGCCGTGTTCTCGGCGGTCTTCGTCATCTCGCGCGCCGCCGCGCCCTATCTGATCTCCTCGACCCTCGTCCGCTCCGCCATGGAACACGCGGTCGCCGAATGGACCGGCCATGACGTGACGATGGCCGGCGCGCCCGAGATCGCCTTCTGGCCAAAGCCCCGCGTGACGCTCAATGGCGTGACCATCAGCAAGCCCGGCGCCGACGGGCCGAAAGTGCTCGGGCGGATCGAGAAGCTGTCGGCCACTTTCGGCCTCTATTCGGCCATGCGCGGCCGGCCGCAGTTCGACACCTTCCACCTGCTGAGCCCCCGTTTCCATGTCGACCGGGACCGGAACGGCCGGCTCGACTGGGCAAGCGAGGGGCTGCTGAGTGCCGCGGTCCGCAAGGTCGCCCCGCGCGACGGCGGCGCGCAGGCGCTCGGGCCCGAATTCGACGCGGCCGTCGGTGCGGTCACGATCGAGGACGGTTCGCTCGAACTCGCTGACCAGGCTTCCGGCCGCACGCTCGTCGCCAGCGGCATTGCGGCCGAGATCGCCTGGCCAAAACTCTCGCAGGCGCTGAAGGCCACCGCGCTCGTCGATGCCGGCGGGCTCGCCATCAAGCTGGACTTCTCCTCGCCGCAGCCGCTGCTGCTGTTCGGTGGCAAGGACGCGACCGTCAGCGCCAATCTCGATGCCGCCGCGTTCACCGCCCGCTTCGACGGCGTCGCCAACCTCACCGACGGGCTTCTGCGCTCCGGCGCGCTCGCCTTCGGCGCCAAGGACATCGCCGCGCTCAAGGCGTGGAGCGGCGTGCGCCTGGCCGGCCTCGACAATCTCAGGCAGGCGCAACTCACCGCCGAACTCGAACGGGTGGGCGAGGAGCTGCGGCTCGACGACCTGGAATTCGACGTCAACGACACCCACGGCACCGGCATCCTGTCGCTGTCGCGCCCGGCCGACGGAAAGCCGCGCGTCAGCGGCACGCTGGCCTTCGACCGACTGAACATCACCCGGCTGCTCTCCGCCTTCTCGCTCGACCTTCCCTCGGGGGGCGAGGAGGACCCGGCGGCGGAGCGTCCGCCCCGGCTGCTGCAATGGCTGGATTTCGACCTCACGCTGTCGGCGGCGCGCGCCGACCTGCCGCCGTTCGAACTGGGGGACGTCGCCGCCAGCATCATGGCGACCGGCAAGGCCGCGCAGTTCGACATCGCCGACGCGGCCTTCGAGGGCGGCGACCTGACGGCGAGCTTCATCGGCGCCGGCAGCGGCTTTGCCCGCGGCGGGGACCTGACGCTTTCGATCCGCGACGCGGACTTTGCCGCGGTCGCCGATCACCTGCAGATCACCGGGCCGGTGGCGCGCGGCAAGGGGTCCGTCGACCTCATCTTGAATACCGCCCAACCCGCCTGGGAAACCGGACTTTCCGACATGTCGGGCACCTTCAAGTTCAGCTCGCCGGGCGGCGTGCTGACCGGCATCAACGCCCCGGCGATCCGCAAGCTGGCGGCGACCAGCGCCTATTTCCAGCTCAGCGCCGGCGGCGAAGGCTCCATGCCCTACGACCGGCTCGACTACAGCGCCCGCTTCGCCGACGGCACGGCCGAGGTGCTCGAAGCCCGCCTGACCGGCCCCGACGAGACGCTGACGGTCACCGGCATCGTGCCCTATGCCGACAATGCGCTGGCGCTTTCGGGAGAACTCTCCGCCACCGATCCGGCCAATGAAGCGGCCTTTCCGCGGCTGCGTTTCTTCATCGGCGGGGCCTGGCCCGATCCGGTGCTTTCGCCCATCTATCTCCCGTCCGCAAATCCCCTAAAATAAGCGCGAATCAACCGTGGGGAGGAGGATCAATCGATCGTCCGGCCCAAGCTGGGGGGCGTACGGTGCATCGATTTCTGACAGGTCTCATCAAGATCGTCCTCGCCTCGCTGCTCGCCGGCAGCCTGCTCAGCCTGCTCGGCATCACCGTCGACAATATCCTGCTGTTCCTTGGCCTGACGCCGGAGCAGATCTGGACCGGGCTTCAGGCTGCCGGCGCCTGGGCAAGCCCCCGCATCCTGCTCGGCGCGATCATCGTGCTGCCGGTCTGGCTCGTCACGTATATCCTGTTGCCGCCGCACGACGGCTGATCGTGGAAGACCCCGTTACGGAGCCTGGGCCGCCACGTGCTCGTCACGCTGGCGCTGCAACTCGCGCCGCTTGGTGGTGATCGACGCGAAGATGACCCCGAGGGTGACGAGACCGATCAGGATCGAGCAGACCGCGTTGATTTCCGGCGTAACCCCGAGCCGCACCTGGCTGTAGATCTTGATCGGCAGGGTCGTTGCGCCGGGCCCGGTGGTGAAGGAGGCGATCACCAGGTCGTCGAGCGACAAGGTGAAGGCCAGCATCCAGCCGGAGACGACGGCGGGCAGGATCAGCGGCAGGGTGATCTTGAAGAAAGTCTTGACCGGCGGGCAGCCCAGATCGAGGGCCGCCTCCTCGAGGCTGGTGTCGAAGGTCAACAGCCGCGACTGCACGACGATCGCCACGTAGCACATGGTAAACGTGGTGTGGGCGATGGTGACGGTCATCAGGCTGCGGTCGATGCCCAGCGCCACGAAGAGCAGCAGCAGCGACAGGCCGGTGATGACCTCGGGCATGACGAGCGGTGCATAGACCATGCCGGAGAACAGCAGGCGGCCGGGAAAGCGACCATAGCGCACCAGCGCGAGGGCTGCGAGCGTGCCGAGCACGGTGCCAAAGGTGGCGCTGAGCAGGCCGACGCGGGCGGTCACCCAGGCGGCGCTCATCAGGCCTTCGTTCGACCACATCTGGCCGTACCATTTCAGCGAGAAGCCGCCCCAGACGGTGACCAGCTTTGAATCGTTGAAGGAGTAGATCACCAGGATGATGATCGGGATGTAGAGGAAGGCGAAGCCGAGGGTCAGCACGGTCGCGTCGAATTTTCCGGGTTTCATCGGCGCTCTCCCTCAGACTTTTTCTTGCTGGTTCTGGAAGATCGCGATCGGCACGACCAGGAGCAGCAGCAGCAGCACGGCAACCGCCGAGGCGAGCGGCCAGTCGCGGTTGCCGAAGAACTCGGTCCACAGCGTCTTGCCGATCATCAGCGTCTCGGCGCCGCCGAGCAGGTCAGGGATAACGAATTCACCGGTGATCGGAATGAAGCAGATCATCGCGCCGGCGATCACGCCGGGGATCGACAGCGGGAAGGTGATGCGCCAGAACGCCTTCCACGGCGGGCAGCCGAGATCGCTCGCCGCTTCGAGCAGCGTACCATCGAGCTTTTCCAGCGCCGAATAGAGCGGCAGCACCATGAAGGGCAGGTAGGAATAGACGATGCCGATGAAGACGGCGGTGTCGGTGCGGAAGATCTGCACCTGTTCATCCGGGCCGTAGAGCCCCACCGTCTGCAGGAACAGGGTCAGGAGCCCCTCCGGCTTGAGGATGCCGATCCAGGCATAGACGCGGATCAGGAACGAGGTCCAGAACGGCAGGATCACCAGCATCAGCAGCGTGGGACGCACGGTCAGCGGCGCGCGCGCCATGGCCAGCGCGATCGGATAGCCGATCAGCAGCAGCAGGAAGGTCGAGATCACCGCGATCCGGAGCGACGACAGGTAGGCGTTCATGTAGAGCGAGTCTTCGGTGAGGAAGACATAGTTCTCGAAGTCGAGCTGCGAGAAGAAATCGCCGATCGCAGACAGCCCGCCGAAGACCGGCGTATAGGGCGGCATGGCGATGGCCGTGTCCGACAGCGAGATCTTCACGATGATGAAGAACGGCGCCATGAAGAACAGCACCATCCACAGATAGGGTATGAGCACCACCAGCCAGCGGGCCGGGGACGATGTCGGTGTTGCGGCTAGCGTGGTATCGCTCATCGTCTCGTTCCTCAGCGGGTCAGAACGAGGCCGGCATCGACCGGCCAGGTGAGCCAGACCTTGTCGTCCACGGTGATCGGACGATCGACCAGGCGATGGGTATTGGCCTGGGCGGCGCGGAAGGTCGAGCCGTCGGCGAGCTTGACGATGAAGACCGAGAAGTCGCCGAGATAGCCGATGTCCCAGACCGTCCCGCTCAGCGCATTGACCGAGCTGTCGACCGGGGCGTCGGCGGAAATCCGCACCTTCTCCGGACGGATGGCGAAGGCCACCGAGGAACCGGGATCGGCGTTGCACGAGGGCTGGTCGACGACCACCTTGAAGCCGCTGTCGCAGACCACGGACGCCAGATCGCCTTCGGCGACCTTCCGGACCGATTCCAGCTTGCCCTCGACGATGTTGATGTCGCCGATGAAGTCGGCAACGTAGCGGCTGTTCGGCGCTTCATAGATCTCCGCCGGCGTCGCCACCTGCATGATGACGCCCTTGTCCATGACCGCGATGCGGTCGGAAACGGTCATCGCCTCTTCCTGGTCATGGGTGACGATCAGGAAGGTCGTGCCGAGCGTCTGCTGGATGTCCATAAGCTCGAACTGGGTTTCCTCGCGCAGCTTGCGGTCGAGCGCGCCGAGCGGTTCGTCGAGCAGAAGAACCTTCGGCCGCTTGGCGAGCGAACGGGCGAGCGCCACGCGCTGGCGCTGGCCCCCGGACAGCTGGTTCGGCTTGCGCTTGGCGAATTCCTGCAGCTTGACCAGCTTCAGCATCTCGGCGACGCGCGCCTCGATCTCGCCCTTCGGCATGTTGTCCTGTTCAAGGCCGAAGGCGATGTTCTTCGCCACCGTCATGTGGGGGAAGAGCGCATAGGACTGGAACATCATGTTGGTGGGCCGCCGATAGGGCGGAACGCCGGAAATATCCTTGCCCTGGAGCAGGATGCGGCCTTCGGTCGGCTCCTCGAAGCCGGCCAGCATGCGCATCAGCGTGGTCTTGCCGCAGCCCGACGGTCCGAGCAGCGAGAAGAATTCGCGCTCGTAGATGTCGAGGGTGAGATCCTTGACGGCGGTGAAGTCGCCGAAGCGCTTCGTCACGTTTTCGAACCGGATGAAGGGAACCGATGCCGGATCGGTCCAAGGAGAGAATTTGCGTTTTACCGGCCCCAGAGATTTCGCCATCGCCCGATCCAAATGTCTATTGAAATACAGCTCAAAGAAACGGGCGCCAATGGCGCCCGTTTCAACTCAACCGGTCAGTTGCCGGTTTTGATCTGGGTCCAGACGCGGTTCAACACGCGCTGTTCCTTCGGTCCGTAGGGCGAGATGGTGAAGAGCTTCTTGACCGTTTCGGCATCCGGATAGACGGAGGGGTTCTTGAACACTTCTTCGTCGAGCATCGCCTGCGAGGCGAGGTTGCCGTTGGCGTACTGCACGTAGTTCGAGGCCTTGGCGATGACCTCGGGCTTCATCATGTAGTTGATGAAGGCATGCGCTTCCTCGACATTCTTGGCATCCGCGGGGATGGCCAGGTTGTCGAACCACATATAGGTGCCTTCCTTCGGGATCACGTAGTTGATCTCGACGCCGTTCTTGGCTTCCTCGGCGCGGGCCTTGGCCTGCAGGATGTCGCCCGACCAGCCGATCGTCACGCAGATGTCGCCATTGGCGAGATCGTCGATGTAGGACGAGGAATTGAAGGTCTTCACCGACGGGCGGATCTTCATGTAGACGTCGCCGCCGGCTTCGAGATCGGCGGTATCCTTGCTGTCCGGATCCTTGCCGATGTAGTTCATCGAGATGGCGAAGGTCTCGTCGGAGGCGTCGAGGATGTTGATGCCGCAGGCCTTCAGCTTTTCGGCATTTTCCGGCTTGAAGATCGCATCCCAGCTGTCGACCTTGAAGTCGTCGCCGAGCGCCGCCTTCACCTTGGCGACATTGTAGCCAATGCCGGTCGTGCCCCACATGTAGTTGACGGCATATTCGTTGCCCGGGTCGTACTTGGCCAGACGCTCCATGATGTCGGGCCACATGTTGGAGAGGTTCGGCAGCTTGGACTTGTCGAGCTTCTGGAACACGCCGGCCTGGATCTGGCGGGCGAGGAAGGGACCGGTCGGCACGACGACGTCATAGCCCGAACCGCCGGCCAACAGCTTGGTCTCCAGGATCTCGTTGGAATCGAAGACGTCGTAGACGACCTTGATGCCGGTTTCCTTGGTGAAGTCTTCGAGCACGGATTCGTCGATATAGTCGGACCAATTATAGACGTGAACCACGCCTTCGGCCTTGGCGGCCGAAGCCATTGCCAGCGTGACCATCGCGGCGGACGCCAGGAAACGAATAAGGTCGGTCTTCATTTTCTCTCCTTTTCCAGCCTTCGAGCCTGTCGCCCGTTCAGCCATTCCCTCATTTTTTTAACAGACTAGAAAGGAAATGGACGAGCCACAAGGGGTAATCTTCGCAGTCGCAAACGCCACTATGTCCTATTGAAAGTCGAAGGCGGAGAGCCCCGTGACCATCTCGTCGAGGCCGAGCGGGCGAGTGACCGGCGGCTCGGCACGGGCGAGACAGCCCTGTCTTTCACAGAGCCGGCACGCGGTTCCGACCGCCACCGGACCGAACGTTCCGCCCGCCACCACCTGGCCGTAGACCACCTCGTCGCGGTGGGCGATGTCGCAGGCGACGAGCAGCGCGGTGCGCCTCACCCGCTCGTTGAAACCGGCCTGCGGACCGTCGAGCGTGCGCGACACGGTGAGGAAGCCGGTGCCGTCGGGCATCTCGACCGCGTCGACCAAAACCTGGCCCGGCTGGGCGAAGGCGGCATGGATGTTGAGCTTGGGACAGCTGCCGCCGAACTTCGCCTGGGGGAAGCCCTGCGCGCCCGCCTTGCGGAAACGGTGGCCGGCATTGTCGACCTCGAGCATGAAGAAGGGCACGCCTGCAGCGCCTGGCCGCTGCAGCATGGTCAGGCGATTGGCGGCCTGCTCGTAGGAGACGTTGAAGCGCGAGCGCAGCATGTCGATGTCGTAGCGGGCGCGCTGCGCCGCCGACAGGAAGGCGCCGTAGGGCATGATGACCGCGTGCGCCGCATAGCGCGCCAGTTCAAAGCGTCCGAGGCGCCTGGCCTCGCCGGTCGAGAATGCCAGCCCCTCCAGCTCCGCGGCGATCTCGTCACCGAAGGCCAGAAGGCCGGCCTCCATCGCCACCTCGCGCAACTGGTCGAAGGGTGACAGTCGCTCCGACAGGAAGAGGCGCATGGAATGACGGTCGTAGCGGCGCCGCAGATTGGGCATGGTGTGGATCGGCAGCGTGCGCACGACGATGCCGTGCTTGGTTCTCAGCCACGCTTTCAGCGCCGGCGCCAGGTCCTCGCCGGGCGACAGGCCGAGCGAGGCATGGAAGGCCTCCGCCGCATCCTCGATGCGGGCATGGAAGTTCGCCCGTCGCTCCAGCTTCTCGCGCACCTCGTCGATCGGCAGGCGCGTGCCGGAAATGGAGGTCTCGTGGCCCTCGCGCGCCAGAAGCTCGGCAAGGTCGCTCAGCCGCGCGGCCTGCTCGCGATAGGCGCGATAGAGCTTGACGACGCCCGCCGCGGCATTGGGCGCAGCCTCCGCCACCTCGATCAGTTCCTGGTCGCCCGGCACCTCGCCGGAGAGCAGCGGATCGCCGAACACCTCGCGCAGCTGACCGGCCGTGCCGCCCGCCTCGCCCTGCAACTCGTCGAGATCCACCTTGTAGACCGTGGCGAGCTTGAGTAGCAGCTGCACCGTCAGCGGACGCTGGTTACGTTCGATCAGGTTGAGATAGGAGGGCGAAATCTCCAGCGCCTCGGCCATGGCCGTCTGGGTGAGGCCGAGGCCATTGCGGATACGGCGCACCCTGGGGCCGGCAAAGATTTTGTTTTCTGCCATTGTGACACACCTTTTACAACTTTGGTCGACAGCGAGGCCTTGAACGACATTTACAATCTTTACAGATTTACACCGGGCCAATGTCAAAGACAAGACATGCTAACCTCTTTCAGGGCGCCATTTTCTCCATTTATCTGGACGTTTTGTGCAGTGCGCTGTAAATCCAGTCACATCGAAAGCGGAACTTCTGTTGAACCAAGCACAGCAGCTTCGCAAAACCGAGCAATAGGGAGTTTGCTATGACTGATTTTTACAACCTCATCCCGTCCGCACCGAAGGGCCGCTTTGACGGCATCGAACGCCCCTATACGGCAGCAGACGTCAAGCGCCTGCGCGGCTCGGTCGAAATCAAGTATTCGCTGGCCGAAATGGGTGCGACCCGCCTGTGGAAGCTGATCAACGAAGAGCCCTTCGTCAACGCACTCGGCGCGCTCTCCGGCAACCAGGCCATGCAGATGGTCCGCGCCGGCCTGAAGGCCATCTACCTGTCCGGCTGGCAGGTCGCCGCCGACGCCAACACCGCGTCCGCCATGTATCCGGACCAGTCGCTCTACCCGGCAAACGCCGCACCGGAGCTTGCCAAGCGCATCAACAAGACGCTGCAGCGCGCCGACCAGATCGAAACCTCGGAAGGCAAGGGCCTCTCGGTCGACACCTGGTTCGCCCCGATCGTCGCCGACGCCGAAGCCGGTTTCGGTGGCCCGCTGAACGCCTTCGAAATCATGAAGGCCTTCATCGAAGCCGGCGCTGCTGGCGTCCACTATGAAGACCAGCTCGCTTCGGAAAAGAAGTGCGGCCATCTCGGCGGCAAGGTTCTGATCCCGACGGCAGCCCATATCCGCAACCTGAACGCCGCGCGCCTCGCCGCGGACGTCATGGGCACGCCGACGCTCATCATCGCCCGCACCGACGCCGAAGCCGCAAAGCTGCTGACCTCGGACATCGACGAGCGCGACCAGCCCTTCGTCGACTATGACGCCGGCCGCACTGCGGAAGGCTTCTACCAGGTCAAGAACGGCATCGAGCCCTGCATCGCCCGTGCGATCGCCTATGCGCCGCATTGCGACATGATCTGGATGGAAACCTCTAAGCCGGATCTGGAGCAGGCCCGCAAGTTCGCCGAAGCCGTGCACAAGGCCCATCCGGGCAAGAAGCTGGCCTACAACTGCTCGCCGTCGTTCAACTGGAAGAAGAACCTCGATGACGCGACCATCGCCAAGTACCAGAAGGAACTGGGCGCCATGGGCTACAAGTTCCAGTTCATCACGCTCGCCGGCTTCCACCAGCTGAACTACGGCATGTTCGAACTGGCTCGCGGCTACAAGGATCGCCAGATGGCGGCCTACTCGGAGCTGCAGCAGGCCGAATTCGCCGCTGAGGTCAACGGCTACACCGCCACCAAGCACCAGCGCGAAGTCGGCACCGGCTACTTCGACGCCGTCTCGATGGCGATCACCGGCGGCCAGTCCTCGACCACGGCGATGAAGGAATCGACCGAAACCGACCAGTTCAAGCCGGCTGCCGAGTAAGCCTTAGGGGCCCTGCCCCACCGGTTGGGGCCTTGCCCCTCACCCTAGCCCTCTCCCCGCTCGCGGGGAGAGGGACAGAGACAGACCAAACCCTGGATCAACAGTTCAAGAACCCCGCATATAAGAGGAGAAATGCCATGACCCCGCAGACCCGAGTTAAGGAACGTGCCGAAGAACAGGCTTCCGCCATGACGGCAGACCAGCAGGCCATGATCCGCATGGTCGCCAACGACCTGCATCGCCTGAACCAGTCCGTCATGAAGGCGGTCGATGCCGGCGTCTCCGTCGAGCTCGTACGCTCGGCTCGCCACCACGGCGGCGAAGGCAACTGGGGCGACCTGTTGATCCCGGTCATCGTGACCCAGGGCAAGTAAGAAATCCAAGGACCATCCGGGGCGAAAGCCCCGGGTCGGCTCCCGCGCAATGATCGCTGGCTTCGGGGGGAGCTTCACGCGGTCGCTGCGCGGGATCTTTTGTTTTTGCCGCCCGCGCGCCCCTCAGCCGCCGCGGTTCGGCCGCCGTCCGGCGAAGAGGTCGGCATGGGCCCCCATCAGCTTGCGCATCCGCTCGACCACCGTGCGGATCTCCCGCCGGTGCCGGTCGTCATTGTTCATCACGATCCACTGGCGGTGGCGCAGGGCCTCGATCTCGCCGCCCACCCGCTCCAGCCTCGGCTCTAGATCGCCGACGAAGCAGGGTAAAACCGCGATGCCGGCGCCGGCAAGCGCCAGGTCGCGCAGCGAGCGCGGCCGGTTGACGGTGACGACCACGTTTTCCGCCTGGTTCTCGTGCGGCCAGCGCAGATAGGCGGAGATGGCGTTTTCGCCGTCGACCGCCAGCCACCGCCCTGGACCGACATCCTCGCTGTAACTCGTGCGATAAGCGGCATAGGCCACCTCGCCCGCCATCACGGCCGCAAGGTTCGCCTCCTCCGGCTCGAAGGCGCGGATGCCGATGTCGGTCTCGCGGTGGGCCAGGCTGGCGCGCTGCTCGGCGATGTGCAGGTCGATGCGAAAATCGTCGCGCTCCGTGCAGATTGCGGCAAAGTTCTCGGTGAGCAGCCAGCCGTTCCAGGTGCCGGCGACGATGCGCACCAGCGCGCGCGCCGCCGCGCCGCGTCGCCAGGTCTCGACCTTGCGCGCCGCCGCCTCCAGTTCACCCAGATGCTCCAGGAGCTGGCGGCCGTCGCCGGTCAGCCGATAGCCGGTCTGGCTGCGGATGAAGAGCTCCCGGCCGATCTCCCTTTCGAACTCGACCATGCGCCGGCCGAGCGTCGCCGGGCTCAGCGCCGTCGCGCTCGCAGCACCCGTCAGCCCGCCGTGACGGGCGACGGCGAGGAAGATCTGATAATTGTCCCAGGCCACGTTTTTCATCACTGAAAAACATAGCGCAATTCTTCCGGTTTAACACTCGAATCTGGAGGTATAGATCCGTTGATGGCTCAGACAGAGGAGAACCATCATGGATGGACAATACGGATTGCTGTTTCTCTTGGCGCTCAAGCCGCGCGGTCCCCGGGACAGGAGCGCGAAGGCTGAGGACGCTTATTATGCGCGCTTCAGCCGAAGCCCGCTCGAGCGGCTGGCACGGTTCGTGCGGTCGCGCCCTTCGGCAACAAAGCGGGCGGGGTCAGGTCAGCCGAAGAAGGCCTGCGACGAAGCGCGATCGCCGGGCGTCAAAGGCTTAGTGCCGGAGACGGACAGGCGAGTGCGTGCCTCCGGGTCCATGACCTGCAAAGCAACATGAGACGGCGGCGATTCAGCCCAGCAGGGCTGCCGCTGCAACGAGCGCAAGCGCGCTGCAAGCGCCGAGGCTAAGATAGGCGAGATGCCAAAGGCGGGCGGTTTCGGCTTCGCGGGTCTTGGCGATGGCGATGGCCCGTGGCTTGCTGTTCTGTCTGTTCATCGGCGCTATCCTGCAGATTGCCGTTGAGGAAAACAATGCCGTCTCATGGCGGCAATCCGGTCCGACGTCATGTCTCATCCCGCGACGGATGCCGGCATCGAACCAGAATGACTACGGCACGTTAACAATAGCTAAATTATGGCAGAAAGCTTGCGCAAATTGCAGTCGATCACGCAAACTTGTTGCTGCGCACCAAGCCGGGTCACGTTACGGCTTCAGACGCTCTCGCCCGCTGCATGGCCGGATGCCCAGGCCCATTGGAAGTTATAGCCGCCGAGCCAGCCGGTGACGTCGACGCATTCGCCGACGAAGTAGAGGCCCGGAACGGCCTTGGCCATCATGGTCTTCGAATCCAGCCCGCCGACATCGACGCCGCCGAGCGTCACTTCCGCCGTGCGATAGCCCTCGGAGCCCGCCGGCTTGATCGTCCATCCGTGCAGGAAGGCGGCGAGCGCCTCCAGCGTCTTGTCGGACAGGTCGGCGAGCGGCCTGTCGATCTTCTGCCGCTCGGCGACATATTGGGCGAGCCGCTTCGGCAGGTGCTGCGCCAAGACGGTCTGCACCGCCTGTCGTCCGTTCTCCTTCTTCGCCGCCTTCAGCACGGCGGCAAAATCCACGTCCGGCTCGAGCGACAGCGTGATCTCGTCGCCCTCGCGCCAATAGCTGGAAATCTGCAGGATGGCCGGACCGGACAGGCCGCGATGGGTAAACAGCAAAGCCTCGCGGAATGCCGTCCTGCCGTGGCGCACCTCGGCATCGACCGACACGCCGGCGAGCGGCGCAAGCTCGGCCAGCAGCGCCGGGTCGAGCGTCAGCGGCACCAGGCCGGGCCGCGTCTCCGTCAGCCCAAGGCCGAACTGCTCGGCGACCCTGTAGGCAAACCCCGTGGCGCCCATCTTGGGGATCGACTTGCCGCCGGTGGCGATGACCGCGGAGCCGGCGCGGATCTCGCCGTCCGTCGTCTGCAGGCGAAAGCCGCCCTCACCCTTCTCGACCGCGGAGATCTCGACGCCCAGTCTCAAGTCCACTCCGGCCGCGCGCATCTCGTCGAGCAGCATGCGGATGATATCCTTGGCGCTGTCGTCGCAGAACAATTGCCCGAGCGTCTTTTCATGCCAGGCGATCCGGTGCCTGTCGACCATGGCGATGAAGTCGGCCGGCGTGAAGCGGGCGAGCGCCGACTTCATGAAATGCGGATTGGCCGAGAGATAGTTCTTCGGCCCCGCATGAATATTGGTGAAGTTGCAGCGGCCGCCGCCGGAAATGCGGATCTTCTCGCCCGGCGCCTTCGCATGGTCGATCAGCACGACGGAGCGTCCGCGGCGGCCGGCGACAAGTGCGGCCATCATGCCCGCGGCCCCGGCTCCTATGATAGCAACATCAAATATATGCGCCAATTTCGGGTCCCTGCGACAAAGATTATCTGTCTTTTCGATCGATGGGGCAAAGTCAATGCCGTTTCCCCCCTCGCCAAACGCCGAAGTCGGGTTATGATGCCGCCATCAACAACCAAACCGGTGAGACATGCCTCCGAAGAAGAATATGCTCAGACCCCAAGGCGCAGCGTCGAAAAAGGCGAGCATTCCTCCGGACATCAACTCCACCCGTGGCGTCAAGACCTGGAAGGAAGCGGCTGCCTGGCTCAGAGCCCGCGGCATCGAGGACATCGAGTGCATCACCCCCGACCTCGCGGGCGTGCCGCGCGGCAAGATGATGCCGACCTCGAAGTTTACCGGCGACACCTCGCTCGCCCTTCCCTCGGCCCTGTATCGCCACACGATTTCCGGCGAGTACCCTGAGGAAAGCGGCCAGTTCCGCTATGATTCCCGCGACAGCGACATCAAGCTGATGCCGGACCTGTCGACGCTTTCCGTTGTGCCGTGGGAGACCGACCCGACCGCGCAGGTCATCTGCGACATCATCACCACGGACGGCGAGGACGTGCCCTACACGCCGCGCAACGTGTTGAAGAACGTTCTGAAGCTCTATGACGCCAAGGGCTGGCGGCCGGTCGTGGCGCCCGAGATCGAATTCTATCTCGTCGCCATGAACGACGACCCCGACTATCCGCTGCATCCGCCGAAGGGCCGCTCCGGCCGCTCCATCCTCGGCGGCCAGGGCTATTCGATCGCCGGCATCAACGAGTTCGACGAACTGATCGACGACATCTACCATTTCTCGGAAAAGCAGGGTCTTGAGATCGACACGCTGATCCACGAGGAAGGCCCGGCCCAGCTCGAGATCAACCTTCGCCACGGCAATCCGATCGAGCTTGCCGACCAGGTCTTCCTGTTCAAGCGCACGATCCGCGAGGCGGCCCTGAAGCACGGCATCTACGCCACCTTCATGGCCAAGCCCATGCAGGGCCAGCCGGGTTCGGCCATGCACATCCACCAGTCGGTGGTCGATGCGGAGACGGGCAAGAACATCTTCTCCAATCCCGACGGCTCGCCGTCGAAGGAGTTCTTCCACTTCATCGGCGGCATGCAGGCCTTCGTGCCGAAGACGCTGGTGATGATGGCGCCTTACGTGAACTCCTATCGGCGGCTGACCCCCGACATGTCGGCCCCGGTCAACAATGCCTGGGGTTATGACAACCGCACCACGGCCTTCCGTGTGCCCGTCTCCGACGCTCGCGCCCGGCGCGTGGAAAACCGCCTGCCGAGCTCGGACGCCAATCCCTATCTGGCGCTCGCGGCCTCGCTGGCCTGCGGTTATCTCGGCATCATCAGGCAAGTCGAGCCGACGGCGGCTTCCGAGGGAACGGCCAATGAGGGCTCGGTCGAGCTGCCGCGCGGCCTGCTCGAGGCCGTGTCGCTGCTCGAATCCGATCCGGCGCTGGGCGAGGTGCTCAGCAAGGAATTCATCGGTCTCTATGCCGGGGTCAAGAGGGGCGAATTCGAGACCTTCATGCAGGTCATCAGTCCGTGGGAACGCGAATTCCTGCTGCTGAACGTTTGATCTGAAGGAGTCTCCCATGGCTTGGCAAAGCCCCATCGCACCGGGAATTTCCTGGTATCAATCCACCGTGACCGAGCGGCCGGAATATCCGGCCCTCGACGGATCGAAGACCACCGACGTCGCCATCGTCGGCGGCGGCTTCACCGGCCTGCAGGCAGCCTACAACCTTGCGACGGCCGGCCTCTCGGTCGTCGTGATCGAGGGCTGTCGCATCGGCGACGGCGCCTCCGGCCGCAATGGCGGGCAGATGGGCACCGGCCAGCGCTGGTATCCGGAGGAACTGGAGGCCGAACTCGGCTACGAGCGCTCCAAGGCGCTCTTCGATCTGGCCGAGAATGCCAAGAAATACGTGCTCTCCTTTGCCGAGACGCACGGCATCGACATGGAGTTCATGCCCGGCCAGATGAATGTCAGCCACAAGCCGGGGCACGACAAGGAATACCAGCGGACGGTAGAAATCGCCGCAACGCGCTATGGCTATCCGCATCTTGCCTACATGGACGGCAGGGAGACCGCCGAGCGCGTCGGCTCGAAGCGTTTCCATTGCGGCGTGCGCGACAGCGGCACCGGCCATATCCATCCGCTGAAGCTGATCGTCGGACTCGCCAAGACGGCCAGGGCTGCGGGTGCGGACATCCATGAGATGACCAAGGCCTCGTCGATCCGCCAGTCCGGGGGCAAGACCCTGATAGAGACGCCGACCGGCACGATCACCGCCGACAAGGTGCTGATCGCCACCAACGCCTATATCGGCAATCTCGAGCCTGTGACCGCCGCTCATGTCATGCCGATCCGCTCCTTCATCGGCGCAACCGTACCGCTCGACAAGTTTCCCTCGGTCATCCCGGGCAAGGAATCGATCGCCGACTCGCGCTTCGTCGTGCGCTACTGGCGCCGCACGCGCGACGGGCGGCTGCTGTTCGGCGGGCGCGAGGCCTATACCTCGGACACGCCGCGCGACATCTCCACCCATATCCGCCGGCAGATCGCCGAGATCTATCCGGAACTCCAGGACATCGAGATCACCCATGGCTGGGGCGGCTCGGTCGGCATCACCATGCCGCGCAAGCCCTTTGCCAGCGAAGTCATGCCCGGCGTGATCTCGATCGGCGGCTATTCCGGTCACGGCGTCATGCTGTCAAACTACTGCGGCAAGCTCTATGCCGACATGGTGACGGGCAAGGGCCGCGAACTCGACCATCTGCTCGACCTGAAAATCCCGCCCTTCCCCGGCGGCGCGAAATTCCGCAGTCCGCTGCTGTTCCTCGCTCTGACCTGGTACGCGCTGCGCGACAAGCTCTGAGAAAAAGGCGCGGCGCGCTAAATGGCAAAGGCGACGAAAGCTTCCGATCGACCCGTATGTATCGCTACGGTTTTCGGAAAGGACGAAGTCCAGGTGACGCGCTCGATTCTGAGCGCCTACGGCATTATCACCCTGGAATCGCCGGCGGGGTCCTATCGAGACGAGCAATGGCCGCGAGGAACGGGAGCCTCGCCGATCCTTGTGCCGGCCTCGCAGGCGCGCGACGCCATAGCCCTGCTGCGTTCGACGGAAGATGACGGGGCGGAAGAGGACGAGACGCCAGACCATGACGGGGCACGTCCAGGATCCGACACCGAGGATGCAGGCTTGTTCAAGCGGTGGTGGCGTGTGCTGACTGCGCCTTTCAGGTCGGACGAGGATATCGCCGCCCACGCCCAGAAGCGTATCATCCATGATCTTCCCGCCGGTTTTGGCGAGGACGACGAGGCCTGACACGCGCCTGTCGCGAACTGCTGCCATACAGCCGGGACCGTGCTTTTTTCGCCCCGGCTACTGGCTTTTTTAAATCGATTAGATTACATCTGGCTTCAGTGATTTCGATTGAGAGAAGCCTGAATGAGCAGCCAGATCATCCCCGTCGAGCCGTTTGACTATGTCGTCTTCGGCGGCACCGGCGATCTTGCGGAGCGCAAGCTCCTTCCCGCCCTTTATCATCGCCAGCTCGCCGGCCAGCTGACCGAGCCGACGCGCATCATCGGCGCGTCGCGCACGCCGATGAGCGACGACGAATACCGCCAGTTCGCCAAGAACGCGCTGAAAGAACATCTGAAGCCCGGCGAATGGGCCGAGGACGACGTGGCGAAGTTCTGCGCCCGCATCCACTATGTCTCGGTCGACGCCAAGTCGCCGGAGGGCTGGGACAAGCTGAAGGCCCTGCTCGACGAAGGCAAGGACCTGGTCCGCGCCTTCTATCTCGCCGTCTCGCCCTCGCTGTTCGGCGACATCGCCGACAAGATCCGCGATTTCAAGCTCATCACCAAGTCGACCCGCATCGTCGTCGAGAAGCCGATCGGCCGCGACCTCGCCTCGGCGCAGATCCTCAACGACACGATCGGCAAGGTGTTCAAGGAAGAGCAGATCTTCCGCATCGACCACTATCTCGGCAAGGAGACGGTGCAGAACCTGATGGCGCTGCGCTTTGCCAACGCGCTCTACGAGCCTTTGTGGAACTCCGCCCATATCGACCACGTGCAGATCACGGTCGCTGAATCCGTCGGCCTGGAGGGCCGCGTCAGCTATTACGACAAGGCCGGCGCGCTGAGAGACATGGTGCAGAACCACATCCTGCAGCTCCTCTGCCTCGTCGCCATGGAAGCCCCCAATTCGATGGACGCCGAGAGCGTGCGCGACGAGAAGCTGAAAGTTCTGCGCTCGCTGAAGCCGATCACCCCGGCCAATGTCGAGAAGCTCACCGTGCGCGGCCAGTACAAGGCCGGCGCCTCTGCGGGCGGTCCGGTCAAGGGCTATACCGAGGAACTGGAAGGCGCCTCCGACACGGAGACCTTCGTCGCCATCAAGGCCGAGATCGCCAACTGGCGCTGGGCCGGCGTTCCCTTCTATCTGCGCACCGGCAAGCGGCTTGCCGCGCGCATGTCGGAGATCGTCGTCGCCTTCAAGCCGATCCCGCACTCGATCTTCGACGAGGCCGCCGGCCGGATCGAGGCCAATATGCTGGTCATCCGGCTGCAGCCCGACGAAGGCGTCAAGCAGTGGCTGATGATCAAGGACCCCGGTCCGGGCGGCATGCGGCTTCGCCACGTCTCGCTCGACATGAGCTTTGCCCAGGCCTTCGACGTGCGCAATGCCGACGCCTACGAGCGCCTGCTGATGGACGTCATCCGCTCCAACCAGACGCTGTTCATGCGCCGCGACGAAGTCGAGGCCGCATGGCGCTGGGTCGACCCGATCCTGAAGAGCTGGGAAGACAGCGGGCAGAAAACGCAGGGCTATACCGCCGGCACCTGGGGCCCGAGCCAGGCGATCGCGCTGATCGAGCGCGACGGCCGCACCTGGCACGAAGTCGACTAGGACGACAGCCATGGCACATAAGATGCACGCATTCGAAGACCGCGCGGCCCTCGCCGCGGCGCTGGCCGACCGCGTCTCGGCCGAGCTTCACGCGGCGATCGCCTCGCGCGGCTCCGCCTCGCTGGTCGTCTCCGGCGGATCGACCCCGAAGCAGTTCTTCGAGGTTCTCTCCGCCCGGCCGATCGCCTGGGACCGCGTCACCATCACGCTGGTCGACGAGCGCTTCGTCGGACCGGACCACGAGCGCTCCAACCATCTGCTGGTCAGGACCCACCTCTTGCAGAACGCCGCCGCCAAGGCCGGCTTCGTTCCGCTCTACCACCCGGTTGAGAGCGCCGAAGAGGCGGCGGCACTGGCAACCTCGGAAATCGCCACTTTCGGCAAGCCGTTCGACGTGGTGATCCTCGGCATGGGCAATGACGGCCACACCGCCTCGTTCTTCCCCGGCGGCAATCACCTCTCCGAGGCGCTGGACGAAAGCGCACCGCGCCGGGTGATGACGATGGAAGCGCAAGGCGCCGGCGAGCCGCGCCTCACCCTCTCCTTCTCCGCCCTGCACGACGCCCGCCTGCTGGTCATCCACATCGAGGGCGCCGAGAAGAAGGCGGTTCTCGACAAGGCCCTGTCTGGTACCGACGAGGCCGAGATGCCGGTCCGCGCCGTGCTTGAACGGTCCATGACCGCACCCGACATCTACTGGGCGCCCTGAGCCGCCCCGCCGCTGCCGCCCCGAGCGCGGGACGGCTCCCGACACGCCCGCGGGACGCGGGCTTCTGAGTGCGCCGATCGGACTTGACCCGTCGCGCGCCTTTCCAAGGAGTGACATCCGATGTCCGCAGACAGCCGTATCGAAGCCATCACCCGCCGCATCGTCGAGCGTTCGAGGCCGACCCGCGAAGTCTATCTGGAGCGCGTGCGTGGCCAGATCGGCAAGGGCGTGCACCGCTCGACGCTGTCCTGCGGCAACCTCGCCCATGGCTTTGCCGCCTGTTCCGTCGGGGACAAGGCGACGCTGTCCGGCGACGTCGTGCCCAATCTCGGCATCATCACCTCCTACAATGACATGCTCTCGGCCCACCAGCCGTTCGAGACCTATCCGGCGCTGATCCGCGCTGCTGCAGCCGAAGCCGGCGGCGTGGCGCAGGTGGCGGGCGGCGTGCCCGCCATGTGCGACGGCGTCACCCAGGGCCAGCCGGGCATGGAGCTGTCGCTGTTCTCGCGTGACGTGATCGCCATGTCGGCCGCCATCGGCCTCTCCCACAACATGTTCGACGCGGCCGTCTTCCTCGGCGTGTGCGACAAGATCGTGCCCGGCCTCGTCATCGCCGCACTAACCTTCGGCCACCTGCCGTCGGTCTTCATTCCCGCCGGGCCGATGACCACCGGGCTGCCGAACGACGAAAAGTCGCGCATCCGCCAGCTCTACGCCGAGGGCAAGGTCGGCCGCGCCGAACTGCTGGAAGCCGAGTCCAAGTCCTACCACGGCCCCGGCACCTGCACCTTTTACGGCACCGCCAATTCCAACCAGATGCTGATGGAGATCATGGGCTTCCACATGCCCGGCGCCTCCTTCATCAATCCGAACACGCCGCTGCGCGACGCGCTGACGAAGGAAGCGACGAAGCGCGCGCTCGCCATCACCGCCCAGGGCAATGAATTCACCCCCGCCGGCGAGATGATCGACGAACGCTCGATCGTCAACGGCGTGGTCGGCCTGCACGCCACCGGCGGCTCGACCAACCACACCCTGCACCTCATCGCCATGGCGCGCGCCGCCGGCATCCAGCTCAGCTGGCAGGACATTTCCGACCTCTCCGACGTGGTGCCGCTGCTCGCCCGCGTCTATCCGAACGGCCTTGCCGACGTGAACCATTTCCACGCCGCCGGCGGCATGGGCTTCCTGATCAAGCAGCTGCTGAAGGTCGGCTTCCTGCATGACGACGTGCGCACCGTCTACGGCCAGGGCCTTGCCGCCTACACGATCGACCCGAGGCTCGGCCCCGACGGCAACGTCATCCGCCAGCCCTCGCCGGAGGAGAGCGCCGATCCCAAGGTGCTCGCCCGCATCGAGACGCCGTTCCAGTCGAATGGCGGGCTGAAGATGCTGACCGGCAATCTTGGCAAGTCGGTGATCAAGATCTCCGCCGTCAAGCCGGAACGCCATGTCGTCGAGGCCCCGGCCATCGTCTTCCACGACCAGCAGTCGCTGCAGGACGCCTTCAAGGCCGGCAAGCTCGACCGCGATTTCGTCGCCGTCGTGCGCTTCCAGGGCCCGAAGTCGAACGGCATGCCGGAGCTTCATCGCCTCACCCCGCCGCTCGGCGTCTTGCAGGACCGCGGCTTCAAGGTGGCGCTCGTCACCGACGGCCGCATGTCCGGCGCGTCGGGCAAGATCCCGGCGGCGATCCATCTCACGCCCGAAGCCGTCGACGGCGGTGCCATCGCCCGCATCCAGGACGGCGACATGATCCGCCTCGATGCCATTGCCGGTACGCTGGAAGTGCTGGTCGACGCCGCCGAATTCGCCGCCCGCCCGCCGGTCGTCGCCGATCTCTCGGCCAACGAATTCGGCATGGGCCGCGAACTCTTCGCGCCGCTCCGCCGCATCGCCGGCCCCGCCGACCAGGGCGCCAGCGTGCTCTACTAGGACGTTAGGTCGGTTAGGGGGTTTGCGTTCCGCGCTCCGGCCCAGGCGCCCCCTCTGCCCTGCCGGGCATCTCCCCCACGCGGGGGGAGATCGGCCTGCGGTAGCGTCGTGCTCTTCGCCAAACGTTACGAGTGGAGAACGCCGAGGCGAGCGGCCAATCTCCCCCCCCCCGTGTGGGGGAGATGTCGGCGTAGCCGACAGAGGGAGGTGCCCCCAACCGCGACGCCAACGCCGTGCGCCCGAAAAGCCGCCGTTACAGCAGCGTCACGTCGATATAGTCGTCATAGACGTCGATGCAGACGTCCGGCGTGCCGTTGACGATGGCATTGCGGGTGCTGCGGTCCATGCTGCCGTTCTTCAGCATCTGCTCGAGGCGGGCGCGATTTCTCTTCGAGCTGAAGGTCGAGTCGTTCTCGTCGCTCTCGTCGCGGATGCCGAAGGCATGGAAATTGGCCCGGTCCTGGCGGATGATGGCGGCGGCGTCCTTGAGCGGGTAGCCGTCGGAGGCGAAATGATCGCTTTCCCCGAGCGTGGCGCAATAGCTCTCGATCGGGTCGCCGGCGGTCTGGGCGCTCGCCGTCGAGACCGACAGCAGAAGGGATACGGAAACGATGGCGGCGATGACGGGGTCTTTCATGCGGTCCTCCTGAATGGCCGGCCATCTAGAGCACGTCGCTCCCGGCCCGTCGACGGGGGGCCGAAAATAGTCCGGCGTTCCCTGGCCCGTCCGCCCGGGCCGCCATCGTCCGGATCGGCGGATTTGTCTTGCTCCCACCGTGAAAACATTCCCATCCGCCCTCGCCCTTCGAGGGTCGCTTTCGCTCCCACCTCAGGGTGAGGGCTTCCGTTATGCACCACCCTCATGCTCAGGCGCCCTCGCAAAGCGAGGGCCTCGAAGCATCCGGCCACAGCCCCCCTCATCCTGAGGTGCCCCGCAGGGGCCTCGAAGGATCGAGGCCACCCGCGCTCCAACATCGCATCACACCCATCCGCCCTCGCCCATCGAGGGTCGCTGGCGCTCCCACCTCAGGGTGAGGGCTTCCGCTGTGCCCCTCATGCTGAGGTGACCTCGCAAAGCGAGGGCCTCGAAGCATCCCGCCACAGTCCCCCTCATCCTGAGGTGCCCCGCAGGAGCCTCGAAGGATCGAGGCCACCCGCGCACCAACCACGCATCCCACCCCATCCGCCCTCGCCCTTCGAGGGTCGCTTTCGCTCCCACCTCAGGGTGAGGGCTTCCGTTGTGCACCACCCTCATGCTGAGGTGACCTCGCAAAGCGAGGGCCTCGCAGCTTCCGGCCATACCCCCCTCTGCCCTGCCGGGCATCTCCCCCTCAAGGGGGGAGATCAATCCAGCGGCACCGTCCTGCCCACCCATCGTCGGTCAGGCCGGCAATGCCGCAAGCGGCCAATCTCCCCCCTTGAGGGGGAGATGTCGGCGTAGCCGACAGAGGGGGGTGACCGCCCGCCACCCTCGCCAAAACCGGGGAAGTTCCGCCGCGTTTCCCCAGCAAAAACAACAGGCCGCAGCGAAAATCTTCCCCGCCCCCACGCCATGCCCGATACTCGTCCCGTCCCGCCATCGGTTACACCGGTTTGCGTTGCCGGCGAGGCGGGACCGGTGCCCGGGGGGTGTGGTCAAGACGCGGGCCGCTTCCTCGGGGCCGGGCATGAAGGGTCTCCCTCTCGCCTGAAACAGGGCGGGGCGTGCCTGTGGGGCACACATGATTGGACCGGCGACTGGCGGGGTCTCCCCTTGCCTTTCGTGCCGCGGCGGGAACAACAAGAACAAACCCGCGAGCGCAACCCTGGAAAAGGTGCCGTCATCCGCGCAGAGAGACCGAGTTTGCCCGGCAAAAGACACCGAACGGGACACGATCGGGTGTCATGTATTTTTACTTAGTCGCGGCACGCGATCGTGTCCCGGCCGACTACCCCTCCTGGAGAACGGAGGGCACCGCAATGAAGCCAGACCACGGGGCGGAACCGCCCGCGTGAAGGACGACGCCTGCGCGCCGGCAAGGAGACGATGGTGGAGAAGGACGGAATCGACATCGATGCCTATGAGAAGCTGCGCATGGACTGGCACGAGCGCAAATGGCGGCTTGCCGCCGAAAAGGCCATGGGCTTCATCTTCTGTCCGATCCGCAAGTGCCGCCGCGATCTCGGCTGCTCCGGCCCCATGGTGCCGAGCGAGCGCCAGCGCCGCGCCGTGGAGGCGCAGAAGTCCATCGGGCTCTCGGGCAAGGCCGTTGCCTGCCTCCCCCTCTGCGTCGCCAGCGCCGACGACGAGACCCATCAGCGATGCCAGCAGGTCCTGGAGGCGATCTCCCGCGCGCTCGAGGCCAAACCGCAGCCGAGATTGCCGCGCCATGACCGGCGCAACAGGGGCCGGTCATGGGATTGAACGCCATGGGGTCGAACGCTGCCAGGCGGCGAATGCAGAAACGGCCCCTTTCGGGGCCGTTTGGAGTGTCACATCATCGCCACGTATTTCGGCAGTTCCGCCATGCGCGGCACGACGATCAGCGTCTTCACATGGCCGCGTTTGAAGGCGTTGAGGAACCTGTTGTAGTCCTCGAACACGACGCAGCCGGAGCTGTCGCCGCGTTTGCGCAGCAGGTAGGTGTGAGTCAGGAAGCCGTCGCGGCCATACATCTTGCTGTCGCCGACCGGCGTCATGCGGATCGCCTCGACACCGTGGAAGCGGCTTTCGCGCATGCGCAGATTGTAGACGTTCGGCGGGGTCGGGCCGCGGTTCTTGACATGCACGAACTTGGGATTGTCGCGCATGTGGGCGCGGCCGGAATGGGCCTCGAGCTTCTCGCCGTTCGGCATGTGCACGATGCCGGCGGAAATGTCGTAGACGGCGACGCCGCGGCCCGGAAGCTTCGGCTTGCGCGAGAAGAGCGAGGGACGCTCCTCGTCGCTGTCGCTGGCCAGCGGGTTTTCGGGCTTGGCATAGGCCAGCATGTTAGTGGGCAATGCCCGTGCCTTGGCCTTCGACTTTTCCTTGGCGCTGGCGTCCGGCTTTTCGGTGACGCTGGCAGGCGCCTTGGGGCGGGCCGACGGCAGGGGCACGTCATCCGGCACGGCGCTGTGGTCTTCGCCCGTCGGCTCCGACAGGAGTTCGACGAAGGGTTCCTCGCGCGGATCCGGACCGAGCTGCACGACGTCCTTGGCCGGCAGGGGCGCGGCATAGGCAAGGGCGGCAGGGCTGGCGGGAAGCTCTTCAGCCGCGTTCGACAGTCTTGCCGCCGGAGCGAGCGCCGTAGGGTCGATCGAAGCGGTCTGGATGCCGGCAGCGGTTCCGACAATGTGGTTCTTGTCTTCCGGTCCGAGTCCTGCGATCGCCTTGGCATTGCGGTCGGCGACCGCGTCGGCCAGCGCGAGGCGCAGCATGTCGCGCGCCTTCGGGTCGCTCGAGGCGCGCTCGCGCCGCTCCAGCATGCGGTCCGACTTCTCGACGCTTGCCAGCGCCATCGAGGCGGGCAGCATCAGCAGGCCCACTTCCTCGGTCGCGGCGACGGCAGCGGCGATGCGAAGCCGCGCCACTTCCGCTTCCCGCAGCGGATTGCTGCGGTCGGTGCGTTTCAGCGCTTTGCTGACATCGGCCGGGCGCTCGATCAGCGCCAGCGCCGGTGCGTCGAGCTTCGGCGCGGATGTCAGGGAATGGATGGTGGCGATCCCCGCCGTCACCCAGAGGATGGCGGCCAGGCCGACGCCGATGGCGACTGGGGTCTTGGAGGCCTTGCGGCCCTTTCCGGTTCGGGATTTGGAACCAGCGGACGGTTTGTCCTTGGTGTGTGTCTCGGTCGAGAACGCCATACTCTCACTCGCTACCAGAGGCCTTGCGGCCGGGCGGGTTTCATCGCCGCGGCCCTACGCATCCGGTCAGCAAGGAGGCTTCACTCTGGACCTCCGCTTTTCCGGATGCCCTAAACAATGAAGAATCTTGGTAACCAAGAGGTTTACGCCGCGTTGATTCTTTTATCGCTGGCAGAAATGGCAAGATAAAGGCAGAAACTGACAACTAGACGGCGCGAGTAAGGCCACCATCGACGCGGATATTCTGGCCGGTGATGTATCCGGCGCCTTCGGAGGCAAGGAATGCGACCGTCGCGGCGATCTCTTCGCTCTTGCCGTAACGCTGCATTGGCACGCTTTCGCGGCGTTCCTCCGTGCCCGGCAGGCTGTCGATCCAGCCCGGCAGGACATTGTTCATGCGGACATTGTCGGCCGCATAGGTGTCGGCGAAGATCTTGGTGAAGGCGGCCAGGCCGGCCCGGGCGACGGCGGAGGTCGGGAACATGGCGCTCGGCTCGAAGGCCCAGGCGGTCGAAATATTGATGATAACCCCGGATTTGCGGGCCTGCATGATCGGCGTGACGAGCCGGGTCGGGCGGATCACGTTCAAGAGATAGGTGTCGATGCCCTTGTGCCAGTCCTCGTCGGTGATCTCGAGGATCTGCGCACGCGGCCCGTGACCGGCGCTGTTGACCAGCACGTCGATGCGGCCGAAGCGTTCCATCGTGCCGTCGACCAGCCGCTTCAGATCGTCGTTCGACTGGTTGGAACCGGTCACGCCATAGCCGCCGAGTTCGGCGGCGAGCGTCTCGCCCTTGCCGGAGGACGACAGGATCGCGACCTTGAAACCGTCGGCTGCGAGACGTTTTGCCGCAGCGGCTCCCATGCCGCTTCCACCGGCGGTGATGATGGCAACTCTCTGTTCCGACATGACGTTCTCCTTTGGCCTTCGCGGACCGCGACAATTTCGCTGTTCGGGGCCAAAGTCGAGTCAGAAAATCGAAAGGCCGGCGAAGCGTGAGCATCACCGGCCTTGAATGTTATCGATAGAGCCTCTGCGAAGCTGCGCTCCGGATTACCAGGAGCGGACGTCGAGCACGCGGTCGCGATGGGCCGGATGGGTCGAGAAGACGAAGATCCGGTCGAGTTCCTTCTTCGTCAGCAGGCGCAGGAAGCGGACCTCGGCGGTATTGTTGGCGAAGGTCTTCATCAGCAGGCAGCCAACCTTGGTGATGCGTGCATCGGGAAGATCGAGATAAAATTGCTGCGGCAGATTGTACTGCGTCAGCAGGCCGATGATCGCGCCGCTCATCGAGATCTTGATGACGTCGCAGCGGCGCGCCGCCATGTGCATCACGCCCTTCTCGGTATATTCGATGCGGGCCGCATTCATCGTATCCTCCATCGGGAACCGCGCCTCGCGGTCGTACATGAAGGATTCTTCCCGCTTCAGATAATGGTTGCCACCCACCGCCTGTCTCATTGATGTCCCAGCCCCTGGTTTCCAGTTGTTATGGACAAAGACTAGCAGTCGGGGATTTAACAGATGGTATTTACCGGGGGTGGCTGGCCCACCATCTTGGGGTCCTGCTTGCTATCAAGGCAAACAGGACCTTAATTCCCAGGGGTCATTTTCTGTAGGTGTGACCGGTGGCGTCGAACAGATGCAGCTTGGTGCGATCGGCGGAGAAGCGCAGCGTCTCGCCCTTCTTCACGTCGACGATGCCCGGAAGCTTGACGACGATCGGCTCTTCCTCGACGGGACCCTCGACATAGAGCAGCGTCACTTCGCCGAGCGCCTCGACGATGGTGACCGTGCCCTCGAACAGGAAATCGTCGCCGGTGGCGATCGACAGGTCCTCGGGGCGCACGCCGAAGCTTGCCGCCTTGCCGACATCGCCGGCCGGCGTCTCGATGTCGACGCGCACCGTCGTCCCGTCCTTCAGCGTCAGCGTGGTCGGATTGCCGGCCGCGGCGATGGTGGTCGGCATGATGTTCATCGCCGGTGAGCCGATGAAGCGGGCGACGAAGAGATTGGCCGGGCGCTCGTAGAGTTCGAGCGGCGGGCCGACCTGCTCGATCTTGCCGGCCGAAAGCACGACGATCCGGTCGGCGAGCGTCATCGCCTCGACCTGGTCGTGGGTGACGTAGATCATCGTCGTGTCGGGCATCGACTCGTTGAGCTTGGCGATCTCGATGCGGGTTGCGACGCGCAGCGCCGCGTCGAGGTTGGAAAGCGGCTCGTCGAACAGGAAGACCTTGGGGTCGCGGCAGATGGCACGGCCGATCGCCACGCGCTGGCGCTGCCCGCCGGACAGCGCCTTGGGCAGGCGGTCGAGATAGGGCGTGAGCTGCAGGATGTCGGCGGCGTTCTTGACGCGCCGGTCGATCTCGTCCTTGCTCTCGCCGGCGATGCGCATGCCGAACGCCATGTTGTCGTAGACCGTCATATGCGGATAGAGCGCATAGGACTGGAACACCATGGCAATGCCGCGCTTCGACGGCGGCACGTCGTTGACCACCTGGCCGTCGATGATCATCTCGCCGCCTGTGATGTCTTCCAGCCCGGCGATCATGCGCAGCAGCGTGGACTTGCCGCAGCCGGACGGGCCGACGAAGACGATGAACTCGCCTTGCTCGATCGTCAGGTCGATGCCGTGCAGGACCTTCACCTGCCCGTAGGTCTTGCGGATATCCTTGAGAACCAGGCCCGTCATCTCATTCCTCCCAATCAGGCGTGGCGCGCGAAATGAGCGCCCCAGGCCGGCAGTTCCACCCCGTCATTGTTTGTCTCACTCGCAAAGCCATGGCCTTCGAGCGTATTCCACTGGCCATCCGGCAGGACGGCATGCGCCGGTTCGGCGCTCATGTTGAACAGGCACAGCAGCGTTTCGTTGCCGAGCGTGCGGGTATAGGCCAGCACATTGCCCTGAACCGGATGGAAGACAATGCCGCCCTTGGCGAAGGCCGGATGCTGGCGGCGGAAGGCGAGGAAGCGGCGATAGTGCTCGAGCACGCTCGTCTCGTCGCCCTGCTGCGTGTCCACTGCCTTCAGGACGTGCTCGACCGGGATCGGCAGCCAGGTCTTCTGCGCCGTCGAAAAGCCGGCCTGCGCCGTCTTGCTGTCCCAGACCATGGGCGTGCGGCAGCCGTCGCGGCCCTTGAATTCCGGCCAGAACTGGATGCCGTAGGGGTCCTGCAGATCCTCGAAGGCGATGTCGGCTTCGGTGAGCCCCAGTTCCTCGCCCTGGTAGATGCAGACCGAGCCGCGCTGGGTCATGAGGATGGCGCACAGCATCCTGGCGAAGGCGTCGCGGTCGACGACATCGGCGCCCCAGCGGCTGACATGGCGCACCACATCGTGGTTGGAAAAGGCCCAGCAGGCCCAGCCCTCGGGCGCGGCCTCGGCAAAGGCCTGCTGCACCTCGGCGACACGGGCCGGCGTCAGCGGATCGGGCGCCAGGAATTCGAAGGCGTAGCACATCTGCATCTTGTCGTCGCCCGAGGTATATTCCCCGACGATTTCGAGACCGCGCTGGCTGTCACCCACCTCGCCGACTGCGGCGATCGCCGGGAATTCTTCGAGCACGGCGCGGAAGCGCTTGAGGAAGGCGATGTTTTCCGGGCGGTTCTTGTCGTAGATATGTTCCTGGAAATTGTACGGATTGACCGCCGGCGCGGTCGAGGCATTGCGCCGCTCCGGCGCCAGCGCCGGGTTGTCGCGCAGTTCCTTGTCGTGGAAATAGAAATTGATGGTGTCGAGGCGGAAGCCGTCGACGCCGCGTTGCAGCCAGAAGCGGGTGGCATCGAGCACCGCATCCTGGACGCGCGGATTGTGCATGTTGAGGTCCGGTTGCGACGTCAGGAAGTTGTGCATGTAATACTGCATGCGGGTCGGATCCCAATGCCAGGCGGACCCGCCGAAGATCGACAGCCAGTTGTTCGGCGGCGTGCCGTCCGGCTTCGGATCGGACCAGACATACCAGTCGGACCGTTCATTGATGCGGCTCGACCGGCTCTCGACGAACCAGGGATGCTGATCCGAGGTGTGGGAGATCACCAGGTCGATCATCACCCGGATACCCAGGCGATGGGCTTCGGCGATCATGCCGTCGAAATCGGCTATGCTGCCGAACATCGGGTCGACATCGACATAGTTCGACACGTCATAGCCAAAGTCCTTCATCGGCGAGGTGAAGAACGGCGAGATCCAGATCGCGTCGGCACCGAGCGCCGCGATATGCGGCAGGCGGGCGGTGATGCCCTTGAGGTCACCGATGCCGTCGCCGTTGGAATCCTGATAGGAGCGCGGGTAGATCTGATAGATCACCGCGCCGCGCCACCAGTCCTTGTCGGCGGAGAGGATCGATTGGGTCGTTGCAGTCATGGTCAGTCCTTGTCGATGCAATCAGTAAAATACGCGCCGTCTCAACCGCCCTTGACCGAACCCGCGAGCAGGCCGCGGACGAGGTAGCGTTGCAGGGTGAAGAAGACGAGAAGCGGAACGATGATGGTGATGAAGGCGGAGGCGGTGAGGATTTCCCACTTGCCGCCGCGCGAGCCGAGCAGGTTGACGAGCCGTCCGGTCAGCACGAGTTCGTTGTCGCCGGTGCCGAGGAATACCATGGCCACCAGCAGGTCGTTCCAGGTCCACAGGAACTGGAAGATGGCGAAGGAGGCGAGCGCCGGATAGGACAGCGGCAGCACGATCTTCATGAAGATGGTGAAGTCGGAGGCGCCGTCGACGCGCGCCGATTCCATGATTTCGCGCGGCAGTCCGGCGATGTAGTTGCGCAGCAGATAGATGGCGAGCGGCAGGCCGAAGCCCATATGCGCAAGCCAGATGCCGAGATAGGTCTTCGACGGCACGCCGAAGAAGGCGCCGACGCCGTTATACATGCGCAGAAGCGGGATCAGCGACATCTGCAGCGGCACGACGAGCAGGCCGACGATGACCGCGAGGATGATCGCCCGGCCGGGGAACTTCATCCAGGCGAGCGCATAGGCCGCAAAGGCGGCAACGAGGATCGGGATGATGGTCGAGGGAACGGCGACGGTCAGCGAATTGAGGAAGGACTTGCCGATACCCTCGGCGGTCAGCACGGTCCGGTAGTTCTCCAGCGTGAAGCGCGGCGGGATGCCGGCGGTGTAGAAAATGCGCTGGCCGCGCGTGCCCTCGAAGGCCTTGGGCGAGGTCAGCCGGAAATCGCCGTTCTCCGTAACGGTGAGTTTTTCGCCGTCCTTGAGGTCCGCGGTGGCGCCGGCCTCATAGGCCGCCGGCTCCTGGCTGGACGATCCGAACGCCATAACCACGCCCTTGCCGCCCTCGAAGACATTGCCGGAGATGACGAACGCGCCGTTCTCCTCCACTTGCTTGTCGGCGCCGGGGGCGCGGAACATGGCGTTCTGCGTCGAGGTCGAAAGGGCCGTCCACCAGCCGGAGGCGACGATCTGGTCCTTGTCGCGCAGGGCCGAGATGAACAGGCCGGCGGTCGGCAGCGTCCACAGGAGGACGAGCAAGAGGACGGAGAGATGAACCGCCCAGGTGAGCGGAGAGCGGATACTGCCCTTGTGCATGTCAGCGTCCTTCCATTTCCCGGCGGGCGTTGCGGATGTTCCAGATCATGATCGGCACGACCATGACCATGATGACGACCGCAATCGAGGCGCCGCGACCGAAATCGCCGCCGCCGCGGAACATCCAGTCGAACATGAGATTGGCGAGCACCTGCGTCTGCCACTGGCCGTTGGTCATCGCGAGCACGATGTCGAAGACCTTGAGGACGAGAATGGTGATGGTGGTCCAGACCACCGCGATCGTGCCCCAGATCTGCGGCACCTTGATCTTCATGAAGATCTGCCAGGGATTGGCGCCGTCGATGACGGCGGCCTCGATGGTCTCTTCCGGAATGCCGCGCAGCGCCGCGGACAGGAGCACCATCGCAAAGCCCGTCTGGATCCAGATGAGGATGACCATGAGGAAGAAATTGTTCCAGAACGGCAGCGTAATCCAGATCTGCGGCTCACCGCCCAGCGCCACGACGATCGCGTTGAGGATACCGATCTGCTCGGCGCCGATGTCGCGATAGTCATAGACGAACTTCCAGATGACCGAGGCGCCGACGAAGGAGATAGCCATCGGCATGAAGATCAGCGACTTGGCGATATTGCCCCACCAGATGCGGTCGGTGAGCGCCGCGATGATCAGCCCGAACAGGGTGGAAGCGGCGGGCACGACGATCAGCCAGAGCATGTTGTTGTAGATCGACTGGCGGAACTCGCCGTCGAAGAACATCCAGCGATAATTGGCGAGGCCGACGAAGGTGGTGCCGGAGCGGTCGTAGAGCGAATAGGCGACCGAAGAGAAGAAGGGGTAGACGAGGTAAATCGTCAAAGACACCAGCGCCGGCCCGAGAAAAAGCCAGGGGCGGATACTGTTGGCGCGATGGATGTTGCGTGAAGCCTCGGCGGCATCGGCGATGCGCGACGGAAAGATCCAGTCGAGCAGCAGGTTCGAGCCGTAGAAATAGCCGACCGCTCCCGCGACGCCGATCACGATGGTCACTAGGGCATAGAGTAGCTGTTCCAATGTTCCCTCCCCCGGGCCGCTTTCCGCAGCCTCTTTCGGCGGCGCAGGGACCCGCGCCTGTCTATCCTTCGCCGGGCATTTGAACCCGGCGAAGGCAATGTGTTGCGCAAGCTTACTTGAGCGAGTCCCAGACCTTCTGGACGCCGGCCGCAACTTCGGCCGCGGACTTGCCGCCGGTGTAGTCGACCATGCCGGTCCAGAAGGCGCCGGCGCCGATCTTGCCGGGCATCAGGTCGGAACCGTCGAAGCGGAAGGTCGTGGCGTTGAGCAGGATTTCGCCCTGCTTGGCCATCGGCGCATTCGCATAGGCTTCCTTGTTGGCGCCCTTGAAAGGCGTGAGGAAGCTCGACTGCGCCATCCACAGTTCATGGGCGATCGGGGTCTTCAGGAAGTCGAAGAAGACGCGGGCTGCCGGGGTGTCCTTGGTGAGCATGGCCAGCGTGCCGGCGCCGAGCACCGGATTGCCGAGATCCTTCTTGGACTCGTAGGGCGGCATGTAGAAGAAGTCCGCATCCTCGCCGACCACGGTGCCTTCGGGGAAGAAGGACGGGATGAACGAAGCCTGGTGATGCAGGTAGCATTTCGGCGGCGAGGCGAAGAGGCCCTTCGGGCTGTCGCGGAAGTCGGTCGAGGAAACCGCGGCAACGCCGCCGTCGACGAACTTGTCGTTCTTGGCGAACCAGCCGAACTCGTCGATTGCGCCGAGAACGGCCGGATCGTCGAACTTGATCTCGTTGGAGACCCACTTGTCATAGACGTCGGCCGGCTGCGTGCGCAGCATCAGGTCTTCCACCCAGTCGGTGGCCGGCCAGCCGGTCGCACCGCCAGAACCGAGGCCGATGCACCAGGGCGTACCGCCGTCGGCGGCGATCTTTTCGGTCAGCGCCTTCAGCTCTTCCATGGTCTTCGGCACTTCGTAGCCGGCGTCCTCGAAGTTTTCCGGCACGTACCAGACCAGCGACTTCACGTCGATCTTGTAGGGGAAACCGTAGACGGCCGGCGTGCCGTCCTTGCCCTTGTAGGTGGCGAGATCGACCCAGGACTGGCCGGCGGAATAGTTCTCCAGCAGCCAGTTCTTCACGTCGTCGCCGAGCGGCACGAGATGCCCCTTGGAGGCGAGGTCGGCGATCAGGCCCGGCTGCGGCAGGATGGCGATGTCCGGCGGGCTGCCGGCCTGCGTGTCGATGACGATCTGCTGCTCGTAGTTCTCGGAGGAAGAATACTTGACGTCGATGCCCGTGGCATCCTCGAAATAGGCCAGGATGCTTTCGAACAGCGCCTGGTCTTCGCCGCGCCACGGCCCGAAGATGGTGACCGACTGGCCGCTCATACCGCCATGGGCCTTCTTGAACTCTTCGAAGCTCGCCCAATTGAACTTGGCGTCCTCGCCCGGCTTGAACTTAAGGTCGGCGGCGCCGGCGGATCCGGCAATCAGCGCCACTGCGGCGGCCGTCATCAGGAACGTATTTTTCATGTGATTTACCTCCCATCACATCTGGACGGGCAAACCCCGTCTCGTACATTGAAAGTCGTCTTTCAAAGCGCTTTGGCAATACAAGTCTTCACATCGACTGGGAAAGGGAGTCAAGCATAAATCCGGATCTGCCGCAAATGCTTGCAACAATGCGGCGAAGAAAGCGGCATGTGCAATTCATTCGACCAATTTCCTGTTTGTGTGCGGCTGCGCTCTGCTGCTAGACAACAGGTCCAAGCGCTTTGAACGCCAGCGAGGCGGCATTCTTGCCGGGCGACCCGGAGCGGCAGGGGAGGAATGCGCGGTGAACCTAAAGCAATTGGCGCAGCTGCTGGGCCTGTCCCAGACGACGATCAGCCGGGCGATCAACGGCTATCCCGAAGTGAGCGAAGAGACGCGGCAGCGCGTGCTGAAGGCCGCCAAGGAAACCGGCTACCGTCCGAACCGCGCGGCACAGCGCCTGGCGACCGGCAAGGCCGGCTCGATCGGCCTCGTCATGCCCATCGAACCGAACGACAGTTCCGATCTTCATTTCGCCGAATTCCAGCGCGGACTGGCGGAGGAATCCCTCCGGCACGACTTCCATCTGGTGATCATGCCAGCCCAGCCGCATGACGAGGAGCAGGCGATCCGCTGGCTGGTGGCGAGCGGCAGCGTCGACGGCTACTACCTCGCCTATATGCGGGCGAACGACCCGCGCATCGCCATGGCGAAGACCCTGCCGGTGCCGTTCATCGTGCATGGCCGGTCGCATGGGCTGGCGGACGACTATCCGTTCCTCGACGTCGACAACGAAGGCGCGTTCCGCGATGCGGCACGCCTGCTGATGGAGCTCGGCCATCGGCGGTTTGCCCTGCTGAACGGTCCCGACGAATTCGACTTCGCCATCCGCCGCCGGATCGGCACCGTGGAGGCCCTGAAAGAAAAGGGGATCGCGCTCGATCCCGCAGCGATGCGCCATACGGCGATGACCGACGAGGCGGGGTTCCGCGGCATGTCGGAGCTGCTGGAGAGACCCGAGCGGCCGACGGCCGTGCTCTGCGCCTCGACGGTGCTGGCGCTCGGCGCCGTCCGGGCGATCAACAAGGCGGGCCTGAAGCTCGGCGAGGACATATCGCTGATCGCCCATGACGACGTGCTGCCGCTGCTCAAGCCCGAGAATTTCACCATTCCGCTGACGACGACGCGCTCGTCGCTGCGCGCCGCCGGCATCCGCATCGCCCAGCGGCTGATCGCGGCGATCAAGCGGACGGATCCGCAGCCACCGGCGCACGAGCTGTGGACCACGGACCTAGTGATCCGCGCCTCGACGGGGCCGGCGCCGAAAGAAGCCTAGTAGGCCCCTTCCTCACGCGGATCGATCAGGATGCGTCAGAATTTCGGCGCGGGCTTGCCCGCCGCGCGATAGGCGGCGATCACCGTATTGGCCATCAGCATGGCGATGGTCATCGGGCCGACGCCGCCCGGAACGGGGCTGATCGCACCGGCGACGGGTGCGCATTCGGCAAAGGCGACATCGCCGACGAGGCGGGTCTTGCCCTCGCCCTTATCCGGTGCCGGCACGCGGTTGATGCCGACGTCGATCACGGTCGCGCCGGGCTTCACCCAATCGGCCTTCACCATTTCGGCCCGGCCGACGGCCGCCACGAGAATGTCGGCATTGCGGGCAAGCGCCGGGAGATCGCGGCTTCTCGAATGGCCGATCGTCACGGTGGCGTTGGCGGCGAGAAGCAGCTGCGCCATCGGCTTGCCGAACAGGTTGGAGCGGCCGATCACCAGCGCGTTGAGGCCGGAGAGATCGCGGCCGCGGATCTGGCGCACCAGGATCATGGCGCCGGCCGGCGTGCAGGAGACGAGCCCGGTCTCGGCATCGCCGGTGGCGAGCTTGCCGGCATTGACCACATGCAGGCCGTCGACGTCCTTGTCGGGCCGGATCGACTGGATCACGGCTTCGGAATCGAGATGCTTCGGCAGGGGCAGCTGGACGAGCACGCCGTCGATCTCGGGATCGGCGTTGAGTTCGGCGACCAGCGCCATCAGCGTGTCCTGGCTGGTCTCCTCGGGCAGCGTGTGCTGCACCGACTTGAAGCCGCATTGCTTGGCCATCCGGCTCTTGGAACTGACATAGGCGTGGCTGGCCGGATCATTGCCGACGATCACCACCGCCAGGCCGGGTCTGCGACCCGCATCGCGCTCCAGCGCCGCTGCTGCCGTTGTTACCGCCTCGATCACCGAAGCGGCTGTCTGCTTGCCATCAATCACCGTCGTCACGATCGCATCCCTCGCTGGCGTTTTCCGGCACCATAGCCGCCGCACCGGGTCGGCAATTGCCTCTCTCCGCCGTATGGTGTCAAAAGCGCGGGATTTGCAAGGGGAAAGCGCACGCCTTTCCAACCTCCTTGGTCTGACGCCTGGGCCCCGGACGTCCGGGGGCCCAGGCTCAGGTATAGCGGCGGGAGGTCGGGTCCTGGCGCGCCGCGGTGCGGCGGCTGTTGGGTGCGGAGCGATTGTCGGTCCGCCGGCGCCCCTGCGACAGGGGATCTTCGCCCGCGGCATGGCGGGGCGCTCCAAACAGCTTGAAGCGGGCGACATGGCCGAGGAACACCGGGATGCCGACGATGTAGCGGTACCAGAGGCGCCGCGGCTCCAGCCACAGGCGATAGACCCATTCGCAGCGGATATGGCGCATCCACAGCGGCGCGCGCGGCACCTCGCCCGAGACGAAATCGAACAGGGCGCCAACGCCGATCACGAGGCGGGCATGCTCCGGGCGGATATTGCGGTCGATCCAGATTTCCTGCAGCGGCGTGCCGAGGGCGACCAGCAGGATGTCGATCCGGGCGGCCTTGAGGTCGTCCAGCACACCGGAACAGCTGTTCTTGTCGAAGAAGCCGTCGGAAATTTCGATGAATTCGTGCCAGGGCGCATGCCTGCGAAAATTCACCGCAGCTCGTGCAAGCACTTCCGGTCGCCCGCCGATCAGGCCGATGCGCCGGGGCACGTCCATATAGCTCAGCATGGCCGGAATGAAGTCCGTGCCGTTGAGATTGGCGATGAAGCGCTCGCCGTTGAGCAGGCGCGAGGCAAGGTCGACGCCGATCCCGTCGGGCAGCAGCACCGTGCGGGCGAGCGCCTTGCGATAGTCCGGATCGGACATCATCAGATTGGCATTGTTAGCGTTGAGGAACGCCATATGGGTCGGGCCGAGCGGCAGGGAGGCCAGCTCGTTGACATAGGAAAGCGCGCCTTCCCAGGTGAGGTCGTAGACCGGCATGCCAAAGAGGGGCAGGCGCGGCTCCGGCAGAGGCAGACTGGGTGCAGGGTTCATGAGCGCCTCCGGAAACGGCCCGCCCTGAGGCTGTCGCGCTCGACCGGCTGACGGCCATGCCCCGGAAGGCCGGCAATGCCTGCCAGCAAAGCCCCGCGAAACGCCGGGAGGGAGAGGAACGAGACTAGGAACCGCATGACACCACGCAATACAGGGTTTGATAGACGCCTTGTATCAGCAGGAGATCAAATCCGGATTAAGTCAAATGCTCGAATTGTCGCGGGCAAATTTACCTTTTGCCAACCATGATGGCGCCGGAGCCTGCCAGACGCGAAAAGGCGGCGGGCCGACGCCGCCGCCTTCTCTGTCTTATCCTGAGGTATCCGATGCCGGAGCGGATCAGTGACCCGTCTTCGCCGGTTCCTCGACCTTGTCGCCCTCGATCACCTTGACCGGCTTGGCCGGCGGCTTGGCGGTTCCGTCGCTGGTCGCGCGGACCTCGTCCTTGGACATGTAGTCGAGCTGTTCGACGAGCACTTCCTCGACGAAACCCTCGCCAAGATGGGTATTGATGTCGGTCTTGATCTTTTCGCGGAAGGCGGCGACGTCGAACGAGGCCATGTTCGAAATGTCGACCATCTTGTTGCCGATCAGCAGGGTGAACAGCTCGTCGGTCATCAGTTCGGTCAAGGGCAGTTCGACGCCCTTGATCTTTTCCTTGTCCATCATGAAGGAGATGCGCCCGAGGAAATAGCCGCGCACGCTGCCTTCGGCGATCATCGGAATGGTGATCGACTCGCCGCGCACCAGTTCGAGCTTCGCCTTCTTGGCGTCCTCTTCGCTGACTTCCGCAGGCGCCGTCGCCATGTGCACGGAAAAATAGACCGCGCCCAGCGTGACAAGGCAGACCCACAATCCGGCGGCCAGTATCTTGACCATCAGACCTCGCTGTACTGGAACTGTTCCTGGGAGTATGTGCCGTCACCATCGGCTTCCCGCACCGCGTTCTTCAGCAGGTCGGCGACGGCGCGCACGGCGTTCATGTGCGCCTCGACGCGGCGGGCATTGATCGCCAGCTTCTTCTTCAGCGCGTGCATCTGCTCGACATAGCCGACGGCCAGCTCGCGCGGATCGGTGTCGCGGAACAGCATGGTCAGTTCGTACAGGCAACGGCTCTTGTGTGCATTGGAGACCTTGAGGTCGAATTCCGGGTCCTTGCCGATGCGCTGGTTTTCGTTGTCGATGATCATTTCGAGGCGGCCGAGCACCGTCTTGATCCGATAATCGCTATTGATGATTTCCATGGTTATTGCCCCGGATGAGTGTTGTTATGCTGTCGTGGCGTCGTTGGCGGAGACGCCGAGCGTGCGACGCTCCAGGTCGGTCACCATGTTGAACGCGACGCGTTTGTCCGTTTCATCGGTCGCAGCATTGGCGACATTGCCGCCGCGGTGACGCGCAAGTTCTTCCGAATACATCTGGTCGGCGATGCCGACGCCGCCGCTTTCGGAGATCACGCCGCCGATCTGCTCGGCCATCATGCTCTTCCAGATCTCGCCGGCATTGCCCTTGCCGTAGACCGATTCACTGTCGTCCGGCATCATCGACTTGACGAAGTTCTGCAGGATGACCGCCTCGAATTCGCGATAGACCTTCGGGGTCTCGTCCGCGGCCGTCTTCTTGACGTTGCCGAGACCGGCGTCGTAGGCCGCGCTGTTCAAGACCTCGACCGCGGCGCCGAATCCGGTGCCCTTCTCGGCAAGGCTTGTGGCAGCCTGAGCCGCACGATTGGCCTTCAATTTTTCCTGGGCTGCCGCCAGTACCATCGGATCTGCAGCGCGGACGACGTCCAGCACGAGATCGCTCGGAGGAGATATTGCCACGTTTCTGGTCCCCGGTGCTTTGAATAGGTGACGAGTATCACTCGCGAAGCTTGCTGGAGGCTGTCGTGGCGACGGTCATGTCGACCAGATCGTAGATGGCGTTGTCGTCCGCCTCGCGATCCTCATGGACCCGCGCGTCCTTCATGTTCTCCTCAAGCCGGTCACCCTTGGCCCGCTCGCGCAGCATCTTGATCTCCTGGCCGTGCTGGAGGCTGGCGAGCTGCTTGTCGGTATTGGACAGCCGGTCGAAGCGGTCGGCGTAGTTCTGGGCGAACAGGCGATGGACGGGCTCGAGCGAGCCGATCGCCTCCATGACGGACACCATCGAGGCGGCGTTCTCCTCGCGGCGCTTGGCGGTGACGGCGAGCTCGCTCTCGGCCATGCGCTCCATGTGGCGCTGCACGTTGACGAGGCGCTTCAGCTTTTCGGATTTCTTCGTCGGCCCCATGGGCGCTCCTTGGCTTCAGGTTCGCTCCGGCCTCAGCCGAGGAAGATCCTGGCGAAGTTGTCGGCGAACTGCCGGACGATCGCGGCGATGGAAAAATACACGAGAAACAGGCCGCCCAGCAGAAGGTAGGGCGTCGAGATGAAGTAGATGGGAATCTGCGGCGCCAGCTTGTTGATCAGGCCGATCGAGAAGTTGAACATCAGGCCGAAGATGATGAAGGGGCTGGCCAGTCGCAGCATCAGCAGGAATGTGGCGCCGAGCGTGTCGGTCAGCGTGATCAGCATCTTCTGCATGTCGGGAAAGCCGCCGAGCGGCATCAGCCCGTAGGAATCGATCAGCGCCCGCAGCACGATGTGGTGAAAATCCAGCATGAACAGCAGCAGCAGGCCGCCGAAGCTGATCAGGTTGGTCAGCTGGTTTTCCGGCGTGTCTTCGACGACGTCGGGCGCGCCGGGGGAGTTGAAGCCGATCGACATGGAAATCGCCGAACCGGCGAACTGCAGGCCGATCACGTAGAGCCGCGGTATCATGCCATACATGGTGCCGATCAGCGTCTCGCCGACGATGAGGTGGATATAGGCATAGTCGCTGCCCGACACCTTCGGATAGATCGTGTCCCACAGCACCGGCAGGATGGCCATCGAAATGGCCGCCGCCATCAGCAGCCGGACCGTGACGGGAATACGGGCCGAGGAGAAACCCGGAAGCACCATGAAGCAGGCGCCGATCCGGCAGAAGGCCACGAACATGGCCAGAACTGTCCCCTCGGGGTCGGTGATCATGAAATGGAACCCAGGATCTTTATCTCGATGCCCTTGGCCAGTTCGACATGCGAAAGCACCGGCAGGGTAGCGAACAGTCGCTCGATGATCATGCGCACATAGGAGCGCGTTTCCGGCGAGGTGACAAGCACGAAAGGCAGTCCGCGGTCCATGAATTCACGGATAACCTTGCTGGCCTGCTCGGAAAACTCCTCGAGGCTGCGCGGATCGATGTCGAACTCGACGATTTCGCCCTTGGCGTCGCGCTTCAGCGCCTGGTGGAAGACGAGGTCCCACTTCGAGCCGAGGCGCAGAACGCGCAGAACGCCGTTGTCGGTCAGGTCGCCGCAGAGCTGCTGCGCCATGCGCACGCGCACATGCTCGACGATCTGCTCGGTCTTGCGCACATGCGGCGCCAGTTCCGCCACCGCTTCGAGGATCAGATGCAGGTTGCGGATCGAGACGCGCTCGGCGAGCAGCAGTTTCAGCACCGCCTGCAGGCCCGAATAGGACATGTGCGACGAGCAGATTTCGTCGGCCAATTTCTTGTATTCCGGATCGAGCCGGTCGATCAGGATCTTCACGTCCTTGTAGGAGAGAAGCTGCGGCAGGTTGTTGCGGATGACCTCGCTCACATGGGTGAGCACGACCGAGACGTTGTCGATCGGGTGGAAGCCCTCGCGCTTCAGGTCCTCGGCGAAGGTTTCGAGCACCGAGACCGCCGGCATGCCGAAGGCGGGTTCGCGGATCTCGTCGCCCGGCACCTTGGGCTTGCGGCCGGAGCCGGTGACGACAAGGACTTCACCGACGCGCAGCTGGTTGGAGGCGACCGTCGTGCCGTGGATGCGGATCTGGTAGGATTTCTCCTGGATGGCGATGTCGTCGGTGACCTTGATCTCGGGCACCACGAAGCCGTACTGGCTGGCGAACTTCTTGCGCATCTTGCCGACGCGGAAGGCGAGTTCCTGGTGGGCGCCGAGCAGCCGGGTCGAGACCAGCTTGCCGAGCGCCAGTTCGATCTCGGCGGTCTTCAGCACCGACTTGACCGAATCCTTCTCGGCTTCCTTGGTCTGGATGACCTTCTTTTCCTCCTGCTCGCGCTTGACCTTGTTCTCCGCCTCGATCTGGCGCGGGATGAACCAGCTGCCGAAGGCCATGATGCCGCCGAGCGCCAGGAACGGCACCATGGGCAGGCCGGGAACGATGGACAACAGGACCATCAGCGATGCCGCAACGGACAGCGCGCGCGGATAGCCGCTCAGCTGGTTGACGACGGCCTGGTCGGTGGAACCCGGATTGCCGCCGCGCGAGACCAGAAGGCCGGCGGCGAGCGAGACGATGAGGGCCGGGATCTGCGAGACGATACCATCGCCGACCGACAGCTTGACGAAAACGTCGGCCGCTTCGCCGATTTCCATACCGTGACGGAAATAGCCGATGACGATGCCGCCGAAGATGTTGATCGCGGTGATGATCAGGCCGGCGATCGCATCGCCGCGCACGAATTTCGAGGCACCGTCCATGGCGCCGAAGAAGGAGCTTTCCTGCTCGAGCTCGCGGCGGCGGAACTGCGCTTCCTTGTCGTCGATCATGCCGGCCGACAGGTCGGCGTCGATCGACATTTGCTTGCCCGGAATGGCATCGAGGGTGAAGCGGGCGCCGACTTCGGCGATACGTGTGGCACCCTTGGTGATGACGATGAAGTTCACCGTGACGAGGATCAGGAAGACGATCAGACCGATGACGAAGTCGCCGGACATGACGAGGCTGGAGAAGCCGGCGATCACGCCGCCCGCCGCACTGTGTCCCTCGTGGCCGTGCGAAAGGATGACGCGCGTGGTGGCGATGTTGAGCGCCAGGCGGATCATCGTCGAGATCAGCAGGATGGTCGGGAAGGACGAGAAGTCGAGCGGGCGCTGGATCCACAGGGAAACCATCAGGATCAGCACGGAGAAGGCGATCGAGAATGCCAGCCCCATGTCGATGAGGAACGGCGGAATGGGCAGGAACAGGATGCACAGGATGCCGACGATGCCCATGGCAAAGCCGATATCGCGGCCGTTCGGGCTGACCTTCGGTATGATGATTGCGGTTGGTTGCGCCATTTATCGTTCCGTCTCTTCATGAGAGGTCGGCCGACGCCCGAGGGCATTCGGCCATGTTCATGCCAGCGATAGCGGGCGAAGCTTGCGCGAGGGTGGCAGTGTCAGCGGTGCGGCGGCCGGCGGATGACGGTCAGAAGCCGGTCTGCACGCGGGAAAACACCAGATTGGCGAAGAGCGAGATCTGCCCGCCGACGAAGGGCGCGCTGATGCCGATGGTCACCAGGATGGCGACGATCTTCGGCACGAAGGTCAGGGTCATTTCCTGGACCTGGGTGAGCGCCTGGATAAGCGCGATGGTGACGCCGACGATCATGGCGGCGAGCACGGCCGGACCGGACGCGACGAGCACGGTCCAGACAGCTGCCTGCATGATATCGAGAGCGTCTGCCTCATTCATGGACTTCAATTCCTGCGATGTGCCGGGGGAATCACTCCCCCATGCGCATCAGGCATCCGTATCAGTATCGGTATCGGGGGTCGATGGCACACCGACGCGAACGCCAACGACGATCGGGATCTCGTCGCCTTCGGTGGTGGTGGCCACCATGGTGTCGTTGTAGACGCGGACGGACTCGATCACGCCCGACATCGACTCGTCGGCGCTGGTGATCGTCTGGCCGATATAGTTCGACGCGTTGGTCAGCGCATTGCCGGTGATCAAGGTCTCGAGATTGGCGTTGGTCTGGATCGTCTGCTCGACCTGGGAGAAGGTGGCCAGCTGGGCGATCTGCTCGCTGGCGTCCATCGGATCGGTCGGATCCTGGTTCTGCATCTGGGCGATCAGCAGCTTCAGGAATGAATCATAGTCCAGAGAAGCGGCAGCCGAGGCGCTGGACGCGGACGAGTCCGTCGTCTTCGCTGCCGCATTGGTGGCCGAGGTGACGCCGTCTACCGCCATGGTGCAATCTCCTTGCGAATCTGTTCAACGGTGGCCGGGGTCATTTCCTGGCTGTTGAGGATCTGGTCCTCGATGGCGTACAGCCCGCGGATCGCCTTCAGCGCGTCGAAGGCGCGGCCGGACGAAACCATGCCGTCGACCCGCTTCAGCTCGGCGAGGATTTCCTCGTTCTCGAAGCAGGTGAGCAGCATGATGATCGACTTGCGGAACATCGCCATCGACTGTTCGCGCCCTTCGGGGTTGATCAGCATCA
>CALRRQ020000020.1:0-85930 GCA_943370615.1 Rhizobium sp. Q54
AAGGCGCGCTCGGCCTCGCGCGGCTTCAGAAGGTGGCCGCCCGTTCTGTGGACGGCAAGGTCGCGCAGACCCTTGTCGATGATGCGACGGTGCTCGGTACGATCGGGACGAAGGGCGGCGTGCGCAGTTCGCTTGCCGCCCTCGCCATTGCCGACGGCCCGAAGGACCTGCGCAAGCTGCAGCGGGTCGCCACCCGCTTCGGCGACGAATCGCACGCGGTCATGAAATTCCTCGGCCGGTCGATTTTCGAGATCGGGACGGCGCTCTATGCCATCGCCGCGGCCTTCGCCAGCCTGTTGCTGGCGTTCATGCTCGCCGTGCTGCGTCTCTCCGCAAGAATGTTCGCCCGGTTCGCTCTGGCCGGGGCGCCGGCGTCCGCAGCGGTTCAGAAGATCCTGCGACTCATCTAACGGCGCTCTTCGCCATTCTCCTGAACCGCCCGCGGGTGGGACTGGAAAACCAGTCTGCCGCGTCCGCCGTAACGGGATAGGCCGCAGTCGACCCCGGCGGCCGGGAGAGCACCCGACATGACCCATCCGGCGCCACAGCCGCGGCAGTCCGCCCTGACCTGTTTCTACTACGCCCTGCCGGCCCTGCCGATGGCGGCAATCGCGCTGCCGCTCTACATCATCGTGCCGAGCTTCTATGCGGCCGCCTTTGCCATTCCCCTTGCGGCGATCGGCGGGGTTCTCTTGGCGATTCGCCTGATCGATGCCGTCACCGATCCGCTGTTCGGCTGGCTTGCCGACCGCGTGACCTGCCGATTCGGTCGCCGCCGCGGATTTTTTCTCTCTTCCGTGCCGCTGACGGCCCTTGCCGCCTTCATGCTCTTCTGGCCTCCGGCCGATGCCGGTCTCGTCTATCTGGCGCTCTGGGGAACGGCGCTGTCGATCGGCGCCACCTGGACGCTTCTTCCCTATACCGCCTGGGGCGCCGAACTTTCCGATGGGTATCACGACCGTGTCCGGGTCTCGGCCTGGCGCGAGGGCGCGACGCTCGTCGGATCGCTTTTGGCCATCTCGCTGCCGTTCGTCGGCGGGCTCGAGCGGGCTGATTCCTTTCATGGTCTCGCCTGGATCGCGGTCTTCGTCGCCGCCATCCTGCCGCTTGCCGCAGGCCTGGCGGTCTGGTGGGTGCCGGAGCCGATCGACCGATCGGTGCGCCGCCTGTCCCTGCGCGAGAGCCTGTCGCATCTTGCCGGCAACCGGCCCTTTCTCCGGCTGGCCGCAGCCTTCCTGCTCAACAGCTTCGCGAATGCCATACCCGCCTCGCTATTCATCTATTTCGTCACCGCCCGCCTGGGCGCCCCGGGCTGGGAAGGGCCTTTGCTGTTTGCCTATTTCCTCGCCGCGGTCGTGGGCGTTCCGCTTGCCGTGTGGACGTCGGCGCGAATGGGCAAGCACCGCGCCTGGTCGATCTCCATGGCGCTTGCCTGCTTGGTTTTCTCGGGCGCAGGCCTGCTCGGGGAGGGGGATGTCGCCATCTTCGCCGTGATCTGCGTGGTGACCGGGCTCTTGCTGGGATTCGACCTCGCGCTGCCGCCGGCCATCCAGGCCGACGTCATCGACAACGACACCGTGCGATCGGGGGAGCAGCGGTCCGGGCTCTACTTCGCCGCCTGGAGCTTCATCACCAAGCTGTCCCTGGCGCTGTCGGCCGGCATCGTCTTTCCGCTGCTGGGACTTGCCGGCTTTTCAACCGCTTCCGGTTCGTCGCAGAGCGCGACGGCACTGCAGGCGCTCGGCGCGCTCTATGCATGGCTGCCGATTCTCCCGAAGCTCGCCGCCATCGCGCTGATGTGGCGCTTTTCCCTGGATGAGGCCGAACAGAAGCGATTGCGCACGCTGCTCGCGTGACACGCGGGCGCTGCGGATAGCATGGTATTTCAAATGGGAAGGGAATGGTGGGCGATGAGAGACTCGAACTCCCGACATCCTCGGTGTAAACGAGGCGCTCTACCAACTGAGCTAATCGCCCGTGCGCTGTGCGGATCATGTCCGCCGCGTCGGTGGCCGTGATCTATGCGGATCGGCAAAAATCCGCAAGAGTGTTTGTGAAGATTTTTTGATTTTTTTGGCCCATCCCGGGCGCCCGCCGATGCCAAAGCCCGGCTTTGCAGGCTTTTGGCCGGGGGCGGGGCGGTAGAGTTTTCCACCGTCCTCATCCGGCCGCGGGAGGGCTCTCGAACAAATTTCGCTCTGTCATGGATTTGTCTCCGATCGCGCTTGACACCAATAAGCGAACCCCTTAGTTAGCCGCTCATCGAACGGCCTAGCCGATCGAAACGAAGCGGCAACGCTCTCGTTTGAGAAATGCGCGGGTGTAGCTCAGTTGGTTAGAGTGCCGGCCTGTCACGCCGGAGGTCGCGGGTTCGAGCCCCGTCACTCGCGCCATTCTCAAAATGTCTGCCCTTGTCGTCATGCCGTAGAGGCGGCGCCAGGGATCGGATCGCCTCCCGGTGATCCAACAATGCGCGGGTGTAGCTCAGTCGGTTAGAGTGCCGGCCTGTCACGCCGGAGGTCGCGGGTTCGAGCCCCGTCACTCGCGCCATTCCTTCTCCCATCGTCCAGTGTTTTGTTGCGCCGCACGGTCATAATATACCGAATTGACGCGACAGGGTTTTTACCGGCTGGTAAAGTCCTCGAGGTATCGGGTGAAAAGCCCTCCGCCGGTCTTGCGCAAGCGGGCCGGCTGCGCTAACCACGGCTCGTTGCAACACTCTTTTCGGCTTGTTGGCCTTGTGCCCGAACTGCCGCCCGGCATTCGATACAAGCAGGGATGGACATGATGACTGAACTGCTCAGTTCCTACGTTCCGATTGCTATTTTCATCGGTATTGCTCTCGTAATCGGTCTGGCGCTGCTGATCGCGCCGTTCGCCGTTGCCTTCAAGGCGCCCGACTCGGAAAAGCTTTCGGCTTACGAATGCGGCTTCAACGCTTTCGACGATGCGCGCATGAAATTCGACATCCGCTTCTATCTGGTGTCGATCCTCTTCATCATCTTCGACCTCGAAGTCGCTTTCCTTTTCCCCTGGGCGGTCTCGTTCGGCGAACTCGGCTGGTTCGGCTTCTGGTCCATGATGGTGTTCCTTGCTGTGCTGACCATCGGCTTTATTTATGAATGGAAGAAGGGGGCACTCGAATGGGAGTGAGCCAGTCCAACACGACGCTGGTTGCGCCGCAGGCCAAGGGGATCGTCGATCCCAATACCGGCAAGCCGATCGGTTCCGACGATGCCTTTTTCGGCGAGATCAACAACGAGCTCGCCGACAAGGGCTTTCTTGTCACCTCGACCGACGAGCTGATCAACTGGGCGCGCACCGGCTCGCTGATGTGGATGACCTTCGGTCTCGCCTGCTGTGCGGTCGAGATGATGCAGCTTTCCATGCCGCGTTATGACGTCGAGCGCTTCGGCTTCGCGCCGCGCGCTTCGCCGCGCCAGTCCGACGTGATGATCGTCGCCGGCACGCTGACCAACAAGATGGCGCCCGCGCTCCGCAAGGTCTACGACCAGATGCCGGAACCGCGCTACGTCATCTCGATGGGCTCCTGCGCCAACGGCGGCGGCTACTATCACTATTCCTATTCGGTCGTGCGCGGCTGTGACCGCGTCGTGCCGGTCGACATCTACGTACCGGGCTGTCCGCCCACGGCAGAGGCGCTGCTCTACGGCGTGCTTCTGCTGCAGAAGAAGATCCGCCGCACCGGCACCATCGAACGGTAAGGCGAAGGGACGAGACAAATGAGTGAAGCCCTGAACGAGCTTGCATCCTACCTCTCAGAGGTGCGCGGTGCGCTCATCGCCTCTTCGGAAACGCTCTACGGCGAGCTGACCCTGACGGCACAGCCCGAGAACGTAATCGCGCTCCTCACGTTCCTGCGTGACGACGTACAGTGCGGGTTCGTCAACCTGATCGACATCTGCGGCGTCGACTACCCGAAGCGCGCAGATCGCTTCGACGTGGTCTACCACCTGCTCTCGCCGCGCCAGAACCTGCGCATCCGCGTCAAGGTCCAGACGAACGAAGACAAGCCGGTTCCGTCGGCCTGTTCCGTCTTCCCGGGCGCCGACTGGTTCGAGCGGGAAGCCTGGGACATGTACGGCATCATGTTCACCGACCATCCGGACCTGCGCCGCATCCTCACCGACTACGGTTTCGAGGGGCATCCGCTGCGCAAGGACTTCCCGACCACCGGCTTCGTCGAGGTCCGCTACGACGACAACGCCAAGCGCGTCGTCTATGAACCGGTCGAGCTCAAGCAGGAATTCCGCAATTTCGACTTCCTCTCGCCCTGGGAAGGCACGGACTACGTGCTGCCGGGCGACGAGAAGGCCGCGAAGTGAGGACGGAAGGTTAGCGTCATGACTGAACACAACGTCCGCAATTTCAACATCAACTTCGGCCCGCAGCATCCCGCGGCGCACGGCGTTCTGCGTCTCGTGCTGGAACTCGACGGCGAAATCGTCGAGCGCGTCGATCCGCATATCGGCCTGCTGCACCGCGGCACCGAAAAGCTGATCGAAACCAAGACCTATCTGCAGGCGCTGCCCTATTTCGACCGGCTCGACTATGTCGCGCCGATGAACCAGGAACATGCCTATTCGCTGGCGGTCGAGAAGCTGCTCGGCGTCGAGATCCCGATCCGCGGCCAGCTGATCCGCGTGCTTTATTCGGAAATCGGCCGTATCCTGTCGCATCTCTTGAACGTCACGACCCAGGCCATGGACGTCGGCGCGCTGACGCCGCCGCTCTGGGGCTTCGAGGAACGCGAAAAGCTGATGGTGTTCTATGAGCGGGCCTGCGGCGCGCGCATGCACTCGGCTTACATCCGTCCGGGCGGCATTCACCAGGATCTGCCGCATGAACTGGTCGAGGACATCGGCAAGTGGTGCGACCAGTTCCCGGCCAAGCTCAACGACATCGACGATCTTCTGACCGGCAACCGCATCTTCAAGCAGCGCAACGTCGACATCGGCGTCGTCAGCCTCGAGGACTGCTGGGCCTGGGGCTTCTCCGGCGTGATGGTGCGCGGCTCCGGCGCTGCCTGGGACCTGCGCAAGTCGCAGCCCTACGAGTGCTACGCCGATCTCGACTTCGACATCATGGTCGGCAAGAACGGCGACTGCTACGACCGCTACCTGATCCGCATGTTCGAGATGCACGAATCGGTCAAGATCATGAAGCAGTGCGTCAACCGCCTGCTGGGTGACGCCAAGACCGGTCCGATCTCCTCGATCGACGGCAAGGTCGTTCCGCCGAAGCGCGGCGAGATGAAGCGGTCGATGGAAGCACTGATCCATCACTTCAAGCTCTACACCGAAGGCTACCACGTTCCGGCCGGCGAGGTTTACGCCGCCGTCGAGGCGCCCAAGGGCGAATTCGGCGTCTATCTCGTTTCGGACGGCACCAACAAGCCGTACCGCTGCAAGATCCGCGCGCCGGGCTATGCGCATCTCCAGGCGATGGACTACATCTGCCGCGGCCACCAGCTCGCCGACATCTCGGCGATCCTCGGTTCGCTCGACATCGTGTTCGGTGAGGTCGACCGCTGATGATGCGCCCGCTTCTGACGATCGCCACCGTGCTTTTCGCCGCCGGCGCCTACGCGCAGGATGCGGGCGTGTCGTCGAGCGGCTCCGCGTCGTCGATGGGAGACCTCATCAAGCAGGGCTACGAGATCAAGTCGACCGTCTCCAACGGTTCCAAGCTGATCGTGTTCCTGCAGAAAGAAAACTCGGCCTACGCCTGCGAATTCACGTCTCTGACGAGTTCGCGGTGTGGTTCCATAAACTGAGACAAGGCGTGAGGAAGTAATGTCCGTTCGTCGACTAGCCGATGACCAATTCCAGCCGGCAGCTTTCTCCTTCAACGAGGAGAACGCGGCCTGGGCCGAGGCAACGATTGCCAAATATCCGGAAGGCCGGCAGCAGTCCGCGGTGATCCTGCTGCTGATGCGCGCCCAGGAGCAGGACGGCTGGGTCACCCGCGCGGCGATCGAATTCGTCGCCGACAAGCTCGCCATGCCGTATATCCGCGTGCTGGAAGTGGCGACCTTCTACACCCAGTTCCAGCTGAAGCCGGTCGGCACGCGCGCCCACGTTCAGGTCTGTGGCACCACGCCGTGCATGCTGCGCGGCGCCGAGGACCTGATCCGCGTCTGCAAGTCGAAGATCCATCACGACCCGCTGGAACGCAATGCCGACGGCACGCTGTCCTGGGAAGAGGTTGAGTGTCAGGGCGCCTGCGTCAACGCGCCGATGGTGATGATCTTCAAGGACAGCTACGAAGACCTCACGCCGACCCAGCTCGAGCACATCATCGACCGTTTCCAGGCCGGCAAGGGTTCCGATATCAAGCCCGGCCCGCAGGTCGATCGTATCTACTCGGCCCCGGCCGGCGGCCCGACGACCTTGACTGAGGCCGACGTCAAGCCGGCGCCGCGTGTGGAGGCCGCTCCGGCCGCTGACGTCGCCGTTCCGCCGGCGAATGCGGCAAAGCCGGTGACCAGCACCGACGAGACCAATGCAGCGCTGAAGACCCCGGCCGACGGCAAGTCCGCGACGCCGGGCGGCCCCGAAGTGAAGCCGGCGCGCAAGAGCGCGAAGCCGGCGAGCGACGAGATCGAGGACGTCATTTCCGAGACGGCCGCCGCCGACGGTGCCGGCAAGGCGCCGAAAGCCCCGGTCGCCGCCCAGCATTCGCTCGACGACAAGAACCGTCCGGCCTCCGTCGAGAAGCCGGCCACGCCGGACGACCTGAAGATGATTTCCGGTGTCGGCCCGAAGATCGAGGGCATCCTCAACGGTCTCGGCATCTACACCTTCACCCAGATCGCAGGCTGGAAGAAGGCCGAGCGCGAATGGGTCGACGGCTATCTGAAGTTCGCCGGCCGCATCGAGCGCGACGACTGGGTCAAGCAGGCCAAGGCGCTCGCCAAGGGCGGTGAAGCCGAATACATCAAGGTCTTCGGCAAGAAGCCGCGGTAAGAGGTTAGGATATGTTGAGAGATCAGGATCGCATCTTTACCAATATCTACGGCCTCAAGGACAAGTCCCTGAAGGGCGCCATGAGCCGTGGCCATTGGGATGGAACCAAGCAACTGCTCGAAAAGGGCCGTGACTGGATCGTCAACGAGGTCAAGGCCTCGGGCCTGCGCGGCCGTGGCGGCGCCGGCTTCCCGACCGGCCTCAAATGGTCGTTCATGCCGAAGGAATCCGACGGCCGCCCGCATTACCTCGTGGTCAATGCCGACGAGTCCGAACCCGGTACCTGCAAGGACCGCGATATCATGCGCCACGATCCGCATACGCTGATCGAAGGCTGCGTGATCGCGTCGTTCGCCATGGGTGCCCACCATGCCTTCATCTACGTGCGCGGCGAGTTCATGCGCGAACGCGAGGCCCTGCAGGCGGCGATCGACGAGTGCTATGAATACGGCCTTCTCGGCAAGAACAACAAGCTCGGCTACGACATCGACATCGTCGTACACCACGGCGCCGGCGCCTATATTTGCGGCGAAGAAACCGCGCTGCTGGAAAGCCTGGAAGGCAAGAAGGGCCAGCCGCGCCTGAAGCCCCCGTTCCCGGCCAACATGGGTCTCTATGGCTGCCCGACGACGGTCAACAACGTCGAATCGATCGCGGTCACTCCGACCATCCTGCGCCGCGGCGCCGGCTGGTATTCCAGCTTCGGCCGTCCGAACAACACCGGCACCAAGCTCTATTCGATCTCCGGCCACGTCAACAAGCCGTGCACGGTCGAGGATGCCATGTCGATCCCGTTCCATGAACTGATCGAGAAGCATTGCGGCGGCATTCGCGGCGGCTGGGACAACCTGCTCGCCGTCATCCCGGGCGGCTCCTCGGTACCGTGCGTACCCGGCGCCCAGATGAAGGACGCCATCATGGACTATGACGGCCTGCGCGAAGTCGGCTCCTCGCTCGGCACCGCCGCGGTCATCGTCATGGATAAGTCGACCGACATCGTGAAGGCGATCTGGCGCCTCTCGGCTTTCTACAAGCACGAGAGCTGCGGCCAGTGCACCCCGTGCCGCGAAGGCACGGGCTGGATGATGCGGGTCATGGAGCGCATGGTGAAGGGCAATGCCCAGAAGCGCGAAATCGACATGCTGTTCCAGGTCACCAAGCAGATCGAGGGTCACACCATCTGTGCGCTCGGCGATGCGGCCGCCTGGCCGATCCAGGGCCTGATCAAGCATTTCCGCCCGGAAATGGAAGCCCGCATCGACCAGTACACCCGCAATGCCATGGCGCATGGCGTGGTGCTGGAAGCGGCAGAGTAAGGACCAGCGGTCATGGCCAAGGCATCGGACAAGACGGGGGAGGGGCAGTCGGCGGAGCCGGCTGACTTCAGCCATCTCGCCGATGCGCTGAAGGACATGCCGCATGTACCGCTCCATCCGCTGATGGCCCACCCCACCGCGGCGCTCGCGGCGGCCACGGCCATCGGTTTCGGTTTTGCCACGCACATGACGAGCGTGTTTCTCGGTTCGCTGCACGGCGCCATCGATGCGACCAGCAAGCTAGCCCGCAGGCTCGAGGAAGAGCAGCAGGCAAAGGCCGGGGCGCCTGACGAGAGTGCATCGTCGGCAGACGCGACGGTGGAGCCGGTGCCCGCGGTCAAGGATGTGAAGCCCCGCAAGGCGGCGCAGCCGAAGCCGGCGACAGTCAAGGCCGTTAAGCCGGTTGCGGCGAAGGCCAAGCCCGCGGTTGAAAAGGCGCCCGCCGTTAAGGCTGCGACAGGCGCCAAGGCAACAACGGCCGAAAAGCCGGCTGTTTCCGCAAAGACGGCCAGGGCCGGACGGCCGAACGGCAAGGCCGACGATCTGAAAAAGATCGAAGGCGTCGGGCCGAAGCTTGAGCAGGTGCTGAACAGCCGCGGCATCCGGCGCTTTGCCGATCTGGCGGCGCTCGACGCGGCCGAGATCGAAGCGCTCGACGCGGCGATCGATCTCGATGGACGGGCCATTCGCGACGACTGGGCCGGTCAGGCACGCCAGCTGGCGTGCGGCAGGAAATAGGGACGGCGCAACGCCCGACAGGGGGCGTTTCGCAGTCGGCGAAGAACAACGGATCTCCAGCCTCGCGATACGGGGCGAGGATAAGGAAATAATCGGCGGGGACGAGCCAATCCAGGTTGGTCGGTTCCGCCTGCCGCAGCGAAGGCTGCGGTGCAATGCGCACTATGCGTGAGGCAGGAAGGCGAATATGGCAAAGCTGAAAGTCGACGGTAAAGAGATCGAAGTCCCGGATCATTTCACGCTGTTGCAGGCGTGCGAGGAAGCCGGCGCCGAAGTCCCGCGCTTTTGTTTCCATGAACGGCTGTCGGTCGCCGGCAATTGCCGTATGTGCCTCGTCGAGGTGAAGGGTGGCCCGCCGAAGCCGGCGGCATCCTGCGCCATGGGCGTGCGCGACATCCGTGGCGGCCCGAACGGGGAACTGCCGGAAGTCTTCACCAACACGCCGATGGTCAAGAAGGCCCGCGAAGGCGTGATGGAATTCCTGCTGATCAACCACCCGCTGGATTGCCCGATCTGCGACCAGGGCGGCGAATGCGACCTGCAGGACCAGGCCATGGCCTTCGGCATGGATAGTTCGCGCTACACCGAGAACAAGCGCGCCGTCGAAGACAAGTATATCGGCCCGCTGGTCAAGACCGTGATGAACCGCTGCATCCACTGCACGCGCTGTGTCCGCTTCACCACCGAAGTCGCCGGCATCGCCGAGCTCGGCCTGATCGGCCGCGGCGAGGACGCCGAGATCACCACCTATCTCGAGCAGGCGATGACCTCCGAGCTGCAGGGCAACGTCGTCGACCTTTGCCCGGTTGGCGCGCTGACCTCCAAGCCCTTCGCCTTCACCGCCCGTCCGTGGGAACTGAACAAGACCGAATCGATCGACGTCATGGACGCGCTGGGCTCGGCGATCCGCGTCGACACCCGTGGCCGCGAAGTCATGCGCATCATGCCGCGCGTCAACGAGCAGGTGAATGAGGAGTGGATCTCCGACAAGAGCCGCTTCGTCTGGGACGGCCTGAAGACCCAGCGTCTGGACCGGCCGTATGTGCGTCGTGACGGCCGTCTGCAGGCCGCCACCTGGGGCGAAGCCTTTGCCGCCATCAAGTCGGCGGTGTCAGCCACCACGGGCGCCAAGATCGGCGCGATCGCCGGCGATCTGGCTTCGGTCGAGGAAATGTATGCGCTGAAGGCGCTGATCGCCTCGCTCGGCTCGGCCAATACCGACTGTCGCCAGGATGGGGCGGCACTTGATCCGTCGCTCGGTCGCGCAAGTTACCTCTTCAATTCCACCATTGAAGGTATTGAGTCGGCCGACGCGATCCTGATCGTCGGCGCCAATCCGCGCTACGAGGCGGCCGTGCTCAACGCCCGTATCCGCAAGGCCTGGCGCCGTAGCGGCCTGCCGATCGGCGTGATCGGCGAAGGCGGCGAGATGCGCTATCCCTATGAATATCTCGGTGCCGGCACGGAATCGCTGGCCGAGCTGGTTTCCGGCAAGAGCGGTTTCGTCGAGAAGCTGAAGGCGGCCAAGAACCCGCTGATCATCGTCGGCCAGGGTGCGCTCGCTGGTGCCGAAGGTGCGGCCGTTCTGGCCAGCGCCGCCAAGCTCGCCGACGCCGTCGGTGCGGTCTCCGAAGAGTGGAACGGCTTTGCTGTCCTGCACACCGCCGCTTCGCGCGTCGGTGGCCTCGATCTCGGCTTCGTGCCGGGCGAGGGCGGTGTCGCTGCCGCCGACATGCTGACCTCGATGGACGTGCTCTTCCTGCTGGGTGCCGACGAACTCGACTTCACCAAGAAGTCCGCAAAGTTCACCATCTACATCGGCAGCCATGGCGACAACGGCGCCCACAATGCCGACGTCATCCTGCCGGGTGCGACCTATACCGAAAAGTCGGGCACCTGGGTCAACACCGAAGGCCGCGTCCAGATGGGCAACCGCGCCGGTTTCGCACCGGGCGATGCCCGCGAGGACTGGGCGATCATCCGCGCGCTTTCCGACGTGCTCGGCAAGAAGCTTCCCTATGATTCGCTGGGCGCTCTGCGGGCGAAACTCTATGCGGACTACCCGCATTTCGCCGCCCTCGACGAGATCGCGCCGGGCACCGGTGCCGAAATTGCCGCACTTGCGAAAAAAGCCGGGACGATGACGAAATCCGCGTTTGCGTCGCCGGTGAAAGACTTCTATTTGACGAACCCGATCGCTCGCGCTTCGGCCGTCATGGCCGAGTGCTCGGCGTTGGCCCGCAACAATTTCAAGGCTGCGGCAGAGTAAGGGCAGGGGATCATGGATAGCTTCGTTTCCACATATGTCTGGCCGGCGGCCATCATGATCGGCCAGTCGCTTCTGCTTCTGGTCGCCCTGCTGCTGTTCATCGCCTATATTCTCCTGGCCGACCGCAAGATCTGGGCCGCCGTGCAGATGCGCCGCGGTCCGAACGTCGTCGGTCCCTGGGGTCTGTTCCAGTCCTTCGCCGACCTTTTGAAGTTCGTCTTCAAGGAACCGGTCATTCCGGCCGGTGCCAACAAGGGTGTCTTCCTCCTGGCGCCGCTGGTCGCCGTGACGCTGGCGCTCGCCACGTGGGCCGTCGTGCCGCTGGCCGACGGCTGGGTGATCGCCAACATCAATGTCGGCATTCTCTACATCTTCGCCATCTCCTCGCTCGAGGTCTACGGCATCATCATGGGCGGCTGGGCTTCGAACTCGAAGTACCCCTTCCTCGGTGCGCTGCGCTCCGCGGCGCAGATGGTGTCCTACGAAGTCTCGATCGGCCTCGTCATCGTCACCGTTCTTCTGTGCGTCGGTTCGCTGAACCTCACCGACATCGTCTACGCCCAGAAGGACGGCCTCGGCACCATGGTCGGCCTGCCGAACTCCTTCCTCGACTGGCACTGGCTGGCGCTCTTCCCGATGTTCGTGATCTTCTTCATCTCGGCACTGGCAGAGACCAACCGTCCGCCCTTCGACCTTCCGGAAGCGGAATCGGAACTGGTCGCCGGCTTCATGGTCGAATACGGCTCGACCCCGTACATGATGTTCATGCTCGGCGAATATGCGGCGATCTGCCTGATGTGCGCCATGACCACCATCCTGTTCCTGGGCGGTTGGCTGCCGCCGGTCGACGTGTGGTTCCTGAACTGGGTACCGGGTATCATCTGGTTCGTCCTGAAGGCATCCCTGGTGTTCTTCATGTTCGCCATGGTGAAGGCCTTCGTACCGCGCTACCGCTATGACCAGCTGATGCGCCTGGGCTGGAAGGTCTTCCTTCCGCTCTCGCTCGCCATGGTCATCATCGTTGCATTCGTGCTGAAGATCATGGGGTGGGCATAATCATGGCCATCCGTTCATTCGGCAGATTTGGAGGTTGAGATGGCTGGTCTTTCCCAGGCTATCAGTTCCCTGTTCCTGAAAGAGTTCGTCGGCGCCTTCTTCCTGTCGATGCGCTATTTCTTCGCGCCCAAGTCGACGATCAACTATCCGTTTGAGAAGGGCCCGATTTCCCCGCGCTTCCGCGGCGAACACGCGCTGCGCCGCTATCCGAACGGCGAAGAGCGCTGCATCGCCTGCAAGCTCTGCGAGGCGATCTGTCCTGCCCAAGCGATCACCATCGAAGCCGGCCCGCGCCGCAACGATGGCACTCGCCGCACGGTGCGTTACGACATCGACATGGTGAAGTGCATCTATTGTGGCTTCTGCCAGGAAGCCTGCCCGGTCGATGCGATCGTCGAAGGTCCGAACTTCGAGTTCGCTACCGAGACCCGCGAAGAACTGTATTTCGACAAGGCCCGGCTGCTGGACAACGGCGACCGCTGGGAACGCGAAATCGCGCGCAACATCGCGCTGGATTCGCCGTACCGCTGATCCGCGGTATGACGGCGCCATGGCGAGGGACGAGCCCCGCCGCGGCAGAATTTGAAACGGGGCGCTTGATCGGTGGGGATGCCGGTTGAGCGTCATCGGGTGGCAGGGCAGGGGCCCGCCCCCGGGGGAAGATGAAAAGGCACCAACATGGGTCTTCAGGCTCTCTTTTTCTATCTCTTCGCCTTTGTCGCGGTAGCGTCGGCGTTCATGGTCATTTCCGCTCGGAATCCGGTCCATTCGGTCCTGTTCCTGATCCTCACCTTCGTGAACGCATCGGCTCTGTTCCTGCTGATCGGCGCCGAGTTCCTGGGGATGATCCTTCTGGTCGTCTATGTCGGCGCGGTGGCGGTTCTCTTCCTCTTTGTCGTCATGATGCTCGACATCGACTTTGCCGAGCTTCGCTCCGGTGCGCTGAAATACGCCCCGATCGGTGCGCTGGTCGGGGTGATCGTCGCAGCGGAGCTTCTGGTCGTCATCGGCGGCAGCGCACTCTCGCCGGAAGCCGCCAAGTCGGTCACCATGCCGATCCCGGCTTTGACCGAACGCACCAACACCGCGGCGCTCGGCGACGTGCTCTATACCAACTACGTCTATTTCTTCCAGATCGCCGGCCTGGTGCTTCTGGTGGCGATGATCGGCGCGATCGTGCTGACGCTGCGTCACCGCACGAACATCAAGCGGCAGGACGTCTCCCGCCAGGTTGCCCGCACGCCCGAGACCGCCGTCAAGGTGGTCAAGGTCAAGCCGGGCCAGGGCATCTGAGGCAGCTGAGAGGTTAAGGAACAAGAATTATGGAAATCGGTCTTTCCCACTACCTGACTGTCAGCGCGCTGCTTTTCACGCTCGGCGTCTTCGGCATCTTCCTCAACCGCAAGAACGTCATCGTCATCCTGATGTCGATCGAACTGATCCTGCTCGCGGTCAACATCAACATGGTGGCCTTCTCGGTCTTCCTGAACGACATCGTCGGCCAGGTCTTCGCGCTGTTCATCCTGACGGTGGCAGCCGCGGAAGCGGCGATCGGCCTCGCAATCCTCGTGGTCTTCTATCGCAATCGCGGCTCGATCGCGGTCGAAGACGTCAATATGATGAAGGGCTGATACGGCTATGCTCATCTACAAGGCTATCGTCTTTCTTCCGCTGATCGGCGCTCTCATCGCCGGCCTGTTCGGCCGCCAGATCGGCGCCAAGGCTTCGGAATACATCACCAGCGGTCTGATGATCATCGTCGCCGTCCTGTCGTGGGTCGTCTTCATCAATGTCGGCCTCGGTCATGGCGAAGGCCACGAGGTGATCAAGGTTTCCGTCCTGCGCTGGATCCAGTCCGGCGGCATCGACGTCGAATGGTCGCTGCGCATCGACACGCTGACCGCCGTCATGCTGGTCGTCGTCAACACCGTGTCGACGCTCGTGCACATCTACTCTATCGGCTACATGCACCACGACCCTCATCGGCCGCGCTTCTTCGCCTATCTCTCGCTGTTCACCTTCGCCATGCTGATGCTGGTGACCTCGGACAACCTGCTGCAGATGTTCTTCGGCTGGGAAGGCGTGGGTCTGGCCTCGTACCTGCTGATCGGTTTCTGGTTCAAGAAGCCTTCTGCCGCCGCTGCGGCAATGAAGGCCTTCATCGTCAACCGCGTCGGCGACTTCGGCTTCATCCTCGGTATCTCCGCCATCTTCGTGCTGTTCGGCTCGATCAACTTCGAGACGATCTTTGCCGCCGCCCAGACCTATCTGCCGGCCGAAGGCGCGGAAAGCACGGAAGCCGTGATCAACCTGTTCGGCATGAGCCTCGACAAGGGCCACGCGATCACCGCGGTCTGCCTGCTGCTCTTCATGGGCGCCATGGGTAAGTCGGCACAGTTCCTGCTGCACACCTGGCTGCCGGACGCGATGGAAGGCCCGACCCCGGTTTCGGCCCTCATCCATGCCGCGACCATGGTCACCGCCGGCGTCTTCCTCGTCGCCCGCATGTCGCCGCTGTTCGAACTCTCGCCGGATGCGCTGACCTTCGTCACCCTGATCGGTGCGATCACCGCCTTCTTCGCCGCGACCGTCGGCCTGGTGCAGAACGACATCAAGCGCGTCATCGCCTATTCGACCTGTTCGCAGCTCGGCTACATGTTCGTGGCGCTCGGCGTCGGCGCTTATGGCGCCGCCGTGTTCCACCTGTTCACCCACGCCTTCTTCAAGGCGCTGCTGTTCCTTGGCGCCGGCTCGGTCATCCATGCCGTCGACGGCGAACAGGACATGCGCTACATGGGTGGCCTTCGGAAGCACATTCCCTACACCTTCTGGGCCATGACCATCGGCACGCTGGCGCTGACCGGCGTCGGTATCCCGGGCACGATGATCGGCTTTGCCGGCTTCTTTTCCAAGGACGTGATCATCGAGAGCGCTTTCGCCTCGCATTCGAGCGTTGCCGGCTTTGCCTTTACCCTGCTCGTCATCGCCGCGCTGTTCACCAGCTTCTATTCCTGGCGCCTGGCGTTCATGACCTTCTTCGGCAAGCCGCGCGCTTCGGCCGACGTCATGCACCATGTGCATGAATCGCCGATGGTCATGCTGTTCCCGCTCGTCGTGCTGGTGCTTGGCGCCGTGTTCGCCGGCGTTGTCTTCGAAGGCTACTTCTTCGGCCATGAATACAACGAGTTCTGGAAGGGCGCGCTGTTTACCGGGCCTGAAAACGAGATCCTCGAAGAGTTCCACCACGTCCCGACCTGGGTCAAGTGGAGCCCCTTCGTCGCCATGCTGACCGGCTTCGTCACCGCCTGGTACATGTACATCAAGTCGCCCTCGACGCCGAAGGTCCTCGCAGAGCAGCATCGCGTGCTCTACCAGTTCCTGCTCAACAAGTGGTACTTCGACGAACTCTACGACCTGCTGTTCGTGCGTTCCGCCAAGGCGCTCGGCCGCTTCCTGTGGAAGAAGGGTGACGTTGGCGTCATCGACGCCTACGGACCGGACGGCATCGCCGCCGGCGTTGCCGGGGTCACCCAGCGTGTCGTCCGCCTGCAGTCTGGCTACCTCTACCACTATGCATTCGCGATGCTGATCGGTATCGCGGCCCTTGTTACCTGGATGATGCTCGGGAGTTCCTTCTGATGACCGATTGGCCCATTCTCTCGACGGTCACCTTTCTGCCTCTGGTCGGCGTGGCGTTGCTTCTCCTGACGCGCCAGGACACCAGCCTCGGCCGCCGCAACATCCTCAATGTCTCGCTTCTGACGACGGTCTTCACCTTCGTCGTCTCGCTCTTCATCTGGATCGGCTTCGACAATTCGAATGCCGGCTTCCAGATGGTCGAGAAGAGCGAGTGGCTGGGCACCGGCATCTCCTATCATCTCGGCGTCGACGGCATTTCCATGCTGTTCGTCATCCTGACGACGCTGCTCATGCCTTTCTGCATCCTCGCCAGCTGGGTTTCGGTCGAGAAGCGCATCAAGGAATACATGATCGCGTTCCTGATCCTCGAAACCCTGATGATCGGTGTCTTCGTCTCGCTCGACATCGTTCTGTTCTACGTGTTCTTCGAGGCTGGCCTGATCCCGATGTTCATCATCATCGGCGTCTGGGGCGGCAAGGATCGCGTCTACGCCTCCTACAAGTTCTTCCTCTACACGCTGCTCGGCTCCGTGCTGATGATGCTCGCCATCATGGCAATGTACTGGAATGCCGGCACAACCGACATCACGCTACTGCTGAACCACAAGTTCCCGGCCGAGATGCAGACATGGCTATGGCTCGCCTTCTTCGCCTCGTTTGCGGTGAAGATGCCGATGTGGCCGGTACACACCTGGCTTCCCGACGCCCACGTTCAGGCGCCGACGGCCGGTTCGATGATCCTGGCCGGCATCCTGCTTAAGCTCGGCGGCTACGGGCTGCTGCGCTTCTCGCTGCCGATGTTCCCGCTGGCCTCCGACTTCTTCGCGCCGATGGTCTTCACGCTGTCCGTCATCGCCATCATCTACACCTCGCTGGTGGCGCTGATGCAGGACGACATGAAGAAGGTCATCGCCTATTCCTCGGTCGCCCACATGGGCTACGTGACCATGGGTACCTTCGCTGCCAACACCCAGGGCGTGCAGGGCGCGATCTTCCAGATGATCAGCCACGGTTTCGTTTCCGCCGCGCTCTTCTTCTGCGTCGGCGTCATCTATGACCGCATGCACACCCGCGAGATCGCCGCCTATGGTGGCCTCGCCAACAACATGCCGAAATATGCCACGGCCTTCATGATCTTCACCATGGCGAATGTCGGCCTTCCGGGCACGTCCGGCTTCGTCGGCGAGTTCCTGACCCTGATCGGCGCCTTCCGCGCCAATACCTGGGTCGCGCTGTTCGCCGCCACCGGCGTCATCCTCTCGGCCGCCTACGCGCTCTGGCTCTATCGCCGGGTCGTCTTCGGTGCGCTGGAGAAGGAAAGCCTGAAGGGCCTGCTCGATCTGTCGCTGCGCGAGAAGTTCATTCTCTACCCGCTGATTGCGCTGACGATCTTCTTCGGCGTCTACCCGGCTCCGATCTTCGACGCCACGGCCGCATCGGTCGACCTTCTCGTGAACAACTACGAAGCCGCACTGCAGGCAGCGCAATCCGTTGCGCTCATCGCGAACTGACGACAGGATCCATTGGACATGACCCCTGAAACACTCCTCGCTAGTCTGCATCTGGTCACGCCGGAACTGATCCTCGCGGTCGGCGCTCTGGTGTTGCTGATGATCGGCGTCTTCTCCGGCGAGAAGTCGGCGACGACCGTCATGGGCCTCGCTGTCGCTCTGCTGATCGCGTCCGGCCTGTGGATGATCCTGGTTCCGGCAGAGGGCACCGCGTTTGGCGGCGCCTATCTGGCGGACGGCTTCGCCCGCTTTATGAAGGTGCTGGCCCTGGTCGGTTCGATCACCGCCATGATCATGGCGGTCGGCCATGCCCGTCGCGACCATCTCGACAAGTTCGAGTTCCCGGTCCTGCTGGTGCTGGCGACGCTTGGCATCATGCTGATGATCTCGGCCAACGACCTGATCTCGCTCTATCTGTCGCTGGAACTCCAGTCGCTGGCGCTCTACGTCGTCGCCGCGATCAACCGTGACAGCCTGCGTTCGACCGAAGCCGGCCTGAAATACTTCGTCCTCGGCGCCCTGTCGTCGGGCATGCTGCTCTACGGCATGTCGCTGGTCTACGGCTTCACCGGCAATACGGGCTTCGACGAGATCGCCACCGTGCTCGCCGCCGGCAAGCCGGGCCTCGGGCTGATCTTCGGCCTGGTCTTCATCCTCGCCGGCCTCGCCTTCAAGATCTCGGCCGTTCCGTTCCACATGTGGACGCCGGACGTCTACGAAGGCGCGCCGACCCCGGTCACCGCCTTCCTGGCCGCCGCGCCGAAGATCGGCGCCATGGCGATCATCGTGCGCATCGTCATCGACGCCTTCCTGCCGATCTTTGCCGAATGGCAGCAGATCGTCGTCTTCATCGCGATCGCCTCGATGCTGCTCGGCTCCTTCGCCGCGATCGGCCAGCGCAACATCAAGCGACTGATGGCGTATTCGTCGATCGGCCACATGGGCTATGCCCTGGTGGGCCTCGCCGCCGGAACCGAAACCGGCGTCACCGGCGTCATCACCTACATGCTGATCTACCTCATCATGACGCTCGGCGCCTTTGCCTGCATCATGGCGATGAAGCAGAAGGAAGGCGGCAATGTCGAGAACATCGACGATCTCGCCGGCCTGTCGACCACCAAGCCGTTCATGGCGATCGTACTGACCGCGCTGATGTTCTCGCTGGCCGGCATTCCGCCGCTCGCGGGCTTCTTCGGGAAGTACTTCGTCTTCGTCGCCGCCATCGAAGCCAAGCTCTATGCGCTGGCCATCATCGGCGTGCTCTCGTCGGTCGTCGGCGCCTTCTACTATCTGCGCGTCGTCAAGGTCATGTGGTTCGACGAAGCAAAGGGTGAGTTCTCCCGCATTGCCGGCGAACTCCGCCTCGTCTTCGGCCTCTCCGGCCTGTTCGTCGTCGGCTACGTGCTGGTCGGCGGCCCGCTCGGTACCGCCGCCGAAGCTGCTGCCAAGACGCTCTTTAATTGAGCGAGGGCCGCGGACAGCGCCGGTTGTCGCTAGACGACTTCCGGCATGAGGCCCTCGGCGCGGTTGCCTCGACCAACACGGAATGCCTCGCCCGCGCTCGCGCGGGCGATTTCGGTTTTCTCTGGATCACGGCCGACAGCCAGACCGGAGGGCGCGGCCGTCGCGGCCGTGCCTGGATGTCCGAGCCCGGCAATCTCTATGCGTCGCTGCTGTTGATCGACCCGGCGCCGCTTGAGCGCATGGCCTCCTTGCCGCTCGCCGTGGCGCTGGCCGTCCATGGCGCGATCCGCAACGTGCTTCCCGCCGATGCACCGCCGCTCGAAGTCAAATGGCCGAACGACATCCTGATCGGCCGCAGGAAGACCTGCGGTATCCTGCTGGAGGGAGAGCGGCTGGCCGACGGACGCTATGCGCTGGTGATCGGCATCGGCATCAACATTCGGGCCAAGCCGGACGAGACGGCCTATCCCGTGACCTCGCTCAACGATCACGGGGTCTTCGTCTCGCCGGCGGAGCTCTTCGCCCATCTGTTCGCCGGCATGGCCGACATCCTGGCGGTCTGGGACGAGGGCAGGGGAATTGCCAGGATCGTCGAACGCTGGCGCGCGGTCGCCTGCGGCATCGGCGAAAAAATCACAGTGAACCTGCCGGACCGGTCGATTTCCGGTTACTTTTGCGGAATCGATGATAAAGGCATGCTGATACTCGACCGCGGCACAGATGGCCGCATGGCGATCGCAGCTGGCGACGTCTTTTTCGGGTGAACTGGATCAAGGAAAGAATGGCAAAGAACGAAGAACTGGTGTTCGTGCCGCTGGGCGGCGTCGGCGAAATCGGCATGAACCTCGCACTCTACGGCTACGGCGCACCGTCGAGCCGCGAATGGATCATGGTCGATTGCGGCGTGACCTTCCCAGGACCCGATCTGCCGGGCGTCGATCTCGTGCTTGCCGATGTCAGCTTCATCGCCGCCCGCAAGAACAAGCTCAAGGCGATCATCATCACCCATGCGCATGAGGACCATTATGGTGGCCTCAACGACATCTGGCCGGGCCTCAACGTGCCCGTCTATGGCTCCGGCTTCACCGCCGGCATGCTGGAAGCCAAGCGCGACTACGAAGGCAGCCGGGCAAAGATCCCGGTTACCCCGTTCAAGGCCGGCGACGTGATCAATGTCGGTCCGTTCTCGATCGAGGCGGTCGGTGTCAACCACTCGATCCCCGAGCCGATGTCGCTGGTCATCCGCACGCCGCTCGGCAACGTCATCCATACCGGCGACTGGAAGATCGACCATCACCCGTCGCTTGGACCGCTGACCGACGAGGCCCGTTTCCGCGCGCTCGGCGACGAGGGCGTGCTGGCCGTGATGTGCGACAGCACCAATTCCATGCGCGATGGCGTCTCTCCGTCCGAGGAGCAGGTCTCGGAAGGCCTGCGCCAGATCATCGAGGCGGCCGAGGGCCGCGTCGCGATCACCACCTTCTCGTCCAATGTCGGCCGTATACGCTCGATTGCCCAGGCGGCCGAAGCGGCCGGCCGCGAGGTCCTGCTGCTCGGTTCGTCGCTGAAGCGCGTCTGCGCCGTGGCCGACGATCTCGGCATCATGCAGGGCCTGAAGCCCTTCATCGCCGAAGACGAGTTCGGCTTCATCCCGCGCGACAAGGTCGTCATCATCCTCACCGGCAGCCAGGGCGAACCCCGCGCGGCGCTGGCCAAGATCGCCCGCGACGAGATGCGCAATGTGGCGCTGACCGCCGGCGACACCGTGGTCTTCTCGTCGCGCACCATTCCCGGCAATGAGAAAGCCATCATCGAGATCAAGAACGGTCTGATGGAGCAGGGCATTCATATCGTTACCGACAGTGAGGCGCTGGTCCACGTGTCTGGCCATCCGCGGCGCAACGAACTGTTGCAGATGTACGAATGGACGAGGCCGCAGATCCTCGTGCCGGTGCATGGCGAGGCCGCCCACCTGATTTCCCAGGCGGAACTGGCCGAGCAGGCGGGCATCAAGAGCGTGCCGCGCGTGCGCAACGGTGACATGTTGCGTCTGGCCCCAGGCCCCGCCGAGGTCATCGACCAGGTGCCGCATGGCCGCATCTACAAGGACGGCAAGCTGCTCGGCGATCTCGACGAGATGGGTATCGCCAACCGGCGCAAGCTCTCCTATGTCGGCCATGTCGCCATCAACGTGCTGCTCGACAGCAAGCTGGAATTCCTCGGCGATCCCGGCCTCGTCACCTTCGGCCTGCCGCAATACGACCAGGAAGGCGAATCCATGGAGGATACCCTCTATGACGCGGTTCTCGGCGCGGTCGAGAGCATTCCGCGCGCCAGGCGCAAAGATCTGGAAATGGTACGCGAAAGTATCCGCCGCGCCGTGCGCGGCACCGCCAACGATGCCTGGGGCAAGAAGCCGATCGTCACCGTGTTCGTGACCAAAGTCTGAATGATCTTCGTGGCGAAGCTGGTATAGCTTCGCCACGTTTCGTCTTTAGGGAGCCTGTCATGCTTGGACGCGTCAATCACGTCGCCATCGCCGTTCCGGATCTTGCCGCCGCCACCGCATCCTACCGCGATACGCTGGGTGCGCATGTCTCGCAGGCGCAGGCCCTGCCGGAGCATGGCGTGACGGTCGTCTTCGTCGAGCTGCCCAACACCAAGATCGAGCTGCTCGAGCCGCTTGGCGCCGACTCGCCGATCGCCGCCTTCCTCGCCAAGAACCCGGGCGGCGGCATGCACCACATCTGCTACGAGGTCGAGGACATCCTCGCCGCACGCGACCAGTTGGCCAGCGGCGGTGCACGCGTGCTCGGCGGCGGCGAACCGAAGATCGGCGCCCATGGCAAGCCGGTGCTGTTCCTGCATCCGAAGGACTTCTACGGAACGCTGATCGAGCTCGAACAGGTCTGACCCCGCACGGTCCTGGCATTTGCGCCGCGCGGCGAGCGGTCCTATAAGTCGCCCGAGGCCCTGCATATCGCCTGTGCCGGCCAGCCATAGGAAAGCCGACGATGCCCATTCTCTCCGCCTTCGCGGTCTATTTCGTCATCTGGTGGATCACGCTGTTCGCGATTCTGCCGATCGGCATGCGCACCCAGGCCGAGGCCGAGGAAGTCGTCCCGGGCAGCGTCGAGAGCGCACCGGCGCGTTTTCGCGGCGGCAAGGTCGTGCTGACGACCACAATCGTGTCGGCTGTCATCTATGGCGGCTGGTATGTGGTGACGGCCTATTTCGGCTTCGGCCTCGACAGCCTGCCGAACATCCTGCCGAAATTCGACTGATAGTGCTCGTTCGCGAGTGCGCACGCATAGATGCGCCGTCGCCGACGAACTGATTCCGGTTCGCAGCAATACCGATCAAGTCATTGTGATTTCAGCGGAAAGGGCGGGCGACCCGACGCCGTCCCATGCTTGGAGATCTCTGAAGGCAAAAAAAAACAAGGTCCGAAGACCTTGTTCAAGTATCGCGTGATCCTTCACCATTTAAGGGGCTGCGAACGAGCGCGCCTAAGATCTGATCCTCCCAAGACTTGACCGCGAAATGGCAAGAATTTGAACTCCCTGCCTCTTTTATGGGCTCACGCTAGCCCAACTTGTGCGCTTTGTCACCCCATTTTTTGCATATTTGCTACAGTCACCAGAATAAATCCACAGGGTCGGATTTGTCGCAGAGAACGTGACGCAGAGCCGCATTCGCGCACTTGCGGCTGCATTTGCCCGCCATTTGCGATCGCCCTGTGGGTGACGGGACGGCGCGGCGGTGGCGGGTTTTCTTGTGCGAGGGAAACCGCTATGAACGCTTCGAGAATTACCCTCGTCATGGCTGATTCCGCTGGTTCGCGGAATCCTCAACTGTTGGAACCTGTTATGCGTCTTTCGCGCTATTTCCTGCCGATCCTCAAGGAAAACCCCAAGGAAGCGGAGATCGTCTCCCACCGCCTGATGCTGCGCGCCGGGATGATCCGGCAGCAGAGCCAGGGTATCTATTCCTGGCTGCCGCTCGGCAAGCGCGTGCTCGACAAGGTCAATGCCATCATCCGCGAGGAACAGAACCGCGCCGGTGCGATCGAGCTCCTCATGCCGACGCTTCAGTCGGCCGAACTCTGGCAGGAAAGCGGCCGCTACGAGGACTACGGCAAGGAAATGCTGCGCATCAAGGACCGCCAGGAGCGGCCGATGCTCTACGGTCCGACCAATGAGGAAATGGTGACGGACATCTTCCGCTCCTCGGTCAAGTCCTACAAGGACCTGCCGCTCAACCTCTACCATATCCAGCTGAAGTTCCGCGACGAGATCCGCCCGCGCTTCGGCACCATGCGCTCGCGCGAATTCCTGATGAAGGATGCCTATTCCTTCGACCTCACCCAGGACGACGCGATCCACTCCTACAACAAGATGTTCGCCGCCTATCTGCGGACCTTCTCCCGCCTTGGCCTCAGGGCGATCCCGATGCGCGCCGATACCGGACCGATCGGCGGCAATCACAGCCACGAATTCATCATCCTCGCCGATACCGGCGAATCGGAAGTCTTCAGCCACAAGAGCTTCGTCGACTTCGATATCCCGGCCGAAGACACCGATTTTGACGACGTCGCCGGCCTCCAGGCGATCTTCGACAAGTGGACCTCGGTCTATGCCGCGACCTCGGAGATGCACGACGAAGCCGCCTTCAACGCCATTCCCGAGAGCGATCGCCTCTCGGCGCGCGGCATCGAGGTCGGCCATATCTTCTATTTCGGCACCAAATACTCCGAGCCCATGGGCGCCAAGGTCCAGGGACCGGACGGCAAGGAGCACCTTGTTCACATGGGGTCCTACGGTATCGGCCCGACCCGCCTTGTTCCCGCCATCATCGAAGCCTCGCATGACGAGAACGGAATCATCTGGCCGGATTCGGTTGCGCCGTTCGACTGCGTCGTCATCAACATGAAGACGGGCGATGCGGCCTGCGACGCGGCCTGCGGACGGCTCTACGGCGCTCTGACCAAGGCTGGCAAGGACGTGCTCTATGACGACACCGACGACCGTGCCGGCACCAAGTTCGCGACCGCCGACCTGATCGGCGTTCCCGTGCAGATCATTGCCGGCCCGCGCTCGGTCGCCAATGGCGAGATCGAGATCAAGGACCGCAAGACCGGTGCGCGCGAGACGATGACCATCGAGGCCGCCATCAACAAGCTGGTCGGTTAAACCGGCCCAGGAGACGACATGACGAGTGCATCCTCCGCCAATGAGACGGCCGGAGCCGGCAGCGGCGGCACCGCCCGGCCTTTCTCCGCCTTCGAGCGCATGGTCGCGTGGCGCTATCTGCGCGCCCGGCGGAAGGAAGCCTTCATCTCGGTGATCGCCGGCTTCTCCTTCTTCGGCATCATGCTGGGGGTCGCCACGCTGATCATCGTCATGGCGGTGATGAACGGTTTCCGCACGGAACTCATTTCCCGCATCCTCGGCATCAACGGCCACATGATCGTGCAGACGGCGGCCGCGCCGCTGGACAATTACGCGGAGCTGGCGACCAGGTTCGCCGCCGTTCCCGGCGTCACCATGGCGCTGCCGATCGTCGAGGGGCAGACACTGGCCTCGGGTCGTGCCGGGGCCGGAACCGGCGCGCTGGTGCGCGGCATCCGGTCCGAGGACATGACGAGGCTGACCACCGTCTCGGGCAATATCCGCGCCGGCGATCTGGTGGGCTTTGCCGCAGGGCAGGGCGTCCTGGTCGGCTCGCGTATGGCGGCCGATCTCGGCATCACGGCGGGCGACACGATCACGCTCGTCTCGCCGGAGGGCGACATCACCCCGCTCGGCGTCAATCCGCGCGTCAAGGCCTATCCTGTGTCGGGCGTCTTCGAGATCGGCATGTCGGAATACGACGCGTCGATCATCTACATGCCGCTCGAGGAATCGCAGCTCTATTTCAACGCCGAAGGCCTGGTGCAGTCGATCGAGCTGTTCGTCTCCGATCCGGACGCGGTCGACGAACTGCGGCCGAAGATCGAGGAGGCCGCCGGCCGCGAGATCCTGATCACCGACTGGCGCCAGCGCAACCAGACCTTCTTCTCCGCCCTGCAGGTGGAGCGCAACGTGATGTTCATGATCCTTACCCTGATCGTGCTGGTCGCGGCGCTCAATATCATCTCCGGCCTGATCATGCTGGTGAAGGACAAGTCGAGCGACATCGCCATCTTGCGCACCATGGGGGCGAGCGCCAACGCGATCATGCGGATCTTCTTCATGACCGGCGCGGCGATCGGCACAGCCGGGACCTTCGCCGGCGTGTTGCTCGGCGTCATTGTCTGTCTCAACATCGAGTCGATCCGCGGCTTCTTCTCCTGGGTTTCGGGGACGGTGCTGTTCGACCCCGAACTCTACTTCCTCAGCAAGCTTCCCGCTGACATGAACGTCGGCGAGACGGTGTCCGTCGTCGTCATGGCGCTCAGCCTCTCCTTCCTGGCGACGATCTTCCCGGCCTGGCGCGCCTCGCGCCTCGATCCGGTCCAGGCCCTGCGCTACGAATAAGGATACTGGTCCATGGCCTCCGACACCGTTCTTTCGCTTTCCGGCATCGACCGCCATTACGGGCAGGGCGAAACGATCCTCAGCATCCTCAAGGGTGCCAATTTCAGCCTGAGAAGCGGCGAGACCGTCGCTCTAGTCGCGCCCTCGGGCACCGGCAAGTCGACGCTCCTGCACATTGCCGGCCTGCTCGAACATCCGGATGCCGGCGAAGTGACGCTGGGCGGGGTTGCGTGCCAGGACCTGTCGGACGAGCGCCGCACCACCATGCGCCGCCATTCCGTCGGCTTCGTCTACCAGTTCCATCACCTGCTGCCGGAATTCTCGGCGCTGGAAAACATCATGATGCCGCAGCTGATCGCCGGCCTTTCGCGCGAGGAAGCCCGTGAGCGGGCGTCGCAGCTGCTCGACTACATGCGCATCGGCCATCGTGGCGAACACCGCCCGGCGGAGCTGTCCGGTGGGGAACAGCAGCGCGTCGCCATCGCCCGCGCGGTGGCCAATGCGCCGCTGGTGCTGCTGGCCGATGAACCGACCGGCAATCTCGACCCGGAGACGGCATCCTACGTCTTTTCCGCGCTCGAGGCGCTGGTGCGGCAGTCGGGTCTCGCGGCTCTCATCGCCACCCACAATCACGAGCTCGCCCGCCGCATGGACCGCTGCGTGACGCTGATCGACGGACAGGTGGTCGATTTCGTTGCCTGATCGATAGACGTGCTGGGCTGGTTCAGTCCAGCCCGCAGGCCTTCTGGCCAATCTCGTCGGTCCAGTCTTCGATCGACACGGTCCTGGGGGCGGTGCTGCCGGCCGTTTCGCCCTTCTTGAGCTTTCCTGTCACGACATTGTAGTCGCAGGAGTCGCCGGCGTCCGGATCGAGCGTATCATAGGACGAGTAGGTGTAGCCGGCGACGAGGAAACGGCCCTCGCGATAGGCCAGCGTCAGGGTCTGCTCCCAATGGTTTCGGCCGATGCCTGAATTCTGCGACATCACGGCGACAGAGCCATTGGCCAGCGCCGTGATCTCCGGGTCCTGGCCATAAAAGCCGTCCAGTCTGGTATTGCCCCAGACCTTGTCCGGTGCGGACGCAATCAGCTTCTGAAGGGGGCGATCGCTCTCCGTCAGATAGAGATAGATCCCAATTTCTTCGTCATCATTGTCCGGCGCCACCAGGATGGCCAGATCCAGCGCGCCATCCTTGTTCCAGTCGCCGGACGCGCCCGAGAGTATCCGCCCGGCCGGAAACGCATCGGCGAACACGCCGGTGGCCGGCAGCAGCCCCACCGAAACCCACAAAAAGAACTGCCTGATCACTGCCCACCCCATCCAGAAGAGCCTATCGGCGCAGTCTGTCGGACTTCCGGCGCGAAGTCACGCAAGAGGCGGACCTAAATTGGTATTGACACCAGAACAAAATGAGAACATAAAGGGGTTATAACGAGTAAGGAGAGAGCCATGACCGAAATTCTTCGTGACGTTGCCGCATTCGCCTCGATTTCCATGTTCGTCGCCAGCGTTTCGGTGATCATGCTGGCGCTCTGATCCTCCGCCTCCCATCCGCTTGCCCTAAAGCTGTAGAGAGTGCCCTTTCGGGGCAAACTGTTCTGGACTTCCCCTTCCGCTCGGCCGAAAATCACGGCTGATTCAAATGCGGTACGAGGACTGGTCTTTATGGGCGATATGGCAGCAGGCGGGAGCGGTTCGGAACCGGTCGGCACGGATCCCGGTTTCGTCCATCTGCGGCTGCATTCGGCCTTCTCGCTGTTGGAAGGCGCGTTGCCGCTGAAGAAGATCCTCGGCAAGGCCGTCGCCGACAATCAGCCGGCGATCGCCATCACCGACACCAACAACCTGTTTGTCGCCCTCGAATTTTCGCAGAAGGCGATCGGCGACGGGCTGCAGCCGATCATCGGCTGCCAGCTGTCGATCGACATGGAGGACGGCGGCGGCGAGAAGCGCACGGGCCAGTCGTCGATCAGCGCCTATCCGGCGATCGTCGTTCTGGCCGCCGATGCCGGCGGCTATGAGCGTCTGGTCGATCTGGTCAGCCGGGCCTATCTCGCCGGCGATTCCTCGCAGGCCGTGCACATCTGCCTGTCCTGGCTGGAAGAGCTGGGCACCGACGGGCTGATCGTGCTCACCGGCGCGGCCAAGGGGCCGGTCGATCTCTGCGTCAAGGAGGGCCATCGCGCCCAGGCCGAGGCACGGCTTCTCGAACTCAAGCGGCTGTTCGGCGACCGTCTCTATGTCGAGCTGCAGCGCCACGGCGAATTCGACCGCGGCCATGAGCGCCGCATGGTGGCGCTGGCCTATGAGCACGACATTCCGCTGGTTGCCACCAACGAGGCCTTCTTTCCGTCGCGCGCCGACTACGAAGCGCATGACGCCCTGATGGCGGTCGCGCACAATGCGATCGTCTCCGACGACAATCGTTTTCGCCTGACACCGGATCACTATCTGAAGAGCCGGCAGGAAATGCGGGCGCTGTTTGCCGACTTGCCCGAGGCCTTGGACAATACGGTCGAGATCGCCCGGCGCTGTGCCTTCGTGCTCGACACGCGCAAGCCGATCCTGCCGCGCTTCACCGGCGGCAGCGACGATCCGCTGGAAGCCGAGCGCGCCGAAGCGCTCGAACTGCGCCGCCAGGCGGAGGAGGGGCTCGACGGCCGCCTCGCGGCCTTGGGCATGGCCCCGGGCTATGTCGAGAAGGACTATCGCGAGCGGCTGGAGTTCGAACTCGGCGTCATCGAGCGCATGAAGTTCCCCGGCTACTTCCTGATCGTCGCCGACTTCATCAAATGGGCCAAGCAGCACGACATTCCCGTCGGCCCCGGCCGTGGTTCGGGCGCGGGCTCGCTGGTTGCCTATGCGCTGACCATTACCGACGTCGATCCGTTGCGCTTCTCGCTGCTGTTCGAACGCTTCCTCAATCCGGAACGCGTATCGATGCCCGACTTCGACATCGACTTCTGCCAGGACCGCCGCGAAGAGGTGATCCGCTACGTGCAGCGCAAATATGGCCGCGAGCAGGTGGCGCAGATTATCACCTTCGGTTCGCTGCAGGCGCGTGCGGCGCTGCGCGACGTCGGCCGTGTGCTGGAAATGCCTTACGGCCAGGTCGACAAGATCTGCAAGCTGGTGCCGAACAACCCGGCCAACCCGACGCCGCTGTCGAAGGCGATCGAGGAGGAGCCGAAGCTGCAGGAGGCGGCCGACGAGGAGCCCGTGGTCGCACGTCTGCTCGACATCGCCCAGAAGATCGAGGGCCTCTACCGTCACGCCTCGACGCACGCCGCCGGCATCGTCATCGGCGACCGCCCGCTGTCGAAGCTGGTGCCGATGTACCGCGATCCGCGCTCCGACATGCCGGTCACCCAGTTCAACATGAAATGGGTCGAGCAGGCCGGCCTCGTCAAGTTCGACTTTCTCGGCCTGAAGACGCTGACCGTCCTCAAGACGGCCGTCGACTTCGTGGTGGAGCAGCGCGGCATCAAGGTCGATCTCGCCGCCATCCCGCTCGACGACAAGCTGACCTACGAAATGCTGTCACGCGGCGAGACGGTCGGCGTGTTCCAGGTGGAAAGTGCCGGCATGCGCAAGGCGCTGATCGGCATGCGGCCCGACTGCATCGAGGACATCATCGCGCTGGTGGCGCTCTATCGCCCGGGTCCGATGGAGAACATCCCGGTCTATAACGCCCGCAAACATGGCGAGGAGGAGATCGCCTCCATCCACCCGCAGATCGACTACCTGCTGAAGGAGACGCAAGGGGTTATCGTCTACCAGGAACAGGTCATGCAGATCGCCCAGGTCCTGTCGGGTTATTCGCTCGGCGAAGCCGACCTTCTGCGCCGCGCCATGGGTAAGAAGATCAAGGCGGAGATGGACCAGCAGAGCGCCCGCTTCGTCGATGGCGCGATGAAGAACGGCGTGTCCAAGCCCCAGGCGGAGAACATCTTCGAACTTCTGGCCAAGTTCGCCAATTACGGCTTCAACAAGTCGCATGCCGCGGCCTACGCCATCGTCTCCTACCAGACCGCCTACATGAAGGCGCACTACCCGACCGAATTCCTCGCCGCGTCGATGACGCTCGACATGGCGAACACGGAAAAGCTCAACGACTTCCGCCAGGATGCCGGCCGTCTCGGAATCGAGATCGTGCCGCCTTCGGTGCAGACCTCGTTCCGCCATTTCCAGACCGGCCCGAACCGCATCTATTATGCGCTCGCGGCGCTGAAGGGCGTCGGCGATTCCGCCGTCCAGCACATCGTCGAGGTGAGGGGCGACAAGCCCTTTGCCAATATCGAGGATTTCTGCCTGCGCATCGATCCGAAGCAGGTGAACCGCCGGGTCTTCGAAAGCCTGATCTGCGCCGGCGCCTTCGATTGTTTCGGCCATGACCGCGCCGAACTCGTGGGCGGCCTCGACCGCATTCTCGGCTACGCCCAGCGTGCCCAGGAAAACGCGGTCAGCGGCCAGTCGGACATGTTCGGCTCCGGCGGCGCCACCGGACCGGAGCGCATTTCATTCCCCGGCTACACCGCCTGGCTGCCGTCGGAAAAGCTGATGCGCGAGTTCCAGGTGCTGGGCTTCTACCTCACCGCCCATCCGCTCGATTCCTATCGCTCGCTGCTCGACAAGATGCGGGTGCAGAGTTTTGCCGACTTCTCCCAGTCGGTTCGCCAGGGTGCGACAGCCGGACGGCTCGCCGGCACGGTGATCGCGCGCCAGGAGCGCAAGACCCGCACCGGCAACAAGATGGGCATCGTCACCTTCTCCGACGCGTCGGGCCAGTATGAAGCCGTGCTGTTTTCCGAAGGGTTGAACCAGTATCGGGATCTGCTCGAATCCGGCAAGTCGCTGGTCATCACGGTGGCCGCCGAAGAGCGGCCGGAAGGCATCGGCCTCAGGATCCAGACGGCGCAGTCGCTGGAAGAGAAATCGGTGCAGATGCAGAAGGCGCTGCGCGTCTATGTGCGCGATTCGGGTCCGTTGAAGGCGGTCGCCGCGCATCTCAACACGCGCGGCGACGCGCTCGTCTCCTTCATCGTCATCAAGGATGGCGGCCAGCGCGAGATCGAGGTCGAACTCACCGACAAGTTCCGCATCTCGCCCGAGATCGCCGCGGCGCTGCGCACGGCGCCGGGCGTCGTCGATGTCGAACTGGTCTGAGCCGCAGGCGCCGATCAGGCCTTCGGCGCGCGGTGGGTGATGGTGATGAAGTCGGTGCCCGGGCCGGTTTCCGGACCAAGCCCGGTATCCGAAATGGTCAGCGACGTGCCTTCGCTCATCAGCGTTTCGATCCGGTGGCGGATATGGGTGGGAATGGTGATGCGGTCAAGCGCCGCTGCGACATCGTAGACGTTCACGTCGTCCGCGGGCGTCGTGATGCCTAGCCGCTTGGTGGTGGCGTTAGAGAGGTGGTTTTCGAGCGTGACTGCCCGCCACTTGGCCTTGTTTCCAAAGCGATCGACGTTCACCGCCTCGATGAAGTGCGTACCGAGTGCGATCTGCGGATTGGCGATGGTCACCGGCGCTTCGAACAGCGGCTTGAACTTCTGGCGCACCATGATCTGGCCGAGCGGCGGCTCGCCCTTGCCGGCGCTCTTGTACAGCTCGCCGAGGAATTCGGCGGTGATCAACTCGCCCTTGGTGTCGAGGCCCTTCCAGCGTTTGAAGCCGTTGACGGCGGAGACCGTCGCCTTGCCGATATGGCCGTCGGGAATGCCGGCATCGAAGCCCAGTTCGCCGAGCAGGGTCTGTGCGTCGATCAGCATTTCGCGCTGGCCGCGCCGGGTGATGAGGATGCGAAGCGGCGGCTCTTCCTCGAGCACGACCTTGGCCTCGGCGCCGACCTTCGGCAGCACGTCTGCCATCGCCACTTCGACGGACTTCAGCGATGCGTCGAGCGTGCTGGGGCGCAGTTCCGCGTCCGAGAGCAGCTGGCCGGCTTCGACCGGAACGCGTGGGGTGAAGAGGTCGGCATGCTCCAGCCAGACCGGGGCGACGGGCTGGTCGGTGATGATCACATGGGCGCCGCGCTCGGTCATGGAGAAGAGCTGCTTGGCAAAGGCCCGCGGCAGGCGCACGCAGCCATGCGACGCCGGATAGTTCGGCACGCTGTTGGATTCATGCAGCGCCACGCCCGACCAGGTGATGCGCTGCATCCACGGCATCGGCGCGTTCGAATAGAGATTGGACTCGTGGTATTTGCGCTTTTCCAGGATCGAGAAGACACCGGACGGGGTGGTGTGGCCGGCCTTGCCGGTGGAAACCTTCGACGTGGCGATGACCTGGTCGCCGTCATAGACGGTCAGCGTCTGTTCCGCCTTCGAGACGAATATCTGAAGCGCTGCGCCATTGCCGGCCAGGGCCGGTGCGGCGAAAACGGTCGCGGACAGAAGGCCGAGCGAAGCGGCCAGCGACTTGAACATGATACAGGATCCCCTACGCAACACGGATTGCCGCAGACTATAATGGGAAGCTTAAGGAAAGTTTGAAGAAAATTCGACGTTCACGAACTCGTGTAAAGGCACAAAGACTTGTGGATGGCGTCGGACATTCACCTTGTATTAAACAAGATCGGTCCGCCCAAGTAAAGGCCGTCAGCTGCGTGTATTTCCCTTGCCGGGAAACGTATAACCTGTCTGGACACTTGCCTTTCCGAACTTTTCCCTGAGTTTGTCCATGGCCATCTCGGCTGCCGCCCGGCGCTGCGCCTGTTCGTCGACGAGGTCCGGCGGATCGGCGAGCGACTCGTCCTGCAGGTCGCTGACGCCGATGCCGATCAGGCGGAAACGCGTGCCGTCCGCTTCCTTTTCCAGGAGGGTGAGCCCGGTGCGGAAGATCCGGTCGGCGAGCTGCGTCGGGTCGTCGAGCCTGCGGTTGCGGGTCCTCAGCTTGAAGTCCGCCGTCTTCAGTTTCAGCACGACTGTCTGGCCGGCAATGCCGCTCTTCTTCAGCCGCCAGGCGACCTTTTCGGACAGCGCCCGCAGATGCGTCACCAGTTCCTCATGGTGCCAGATGTCGTCGAAAAAGGTCGTCTCGGCCGACACGCTCTTGGCCGCGTCGTTGAGGTGCACGTCGCGATCGTCGATGCCGCGCGACAGGCGGAACAGACGCTGCCCCATCGTGCCGTAGCGGCGCATCAGGTCGCCTTCCTCCATGGTCTGCAATTGCCCGACCGTGCGGATGCCGTCGCGCTCCAGCGTCGCGGCAAAGGCCTTGCCGACGCCCCAGATGGTGGTCACCGGCCGGGGCGCGAGGAAAGCCAGCGCCTCGGCCTCGCCGATCACCGAAAAGCCGCGCGGCTTCCGCAGGTCGGAGGCCACCTTGGCGAGGAACTTGCAATAGGAGAGCCCGACGGAAACGGTGATGCCGATCTCTGTCTCGACGCGCCGGGCAAAGCGCGCCAGGACCCGCGCCGGGGGATCGTGATGCAGCCGCTCGGTGCCCTTCAGTTCGAGAAAGGCCTCGTCGATCGACAGCGGCTGTACGAGCGGCGTCAGTTCTTCCATCATCGCGCGCACCTGCCGCCCGACCCGGACATATTTCTCCATGTCCGGCTTGATCACCACCGCCTGCGGGCAGGCCTCCAGCGCCTTGAACATCGGCATGGCCGAGCGCACGCCGTGGATGCGGGCAATGTAGCAAGCGGTCGAGACGACGCCGCGCTTGCCTCCGCCGATGATGACCGGCTTGTCGATTAGTTCCGGATTGTCGCGCTTCTCCACCGAGGCATAGAAGGCGTCACAGTCGATATGCGCGAGCGTCAGCCCGTAGAGTTCTGGATGATAGACGAGGCGAGGGCTGCCGCATTGGCCACAGCGCTTCCGGCCCTCGGGCTGCCCTTTCAGGCAGTCGCGGCAAAATCCCGGAAGATGATCATTGGGCGCGGCCATGATGAGAACAAAGATTGAACATTGCCACCTTACGCGCTAGCCTGATCGCACTCAAGAGGCAAGATTCGATGAATGAGACCGTGTTCACAACAAAGCCTTTGACCGCTGACCTCTGGCCCGACTTCGAGACTGTGATGGGGCCGCAGGGCGCCTGCTACGGCTGCTGGTGCACCTATTTCCGCCTCGCAGCCGCGCAGCGCAAGTTGCTCGGTGGTGCTGAAAAGAAGCAGCATATGCGGGCGCGCGTGCTGTCTGGACCGCCGCCGGGCCTGATCGGCTATCGCGACGGCCAACCGGTCGGCTGGGTGCAGGTGGGGCCGCGCAGCGATGTGCCCAACTGGAATTCGCCGCGCACCGTGTCCCGACCGGTGGACGAGGCCGATGCGGTCGATCCGGGCATCTGGGCGATCAGTTGCTTTTTCGTCGTCTCGTCCGACCGGGGCGCCGGCCTCAGCCATCTCTTGCTGGCTGCGGCCGTCGATTTTGCCAGACAAAACGGAGCAAGCCGCGTCGAGGCCTGTCCGATCGATCGCACCAAGCAGTCGAAATCCGTCGGTCTCTATGTGGGACCGACGCGGATCTTTCGCGCTGCCGGTTTTGCGGAAGTGGCCTTGCGCAAGGAGGGCAGGCCGTTGATGCGGCTGGTGTTCTCATGAGTCGCGGCTGAGGCTGCAATGCCGACGGATGTGCTGCGTCGCCTCGGGCCAGTCGGCAACGCGCAGGACGGGCGGTTCGGCCAGCGGCGCATGGCGATGGATCTCGGAGACCGGGATCATGTGCAAGAGCAGGCAATCGGCGACATGGGTTCCGACCGAAACCAGATTGTGCGCCATGTCGTCGATGAAAGCGACCGGCAGCGGGCGTCCGCCATGCAGGGTTCTGACAACCGGCCCCTTCGGCTGTTGGGTCGCCACCAGCGGATGGCTGAGGCCAATCGAGTCGAGCAGGCGCCGGCGTCGGTCGGTAAAGCGCGGCGGCATGGCGGTCAGGAAGACGATGTCGGCATCACGGGCGATGGCCTCGATCGCCGCAGCCGTCGTGGAAAACGGCGTCTGCCAGGTCTCCTGGGTGTCGAAGAAGGCCTCGATGAGATCGCTGACCTCCCGGTCGGGCAAGGCGGTCTCTGTCGCCTGCGATACGATATTGCCATGCAGCCGGAACGAGCGGGGAACCAGCCTGTGGCCGAGACTGTCGAGATAGGATTGAAAGGGGGCGATGAATTGCAGCACGACGTCGTCGACATCGCAGACGACGAGCGGCCGATCGGTCAACCGGACGGCGTCCAACCCCTCGGGCATTCAGAAGTCTCCCGAATCGAGGGTGGGGCCGTTGTAGTGCTGAGAGGCGCTGACGACGGCTTCCGGCTTGGTGTCTGTCGCCGCGCAGAAGGCCATGAGCGTGGGCTCGTGCGCCATGAGGAAATCAAGCATGCCGGCCATGAAGGCTGGGTCGCGAATCGACTGGCGCAACTGGTCGGGCTGGGTGCCCGAAAGGGCCAGAAAGCGGCCGAGCATGTCTGGTTCGCCGGCAAGCCAGCCGAAAACGGCGATGGCGGTTTCCTCGGCACTCGCGGGTATGCTGCTGTTCTTCATGGGCCTTTCCGCATTTCTCGTTACAGTTACCTATTTCTCAACCAAATGACCTTAGCATGACATCGCACCAGAAGTGCAAACTGCCGCACCGCAGTGCTCTGCGGATGCAAGGCGGGATCAAGGGACGGGATTAATGCCGAAGAAGGTAATGATTGTCGAAGACAATGAGCTGAACATGAAGCTCTTCCGCGATCTTATCGAAGCTTCCGGCTATGAGACGATCCAGACTCGCAATGGCATGGAGGCGCTCGACCTGGCGCGCAAATACCGTCCGGACCTGATTCTGATGGACATCCAGTTGCCGGAAGTCTCGGGCCTCGACGTGACGCGCTGGCTCAAGGAAGACCCGGAGCTGCATGTGATCCCGGTGATCGCGGTCACAGCCTTTGCCATGAAGGGCGACGAGGAACGCATCCGCCAGGGTGGTTGCGAAGCCTATGTCTCCAAGCCGATTTCCGTGCCGAAGTTCATCGAGACGATCAAGACTTATCTGGGCGACGCGTGAGGGAACGGGGCCGATGACCGCGAGAATACTTGTCGTCGACGATATTCCGGCCAATGTGAAGCTGCTCGAGGCGCGCCTCATTGCCGAATATTTCGAAGTGCTGACGGCCGACAACGGCCGCGATGCGCTGGACATCTGCGACCGCACCCAGGTCGACGTGGTTCTGCTCGACATCATGATGCCCGACATGGACGGTTTCGAGGTGTGCGAGCGGCTGAAGGCCAATCCGCGCACGGCGCATATCCCCGTGGTCATGGTGACGGCGCTCGACCAGCCGTCCGACCGCGTGCGTGGCCTGAAGGCCGGCGCCGACGATTTTCTCACCAAGCCGGTCAACGACCTGCAGCTGATCTCGCGGGTCAAGAGCCTGGTCCGGCTGAAGACGCTCAGCGACGAATTGCGCATCCGCGCCGATACCGCCCAGTCGATCGGCATCGACGACCCGCTGCGACTCAGCGAAGGCCGGCTCGAGGATGCGGCCCAGGTGCTGCTGGTCGACAGCCGCGGCAGCTCCCAGGAGCGCATCATCAAGACGCTGAAGCCGATCGCCGTCGTCACAGCCATGTCCGACCCGCAGGCCGCGGTGTTCGACGCGGCCGAAAATCCCTATGATCTGGTCATCGTCAACGGCAATCTCGACGACTACGACCCGCTCCGCCTCTGCTCGCAGCTGCGCTCGCTGGAGCGCACACGCTTCATCCCGATCCTGCTGATTACCGAGCATGGCGACGAGCAGATGATCGTGCGCGCGCTCGATCTCGGCGTGAACGACTATATCGTGCGGCCGCTCGATCCGAACGAGCTGGTGGCTCGCACGCTGACGCAGATCCGGCGCAAGCGCTTCAACGACCGCCTGCGCCACAGCGTGACGCAGACGATTGAACTGGCCGTCACCGACGGCCTGACGGGCCTGCACAATCGTCGCTATCTCGACAGCCACCTGAAGATGCTCTTCACCCGGGCCCAGGCGCGCGGCAAGTCGCTGTCGGTCTGCATCACCGACATCGACCGCTTCAAGCAGGTGAACGATACCTATGGCCATGACGCCGGCGACGAGGTGCTGAAGGAGTTCGCCATGCGGGTGCGCTCGACCGTGCGCGGCGCCGATCTCGCCTGCCGCTACGGAGGCGAGGAGTTCGTCGTCGTCATGCCCGATACCGCCGCGGATGTCGCGGCGCTGATCGCCGAGCGGCTGCGCAGCATCATCGAGTCCAAGCCCTTCGTGCTGAAGGGCACGGGCGTGTCGCTCGACATCACCGCTTCCATGGGCATCGCCACTGCCGGCCGCGGCATCGACACGCCGGAGCAACTGCTGAAGCAGGCGGATCTTGCGCTCTATCAGGCGAAGCGCGACGGGCGAAACCGGGTGGTGGCCGCGGCCGCTTGAGGCCCGGTGTGCCGAAACGGCGCGCGCGGCGGCCCGATCTGGGGCCGGAAGGCGATTTCTTTTTTTGTCAAGTTGCCGAATTGGGGGATTGCGCCCGCGTCCCCTGTGAATGACAATGATCAAAATTCAGTATTTTGTCGACGTGCGTCGCGAGCCGACCCAGCTGTCCGGAAGTCTTGTTATGCGAGCTTTCCTGGTGTTTCCGGTTCGAAAACTGTGATTTGTGCGTAATCCGAGTATTCCGCAACTATAGATCTTTAATCCGACAATTCTGAAGTGCTCGGATTTACTTCTGTACCTATTTATATTAGATATTTATTATATTGGCTGCGAGCTGGAGCCGTGGCAGGTGTGGTTTTTCCTGGGTCTGGTCGCCGCGAATACTTTACTATTGCGATACCGGCGAGAAGTAAAAATATCAGGACAGGATTGTAGTCGGTTGCCTTAAACTGTGCCGAGCTTTCGCATTTTAACCATAGCTGCAAGCAAAATGTGGAAGAGTTAAGAAACTATTGATTTTCTTCTCAAGTTGAGCGAAGTTGAGGTCAACAGAAAGAACGCCTCGAAAAGAGGCCCATCGATGCCCCATGATGTTCAGGTCCGCCGCATCTCCTGGGTCGTGGGGTCGGTCGGTTGGTACGCAAGTAATAAACGGTTCCTCGTGCCGTATTTGTGTACCGACCGACCCCCGTTTATCAAGCAAAGGCACCGCAGCCGGTCAGGCGCGGTGCCTTTTTGCTTTTGGGTCGATCGATAGTGCAGGCCCAGAGCGAGGAGTTGCGTGGCTGCGAATGCTCCCGATTCCCGAAACGAAAAGGCGCGCTGCCGGGGGCAACGCGCCTGATACGCTGAAAACCGATCAAGAATTACTTGATCTTGGTTTCCTTGAATTCGACGTGCTTGCGTGCGATCGGATCGTACTTCGTCTTCGTCATCTTGTCCGTCATCGTACGGCTGTTCTTGGTGGTGACGTAGAAGAAACCCGTGTCGGCTGTCGACAGCAGCTTGATCTTGATTGTTGTAGCCTTGGCCATGGTCGTCCTGCCTTTAATAAACGAAGCCGTGGACGACCGAACGAAGCCCACGGCAAATCTGGCGCGAAACTACAAATCGCGCCGGAAAAGTCAAGTCCGTTTCCCCCTGAAAAGCAGCCTGCCCACCGAAAGCGCCACGTAAAGGCCGAAGAAACCGGCAATTGCCCAGGCAAAGCCATGGTTTCCGGAAATGTCGATGGCGGCGCCGATCGCCTGCGGGCCGGCGACCGTGCCGACCGCGTAGCAGAAGACGAAGGCGGCATTGGCTGCCGCGAGGTCCGAGCCGGTCAGGCGCGAGCCGAGATGGCTGAGGCCCACCGTATAGAGGCCGGAGACGCTGCCGCCCCAGAAAAGCAGCACGATGGCCATCAGCAGCCAGTTCTCCGAGAGCCAGGGCAACGCCAGCGAACCGGCAAGGCCGATCACAGCCATGGCCGACAGCAGCAGCCTGCGATCTTTCAGATGGTCGGAAAGCATGCCGAGCGGAATCTGGAAGATCATGTTGCCGATGCCCATCACGGTCAGCAGCAGCGCCGCCTGCGATTCGCCGAAGCCGATTCGCGTCGCGTAGATCGGGAAGAGCGACAGTCCGCCGACCTCGACGGCGCCGAAGATGAAGACCGCAGCCGTCGCCGTCGGCACGAGGAAGATGTAGCGCAGGAAATGGCTGCTGGGCTTCTCGTCGAGCGCCGGGCTTTCGCCGCGGGCGATATAGATCGGGATGGCGGCGACGAGGATGGCGATCGCGCCCACGGCGAAGGGCAGGATGCCGTCACTGCCGAGAACGGAGAAGAGCAGGGGGCCGGAGGCGAAGCCGACCGACAGCACGGTCGCATAGATGCCGAGCACCAGGCCGCGCCGCGATGGCGGCGCCGCCGCATTGATCCAGAACTCGGAGAGGATGAAGAGGGTGGTGGTCGCCCCGTGGAAGACGATGCGCAGCGGAAACCACATCCAGAATTGTTCGGCATAGTAGAAGCCGAGCGAACTGATCGCAGCCAGCAGCACCGCCCACAGCATGGTGCGCGCCACGCCGAAGGAATGGGCGAGCTTGGTGGTGACCGGAGCGGCCGCCATCGCCGCGACGCCGGCCATTGCCGAGTTGAGGCCGATCAGCGTGGAGGATATGCCGCGCTTCTCGAGAATGATGCTGAGCAGCGGCAGGCCGAGGCCGATGGCGATGCCGACCGCCGTGATGGCCGATATGGCGGCAACCAGCGAAGGCCAGTGGATCTCCTCGCGGTGACCGTTTGCGCCGCAGTCCGGCTTTGACATCAGTCTGACCTCAAATGGTTTCGCGGAAAAAACGCCCGTTGCGGGAGAAGTAGAACGGGCCGTCGCTTCCGAACGGCAGGGATGGATCGCTCTTCATCTGTGCCTTCACGTCGTCGAGGATCGTCCTCGTGATCGCCGGCATGTTCAGACTGGAAAGGTCTTCCATGTCAAGCCAACGAAGGTCGTGCAATTCCGACGAATCGCTGATGCCGGCCGGATCGACCGCCGCTTCGTCAGTAAAAGTCAGGAAGAAGCGCGTGTCGAAGCGCCGCACATTGCCAGGCGGCGTGATGGCGCGCGCGACGTAGCGCAGGCTGCCGAGGTCGGCGACGAGGCGGGAAGTTCCCTTGCGGCCGTTCTCCGTGCGTCCGATGAGCAGCCCGGTCTCCTCGACCAGTTCGCGCACCGCCGCAAGCGCGAGGCCGCGGCCGCGGTTGAGCGCAGCCGTGCTCGCATCGCCGCCCGTCAGCCGGGCCAGCACCAGCGGGTTGAGGTCGCGAAGATATGCCTGCCGGCTGTCGCCGCGGTCGCGTCGTCCGCCCGGAAAGACGTAGAGATTGGGCATGAAGACATGCGCGCTGCCGCGCTTGCCCATCAGCACGCGGAGCGGCCCGCTGGTCCGGTCGACGAGCAGAAGCGAGGCGGCGTCCCGGGGACGCATCCTTGCGGACGCCTGGGATGCGGCGTCCTGCTGCTGGAATGGATGGCTGCTCATGGCGTGGTGGTCGGGCCGAAGCTTTCGGGTTCGTCCGACACGCCGCCGAAGCCGTGCATGCGCAGCGCCCATTGCAGGCCGATCACGCCGCCCTTGATCGGCTGGATAGTGACCAGCGCCGTGATCACGCCGAGCGGGGCCCAGATCGCCAGATGGATCCAGTCCGATGCCGGGAAGATCAGGTCGGTCATCATGAAGCCGCCGAGCAGCACGTGGCCGAGCACCATGATCACCAGATAGGGCGGCAGGTCGTCGGAACGGTGGTGGAAGATTTCCTCGCCACAGGCGGCACAGGTGTCGACCGGCTTCAGATAGGCGCGAAAGAGCTTGCCGCTGCCACAGGCAGGACACTGGTTGAGCAGACCGCGCATGATGGAGCGGCCGAGCGGGCGCTCCGGCAACGCCTCTGCGCCGAAGCGTACGGGTTCGTCCTGCTGGCTTACGGTCATGTCTTTTCCTTCCATGTCACTCCTCACCGTCTCGGCCGACTGGGCCGGGTGCCGGGCTTCTTGGACGCACCGCGCCGGCCGGCCTTGTGGAACGAGCGGGTGGCGGTCGGCATGGGCCGCCCATCGCTCAGCATCTCGAAGCGCAGGGCGCCGGCAAGCGGGATCGCCTCGACGAGCTTCACCTCGACCGAATCGCCCAGCCGATAGCCGAGCCCGGTCTTTTCGCCGGACAGCGCCTGATGCGCCTCGTCGTAGATATAGTAGTCGCGGCCGAGCGTCGACACGGGAACGAAGCCGTCGGCGCCGAACTGCGGCAGGGTGATGAACAGTCCGGCCTTGGTGACGCCGGAAATCTGCCCGTCGAATTCGTCACCGACCCGGCTGGCGAGATGGTGGGCGATCAGCCGGTTGACGGTGTCGCGTTCGGCGGCCATGGCACGCCGCTCGAAGGTCGAGATTTCCGCCGCGATGTCGTCGAGCGACGCCTCTTCCTCGGGCGTGATGCCGCCTTCGCCGAGCCCCAGCGAGCCGACCAGCGCGCGATGCACGATCAGGTCGGCATAGCGTCGGATCGGTGAGGTGAAATGGGCGTATTTCAGCAGGTTGAGGCCGAAATGGCCGATATTCTCCGGGCTGTAGATCGCCTGGCTCTGGCTGCGCAGCACCATTTCGTTGACCATGGTCTGGTGTGGCGTGTCGAGCGCCTTGGCGAGAATGCCGTTGAAGGAATTGGAACGAAGGCCGGCCCCCTTGGCGAGCGTCAGGCCGATCGTCGCCAGGAACTCCCGTAGCGTCTCCTGCTTGGAAAGCTTCGGCGCGTCGTGGATGCGGTAGACGAGCGGCTGGCGCTTCTTTTCCAGCGTCTCTGCGGCCGAGACATTGGCCTGGATCATCATTTCCTCGATCAGCTTGTGGGCGTCGAGGCGTTCGGGCACATGAACGCGGTCCACCGTGCCGTCGGGCTTCAGGATGATCTTGCGCTCGGGCATGTCGAGTTCGAGCGGTTGGCGACGGTCGCGGCCGCGCTTCAGCACTTCGTAGGCGTGCCAGAGCGGCTTCAGGATCGGCTCCAGCAGCGGACCCGCCTTGTCGTCGGCCTTTCCGTCGATCGCCGCCTGCGCCTGCTGGTAGGAGAGCTTGGCCGCGCTCTTCATCATCACGCGATGGAAGGTGTGCCCGGCCTTGCGGCCTTCCTTGGAAAAAGTCATGCGCACGGCGAGCGCCGGCCGATCGACGCCCTCGCGAAGCGAGCAGAGGTCGTTGGAAATGCGCTCGGGCAGCATCGGCACGACGCGGTCGGGGAAGTAGACGGAGTTGCCGCGCTTCAGCGCTTCGCGATCCAGCGCCGATTTCGGCCGCACGTACCAGGAGACGTCGGCGATCGCCACCGTGACGATCACGCCGTCGGGATTGTCGGGCGAGGGATCGCGCTCGGCATAGACCGCGTCGTCATGGTCCTTGGCGTCGTGCGGGTCGATGGTGATCAGCGGCACGTGGCGCCAGTCCTCGCGGTGGGACATGGAGGCATGCTGTGCCGCGTCCGCCTCGTCGAGAACCGATTGCGGGAAGATGTGCGGTATGCCGTGCGAATAGATTGCAATCATCGAGATCGCCTTTTCCGAGGCGACCGAGCCGATCACGTTCAGCACGCGGGCCTGCGTCAGACCCATGCGGCCCGTGCGGGCAATCTCGACCTCGACCAGGTCGCCGTCCCTGGCGTCTCCGAGGTCACTGGCGGAGATCAGCATTTCCTCGCCGCGCCGTTCGATCGGCATCAGCCTTCCGCCACCGCCCGGCATTTCGCGGTACACTCCGAGCAGCGCGTTGCGATGCCGGTCGATGACCTTGATGATGCGGGCGCTGTAGGCGGGACCGGCCCGGTCCTTGGAGGCGAATATCTTGGCAAGCACCCGGTCGCCCAGGCCGCCGACGGGCGCCTTGCCCTTGGCGCGGTCGGCGCTCGACTGGCGGATGGCAACGGCGGGCGCGACGCCCAGTTCCTCGTTCCATTCCGCCGGCCGGCCGATCAGTTCGCCGTCCTTGTCGCGCGTGGTGATGTCGAGAACGGTGACGGGGGGAAGGGCGCCCGGCCGCTTCAGCGACTTGCGGTCCTTCTGCACCAGGCCGTCGCTCTCCAGCGAACGCAGCACGTCCTTGAGCTCGACCCGCGTCTCACCCTTCAGCCCGAAGGCCTTGGCGATCTCGCGCTTGGAGGCGCGGTCCGGATTGTCGGCGATGAACTGCAGAAGAACCTCGCGCGACGGGACCTCGCCATGGATGATGGTCGGCTTGTCGCCAGTCGCAGCCGCACCCTCCGCGCGCCGGCTCCTGCGGTTGCCGGAGGCGGGGTTGGGAGAACGGTCGCGCGGGGTCTTGCTCAAATCTAGCTCTTCTTCGTCTTTGGCGCCGCCTTGGCCTTCGGCTTGGCGGCAGTTGTCTTCTTCGGCTTCGCCTCGGTGGCGTCGGCGGCCTTGGCCTTGGTGGCCTTCGGTTTCGCGGCGGCCTTGGCCGGGGCCTTTTTCGCGGCCGTCTTCTTGGTGCCGCTCTTGCCCGCCTTTTCGGCGATCATGAGCAACGCCTCTTCCAGCGTCACCGACTGCGGATCCTTGCCCTTCGGCAGCGTGGCGTTGACCTTCGCCCAGTTAATATAGGGACCATATTTGCCATCGCGAACAGTAATCGCGCCGCCGTCGGGATGTTCCCCGATTTCCTTGAGGGCGGCAGCCGTCCGGCCGCGCCCGCCGGGCCCCTTGCTCTGCTTTTCCGCAAGGACGGTGACGGCGCGGTTGAGGCCGACCGAAAGCACGTCCTCGATGCTGTCGAGATTGGCGTAAGTGCCGTCATGCAGGATGAACGGTCCGTAGCGGCCGAGGCCGGCGGAGATCATCTTGCCGGTCTCCGGATGGTTTCCGACCTCGCGCGGCAGCGAAAGCAGCGACAGCGCCTTCTCGAAATCGATGCTGTCCGGCGTCCAGCCCTTGGGCAGCGAGGAGCGCTTGGCCTCCTTGCCGTCGCCGCGCTGGACGTAAGGGCCGAAGCGGCCGCTGCGCAGCGTGATTTCCTCGCCCGTCGTCGGGTCCTTGCCGAGCGCCTTCGGTTCGTTCGAGCCGGATGCCTCGGCATCGGCACCGCCCTCGGAGGTGAGCTGGCGCGTGAAGCTGCATTCCGGATAGTTCGAGCAGCCGACGAAGGCGCCGTACTTGCCGAGCTTCAGCGACAGGTTGCCCGTGCCGCAGACCTGGCAGATGCGCGGGTCCGAGCCGTCCTCCCGCTTCGGGAAGACCAGCGGTGCGAGAGCCTCGTTCAGCGCGTCGAGAACATTGGTGACGCGCAGTTCCTTGGTATCCTCGATCTGGGCGAAGAAATTCGTCCAGAATTCCCGCAGCACGTCCTTCCAGTTCAACTCGCCGGCGGAGATCTGGTCGAGCTTTTCCTCGAGATCGGCGGTGAAATCGTACTCGACATAGCGGGTGAAGAAGTTCTCGAGGAAGGCCGTCACCAGACGGCCCTTGGAATGCGGAATGAGCTTGCGCTTGTCGATCGTCACATATTCGCGGTCGCTCAGCGTCTTCAGCGTCGCGGCATAGGTGGAGGGGCGGCCGATGCCGAGTTCTTCCATCTTCTTGATCAGCGTCGCTTCCGAATAGCGCGGCGGCGGTTCGGTGAAATGCTGGGTCGCGTTGACCTTCTGCTTGGCGAGCGCTTCGCGCGCATTGATCTCCGGCAGGCGGCCTTCGTCGTCGCCGTCCTCGGCCGGTTCGCCTTCTTCCTTCTGGTCGGTATAGGCGGCGATGAAGCCGTCGAAACGGATGACCGAGCCGACGGCGCGCAGGCCGGCCTTTTCGCCATTGTTGTCTGCAAGGATCTCGACCGTGGTGCGCTCGATCTCGGCAGACGCCATCTGGCTGGCGATGCCACGCTTCCAGATCAGATCGTAGAGGCGCATCTGGTCGGCGTCGAGGAACCGGCGCACCTTGTCGGGCGAACGGTTGAAGTCGGTCGGCCGGATCGCTTCGTGGGCTTCCTGGGCGTTCTTTGCCTTGGTCGAATAGAGGCGTGCCTTTTCCGGCACGTAGCGCGGGCCGAACTGGTCGGCGACGGCCGCGCGGGCCGCGTCGATCGCTTCCGGCGCCATCTGCACGCCGTCGGTACGCATATAAGTAATGAGACCGACGGTCTCGCCACCGATGTCGATGCCCTCATAGAGCTTCTGTGCCACCTGCATGGTCCGCGAGGCGGAGAAGCCGAGCTTGGAAGATGCAGCTTGCTGCAGGGTGGACGTGGTGAAGGGCGGACCCGGATTGCGCTTGACGGGCTTGGCTTCGACGCTGTCGACGACATATTTCGCGCCTTCGAGCAGCGTCTTGATGCCGCCCGCCTGCTCGCCGTTGGTCACCGAATTGCGCTGGATGCGCTTGCCGAGATGCGAGACGAGCTTGGCCTCGAACTCGTCGCCGCGCGGCGTCTTGAGCAGCGCGGAAATGTTCCAGTATTCCTCGGCGACGAAGCGCTCGATCTCGTCCTCGCGGTCGCAGACAAGGCGCAGGGCCACCGACTGCACGCGGCCGGCCGAACGCGCACCCGGCAGCTTGCGCCACAGCACGGGCGACAGGTTGAAGCCGACAAGGTAGTCGAGGGCGCGGCGCGCCAGATAGGCGTCGACCAGCGCGCCGTCGATGTCGCGCGGATGCGCCATCGCATCCAGCACCGCCTTCTTGGTGATGGCGTTGAAGACGACGCGCTTGACCGGCTTGTCGCCGATCACCTTCTTCTTCTTGAGAAGGTCGAGCACGTGCCAGGAGATCGCTTCACCCTCGCGATCAGGGTCGGTTGCGAGAATGAGGCCGTCGGCGCCCTTCATGGCGTCGGAAATATCTTTCATCCGCTTCGCCGAGGCCGCGTCGACTTCCCAATCCATGGCAAAGTCGTCGTCGGGGCGCACGGATCCGTCCTTGGCCGGCAGATCGCGCACGTGACCGAAGGATGCAAGCACCTTGTAGCCGGGACCCAGATACTTGTTGATCGTCTTGGCCTTGGCCGGAGATTCTACGACTACGACATCCATTGCGTTTCTCTGTACTACGGAAAAGGCTTTTCATCCGGGCTTTTGCGGCCTGGCCCCGAAAACCGGTTCCCCGACATGGAGGGGGATTCGGTCGCGGTCAAGGGGGCAGTTGGATTTTCTCCAAGATGCAACGCGATGCAACCAGATGTAGATTCGCGGTAGATTGCAATTTAAGATAATAGGCACTATCGTTTTCGCAACTGGGGTACAACCGCATCGCGCGGTAATTGCGGGTGGGAAACATGGTCTCGAAATCGACGAACGGTGGCGAGTCGCGCACGGGAGAAAACATCGCCTATATCCGGCAGATGCTCGGCGAACTGCGCATGGTCGCCGAGAACGAGGGGGCGGAGATGCTGTGCTACCTGATCGAGATGGCCTATGTGGAGGCGGGGGACCTGCAGATGGGCCGCCGGTCGCTGTCAATCCATCATCGCAATGGAAACAAGTCCACCCGGATGCCGGTGTAGCCGGCCGGCGATATCGAGTTCCAGCAGCACAAGATAGACAGCGGAGGGCGCAAGCCCTGTGTGGCGCACGATGTCGTCGATCTCGACCGGGGTCGGGCCGAGCGCGTCGGTGATGCGTGCCCGATCGCTGTCGCTCGGCGGCGGTGCCATTCCGTGGTCCTCGCCACCGCCCGGTTCGTCCGCTTCACGGCCGGAGAAGAGATCGATGGCGGTCAGCGGCGCGAGTGCCTGCAGCACGTCGTCCGGCCGCGTCGTCATGGTGGCACCGTCCTTCAGTAGGCCGTTCGTGCCTTCGCAGCGCGGATCGAGCGGCGAACCCGGCACGGCAAAGACGAGCCGGCCGAAATCGCCGGCCAGCCGCGCGGTGATCAGCGAACCGGAACGCGCCGCCGCCTCGACGACCACCACGCCGAGCGAAACGCCGGCGATCAGCCGGTTGCGGCGCGGGAAGTCGCGGGCACGCGCCTCCCAGCCGAACGGCATTTCCGAAATCGCCAGTCCCCGCCCGTCCCAGATCTCGCGCAGCAGGTCGATGTTCTCAGGCGGGTAGGGCCGGTCGAGCCCGCCGGCCATGGCGGCGATCGTGCCGGTCTCGAGGCTCGCCCGATGCGCGGCGGTGTCGATGCCGCGCGCCAGGCCGGAGATGATCGCGTATCCGGCCCGTCCGATGTCGCGTGCCATGAGCGCTGCAAATTTGGCCCCGCTGATCGAGGCATTGCGCGAACCGACCAAGCCGACGGCCGGCAGGCTGGCCGCAGACAGGTCGCCCTTCACCGCCAGCAGCGGCGGCGCGCCGTCGATCTGGCGAAGGGCAGCGGGATAGTCCGGTTCGCCGATGCCGAGGAAACGCGCGCCGAAGCGTGCGGCCGTCTCCAGCTCCTGTTCGGCTTCCGCCTCGGTGGCGATGCGGATCGCGCGCGTCGAGCCGCCGCGCCGGGAGAGTTCCGGCAGCATGGCAAGCGCGGTTTCCGCCGTGCCGAAATGATTGATGAGATCGCGAAAGGTCGCGGGGCCCACATTGTCGCTTCTGATCAGTCTCAGCCAACTGATCCTTTGCCGGTCGTTCAGCGCAATCCCTGTCCGTCTTGCGCCTGGCTCCGGCATGACCTCATCCCTTTTTGCCGATCTTGGTCTCGGTTCCCGCGATCAGCCGTTCGATATTGGCCTTGTGGCGCCAGTAGGTGATGGCCGTCATAACGGCGGTGACCAGGGCCGCGTCACGGATGCCCAGTATCCACAACACAACCGGAATGACAAGGGTTGCAACCAGGGCGGACAACGAGGAATAGCGGGTCACGAATGCCAGCGTCAGCCAGACCACAGCGAAAAGGGGAACCATCAGCGGCGCCACGCCGAGAAGCGTGCCGATATAGGTGGCGACACCCTTGCCGCCCTTGAAGCCGAGCCAGATCGGGAAGAGGTGGCCGATGAAGGCAGCAAAGCCGGCGATGAGACCGGCGTTCTGGCCGAACACCGCTTGGGCGATGACGGCGGCGACGGTCGCCTTCAGCGCATCGAGCAGGAGGGTTGCGGCGGCAAGCTTCTTGTTGCCGGTGCGCAGCACATTGGTCGCGCCGATATTGCCGGAGCCGATCGACCGGACATCACCCAGTCCCGCCATCCGTGTCAGGATCAGGCCGAACGGCACGGAGCCCGAAAGATAACCGAGCAAAGCGGCAATGATCGCGGGCAAGGCCGCGATGTTCCAGGTGGTCAGTGTGTCCATGAGTGCCCCTCTGGCGGAATACTTACTCGTAAACGCGGGCGCCGTTCAAGATGTCGGCGAGCATTTGCCAAGTGGGTTGCACCGGCATCTCTCGGCCGATCTTGGAATAATAGCCGTCCATGTCTGCGATCCAAGCTTCCATCGCCTCGAGAAAGGCGGCCAGATCCTGGTTCTCCCATTTGTCCGGTCGTTCCGTGAAATCGGATCGCAATGCCGATAAGAACGTCAGAAACTCGGTGCGTGTGGCGATGCCCTGGGTCATATGGCTGGATCTATCGCGCGAAGACCTGTTCACCGCCGACATAGGTCGCGACGGCGCGGCCGGAGAAGCGGGCATCCTCGAAGGGTGTGTTCTTCGACCGCGACAACAGCAGTTCCTTGGCGACCAGCCACGGTTCGTCGAGGTCGATCAGCGTGATGTCGGCCTTCGCGCCGGGCCGGAGCGAACCGGCGTCGAGGCCAAAGATCTCGGCGGGCCGCGTCGACATGGCGTCGATCAGCCGCATCAGCGGCACGTGGCCGCTGTGATGCAGGCGCAGCGCCGCAGACAGCATGGTTTCGAGGCCGATCGCACCGTCGGCCGCGTCGGCGAAGGGCAGGCGCTTGGTATCGACGTCCTGCGGGTCGTGCGAGGAGACGATGATGTCGACCGTGCCGTCGGCGATCGCCTGCACCATCGCCATGCGATCGTCTTCGGCGCGAAGCGGCGGCGTCAGCTTGAAGAAGCTGCGGTATTCGCCGATGTCGTTCTCGTTCAGCGCCAGATGATTGATCGAGATGCCGCAGGTGACCCTCGCGCCGCGGCCGCGCGCCACGCGGATCGCCTCTGCCGACTCGGGCACGGAGATCTTCGCGGCATGGAACTTGGCGCGCGTCAGCCCGGCGATGCGCAGATCGCGTTCGAGCGGGATGATTTCCGCTTCGCGGGGTACGCCGGACAGACCGAGCCAGCTGGCGAACAGCCCCTCGTTCATCACGCCGTTGCCGAGATATTTTTCCCGGGATTCAAGATCGATGACCGCGCCGAATTCGCGGGCATAGGTCATCGCCCGGCGCAGCACCAGCGTGTCGGAAAGCCCGTGGCGGCCGTTGGTAAAGGCGACGGCGCCGGCGTCCTGCAGCAGGCCGATCTCGGTCATTTCCTCGCCGGCCAGGTGCTTGGTCAGCGCCGCTGCCGGATAGACATTGACGACGGCCTTGTCGCGGGCCGTCTTCTTGACGAACTCGACCAGCGCGATGTCGTCGATGACAGGATCGGTGTCCGGCATCATGATGAAGGAGGTGACGCCGCCGGCAGCGGCAGCGCGGCTCGCCGAGGCGATCGTCTCGCGGTGTTCGGCGCCCGGTTCGCCGACGAAGACGCGGGCGTCGACCAATCCCGGAACGGCGGTGAGGCCGGCGCAGTCGCGGATCTCGGCGCCGTCCGGCGCGCCCTGGTTCAGGGCATCGGCGCCGGCGGCCATCACGCGACCGTCTTCGCCGACGATGATCGTGCCGATGGTGTCGAGCTGGCGGGACGGATCGACGATACGGACATTCTTGAAGACGAGCGGCCGGTTCATGCGCCCATTCCTTCGCTGCGCGGACCCTGGTTCTGCGAGATGAGCAGGGCTTCCATCACCGCCATGCGCACGGCGACGCCCATTTCCACCTGCTGTTCGATGACGCTCTGCGGACCGTCCGCCACTTCCGAGGCGATCTCGACGCCGCGGTTCATCGGGCCGGGATGCATGACGAGCGCGTCTTCCTTCGCGGCCTTCAGCTTTTCCGCGTCGAGGCCGTAGAAGTGGAAATATTCGCGCACCGACGGCACGAAGGCGCCCGACATGCGCTCGCGCTGCAAACGCAGCATCATCACGACATCCGCGTCCTTCAGCCCTTCCTTCATATTGTGGAAGACCTCGACGCCCATGTCGGCAATCCCGCTCGGCAAAAGCGTTGCCGGTGCCACCACGCGGACGCGCGCGCCCATGGCGTTGAGCAGCAGGATGTTGGAGCGCGCCACGCGCGAGTGCAGCACGTCGCCGCAGATCGCCACGATGATGCGCGACAGCTTGCCCTTGGCGCGCCGGATGGTGAGCGCGTCCAAGAGCGCCTGGGTCGGATGCTCATGCTGACCGTCGCCGGCATTGACCACCGAGCAGGCGACCTTCTGGGCCAGCAGCGCCGCAGCGCCTGCGGACGAGTGGCGCACCACCAGCACGTCGGGCCGCATGGCGTTCAGCGTCATCGCCGTGTCGATCAGCGTCTCGCCCTTCTTCACCGACGAATTGCCGACCGACATGTTCATCACGTCGGCGCCAAGGCGTTTTCCGGCCAGCTCGAACGAGGACTGGGTCCGCGTCGAGGCCTCGAAGAAGAGATTGATCTGGGTGAGGCCGCGAAGCGTGGAAGTCTTCTTCTCCCGCTGGCGGCTGATTTTGACGGCTTCGTCGGCCCTGTCGAGCAGATAGGTAATATCCTGCTCGGTCAGACCCTTGATGCCGATGAGATGGCGATGGGGAAAGAAGACCATGGACGTCCTCCTGAGATGTCACGCGGTCTATAAAGAAGGCCGGGCCGGGGGGCAAGCATATGCTATGTGGATAGAAGCGCGGTCCCCATGTAAAACGAATCGATTTCCGCTAGAGGATCGGCATGACCCCAATGAACCGGACTGAAGAAAAGCTCGCAGAACTGAACCAGCCGAAGCCCTGGTCCGGGATCAATGCCTATCGCACCGATCCGCTGCTCGTCGACCTGACCGCCTCGCTGTCGCGCGGACTGCGCGAGGAATACGACGTCATCGGCAAATACGTCACCTCGCACGAGGCGCAGGAACTGGCGCGCATGGCGAACCAGAGCCCGCCGCAGCTGCGCACCCACGGCGTTCGCGGCGAGCGGCTCGACGTTGTCGAGTTTCATCCGGCCTGGCACGCACTGATGCGCCGCTCCATGTCGGTCGGCCTGCATTCCTCCGTATGGGAAAATCAGAGCGAGGCGCGCGGCCACGAGCATCTGGCCCGCGCCGTGCGGTTCTTCCTGACGGCGCAGCTCGAATGCGGCCATCTCTGCCCGCTGACCATGACCAGCGCCTCGGTCGCCGCCCTCGTCGCTTCGCCGCACGTGCAGAAGGAATGGGCGCCGAAGATCCTGTCGCGCAAATATGATTCGTCCAACAAGCCGGCCATGCAGAAGACTGCTGTCACGATCGGCATGGGCATGACGGAAAAGCAGGGCGGTACGGATGTGCGCGCCAACACCACGTCCGGCGAACGGGTGGGCGAGGGGATCTACCGTCTCTCCGGCCACAAATGGTTCATGTCGGCGCCGATGAGCGATGCCTTCGTCATGCTTGCCCAGACCAAGGACGGCATGGGCTGCTTCCTCGTGCCGCGCCTGCTCGAGGACGGCTCGGCCAACGGCCTGGAGTTCCAGCGTCTCAAGGACAAGATCGGCAACCGTTCCAACGCCTCTTCCGAGGTGGAGTTTTCCGAGACCTTCGGCTTCCTGCTCGGCACGCCCGGCGACGGCATCCGCACCATCCTCGACATGGTGACGCTGACGCGCCTCGATTGTGCGCTCGCCTCGGCCGGCATCATGCGCGCCTCGATGGCGGAGGCGGTGCATCACGTGCGCGGACGTTCGGTTTTCGGCAAGAAGCTGATCGACCAGCCGATCATGACGCGCGTGCTCGCCGACATGGCGCTCGACGTCGCAGCCGCCACGGCCCTTGCGCTCAAGCTCGCCGATTCCTTCGACCGCGCCCGCGAGAATGCGGTCGATGCCGCCTATGCGCGGGTCATGACGCCGGTGGTCAAGTACTGGATCTGCAAGATGGCGCCGGCGCTGATCTACGAGGCGATGGAGTGCATCGGCGGCAGCGGCTATATCGAGGAGCGGCCGATCGCCCGCCACTACCGCGAGGCCCCGGTCAATGCGATCTGGGAAGGTTCCGGGAACGTCATGGCGCTCGATCTGCTTCGGGTGCTGAGCCGCGGCAAGGACCTGTTCGAGACGATCTTTGCCGGTCTTGAGCGCGATCTCGGCGCGTCGGGCAAGAAGACGGTGGAAGTCCTGCGCGCCGCGACCGCCCTTGCCGAACGCGACGAGGGTGCGGCCCGCCTGCTGATCGAGCAACTGGCGCTCGCCGCAGCCGCTGCCGAACTCTACAAGCTCGGAGCCGGCAAGATTGCCGACGCCTTCCTCGAATCGCGCCTCGCCGGCGGCTGGCGTCATACCTATGGCGTGCTCGATGCCCGCTTCGATGCGCGTTATGTGCTGGACCTGCTCTATCCCGCGGCGAACTGACCGACCAGATAAAGGACCAGCGGGATGGTGATGACGGCCGCGACCGTCTGGACCGTTGCGGCTGCCGCATAGAGCGGCGCGTCGCCCCCCATCTGCTTGGCCAGCAGATAGCCGTTCATGGCGGTGGGCACCGCCGCGGAAAGCGCCAGCATGGTCAGCGCATCGCCGTGGACGCCGAACAGCATGGCGATCCCGGTGGTGACCGTCGGGAACACCAGCAGCTTCAGCGCCGTCGCCAGGATCACGTTGGCCCGTGGCCGCAATGCGTCCATGATCCTGAGGCCCGCACCGACCATGATCAGGCCGAGGCCGAGCGAGGAACGCGCCACGAGATCGACGGCGGTCATCAGCGGGTCATAGACGGTAATTCCTGAGACATTGACGAGGACGCCCAGACCCGCGCCGAGAATGATCGGGTTCGACACGATCCGGACGACCAGATCCACGAAGCTGCGGCGGCCGCCGGAGAACCAGATCATCACCCCGACATTGATGACGTTGAGCGGGATGATGTTGACCGCCATCACCACCGCGACCAGGGTCAGCCCCGGCTGTCCGAACAGCTTTTCGGCGATCGCGAGCGCCATGAAGGCGTTCCACCGGGTGGCGGTCTGGAAGATCGAGGTGAAGGCCGGGCCTTCGACGCCGAGGCGATGAAGCGCCCGCCAGAGGCCCAGCACCAGTGCCGCCATCACGCCGACCGAAAGAACGGCGCTTGTGCCGACGGCACCGGTGTCCATGGTCGAGAAATCGGCCTTGGCCAGCGTCTCGAACAGCAGCGCGGGGAAGAGCACGTAGAAGCCGAACTGTTCCAGCCCGCCCCAGAGGCTGTCGCTGATCAGCGGCCATCGCTTGAGCAGCGCGCCGAGCAGCACGAGCAGGAAGATCGGCAGGATGCTTTCGAAGATCAGCAGCATGGATTCGCTTTCGGGTCCGGAAGCCGGGGAGGGCGGTTCCGCTTAGCAGGTCAGGGTCGGGCGAGGCAATCGAGCCATGGTCTGTTTGCCGGTCCGCTCCCCCGCCGCCTGGGCGTCGGCTTCGATCCTGAACTCTTGCGTTATCCCCAACGGCCATTAACCTTAACAAAGGGTTTACGTTGCGAGCCATCGGTTAACAGGCCAGTTTCCTCCTGGAACGGGGCAGGTGAATCGGACGGCAGCAATGGGAACCGCAGTGGCAAGAGTGACGTTGACAACCGTCATGGCGGCGTTTTTCGCCGGCCTTGCGCTGGATATCGCGGTTCCGGCCGTGGTGCTGAGCGTGATGGCGGGGTCGAACTGGCTGGTGCAGGTCTGGCCCGAATCACGGGACCGCGCCCGGCCGCAGCCGCAGCGATGGAAGGGGAGACCCGCATGAAGGTATTTCTGGTGTTGTGGGCGCTGCCGATCCTGCTGCTGGGCAGCTGGTACAGCCTGTCCTACTACGACATGAGCTTCGGCATCTTCATGCTGACCCGCCAGGCGCACGACCTGGTGTTCTCCGTCTATGGCCACGTGCTTGGCCTGCCGCCCGAGACCATCCCGCCGCTCGTCGCCCGCGCCGTCGTCATCGACAGCGCCGTCGTCTTCGCCATCATCGGCTTTCGCCGTCGCAAGAAGATCGCGGCCTGGTGGGCGGCCCGTCAGGCCTCGTCCGAATTGCGACCCGTCGCGGTGCCGAGCGCCGACAATCTGTCCAGCGCGCCCTGAAGAATGAAGCTCGCGGCGGCGGAATCGATCCGCTCGCTGCGCTTGGCCCGCGACACGTCCATCTCCAGAAGCGCCCGTTCGGCCGCAACCGTCGAAAGACGCTCGTCCCAGTAGACGAAGGGGATGTCGGTCTTCTCCGACATGGCGCGCACGAAGGCCCGCGTCGCCTGAACGCGCGGCCCGGCCGAGCCGTCCATGTTCGTCGGCAGGCCGATGATGAAGGCGGCGACATTCTCTTTTGCCGCGAAAGCCAGCAGCGTTTCCGCATCCTGGGTGAACTTCACGCGCTTGAGCACCGTTCGCGGCGTGGCGAACCGCCGGCCGAGATCCGACATGGAGAGCCCGATGGTCTTGGTGCCGAGGTCGAGGCCGGCAATCGCCTGTCGGGGCTGCAGCACTTCCGCCAGTTCTTCGATGGTAAGCGTGGTCATGCTGCGGCCCCGGCCAACTAGTTTGTCAGGGAAAAGTGGAAACCGGTTTTCCCGAAAAGGCAAACGAAACAAAAGAGCGAGAGTCTGGTGGTTCAGAATGAACCTGACAGACTCTAGCGTTTGCGCACGAACTCGGTCCTGAGGACCAGGCCCTTGATCGTGTCGTTCCGGCAGTCGATCTCTTCCGGGTCTTCCGTCAGGCGGATGGACTTGATCACCGTTCCCTGCTTGAGGGTGGTGTTGGTCCCCTTGACCTTCAGGTCCTTGATCAGCGTGACGGAATCGCCGTCCGCCAGCACATTGCCGGCCGAATCCTTGGCGACCGGCTTGGCATTCGCCGCAGCGGCCACTTCGGAGGCCGGGCGCCATTCGCCTGTCACTTCGTCATATACATAATCATCATCGTCGGCGGCCATTCTGGTCTCCTGTCGTAAGCGTTGATAGTCGGCCGGACGACCGGAGCGGTAAGGGCGGCCCTGCCCAGCCCGAAAGCTGGTAGCTGCGGCTTATCTCACGCTCGACCGTGGCGCAACACGATGTGCCTGCCGTTTGCGGAGAACACGGTTGCCGCGGCAATGGCATGGCATATATTCCGGGCAAAGCACGAAGGGAAAACATCATGAAGATCACGTGGCTCGGCCATTCCGCATTTCGCCTCGACACCGCCAAGACCAGCATCCTCATCGATCCGTTCTTCACCGGCAATCCCGGTTTCTCCGGGCTGGACCGCAAGGACGCGACCGCCGGCGTCACCCACATCCTCTTGACCCACGGTCACGGCGACCATGTCGGCGACACCCTGCAGATCGCCGACGAGACCGGCGCGACCGTGGTCGCCAATTTCGACCTCTGCATGTGGCTCGCCCACAAGGGGCTGAAGAATTTCTCGCCCGGCAATACCGGCGGCACGATCGGCTTCGAAGGCTTCTCCGTCACCTTCACCAATGCCCTTCATTCCTCGGCCCAGATCACCGAAGACGGGGTCTCCCATTCGCTCGGCAGCGCCAACGGCCTGATGCTGCACATCGAAGGCGAACCCTCGCTGCTCCACATGGGCGATACCGACATCTTCTCCGACATGAAGCTGATCAACGAGCTGCACCAGCCGGATATCGGCATCGTGCCGATCGGCGACCGCTTCACCATGGGCGGTGCCGTGGCCGCGCTCGCCTGCCGTCGTTTCTTCGATTTCAAGACGGCCTTTCCCTGCCATTACGGCTCGTTCCCGATCATCGACCAGACCCCGGAGAAGTTCGTGCTCGGCATGGAAGGCACCCGCACCCGCGTGGCCACGCCGACGGCCGGCGATAGCGTGGAAGTCTGACAAATCCCCCGTTGCGCCTGAGCTTTGTGGCCATTATAGCGGAGGAAACGAAAGACCTGGAGAATACCGATGTCCGTTGATCTCAAGACCGTCAAGCGCGTCGCGCACCTGGCCCGCATCGCGCTCAGCGAAGACGAAGCCGAACGGATGATGGGTGAGCTCAACGGCATTCTCGGCTTCGTCGAGCAGCTTTCCGAGGTCGATGTCACCGGCGTGGAGCCGATGACCTCGGTCACGCCGATGGCGATGAAGAAGCGCGAGGATATGGTCACCGACGGCGGCAAGGCCGACGACATCGTCGCCAATGCGCCGGAAACCGACCGCAATTTCTTCCTGGTGCCGAAGGTGGTCGAATAAGCAGGGACCAAGCGTCTCTCTGCCTTCCGCCGATCCCTGTTTCCGCGCGCTTGGCCAAAGCGCCGATTTTCTGAAGTGAACCGACATCATGAGCGAACTGACCAGCCTCACCATTGCCGAAGCCCGCGCCAAACTGGTAGCCAAGGAAATCACGGCCGTCGAACTGACGGACGCCTATGTCCAGGCGATCGAGGCCGCCAATGACGCCATCAACGCCTATGTGACGGTCACCGGCGACAGGGCTCGCGAGATGGCCAAGGCTTCGGACGCCCGCATCGCCGAAGGCAAGGCCGGCGCGCTGGAAGGCATTCCGCTCGGCATCAAGGACCTGTTCGCCACCCGCGACGTGCACACCCAGGCCTGCTCGGGCATCCTCAACCGTTTCAAGCCGAAATACGAATCGACCGTCACCCAGAACCTGTGGGACGACGGCGCGGTCATGCTGGGCAAGCTCAACATGGACGAGTTCGCCATGGGCTCGTCCAACGAGACCTCGCATTACGGACCGGTCGTCAACCCGTGGAAGGCGCGCGGCTCCAACCAGCAGCTCGTCCCGGGCGGTTCGTCCGGCGGTTCGGCCGCGGCCGTTGCCGCGCATCTCTGCGCCGGCGCCACCGCCACCGACACCGGCGGCTCGATCCGCCAGCCGGCAGCCTTTACCGGCACCGTCGGCATCAAGCCGACCTACGGCCGCTGCTCGCGCTGGGGCGTCGTGGCATTTGCCTCCTCACTCGACCAGGCCGGCCCGATTGCCCGCGACGTGCGCGATGCCGCGATCCTGCTGCGGTCGATGGCCAGCACGGACGCCAAGGACACGACCTCGGTCGACATTCCAGTGCCGAACTACGAAGCCTCGCTCGGCCAGTCGCTGAAGGGCATGCGCATCGGCATCCCGAAGGAATACCGCGTCGACGGCATGCCGGACGACGTCGAGAAGCTCTGGCAACAGGGCGTGGCCTGGCTGAAGGACGCCGGCGCCGAGATCGTCGACATCACCCTTCCGCATACCAAATACGCGCTGCCGGCCTACTACATCGTCGCGCCGGCCGAAGCCTCGTCGAACCTCGCCCGTTACGACGGCGTGCGTTACGGCCTGCGCGTCGACGGCAAGGACATTGCCGACATGTACGAGAAGACCCGCGCGGCCGGCTTCGGCACCGAGGTCAAGCGCCGCATCATGATCGGCACCTATGTTCTGTCGGCCGGCTATTACGACGCCTATTACCTGCAGGCGCAGAAGGTCCGCACGCTGATCAAGCGCGACTTCGAACTCGCGTTCAACGACGTCGATGCGATCCTGACGCCGGCGACCCCGTCCTCGGCCTTCGCCATCGGCGACGAGGCGCTCGCTGCCGACCCGGTTGCCATGTACCTGAACGACATCTTCACCGTGACGGTCAACATGGCCGGCCTGCCGGGCCTGTCGGTCCCCGCCGGCCTCGACGCCAAGGGCCTGCCGCTCGGCCTTCAGCTGATCGGCCGCCCGTTCGAGGAAGGCACGTTGTTCAAGACCGCCCACATCATCGAACAGGCCGCCGGCAAGTTCACGCCGGCGAAGTGGTGGTAAGCCGGATCCAGATCCGACCGATGACCGAGGCCGACGCGGACCGCGTCGGCGAAGTCGGCTTTGCCGCCTGGGCAGCGAACCCCGTTCTGAATGACTTCGGCGCCGATGTGCCGGAGCGCGTGCACTCTTCCTTCCGTGATTTCGCCGCGACCGGCTCCAAGGTCATTCTTGTCGCCGAAATCAATGGTGAGATCGTCGGCTGGACCGCTCGCGATGGCGAGGCCGACTATGTCTCTGATCTGTGGGTCGATCCCGATCACCAGGGAAGGGGCGCCGGACGGGCGCTTCTCGAACACGTCTTCTCTTTGATGAGGCGCGAGGGCATCGAGCGCGCGCGCATCGCCACCCACGCCCGTAACCTCGGCGCCATCCGACTGTACGAGCGCTGCGGCTTCGTCCTTGTCTGGCGGGGCATGGAGCCGTCGGAGGCGATGCAGATGGATGTCGAAAAGGTCCACCTCGAAAAGGCGCTGTAGCGACCGGCCTTCGCGGGAAGGCCGGTGCTGTTTCACCTGTTGTCCGGCTGTGACCTCACCAGCACCAGGCCGCGTTCGGTGATGCGGTAAGGATGCCCGCCGGAGGACTTGATTGCCCTCTTCTGCTTCAGCTTGCGGAAGGCGATGAGGTCGAGGCCGCTGAACACCCAGCCTTCACGGGTGAATAGCTGGATCTTCTCGATCTTTCGATTTTCGTCACGGGTGAGTTCGATGCGCCCGCCCTGGGCGAGCAGGTGGAGGATGCGCTGTTCGGCGCGGGAGATGTCCATGGTGTCGATCCGGATAAGCGCTCTGAGGCGAGCGCACAAAAACGATACCGGCGCCGCAAGGGCGTCGGGGCTTCGCTTTTTTCGGGCCCGAGCGCGCGGATCATGACGATCGCGGGCAGGGGCCTTTACCGGGTCTCCGACTGACGGAACATCCACACTCCATGGGTTGCGGCCTGAAAATGGATTTGCCGGGCCCCGAGGTCAAGCCTCATCCGCTGCGGCATGCTGTCGTCTCTCGACAGCGTGTCGAATCGGTCACAGCGCGGTTCTGGCCATGACCGGCCATCTCCTTTGGCGGCGGCTTTGGTGCTGGTTTGGCTAACGCACTGAAAATACTAGGGAACGTTAAACGCTTTGGGCGAGGCCGATGCCGGGCTGGAAAAACCACGGCTGCGATGGTCTACTACCGTCGAAAGATGGGGTGCCGATGATCACCATACGCAATGCGCGCCGCGACGAAGCGGATCTCCTCGCCGCCATCGGCTTTCGCGCCTGGGAAAAGGCGATGATCCCCGTCGGCGAGACCAAGACCATGGTCGAGGGCGCCCGCTCCGCCTTCCTGAATTTCACCCGCTCAGGCTGGCTGACGATCTCGGTGATCGAGTTGAACGGTCAGCCCGCCGGCTGGGCGGCGCGCGAGGAACTCGACGAGAACATCACCGACTTCTGGATCGATCCGGATTTCCAGGGGCAGGGCCTCGGCACGGCACTGCTCGAGGAGATCGAGAAGGAGGTCCTGCACCAGGGCTTCACCAAGGCCAGCCTGCAGACCCATGCCAAGAACGACGAGGCGGTGCGTTTCTTCGAGAAGCACGGATATGCCGTGCACTGGCTGACGATCGCCTACAATCCCAAGCTCGATCGCGACGTCCAGTCGGTCGGCCTGTCGAAGCAGCTGGCCGCGCCGGTCTCTCCCGCCTACGGCCAGGAATTCTAGCGTCCGGCAAGGGCCTGAACGCCAGCGTGGATGGCGGCGAGCGCTGTCTCCGGGGCGAGAAGCGTGGCAATCCCGAGGAACGTCTGCAGCACGAACAGGGCCGGCAGCATCACATGGAAGGGCGGCTTGCGCGTCTTGTGGCGCAGCACCCGCTGGCCGAGAAAGGCGCCGATCCCGCCGCCGAGCACGGCGAGCCACAGCAGGGTGGATTCCCGCACCCGCCAGTCGCCGTTGCGCGCCGCCGCCTTGTCGAAGGCGTAGACCCCGAAGACGACGACATTGTAGAGCGCGGCGATCGCCACCAGGATCGGCAGGTTTGCAGAGGTCATGCGCACCAGCCTAACCGCCGCCGTTTAACGTTTCGTGCGCGGCCGGAGCCCCGGGCGCGAACCGCACAAGCCTTGCGCCACCGCCGCATTTGTTCTACCTCACGGGCTTGAGAAATCCACGCATGACACGAGCAGCCGATGACCCTTGTTGACACCCGCACGCCCGATCCGAAACGTTTCATCCCCGGCGCCACCGGTGACTGGGAGATCGTCATCGGCATGGAAGTCCACGCCCAGGTGACGAGCAATTCCAAGCTGTTTTCGGGCGCGTCGACGACCTTCGGCAATGCGCCGAACTCCAACGTCTCGCTGGTCGATGCCGCCATGCCCGGCATGCTGCCCGTCATCAACGAGGAATGCGTGGCACAGGCCGTGCGCACCGGTCTCGGCCTGAAGGCCCAGATCAACAAGCGCTCGATCTTCGACCGCAAGAACTATTTCTATCCCGACCTGCCGCAGGGCTACCAGATCTCGCAGTTCAAGGACCCGATCGTCGGCGAGGGCAAGATCATCATCTCGCTCGGCCCCGATCGCCAGGGCAATTTCGAGGACATCGAGATCGGCATCGAACGCTTGCATCTCGAGCAGGATGCCGGCAAGTCGATGCACGACCAGCATCCGACCATGTCCTATGTCGACCTGAACCGTTCGGGCGTGGCGCTGATGGAGATCGTGTCGAAGCCCGACATGCGCTCCTCGGACGAAGCCAAGGCTTACATGACCAAGCTGCGCTCGATCGTGCGCTATCTCGGCACCTGCGACGGCAACATGGACGAGGGCTCGATGCGCGCCGACGTCAACGTCTCCGTGCGCAAGCCGGGCGGCGAATTCGGCACGCGCTGCGAGATCAAGAACGTCAACTCGATCCGCTTCATTGGCCAGGCCATCGAATACGAAGCCCGTCGCCAGATCGCCATCCTCGAGGACGGCGGCTCGATCGACCAGGAGACCCGCCTTTTCGATCCGGGCAAGGGCGAGACGCGCTCGATGCGCTCCAAGGAAGACGCACACGACTATCGCTATTTCCCCGATCCGGACCTCCTGCCGCTCGAATTCGACGACGCCTTCATCGAGGCGCTGAAGAAGGACCTGCCGGAACTGCCCGACGACAAGAAGGCCCGTTTCGTCCGCGAGCTCGGCCTCTCGGTCTACGACGCCTCCGTGCTCGTCTCGGAAAAGGCGATCGCCGATTACTTCGAGGCCGTGGCCGAGGGTCGCGACGGCAAGACGGCGGCAAACTGGGTCATCAACGACTTGCTGGGCGCCTTGAACAAAGCCGGCAAAGCCATTGAAGAGACTCCGGTTTCGCCAGCCCAGCTCGGCGGCATCATCGACCTCATCAAGGCCGAGACCATCTCCGGCAAGATCGCCAAGGACCTGTTCGAGATCGTCTTCAACGAGGGCGGCGACCCGGCCGAAATCGTCGAGAGCCGCGGCATGAAGCAGGTCACCGACACCGGCGCCATCGAAAAGGCCGTCGACGAGATCATCGCCGCCAACCCGGACCAGGTCGCGAAGGTGCTGGCCAAGCCGACGCTGGCCGGCTGGTTCGTCGGCCAGGTGATGAAGGCGACCGGCGGCAAGGCCAACCCCCAGGCCGTGCAGGCGCTGGTCAAGGCCAAGCTCGGCATCGTCGAGGAATAGGCCCTTGTTCTTCGTCCGCACCGCCGGCCCGCAGGATGTGGAAGCGCTCCGCACCCTGCTGTCGGAGACCTTCCACGCCACCTATGACTCGTTCTACGGCGAGGCTAAGGTGCGCGAACTGGTCGATGCCTGGCATTCGATCCCGGCGCTCAACGCCCGCATCGCCAAGAAGGGCGGCGAGTTCCTCGTGGCGGACGACGGCAGACAGCTCGGCGGCATGGCCTATGCGGCCATGTCGACGAAGATGGCCAAGACCGCCTTCCTGCACCAGCTCTATGTCAGGCCCTCGTGCCAGCGCATGGGCATCGGCCGCGATCTCTTCGCCGAACTCGAGACCTGCTTTCCCGATGCCGAGATCATGCGGCTCGAGGTCGAGCCGCGCAACACCGCGGCCGTCGCCTTCTATCAGGAGCACGGCTTCGTCGAGGTCGACCGCACGACGAGCTGCGGCGGGCCGGACAGCGGCCTGCCGGCGATGGTCATGGAGAAGCGGCTCGGCTGAGCGGCTGGCCCCGGTGGCGCCCGCCGTCAGTTGTCCATCGGCACTTCTTCGGAATTGCCGTCTTCGTCATAGATCAAGACCGGCGTGCATTCGACCAGATAGGGCCGCTTGATGTTGTCGCAGGCGACCTTGGCCGCGGCGAGCGCCAGCTCCTTCGTATCCCAGCCGCAATAGTATTCGTGCCAGTGCGGCCCTTCCGACGACTGCATGAAGACGTCGACGCTGAAGCGCGCCGGGAAGCAGTAGGCCGCCTCGAGGCAGTCCTCGTCCGTGCCTCCGCCATCGACGCACTGCTTCTTGGCGCAGTCGAAGGCGTCCGCGGCGTCCTTGCCGATGCAGACCCCGCTCGACATCTCCGGCGCCTGGACGAAGGCGATGCCCTGTCGTCCGCCCTCCTGGGCCATCGCTCCCGTGGCCGAGAACGCGATGGCGAAAATAAGCGTGCAAAACCCTCTCACTGTCATACGGTCCTCCTGCATTCTCCCTAAACCTCGCCAAGAGTAACGCGCGGAAGGGAAGATTATGCAAGCACCGGCAGTGACCATCAGGCAGGCCCGCGAGGAGGATGTCGCAGCGATCGTCGCGCTTCTCGCCGCGGACGATATCGGCGGCCATGGCGACACCACGGACGAAGCCGCGCGCGCCGACTACCTGGAAGCCTTCCGCACGCTGCAGCAGACCCCGCGCGAAACCCTCTATGTCGCCGAGTGCGACGGCGAGATCGTCGGCACGTTCCAGACCCTGCTCACCACGACCCTGACCGGGCGCGGCGCAACTTCGATGATCGTCGAAGCGGTGCAGACGCGGGCCGACATGCGGGGCCGCGGCATCGGCGCCCAGATGATCGGCTTCTGCCTTGAAGAGGCGAGGCGGCTCGGCCTTCGCCAGATACAATTGACCTCGAATGCCGCCCGCACCGATGCGCATCGCTTCTACGAACGCCTCGGGTTTGCCAAGAGCCATTTCGGCTTCAAGTACAAGCTGAAATGAGTGCCGCAGCGCGGCGAATCACTGGACAACCGGCCACCGAGGCGGCATAAGCGGAGAACGATGACAAGCCGGTGGCCGCCAAGGCCCGGAGCCAAGGACGAGACATGAAGCAGCTTCTGTTGGAACTTTTCACCTGGTGGAACGGTCAGACCATGGGCACGCGTTTCTTCACCTGGCGCAAGGGCACGAAGGTCGGCGAAGACCATTTCGGCAACATCTACTACGAGGGCGGCACCACCACCTTCGGTCTGCCGCGCCGGTGGGTCATCTACAAGGGCTATGCCGACGCATCGACCATTCCGGCCGGCTGGCACGGCTGGATGCACCACCGCACCGACGTCCCCCCGTCCAAGGAAGACTACAAGGCCGCCGAATGGCAGAAGCCGCACCGCGCCAACGCGACCGGCACGCCGAACGCCTATCGGCCCCAGGGTTCGATCGCCGCGAGCGGCGAACGTCCTCGCGTCACCGGCGACTACGACGCCTGGACCCCCGGCAACTGACACCCGATTTGGCCACAATTCGGTTCTAGGGCCTCTGTGTTGGGCCGCTCTGATCGCGGCGCCCGCATAATCGAAGGCTGGAGAATGGCAGACATGAAGCGTACCGGGCGTGGCTCTACCTTTGCAGTGATGGGCATGGCGGCATTGGCCGCATCTGCCGCCGCAATGGTCGGAGCGGGTCCTGCTCGCGCCGAGCGGATCTCCAATCCGGTCGCACAGTTCGCCGGCATCGACAAGATCACCGGGCGCATCACCTCCTTCGACGTCTATATCGATGAGACGGTGCAGTTCGGCGCCCTCCAGGTCACGCCGAAGGTCTGCTATTCCCGCGACGAGACCGAGGCGCAGAAGACCGATGCCTTCGTAGAGGTCGACGAAATCACCCTCGACCGCAAGATCCGCCGCATCTTTTCCGGCTGGATGTTCGCCGACAGCCCGGCGCTCAATGCCGTCGAGCATGCGATCTACGACGTCTGGCTGACCGGCTGCAAGCAGTCCTCCGACGTGCCGGCACCGAAGGGCGTCAAGGCTGCCCATCCGGCGCCGGTACCGGTCACCGAGGCCTCGCAGAAGCCTGTCGAGGCACCACAGCCTGCCCCGAGCGGACAACCGCAGCCGACGGGCGCGCCGGATCAGGCCACCCCTGACGGGACCGCCCCGGTCGAAGTTCCCCAACTCGATGCGCCGCAGGAAATACCGGATGACATCACCGGCGAAGGCTTGCCGCCGCTCGACCTTCCGCCGGCGGGCGAAGAAGTGCCGCCGCAACAGCCCGAACCGCAGGTGCAAGGGATCAAGCCGGGAAGCGTGGGACTGTTCTGACGTCCTGACCCGCAGGCGGGTCGGACCAAGGCGATCTCCGGCGCCGCCACCGGCTCTTGCAGCAGGCGCGCAAAGACCAGTTAAATCACATGTTTCCGCAATTCGGTTCATCCGCACGGCGCAATGAGAGGCGGCTCTTGACATTGTCTGTGAATGGGAACATTCAGAGAACGAACAGGAGTTGCGATCATGGCCCTTTCTGAAAAATTCATCGTCTTGCCGTTCAAGAAGAACCGCGGAAACCTGGTTCCCGGCGAGATGCGCCAGGCCTCCAATGCAGTGTCTGCCGAGAAGATCGCCACCGCCATGTCGACGCGCCACATCGGGGTCGCGGCCTATTCGGTGCAGGTGGATGAGGAGAGCGGCGACATGACCAGCCCGCGCCTGCTGATCCAGTTCGGCGAGACCGCCGATCTCAACGCAGCCTAGACCGCCGGATATTGACCTTCGCCTGAGGTGAAGCTCAGAACGGCAGCGTCCCGCTGTCCATCGCCCTGTCGAGCAGTTTGAGATAGTCCTGCTTGGGTACGTCGATCGCGCCGAAGGTCTTGAGGTGCTCGGTGGTGAACTGCGTGTCGAGCAAGGTGAAGCCGCGCATCTTCAGTCGCTCGACCAGATGCACCAGGCAGATCTTCGAGGCATTGGTGCGCCGGGAAAACATGCTCTCACCGAAGAAGGCGGAGCCGAGCGACACGCCGTAGAGCCCGCCCACCAGCACATCGCCTTCCCAGGCTTCGACCGAATGGGCGTGGCCCAACTTGTGCAGCGCCCCGTAGAGTTCCTTGATGGTGTCGTTGATCCAGGTGCTCGGCCGGTCTTCGGCTTCCTCGGCACACTTTTCCACGACGGCGTCGAAGGCCGTGTCGAAGCGGATATCGAACGGCTTCTTGCGCACCGCCTTGGCGAGGCTCTTGGATATGTGGAAAGCGTCGAGCGGCAGGATGCCGCGCATTTCCGGTTCGACCCAGAAGATCTCCGGATCGTCGGCGGCATCCGACATCGGGAAGAGCCCGATGGAATAGGCGCGCAGCAGGAGTTCCGGGGTTATCCTCTGGTCCCTGCTGCGGCGCCCTGCCATGTCCGTCTCACCTCACGGTGCAGTCCTGGCCAGATAATCCTCCAGCCAGTGGATGTCGTAGTCGCCATTGGCGATGTCCTGGTTGGCCACCAGGTCCTGGAACAGCGGCAGCGTCGTCTTGATGCCGTCCACGACGAACTCGTCGAGTACGCGGCGCAGGCGCATCATGCATTCGACGCGGGTGCGGCCGTGCACGATCAGCTTGCCGATCAGGCTGTCATAGTAGGGCGGGATCTTGTAGCCGGCATAGGCGCCACTGTCGACGCGAACGCCAAGGCCGCCCGGCGCGTGGAAATGCGTGATCGTGCCCGGCGAGGGAACGAACGTGCGCGGATCCTCGGCATTGATGCGGCATTCGATGGCGTGGCCGGAAAACGTGATCTCGTCCTGCGTGACCGACAGGCCGGCGCCGGAGGCGACGCGGATCTGCTCATGCACCAGGTCGATGCCCGTGATGGCTTCGGTGATCGGATGCTCGACCTGCAGGCGGGTGTTCATTTCAATGAAATAGAACTCGCCGTTTTCGTAGAGGAATTCGATCGTGCCGGCGCCCCGGTACTTCATCTTCTTCATCGCGTCGGCGCAGATCTGGCCGATCTTCATGCGCTGCTCGACGTTGAGGGCAGGGGAGTTGGCCTCTTCCCAGACCTTCTGGTGGCGCCGCTGCAAAGAGCAGTCGCGCTCGCCGAGATGGATCGCATTGCCTTCGCCGTCACCGACGACCTGCACTTCGATATGGCGCGGCTTGCCGAGGTATTTCTCCATGTAGACGGCATCGTTGCCGAAGGCGGCGAGCGCCTCGGAGCGGGCGGTCGAGACGGCCTCTTCGAGTTCGCTCTCGTTCTTCGCCACTTTCATGCCGCGGCCACCGCCACCGGCGGTCGCCTTGATCAGCACCGGGAAGCCGATCTGGCGGGCGATCTCCAGCGCATTCTCCGGCAGCACTTCGCCGGCGGAGCCGGGAACGACCGGAATGCCGAGCTCGACGGCGGTCTTCTTCGCGGTGATCTTGTCGCCCATCAGGCGGATATGCTCGGCGGTCGGCCCGATGAAGGTGATGCCGTGGGCGTCGAGGATGTCGGCGAACTTGGCGTTTTCCGACAGGAAGCCGTAGCCGGGATGGACGGCGTCCGCCCCGGTGATTTCGCAGGCGGCGACGATCTGATGGATGTTCAGATAGCTGTCGCGCGACGGCGGAGGACCGATGCAGACACTTTCGTCGGCAAGGCGCACATGCATCGCGTCGGCGTCAGCCGTCGAGTGCACGGCAACGGTGGCGATGCCGAGCTCCTTGCAGGCGCGAAGCACCCGAAGCGCGATTTCGCCGCGATTGGCGATGAGGATCTTGGAGATTGTCATCGGCTTACTCGATGACGATCAGGGGCTCGCCGTACTCGACCGGGCGACCGTCTTCGACGACAATTTCGACGACCTTGCCGGAGCGCGGCGCCGGGATCTGGTTCATGGTCTTCATCGCTTCGATGATGAGAAGCGTCTGGCCTTCCTTGACGATCGAGCCGACCTCGACGAAGGGGCGCGAGCCCGGGGCCGGTGCGAGATAGACCGTGCCGACCATGGGTGCGGTCAGGGTATTGGCGAGGTTGCGCGTCGGTTCGGCGGCGACCACTGCGGCCGCAGCCGGTGCTGCCGCCTGAGGTGCTGCGACCTGCTGATAGGCCATCTGCGGCATCGCCATCATCTGCGGCGCGGCGCGCGAGACGCGGATGCGGATGTCGTCCTGCTCGACCTCGATCTCGCTGAGATCCGTGTCGTTGAGGATGTTTGCCAGATCACGGATCAGCGCCTGATCGATTCCCGATTTCTTGTCAGCCATGGAAAGGGGTCCTGTATTCTTGTTATTGCGTGATGTTCTTCAGCGCGTGAAGCGCCAGGATGTAGCTGTGAGGGCCGAAGCCGCAGATCATGCCCTTGGTGGCGGGTGCGATCACCGATTTGTGGCGAAACTCTTCCCGCGCATGGATGTTGGAGATATGCACCTCGACGACCGGAACGCCGATCGCGCGGATGGCGTCGTGCAGCGCGATCGAGGTATGCGTGTAGGCACCAGCATTGATCGCCACGCCCACCGACTTCTCGCCGGCCTCGTGCAGCCAGTCGACCAGCACGCCCTCGTGGTTGGTTTGACGGAAGTCCACCGAAAAGCCGAGTTCCGCGCCGGCAGCCGTGCAATCGGCTTCGATGTCGGCGAGCGTCTTGCCGCCGTAGATCCCCGGCTCGCGTTTGCCGAGCGCGTTGAGATTTGGGCCGTTCAGGACGAAAAGGATCTTGCTCATCTGCGGTTCCGTCGACTTTCAACCGCCTCCTATAGACCGGCGGGGCCGCAAGGGAAAGCCCTTTGCGACCCGGGCACCTTTCGTTCCCCGGAAAATGCGGGGCAAGGTTAAGCGCGGTGCTTTGCGCCGTCAGCAGGTCGTCTGGCCGCAGGTGCGGACATTGGCAAGCTTCTGGCCGATCGCCTCGGAGCCGATGGCGCCGAACACGGCCTCGTTGCCGACGATGTAGGAGGGCGTGCCGGTGATGCCGAGGCTGGTCGCCAGCTGGTAGGCTTCCTTGACCGACGCGTCGTTCGGGCTTTCCGCCATCTTGGCGCGGATCTGCTCCTCGGTGACGCCGAGGGAGGAGGCGACTTCAAGCGCACTTTCCTCGCCGGCGCGGCCTTCGGCGCCCAGGAGGGCCCGGTGGAAATCACCGTACTTCTCGGGCGCGATCTTGCGGAAGGCGTCGGAGACCTTGTGGGCCGCTTCGGATTCCGGTCCGAGGATCGGGAATTCCTTCAGCACGAAGCGCACGTTCTTGTCCTTGGCGAGGATCTCGTCCATGTCCGAGAGGGCGCGCTTGCAGTAGCCGCAATTGTAGTCGAAGAACTCGACGATCGTCACATCGCCCTTCTGATTGCCGAGCGAGAGATCGTATTTGGAAGCGAACAGAGCATCCTTGTTGTCCTTGACGGCCGCCGAAGCCTGCTGCAGGCGGGCGTCCTGCTGCTTCTTCTCGAGCGCGTCCTGGACGTCGAGCATGATCTCCGGATTGGCGATCAGATATTCCTTGATGAAGGCACCGAGCTCCTTCTTCTGCGCGTCGTCGAGCGCGCCGGCCGACGTGGGCAGAGCCACCGGCAGGAGCACCAGGGCGGTCGCGGCGAGCTTCCTGAAATTCAAGGCCATGTCTTTCCTCTTGCATGCTGTCCGCCAGGGCGGATGTCGTACGGACGGCCGGAGCCGTCCCAGACCGTTGATTTGCTCTAGCGTATCGGCAGCGAACGGCAAGTGGAATCGGAAAAATGGCCGCAGCGAAGCGCTCTCGCCATTGTGATGACTGCAATAATACGGCAATTGTCGGGCGACGTTTATCGACCGGAGAGAGTTGTTGGTGGTTTCCCTTTCAAGACGCAGCGCAGTCGAACCCTTTCACGCCATGGACCTGCTGGCGGAGGCGACGCGGCGGCGCAATGCCGGAAAACCGGTGATCTCGATGGCGGTCGGCCAGCCGGGCCACCCGGCGCCGCAAGCGGCCCTGGCCGCCGCGCGCGAGGCGCTCGGCCATGGCCGGATCGGCTACACCGATGCGCTCGGACTGACCGAGCTTCGGGCCAAGCTCGCCGACTACTACCGCCGTCGCCACGGCGTTGCCGTGGATCCGGCCCGCGTCGTCGTCACCACAGGCTCCTCGGCCGGTTTCAACCTGGCCTTCCTCGCGCTCTTCGATCCCGGCGACGCGGTGGCGATCGCGAGGCCTGGCTATCCGGCCTATCGAGCCATCCTTTCGGCGCTCGGCCTCAAGGTGATCGAGGTGCCGGTCAATGCCGATACCCAGTTCACGCTGACGCCGGAGAGCCTCGAGGCCGTGCAGGCAAGCGCTGGTCTGCGTCTCAAGGGAGTGCTTCTGGCAAGCCCGGCCAATCCGACCGGCACGGTCACGGGCCGGGCCCAGCTGAAGGCGGTCTATGACTATTGCCGGGGGCAGGGGGTCACACTCATCTCCGACGAGATCTATCACGGCCTCACCTATGCCGGCGAAGAGGCGACGGCGCTGGAGATCGGCGACGAGACGATCGTCATCAACTCCTTCTCTAAATACTATTGCATGACCGGCTGGCGCATCGGCTGGATGGTCGTGCCCGACCACATCGTCCGGCCGCTCGAATGCCTGGCCCAGAGCCTCTACATCTCCGCCCCGGAGCTCTCGCAGATCGCGGCGATCGCTGCGCTCGACGCCGAAGAGGAGCTGGAGCACTACAAGGCGAGCTGCCGCAGGAACCGCGACTTCCTGATGACCCGGCTGCCGGAACTCGGCCTGCCGCTGCTCTCGCCGATGGATGGGGCCTTCTACGCCTATGTCGACGCCAGCCGCTACACCAATGACAGCATGGGCTTTGCCCGGCGCATGCTGGCCGAAATCGACGTGGCGGCGACGCCGGGTATGGATTTCGATCCCGTCGACGGTCACCGGGCGCTGAGGATCTCCTATGCCGGAACCTATGCCGAAATGGTCGAGGCGACCGATCGCATGGCCCGCTGGCTGCCGTGAATAACGATTCCGGAACAAGGCCCTGGCGGCGTTTCCGGAATCAATCTGGCAAGGCGTTGAATCAGAGTGTGAACGCGGCCCGGGCGCACGGACGGGCTGCTTGGAAGGCTCCGGCATGTTCAGAACGAAATCCCAGCCGCCCTTCGGCCAAACGCCCGAACTGCTGACGCCGCGGCTCCTGATGCGCGGCCACCGGGCGGGGGATTTCGACGCCATGCTCCGCCTGTGGAGCGACGAACGTGTCGTCCGGCATATCCTGGGCCGCCCCTCGACGCCGTCGGAAACCTGGACGCGGCTCCTGCGCTATGTCGGTCACTGGCAGGTGCTGGGCTTCGGTTATTGGGCGATCGAGGACAGGACGACCGAGGCCTTTCTCGGCGAAGTCGGGTTCGCCGACTACAAGCGCGACATCCAGCCGAGCCTCGACGGCGTGCCCGAAGCAGGCTGGGTGATCGCCCCAGAGGCGCAGGGGAAGGGGCTTGCGACGGAAGCGCTGGCCGCGGCCCTTGCCTGGGCGGACGCCAATTTCGTCGATCCGAAGACCACCTGCATCATGGCCCCACAACACGCCGCATCGATCCGCGTCGCGACGAAGAACGGCTTTGCCGAACGCGGTCTCGCGACCTTCATGAACGAGCCGACGCTGGTCATGGAGCGGCTGCGCCCGGAGGTTTGAGGCCGGCGGCCCCGTTCATCAGCCACTGCGCAGAAAAAAAGGCCGCGTAGAACGCGGCCTTTGTCTTGTCCTGGTGCTAGGGGGCTTCTCAGAAGAAGCCGCGCTTCTGCCACCAGCCGCCCTTTTTCGGCTTCGTCGGCTCGTCGTCGCCATCCACCGAGGTCTTGACCGAGGTCACGACCGGTTCGGAGGTGGAGACGTTCGACTGGCGATTGGCGCGGGCCGGCTTGGCTTCTTCGGCAGCTTCAACCTCGGCTTCCGCTTCCGTTTCCGGTTCAACGGGTGCCGCGACTTCTTCCACGACCGGTGCGGCGGCGGGAGCCTCGACCTTGGGTTCAACCTTGGCGACCGGTTCGGCGGCGATTACCGGCTCCTCGACGGGAGATACGGCAACCTTGGCCTTGCGGCTGCGGCGCGGCTTCGGCTGGACGACTTCCTCGGCGGATTCGATCGCCGCCATGGCGGCCGGCTCGACCGCGACGGCCTGTTCGGCGATGTCCTCGATCAGAGCGGCTTCGGTATCGCTGTCGTCGCCTTCGCCTTCGTCACCTTCAGCGGATGCTTCGGCACCGTTTTCGGAACCTTCTTCGCCCGGACGGCTGCGGCGGCCGCCGCGCTTGCCGCGACGGCGGCGCTTGCGCTTCTGGCCGTCTTCACCGACGGTTTCGTCCTGCTCGCGGGCTTCGCCGGAGGTTTCGACGGCGCCGTCTTCGTCGCCCTCTTCGCCTTCGTCTTCGTCGCCTTCGGCATCGCCGTCAGCGCCGGCCAGGGCGCCGTTGACGGGCTGGCCGTTCTTGTTGCGCCGGCGGCGGCGACGCTTGCGCTTGCGGTTCTGCTCGTCGCTGTTGGCGGAGGCTGCCGCGGCCGGCTGGGCAGTCGGTGCGGCTGCGATGATTTCTTCTTCTTCCTCTTCCTCCTCCATCTCGGGGACGTAGTCGTCCTCCTCGATCGGCGGAAGCAGCTGCATCAGGCTCTCGATCTTCACCGGGTTGGCAACCGGCTCGCCGCGGTCGATGCCGAAATGCTGGGAGCCGACGGAAACATCGCTGTCGATGGTAATCGCGACGCCGAAGCGCTGCTCATAGTCGACGATCGTGCCGCGCTTCTGGTTGAGGATATAGAGTGCCGTTTCAGGCGTCGTACGCACCGTGATGTCGTGCGTCGTGTTCTTCAGCAGGTATTCTTCGATGCCGCGCAGGACGTGCAGGGCGACCGACGACTGCGAACGGATCAGGCCCGTGCCGCCGCAATGCGGGCAGAGCTGGGTCGTCGATTCCAGAACCGAGGCGCGAATGCGCTGGCGCGACATTTCGAGCAGGCCGAAATGCGAGATCCGGCCGACCTGGATGCGGGCGCGGTCGTTCTTCAGGCAATCCTTGAGCTTCTTCTCGACGGAGCGGTTGTTGCGCTTCTCCTCCATGTCGATGAAGTCGATGACGATCAGGCCGGCAAGGTCGCGCAGGCGCAGTTGGCGGGCCACTTCCTCGGCGGCTTCCAGATTGGTCTGGAGTGCCGTGTCCTCGATCGAATATTCGCGGGTCGAACGGCCGGAGTTGACGTCGATCGCCACCAGCGCTTCGGTCTGGTTGATGATGATGTAGCCGCCGGACTTCAGCGTGACCTGCGGCTGCAGCATCTTGTCGAGCTGGCCTTCGATGCCGGAGCGCGAGAAGATCGGGTGCAGGTCGCGATAGGGCTGAACCACCTTGGCGTGGCTCGGCATCAGCATCTTCATGAAGTCTTTCGCTTCGCGATAGCCTTCCTCGCCGGCGACGACGATCTCGGAGATGTCCTTGTTGTAGAGGTCGCGGATCGAGCGCTTGATCAGCGAGCCTTCTTCATAGACGAGGCAGGGTGCGGTCGAGTTGAGCGTCAGCGTGCGGACGTTTTCCCACAGGCGCATCAGGTATTCGAAGTCGCGCTTGATCTCGACCTTGGTGCGGTTGGCACCGGCGGTGCGCAGGATCACGCCCATGCCGAGCGGCACTTCGAGACCGCGGGCGATTTCCTTCAGGCGCTTGCGGTCGGCCGGATTGGTGATCTTGCGGGAAATGCCGCCGCCACGTGCCGTGTTTGGCATGAGGACCGAATAGCGGCCGGCGAGCGACAGGTAGGTGGTGAGCGCTGCGCCCTTGTTGCCGCGTTCTTCCTTGGCGACCTGCACCAACAGGATCTGGCGGCGCTTGATGACTTCCTGGATGCGGTACTGCTTGCGCGGCTTGCGCACGATCCGGTCCGGAACCTCTTCCATGGCGTCTTCGGCGCCGACGGATTCGATCTCTTCCTTCTCTTCGATGTGGTCGTCGTCATCGTCGAAATCGTCGTCGCGGCCGCGGCGGCCGCCGGCATCCTCGGAGATTTCGTCGTCGGTCTCGAACAGGGCGGCCATGTCGCCCTTGCCGTCGTCCTCGATCGCCTCGACGGCTTCGGAGACCTGTTCTTCGGTTTCCGTGGTCTTCTTGGCGCGCGGCTTGCGGGTGCGCTTCGGCTTGGCCTTCGGCGCTTCCTCGGCGGGGGCCGCCTCTTCGGCGACGGCTTCGGCCGGTGCTTCCGCCGAAGCTTCTGCTTCGGGCTCCGCGGCTTCTTCCGGCGCGATGCCGACGTCGGGTTGTTCCTGCTTGGCCAGATCAACCGTCGGTGCCTCGTCGCCGTCGGCTTCGTCTTCGCGACGATGTTCCTCGGCTTCGGCGCTCAGGAGCGCCTGTCGGTCGGCATAGGGGATCTGGTAGTAGTCGGGATGAATTTCGGCGAAGGCCAGGAAGCCGTGGCGATTGCCGCCGTAGTCGACGAAGGCGGCCTGCAGCGAGGGTTCGACCCGTGTCACCTTCGCCAGATAGATATTGCCGCGTATCTGCTTCTTGTGCTGGGACTCGAAATCGAATTCTTCGATACGGTTACCGCGTACGACGACAACGCGCGTCTCTTCTTCGTGAGACGCGTCGATCAACATTCTGTCTGCCATTTAAGCTGTGCTCCTCGGCGTCGCCAGGAAGGAGTTCACTCGCTCGCTTTGCTTTGGTGCGGGTGATGCCTTGGGGGCTTGGCGCCGGATATAAATGTTCCCGCCCGGTGGGGTGCGCTGGCAGCACTTGAACGGCTGTCGGGGTGCTTGAAAAGCCCGATCCGCCAAACGTGTTCAAGATCAACTGCAATGACATCAAAGACCGAACGATAACGACAATGACCTAGGCCCCTGAGGACCCGATGAGTGCTCTATTGAGCATGCGGTGGAAACCACCAGTTGCGTTTGCCGGCCGAGCCGGCGTGTTAAACAAGTTTCAGGAAAAAAAGCGGAGACGGCGGATGAAGATCCGACAAGCTAGGCGCCAAGTCCTTGAAGAGGTTGGCAGCCGTGGCGGTCATTCTATCCCGTTGGCACTTTTAACCCTCATCTGCCTTGTATGTTTTCTCCGTGACAATAGCAAGGGGAAACGAAATTATGCCATAATATCGATTAATTAGCGTGGCTTGTCGTGGAATCCCGATTCTCGACCGAAAGTGGCGGTTGTGCCGTTTTGACACAGGTTAGGGGTACAAAAGCCTGCGGTTTTCGGTCGAACGGGACGGATTTCATGCAGGATCGACACGATGGCGGCGGCAGAATTGCGATCGTCGGCGATTCGATACGGGGAAGCGGATTGGATATGAAGCTGTCTCTTTGGGGACATTTGCCTCGTCTGGGGCTGAAGCGGGCACGAATCGTTGTCGCGGTACTGCTGGCGGTTGCCGGACTGTCGATCGACGCCGCTTCGGCCGTCGAGGATGCGCCCGCAGCGCCGGCCGATCCTCTTGCCGCCTATGCGGCGCGCATCGTCGGCGACCGCGCCCGCACCCGCATCGTGCTCGAATTCGATCGAAAGCCGGAAATCGCCGTCCGTTATATCGGCAAGCCCGACCGGATCGTCGTCGACCTGCCGTCCACCGTCTTCACCTTTCCCCAGGACGATCTTCAGGCGAAGGGGCTGTTCCGCGACATCCGCTACGGATCAATGGACGCGGACTCGGCGCGACTGGTGCTGACGGCCGAGCGGCCGGCCCGGCTGGTGGTCAGCGACGTCCTGGCGAACGAGGGCGGCGAGGGCTTCCGTCTGGTGCTAGATGCGGAAATGGTTTCGCAGCAGGATTTCGAAAAGCTGGTGCACGACCAGACCTGGACGACCGCCGTCGCCGACGCGGCGGCCGGGGTCCAGCGCGGCGACCGGCTGGCGGCGAGCGCGCCGGATGCGTCGGGTGCCTTCGTCATCGCCATCGATGCCGGGCATGGCGGCATCGACGCCGGCGCGGCCGGTGCCACCACCAAGACGCCGGAAAAGGAAATCACGCTCGCCTTTGCCAAGGCGCTGGCCGAACGCTTGAAGGGGGAGGCGGGCATCGAGGCCTTCCTCGTGCGGGAAGGCGACGAGTTCCTGTCGCTCTCCGAGCGCGTCACCATTGCCCGGCAGCGCGGAGCGAACCTTCTCGTGTCGTTCCACGCCGACACGCTGCGCCAGAACAATATCCGCGGCGCCACCGTCTACACCATTTCCGACAAGGCATCCGACCGCATGGCCGAGGACCTCGCCGAGCGCGAAAACCTCTCGGATGCCGTGGGCGGCGTCAGTCTGTCCGCCGAGCCGGCCGAGGTATCCGACATCCTGCTCGATCTGACCCGCCGGGAGACCCAGGCCTTCTCGATTTCCATGGCCGATTCCGTGGTCAAGTCCTTCGAGGGGCAGGTCCAACTGATCAACAATCCGCACCGCTATGCCGGCTTTCGCGTGCTGCAGGCGCATGACGTGCCGTCGATCCTGCTCGAGCTCGGGTTCCTGTCCAACAAGGACGACGAGAAGCTCCTGCTCGACCCGGCCTGGCGCGTGAAGATCGCCGACCTGCTGGCAGCGGCGATCAAGCGTTATCGCGTGCCGGTCGTCGCCAATGGCGGCTGATCGCCTGCGCGCGTCCGGCCGCGTGGGCCGTGCATAACATAAAGACGGCCCTATTTTCCTCACAATCGGGCGGTTACTCCGAACGGGGCCGCTTGTGTCTTGCCAAGGGCGGCATGACGTGCAAAACGCCACGCTATGTGCGATGTTCGCCCATTGCGCGCTGAACCGAAAGCATTGCCGGTAGCTCGAACATGATCAGACTGATTGGTTATCTCTTCGGACTCGCGTCCGTCCTGGCCCTCGGCGTGGCGGTGGTCGTCGCCGTCTACCTGAACGGGGTCTCGAAGGATCTGCCGGACTACGCGGTACTGTCGAGCTATGCGCCGCCGGTGACGACGCGCATCCACGCCGGCAATGGCGCGCTGATGGCCGAATATGCCCGCGAGCGGCGGCTTTTCCTGCCAATCCAGGCGATCCCCGACCGCGTCAAGGCGGCGTTCCTTTCGGCCGAAGACAAGAATTTCTACAATCACCCCGGCGTCGACATCTACGGCCTCGGCCGCGCCATCCTGGTCAACGTGCAGAACCTCGGTTCCGGCCGCCGCCCGGTCGGCGCCTCGACGATCACCCAGCAGGTGGCCAAGAACTTCCTGCTCTCGGCCGACCAGACGATCGACCGCAAGGTCAAGGAAGCGATCCTGTCCTTCCGCATCGAGCAGACCTATTCCAAGGACAAGATCCTCGAGCTCTATCTCAACGAGATCTTCTTCGGCATGAATGCCTACGGCATCGCCGGCGCGGCACTCACCTATTTCGACAAGTCGGTGACCGAACTGACCATCGCCGAGACGGCCTATCTGGCCGCCCTGCCGAAGGGTCCGTCCAACTACCATCCGTTCCGCCACACCGAGGCGGCGATCGAGCGCCGCAACTGGGTCATCGACCGCATGGTGGAGAACGGCTTCGTCGTGAAGGCCGATGGCGAGGAAGCCAAGAAGCAGCCGCTCGGCGTGACCGGCCGCCGCACCGGCTCCTATCTCTTCGCCTCCGACTATTTCGCCGAAGAGGTCCGCCGCCAGATCATCGAGAAATACGGCGACAAGTCGCTCTATGAAGGCGGCCTGTCGGTCCGCACCTCGCTCGATCCGCAAATGCAGATCTTTGCCCGCAAGGCGTTGCAGGACGGCCTGATCACCTACGACCAGCGCCGCGGCTATCGCGGCCCGGTGGCGAAGATTTCCGCCCAGGGCGACTGGGGCGCCGAACTCGCCAAGGTCGATGCCTTGAGCGACGTGCCGGAATGGAAGCTCGCCGTCGTGCTCGCCGTGTCGGCCTCGCGCGTCGATATCGGCCTGCAGCCCGCCAAGGAAGCCGGCGGCAAGGTCGTCGCCGAACGCGAGACTGCGACCATCGCCGCCGACGACATGGATTGGGCCTACCGCTCGGCCTCGGGCGATCGCAAGACGGCGAAGTCGCCGGAAGGCGTGCTGGCGCCGGGCGATGTCGTCTATGTGGAGAAGAAGGGCGAGGGCGGTTATCGCCTGCGCCAGCCGCCGAAGGTCCAGGGTGGTCTCGTCGCCATGGACCCGCATACCGGCCGCGTGCTCGCCATGGTCGGCGGCTTCTCTTACGCCCAGTCCGAATTCAACCGCGCCACGCAGGCCATGCGCCAGCCCGGTTCGTCCTTCAAGCCCTTCGTCTACGCAGCCGCGCTCGACAACGGCTATACCCCGGCCTCGGTCATCATGGACGCCCCGATCGAGTTCGTCTCCGGCGGCCAGGTGTGGCGGCCGCAGAACTACGGCGGCGGCTCGGCCGGCCCGTCCACGCTTCGTCTCGGCATCGAGAAGTCGCGCAACCTGATGACAGTCCGCCTCGCCAACGACATGGGGATGAACCTGGTCGCCGAATATGCCGAGCGCTTCGGCATCTACGACAAGATGAACCCGGTGCTGGCCATGTCGCTCGGCTCGGGCGAGACGACCGTGCTGCGCATGGTCTCCGCCTATGCGGTGCTGGCAAACGGCGGCAAGCAGATCAAGCCGACGCTCATCGACCGCATCCAGGACCGCTATGGCAAGACCATCTTCCGCCATGAGGAGCGCGTCTGCGAAGGCTGCAACGCCAATGGCTGGGAAGGCCAGGAAGAGCCGACCATCGTCGACAATCGCGAGCAGGTCCTCGATCCGATGACCGCCTACCAGATCACCTCGATCATGGAAGGTGTCGTCACGCGCGGCACCGCGGCCGGCAAGATCAAGCTCGATCGTCCGACCGCCGGCAAGACCGGCACGACCAACGACGAAAAGGACGCCTGGTTCGTCGGCTACACGCCCGATCTGGTCGCCGGTCTCTATATCGGCTTCGACAATCCCGCGCCGCTCGGCCGCGGTGCGACCGGCGGCTCGATGTCGGCGCCGATCTTCAACGAATTCATGCAGGACGCCGTGGCCGGAACGCCTCCGGGCAAGTTCCGCCTGCCGGAAGGCATGAGCCTCATTCCGATCAACCGCAAGACCGGCATGTATGCGGCCGAGGGTGATCCGGACACGATCATCGAAGCCTTCAAGCCGGGCACCGGCCCCGCCGATACCTTCTCCGTCATCGGCATGGACGGCTATGTCGCGCCCGAGGAAATCCTGAGGGAATCGCCGCAGGCCAACCAGGCCGTGACGTCGGGCGCCGGCGGCCTGTTCTGACAACCAGCTGCTGTTCAATGCGCGCGGCCGCCCCTTTACATCGGGGGCGGCCGCAACTAATTGACGAACCAGTTTTTACACCGAGGTGAAGATCAACCACGATGCGTAATGAAATCGAGAATGTAGTCGACGAAATCAAGCAGGCCATAAGCCTGCTGAGGAGGCATCTTTGACTGGGATCAGGCTGTAAGGCGACTGGACTGGTTGAACAACAAGGCAGAGGATCCCAACCTCTGGAACGATGCCGCCGAGGCGCAGAAGCTGATGCGCGAGCGCCAGCAGCTGGATGACAGCATCAATGGCGTCAAGCGCCTCGAACGGCAGATGACCGACAACATCGAGCTGATCGAGATGGGCGAGGAAGAGGGCGACGAATCGGTCGTCCGCGAAGCCGAGGAGGCGCTGAAGGCGCTGAAAGCCGAGTCCGGCCGCCTGCAGGTGGAAGCCATGCTGTCCGGCGAAGCAGACGGTAACGACACCTATCTCGAAGTCCATTCCGGCGCCGGCGGCACCGAGAGCCAGGACTGGGCCAACATGCTGCTGCGCATGTATATCCGCTGGGCCGAAAAGCAGGGCTTCAAGGTCGAGGTCATGGAAGTCCATGACGGCGAAGAGGCCGGCATCAAGTCTGCGACGATCCACGTCAAGGGCCACAATGCCTATGGCTGGTTGAAGACCGAATCCGGCGTGCACCGTCTCGTGCGCATTTCGCCCTATGACAGCAATGCCCGCCGCCACACGTCCTTCTCGTCGGTCTGGGTCTATCCCGTCGTCGACGACTCGATCAACATCGAGATCAACGAAAGCGACTGCCGCATCGACACCTATCGTTCGTCGGGCGCCGGCGGCCAGCACGTCAACACGACCGACTCGGCGGTGCGCATCACGCATATCCCGACCGGCATCGTGGTCGCCTGCCAGCAGGAGCGTTCGCAGCACAAGAACAAGGCCAAGGCCTGGGAAATGCTGCGCGCCCGCATGTACGAGGCGGAACTGATGAAGCGCGAAGCGGCGGCCAATGCCGAAGCCGCCTCCAAGACCGACATCGGCTGGGGCCACCAGATCCGCTCCTACGTCCTGCAGCCCTACCAGCTGGTCAAGGACCTGCGCACCGGCGTCGAGAGCACCGATCCGGATACGGTCCTGAACGGCGGCCTGAACGAGTTCATGGAAGCGGCGCTCGCCCACCGCATCAGCGGCAGCGCCGATTCGGTCAGCGACATCGACTGATTAGGGTCAGACAAACGAACTTCAGAGAAACGGCGGGCCAGGACCCGCCGTTTTTGCGTTTTCTGCCTTCAGTTCGTCTCGCGCTCGACGCGGATTTCGCCGAACTCGTCGATCAGCACCGTCCAGCCTTCCGGCTCGATCTGTGCGGGATCGGTCTTCAGATAGACGGTGGCGAAAAAGCCCGGCTGACGGCTGACGCCGGTCGAATCCTCGGGCCGGATATCGGTGACATAGGGACGGATCGCGGTGAACTCCTCGAGCTCGACGCTTTCCAGCACCTGGGGGCCGGTTTCGCTCGACAGGATCTGCTGCAGGTAGACCTTCGCGGTGCGGTCGGGCTGGCGGATGGCGATCAGCTTGTAATAGCCGCCTCGCGCGGACGGTGCATTGTTGCCCGCTGCCGGGGCAGGAGCAGGTGCCGGGGCCGGGGTGGCCGCGCCGGCGGGCGCCCCCGCTTCGGGCTTGTCGGCGGGAAGCGTCTCGGCATCACCTTCCCATGCGCCGCCGCTGATGACGAAGGTCGCCGTGACCGGCAGTTGGTCGATGTCCTCGGCGAGCGCCGGGCCGCTCGCCAGCAGGAGGCCGACAAGGCCGGCGCGGAGAAACTGGATGGATGCCATGCGTTAATCTCCCTCAGTCGGAAAACTGTTCGGCGAGAATGCGATCCGACCAGGAACGGTCGGGATCGGAGAGAATGCGGGCGGTGGTGTCCTCGGACTGGGCGATCTCCACCCGCACGACGGACTTCACTTCGGTATGATCGGCGACCGCGTTGACCGGCCGTTTGTCCGGCTCGAGCACGATGATCTCGACGCTCACCTTGTTCGGCAGCAGCGCCCCACGCCAGCGGCGGGGACGAAACGGGCTGACCGGCGTCAGCGCCAGAAGCGGCGCCTCGAGCGGCAGGATCGGCCCATGGGCGGAGAGGTTGTAGGCGGTCGAGCCGACCGGCGTGGCGACCATCAGCCCGTCGCAGATCAACTCGTCCAGCCGCACCTTGCCGTCGATCACCACGCGCAGTTTGGCGGCCTGGTAGGATTGCCGGAGCAGCGAGACCTCGTTGATCGCAAGCGCCACCGAATGCGAGCCGTCGGCATTGGTGGTGGTCATCTTCAACGGGTGGAAATCGTTCTCGACGGCGGCTGCAATGCGCTCGCACAGGCTCTCGGTCGAATAGTCGTTCATCAGGAAGCCGACCGATCCGCGGTTCATGCCGTAGACGAGCTTGCCGGAATTCATCGTGTCGTGCAGCGTCTGCAGCATGAAGCCGTCGCCGCCGAGCGCGACGATGACGTCTGCCTCTGCTGGCTCGACATTTCCATAGCGCGCCGAAAGCTCGGCCCGCGACGCCTGGGCCTCGTCGGAATTGGAAGCGAGGAAGGAAAGCGACCGGAATACACGCGACATGGGCAGCCCTTTGTTATCGGCGCCAGTGGTACATGATAAAGCCCTGTAACCACAAGCCATTCACGCCGGCAAACGGTTCTCCCGCAAGAAGCGTCGCCCGTCATGGCGCAGTGCCGTGACGCTAAATTTTTGCTTTACCGCAAATCGATTTGCCCTTAATGACGGCACCACTGCCCTTGTAGCTCAGTTGGTAGAGCACCTGATTTGTAATCAGGGGGTCGCGGGTTCGAATCCTGCCGGGGGCACCATCGTACCACCTCGCATCCCACTGAAAAATCTGGCAAGACTGCTCTCATTGATTGATTCAAGGGGGCTGCATTGAGCGTTAGCGACACCGCGCGGGATACCATCTTTAGGCTTGTGGATGGCTACATCGCAGACCAGGCAGCAGAATCAGCGGCGGAGCTGCCCCCTGAGGTTGCTGCTGACCTTAGCGCGGTTCTGGCCGACAATCGTACAAGCTACCGCGACGGAGTGATGATCCAACTCGCCTACGGGTTGGCCGTGCCGGAACAGGACCTGACAAAGCGTCAACGGGGCGCGCGGACTGTTGCCCAACAGCTCGGTGCCTTCCTTGCCCAACGACACATCCGTAGTGTCAAAGACGCCTACCAGAATATTGCCAAAAACACGGACGTGCTGACGCGGGGCAACATGGCCGAGTTTGACCGCCTTCTACTCTGGGCAAATGGTGCCAGCGTGGCAGACCGGGAGGCGGCGCTACGTTATGCCTGTGCGGCGGTTGCCGCGACGGCCCGGCCTGTGTGCCCGATGCCCCCGCTTAATCGGAGTGCCCTGACTTTCTCTCGTATGGTTGGTCTGCTCCGCGACCTGCTTGCAACACCCTCCGGCGGGGCCTTTGAACAGTTTGTTGTTGCGGCGCTGTTGAATACCTTGGTTGCGAATCATGGCGAAGGTCGGGCGCGGATTCAGACCAAGAACCTAAACGCCAGTGACAGAAGCTCGTTTGCGGCGGGGGACGTGCAGGTAGTCGTGGGCAACCGGGTGATTGATGCCTTTGAAGTAACGGCCAACGACTGGCGCACCAAGGTTCCCGGCGCATCCAAGATCATTCGGGATAATGACCTGTCCCGCCTTCACATCGTCGCTACCCGGCCCGAAGGGGACCGCACGGCAGTGACGTTGGCCTTGCAGGAACTGGCTGAGGACGTTTCAGTACTGGACGTTTTGCAGGTCGTGGAGGTTGTGGCCGCAGTACTGACCCGACCCCAACGCGCCGACGCCCTTGCCAGGCTGTATGAATATCTTGACCGCTACCAGCCTGACACAGACCGGGTCAATCTGCTTGTGGAACGCCTCAGCGCGACAAACTTAGTGGAACGCACGGGCGATTGACGCGCCAACAACCTCTGCGAGGAGCGGTGGAACCGCATTGCCAATCTGGGCGTATTGCGAACTGCGTGAGCCCTCAAACACCATCTCGCGGGGGAAGGTCTGCAACAGAGCAGACTCAAGCACGGTCAACCGACGCCCACCCCGGAGTGCCCCCATCTTGGGTTTGCCCCCTTCCCAGAGGTGCTTGTGGTAGCATGGCACAAGGCCCAACTCATCAACAAAGTGGGTCTTGTTGCCCCCGGCGGAGGCCAAGATGGTTGGTGCGGGCTGGTCAAGATTCAGCGCCCGCCCTCCACCATTGAATAATTGGCCCGCGTAGGGGCTTGGGCGCAGGTCCGGGGTCTTGGCATAGATAACCTTGGAGGGGTTCGGGTTGCCCAAGATCTCCCCGCGCTGGATTACAGAACCGGACGTTACGTAGTGGCCAAATCGATGTGTCGGCGCCGGGAAGTCTACCCGGCCCTTCAGGAAGCCGAGCACCATGACCCGAAGGCGCTTTTGCGGTACACCATAATCAGCAGCGTTGACGATGCGGGGCGGCAGGACGGTGTAGCGGTCGCTGATGGTTGCAAGGACGCTGTCAAAGTATTCGCGGTTGCGCGGCGCCAGTAGCCCTGCGACATTCTCCATAATGAAGGCGCGGGGGAGTGCCTCATTCACCGCCCGGACAAACTCCGGGAGCATGTCGCGCACGTCATCCGCGGCCAGTCGCTTCCCCCCGTTGGAGAAGGGCTGACAGGGCGGCCCACCTGCGATCAGGTCCACACCGCGCCACTGGCGGAAGTCAATCGCTGTGACCGATTCCTGTAAGACCTTCGCACCGGGGAACGCACGACGGTAGGTGGCGCAGGCGTCCTTATTGAGGTCCAGCCCCAAAACTGGCTGGAAACCCGCACGCTCAAGTCCAAGGCTGAGCCCGCCCGCTCCACAGAACAGGTCTATGCTGGTCAACTCCAAAGGCACCTCCGTGGAACAAATAAGGAACATATACGCAAAGATACATCAATCGTCAACCGAATCTTACGCGCTACACAGTCGGAGTGCGAGCCACTTGTTGCGGCGAAATCGGCTGCATCCCCACGCTGTTGCCCCTTTTTCACCGCGCCATGCTCTGTCTTTCGCGAGCGGGCCTCGATGTTAGCACCGTTCTCGATCACGATCGGATGGTCGATGCCGATTGCTTTGGCAATCGGGCGCATCTCGATCTCTATCTTGCTGCTGGCCAGCATGAGTGGAATGTTTCGCACGCCAAACGCCGCATGCCTGCGTAGAATGAAAGGGTCTGGTGATCGAGTAGCGTTCCGTCGAGGTCGGTGACGACGATCATGCCGTCCGTTTCAGCAGATGCTGGCGCGTCGCGTAAAGCGCGATCGCCGCAGCATTCGACACGTTGAGCGACTTGATCTCGCCCGGCATGTCGAGACGGGCGAGCGCGTTGACGGTCTCACGCGTCTTTTGCCTGAGGCCCTTGCCCTCCGAGCCGAGCACCAGCGCCACCTTGTCGCCCGTGAGCGTGTCTTCCAGCGGCGCCGGCCCTTCCGAATCGAGACCGACCGTGAAGAAGCCGAGCTTGTGCAGCTCGCCGAGCGCATCCGACAGATTGGTGATCTGGATATAGGGGATCATTTCCAGCGCACCGGAGGCGGATTTGGCCAGTACGCCGGATTCGGTCGGGCTGTGGCGCATGGTGGTGATCACGGCGCCGGCCCCGAAGGCGACGGCGGTACGCATGATGGCGCCGACATTGTGCGGGTCGGTGACCTGGTCGAGCACCAGCAGGAGAGGGCTGTCCTTCAGCGCTTCCAGCCGGCGCACGGGAAGCGGCCGGGTTTCCAGCATGGCGCCCTGGTGGATGGCGTCGGGGCCGAGCTGCTTGTCGAGATCCTGCGGCGTGACGATTTCCACAGGAAAGCTTAGCGAATCGACCGGGCCGATATCCAGCCTGACGAGCGCGTTCTGCGTCACGCTGAGCTTGATCAGCTCCCGTTCGGGATTGTCGATCGCCGCGCGCACCGTGTGCAGGCCGTAGAGCCGGACCTGGTCGGGCGCCAGTTGCGGCGGTGTCCAGTCGGTCTCCTTGCGGCGGTCCTTGCGCGGATCGGGGGTGGGTATCTCGCCGCGTTCGCGCTTGCCGTCGCGCACCTGGCGGCGCAGCGTGGCGTAGTGGGTGTCGCGGGCGGTTTTGTCGGTCTTCGGATCTTTTGCCATGCGGTCTTATAGCCGCCCGGGATCGTCGGGGATAGACCCGCCGGGTCGCCGGCGATTTTCCGCGGCGGGAAATTTTTTCCGGTTTTTTCCACATTCATCGTGTTGACATGAGCGGGAAGGGCCGTCATATACCCGCCGCAGAACGCGGGGCCAACGGCACTGCAATCTCGACTGAAAAGCTTGGTCGCTTTGATCCGGACGAATAGACTGGAGAGATGCCCGAGTGGTTAAAGGGGACGGACTGTAAATCCGTTGGCTCAGCCTACGTTGGTTCAAATCCAACTCTCTCCACCATTCGTCCTCGGATCGAACATCGCGGGTATAGCTCAATGGTAGAGCAGCAGCCTTCCAAGCTGAATACGCGGGTTCGATTCCCGCTACCCGCTCCAGTCAGGCACTCCCTCCTCATCATCCTCGCCTACGCATAATCCGCACAGAGTCTTGTCCGCCGGACGGGACCAGGCGTCGACGCTTGCCCATGGGCTTCGATGGCGCATTCGCCCCGAGTTGCCGATCCGGTCGCCGCGGCCGGTCGGAAAATTTGCCCCGAAATTGGCAATACGCAAGCTTTTCGCAGTATTTTCCGGGTCTTCGCGAGAACGTGTTCAAGTTGTCTTGCGATTGCACTACCCTCCGCTCCAACCACAATCCGCGGAGGAAAATGACATGGCGCAAAAGATGAAAGCGGCAATTTTCGTTGAAAAGGGTCGTATTGTTCTCGATGAGAAACCGATCCCCGACGTCGGTCCGCTCGATGCCCTGATCCGCATCACGACGACGACGATCTGCGGGACGGATGTGCATATCCTGAAGGGCGAATATCCCGTCGCCAAGGGCCTGACGATCGGCCACGAGCCGGTCGGCGTGATCGAGAAGCTCGGCTCGGCCGTGGACGGCTACAAGGAGGGCCAGCGCGTGATCGCCGGTGCGATCACGCCGTCCGGTCACAGCTATGCCTGCCTATGCGGCTGCGGCTCGCAGGACGGCGCCGGCACGAAACACGGCTTCAAGGCCATGGGCGGCTGGAAGTTCGGCAATACCATCGACGGCTGCCAGGCGGAATATGTGCTGGTCAAGGATGCGATGGCCAATCTCAGCCCCATTCCGGACCACCTGTCGGACGAACAGGTGCTGATGTGCCCCGACATCATGTCGACCGGTTTCTCCGGCGCGGAGAGCGGCGGCGTGAGGATCGGCGACACCGTCGTCGTCTTCGCGCTCGGGCCGATCGGCCTGTGTGCGGTGGCAGGCGCCAAGCTGATGGGTGCGACGACGATCATCGGCGTCGACACGCTGGCCTCGCGCATGGAGGTCGCCAAGAAACTCGGCGCCGACCACGTCATCGACTTCAAGGCCGGCGATCCCGTCGAGCAAATCATGGCCCTGACCGACGGACGCGGCGTCGATGTGGCGATCGAGGCGCTCGGCACGCAGGGAACCTTCCGCTCTGCGCTGGAATCCCTGCGCCCAGGCGGGACGCTGTCGAGCCTCGGCGTCTATTCCAGCGACCTCACTATCCCGCTCGGCGCCTTCTCGGCCGGACTGGGCGACAATCGCATCGTCACGACGCTCTGCCCGGGCGGCAAGGAACGCATGCGCCGCCTGATGGAAGTCTGTGCCTCCGGCCGCGTCGATCTGAAGCCGCTGGTCACCCATCGCTACAAGCTAGACGACATAGAAGAGGCCTACGACCTCTTCGCCAACCAGCGCGACGGCGTGTTGAAAGTGGCGATTGAACCGTAAGGCAAGAGCGAAATAGCCGGCCTTTCCGGCGCGCTTCGCGCCTCCGGCGGACCCGATTTCGCCCCGGTCGACAGGGCAGGGCACGGCCCTGTCCCTGCGATCCGGGGCCAAAGCAATTAAGTCTTGCGCAATCCTCTCGAAAGCCTTAAACGGCGGGACCAAACCGGTACGCCGGCTTCACATCTTTCTCGATCATAGGAAGCATTCAAATGGCAAAGAGTAAGTTTGAGCGCAATAAGCCGCACGTCAACATCGGTACGATCGGCCACGTCGACCATGGCAAGACGTCGCTGACGGCTGCGATCACCAAGTATTTCGGTGAATACAAGGCCTATGACCAGATCGACGCAGCGCCG
>CALRRQ020000021.1:0-85764 GCA_943370615.1 Rhizobium sp. Q54
CGCCGCCGTTGATGGTGTCATTGCCGCCGTAGCCGTACATGTCGTCCGAACCGGCCGATCCGTTCAGCGTGTCGTTGCCGTTCAGCAGCCACCGCCCGAGCCCCGCCAAGCCGAAGGCGTCGAGCGCATCGTTGAACAGCTGGGCGGTCAGGCTGACGCTCATCGTCCGCAGCACCGTCGTCCCATTGGTGTCGAGGATCTGCAGGCTGGTAATGGTGCCGGTGTCGCCCAGCTGGCCGCCGGCGGAGGTGAAGCCCGTGCCGACGAGTTTCACATAAAAGCCGTTGTCGAGCCTGTAGCGGACCGAGGTCGCCGCGACGGCGCCGACCTGCGTCGCATTGTCCCCGTCGCTCAGAAAATCGTCAAACGAAGGATTGTAATCCAGGCCGGCGGGATAGACGCTACCCGGAAAGAAATAACTGACGGTTCCCATAGATCTTCTCGCTCCATGCATGAAGAAAAGGTTGCATCGCGAGACATTACGTCGCCCGGCTTGGCTGCTGCAATATGAAATAAAAGTCAGTTCGAATATTCATGGATGGCGCGGGACCATGATTAAAAATGATGATTGTCAATATTGGTCAGAGTACTTCGTGCCTCCGTCTCGCCTGGATTTTTGCGCCGGGCGGCAGCAAAAAGGCCCGCCGGATTTCCCCGGCGGGCACGATGGAGCCAGCAAGGAATGCCCGGCTTATTCCTGGATGGTATATTCGCCCAGTTCGCACAGGTTCTGCGTGTCGGTCGTGGTTTCGAGATCGTCGCCCTGGAACTCGAAGCGCATGTCGTAGTCGCACTTGTCGCGGCCGTCGGCGATGGTGATCTGCATGCTCTCGCCCGGCTCCAGAACGTCCTGGCCGAAGATGTCGTCTTCCCACTTGTCGACGCCGACGGGCGAGGCGTGGAAATTGTTCAGCACCGACTTCGTGCCGTTCTTCAGCGTGAAGACGAGATCTTCCGCATGGGAGGCGCCGGCCGACAGCACCAGCGTGGAGGCGATCAGGGCGAGTTTCAGTTTATGCATGTGAGACAATCCTTTGACACCCAATATCGGGCGAGGGGGATCTATCGCGATCGCCGCTGAACCCCCAGTGAATGGATCGTTGTCCTTTCATTCACCATGTGGGCGAGGGCGATGAACCGCCGGCGAAGATCATGACCCGACGGTTCAGTTGGACGCCTTGCGCCACCCGGCGGCACGGGCTTCGTCTTCGGAGCAGAACCAGCGCTCGCCGTGCGTGGGGGAGATGCGTGTCTCGCCGTAGTCCTCCTGGCCGGGCACGTGAAAGATCCGCTCGCCGGTATTCATGCTGATATTGCCCTTGATGTCACAGCCTGGCGCAGAGGCGGCCAAGAGGGCAGGAAGATCTCCGACCGCCGAATATCCGAGCAAGCCCGCAATCATCACCGTGGCGGCCAACCTGCGCAGGATCGCGAATGGGGATGCTTCGCGGCGGCTGGGCCTGTGCCTGTAGTGATTGCGTGGGTTGTGCATGGTAGGTCCTCGCTTTCCCGCCATGGTGGCAAAGCCCTGTTTCGAAAGAATTGAAGAATTCGTTAAAAGGCGAGGTAACGCTTCGAATTTCTGGCCTTGTTATGGCGGGGCGCCTCGCGCAACGAGACCTGTTTCGGGCGTTCACTCGCGAATCTTCACCGGCCGCCAGACGATCGTCTCGGGCGTGCGGTCGAAGGGCGGCTCCATCAGGGTCACCCGGCAGTCGCGCACATCGCACACGCTGCAGCGGAAGGGCAGGCTGCGCGGGTCTCGCCCGTGGCCGTACATACCGCCGAGATCGCTGGCGAGAAAGCGCGCCTGGCGCTCGCAACGGCGACAGGTCGCCACCACGAACATGTGGTGACGGATTGCCTTGCCGAGGGTGTCGATGCTGACGGCCATGACAAGCAAATGAAACAAAACGGGAACGTCGTCAAGGCCGCGCGGAGTCCGACGCGATGCCGCCGCCTCCGGCGCCTGCCGGGAAGAGGGGCGGCATTTTCGCGACTTGCCAGTCACGCTATGTAATATACTGAATATTAACCATAAAATCAGAGGCGCGTAAGGCAAGTGTTAACCCTAACGCATGTATAAACACCCTGCTTCCAGTAGGTAGTGCGTTCGTGAGGCGTGTTGGTTTTGAGTTTCTTATGGGAGGGCGTCATCCACGGCGCCCTCCGCAAGAGACCGAGTATTGCGTAGGTGTTGTATGTTGAGTTTTAACACGAATAACGGTGCTATTCTTGCGCTGGACGTCCTGCGGTCTACGACGGGCAGTCGCGACGACACTTTGTCCCGGGTCACGTCAGGTCAGCGCGTCGCTACCGCGGCCGATAACGCCGCCTACTGGTCGATCGCCACGACCATGCGCTCCGACAACAAGATGCTGTCTGCCGTCGAGGATGCCCTCGGCCTTGCAGGCGGGATCGTCGACAGCGCCACCAATGGCTACTCCGCCGCCACCGACGTGCTGGTCGAGTTCAAGAAGCTGCTGGTCCTGTCGCGCGAGGCGGGGGTCGACCGGGACAAGATCAATACCGATCTCGACCAGCTGAAGGATCAGCTGAAGAACATCGCCAATTCCTCCAGCTTTGCCGAACAGAACTGGCTGAAGCGCACGGATGTCGCCGACGATGTCGACCGCCAGCTGGTCGGCTCCTTCCGGCGCGATGCCGATGGCGGCGTGACGGTGACGAACATCACCTACGAGATCGCCGGAACGGCCGGCACCTCCGACGTCAATTTCCTCGTCGACGACCTCTCCGGCGACAGCGGCATCCTGACGGGGTCCGGCTTTGCCGCCGAGCTCGGCACCTCCAAGGACTGGGTGCTGTTCAACGGCGAGAACGGCGGCGCCTATGACGAAATCACGCTGACCGACACGACGACCAGTGCCGATATCGAGGAAATGATCAGCGTCGTCGATGCCATGGCCGAGCGCACCATCGATGTCGCGACCATGCTCGGCGCCATCGGCACCCGCATCGAACTGCAGAGCGAATTCACCAAGGACCTGCAGGATTCGATCGAGTTCGGCGTCGGCAAGATGGTCGATGCCGACCTCAATGCCGAATCCACTCGCCTAAGGGCGCTGCAAACCCAGGAACAGCTCGGCATCCAGGCCCTGCAGATCGCCAATTCCGGAACCGAACGTTTCCTCGACCTGCTGCTCTGACGCGCCGCGTTGGCAATCCGACAAGAAGAAAGCGCTCCGGTCCCGACCGGAGCGCTTCTTTTTCATCGTGTTCCTATGGGCAGGCGGCGATCACGCGCCGGCGAGGAATTCCTCGCAATAGCTCTTGCCGCCGGTGCGCTTGTCGACGACCGTGCGGATGCCGCGGATCACATAGTCGGGCGAAACCGTCAGCTGCACTTCGCAGCGCAGATATTCGGTGCGGGCCGGCGTCAGGATCTTGCCCTTCTTGCCGTTGCCGAGATCTTCGTAGACGGCCGGCACTGTGCGGTTCTTGTAGCCGCCGCGCCAGGTGTAGAGCGTCGTGCCGCCGGTCTCGGTATCGGTGGTGGGCGGGCCGAACCTGGCGAAGAAGGCGCCGGCCTGCTGGCCGTTCCAGCGCGCTTCGATCGGGTTCTTGGCGACACCCGTTGTGGTGCATCCGGCAAGCGCCAGCGCAAGGCTGGCCATGGTGATCACGCGGAAATTCATTTCTCTGTCCCTTGAGCTCATGTCGGCGAGCGCCTGCCCGGAGACCCCTGATTCTCCGCCCGTCGGCGACGCTTCGCATCTCGGGCTTTAGCCCCAATCCGGGTTCATGGAAATCGCCTCCTTTGGCTGTATCGCGCGATTTTTCACCATTGATGCGAAGCGGCCACGTTCCAGCGCCGCGACAGGGGCTTGCGGCCGTTCCGGCGAGCGGCGCGGGCGGGCACCTGTCACGAAATTTTCGCCTTTCGGCGGAAATCTTCAAATCACCGCTTGTGCATCAAAAAACGCTGGTCTATAGAGGCGCCGCTGGCACGGAGTGTAGCGCAGTCTGGTAGCGCACCACGTTCGGGACGTGGGGGTCGAGTGTTCGAATCACTCCACTCCGACCAGCTAGAAAACCCCGCTTTTGCGGGGTTTTTTCGTTTTTGTCCCTGCGTGTAACCAGCGGGACGAACATTTCGAATGAACCGCAAGTTTTGCAACATCCTTCCTTGTGCGTCGGTTCTGCCTGACGAATAACCGAAGCAACATTTTTGCTGCCGACGCGGCCAGAACTCCGGGGCATTTCGCATCCATGATACCTCGTCCACCTCGAGATCGCCGCTCGACGACGTCCGTTCTCCAGCGACTGTTCAATCCGGTACTGGCCGGCGCCACCCTCGGCGAGCGGCTCGTCGCCTGCCTCGGCGCGCTGGTGGCGACGGCGCTGACCGGATTTCTCTGCGGCCTGCTGCTTGGGCCGGATCCGCACCTGCCGCTGATCGTAGCCCCGATCGGCGCGTCCGCCGTTCTGCTGTTCGTCGTGCCGGCCAGTCCGCTTGCCCAGCCGTGGTCGATCATCGGCGGCAACGCGCTTTCGGCGCTGTCCGGACTGGTCGTCGCCCACTTCGTCCATGAGCCGGCCCTGGCCATCGGCCTCGCTGTGGCGCTGGCGATCGTCGCCATGTCGCTGACGCGGTGCATTCATCCGCCGGGCGGTGCGGTGGCCATGATGACGGTGCTCGGCGGGCCGGCCATCGCCGATTGGGGACTGCTTTTCCCCTTCGTGCCGGTCGCGCTGAACTCGGCCATCCTCGTCGGATTCGGACTCGTGGCGCACAAGCTTTCGCGCCGCGCCTATCCGCACTTTGCCCCGCCTCCTGCCGTCAACCAGCATCACACGCGCGACGTGCCGCCGGACCTGCGCGCCGGGATCAGCGAGGCCGATATCGAAGCGGCGCTTGCGGCGGTGCACGAGACCTTCGACATCGATCGCGGCGATCTCAAGTCTCTGTTGGCTGAGGCCGAATTGCAGGCGGCGATCCGCCGGCACGGACCCCTTTCCTGCGCCGACATCATGTCGCTCGACGTGATCCGCGTCGAGGAGGACGCATCACCCGAGACAGCCCGTGCCCTGCTCCTGAAACACAATATCAGAACGCTGCCGGTCACCGATGCCGACGGCCGTCTGGTCGGAACGGTCGGCCTTCGCGAACTGAGCGCGCCGGGCGAGGCGATCGGCCCGCTGATATCGCGTGCCGCGACCGCGTCCGCCCATGACCCGGCGCTTTCCCTTCTGCCGCTTTTGGCGGACGGAAAGGCCCATGCGGTGGTTGTTGTCGATCAGGACGAGCGTATCGAGGGGCTGATCTCCCAGACCGACCTCCTGTCCGCAATGGCGCGACAACTTGCCATTGGTCCCGTCCAGGACTTGAAACCGGGCGACGGCAGGCCGATGCTGGCCGCCGGTTGAGACGGTAGAGACGGTTCAGGCAGGAGGAAGCCACATGCAGATCGAACGTGACGGAAATGGTGACTTCATTCTCGACCCGGCGGAGATCGCCGGGCGGTTCGGTCAGTCGGTCGCGGATTTCCGCCGCCAGCAGGAACAGGGCCTGGTCAAGAGCACTGTCGAGAAGGGCGAGGGCGAGGATGCCGGCACAAGCCGCCTCAGCCTGCGCATCGGCAATCGCATCTGGCGTGCCGTGCTCGACGAGAACGGGCAGGTGCTGCGCGAGGAACTGAACATCGCCCGCGGCGCTCCTGTCCGCCGCGACGGCAAGGCCTGATTCCCTTTCCCTCCGAACGAAAAAAGCCCGCTCCGGGTGAGGGAGCGGGCATGCGGGACGCCTGGCGTCCTGGGAGAGAGGTTAGCCGTCGATGCCGTCGATGAGATCGCGGGCAGCGGCATTGGTGACGCGGCGGGATTCCACCTCGTCGCGGCGGCTGGCGAGCAGTTCGGTTGCCATGATCTGTTCGGCGAGATCGGCCGGCAACGACAGGATCACCCGGCCGTCATTGGCGTTCAGCCCGCCGAGATCGGCCCGCTTGGCGGTGATCATGCCGCCGGCCACAGTGTTGTTGGTGTCCGGATCGATCAGGATGAAGGCGCCGGTCGAGCGGTTCTGCTCGTAGGGGTCGAAGATCGCCGCCTCGTCGAAGGCGAGGTGAACCTTGCCGATGGCGTTCATGGCGAGCGCCTCGGTCGGGTTCCACTTGCCAGATTTGAGATCGAGCTGCGAGACCGGATTGACCTGCACGCGCTGGCGGCGCGAGCCCGACTTCAGCCAGTAGCGCTTGCCCGGCTGGATGCCGTCCGGCTGCAGGGCGACAAGATGCGCGTCAAAGGACAGGCCCGACTGCGGCTGGCTGTCGAGCGAGACGATCATGTCGCCGCGCGAGACGTCCACCTGCCGGTCGAGTACCAGCGTGATAGCGTCGCCCGCGACCGCCGCATTGCGCACCAGGTCGAAGGTGACGATCTGCTTGACGTTGGCGATCTGCCCGGACGGCAGGATCACCACGCCGTCGCCCGGCTTCACCGCGCCGCCAGCGACGGTTCCCTGATAGCCGCGGAAGCTTTCGCCCGGGCGGCAGACGCGCTGCACCGGCAGGCGGAAGCCCGTGGTCTGGGCAGACCGCAGCGTGGCAAGTTCGAGTGCCTCGACCAGCGTGGGGCCGTCGTACCACGGCATGACGGCCGCGCCGGAATAGACGACGTTCTCGCCCTTCAGCGCCGACATCGGAATGGCGGTCACCTGGCGTACGCCGAGCGTCAGAGCGAGTTCCTTGAACTCATGGGAAATCCGGTCGAAGACGGCGCGGTCGTAGCCGACCAGGTCGAACTTGTTGACCGCGAGCACGAACTGCTTGATGCCCATCAGCGAGGCGATGGTGGCGTGGCGGCGGGTCTGTTCCAGCAGGCCTGCGCGTGCGTCGACCAGCAGGATGGCGAGGTCGGCGGTCGAGGCGCCGGTCGCCATGTTGCGGGTATACTGCTCGTGGCCGGGCGTGTCGGCGACGATGAAGGAGCGTTTGTCCGAGGCGAAATAGCGATAGGCCACGTCGATGGTGATGCCCTGTTCGCGTTCGGCCTGCAGGCCGTCGAGCAAAAGCGCGAAGTCGGGCAGGCCGAGGTCGTTCTGCTTGCCCGAATCACGATGCAGCGTCGCGGCCTGGTCTTCCTTGACGGCCTTGGTGTCCCATAGCAGGCGGCCGATCAGCGTCGACTTGCCGTCGTCGACCGAGCCGCAGGTGATGAGGCGCAGCGGGCGCGAATCGCGGGTCACGAAGGCCGGGTGGACGTCCGGAAGCTCGGCGGCGAGGGCGGTAATGGCGGCGGTCATCTCAGAAATATCCTTCGCGTTTCTTCTTCTCCATCGATCCCGACTGGTCGCGGTCGATGGCCCGGCCCTGGCGCTCGGACACGGTGGCGATTTCAAGCTCGGCGATCACCTCGTCCAGCGTCGTGGCGCTGGAGCGGATGGCGCCGGTGAGCGGGAAGCAGCCGAGGGTGCGGAAGCGGATCATGCCTTCCTGCTTGACCTCTCCGGGCAGCAGTTCGAGACGCGGATCCTCGGCGAGGATCATCATGCCGTCGCGCTCCACGTAGGGCCGCTTCTTGGCGTAGTAGAGCGGCACCAGCGGAATGTCCTCGGCCTGGATGTATCGCCAGATGTCGACCTCGGTCCAGTTCGACAGCGGGAAGGCGCGCACGCTCTCGCCGCGACGGATCTGGCCGTTGTAGATGTTCCACAGTTCCGGGCGCTGGTTACGCGGATCCCAGCGATGGTCCGGCGTGCGGAAGGAGTAGATGCGCTCCTTGGCGCGGCTCGCCTCCTCGTCGCGGCGCGCGCCGCCGAAGGCGGCGTCGAACTGGCCGGCATCGAGCGCCTGGCGCAGGCCTTCCGTCTTCATGATGTCGGTATAGAGCGCCGAGCCATGGCTGAACGGGGTGACGCCTTCGGCAGCCCCGCGCGGATTGATGTGCTCGATCAGGTCGAGGTCGTAGCGTTCGACGATCTCGTCGCGAAAGGCGATCATCTCGGCGAACTTCCAGCCGGTGTTCACGTGCAGGAGCGGGAAGGGCACGCGGCCGGGATAGAAGGCCTTGCGCGCCAGGTGCAGCAGCACGGACGAATCCTTGCCGATCGAATAGAGCATGACCGGCTTGTCGAACTCGGCGGCCACTTCGCGGAAGATGTGGATCGCCTCGTTCTCCAGCGCCTTCAGATGCGGATCAAGCGGCGGCTTGGCCGGCTGGTCCTTGGAATGGGGATCGAATTCCGAATGATGCATTGTCTCTCGTCCTTGGGTCGGAATCCTGTCCGACGGTAAATCCTGGGCCTTGCCCCTCATCCGGCTGCCGCCACCTTCTCCCCGCAGGCGGGGAGAAGGGACTTGCTGCGCCGTTTCCGTCCCCTCTCCCCGTTCACGGGGAGAGGGTCAGGGTGAGGGGCAAGAGCCGCTAAAATCAGGCCGGTGTGCGTTCCAGCGGCGTTGCCGCGGCTTCCGGTACATGCAGGCCGCATTCGCGTTTCTCGTCGTTCTCCCACCACCAGCGGCCGGCGCGCTCCGGCTCGCCGGGCTTGATCGCCCGGGTGCACGGCTCGCAGCCGATCGAGGGGTAGCCGCGCTTGTGCAGCGGATTGGTCGGCACGGCTTCCGCTTCGACAAAGGCGTCGATGTCGGCGAGCGACCAGTCGGCCAGCGGGTTGACCTTGATGAGATTGCGCTCGGCGTCGTATTCGGCAAAGGGCGTCGTCGCCCGGTTGCCGGACTGGCCGCGGCGTAGGCCGGTCACCCACAGCGTGGCGCCGGAAAGCGCCTTGGCGAGCGGCACCAGCTTGCGCACGTAACAGCAGGCGTGGCGTGCCTCGACGCTTTCATAGAAGCCGTTCAGGCCGTATTTCGCCGCATAGGCGTCGATGTCGTCCTGTTCCGGATGGAAGCGCTTGATCGACAGGCCGAAGCGCTCCTCGGTCTCGCCGATCAGGTCGAGCGTTTCCTTGAACAGGCGGCCGGTCTCTAGCGTCGAGACCTCGATCGGCAGCCGTGCCAGGCCGATCGCGGCAGTGATCACCTGGTCCTCGATGCCGAGGCTGGTGGTGAAGACGGCGCGGCCGCCGAACGCGGCGACGAGGGCCAGCCGACCGGAAAGGTCGAGGCTGGCCAGTTCGGCATCGAGCCGTGCCGCGCGCATCTCAAGGTCTTGGGAGGTCATGTGTCGATCCTGCTAGCTGAGCTATATGAAAGTATCGCAACAAAATGCCGGCAGGACGAGAAACAGCCATTCCCAAACAGCTGGGCCGGCGAGCAAATATCTCTCTCTCGGGCGGATTCGGAAGAAAAGCCGCCGCCGCGCCCGCTTGCTCGTCCGTCCGCCACAATAGCCGGCGCCAATTTGTTTTTCCATGCGAATTGGGCTAAACGCTGCGAAACAGGCGGTCGCCGGACCGCATCGGCCAGCAATCGGTTCCTCGATGATTTCGCAGAAAGCCAAATACGCCTTGCGAGCGCTTTCGGCCCTGGCACGCGCCGAGGCCGGCGAACCCTTGCAGATTTCCGACATCGCCGATCGCCAGAACATTCCGAAGAAGTTCCTTGAACAGATCCTGCTGGACCTGAAGCGCAGCGGCCTGGTCACCAGCCGCCGCGGCAAGCAGGGCGGCTATCTTCTGCTGCGGCCCGCGAACGAGATCACCTATGGCGAAGTGCTGCGTCTGATCGACGGGCCGATCGCGCCGCTGCCCTGCCTGTCGCTCACCGCCTATCGCCGCTGCGAGGACTGCAACGGCGAAAGCGATTGCGAGGTCCGCCATGTCTTCGCCCGCGTCGCCGACGAGACCCGCGCCGTGCTGTTTTCCACGACGATCGCCGATGCGCTCAACGGCCAGCAGGCCCCGATGGCGGCCGAGGAATTCGTCTGACACGATCTCTGGCGCCGCAAATAATTCGCGTCGGCGCCTCCGGCCGGCGCTTTTCGCCGACGTGACTTTTCTGTGACATCGCCGTTTGGCGAACGAAATTACCTGTCGTCTTCCATCGGGGGCGGCCCGGCGTTTTCCCGCGCCCTGCGGCTCAGGGTACTGTTTTGCTATTTTTCCCGCCGCGTTGACTAACACGACCTGTCCAGTAGTCTTAACCTCAGGAAATGAGGAAAGGAGAGGTTGCGATGAACAGCTTTACGAAACAGTTGGGCAGGTTCCTTGTCGGGCTATCACTGTCTACAGGTCTCGTCGTGTCGGCTCATGCCGAGACGAGCTTGCTGAATGTCTCCTATGACCCCACCCGCGAACTCTACAAGGAGTACAACGCCGCCTTCGCCAAGCATTGGCAGGCCGAGACCGGGGAGGGCGTCACCGTCCAGCAGTCCCATGGCGGTTCCGGCAAGCAGGCACGCTCCGTGATCGACGGCCTCGATGCCGACGTCGTGACGCTGGCGCTCGAAGGCGATATCGACGCCATCGCCGAAAAGACAGGCAAGATCGCCAAGGACTGGCGCACCCGCCTCGAAAACAACTCGTCGCCCTACACCTCGACCATCGTCTTCCTGGTCCGCAAGGGCAATCCCAAGGGGATCAAGGACTGGGGCGATCTGGTGAAGGGCGACGTGCAGATCGTCACCCCCAACCCGAAGACCTCCGGCGGTGCCCGCTGGAACTACCTCGCCGCCTGGGCCTGGGCCCACAAGCAGTATGGTGGCGACGAGGCGAAGATCCGCGAATACATCGCCGAACTCTTCAAGCGCGCGCCCGTGCTCGACACCGGCGCCCGCGGCGCCTTGACGACCTTTGCCCAGCGCCAGATCGGCGACGTTCTGCTCGCTTGGGAGAACGAAGCCTATCTCGCCGGTGCCGAATTCGGCGCCGATACCTTCGAAATCGTCACGCCGCCGCAGTCGATCCTCGCCGAGCCGCCGGTTGCCGTGGTCGACGGCAATGTCGACGCCAAGGGCACCCGCAAGGTCGCCGAGGCCTATCTGCAATATCTCTATTCGGAGGAAGGCCAGAGGATCGCGGTCAAGCACTTCTACCGTCCGTCCAAGCCCGAACTCGTTGCGGCCGAGGATCTGCAGAAGTTCGCCAAGATCGATCTCGTCACCATCGACGATCCGATCTTCGGCGGCTGGGCCAAGGCGCAGCCTGCCCACTTCGCCGACGGCGGCATCTTCGACCAGATCTACAAGCCGGCCCGATAGCCGACCGTCCATCCGCCGGACAAGCCCCGACCTCGCAACGAGGCCGGGGCTTGTCGCTGGCGCAATTCGCGGCATTATGGACTACGGGACACGGGAATGACGACAGGACGAACCATGAAGAACTGGCGCCAGCCGAGCATCCTGCCGGGCTTCGGTCTGACGCTCGGCTATACGATCTTCTATCTGACGGTGATCATCCTGATCCCGTTGGTGGGGCTGGTCTGGCGTTCGGCCTCGCTCGGCTGGGCGGAGTTCTTTGCCATCGCCACCGATGAGCGCACCATGCTCGCCCTGAAGGTGAGCTTCGGTTCGGCGCTGGCAGCCGGCGCCATCAATGCCGTCTTCGGTGTAATCGTCGCCTGGGTGCTGGTGCGCTATGATTTCCCCGGACGACGCCTGCTCGACGCGGTCGTCGACCTGCCTTTCGCCCTGCCGACGGCCGTCGCCGGCATCTCGCTTGCCGCCCTCTATGCGCCGAACGGCTGGATCGGCGCGCTGCTGGCGCCGCTCGGCATCAAGATCGCCTTTACCCCGGTCGGTATCGTCGTGGCGCTCGTCTTCGTCGGTCTGCCCTTCGTCGTGCGCACGGTCCAGCCGGTGATGGAAGAGCTCGACCGCGAGGTCGAGGAGGCTTCGGCGACCCTTGGCGCCACGCGGTTCCAGACGCTGCGACTCGTCGTCCTTCCGGCGCTGACGCCTGCGATCCTCACCGGCTTCGCGCTCGCCTTTGCCCGCGGCGTCGGCGAATACGGCTCGGTCATCTTCATCGCCGGCAATATTCCCTATGTGTCCGAGATCGCGCCGCTGCTGATCGTCATCCGGCTGGAGGAGTTCAACTATGCCGGCGCCACTGCGATTGCCTGCATCATGCTGGTGATCTCTTTCGCCATGCTGCTGTTCATCAATCTTCTGCAGATGTGGAGCCGGAGGAGATATGCCAATGTCCGCTAAATCCGCCTCCATGGCCAAGCCCCGTTTCCGCGACGCCTCGACCGAAAGCCCGCTCGCCCGCTTCTCGCTCATGGCCGTGGCGCTCGCCTTCATGGCGTTCGTCCTGCTGCTGCCGCTCGTCCTGGTCTTCATCGAAGCCTTCCGCGAGGGCGTTCCCGCCTTCTTCGAGGCGCTGGGCGACCCCGACACGCTTTCGGCGATCCGCCTGACGCTGACGGTCGCGGCGATCGCCGTGCCGCTCAACCTGGTCTTCGGCGTGGCCGCCGCCTGGGCGATCGCCAAGTTCGAGTTCAAGGGCAAGACCTTCCTCATCACCCTGATCGACTTGCCGTTCTCGATCTCGCCGGTCATTTCCGGCCTGGTCTATGTCCTGCTGTTCGGCTCGCAGAGCCTGCTCGGTCCGTTCCTCAAGAGCTACGGCATCGAGATCCTGTTTGCCGTCCCGGGCATCGTGCTCGCCACCGTCTTCGTCACCTTCCCCTTCGTCGCGCGCGAACTGATCCCGCTGATGCAGGAGCAGGGCACCGGCGACGAGGAGGCCGCACTCTCGCTTGGCGCCAGCGGCTGGCAGACCTTCTGGTACGTGACGCTGCCCAACATCAAGTGGGGCCTGCTCTACGGCGTCCTTCTCTGCAACGCCCGCGCCATGGGCGAGTTCGGCGCCGTCTCGGTGGTCTCGGGCCACGTCCGGGGGCTCACCGAGACCATGCCGCTGCATGTCGAGGTGCTCTACAACGAATACAACTTCGTCGCGGCCTTCGCCGTCTCGACGCTCCTTGCTCTCCTTGCCCTCGTGACGCTGGCGCTGAAGACCGTCCTGGAACTTCGCTACGGCCACGCGATCGCCGGCAGCCGCAAACACTGAAAGGTCTCCTCAGATGGATGTCACGATCACCAATATCCGCAAGGAGTTCGGCCAGTTTCCGGCCCTTTACGACCTGTCGCTGTCGATCCGCTCCGGCGAGCTGATCGCGCTGCTCGGCCCCTCCGGCTCCGGCAAGACGACGCTTCTGCGCCTGATCGCCGGGCTCGAACAGCCGACCGCCGGCAAGATCTTCTTCGGCAGCGAGGACGCCTCGGAAAAGAGCGTGCAGGAGAGGCATATCGGCTTCGTCTTCCAGCACTACGCCCTGTTCCGCCACATGACGGTTGCCGAAAACATCGCCTTCGGCCTCAAGGTTCGCCCCAAGGCCAACCGTCCGCCGGCCCACGAGATCCGCAAGCGGGTGTCCGATCTCCTCGACATGGTGCACCTGTCGGGCCTGGAGAAGCGCTATCCCGCCCAGCTCTCCGGCGGCCAGCGCCAGCGCGTGGCGCTCGCCCGCGCCATGGCGATCGAGCCGACCGTGCTGCTGCTCGACGAGCCCTTCGGCGCGCTCGACGCCAAGGTGCGCAAGGAACTGCGCCGCTGGCTGAAGGAGTTCCACGACCGCACCGGCCACACCACCTTCTTCGTCACTCACGACCAGGAAGAGGCGCTGGAACTTGCCGACCGCGTCGTCGTCATGAGCCAGGGCCGGGTCGAGCAGGTCGGCACCGCCGACGACGTCTACGACACCCCCAATTCGCCCTTCGTCTTCTCCTTCATCGGCGAGTCCTCGCATGTGCCCGTCACGGTCCGCGACAGGACCGTTCTGTTCCAGGGTGAGCCGATCGGCACCACCGAGAACGGCGAGGGACCGGGCGAGCTGTTCTTCCGCCCGCAGGACGTCGTCGTGACCACCGACAGCCATTCGCTTTACGGCAAGGTCACGGCCTGCCGCCGTCTCGCCGGCACCCGCATCGCCGAGATCGACGTCGCCAATGACGGCCACGAGCCCTACCATCTCGAGATCGAAGTGCCCCTCGACGCACCGGTCGCCGTTGGCGCCGACATCCGTTTTCGTCCGTCGCGCTGGAAGCTGTTCGGGCAGTGAAGGGGGCGAGAACACCTGCGGTCGACCGGATCGGCTGTGCGTGACGGTATGATGGCGGGATGAGGGTGGGGCTATTGCGCCTCGCCGTTCGCCTTGGCCACCGCGCGCTTGATACGCACGCCTTCGGCGACCCAGGCGCGGGACAGCCCGTGATAGAGCGGTTCGCGCGAGATCATGCGCGAGGTCAGGTAACCGAGCATGGCGGCGGCCATCAGGCTAATGATGCCCTCGTGGCTATCGGTCATTTCGAGAATGATGACAAATGCCGTCATGGGCGCCTGCACGACGCCGGCGAAATATCCCGCCATGCCGAGCACCGCGGCCAGTCCGATACCGACGCCGAGCGCTTGGCCGATGCTGCTGCCGAGACCGGCTCCCACCGAAAGGGACGGAGCAAAAATCCCGCCGGGAATGCCGGATATCATCGACAGAAAAGTGGCCGCGAACTTGGCGACGAAATAGCCATAGGGCAGGGCGTCGCCCTCGATGGCGCTGCGTGCCTGCTCATAGCCTGTGCCGAAAGTGCTGCCGCCGACGGTGACGCCGATGATCGCAACGAGCAGGCCGCAACCGGCGGCAACGGCCACGTTGCGCTCCAGGGGCGCGGATTGCGCCCAGCGTTTGATCCTCTGTGACAGCCGCAGCGCGCCGGCCGAAAACATTGCGCCGAAGGCACCGCCGATGATGCCGCAGGCAATGACCGCGACCCATTCGCGGGCGGTGCCGACGGAGAGCGAGGTTGCGCCGAAATAGGTGTAGCTGCCAACCAGCCCGAGCGCCGAGATACCGGACAGGATGACGGCGGTCAGCACAAGGCTGTTGGCCCGCGACTGGTAGGTGCGGCTCATTTCTTCGATGGCGAAGACGATGCCGGCCAGCGGCGTGTTGAAGGCCGCGGCGATGCCGGCGGCGGAACCCGCCAGGATCAGGCCCTGCGCTTGCGCCATGCCGCCGATACGTGCCGAGAGCAGCATGATCGAGGCGCCGACCTGAACGGTCGGGCCTTCTCGTCCGATGGAGGCGCCGAAGAAGAGACCGCTCACCGTCAGGAGGATCTTGCCGAACACCAGCCGCAGCGACAGCAGTCGTTTGCGTTCGTCATTGCCGCGCAGATGCCGGGCGGCAATGGCCTGCGGGATCCCCGAGCCTTGGGAGGCGGGAAAGACGGTAAACGCCAGCCAGGAACAAAGAGCGAAGCCGAGCGGTGTGAGCACGAGAGGCAGCAGGAACGACCACCGTCCGGCGTTCAGCATCCCGTGGAAAAGATGCTGTGCGCCGTCGGCGAGCTTCGCGAAAGCGACCGATACGAAGCCGATTGTCAGCGCGCCCGCCCAGAACACCGCCCGCGGCTTCCAGACGCGCCATGAGGCCCACATCACACGGGATCGCCGCAGCAGCTTCGATTTTCTGTGGTTGGTCGGCATCGGCATTGCGTTTCGGCAGAACGGAAATGGCAGTGCCGGCCCGTTCAAGCGACTTGCATCACTCTGCGGCCGGCCTCGGATCCGTCCACTTAGACCCGCAGCTTGGTCAAACACAAGGCCACAATCCGGTTCCGACCGATCTGGTGACCCTACCGGTCGCTGGACTCCCAGCGCGGATTGGTCCACGGCTCCTGGTTGGAGCGGGGCAGGGGCTGCCTGCCGAGGATATGGTCGGCCGCCTTTTCGCCGGTCATGATCGACGGACCGTTGAGGTTGCCGTAGGTCACGTGCGGGAAGATCGAACTGTCCGCCACCCTGAGGCCCTCGACCCCGATCACCCGGCATTCCGGATCGACCACGGCCATGGGGTCGTCGGCGCGACCCATCCTGGCTGTGCCGCAGGGGTGATAGGCGCTTTCCAGGTGCTCGCGCAGGAAGGCGTCGATCTCATCGTCGCTCTGCACGCCTTCGCCCGGCTGGATTTCCGGCCCTCGGAAATCGTCGAATGCCTTCTGGCCAAAGATCTCGCGGGTCAGCCGCACGCAGTGGCGGAACTTCTCCCAGTCTTCCGGATGGCTCATATAGTTAAAGCGGATCACCGGATCGGCCATGGGGTCGGGCGAGCGCAGCGTGACGGCACCGCGCGACTTCGACAGGTTGTAGCCGACATGCACCTGGAAGCCGTGGCTCTTCGCCGCCGCCTTGCCATCATAGGAGATGGCGACCGGCAGGAAGTGATACTGGATGTCCGGCTGCCTGAGGCCGGGCGCGGAGCGCAGGAAAGCGCAGGCCTCGAACTGGTTGGACGCACCGAGCCCGCCCTTGGACAACAGCCACTGCGCGCCGGCCACCCCCTGCCAGAACCACGGCAGCCAGGAATAGAGCGACACCGGCTTGGTCGAGACCTGCTGGAAATAGAATTCCATATGGTCCTGCAGGTTGGCGCCGACGCCGGGGCGGTCGGCGACGACCTCGATCCCCATCTCCTTCAGATGCGCCGCCGGTCCGATGCCCGACAGCATCAGCAGCTTCGGCGAATTGAACGACGAGGCCGAGACGATCACCTCGCGGTTGGCGCGGACGACCTCGATCCGGCCGTTCCGCTCAATCTCGACGCCGACGGCGCGGCCATTCTCGATGATGACGCGGCGTGCGAAACAGCGGGTGAGCGATACGTTCGGCCGCTTCAGTGCCGGTTTCAGATAGGCGTTGGCCGCGGACCAGCGCTGGCCCTTGTAGATCGTCTGCTCCATCAGGCCGAAGCCTTCCTGCTTGGAGCCGTTATAGTCGTCGGTGAGTTCGAAGCCGGCCTGCTCGCCGGCCTTGATGAAGGCGTGGAACAGCGGGTTCTTCACCGGGCCGCGGCGCACATGCAGCGGCCCGTCGGTCCCGCGCCATCCGGCCTCGCCGCCGCTCGAGGTTTCCATCCGCTTGAAATAGGGCAGGACGTCGGCATAGGCCCAGCCGCGCGCGCCGAGCTCTTCCCAGCGGTTGTAGTCCTCGGCGTGGCCGCGCACATAGACGAGCCCGTTGATCGACGACGAGCCGCCGATCACCTTGCCGCGCGGCGCGGTGATGCGCCGGTTGTTGAGGTTCGGCTCCGGCTCCGAAAGGTAGCCCCAGTTGTAGCGCTTCATGCTCATCGGCCAGGCGAGTGCGGCCGGCATCTGGATGAACGGCCCGACATCCGACCCGCCATATTCGAGCACCAGCACGGTGTGCTTACCGTCCTCCGACAGCCGGTAGGCAATGGCAGACCCCGCCGAGCCGGAACCGATGATGATGTAGTCTGCGTTCTGCATGTCCCAGCCCCCTGCGCCGCCTCTCCCCTTGTGGGAGAGGAAGCGATTTCAGCATCTTAGCGTCAGCTAAGTGCTAGAAATCGCAGGTGAGGGGGTACCCCCTCACTTGCAAAATCTACCATTTAGCTTCGCTAAACTGTTGATTTTGCTTTCTCCCCCACCAAGGGGGAGAAGGAATTCTTCGCGGCGCCGGCCGTTGCCCCTCTTCTCCCCAGCGGGGAGAAGGTGGCGGCAGCCGGATGAGGGGGAGGCGAAGCCTCGCAAGCGCCCCCTCATCTGCCCTTCGGGCATCTTCTCCCCGCGGGGGAGAAGAGGAAATTCAATACGGCGCCTCGCACTTGCCCATGCCGACATAGACGGTCTTGAGTTCGGTATAGTGCTCCAGAGCCGCGGACGAATTCTCGCGGCCGAAGCCGGACTGCTTCGAGCCGCCGAACGGGATTTCGACCGGGCAGAGATTGTAAGTGTTGATCCACAGCGTCCCGGCTTCCAGTTCGTCCACCACCCGATGCGCGCGGGTGATGTCGGCGGTGAAGACGCCGCCGGCAAGTCCGAATTCGCTGGCATTGGCCCGCGCGATCACGTCCGCCTCGTCGTCGAAATCGAGCACGCACATGACAGGCCCGAAGATTTCTTCGCGCGCGATCGTCATCTCGTCGGTCACGTCGGCAAACACGGTCGGCTGGACGAAATAACCTTCGCCCGAGACATTGTTGGGAATGCCGCCGCCGGTCAGAAGCGTGGCGCCTTCCGCCTTGCCCTTGGCGATATAGCCGAGCACCTTCTCGCGCTGCGCCCAGGAGACGAGCGGACCCATCTGCGTAGCCTCGTCCTGCGGGTCGCCGATCAGGATCGCCTCGGTCCGCTCCTTGAGCCGGGCGAGGAACTTGTCCTTGATCCCGGTGTGCACGAAGACGCGCGTGCCGTTCGAGCAGACCTGGCCGGTCGAATAGAAATTGGCGAGCATGGCGCCCGAGATCGCGCTTTCGACATCGGCATCGTCGAAGATGATCAGCGGCGACTTGCCGCCGAGTTCCATGGTGACGTGTTTGAGCTGCGAGGCAGCCGCACCCGCCACCTTGCGGCCGGTCGGCACCGAGCCGGTGAGCGAGACCTTGGCGACGTCCGGATGCGAAACAAGCAGCGGTCCGGTGTCGCGGTCGCCCTGGATGACGTTGTAGACACCCTTCGGCAGCCCGGCCTCGATCAGGATTTCGGCGATCTTCAGCGCCCCGAGCGGGGTCACTTCCGAGGGCTTGAACACCATGGCATTGCCGGCGGCGAGCGCTGGCGCGCCCTTCCAGCAGGCGATCTGCTGCGGATAGTTCCAGGCGCCGATGCCGACCACCACGCCGAGAGGCACGCGCTTGGTATAGGCCCAGTCGCCACCCAGCGGGATCTGGCTGCCGTTGAGCGCGGTTGGCGCGATGCCGCCGAAGAATTCGAAGCTGTCGGCGCCGGAGGTCGGGTCGGCGACGATCGTCTCCTGGATCGGCTTGCCGGTGTCGAGCGTTTCGAGCTCGGAGAGCTCGCGGTTGCGCTCCCGCATGATCTCGGCGGCCTTCTTCAGGATGCGCCCGCGCGCCATGGGGCTCATGGCGGCCCATTCCTTCTGCGCCCGCTTGGCAGACGCGATCGCCTTCTCGACGATGGCCGGGGTCGCCGCATGCAGCTTGGCGATCACTTCGCCGGTCGCGGGATAGATGCTCTCGATGACGGTGCCGTCGGTGTCCTCGACATATTCCCCGTCGATGAAGTGAGAGGCTTTCGGCTGTGCGCGCATGTTCGATCCCGTCTGGCCATGGTCCGGTAATTCTTCGCTGAGCCAAGCATATAAGCGGGTGAAGGGCCAGCGTCCCCTTTTGCCGAGGTCAGATTCCGTTCCGTTTGCGACACCGCCTGTTCTCATGCCAACGGCCCATGCCGCAGGGCCGCTTTTAAACATAGATTGACAATATATCTTTTGCGGGGCAGGGTTTGAAGCAAGGCGATAGACAACGGCAGGTGCGCAGGAACATGGTCGAGGAAAGCCGGATCGACAGGACGATCGTCATAGACGGCATCCCCTTGCCCGATCTTCTGGACGAGCCGATGGTCCGCGCCGTGGTCCACGGTTTTTATGACGAAATCCGCCGCGATGACCTGCTCGGCCCCGTCTTTGCCGGCGAGATCGCCCCCGACGAATGGCCGGCGCATCTCGACAAGATGTGCGACTTCTGGTCGGCGACGCTTCTGCGCACGTCGCGCTATGACGGTCGGCCGCTGCCGCCGCATCTGGCGATCGAGGGTCTCGACGAGCGGCATTTTCGCCGCTGGCTGTCCCTGTTTCGAGCGACCGTGCAGCGGCTCTGCCCGCCCGAGGTTGCGCAGCTGTTCATGAACCGGGCCCTGCGCATCGCCCATAGTTTTCGCCTGGCGATCGCCTTCCATCGCGGCGAGAACGCGATCCACATCCAGCCGATCGGCGAGGACGCCCTATGATCGCCGCCGTATACGACGCTTGCGCGACCGGTCGCGGAGCTTGCCCATGCGCCTGACCAGCTTTTCCGACTATGCCCTGCGCATGCTGATGTTCGCTGCATCGAGCGGCGAGCAGTCGTTCACCATCGAGGCAGCCTCGCGCTCGTTCGGCGTATCGCGGACCCATCTCAACAAGGTCGCCAACACGCTGACACGCGGGGGCTTCCTGACGGCGCGGCGCGGACGGGCGGGCGGTCTGGTCCTTGCCCGGCCTGCCGGGACCATCCGCATCGGCGATGTCGTTCGGCTGACGGAGCCGGATTTCACCGTCGTCGAGTGCTTTGCCACAGGCAACCAGTGCGTCCTGACACGCGCCTGCAAGCTTTCGGGAATGCTGGGGGAGGCGATCGGCTCCTTCCTGTCGACGCTGGACCGCTACACGCTCGCAGACATCGTGCTCGCGCCGACCGCCTTCGCGACCATATTGCCCGATGCGCCGCCAAGGCCGCGCCGATCCTATCGGCGCAAGGCGGTGCCGGCTGCCGGCGCCGGCGGGCCCGCATCGCTTTCACAAAACCCATCGCCTGATCCATCCAAACCCTGATCCAAGGAGAGACACGCATGATCGATAACCAGAAGAACGACCAGCCGAAGGCCCTGGTCGCCCAGCCGATCGACGGCGGCAGTTCGCTGCTGCCCATGCTGGTGGTCGGCCTGGTCATGGTCACCGTCGGCTATGCCGTGCTGATGATGTTCGTCTGAACCCGGCCTCTCTACGCTCCAGAATCCCGTCCGGCTCGTCGCCGGCCACGTGCACGACGGCCACCGGTCGCCCACCGCGCGCCCTGGCGCGCTCCCTGGGGCATGACACACAACCTTCATCAAACCTTCACACTGCAGAAAGGTTTTCTTGACGAATTGCAAGGCAACCTCGCCGGCATAAAAACAAATGGATTTTGGAGAAAGATCATGGTTCCGGGCGCCGCGGTGGAGACGGGCATCTTGCGCCGCTTTGCCAATGACCAGTTGCTGACCCTCGCCAAACTCGTCGTCGAAAATGCTCTTCAGCCGATCGTCGAGGTCGGCACCGGCGCCGTGTTCGGCTATGAGAGCCTGATGCGCGGTCATGACCGGATCGGCTTCGACAGTCCCCTCGATCTGCTCGACCAGGCCGCTGCCGCCGGCCATCTGATGGCGCTGGAGCAGATGGTGGCCAGCCGGGCGCTCGCCAAGTTCGCGACCCTGCCCAACTTTTCCGAAACCACGCTCTTCCTCAACCTCGATGTCCGGCTGATCGCCCGCGGCGACGAACTGATCGACAGCGTGCTGCAGCACCTGCGCCAGGCGAACATACCGCCCTCGTCGATCTGCTTCGAGCTGTCGGAGCGCTTCGATAATACCAGCGTGCCGGAATTTGCCGGCCTGGTGGCGCGGCTGCGCAAATCGGGCTTCAAGCTGGCGATCGACGATTTCGGCGTCGGCCATGGCGAGATGAAGCTCCTGTGCGACTATCCGCTCGACTATGTGAAGATCGACCGACATTTCATCGCCGGCCTCGACGGCAATCCGCGCAAGCGCCACCTGGTCAGGAACATCGTCAACTTCTGCCACGTGCTGGGTGTGCGGGTGATTGCCGAGGGCATCGAGACCGAGGCCGAATTCATCGCCTGCCGCGAATTCGGCGTCGACCTCGTGCAGGGCTGGTTCATCGCCCGTCCGACGACACTGATGAACGAGCTGAAGCCCTCCTTTCCGCACCTGCAGGAGATCGGCAAGGTGCGTCGCAGCGCCCAGTCCCTCGACGAAATCCTCATCCGCCGGCAGATCGAGCACATGCCGACCGTGTTCGAGCACGAGAGCATCGACAGCGTCTTCGATCTCTTCCGCCGCAATCCGCGCCAGTCCTTCTTTCCCGTGCTCAACGCCAATGGCGAACCGCGCGGCATCATCAACGAGTTCCACCTGAAGGAATTCATCTACCAGCCCTTCGGCCGCGATCTGTTGAAGAACAAGGTCTATGAGCGCGCCATCTCGCATTTCGTCGAGCGCGCCCCGATCGTCGGCCTCGACGCCGATGCCGAGCGCCTGATGTCGATCTTCGCCAATATGGACGGGTCCGACTGCGTCATCCTGACGGAAAACATGCGCTATGCCGGCGTCGTCTCGGCCGCCTCGCTGATCCGCATCATCAACGAGAAGCAGCTGAAGACCGCGCAGGACCAGAACCCGCTGACCGGGCTGCCCGGCAATCGCGCCATCCGCGACCTGATGCAGGACTTTGCCCGCGACGGCGACGATAGCCGCTTCTTCTGCTATTGCGACTTCGACCACTTCAAGCCGTTCAACGACCATTACGGCTTCCAGAGCGGCGACCATGCGATCTCGCTGTTCGCCGCCCTGCTCAGGCGCTATTTCTTCGCCGAAGGTGACTTCCTCGGCCATGTCGGCGGCGACGATTTCTTCATCGGCCTGCGCGACTGGACGCGCGACGAACTGACCGAAATCCTCGACCGTCTGCTGTCCGATTTTCACGACGACGTGGTCGAGCTCTATTCCGAGGACGATCGCATGGTGGGGCGCATCCGGGGCCAGGACCGCCACGGGCGCGACCGTGAATTCCCGCTGATGCGCTGCTCGATCGGCGTGCTGGAACTGCCGCAGGGCCTGGTGATCGACGATGTCAACCGGGTCTCCTCCGAGATCGCCGAGTTGAAGAAGAAGGCGAAGAGCAGCGACAGCGGCCTGGTGATCGATCTCTATTCCGGGCGCTAGGGGCACTGAAGCGAAGCGCCGCAAACGGCCGCCGCGTCAATGAGCCTCCTTTCCAGATCGCGGGCCATGCCCTATGTCGAAAGCCTCCGACGCGAGTGATAGGAGTTCCGCCATGCCGCTTCCCGCTTCCATGCGTTTCGTCGACCTGCCGTCCTTCGGCGCCGCCGAGGTCATGACCCTTGCGACCGGTCCGTTGCCGGCGCCGCGGCCCGGCGAAATCCTCGTCCGCGTCGAGGCCGCCGGCGTCAACCGCCCGGATGTCGCCCAGCGCCAGGGCACCTATCCGGCGCCGAAGGATGCAAGCCCCGTGCTCGGGCTGGAGATCGCCGGCGAGGTGGTGGCGCTCGGCGAAGGCGTCACCGAATTCGCCATCGGCGACAAGGTTTGTGCGCTCGCCAATGGCGGCGGCTATGCCGAATATTGCGTGGTTCCGGCCGGCCAGGCGCTGCCCTGGCCGAAGGGTTTTGACGCTGTGAAGGCCGCGGCCCTGCCGGAAACCTTCTTCACCGTCTGGGCCAATCTCTTCCAGATGGCGGGGCTCACCGAAGGCGAGACCGTGCTGATCCACGGCGGCACGTCGGGCATCGGCACCACCGCGATCCAGCTGGCCAAGGCCTTCGGCGCCGAGGTCTTCGCCACCGCCGGCTCGGACGACAAGTGCAAGGCCTGCACCGATCTCGGCGCGAAACGGGCGATCAACTACAGGACCGAGGATTTCGTCGAGGTCATCAAGGCCGAGACGGGTAGGCGTGGCGTCGACACCGTGCTCGACATGATCGGCGCCGCATATTTCCAGAAGAACCTCGCCTGTCTCGCCAAGGACGGCTGCCTGTCGATCATCGCCTTCCTCGGCGGCGCCGTCGCCGACAAGGTTGACCTCAGCCCGATCATGGTCAAGCGCCTGACCGTCACCGGCTCCACCATGCGCCCCCGCACCGCCGAGGAAAAACGCGGCATCCGCGACGAACTCGTCACTGAGGTCTGGCCGCTGCTGGAAGCCGGCACCGTCGCCCCCGTCATCCACACCGTCCTGCCCTTCGACGACGTCGTCGAGGCCCACCGGCTGATGGAAAGCTCGCAGCATATCGGCAAGATCGTGATGACGCTGGGGTGAGGGTGGGGGTGTCGCCATGGTAGCGGCTTTCCGCCCGAGGCGGATATTCCGGGGCCGGTTTCCGGAAGGTTGAGATGGGTGGAAGTGGGCTGTCGGCTTTTGATCGTCACATTACGTAAGCAGACTCTGTTGATTGTCATTTTCCAGGCTGGACAGCGAAATGGTAGCGTTCGGTAAAGAGCGTTTTGAGAGCTGCCTCTCGGACGTGAGCTCTTCGAAGAGCTTTACCAACTATGAGCAGCGCCGCTTAGGGCGTCAGACTAGAAGAATTGCTAACAGAATAGCGCCGACGACGACCGTTATCGCAAATCGCCCGCTTGCCAAAACTTCAACCTGATTGATCCGGAAGTGAAGCTGTTCGGCGGGCTTGGCAGGTGTTAGATGTTTTTCGTCCATCGGTGTCTCCATTGCGAAGAGACTACAGGTGAGTGACGGTGTTGCGCACGTCATTTGCGGTGCAACAGCGGCCTTAAGCTTCCGCTCTCATCAAACCACGACGCATATCGCTGGGACTCCCGCTCAAATTCCCCTTCCGTGAACCAGCGAGAGACGCTACTCGCCTCTAATCCGAGGAGGCGGGCAAGCTGACGAATGCCGGTTTTTTCACCGCGAGCGAGCATCTGCCCGGCGACAATGAGCGCAGTTTGCTTCCGCTCATGTGACTCGGTGTTCCGATAGTATTTTCCCCGAATTCCTCCCAAGCGATTTTGGATTAGAACAATCAGATCGCGAGGAATCTCCAGTTGTTCAGTCCAACTCATGCCATCGAGAGCGACCACGATTATCCAATCAACGAGAGCGAGCGGCACCGCCATCCCACGTCCAACTAAGTGAGTCTCTCCCTTGGCCGCGAGTTCTTTGGCGGCGATGAGTTTTTCCATGCATTGCAGAGCAACCTTGCTGATCGCCTCAGGGTCCGCATCAAGAATCGCAGCAATGTCCGAGGGCGCAAACCCGTGCTTCTGCAGTTCTGGTTCAATTCGGAACAAGGTATCGAGCCCTCCTGTAGCGGAGATTTCGATTTCTGCATCCGGATGCGCTCGACGAAGGGCCAGGTAGGTCTCCATCGTTGGATTCTGTTTATATGCGAGAGTGGTTTCGTTGAAACCTCCGTCCTCTTTCGTCCCCCATTGTCGATATTCGTCTTCCATCCTCCCCCCTCCTTTGGCCGGGCGCAATCTATTGCGCCTGCGGGCGGGCCCTATCGACGGACTCCAGCGCGGCAACGTAAAAGGCAGACGACCACAGTGAAACGCTCTCGTAAAGCCAATCCAGTGTATGTTCTTTAGATGTAAGCTTTGAGGAGACTGCGAATGAGCATTAAACGGCGGCAATGGGGTGAAAGGCGATATTATCGAGTCGTGCCGCTTTGTCTGCTATTTGTCGAAAAGCAGCCGACGAAACGATCCGGTGAATCGTTTCGAATGACGAACGCCCTGAGACCAAGCCAAGGGCCGGCAAAGGTGTCGGCAGGCGGATGAGGGGCAAAGGCGCGAACCGCAAAGCCCCCCAACCCCGCCAGCCTCGTGCAACCGTCGGTCCGTAAGCCTGCCGGCGACGGATGGAGGCGAGGGCCATGAAGAAGAGCTTTGAGCAGGCGCTGAAGGAATATCAGGCCGGGCGGCTGCCGCAGGCGCTGAAATTCGCCGAGAAGGCCGTGGCGGAAGGCGGTGCGAACCATCCCGGCCTGCTGGCGCTGATCGGCAATATCCAGTTCAAGTCCGGCAATCGCACCGCCGCCGCCGAGGCCTTTGCCCGTGCGGCGGAAAAGGCCGACGACAAGGCTGCCGCCGGCTATCTGAAGCTCGCCGTGACGCTCGCCCAGGCGGCCGGCCTGACCGATCTGCTGCTCGCCGTCGGCGTCCGGGCGGTGAAGCTCAACCCCGCGGAACCGGAACTGGCATTCACCGTCGCCAGCGCCTTTTTCACCCGCGGCCGCTGGGGCGACATGGACCCGATGCTGGAGCGGCTCGACCGCGGCAACGACCGGCACATGGCGCTGATCGTCAATCATCACCGGCTGATGAGCCGCTTCGACGCGCTCTATACCGAACTCGACCGGGCGCTCTTGACCCGTCCCGACGACCTGTTCCTCAATGTCTCGAAATTCGCCGTCGCCCGCGAGGTGCTTGATTTTCCCACCATCGAGCGCCACGAGGCGCTGATGCGCCAGCCTGACGCGCCCTTTGCCGCCGGCCTGATGGCGCGCGAGCCGGCGCTCGGCCGTATCCTCTGGTGCGACGACGAGGTGCTGAATGCACGCCCGAGCCAGGAGGGTCTAAGCTATGCCGCGACCCTGCCGTCGGTGACCGGCCGCACCCGCCGGGCCTTCTCCGCCCCCGGCGAGAAGATCCGCATCGGCTATCTCTCCAACGATTTCCACGGCCATGCGACGATGACGCTGTTCCTCGAGGCCATGGCTGCCCACGACCTCGAGCGGTTCGACGTCACCCTGTTCTGCTATACCGAGCGCCATTCCGCCGCACAGCAGGCCGCCTGGCCGGAGCATCTGCGCGCCCGGATCGTTCCGGTCGGCCATCTCTCCGATGAGGCGGCGGCCGCCCTGATCTCCGAGCGCCGGACCGACATCCTGGTCGACCTCAAGGGCCACACGATGGGCGCCCGGCTCGGCATCGTCAATCTCTCCGACGCGCCGGTCAAAGCCACCTATCTCGGCTTCCCCGGCTCGGTCACCGGCGTCGACCTCGACTATGCGATCACCGACCCGATCGTCACCCCCGACAGCTCCGAACCCTTCTACGCCGAAAAGCTCTGCCGCCTGCCGGAAACCTACCAGGCCAACAACTGGCGCACCCGCCCGCGGCCGCAGCCGATGGAACGCAGCGATGCCGGCCTGCCGGAGGACGCCTTCGTCTTCGCCTCGTTCAACGCCAGCTACAAGATCACGCCGTCCACGCTGTCGCTCTGGGTCGCGGTTCTGTCCGCCGTGCCGGATTCGCTCCTGTGGATCCTCTGCCGCTCGCCCGAGGCGCGGCGCAATCTCACCGCCGCCATCAAGGCCCGCGGCATCGATCCGGCGCGCCTGATCTTTGCCGAGAACCGGCCCTATGCCGAGCATGTGAGCCGCATTCCGCTCGCGGATCTCGCGCTCGACACCCGGCCGTGGAACGGCCACACCACCACGTCAGACATGCTCTGGGCCGGCCTGCCGGTCCTGGCGACTAGGGGCGGGACCTTTGCCAGCCGGGTATCGGCCAGCCTCCTGACGGCGATCGGCCTGCCGGAGCTGATCGCCGAGACCGACCCGGATTTTGTCGACAAGGCCGTGATGCTCGCCCGTGACCCTTACGCGCTGACCGCCCTCAGGTCCCGCCTCGGCGCCGCCCGCTTCACCGCGCCGCTGTTCGACAACGAGCGTTTCTGCCGCCATCTGGAGCGTGGTTACGAGGCCATGGCCGCGCGGGCGAGGGCGGGTCTGGCGCCCGACCATATCGACATCGAGGCCCTGCCGCCGCGCACCACGCCGTTTTCCGGCGAGGCCTCCTGATCGACACCCCTTGAAACTGTGGGCTTCGACGCCCATCTTCTGTTCAGTGTTAACGAACGAAAGGGAGGTGATCGAATGTCTAATGAGATTTCGGTTTGCATGACGGGCTTGGCGAAGACGATGGTCTCGACGGGGCAGCCCTCGGCCTGACCTCGCCTTGCTACGGATCAGCCGCGTGATCCGGGTCCGGAATGGGACCAAACTCATGGAAGGGCCGCCTCGCGCGGCCCTTTTTTGTTGCCCATCGCCTGGCGGTCCCTTGCCGATTACGCCCCGGTTTGGTCTATGGACGGGAACGAAACGCAACCTGTCGAGACCCGCCATGGAAAATCCCGTCACCGTCGAAGTCACCCGCGGCAAACTGGTCGAAAGCCGCCATCGCGGTTTGGCCGTGGTGGTGGATGGCGACGGCGCCATCGTCTATTCGGCCGGCGATATCGATGCGGCGATCTTCCCGCGCTCGGCCTGCAAGGCGATGCAGGCGCTGCCGCTCGTCGAAAGCGGCGCCGCCGACGCCTACGGTTTCGGAGCCAAGGAACTGGCGCTGTCGTGTTCCTCGCATTCCGGCGAGGACGAGCACGTGGCGCTCGCCGCCTCGATGCTGAAGGCCGCCGGGCGCGATGAAAGCGTGCTCGAATGCGGCGCCCACTGGTCGTTCGAACAGCCGGTGCTGATCCACCAGGCCCGCACGCTGGAAAAGCCGACCGCGCTTCACAACAATTGCTCGGGCAAGCATTCCGGCTTCGTCTGCGCCTGCTGCCATTCGGGCGAGGATCCGCGCGGCTATGCCGGCTACGACCACCCGCTGCAGGCGGAAATCCGCGGCATCATGGAAAGCCTGACCGGCGCCGCGCTCAGCCGCGACAATTGCGGCACCGACGGCTGCTCGATCCCGACCTATGCCGTGCCGCTCGTTGCGCTCGCTCGCGGCTTCGGCAAGATGGCGACCGGCAAGGGCCTGGAGCCGCTGCGGGCCGCTGCGTCGAAACGCCTGATCGAGGCCTGCATGGCCGAACCCTTCTACGTCGCCGGCACGAAACGCTTCTGCACCCGGCTGATGCAGGTGGGACCGGGCAAGATTTTTGCCAAGACCGGCGCCGAGGGCGTGTTCTGCGCGCTCCTGCCGGAAAAGGGTCTGTCCTTCGCCGTCAAATGCGAGGACGGCACCAGCCGCGCCGCCGAATCCATGATCGCCGCCCTTCTCGCCCGCCATTTCGACAAGGACACGGCCGAGCACGCCGCCCTGATGGCCATGGCCAACCACTCCATGCGCAACTGGAACGGCCTGCATGTGGGTGACGTGCGGGTGACGGATGTGCTGTTTGGGTGAGGGCGGTGCCGCTTGTCCCTTCTCCCCGTTCACGGGGAGAAGGTGCCGGCAGGCGGATGAGGGGCGGTTCACGGATGTGAGGATCGCGGGAGGCGGCGGGGAGCCACGTGCGCGAGAATGCGCCACGAGCGGCTACAGCGGCCTGCAATCGGCAATGGCCGTAATGGGGCAGGGAGGGGACTGACGGCTCTAGCGCTCAACTATGGGAAGTCGGCCATTCGGACTGGTGAGTTACCACTGGGTGAGGTTTCGACACCATCCACATAGTCTTGTACTGCAAGTTCGACTGGCCGCGTCTGATGCGTTTGATAAGGAGCAATAGAGCTGAGTGTGAAGTTCGCGCGCTATGAGCACAGTTCAGGGTGTGCCGGGTGCGAGTTTTACGGCCTTCTTGGCCATCCGCAACCGAACCAGCTGTGCCTTCCGCTTCGCCTTTCGGGCAGCACCCAATCGCCATGTGTGCGACTTCACGATATCGCAGTAGGCCTTAAAGGACGCTATACCGTTGCCTGTGCGGGGTTCTTGATAGAATTTATTGACGCGGGCGGGGAGCACTTCCGTAGCGCCCTGTTTTATGCGGCAATTAAAGATCTCGATATCGGTGCAGGGTTCGCGTGTCTTTTCTTCATTCAGGCGGAATCCGGCATCCGCGATCGCCTGCTTGAGGCCATCAAATGCTGACCACAGCTTTCCCTCATCCATAGCAGAGAGGCAGATGTCATCCATGTAGACCGAGACTATGATGCTTGGGTCCAGCCCACGGAGGAATATCCCGACAGGGGACTTCAGCAGGACGAGGGTCGCGAGGATCGGCGACTGGATGAAGCCATATGGCAGCACATAGCCGCCTTCAGGGTAAGGGTTCTTGATGGTGGACATCTTTGAAAAGTGCTCGGCCCGGTTCAGGCCAATGTCTGCCAGCGCACGCTGTACCCGATTGCGGCGCACCGTATAGAAGAATTTCGATAAGTCGATTTTGCAGAAGTACTTATTCGGACGGTGCCTATGCATTGCCACGACGTGCGAACCATCCTTAAAATGGTAGACGAAATCGTCAAACTTGAACGCCTTGAGCACCCGCCGATGCAGGTCTTGACCGAGTTTCTCACAGGCCTCAGTAGATACAAAGACCGGCTTACCGTTCTTGATAAAGGAAAATTTGTAGTTTTCGAACTTTAGCGACATAGTTGACAACCTTGCTATACAGATCAAGCACGACATTGGTCAGCTCAAGAATGAGCACAACTACGCCGAGAGTCCGCATAGCAAGGTTAAAGAGCTTAGATTTATCGATCATAAGCGCCTCCATTGCTAGGTCCCGGCAAACTGCAACTCCGCATTTCGCGATGGAGCTGTCAACCAAGGGAGTTTCGTACTTCCCGAAGCTCGTCATTCGATAAGCCGATGAAGCCTATTGTCCGATGAGCCGAGGAGATGCAGCCTCTCGCCGAGAACGAAGTGCAAATATGTGTTCACTCAACCGTATTCAAGAGGCGCCGCTGAGGAATTGCGTTCGCGTCACAGCTCGCTGGCTCTGCATCCGTTTCATTTGAATGCGAAGAGCGGCCGCTTTTGGCATGCGCTTTCAATTCAAGGGTGGCCGAAATGGACACGCAAAGCCGTCTCGCACGTCGTTATCGCTACCTGCCCCTTCGAGCCTCAAATCTGCCGCTGCCACCCTCCGCCCCATTACCCCCAGGACGACGCCCCCCCCTGTGGCCTGCCGGCCATCTCCCCCACAAGGGGGGAGAAGACCCGCGGCGGGCGCCGTGGCTAGCCCCTAATTGTGGGGAGGGGAGGCCAAGAGTGGGAGGTCGGGGGTGATGTCGGCGACACGTGGATCACCCCGCCGCCCATCACGCCATCACCGCCACTCCTCGCCTCGCGTAGAGAATGTGCCGCTTCCTCGAAATCTCTGGTCGACGGGCCGTGGCGCGCCCGTCTCGCCTAGGACGGTCAAGACAGTATCTGCATGATTATCGACGGCGAACTGAGGAAGCCACCGGCCACGAGCCTGACGAATCCGGGCGCCAGCGCTCCGACCAGCCCGTGGCTCTGCCAACCCAGGTAAGCGCCCGCGGCAACTGTCATGCTGACGATCGACACGGCCCATGTGAACTTGGCCAGCGAGGCAACGCACGGAAGGGAAAGCGCGAAACGCTTGCTCTTCCCGCGCGCTTGGAGTAGATACTGAACTACATGGTTCAGTATCCAAGCCCCACGCTCGATCTCTCCTTTGCGGCGCTGTCCGATGCGACGCGTCGTGGGGTCATCGACCAGCTCGGGCGAGGGGATGCGTCGATCACCAGTCTGGCGGACAGGTTCCAGATGACGCTGACCGGGATGAAGAAGCACGTCCAGGTGCTCGAGCGGGCGGGGCTCGTCATCACGCAGAAGGTGGGACGGGTGAGGGTCTGCAGGCTCGGCAAGCGTGGGCTAAAGGCCGAGGCCGAGTGGATCGAGGCGCATCGCAGGCTGTTCGAGGCCCGCTTCGAAGCTCTTGATGAGATCATCAGCGAAATGAAACGGGAGGAAGGCAATGAATGAGCAGGGTGATAATGCCGGCGGTGCGCCGAACCGCACCTCAATCGAACGCAGAGGGGACTGCGAACTTGTCATAACGCGGACCTTCGATGCGCCGCCGAGCACGGTCTACAGGGCCTGGAGCCAGCCCGAGCTGTTCAAGCGCTGGTGGCTGCCGAAATCGGCATCCGGCATTTCGCTCGTATCCTGCGAAATGGACGTCCGCACCGGCGGCAAATATCGGCTGGAATTCGGCACCGGCGGCTCGGACACCATGGCCTTCTACGGCAAGTATCTCGAGGTGGTGCCGAACGAACGCATCGTCTGGACCAATGACGAGGGCGAAGAAGGCGCGGTCACGACCGTCCCCTTCGAGGATATGGGCGGGAAGACGCTGCTGCATTTCCACGAAGTCTACCCGTCCAGGGAGGCGCTCGAGGAAGCCATACAGGGCTCGGCCGCCGCATTGCCGGAACAACTGGACCAGCTCGACGAATTGCTCGCCGGCATGGGCGGGTAGCGCGGGTCGGAAAGGCGGGCAACAGCCGCTCTTGGAGCCAAGCCCCCTCTGGCCTGCCGGCCATCTCCCCCACAAGGGGGGAGAAGACCCGCGGCAGGTGCCGCGGTTAGCCCCTCCCCCTTGTGGGGAGGGGTTGGGGAGGGGCGGTTAAGGCCGGAGGGGAGGCCAAGAGCCTAGCGAGGGCCAAGACCGAAGGGGAGGACTGGGGCAGGACACCGGCGACGATGTCCAGAAACGTGAACCACCCCCACCGCCGCCTCATTCCATCACCGCCACCCCCGCCTCGCGATAGGGCGCCAGCCGCTCGGGCGCGATCCCGGTCGGCACGATCAGGCCGGTGATCACCTCGAGCGGCGCGATGCGGCAGGGGGAGACGGCGTCGAGCTTTTCCTCCGTCACCGCCACATAGGTTTTCGCGCTGGCGTCGAGAATGTGCCGCTTGATCGCCGCCTCCTCGAAATCGCCGGTCGACAGCCCGTGGCGCGGATGCGCGGCGGTGACGCCGAGGAAGAAGATGTCGGGTCGGATTGCGTCGATCGCCGCCATCGCCCGGGCGCCGACCGCAACCATCGAATGCTTGTAGAGCCGCCCGCCGATCAGGATCACCTCGACCTTGGCGTGGTGCTCGAATTCGGCGGCGATCGTCGGCGAATGGGTGGCGACGACGAGCGGCATGTCGCGCGGCAGTTGACGGGCGATCTCCGCCGTCGTCGTGCCGCCGTCGAGGAACACCATCTGCCCCGGCGCGATGAGGGCTGCCGCCCGTGCCCCGAGTGCGGCCTTTTCCGCATTCGCCACGCTGCGCCGGGCGGTCAGATCCGGCAGGTCGGGGGAAATGGGCAGCGCCCCGCCATGCACCCGCTTCAGCAGTCCCTGTGCCGCCATCTCGTTCATGTCGCGGCGGATCGTATCTACCGAGACATTGAGCTGCCGCGCCAGCGCACCTGCCAGCGCCTGGCCATCGGTTCTCAGGGTTTCGAGGATATGCGTCCTGCGCTGGCTGCCGAGCATCACGTGTTCCTGCATGTTTGTTCCGGAATATTCACGATAATACGCGAATTGATTCGACAATCCAGCGGAATCACGCAAAATCGTGCAAGCCTGCAGGATGCAGGTGAGACAAACCATGGGAGATGAACGCATGCTGATATTGATTGCCGGCCCCTATCGCTCCGGCACCAACGACGATCCGGTGAAGATGGCGGAGAACCTGAAGCGGCTGGAGGCGCCGTCGCACGCGCTGTTCAAGGCAGGGCACGTGCCGATGATCGGCGAATGGGTGGCGCTGCCGGTCTGGCATGCGGCGGGCGGCAAGACGATTGGCGACGATCTCTACGAGGAAATCTTCCACCCGGTGGCGGGCCGCCTGCTGCAATTGTGCGAAGGCGTGCTGCGCCTGCCCGGCGCCTCCAAGGGGGCGGACAACGACGTGCGCATCGCCACCGAGCGCGGCATTCCCGTCTGGTACCGGCTGGAGGACGTGCCCGGCTGCGCCTGAGACGGGTGGCCGTGATCATCGGCGCGCCCCTCCGTGTCGGCGGAGGGGCCGCCCATCAGGGGATCGCCGAACCGCCAGCGATCCGCCGGGCAGGAGACGTCAGACGGCAAAGATCGCCGCGTCGTCGTTGAAGGCCTTGAACTCCAGGGCATTGCCGGAGGGATCGAAGATGAACATGGTGCGCTGCTCGCCGGCCTGCCCCTCGAAGCGCAGCTTGGGCTTCAGCCCCCAGCGCGTGTCCGGGTCGGCTTCCAGCCGCTCGACCAGCGCCAGGAAATCGCCCATGGCGAGGATCACGCCGAAATGCGGGATCGGCACGGTGTCGCCGTCGACCGCGCCGCTGGCCGTGTCCTTCGGCATTTCCGTTCTCAGATGTGCCGACATCTGGTGCCCGAACAGGTCGAAGTCGATCCACTTGCCGGGGCTTTCGCGGCCGATGCGGCAGCCGAGCACCGTGCCGTAGAAATGCCGCGTCGCCTCGATGTCTGTGATGGGAAAGGCCAGGTGGAACGGGCGCATGGGGTCTCCTCCATTTTGTTATGCGCCCAGCCTAGCGCGATCCCGCCGGCGCGCAAGCCGCCAAACCGGCCGCCCCCCTGTCGCTTTGTAATTGACAATTGAATGTTGCGATGCACAATCGTTTGCGTCGACTGCAATGATCATCACCGCAAGACCGTTCCGGATGTGCATGAGGTGCGTGTATGAGCAGGATTACGCTTTCGTCGCGCGAGATCGCGGCGGTGGACTATGATCCGGAAGCGTTGCGGCTCGAAGTGGAGCTGCGCAAGGGCGGCGTCTACGAGATCGACGGCGTTCCGGAGACCATCTACCAGACCCTGATCACGTGCGAATCGCCCGGCACCTATTACCATCTGCATATCCGCAAGGGCGACTACAAGATGACGCGGCTGCGCTGAGCCGGCGTCCGGTCGCGGGGGGAAGTCTGCGGGCGCTGGCCGTGCCGCGCCCGCGCCTTGCCTATTCCTGTTCCTCGAGACGGGTCTGCCACATCGCCTTGAAGGCGGGGCGCTCCTGGCAGCGCTTCAGCCAGGCGGCGGTGTGCGGATGCTCGTCCATCAGCGGCTGGTAGGGCTGGCCGTAGCGCACCACTTCGGCGAGGTTGATGTCGGCGACGGTGAAGCGCCCGCCCACCGCATAGTCATTGGCGGCGAAGTGCTTTTCCAGCAAGCCGAACGGCCGCTTCAGCAGGCGCGACACGACCTCCGCCTCGGCCTGTCCGGCCTCGGTGGCAAGCCGCCCCTGAGCATTGGCCAAGGAAATCTTCAGCGCATTGGCCTCGATCTCCGTCACGGCGAAGAACGACCACTGGGTGATCAGCGCGTCCTCGACGAGGTCCTTCGGCGCCAGCGGCCCGCCGTGCTTCTTGGTCAGGTAGAGGTTGATCGCCATGCTCTCATAGAGCCTCAGCCCGTCGTCGTCGATCGCCGGGATCGCCCCCATCGGATTGACGGCGAGATATTCCGGCGAGCGGGTATTGGTCCTCACCCCCGGCGCCATCGGGTCGGCGAGCTTGTAGGCCTGGATGACCGGCACATGCTCGAACGCCAGCCCGAGTTCGCCGGCGAGCCAGAAGGTGCGCGTCGCCCGCGATTTGTAGACGCCATAGATCTTCAGCATGAAAGGGATCCTCTGATTGATTTGCCGGAAGGCTATCGGTCGCGAGCACCGATGAAAAGCCGGGGATCGGTGATCCGGCCATGAATTTCCCTGATGACCGTCGGCGCCGATGTTGACTTCGCCACGGCGAAATCTTAACGCATAAGCATGGGTCCGCAGTTCACCCAGGCGTCACCGCCCCGCAAGGGGAGCTAAACCTGACTTTCTCTTAAAGAAAACCGACAGCCACTTTTTCCGTGCCTGGTCGGAAGACGGTGACCACCGGCTTTTCTGGTTCGCCAGGGCACGATATCGAGGAAGTGACGATGTCGCGTATAATCCATACCTATGAGGCGCCCGATCTGTCGGCGCTGGCCCGGACCATCAAGCGGGAACTCGAAGCGCGGAGCGAAACGCCCGGCCATGTCGAGATCCTCAACATCTTGTCGCGCGCGGCGGGCTTTCGCAACTACCAGCACCTGAAGGCCTCGCGCGCCGCCGAAACCCGTCTTGTGGCCCCGCAGGAGCCGCAGGAGCAGGTCGATTTCCGCCGCGTCGAAACCGCAGCGCGCTGCTTCGACGGGGATGACGTCCTGCTGCGCTGGCCGGGCAAGACCAATCTCCAGGCACTCTGCCTGTGGAAGCTGTGGTCCTTCTTCCCCGCCGAAGCGGACATGACCGAGCGCCAGGTCAATGACCTGCTGAAGCGCCACCACGCCTTCGGCGATCACGTGCTCATTCGCCGCGAAATGGTCAATATGAGGCTTTTGTCGCGCACGGCCGATTGCCGCAGCTATCGCCGGGTCGAACGCCGCCCGCCGCCGGATGCGCTGGCGCTGATCCGGGGGGGCGGGGCACCGGCGACGGCCGCCGCCGATCGTTCCGTCCGGTCTTCGGTCGAGGGGTAGTCGCATGCCGCACAATCCGCTGTCCGCCTTGCCGGTTCAGGCACGGCTCGAATCGGTGCGCCCCGAGATCTGCCACCTGCCATCCGGTCCGCTTGAATATGTTGATATGGGGAAGGGCGATGCCGTGCTTTCCCTGCATGGCGCCATGGGCGGTTACGACCAGGCGCTGCTGCTCGCCATGGCGGGGCTTTCCGACTGGGCCGGGCGGCGCATCGTGGCGCCGTCGCGCCCCGGCTATCTCGGCACGCCGCTGGAAACGGCGAAGACGCCGGAGGCCCAGGCCGACCTCTTCGCCGCGCTGCTCGACGGGCTGGGCATTGCCACAGCCGATGTCATCGCCGTGTCCGGCGGTGGCCCCTCGGCCATTCATTTCGCGGCGCGCCATCCGCAGAAATGCCGCTCGCTGATCCTCGTTTCGGTCTGCAGCGGGACGCTGGCCATCCCGCCGGAATACCAGGACAGGTTCGAGGCCATGGTGAAGATGGCGCGCCTTGCCCCGGTTCGCTGGGTCATGGCGGCGATGGGTCGTTTCGCGCCGGAACGGGCGATCCGCCGGTCGATACTCGACGCGGAGATACGCCGCCGCACGCTCGCCGATCCTGAGGCCGGACCGCTGATCCGCGCCCTGCAGCGCTCGACCATGACCCGCTTGAACCATCGCATGCCCGGCCTGCTGAACGACACTGCGAGCTGCGCGGCGATCGATACGCTGCCGATCGGGGCGGTGACGGCGCCGGTCCTGGTGATCCACGGCCAGGCCGACCGCGTCGTGCCCTTTGCCCATGCGGAACGGGTCGGCCGGATCTTGCCGGAGGCGCATCTGCTGGCAATCCCGGACGGAGAGCACGTCGCGCTCTTCACCCACCTCGGGGATGTCCGGGCGGCAACGGGGGAGCTGCTGGCAAACCGCCGATAGGGGATGGCGCCGGGCCGGACGGTCCGGGTCCGTCCGTTGGGTTGCGCGTCAGCCGGCCACGCTCAGCGCGGTCTCGGACGCGCCGAGCGGCGTGCCGACGATGCGGCGCTCCTTGATCAGCGTGGAAATGGCCGAGCGGTCGATCGCCCGCGAATAGAGATAGCCCTGGGCATTGGCACAGCCGAGCCGGTAGAGCGATTCGGCCTGTTCCGCCGTCTCCACGCCTTCGGCGACGACGCCGATGCCGAGGCCCTTGGCGATGTCGATCAGCCCCTTGATGATGACGGCGCCGGCCCGGTCGTTGACCATGCGCTGCACGAAGCACTTGTCGATCTTGATGACGTCGACGGGAACGGTGAGCAGATGGGTGAGCGAGGCGAACCCGGTGCCGAAGTCGTCGAGCGCGACGCTCATTCCGGCGGTTCTCAGGTCCTGGATCTGCTCGGCGACGATCTGGTCGCGCTGGTCGAGATAGACGCTTTCGGTCACTTCGACGGTGACCTTCTTCAAAGGCACGCCCACCTCGGCGAAACAGGAGGCGACCCGGTCGGCGAGGCCCGCGCGGTAGAAGTCGGCGGCCGAGAGATTGACGCTGACCCGGCCGAAGTCGATCCCGGCGTCCAGCCAGCGGCGCGTGTCGGCCGCGACCCGGCCGAGCATGCGCCGGGTCAGCTCGAAGGCGATGTTGGCGTCCTTGGTCGCTTCGTGGAAATGTGCCGCCGAGATCATCTCCCCCTTGCGGGTCTTCATCCGGCAGAGCGCCTCGAGGCTGGCGATGCGGCCGGTCGCCAGTTCGACGATCGGCTGGTAATAGGCCTCGATGCGGTCCTCGCGCAGCGCCTCGGTCACGTCCTGGATCGCCCGGAACCGCTTGACGATCGCGGTGCCGAGACCCGGCACAAATTCGATATAGTTGCCGCGCGCCCGTTCCTTGGCGTGATAGAGGGCGTAATCGGCGTTCTGGCGCACCTGTTCGGCGCTGTCGCCGGCCATTGCCACGGCGCCGCCAAGCGTCACCGACGGATAGATCACATGGTCAGAGCAGGTGCAGGGAAGCCGGATCGCCTCCAGAACCCGGGCGGCGATCGCGGACAGGTCCTTGCTTTCGTCGCCGTTGACGATGACGGCGAACTCGTCGCCGCCCAGCCGGAAGGTCATGCCGGGCTCGCCGACGGAGGCGATGCGGGCCGCAACGTTGCGGATGAGGTCGTCGCCGGCGCGATGGCCGAACGTATCGTTCACCAGCTTGAGATTGTCGACGTCGGCAAGCAGTACGCCCCATGGGCAATCGCTGTGATCCTGCGACGCCACCACGTCATTGAACCGGCCGCGATTGGGCAATTGCGTCAGCGCGTCGGTTTCGGCCAGCCGGCGTCGTTCGGCGACGCGCTGGTCACGCTCGATGGCGATGGCACAGAGATGGACGCAGGCCGCGACGATCTTCTGCTCGATGTCGGAGGGACCGCGTGGCGTATGGAAGTAGAAGGCGAAGGTGCCGAGCACCTTGCCGGAGCCGATGATCGGCGTCGACCAGCAGGCGGCAAGGCCGAGCGGAAGTGCGAGCTGCTTGAAATCGGCCCAGTAGGGGTGGGTGGCGATGTCGGTGACCGTCACCGGCTGGCCGGTGAATGCGGCCGTGCCGCACGATCCGACGCCGGGACCGATCTGCGTGCCGTCGATCGCTGCTGCGTAATGGGCGGGAAGCGACGGGCCGGCCAGATGGCGCAGCCGGTTCTGCGCATCAAGAACCAGGACCGAGCACACGATACCCGGCGCTATTTCTTCTTCCACCGTTCGGCAAAGAAAATCGACCGTCTCCCCGAGCGGAACGCCCGTGGCAATCATCTCGAGGATCGTATTCTGCAGCTTGGTGAGCATGGCGTTCGCACGGTTCTTTCGCCTGCCGATAGAACCATGTCGATCTTAAGTAGTCATTACGATGATTCTAAAATAGCGATGCAACGATGTTTTCGTCGCCTGTGGTGCATGTCGGTGCGTGCGCGGAAAGGCCGATCGCTGCCGCCTCAGCCGCGCCGGTTGCCGGTGATCGTCAGGTGATCATTGCCTTCGGCGCCGTCGATCAGTTCGCCGCCGGCCTTGTCGTTCCAGCGAAAGCCGAGGATGGCGCCGTCGCTCGCCCCGGCGATGACATTGCCGGAAATCAGTGTCGTGCCGCTGCCCTCGACCACGGAAACCGCAATGCCGACCGGGCAATTGCGGATGATGTTGGCGCTGGCCACGACGTCGCGCAGATAGGGACCCCAGCCGAGCATCAGCCCCCATTTCGGGGCGTTCTCGATGACGTTGCCGGTCACCACCGTGTCCGCCTCCACTGCGATGCCGAAACCGAAGCCGGCGCCGTCATGGCTGTAGGGGCCTTCGAGCATGAGGTTGCGCACGATATTGCCGGAAACCGTGGACAGGCGGCCGCCCTGGTCGAGATTGACGACGAGAATGCCGTTGGCGGCGCCATCGACCAGATTGTCGGCGATCAGCGCGCCCTCGAAGGAAAACTCGGCATAGATCGCCGTCTCGCCCGAGCGCAGGCACTGGTTGGTGGCGATCGTGACGTTCGACGCCGAATTGGCCCGGATCGCCGAGAAGGCGCAGTCGGAAACGTGATTGCCCGAGACCATCACATTGTCGGCGCGAAACAGGTTGATGCCGTTGCCGTTCTGTCCCGTGCCGCCGGCCTTGGCGGATATCCGGGCGATGCGGTTGCCGCTGACCATCGCGCCGTCTTCGCCCTTGGTCCAGCGATGCACCAGGATGCCGCCATTGCCGCAGTCGGAAACGTCATTGTCCTTGATCGTCAGCGCCTTGGTCTCGATCGCCAGAAGGCCGGCATCGGCAGCGCCGGTGATGCGGCAGTCGCTGATCCGTCCACCGCAGCGTTCCAGTTGCAGGCCGTGCTTGCGGCTGCCGACGATCTCGCAATCGATGACCTGCACCGCATCGACGGCGCGAAACGAGACCAGCGCATCGGCATAATCGGCAAGCCAGCGATTGGCGCCGTCGAGCGTGATGCCCGACAGCGCGACATGGCGCACGTCCCGCGCGGTCAGCAGATGGCCGTCACCGCTGTAGGAAAGCCGGGTGGCGCCCGGCACGCCGATCAGCCGCGTGCCGTCGGGCAGGTCGAGATTCGAAACCTCGTAGGTGCCGGCCGGCAGGAAGACCGGCTGGCCGCTCGCGGCCGCGGCATTGAGCAGCGCCTGCAGCTTGCGGCTCTGGTTGTCGCTGGCGCCCGGCACGATCCCGGCTTCCGCCGCATCCAGCGCGCCCCGCAGGTCGGCGGCGATCGGCTGCGCCTGGGCGGATGCCTGGTCGGCGCAAAATCCCAGCCGCAGGGCCGGCAGGCTCGCCAGGCCACCCAGAATCACACGCCTTTTCAGCATCATCGCTCCCCGTGGAAGACAGGCCCCGTGTGGCGCCGGACAAACGTCCGCGCTGCCGTTCGGCCAGAACTTGGCCGAAAGCGTCTGGCGCGGCAAGCAGGGATGCGACAAATCATCCATCGCCCGTTCGGCCGCAACAGTTTGCGCCAGATCAATGCCGAGGCTTCAGCGAGGTCTAATCTTCCCATCAGAAAGTAAATCGATGGAGGGCTTGATGCTTCGTCTTTCTGCAGTGCTATATATTCTCGTCGCAACGGTGCTGGCCGGCGGAGCAGTGACGGCCGTGCTCGCCATGAAGATGATGGAACGCTGGCAGATAGCGGGGGCGTTCGCGGCGGGCTGTGTCGTCGCCCTTCCGATCGCCGCCATTCTCGGCCGCAAGATCTACAATGCGATGAATTCGCCCTCGACGCCGGCCTGACGGCAGGCGTTTGAACGCGCGCTGCGCCAGCTGGCGTCCCCTGGGGCGGACTGACGCCGGCGGATCGTGGCTGCATGCGCGCACCGAACGACCGGTCCCGTCCTTCTAGCGAACGGGGCCGGTCGGATCGTTTTTACCTCCGGGAATACGGCCTGTTCTTCTTCGCGACGACTTGGCCTAGTCTTCGGCTGCACCCGGCTTATTCTGCGATTCCATCTCGAACTCCTGCCGGCGCCGGTCGAAGCCGGAAATGAAGCGGTCATAGAGCTCGGCGAAGCGTTCGACGTCCTCGGCCGGCCAGTCCGCCACGATCTCGCGGATCGTGTCCCGCTTTACCTCGTCTGCCTTTTTCAGCAGGTCCTGGCCGACGGGCGTGATCACCACGATGGTGCGCCGCGCGTCCTCCTGCGAAACCTCCCTTTTCAGCAATCCCTGGCGCACCAGATCCGCGACGATGCGGCTCGAGCGCGACGGGTCGACCCGAAGCTCCTCGGCGATCGCGCCGACGGTCGCCTCCTGGCTTGCCTGCAACCGCCTGACGGTTCCCACAACATCGAGATGAGAGAGTTCCATGCCGCCGCCGACGCGGCTGAGCACGAGATTGCCGATGAAGCGCCTTCCAATCATCAGCCGCATGCGCGCCATGGCGCTGCCGATGCTGGCAATGGCGTTGGAGTCGGCGGCCGTGCCGGGCGGGGGGGGCGGTGGTGTCGTTTCGTCTGTCATGGCCCTTGATAACAGATGTTCGGCGGCGATCCAACAAATTTAATGCACGAAGCATGCAAGTGCGATTGACAATTGCATGCTAAAGTCACATAAATTGACGAACTTCAAACTTGGACCCCCGCCATGGACATGAAATCGTCTTCCCAAACGGCCGCGCCGGCCGTTTCCGCCCCGCCTCAGGCGCCGCCCTTCGTTTCGCTCGTCGCCGATCCCCGGCGCCGCGTCGTCGTCTTCGTCCTGCTGCTGACGGCGCTTTTCATGGCGACGCTCGACAACCAGATCGTCTCGACCGCGCTGCCGACCATCGTCGGTGAATTCGGCGAACTCGAACGTTTCGGCTGGATCGGCTCGGCCTATCTGCTCGCCTCGAGCGCCGTCATGCCGCTTTACGGCAAGCTCGGCGACCTGTTCGGCCGCAAGTATGTGATCATGGCGGCGGTTTCCATCTTCACGCTGGGCTCGCTGGTCTGCGGCCTGGCCATCTCCATGGATACGCTGATTGCCGCCCGCGTGCTGCAGGCGCTCGGCGGCGGCGGCATCATGGTGTCGATCTTCTCGATCAATGCCGACCTGTTCGAGGCCCGCGAACGGGCGCGCTACCAGAGCTATGCCAGCCTGGCGCTGATGGCCTCGGGCGCGGTCGGCCCTGTGCTGGGCGGCACGCTGAGCGACCTGTTCGGCTGGCGCTCCATCTTCCTGGTCAACCTGCCGATCGGCATCCTGGTGCTGGCCGGCCTTGCCATCCTCTTGCCCTACCGCAAGCCGCACCGCCGGCCGAAGATCGACTATGCCGGCGCGATCCTGCTGGCCGGTGCTGTCGCCAGCGTCGTGCTGTGGGCCGACAGCGCCCAGATCTTCGGCTCGCTGGTCGCCACGCAAAGCCTCGCCGTCATCGCCTTCGGCCTCCTGTGCGCCCTGGGCTGGGTCGCCGTCGAGCGGCGGGTCGCCGAACCCGTCGTGCCGTTGTCGCTGTTTTCCAACCGCACCATCAATCTGATGCTGGTCGTCTCGCTGGTCTCCGGCGCCATCGGCATCGGCTCGGTCAACTATGTCGCGCTGTTCCTGCAGACCACGACGGGGCTCACCCCGACCTTCGCCGGCCTGCTGTTCATCGCCATGACCGGCGGCATCGCCGCAGGCTCGCTCTGGGCCGGGCGCCGGATCTCGAAGAGCGGTCTCTACAAGCCGTTCTCGGTTGCATCCACCGGCCTTGGCGTCGTCAGCCTCGCGCTCTTCAGCCAGATGCACGCCGGAACGCCCGTCGTCCTCATCGCCGCCGTCATGCTGCTGCACGGCATCAGCATCGGCATCGGCCAGCAGGTCCCGGTGCTCGGCGTACAGAACGCCGCCTCGCGCGACGACGTCGGGGCTGCCACCGGCACGGTGACGCTTGCCCGCATGTCGGGTGCGGCCATCGCCATCTCGATCTACGGCGCGATCATCGGCTCCGGCCTGTCGCATCTGAGCAACCAGATCCCGGGCGTCGCCGATTTCCAGCAACTGACGCCGCAAATGCTCGCAGCCTTGCCGGAGGCAAGCCGCGCCGCCGTCGCCGAAGCCTATGCGGGCGCCTTCTTCCCGCTCTTCCTCACGGCCTCGGGCATCGTCGCAATCGGCCTTGTGGCCGCGCTGATGCTGAAGAACGTCCGCCTGCCGGTCGCAGGCAAGGGCCGGTGAAAGGAAGGCTGGCGCGAGGGCTGCACGACAGCCTCGCGCCAGCCGCGTTTGCCAGACTGCCGGCAAATCTCGGCATGAAGCGGTGAACGATGTTGTCCAAGCGATTTTCTCAGCAGACCCTTTCGACCGGCGAGCGCGCGCGCCGCCTGCTCGGTCTCCTCTCCGGTACGGCCCTGCTGTCGGTCTTGTCCGGCTGCCTGTTCGTCACCGATACCAGCCGCATGAACATCGACGTCTTCCAGGACGAGGTGGCGCCGGTCTATTACGATCCGGCCCGCGTCCAGCCGGCCGATCCGCAGCCGGTGCCGCAGAAGCGCGAACTCTACACCACCCAGTTCCACCAGACCTATGGCCTGCCGGTCAGCAATCCGCTGCACCGGGTGATGTACGGTTCCATTCGCGACGACGGCCACACGCTGCCGGCCATTCCGCTCGACCGGGTGGATCGCTCCTACCTGCGTCAGGAGATCGACTATTCGACCAACGAGGCCCCCGGCACGATCGTCGTCGATACCAAGGCGCGTTATCTCTATCTCGTGCAGGCGGGCGGCAAGGCTATCCGCTACGGCGTCGGCATCGGCCGCGACGGCTTTGCCTGGTCCGGCCGCGGCACGATCCAGGCTAAGCAGAAATGGCCGCACTGGACACCGTCCAACGAGATGGTGGCACGCCAGCCCGATTTGCGCCCGGTCTCGGCGGAAGAGGGTGGTCTCGAAGCCGGCCTCAACAACCCGCTCGGCGCCCGCGCGCTCTACATCTACCAGGACGGCAAGGACACGCTCTACCGCGTGCACGGCACGCCCGACTGGCAGTCGGTCGGCAAGGCGACATCGTCCGGCTGCGTGCGCATGTTCAACCAGGATGTCATCGACCTCTACGATCGCGCCGGTGCCAAGGCGCCGATCGTGGTCATCTGACGGCGAGTGTAGACGGTCTGCCACGGGTGTCGCATTAACGACAGCCTCGCAAAGAGTTGACCGGACTTGGCGGTTGCATCCCGTCCGCTTTCCTGTTGCATTGCGCAAAAATCGGGAACAAAGCTGATCCTCGCGATTTAAGCTGCGTTCCTTTTGCCGTGCCGTTCACAGGAAGCTTCTTCATCCATGTCTTCATCGGATCAATTCTCGCGCCGCACCTTTCTCTCCCTATCGGCTGTCGGCGCCGCCAGCCTGCTCGCCAGCTGTGCCTCGACCCGTCCCGTCGGTCGCGACATGGCCACCACCATCACCTATCGCGACGGCCGCAGCGTGGTCGACCGGCCGCTGGCCGGCGGTTCCGCCGAGCTCGATGCCATGTATGGCGAGGTCTATGATGGCGGCTATGTCATTCCGGCCGTGCCTTACCAGAAGATTCCCGCACGCTTCTATCGCCAGCGCGTCGTCGACCCGACCGGCCAGCCGCCGGGCACCATCGTCGTCGATACGCCCTCGCGTTTCCTTTATCTGGTGGAATCGGGCGGCACGGCCATGCGCTATGGCGTCGGCATTGGCCGCGAGGGCTTTGCCTGGCAGGGCACCGGCGTCATCCAGTGGCGGCAGAAATGGCCGAAATGGACCCCGCCGGACGAGATGATCGCCCGCAAGCCGGAACTGGCTCAATATTCGGCCGACAATGGCGGCATGTCGCCGGGTCTCGACAATCCGCTCGGTGCGCGCGCGCTCTATATCTTCCAGAACGGCGAGGATACGCTCTATCGCCTGCATGGTTCGCCGGAGTGGAACTCGATCGGCAAGGCGGTCTCGTCGGGCTGCGTGCGCCTGCTCAACCAGGACATCATCGACCTTTACGAGCGCGTGCCCAACAAGGCGAAGATTCTCGTCTGGCAGTAAGCCTGCCGCCTGTCCCTTGATTCTTCGGCGCCCCGCCCGCGGGCGCCGATTGCTTTGGTGACGGGCGCATGGCGCCGCTGCCGGGAGAATCTGCGCGCTTGCCTGACCGGGCGAGTGCTGCAAGGGCGGCGAGGGCAGGGCCGGCTTGGCTATTCCAGCGCGGCCAATCGCCTCTTCAACGTATTCAGGCTGTCGCGCAGCGTGCCGAGTTCGCCCATGGTGCAGCCGGTCTGCTCGCCGATCGCCCGCATGACTTTGACCGCATGGGATTTCATTGTCCGGCCGGGTTCGGTCAGCGTGATGAACACCTGTCTCTCGTCGGCCGTGTCACGCCGGCGCTCGACATAGCCTGCCTGCTCCAGCCGTTTCAGAAGCGGCGAAAGCGTGCCCGAATCAAGCCCCAGCTTTTCGCCGAGCATCTTGACCTGCTGGCTGTCCTCTTCCCACAGCGCCATCATCACCAGATATTGCGGATAGGTCAGCCCGAGCGGCTCGAGCAGCGGCTTGTAGGCCCGATTGAACGCATGCGCCGCGCCGTAGAGCGCAAAGCACAGCTGACGGTCGAGCTTCAATTCCTTTTCCAATTCCGCGTCATTCATGTCGGTCGACGAAGCCCCTTTCAACATCCCCGGGAGAACTGTCGCCAATTCTCGGCGCCGGGGCAATGCGCAAATAATATATTGCGCACAATTCAATTGTGCAATATATAGCATTCATACCAACCCGAAACAAGGAGCATCCCCATGGCAATCCTCTACACCGCCCAGGCATCCGCAACCGGTGGCCGCGCCGGCCGTGCCGTATCAGACAATGGCGTGCTCGATGTGACGCTGACCGTCCCGAAGGAACTCGGCGGCGACGGTGCCACCGGCACCAATCCCGAACAGATGTTTGCCGCCGGCTATTCCGCCTGCTTCCTCGGCGCGCTGAAATTCGTCGCCGGCAAGGAAAAGGTGAAGCTGTCGGAAGAAACGACCGTCACCACCCGCGTCGGCATCGGCCCGCGCGAAGACGGCACCGGCTTCGGCATCGAAGTGGCGATTTCCGCCGAACTGCCGGGCATCGAGCGCGAACTGGCCGAAAAGCTGGTCGCCGCCGCCCACATCGTCTGCCCCTACAGCCACGCCATGCGCACCTCGACCGAAGTTCCGGTCTCGGTCGCCTGAGGGGGAGGGAGGCAGTAGCCAATAGGCAGTAGGCAGCTGGTTTGCCGCCGGGCTTCATCGCCTTCCCTGCATTTCCAAACCGATCCACCGCCCGAAGGCCGGCCCCGTGCCGGCCTTCTGACTGCCGGCGAAGTCTATCGCATCCATCAGATTTGACCGCAGCGGGACATTTTTTGGCTTGGCGGGCGGTGTCCGAGCCTCTTCTCCCCGGCGGGGAGAAGGTGGCGCGTAGCGCCGGATGAGGGGGGGCGAAGCTCACAAGCGCGCGGCGCAACTGCCCTCGTCTCGCTCGCGCTCGGCCCCTATCGCCTCTGCGGTGAGAGGGAGTGTTCGCATTTCTGCCTTTGCCATCAGACAAAGATGCGCTATATTCTTTCCACGGAAAGGATGGCGTCATGCTGCATCAATCGCTCGAATACGCAAAACCACCCGTGTCGGAAGCCGCGACCGTCACCAAGGCGGTGATTGCCGCCGCCGATCGGCTGGGGCTGTCGGCGCGCCAACTGGCGGCCGTGATCGGGGTGTCGGAGGCCAGCATATCGCGCATGAAGCGGCTGGATTTCCGTCTCGAACGTGGCACCAAGCCGTTCGAACTTTCGCTGCTGTTCATCCGCCTGTTCCGCTCGCTGGATGCCATCACCGGCGGCGACGAGGCGGTGGCGCGTGCCTGGCTCAAGGGTGAAAACACCGTCCTCGGCGGCTCGCCCCTCATCAAGATTGCAACCGTTTCGGGCCTCGTCGATGTCCTTTCCTATCTGGACGCCCGCCGCGCTCTCGTCTGAGGCTGCCGCCGTCGCCGGCGCCTTCTGGCGGCTGGTCGAGGCGCAGCATCAGGTCTCGACGATGAAGCTGGTCGACAGCGTCGAGGAGCAGACGCTGCTCGAAAGCCTGCTGGAAGAGACCAAGCCGGCCTTTCCGCCCGAATGCGCCGGGCTCGACTATCTGCTGGCAACCCCGTTCCGCTATGACGGCGTCTATCCGCACGGCTCGCGCTTCCGCCGCGCCGGCCGCACGCTCGGGGTCTATTACGCGGCGGAAAAGGTCGACACGGCGCTCGCCGAAATGGCCTTCTACCGCCTCCTGTTCTACGCCGAATCGCCGGCCACCCCGCTGCCGGCCAATGCCGGCGACTACACAGCCTTCTCCGCCCGGATCGCCACCGCGCGCGCCATCGACCTGACGCTGCCTCCTCTGTCGAAGGACGAGCCGGCCTGGACCGATCCTGCCGACTACACCGCCTGCCAGGCGCTCGCCGACAATGCGCGGGCGGGCGGCATCGAGGCGATCCTCTATCGCTCGGTGCGCGATCCGAAGGGCGGCCGGAACATCGCGCTGCTGACCGCAAACGCCTTCGCCGCCCGCGAGCCCGTCGAACGCCAGACCTGGCGCATCCGCCTGTCCTCGACGGGCGTCCAGGCCCTCTGCGATTTCCCCCGCCGCCTTGTCGGCTTCGCGATCGCGGATTTTTCAGGCGATGCGAGGTTGAAGGGAAGGTTCGGGTGAGGATCTTGCGTCCTTCTCCCCGCCTGCGGGGTTAGGAATGGTCGGCGAAGCCGACGAAACGATCCGGTGGATCGTTTCGAATGACGAGCGCCCTGAGCCCAAGCGAAGGGCTGGCAGAGGTGCTAGCAGGCGGACGAGGGGGCGACACCCTCCCCTTGAGGGGGAGGGTCGGACCGAAGGTCCGGGGTGGGGTGATTTACTGGCGAGCAAGAAGTCACCCCCGCCCGCCGCTTCGCGTCGACCTCCCCCCTCAAGGGGGAGGTGGCAAAATCATCGCGCGATTTCCAAGAGATCCCGCCGCAGGCTTTCCGCGTCTCCCGAGGAAAGCTCGGCCTCCACCGCCGCGTGGGTGTCGCGCCAGATCGGCATGGCGGCGGAGAGGACGGCGGCGCCGTCGGCGGTCAGCCGCAGGCGCTTGCCGCGGCGGTCCTTCGGATCGGTCTCGATCGACACCCAGCCGCGCCGCTCGAGCGGCTTCAGCGCCGCGGTCAGTGTCGTGCGGTCCATGGCCAGCAGCTGCGCGACCGGCCCCATCGGCGGCGGCTCCGGACGGTTGAGCGACATCATCAGGGAGAACTGGCCGTTGGTCAGCCCGAGCGCCTTCAGCGCCGTGTCGAAGCGGCGCGCCAGCGCCCGCGCCGCCCGCTGGGCGTGCAGGCACAGGCACGTATCGCGCACATGAATGGTGGTGGAATAGGGAATCAGCGGCTCGGTTGACATGTGTCAAATATGTTGATATCAACCCAAAAGTCAAGATGAAACCGGTCCTGGAGGAGGGAAGAATGGAACATTCTGTCGTATCCCGTGATGAATGGCTGGAGGCCCGCCGCGCCCTTCTCGCGAAGGAAAAGGAAATGACCCGGATGCGCGACCGGATCAATGCCGAGCGCCTGGCGCTGCCCTGGGTCAAGGTCGACAAGGATTACGTCTTCACCACGCCGACCGGCGCCAGGACCCTGGCCGAGCTGTTCGACGGCCGCAGCCAGCTGGTGATCTACCATTTCATGTTCGGACCCGACTGGGAGGCCGGCTGCCCGGGTTGCTCCTTCCTCGCCGATCATCTGGACGGCGCCATCGTCCATCTCAACAACCACGACGTTTCGTTCGTCTGCGTGTCGCGCGCGCCGCTCGACAAGATCGAGGCCTACAAGCGTCGCATGGGCTGGCACTTCCCCTGGGTGTCGTCCTTCGGCTCGGACTTCAATTTCGACTACCACGTCTCCTTCACCAGGGAGGAGCTCGCCGCCGGGCCGGTCAATTACAATTTTCGCGAGACGCCGCCCGAACAGGCGCATGACGAACTGCCGGGCCTGTCGTCCTTCTACCGCGATGCCGACGGCACCGTGTTCCACACCTATTCCAACTATGCCCGCGGCGGCGAGGAGATGCTCGGCACGATGATGATCCTCGACTGCGCCCCGCTCGGTCGCAACGAGGGCTCGACCATGGACTTCGTCAAGCGCCACGACGAGTACGAGACCAAGCCGAAGGCGTCGGCCTGCTGCCACTGAAGTCCGCCCGTCTCGAGAGGAGGAGAAGTCATGGAGTTCGCCAAACCCCGCGAGGAGCACCTCTTTCTCGAAAAACTCGTCGGCGACTGGGTCGTCACCTCAAGCACGGGCCACGAAAACTACGACCCGGGCGATCCGGCGAAGGTCTGGACGGAGACGGTGCGCTCGGTCGGCGGGCTATGGTTTCTCGCCGAGGGCAGGGGCACCATGCCCGACGGCAATCCGGGCGAAATGATCATGACGCTCGGCTATGAGGCGGCGCTCGGCCACTATGTCGGCACCTGGATCGGCTCGATGATGGACAAGCTGTGGATCTACAAGGGCTGGATCGAGCCGGACGGCAAGACCCTGACGTTGGAAGCCGAAGGCCCGAGCTTCGAGGACCCGCAGAAGACCGCCATTTATCATGATGTCATCCATTTCATAGATGATGATCATCGCACCTTCTCCGGCAGCGTGCGTCTGCCGGACGGCACGTTCAAGACCTTCATGACCAGCGAGATGCAGCGCCGGGCGTGAAATTCGCACAATGCCGGACGCCGCGCCACCGGCGCGGTCGTCCGCTCGCGCAAAGCCCGACCTGCCCAACCGACGCAGGCCCCGCGGGCCCGGCCGCCAGGAACCAAGAAGAGGAACGCATGATGAAGGTTTCCCAGCATCTCTGGTTCGAGAAGGACATGGAAGAAGCCGTGCGCTTCTATACCTCACTGATCCCCGGCTCCGCGGTCGAATGGATCTCCGCCATTCCCGCCGATACGCCGAGCGGCCCGGCCGGCAGCGTCAAGCTTGCCGGCTTCACCCTCGGCGACCAGCGCTACATGGCCATCGAGGCCGGGCCGCTCGATCCGTTCAACCACAGCTTCTCGATCATCGTCGGCTGCGACAGCCAGGAAGAGATCGATCGCCTGTGGAGCGCGCTGAGCGAGGGCGGCTCGACCGAGCAGTGCGGCTGGCTGCGCGACCGCTGGGGGCTCTGCTGGCAGATCACCCCGACCCGTCTCGGCGAGCTGATGTCGGACCCGGACCCGGCCAAGGCGAAGCGCGTCACCGAGGCCATGCTGAAGATGGTGAAATTCGACATTGCCGGCCTCGAAGCCGCCGCCCGGGGCTGACGTTCGACCCATACGGGCTGCTGCAATGTATCGCGGGCGAGGTCCGCACCCTGCAACTGGCCCCCAATTCCGCAACAGAGACGAAAGGAACCGCCATGCAAGGCAGCTTCATCTGGTACGAACTGATGCCCACCGACGCGGCGTCCGCCGCCGAATTCTACACCAAGGTCGTCGGCTGGACGGCCAAGGACAGCGGCATGCCCGGTTTCGACTACACCGTCTTCAACGTTCCCGGCTTCGAAATGGGCGTGGCCGGCATGATGCAGCTCACCGAGGAGATGAAGGCTCGGGGCATTCCGCCGAACTGGGCGGGCTATGTCGCCGTCGACGACGTCGACGCCATGGCGAAGAAGTTCGCCGACAATGGCGGCATGGTCCATCACGCACCAGAGGACATTCCGGGCGTCGGGCGCTTCGCCGTCGTCGCCGACCCGCATGGCGCGGTGATCAGCCTGCTCAAGGTGATCATGCCGGAAGGCCCGATGCCGCCGGAGCCGGAGCGCGGCACGCCCGGCACCTTCGGCTGGGTCGAACTGATGGCCGGCAATGGCGAGGAGGCCTTCGCCTTCTATCAGAAGATGTTCGGCTGGGAGAAGGACATGGCCGTCGACATGGGCGCCATGGGCACCTACCAGTGCTTCGCCAAGGACGGCAAGGTGCTCGGCGGCATGATGACCAAGCCGCCCATGGTGAGTGCACCCTTCTGGGGCTACTACATCACGGTCGAGGCCATCGACGCGGCGGCCGAGCGGGTCAAGCAGGGCGGCGGCAAGGTCATCTTCGGACCCGAAGCCGTACCCGGCGGCAGCTTCATCCTGCAATGCGAGGATCCGCAGGGCGCCTATTTCGCCCTGACCGCAGCCAGGCGCTGACGATCCGCGCCGCGGCCATTTCGCCATAGTGTTGGTTTCGCCCGGTCCAATTCTGGTTGGATCGGGCGAATCCATATCGCCCTTACCCGATTTTCAACGAAGTCCTGCTATGGCGCTGGAGCCGGATACGGCGAACACCCTTCGTCCGGTCCGCGATCGTTCTGGCCCAACCATGGATATGTTCATGAAATCGACCCTTATCGCCGCCTTCCTCGCCTTTGCCCTGCCGGCCGCAGCATTCGCCGCCGACATCCAGCTACCCACCGATGCACCGGTCGCCAGCGTCACCATTCCCGACAGCTGGAACCCGACCGAGATCGACCACGGCGTCGAAGCCGTCTCCGGCGACGATGCCGTCTACCTGTCGATCGAAGTCGCCGATGAAAAGACCACCGACAAGATCATCGAAGACATCTTCGCCTTTCTCGAGGAGAACGGCGTGAAGGTCGATGCGGCGACGCAGACCGAGGCCGACAACAAGCTGAACGGCATGGATGTCTCGACCATCGAATGGGAAGGCGAGGACGAGGACGGCCCGGTTTCCGTCGGCGTGACGCTTATGTCGCCCCGGCCGGGCAAGCTGCTGCTGATGACCTATTGGGGATCGAAGGGCGACCAGGAAAAGCACCTCAAGGACTTCGTCGGCATCATCGCGTCGATCAAGCCGGTGAAGTGATGGATCCGGGCGGTCGCCGGCCCCGGGCCGCGGCCGCCCGTTACGCCTTGGCCGCGATGCGCTGCCGGTAGAGATGCGCGAGCATCGCGCAGGCGAGCGCCCAGCCGGCGCCGATCGACCAGCCGGCGAGCACGTCGGTCGGATAATGCACGCCGAGATAAATCCGGCTCAGCCCGACCATCACCGTCAGCAGCACGGCCGATCCGAGATAGAGGATCTTCTGGCCGCGGCTCTCCGCCATTTCCGAAAGCAGGGCGCCGAGCGTCAGGTAGACGACTGCCGAAACGGTCGCGTGGCCGCTCGGGAAACTCGTGGTGAAGACGCGCGCGACGCCGGTGAGGTCGGGGCGAGGCCGGTCGTAGAGGGACTTGAGGCCGCTGCTGAGAAGCGTGCCGCCGATCACCGAGACCGTGAGGAACCAGGCCGTCCGGTTCCGCCCGATGAGGAAGAGATGCAGGACGACCACGGTGATCAGGATGAAGAGCACCGAGAAGCTGCCGAGCGCCGTGATGTCGCGCGCCGCTTCCTCGACCCAGGCCGGGCCGATCGGGTCGCTTGGATCGCCGGGGGTGCGCAGGGCCATGAGCAATGGCTGGTCGATCTTCATCGTCTCGCCCTCGCTCACCTCGTCGGCGATCAGGCCGAAGCCGCCGAGCAGTGCCGCAAGGGCCGCGCCGCCGGCATAGGAGGAAATCGAACCGCCGCGTTTGTCCCAGATCATCTGTCTTGCTTTTCCGTGTTCCACCGCCGGCCAACCGCTCGCCTGAACGGCTGAAGGTCGCGTGGCTCATCTTTAAACCGCAGCCGACCGCGTCCGCAACGCCCGTCGAGCGCCGGTGAGGGCTTGAAGCCAGTCTGGCAATGGGGGGAAACGGTACTGCCGCCGATGAAGGGGCCGGACGCGTCGAGCCGTCAACCGGCCTTCGGCGCAGCCTTCTTGGTCGCTCGCTTGGCGGGCTTTGCTGCCGCTTCCGGAGCGGCCTCGGCTTCGCGCTGCATGCGCAACGCCTTCAGTGCTTCGGTCTTCTTGTCGCGTGCGGTCGATTCCGCCGCGATGATGGCACGCGCGGTATGGTCGGTCGTTGCCGCCTTGTCGCGGGCATCGACTTTGCCGGGTTTGAAGAACTTGTCTTTGGTCGCGGTCATGGGATCAGCCTTCCGAAAGGGGACGGAGGACGGCTTGCGCCCGAAATCGGGCGCAGGCCGCGGGTGAGGCCATTAGCGGGTGCGGACAGCAGCCTTCTTCGGCATCGGGAGCAGGCCTTCGCGCTGCATCTTCTTGCGAGCCAGCTTGCGCAGGCGGCGAACGGCTTCGGCCTTTTCGCGAACGCGCTTCTCAGAAGGCTTTTCGAAGGCGCTGCGGGCCTTCATTTCGCGGAAGAGACCTTCGCGCTGCATCTTCTTCTTCAGTACCCGGAGTGCCTGGTCGACATTGTTGTCTCGAACGAGAACCTGCAAGGGATTTCCTTTCCATCGGCGCCCGAGCGCCGTTTAGTGGTTGAGGGTTGAAAGACTAGCGCCCGACGCGGATCGAGGAGGGCTTCAGCCAGGGTTCGGCCTTGACCGTCGCCTGCTGCTGCTTCTCCACTGTTCCCGACGACGTTTCAATGCCGTCGATGTCGGACAGGGTGACGCGGCGTTCGAAATTCTCCGCGTCGAAACGGACGCGGTATTCCGGCTCGCCATGTTCGGCGGGCAAAACCGTAACGATGCGACAGGCCAGCCTGTTCCGGCTGGTGCCGGAGATGCCGTCCCGAAGCAGGACCCGATCGCCCACGCGGGGATACGATTTGCGCATGATAGGGTCCTTTCACGACCTGTCCCGCGGAATACGAGAACCTGGGACAAATCAAAAAGGCCGGGCGTTACCCCGACCTCTTCCTGTCACTCAAAGCCTTGACTGCCAGTACATCCGTGGTCAGCCTTGGCGAATGACAATTACGCAGCCCGGAGGTTGTCCGCCGAGTTCTTGCCCGACTTCTTGTCGCGCACGATGTCGTAGGAGATCTTCTGGCCTTCGACGAGTTCGCGCATGCCCGACCGTTCAACGGCGGAGATGTGGACGAATACGTCGGTCGAGCCTTCGTCAGGCTGAATGAAGCCGAAGCCCTTGGTGCTGTTAAACCACTTTACGGTGCCAGTATTCATAACGATATCCTTTCAATCGTTGGGTTCGCCGGTGAGATATTCGTCCGGCTTGATCGACGTTGAGAGGAAATCTGACGGTGCGCCGAGGCGCGTAGACAAACACACTAGCAATCTTCGATGCCTGCAATATAGGCCATTTGCCACGGATTGCAATGAAGGAATGAAGATTCTTCGGCATTTCGATTTCTGCGCGCATCGCAGAATCGCCCGAATACCGGCCTTTTGCAAGCGAAATGCCCGCCCTGCGGCAGAAATCTTTCGGCCCGCACGCCGCCCTCCATTCACGCGCTCCGCCGCCCGATTTCCCCCGGGCCTGCGAATGGCGTATGATTCTCCAATCGGGGAACGACGGACCTGGCCGGGGAGGGCGCGATGGTTTGGACGGCGGTGAGGGCATTGATCTTTGGACTGGTCGGGCTGATCGGCCTGCCGATCGTCACGACGCTTCTGTCGCTGGCGCTTTTCCATATCTTCGATCCGCGCTGCGGAACGCCGGGGGACTCCGGCGGCTGCGAAATGGGCGCCGCCTCGCTCGGCATCGCCGCAGCGCTGCCGGGCTTCGCTCTCGGCGTGGCGCTGGCCGTCTTCCAGGCATGGCGCCGGAAACAGCGGGATCAGGGCACGGATCGCTGATAGCGCAGGGCGTTCACCAGCAGAGAGAAGGCCGGCGAGGCATGGCGGCGGCTCGGATAGTAGAGGTGATAGCCGGCAAAGGGCGGCGTCCAGTCGTCGAGCACCTGAACCAGTCGTCCCTCCGCCAGATGGTCCCGGACCATGTCCTCGAACAGGAAGGCGAGCCCGTAGCCGTCCAGCGCCGCCTTGAGCACCTGCCCGACATCGTTGAACACCAGCTGGCCGTCGACGCGGACGCGAATTTCCTGGCCGTCCTTTTCGAACTCCCAGGCGTAGAAGCCGCCATAGGTCGGCAGGCGGGTGTTGATGCAGTCGTGCTGGGTCAGGTCGCGCGGGGTGATCGGCGTCGGGCGGTTGGCCAGATAGTCCGGCGCACCGACCACGACGAGCCGCGCATCCGGGGCGATGCGCACCGCCACCATGTCCTTCTCCACCTGCTCGCCGAAGCGCACGCCGGCGTCGAAGCGCTCCGCCACGATGTCGGTCAGCGCCAGGTCGGAGAACAGCTCGACCTTGATGTCGGGATAGCGTTTCAGCACTTTCGACAGCGCCGGCCACAGCACGGTGTCGATCGCGTGCTGGGTGGCGGTGATCCTGAAATTGCCGGCCGGCCTCTCGCGATACTGGCCGAGCGCCTCCAGTTCCTGCTCGATGCTGCCGAAGGCGGGGCTAAGCGCGGCCAGCAGCCGCTCCCCGGCTTCGGTCGGTGCCAGGCTGCGGGTGGTGCGGGTCAGGAGGCGCACGCCGAGGCGCTCCTCGAGGCGGCGCACGATCAGGCTGAGCGAGGACTGCGACGTGCCGAGCCGTGCCGCCGCCCGGGTGAAGCTGCGCTCCTCCGCCACGCTCTGGAAGGCCATCAGGTCGCCTAAGTCTTCGCGCCGCATTCATTGTTCCTCGATATAAGTGCAATCTTTTTGTAGGGTCTAATTGAAATAAATCTCGTCGGCTATAGTTGCTGGGTAGGCGTGGTTACACGTCTGCGATCACACGGCCCGCGGGAGCACATCATGGACATCAAGAGAGTTGGATCACGGCCCTCCGGCAAGGGACCGGCGGACTGGTTTACCGGCACTGTGCGCATCGACCCGCTGTTCCAGGCGCCGTCTCCGGCCCGTGCGGCCGGCGCCGCCGTCACCTTCGAACCCGGCGCCCGCACGGCCTGGCACACCCATCCGCTCGGCCAGACGCTGATCGTCACGGCCGGTCTCGGCCTCGTCCAGCGCGAGGGCGGCCCGATCGAGGAAGTCCGCCCCGGCGACGTGATCTGGTTCGCGCCGGGCGAAAGGCACTGGCACGGCGCATCGGCGACCGTCGCCATGACCCATATCGCCATCCACGAGGCTCTCGACGGCAAGACCGTCGACTGGCTCGAACAGGTCACCGACGACCAGTATTCCGGCCGCTGATCCTCCCCGCGGCCGGCTTCGCCCCGGATCTTCCGGGGTCCTTTCATTCCTCAACATCACTGGAGACTGCAATGCTGACCAAGGCCTTCGGCGCCTATGCCGCCGACAAATCGCTTGAACCGATGGAAATCCCCCGCCGCGAGGTGGGGCCGAATGACGTGCAGATCGCCATCGCCTATTGCGGCGTCTGCCATTCCGACCTGCACACCGTGCGCTCGGAATGGGCCGGCACGCAGTATCCCTGCGTGCCCGGCCATGAGATCGTCGGCCATGTCAGCGCCGTCGGCTCGGCCGTCACCGGCTTTGCCGTTGGAGACACGGTCGGCGTCGGCTGCATGGTCGACAGCTGCCAGAGTTGCTACGCCTGCGACGACGGTCTGGAACAGTATTGCGAGCACGGCTTCACCGGCACCTATAACGGCGCGACCCCGGACAAGCCGGGCCACACGCTCGGCGGCTATTCGCAGTCGATCACGGTCAAGGACAAGTTCGTCGTCAAGGTCCGCCATCCGGTCGAAAACCTCGCCGCCGTGGCGCCGCTGCTCTGCGCCGGCATCACGCTGTGGTCGCCGCTCCGCCACTGGAACGCCGGCCCCGGCAAGAAGGTCGGCATTGTCGGCATCGGCGGCTTGGGTCACATGGGCGTCAAGCTCGCCCGCGCCCTCGGTGCCCATGTCGTCGCCTTCACCACCTCGGAGAACAAGCGCCAGGCGGCCCTCGATCTCGGCGCCCACGAGGTCGTCGTGTCGCGCAATGCCGACGAGATGAAGGCCCAGGCCAACTCGTTCGACCTGATCGTCGACACGGTCGCCGCAAGCCACGATCTGGATGCCTTCGTCAATCTGCTGAAGCGCGACGGCACGCTGACGCTGGTCGGCGCGCCGGAACATCCGCACCCGTCGCCGGCCGTCTTCCCGCTGATCATGAAGCGTCGTTCGATCGCCGGCTCGACGATCGGCGGCATTGCCGAGACCCAGGAGATGATGGATTTCTGCGCCGAACACGGCATCGTCGCCGAGATCGAGATGATCGCGGCGAGCGAGATCGAAGAGGCCTATGCCCGCATGCTGAAGAGCGACGTGAAATACCGCTTCGTCATCGACAGCGCGACGCTCTGAGGGGGCCAAGTGCGCAGCCATCACATGGCTTCGCCTCGCCGAGGCGCTCTTGCCCCTCACCCTAGCCCTCTCCCCGAAGGCGGGGAGAGGGGATGGCAACGGCGGTGCCGCTCATTCCTTCTCCCCGCTTGCGGGGAGAAGGTGCCGGCAGGCGGATGAGGGGCAATAGGCGGATTGGGACGTTGCCGACGGGACGTTAGGTCTTCGAGGCGGCCCAAAAGAGCCGGCCGCCGCTTACTTGTTCCGCAGCAGCCACATCTTGCCGGCCATGGTGATGCCATGGGCGGATTCCTCGACGTCGACGTCGGGGTTGAGGGTCTGCAGCAGGCCGAAGTCGCGCAGTTCGTTGAGCGTGGCGGTCTTCAGGAACTTGATCTTCTGCGGGCGCTCCTTGAAGCGGTCGCTGCGGGCATAGGTGATCTCGGCGTTGAGATGCGTCCATTTCTTGCCCTCGGCGGGGAAGAGGTCACCGTCCTTGGCAAGCTTCAGGCCGCGGATCTGGGTGGGGGTGAGTTCGTGCATGGTCGTTCCTTGAAAAGGTAGGGTCGTGTCGGGGTGGCGCGGCGGCCGGCCTAGTGCCGGCCACGGCAGCAAGATCAGGCGGTAGCGCCGGCGTGTTCGGCTTCCCGGAAGGAGAGGAGCTTGCCGCTCTTCTCGTCCCACAGGGCGAGCTTCACGCATTGCAGGCTCTGCCACAGGGTGATGCGGCCGATGCCGGCGAGCTCCGGATAGTCGTGCAGGACCTCCGGCAGGCGGTAATAGGGAATGCGGCTGGCCAGGTGATGCACATGGTGGATGCCGATATTGCCGGTCATCCAGCGCAGTGCCAGCGGCAGGTCGTAATGCGAGGCGCCGTGAAGGGCCGCCTGCGGGAACTTCCACGCGTCGCCCTTCGACCAGTGCGTCTCCTCGAACTGGTGCTGGACGTAGAACAGCCAGATGCCGGTGGCGCCGGCGATCAGCACCACCGGCAGGTGGATGACGAGGAAGGGAACAAGGCCGACGGCCCAGATCATCAGCGCCGAAAAGACGAGAATGCCGAGATTGGTGCCCATGGTGGAGATCCACGGCAGCGCGCCATCCTTCATCATGCCGAAGGGCAGGCGCTGCTTGAACAGGAAGAGATAGGCCGGGCCGATGACGAACATCACCACCGGATGGCGATAGAGGCGGTAGCCGAGCCGGCCGCGCGGCGAAAGCGCGCGATATTCCTCGAGCGTCAGCGTGGTGATGTCGCCGACGCCGCGTTCGTCGAGATTGCCGGCGGTGGCGTGGTGGGCGGCATGCGCCTGGCGCCAGTAGTCGTATGGGGTGAGCGTCAGCACGCCGATCAGGCGCCCGGTCCAGTCGTCGAGCCGGCGGCGGGCGAAGAACGAGCCGTGGCCGCAATCGTGCTGGATCATGAACAGCCGCAGCAGGAAGGCGCCGGCCGGCAGGATGGCGACGAGGCCGATCCACACGCCGTTGATGAACGAGACATAGGCGATGGCCCAGAACAGGGCGAACGGCACGAGCGTGACGATCAGTTCGAAGACGCTGCGCGCCAGACGCGGCTGGCGGTAGCGCGCCAGGATCTTCAACCACGCTCCGACATTGTCGTCGGTGGGTGCAGCAGGTGCATCAGGTGCGTGGATGTTGATAGCGGCGTTCATGTAGTCCGATCCGTTTCTATCGGCGCGGCAAGCCGTCGCTTGGCTTGACCCGCCGCCCTGCGCATCATTGCGCGTGCCTGCGATATGCAATCTTGTGGTGCATTTCTGATCGTCTGCATCCCTAGCGTTCAAGGTCCTGCAAACGCAAAAAGGCCAGACATCCGCCTGGCCTTCTCAACTTCTTTAAGCCTGCCACGCCAGTACATCCGTGGTCGCGGCTAGCTGAAGCTTCAAGCGGCCTGCAGCTGGCCGGCGGACATCTTGCCCGACTTGTTGTCGCGTTCCAGCTCGAAGGAGATCTTCTGGCCTTCGACGAGATCGCGCATGCCGGCGCGTTCGACGGCCGAGATGTGGACGAAGACGTCCGCGCCGCCGTTGTCAGGCTGAATGAAGCCGAAGCCCTTGGTGGAATTGAACCATTTTACTGTGCCGGTGGTCATGACGAACCCTTTCATAGCAACATTGTGTTCCGCCGAACGACGCTCGACGGTTGTTTCGACTTTTGAGAGGGGGAAGTTCGTCCAGAGGCGCCAGGCGCCATAAACAAATATCGGCAAACAAAGTATCGATGAGCCTTGATACACGCCCTTCTGTCTCGCGTCAACTTTTTGTTTGTGTTCTTTTTGTGTGCGTCTAGTGGTTGTGTTTGTCGGCGGGGCACTTCTACGGCGAGGTTTTAGCCATCGGGTGGGCCGGGCAGGTGGCGCGGGGTCTCTTCGGCGCTTGAGGCGTGCCGGGAATGAACAGGCATGTGCCGTCGGCGGTCGCCCGATATCCGTTGCCGTCCGCCGACGGCCCCTCATCCGCCTGCCGGCACCTTCTCCCCGTGAACGGGGAGAAGGGACGAGTGGCAATACCGCGGCCATCCCCTCTCCCCCGCTTGCGGGGAGAGGGTTAGGGTGAGGGGCAAAGGTGTACTAAGCGCGATAAGGCGAGGCCTTTCAGAAGGGGCGAACAGCAAGAAAGGGAAGCCGTCCCCCTTACCGCTTCAAGCTCCCCAAAATCCCCCGCACGATCGCCCGGCCGACCGAGGTCGCGACAGAGCGGGCGGCGCTCTTCATCGCCGCCTCGATCACCGTTTCGCGCTGGTAACCCGAGGTCTTTCGCGTCGTGGTCTTGGTCGTGCGGCGGTCGTCGTCCTCTTGCCTGTCGCCGAAGCCCGGAAGCGACCAGCGCCCGGCGGCCGAATCCTTTTCCTCGCCGCGGGCCTCGCGTTCCTCTTCGGCGCGCCTTGCGGCCTCGGCTTCGGCCGCCTTCTGCTCGCGCGCCGCGAGGATCTCATAGGCCGACTCCCGGTCGATGTCCTTGTCGTAGACCCCGGCGACCGGGCTCACATTGATCACCGCGCGGCGCTCGGCCTCGCTGATCGGTCCGGGGCGGCTCGCCGGCGGGCGCACCAGCGTGCGCTCGACCACCGAGGGAATGCCCTTGGCCTGCAGCGTCGAGACCAGCGCCTCACCGGTGCCGAGCATGGTGATCGCCGTTTCACAGTCGAAGGCCGGGTTGGGGCGGAACGTGGTCGCCGCCGTCTTCACCGCCTTCTGCTCGCGCGGCGTATAGGCCCTGAGCGCATGCTGGATGCGGTTGCCCATCTGCGCCAGCACGGTTTCCGGCACGTCGAGCGGATTCTGCGTGACGAAATAGACGCCAACGCCCTTGGAGCGGATGAGGCGCACGACCTGCTCGATGCGCTCGATCAGCACTTTTGGCGCGTCGTTGAACAGGAGATGCGCCTCGTCGAAGAAGAAGACCAGCTTCGGCTTGTCCGGATCGCCCACTTCCGGCAGCTCCTCGAACAGCTCCGACAGCAGCCACAGCAGGAAGGTGGAATAGAGCCGCGGGTTCATCATCAGCTTGTCGGCGGCGAGCACCGAGATCGCCCCGCGCCCGTCATTCGTGGTGCGCATGATGTCGGTGACGGCGAGCGCCGGCTCGCCGAAGAAATGCTCAGCGCCCTGCTGTTCCAAGACCAGCAGCCCGCGCTGCAGCGAACCGACCGAGGACTTGGAGATGAGGCCGAACTGGTTGGACAGCTCGCTCGCATGCTCGCCCATATAGTTGAGCAGCGCCTGCAGGTCCTTCAGGTCGAGCAGCGGCAGGCCGCCCTGGTCGGCGATCTTGAAGGCGATGTTCAAGACGCCCTCCTGCGCCTCCGACGCATCCATCAGCCGCGACAAAAGCAGCGGACCCATCTCGGCGACGGTGGTGCGCACGCGGTGACCCTGCTCGCCGTAGAGATCCCAGAAGATCACCGGGAATTCCTGGTAGGCGAAATCGTCAAAACCGATCTGCTTGGCGCGCTGGTCGACCCAGTCCTTCGGCTGGCCCATGGCGGCGATGCCGGAGAGGTCGCCCTTGATGTCGGCGCAGAACACCGGCACGCCGGCATTGGAAAAGCTCTCGGCCAGAACCTGCAGCGTCACCGTCTTGCCGGTGCCGGTCGCGCCGGTGACGATGCCGTGGCGGTTGCCGTATTTGAGGTCGAGATATTCGCCCTTGTTGAGGCTGTCGTCGGGATTGCGGCTGGTGCCGATATAGAGCTTTCCGTCTTCGAGCATGCGCCTCGTTCCCGTCTAATGTTTCGGCGACCGGGCCGATCGGCAAATTGCGCGGACCCCGTCATTCCCTGAATCGTCACCTTGCTGTTATAAGGATAGTGTGAAACATCGACAACAGCCCGCGGGGCCGCGCGGCCGGCGTCGGGCCCGGACCATTCGGCCGCGGACAAATTCGGCCGGCGGCGGCCTTGGCCGCTTGAGTTCGGCAAAGACTTGAATTACGTTGACGTTAACGTCAAATTTCACGCCAGGAGGCTCACCATGAACGAACTCGTAACCCGCATCGCCGACAAGGTCGGCATCGAACCGGCCCTCGCTGAAAAGTCCGTCGGCATGATGCTGGGCTTCCTCCAGCGCGAGGCCGCCGACGGCCCGGTCGCCAAGATGATCGAATCCGTGCCCGGCGCGCTTGACCTCGTCGCCAAGTACAATGGCGAAGGCGAAGGCAAGGGCCTGCTCGGCGGCCTGATGAGCGCGCTCGGCGGCGGCGGCATCATGGGTCTCGGCCAGCAGCTGATGGCCCAGGGCCTCGGCATGGGCGAAATTTCCAAGCTCGCCAAGGAAACCATGGCCGCCGCCCGCGAATATGCCGGCGACGAAGTCGTCGACGAAGTCGTCGCCTCGGTCCCGGGCTTGAGCCAGTTCGTCTGAGACGGGCGGAAGGATTGGATTGAAGAAGCCGCCGGAGCGATCCGGCGGTTTTTTTGTTATGAATGAACCAACTCTAGCCGATCTCGTTCGCTTCCGTAGCGCCTGCACGGGTCGGCGACGCTAGCTTAGTCGAAAATTGTCCCGGTCTTCGGCTGCGTCTTACCAGCGTGATATACGCGATTCAGTGAATCTAACAGGCGGCTCCCGGCACCGACGATCTTAGACAGGACTTTAATCTGTTCCTTACAGGCGAGATCGTCAGAAGGAACCGGGTAGTTGATTTGATGATCCACTTCGCCCCAAATCTCTTCGAAGAGGGTGCGGACCTGGACCTCACAGCAGATTGGAGAATCTGATCGCGGCCGAATTAGGTAATGAACGCTGGTGTAACTTGTCGGCTTCTGTATGACTTCGAGGTCGAATTTTCCGAAGAATTCTGCAGCCTCTGGGTCCCAAGTGTAGGCTTTCGGCCGTTCAGCCAATACCCAGTCACCGCCCGCGACGCGGTTCCGTATGACCGCATCGATCTCTCCAAAATGCTCTTGAAAGAGGTGCATAATACGCACGCCCGCAAGGTCAGTGATTTCGACAAACAAATTCTCTTCGCTGATTTCTTTGCCGTTAGCGAGCTTCCTAGAGATTTTCTCTCTAAGGTGTTCGCGGTCTTTTATGCGGCTTTTGTATGAGTGAACGATCTCGGAACCGGGTTTAATGAGGTCAGGATGCTGCCCAATGAACTCCACGACGCCATTCATGAACGTCCTGAGTTCGTGCCTTATCCCATCAAACTTTTTCAGCAGTTCTTCGTGTTTCGGAATGTCTCCGCTCATAGCAGGGCGAGCCTCTGAACGAAATCCACCGCAAATTTCTTGTATGCCTCCCGCGTGGCACGATACGAGTGTTGGTTCCCTGCGATCGTGCTCTTGTCTTCCTGGTCAAGAATGCCGCAGTCGGGCAATTCCCACATAGGCATATGGTATTTCTGCGACATACTGGGAAATGTGTTGTGGCTGTGGATGATCGCGTTGTTGCCGATTGAGTGGTCAAGAAGACCTTGAAGCGGTAGTCGGTTCTCCGGGTCGATGGAGGTCGCAATTGTTGCGGGTATCTGTACGGCGTAGTTGTGATGGGCCTTCGCAAGGTTGAGATCGTTCTCGTATTTGCTGTATCGTTTGGCATTATAGATTGTGTAACCCATGAATCGAACGAATTTCTGAGGGAAATTTGATCGCTTCTGATCCGACAAGAAGTGAAAAATGCTCTCGAATTGTTTTCGCCACGTTCGAAGAGCGTTCCCAATATTTCGGATGCCGTAAACCGAGAAAAGATCAGGCGAACATGGAATTAGGAACCCATCTGCAAGCGAAAGCAGATGACGGTTTAGGGCTCCGAGGCTCGGCGACGTGTCGAAGATCACGATGTCATAGCCATAGAGTTTGGCATACTCATGAGCCAATGTGCGAACCCGCGTTCCTGTGCGGATAGATAGGGGGTCGCCCTGATAAACGCCGCTCCAGCGCTCGCCGATCTTGGCCTCGAAAAGGTGGAGGGTCAGACGGCCCGGGATGATGTGGACGTTCCGCTCTAGAACGATTGGCGGTGGAAGGGCCTCGAGCTCTGCCGTGCCATCCTCGGTAGGCTTCAGCGCAAAATGAATGCTTCGAGGTGTTTTCAGCATTTGCGCGAAGCCAGCTTCGCCGAGCTTCGTCCTAGCGCTCGCAAAATCTTCGATGAAGGCGTCTTCCGCCGTCCAAATGTTTTCTATCACCAGCATTTCGAGGGCGATAATTGTTAGGTTGCATTGCGGATCCAAATCTATCAGCAATACCTTTTTGCCCAGTTCACCCAGCGCATGGGCCAAGTGATACGTTAGCGTCGTCTTGCCGACGCCGCCCTTGTTGTTGAAGACGGTGACTATCTTAGGGGGCATAGTTTGCTCTTTTTTGCGCGACGTCCGGTTATTATCGCATAATTTGTCTCTTGAGCAGAGAGGTACAATTTATGCATGTGTTTCTTTTCCACAAAATAATATAAAACCGGCAAAACCTAGTTTTACCGCTAGAATTAGCCCCCCAATTCCTCCCCTGCGCCCGATGCCGGGATTGACGATCCGCCCGTTGGGCCTCGCCAGCGCGTGGATCGCGTCTATTTCCGCCCCGTCGAGCGAGAAGTCGAAGACGGCGCGGTCCTCGAAAGCGCCGCCGCGCGCTACTTCTGCATCAGCCTGCTTGACTCGCTTTCCCGCCCCGCTCACCCCTTCTCCGCCAGCCACTCCCGCAGCGCCGCATTGATGCGCGATTGCCAGCCGGGGCCGGTCTTGCGAAAGCCGTCGAGCACGTCCTGATCCAGTCGGATGGTGGTCGAGACCTTCGGGCTCACGCTTTTCGGCCGCCCAACGCGGACCGGTGCCGCGTCCAGCTTTTCGCGCCACGGCGTCTGGCTGAGGTCAGGGGCGTCATCCGGGTCCTGCCAGGCGTTCGCCATAGGCGTGTTGTTCGCGGTCATTGGCTTTTCTCATACTGATTATGCGTTGATCCTCGCCGCGTGGCGTCCAGACGATGACCACCATTCGGCCGGCGAGAAATCCGTTGGTGAAGAAGCGGGTTTCGCCGTAGTCGAACCGGTCGTCTTCGATCGTCAGATGAGGGCCATCGAAAACCTCGCCGGCAGCGGCGAAATCAAGCCCTCGCTCGTCCAGTGTTTTCCAGCGCTTCTGTTCGTCGAACACGATTGCCATTATTGTTACTACAAAAATGGATGCGAGCCAACACCAGAATGACAACCTTCCCCGCCGCGATCAAGACTCTCCCCCTCAATCCCACTCCGGCGCCAGATGCCCCGGGTTGACGATCCGCCCGTCCGGCCTTGCGAGGCCCGAGATCGCGTCCATTTCCTCGGCGTCGAGCGAGAAGTCGAAGACGGCGAAATTTTCCGCGAGCCGGCTTTCGGTCGCGGTCTTGGTCAGCGCCGCCACGCTCTGCTGCTGGATGAGCCAGCGTAAGCCCACCTGGGCCGCCGTCTTGCCGTGGCGGGCGCCGATGTCCTGCAGCAGTTCGTCCTTCGGCACGCGGCCGTCGGCCATGGCGTAATAGGCGGTGACAGACATGCCGTAGGAGCGGGCGGCGGAGAGCACGGCGGTCTGGTCGAGATAGGGATGATATTCGATCTGGTTGGTGACGATCGGCGCCTTCGACAGGCGGACGGCCTCGCCCATCAGCGCACAATTATAGTTGGATACGCCGATATGGCGCACCTTGCCGGCGTCGACCAGCGCGTTCAGGCCGTCGATCTGCTCTTCGAGCGGCACCGGGCTTTGCGGCCAGTGCAGGAGCAGCAGGTCGACATGGTCGGTCTCCAGCTTCTTCAAGCTCTCGTCGACCGAAGGCCCCATGTCGCGCCGGGAAAACTTGTCGACCCACACCTTGGTGGTGAGGAAAATGTCGCCGCGCGCAAGGCCTGAGCGAGCGATCGCCTCGCCGACCGCGGCCTCGTTGCCGTAGATCTGGGCGGTGTCGATATGGCGAAAGCCGGTCTTGAGCGCGAGCGGCAGGATCCTGAGCACGTCGGCGCTTGGCATGCGGAAGGTGCCGAAGCCGAGCGCCGGGATATGCGCGCCGTTCGCGGTGACATATTTCATGGGGAAACTCCTTTTTTGCGCGGGCGCGGCGGCGGGGCTCGAGGCCCCGGCTGCGATCGATACCCCTCTAACATGACCCTTTTGCCGTCCGCTTCAAGCCGGCGGATCGTCACGCCGGTCGATTGCCGCCATTGGCCTTGCCTGCTAGCGTGGCCACAAAAATGAGGGATCCATGCGCAGCACCAAGGTCATCCACGTCGTCAATTGCCATGCCGAAGGGGAGGTGGGCGACGTCATCGTCGGCGGCGTGGCACCCCCGCCGGGCGAAACGCTTTGGGAGCAGTCGCGCTTCATCGCCAGAGATCAGAGCTTGCGCAATTTTGTGCTGAACGAGCCGCGCGGCGGCGTCTTTCGCCATGTGAACCTGCTGGTGCCTCCGAAGGATCCGCGCGCCCAGATGGGCTGGATCATCATGGAGCCGGAAGACACGCCGCCGATGTCCGGCTCCAATTCCATCTGCGTCGCCACCGTGCTGCTCGACAGTGGCATCCTGCCGATGACCGAGCCGGTGACGAAACTGGTGCTCGAGGCGCCGGGCGGCGTGGTGGAAGTCACCGCCGAGTGCCGCAACGCCAAGGCCGAGCGCATCACGGTGCGCAACCTGCCGTCCTTCGCCGATCGGCTCGGCGCCGTGATCGAGGTGGAAGGGGTCGGCACCTTGACCGTCGACACCGCATTCGGCGGCGACAGCTTCGTCATCGCCGACGGCCGGGCGCTCGGCTTCTCGATTGCCCCCGACGAGGCCCGCGACATCGCCGTCATGGGCATGAAGATCACCGATGCGGCCAACCAGCAGCTCGGCTTTTCCCATCCCGACCCGGACCGCAACTGGAACCACATCTCGTTTTGCCAGATCACCGCGCCGGTGGTGATGGAAGGCGGCGTGGCGACCGGCGCCAATGCGGTGGCCATCAAGCCCGGCAAAATCGACCGCTCGCCGACCGGCACCGGCTGTTCGGCCCGCATGGCGGTGCTGCATGCCCGCGGCGAGCTGAAAGTCGGCGACCGCTTCGTCGGCCGCTCGATCATGGGCTCCGAATTCCACTGCGCCATCGAGGCGGAAACCGAGATCGGCGGCCGGGCGGCGATCGTACCCACCATTTCCGGCCGCGCCTGGATCACCGGCACGCAGCAGCTGATGCTCGACCCGGACGATCCGTGGCCGGCCGGCTACCGGCTGTCGGACACCTGGCCGAAGCTCTGAAGGTCAGACACCAAACGGGAGGCATGGACATGACGAAGCAAGAACGGCCGGCCTGCATCGCCCATTGGCGCGAGGTCGAGGGACCTGACAATGCGCATTACGACGACGACGACGAACTGATGTCGATCGGCGCGCCGCTGGCCCGTCATTTCGGCCTGACCCGTCTCGGCATCCACCACGAGCGCCTGCCGCCCGGCCGCCGCACCTCCTATCCCCATGCCGAAAGCGCCGAGGAGGAGTTCGTCTATGTGCTGACCGGCACGCCCGATGTCTGGCTCGACGGCGCGCTGCACCGGCTGAAACCCGGCGATGCCGTCGGCTTCCCGGCCGGCACCGGCCAGTGCCACAGCTTTCTCAACAATACGGACGAAGAGGTGACGCTGCTGGTGGTCGGCGAAACGGCCAAGCCGGAAAACCGCATCTACTATCCGAAGAACCGCGATCTCGAGACGAAACGCCGCGACTGGTGGCAGGGCTGGCCGGTGCGACAGATCGGCGACCATGACGGGTTGCCCGATGCGCGAAGGACCGAGCGGGTGAAGCATACGGACGACTGACGGGCCGCGGGCCTTGCCGGACAGGTTGTGGTGCGCGGGCTGGCGGCGTCCACCCTCAGTCGCGAATCACGATCCCGGCCTCGATCGCCGCGGCGATGAAAGCCTTGCGCGCATCCTCGTCCTTCTTCTTGCCGGCCACCACGTCCATGCAGACGAGCAGCGCCTTGTCGAGCGCCGGGCCGTCCTCGGTCGGCCAGTCCTCGATCATCGCCCAGGAGGCGGCCTCCGTGCTGTCGATCGTCACGTCCTCGCCCTCTTCGCCGAGCGCGAGGGTGACGGGCTGTGTCCAGGGCTTGCTCATCGGCTAAAGCTTTCAAAAATTCGGTTGGCGTCGGCATGTTCCGTCAAGGGTCGGGATCGCCTTCTAGCGAAGTTACGCCGTCACCGCCACGACAAACAGACGGGGAAAGCGAAGCAGCACCCGCCCGTCGGCCATCGGCGGATAGGCCTTTGCGATGCGGGCCGTGTAGTCGGTCAGGAAGGACGCGGCATGGTCCGGTCCCGCGGCATCGAGATAGGGGCGAAGGCCGGTGCCCTTGACCCATTCGACGATCGCCTCGGCATTGGCCATCGGATGATAGTAGACCGTGTGCCAGACATCGACGCGCGCGGCCTTCGGCGACAAGCGTTCGAGATAGGCGGCGGGCGAGGGGAGACGCGCGCGCCTGAGCCTGCCGCCGGCAAAGGCCGGCGCCCAGGACCCGGCCGCCCCGGTCTCCTCCATCAGCAGATGCGTCGGCTCGTCGAGATTGTCGGGCATCTGCACGGCGAGAACCCCGCCCGGCGCCAGATGGTCGATCAGGTTCTCCATCAGCGACAGATGATCCGGCAGCCATTGCAGCACCGCATTGGCATAGAGCAGATCGGCCGGCGCCTCGGGCCGCCAGGTGGAAAGATCGGCCTGAACGAAGGGCGTGCCTGGCAGGCGCGCCCGCGCCTTGTCCAGCATGTCGGCATCGCTGTCGAGGCCGGTGACGGCCTCTCTCCCGAAGTGCTCGATCAGCAGCTCGGTCGAATTGCCCGGCCCGCAGCCGAGATCGTAGGCGCGCTCTAAGGTCTGAAGCGGCACCTGCGCCAGAAGATCCCGCGCCGGCCGCGTCCGCTCTTCCTCGAATTTCAGATATTGCGTCGCCGACCAGGCCATGGCGAGGTCCTTCCTCAGAGGCTTTCGAGACTGCGCAGGATCAGGTCCGGCCCGTGATCGGCATATTCGTCGGGCAGGTCGAGCCGGTTGATCCACACGGTGCGGAAGCCGAATTTCTGCGCGCCCGCCACGTCCCAGCGGTTCGACGACTGGAAGGACACCGCATCCGGATAGAGACGATAGGCGGTCGTCACCATGTCGTAGACTTGAGGCGCGGTCTTGTAGGCGCGGATCGCGTCGACGGAAAACACGTCGTCGAGGATCCCATCGAGCGCCGCATTCTTCACCGCCGCCTTCAGCATGTCGGGCGAACCGTTGGAGAGGATGGCGAGTTTTGCGCCGCGGCTCTTCAACGCCTTCAGCACGGCCGGCACTTCCGGATAGCAGTCGAGCGTCCAGTAGGCCGAGAGCAGGTCGGCGCGAAGGCTCCGGTCGACACTGGGGAAGCGCGCGAGCGTATAGTCCAGCGCCTCCTCGGTCAGCTGCCAGAAGTCGCGGTAGCTGCCCATCAGCGTGCGCACCCAGGAATATTCGAGCTGCTTCGCCCGCCACATATCCGAAAAGCGCTGATGCTCAGGGCCCGCCCGCTCGGCATGGCGGCGCACCGCGGCATGCACGTCGAACAGCGTGCCGTAGGCGTCAAAGACATAAGCTGCGGTGGACATCGCTCCTCCCTCGATCGACTGCATCGCAGTGATAGGACGCGGGCGGCGGCGCGGCAAGGGCACCCTTCGGCTCGGTTCAGCGCGCCGCGACCTCTTCGGCCCTCAGGCCCGCGACATCATGGTCGATCTCGGTCAGCGCCCGGTCGAGATGGCCCTCGAACACCAGCGTCGCCTCTTCCGGGACAATGGTGATATCAGGTGCGCCGTAGATGCGCACATGCAGCGATTGCGACAGCCCTTCGTCGAGGCCGCGGCGGAGCAGGTCGATATAGCGCGTGCCGTGGCCGGTGATGACGATCGGCATGTTCTCATAGAGGCTCAAGACCCGCGAGAGCCCCTGGCCGAGCGCCAGGCCCGCCTGGCGGAAGGCATATTCCGACATGCGGTGCCCCTGGCGGGCGCGGGCGGCGATCTTGTCCATTTCGGCCAGCGGCACGAACTTCGCCGGGATCGTGTCGGGCGGCACCTCGAAGGCGGTTCGGAGGATGCCGTAGAAGCCGGCCGAGGCCTCGACGCAGCCGATCGAGCCGCAGCGACAGAGCTTGCCGTCGGAGGCGTTGAGCATATGGCCAAAATTCGGTGCGCTCACCTCGAGCTCGCCCGAATGCCCGCGCCTGGCGATGCCAAGCCCGATCGAATGGCCGAGCGACAGGGTGGCGAGCGCATGGAACGGCCGGTCCTCATCCTTGTCGGCGCGAAGCCCCAGCGCATGGGCGACCAGCAGCGTCTCGTTGTTGAGGCGGATGCGGGTCTGCGGCGAAACGGAGAGCGCGGTGGAAAAGTCGATCTCCTCACGGCCGAACACCGGCGACCAGAGAAGCCGCGATCCGCCGGCATCGACCATGCCCTTGGAACTGATCGACACCGCGGCGATGCGCTCGGGCGAAAGCCGCGAGCGGCTTGCCATGCGCGTCAGCGCCTCGCGGAATCCGGCGATGAAGCCCTGGCCCGAAGCGGCGACATGGTCGCGCGGTTCCTCGAACCGGTCGATCAGCGTGCCGGTATAATCGGCCAGCGAATATTGCACGCTGTCGGACGAGATGCGCGCGGCGATCAGATAGCTGAAATCGCGCCTGCGCCCGAACAGCACGCGGGGCCGTCCGCGCCCGCCGGTCGCCGGCTGCTCGTGACGCTCCAGCGCGCCGATGCGCTCCAGCTCGGCGGTGATCGCCGAGACCGTGGCCGAGGCAAGCCCGGTGGCGGCAGCGATGTCGGTATGGGCAAGCGAACCCTGCCGGCGAAGGGCGGACAGCACCAGCGCGCTGTTCTGCTGACGCACCATTTCGGTGCTCGATTTCGTCAGCATGGCAGGCGTCCGTTCATCGTGGTCCTTCTCGATATGCCCTTCACAAAGATCACCGGATCGGCAGGTTTGCAAGCCATGAGGAGCCATGTTGACAGCCCCGGATTCTTCTGACATTTATTTTCTCGACTGTCGAGAAAAACCATCGGCCACTCGGTCGGGGCAAGGCAGTATTCTTCGACGGGCCGCTTTAGGGGGTGAACGGGAGGTTCGCCGGCGTGCCGCGTCTTTCAAAGGGAGGCTTTTATGAAATCCGTCTTGAAGCTGATGGCGTGCGCCGCCGTCATCACCAGCCTGCATACCGTCGCCAACGCCAAGGACCTCGTGGTCGGCGTGTCCTGGTCGAACTTCCAGGAAGAGCGCTGGAAGACCGACGAAGCCGCCATCAAGAAGGCGCTCGAGGCTTCCGGCGACAAGTATATTTCCGCCGATGCCCAGTCCTCCGCCGCCAAGCAGCTGACCGACGTTGAGAGCCTGATCGCCCAGGGCGCCAATGCCATCATCGTTCTGGCCCAGGACAGCGAAGCCATCGGCCCGGCGATCGAGAAGGCTGCCGCCGAAGGCATCCCGGTCGTCGGCTATGACCGCCTGATCGAGAACCCGGCCGCCTTCTACATCACCTTCGACAACAAGGAAGTCGGCCGCATGCAGGCCCGCGAAGTGTTCAAGGCCAAGCCGGAAGGCAACTACGTCTTCATCAAGGGCTCGTCCTCCGACCCGAACGCCGACTTCCTGTTCGCCGGTCAGATGGAAGTGCTCAAAGAAGCCGTCGATGCCGGCAAGATCAAGAATGTCGGCGAGGCCTATACCGACGGCTGGAAGCCGGAAAATGCCCAGAAGAACATGGAGCAGTTTCTGACCGCCAACGACAACAAGGTCGACGCGGTCGTCGCCTCCAACGACGGCACCGCCGGCGGCGTCGTCGCTGCCCTCAGCGCCCAGGGCCTTGCCGGCTCCGTTCCGGTCTCCGGCCAAGACGCCGACTTCGCGGCGCTCAACCGCGTGGCGCTCGGCACCCAGACCGTATCGGTCTGGAAGGACAGCCGTGAACTCGGCAAGCGTGCAGCCGAAATCGCCGTCGAACTCGCCGGCGGCAAGAAGCTGAACGAGATCGAAGGCGTGACCACCTTCGCCGGCGGTCCGAAGGGCGTCGAAATGCAGTCGGTGTTCCTCGCGCCGCTGCCGATCACCAAGGACAACCTGAACGTCGTCATCGACGCCGGCTGGATCACCAAGGAAGCCGCCTGCCAGGGCGTCACCGCGGGTTCCGTTGCAGCCTGCAATTGACACGGGCCTGACCTGACGGCCTCATGAACCTTGAAGCGTCGCGACCCGACAGGGTCGCGGCGTCTCTTCGGATCGGAGGGAGGCCCGGCCGCCATTGCCGCACATGCTGCGGCGGCGCGCCATCGCAAGGGATTACGAAAAGTGGGAGAACGGCACGGCATGGCCGATATCACGAATACCACGCAGGCCGCCCGCGCCGGCGCGGGCGAAAACCCGGTGAAGCGCTTTTTCCGCGCCACCGAGATCGACACCCGCCTGCTCGGCATGATCGGCGCCATGCTGATCATCTGGATCGGCTTCAACATCATTTCCGGCGGTCTGTTCCTGACCCCGCGCAACCTGTGGAACCTGTCGGTGCAGACCGCCTCCGTCGCCGTCATGGCGACCGGCATGGTGCTGGTCATCGTCACCCGCAACATCGACCTCTCGGTCGGTTCGGTGCTCGGTTTCGTCGGCATGTTCATGGGCGTGCTGCAGGCCGAGCTCCTGCCGCAGATCTTGGGCTTCGACCATCCGCTAACATGGGTCATCGCGCTTGCCGCAGGCCTCGTCCTCGGCGCGTCGATCGGCGCGCTGCATGGCATCATCATCGCCTTCCTCAACGTGCCGTCCTTCATCGTCACGCTGGGCGGCCTGCTGGTCTGGCGCGGCGCCACCTGGTTCGTCACCTCGGGCCGCACGGTCGCCCCGATGGATGCCACCTTCCGCCTGATGGGCGGCGGCACGGACGGCTCGATCGGCGCGACCGCCAGCTGGGTCGTCGGCGTCATCGCCTGCCTCGCAATCGTCGCGACGCTGGTCAATTCGCGCAAGCAGCGCCGCCGTTTCGGCTTTCCGCTGCGCCCGATCTGGGCCGAGTATTTTCTCGCCGGCGTCAGCTGCTTCCTGGTCCTGGCAACCGTCTATGTGTTCAACAACTACCCCTGGCCCGTGGCGATCGCCCGCAAGTTCGCCGACGCCAACGGCATCGCCTGGCCCGACGGCGGCCTGTTCATCTCGCACGGCATCGCCATTCCTGTGCTGATCGCCATCGGCGTCGGCATCGTCATGACCTTCATCTCCACCCGCCTGCGCTTCGGCCGCTATGTCTTCGCCATCGGCGGCAATCCGGAAGCGGCTGAGCTCGCGGGCATCAAGACCCGCTGGGTCACCGTCAAGATCTTCGCGCTGATGGGCATGCTCTGCGCCATCGCCGCCGCCATCTCCACCGCCCGCCTCAACGCCGCGACCAATGCGCAAGGGGAACTCGACGAACTCTACACCATCGCCGCGGCCGTCATCGGCGGCACCTCGCTCTCGGGCGGCATGGGCACGGTCGCCGGCGCCATGCTCGGCGCGCTGGTCATGCAGTCGCTGCAGTCGGGCATGGTGCTCGTCGGCATCGACACGCCGTTCCAGCGCATCGTCGTCGGCGTCGTTCTCGTCGTCGCCGTCTGGCTCGATACGATCTACCGCGCGCGGGCGAGATAAGAGGATTTCATCATGACTGACAAACGCACTCCGCTCGTGGAAATGAACAATGTTTCCATCTCGTTCGGCGGCATCCACGCGGTCGAGAACGCCTCGGTCGATCTCTATCCCGGCGAGGTCGTCGCCCTGCTCGGCCACAACGGCGCGGGCAAGTCGACACTGATCAAGATCCTGTCGGGCGCCTATCGGCGCGACGCGGGCGAGATCCTGATCGACGGCGAACCGGCCGATATCGCCAATCCGCGCGACGCCAAGAAATACGGCATCGAGACGATCTACCAGACGCTCGCCGTCGCCGACAATGTCGACGCCGCCGCCAACCTCTATCTCGGCCGCGAGCTCCGCACCCCCTGGGGCACGCTCGACGACGTGGCGATGGAGGCCAAGGCCCGCGAGGTCATGGGTCGCCTCAACCCAAACTTCCGCCGCTTCAAGGAGCCGGTGAAGGCGCTCTCTGGCGGCCAGCGCCAGTCGGTGGCGATCGCGCGAGCGATCCTCTTCGACGCCCGCATCCTGATCATGGACGAACCGACGGCAGCCCTCGGCCCCCAGGAAACCGCCCAGGTCGGCGAGCTGATCCAGCAGCTCAAGCGCGAAGGCATCGGCATCTTCCTGATCAGCCACGACATCCACGACGTCTTCGACCTCGCCGACCGCGTCTTCGTCATGAAGAACGGCAAGGTGGTCGGCCAGGCACGCACCCAGGACGTCACCAAGGACGAGGTCCTCGGCATGATCATCCTCGGCAAATGCCCCCCCGGCGCCATCCCGGGACCCGGCGCGATGCAGGTGGCTTGAGCTTTTCCTCTCCCCCTGTGGGAGAGGAAGCAATTTCAGCATCTTGGCGTCAGCTAAGTGCTGGAAATTGCAGGTGAGGGGGATCATTTGCCATGCACCGCCCAACCCCCTTATCTGCGAAATCTGGCACTTAGCTGGCGCTAAGGTGCCGATTTCGCTTCTTCTCCCTCAACGGGGAGAAGAAGCCACCGCGCTCGGCGCTCTCTCCTCTCCCCCTGGAGGGAGAGGAAGCAATTTCAGCATCTTAGCTTCAGCTAAGTGCTAGAAATTGCAGGTGAGGGGGATGCCTGGTGCCTCGATTCCGACCCCCTCACCAACAAAACCTACGACTTGGCTGACGCCAAGGCCGTGATTTTGTAACCTCTCCCACAGGGGGAGAGGCGGGGCGTCGCATGACGGGCCAGGCCCCTCAGAACCGCGTGATCACGCTGATCCCGAGATCCGTCGCCCGGTCCATGGCGACCAGCGCCGGCACGGCCTCATCCAGCGAGATCTCCCGGCCGATCAGGCGTTTCGGGTCGAGTTTGCCTTCCGCCATCATCGACAGCATGGCGTCGTAGCGCCAGGCCTGCATGCCGTGGCTGCCGTAGATTTCCAGTTCGTGGCCGATCACCTGCGCCATCGGGATCTGTGGCGTGGCGTGATCGGCGAGCATCAGCCCGACCTGCACGTGGCGGCCGCGGCGGCGGAGATTCTTGATCGAGTTGAAGCAGGTGACGGGCGAGCCGAGCGCGTCGATCGACACATGCGCGCCGCCTTTGGTGATCTCGCGCACCGTGCCGGCGACGTCGTCGGTCTCACGCGCATTGACGGTCGCGACGGCGCCGAGTGTGCGGGCAAAGGCGAGCTTCTCCTCCGATATGTCGATGGCGATCGGATTGGCGCCAAGTGCCGCGGCGATCATGATCGCCGACAGCCCGACGCCGCCGCAGCCGTGCACCGCCACCCATTCGCCGCCGCGCACCTTCGCCTGGTCGGTGACCGCCCGAAACGAGGTGGCGAAGCGGCAGCCGAGGCTGGCGGCCGTGGCGAAATCCACGCTTTCCGGCAGGTGCACGAGGTTCTGCTCGGCAAAGTCGATCGCGACATACTCGGCAAACGAGCCCCAATGGGTGAAGCCGGGCTGGAACTGCGCCTCGCAGACCTGTTGGTTGCCGGAGCGGCATTCGCCGCAGCGGCCGCAGCCGGACACGAAGGGCACGGTGACCCGGTCGCCGACCTTGTAGCGCATTACCCCGCGGCCGGTGGCTGCTATCACGCCCGCCAATTCGTGGCCTGGCACATGCGGCAGGCGGATGTCCGGATCGTGGCCCATCCAGCCGTGCCAGTCGCTGCGGCAGAGCCCGCTCGCCTCGACCTTGATCACCACACCGTTCTCGGTGGGCGTCGGATCGGGCACGACCCGGATCTCCGGCGTCTGTTCGAAGGCCTCGTAATACATCGCGCGCATGGGTCGTCTCCGATCGTCAGGGGCAGGTCTCGCCGGAACCTAGCGCAGCGCAGAAAGATTGGGGCATGACTATTTTTGATCGATTTATTCACCCCAGTGCTGGTTTTTCCGGATAAAGCGGAGACAGCGAAAGACAAGAAACGAGGAGAAGCCGATGGCAGTCGATACTACCGCCCGCACCACCACCTGGACCTATGTCGATGGAGAGTGGATCTCCGGCAATCCGCCGCTGATCGGTCCGGTGTCCCATGCCATGTGGCTAGGCTCGACCGTGTTCGACGGCGCCCGCTGGTTCGACGGCATCGCGCCTGATCTCGACGCCCACTGCCGCCGCGTCAACCGCTCGGCGGTCAACATGGGCATGTCCGCCACGGTGTCCACCGAGGAAATCGAGCGCCTCGCCTGGGAAGGCGTGAAGAAGTTCGACGGCAAGACGGCGATCTACATCAAGCCTATGTACTGGGCCGAACACGGCATGCCCGGCTCCGTGGTCGCTGCCGACCCGGCCTCGACCCGCTTCGCCCTCTGCCTGTTCGAGGCGCAGATGCACACGGCCCAGCCGCATTCGCTGACGCTGTCGCCCTTCCGCCGCCCGACGCCGGAATGCGCCATGACCGATGCCAAGACCGGCAGCCTTTATCCCAATTCCGGCCGCATGATCGTCGAGGCGCGCGCCCGCGGCTTCGACAATGCGCTGGTGCGCGACATGAACGGCAACATCGTCGAGACGGCCTCTTCCAACGTCTTCCTCGTTAAGGACGGCGTGGTCTTCACGCCCGCCGCCAACCGCACCTTCCTCGCCGGCATCACCCGCGCCCGCGTCATCGGGCTCCTGCGCGAGGCGGGCCATGAGGTGCGCGAAGTGACGCTGTCGATCGAGCATTTCATGGACGCCGACGAGATCTTCACCTCCGGCAACTATTCCAAGGTCGCCCCGGTCAACCGGCTCGACGACCGCGAACTGCAGGAAGGCCCGGTCGCCCGCAAGGCGCTGGAACTCTACATGGACTGGGCGCGCACCACGCGGGTCGGCTGACCGCGCAGTTTTCGCAGTCGCACCGGCGAGTTCCGCGCGTGCCGCTGACATTGCGATATGACAATGGGTGGCCTCGATCCTTCGAGGCCCCTGCGGGGCACCTCAGGATGAGGGGGAGATTCGGCGGCCTTGATGTCAGCGGTAGCCCTCACCCTGAGGCGGGAGCGCAAGCGACCCTCGAAGGGCGAGGGCGGAACGCGCGTGCGGCGGGACATGTGCTTGCTCGGCGCTAGCCGCTGTCAGCCCATCGTCCACACCTGCGGCGAAGCGCCTCTTTCCAAAGAAATTAAATATTCATATATATGAAGGAACGTTGTTTCACTGGAGGCCGCCATGGCCAATATCACCGTCCTCGGCTCCGGTTTTGGAGCGCTTACCACCATCCGGGAACTGCGCCGTAACGGCGTAGAGGATGACATCACGGTGATTTCGCCGCGCGACGAGCTGCACTATCTCCCAAGCTCCATCTGGCTGCCCGCCGGCCTGCGCAAGGGATCCGCACTCAGGATCCCGCTTGCCAATTTCTTCGCAGAGCATCGCGTGCGCCACGTCAAGGCGTCGGTGACCGGGCTTTCCGCCGATGGAAGGCTGGTGAAAACCGATGCCGGCGACTATCCCAACGACCAGCTGGTGATCGCCACCGGCGGCCGCTTCATCCGCAAGCTGCCCGGCATCGAGCATGCGCTGATCCCCTGCGAGGGCATCGCCGTCGGCGAGGAGATCGCCCGTCGCCTGGAGGCCATGAGCGGCGGCACGATCGCCGTCGGTTTCGCCACCAACCCCAACGAACAGGGCGCCGTTCGCGGCGGTCCGATGTTCGAATTCCTCTTCATCATCGATAGCCTCTTGCGTCGCCAGGGAAGGCGCGAGCGCTTCAAGCTCATCTTCTTCAACCCGTCGCCGAGGCCCGGCCAGCGGCTCGGCGAAAAGGCGGTCGACGGCCTGTTGAAGGAAATGGCGAGGCGCGGCATCGAGACGCGGCTCGGCCACAAGATGGTGCGCTTCGAAGCCGACAAGGTGGTGACCGAAGGCGGGGAGTTTGCCGCCGACCTCATCCTCTTCATGCCGGGCCTGACCGGCCCCGCCTGGCTTTCCGAAGCCGATCTTCCGCTCTCCCCCGGCGGCATGATCGCCGCCGACGAGAAGTGCCGCGTCAAGGATCGCCCGGGCGTCTGGGTGGTCGGCGACAGCGGCAGCTTCCCCGGCCCCGACTGGCTGCCCAAGCAGGCGCACCAGGCCGACCTGCAGGCCAAGGCCGCAGCGGAAAACATCGCCGCGGTGCTGAAGGGCAGGGCGCCGGAGACCGATTTCAAGCCGGAACTCATCTGCATCGTCGACATGCTCGACACCGCCATGCTCGTCTATCGCAGCGAGAAGCGCAATTTCCTCGGGCCGAAGATGAAGCTCTTCCACTGGCTGAAGCGCTATTTCGAGGGCCATTACCTGCGCGCCTATCGCTGACGCCTCCGGCGCGATTGCGGCTTGATCCGATGCCCTGGCCTCTCTATCTCTCGAAGGATCGTTTCTGATTTCCTCGAAGAAGGAAGGCTCCCCCTTGTCCGTTTTCGCCAATCTGCCGAAGCCCGCCGTCGCGCCGAAAAAGCCCGTCTCCGACACCCGCCACGGCATCACCCGCACCGACGACTACGCCTGGATGCGCGCCGAAAACTGGCAGGCCATGTTCAAGGACCCGACCCTGCTTGACGCCGAGCTGCGCCGCCATCTCGAGGCCGAAAACGCCTATATGGAAGCGGCCATGGCCGACACAAAAGAGCTGCAGAAACAGCTCTTCGCCGAGATGAAGGGCCGCATCAAGGAAGACGACAGCTCGATCCCGATGAAGGATGGCCCCTTCGCCTATGGCACCGCCTTCGTCACCGGCGGCGAGCAGCCGCGTTATTTCCGCATTCCCCGCGATGCCGACCACAGGGACGAGAGCCAGCGCCATCTGCTTCTCGACGGCGACAAGGAGGCGACGGGCAAGGACTATTTCCGCCTCGCCGGCATCGACCACACGCCCGACCATGCCTTCGGCCTCTGGGGCTATGACGACAAGGGCTCGGAATATTTCACGCTCCGCATCCGTGATCTCTCAATCGGTGCGGATCTGCCCGACGTGATCGAAAACACCGGCGGCGGCGGCGCCTGGGCGCCGGACGGCAAGAGCTTCTTCTACACGCTGCAGGACGAGAACCACCGCCCCTCCAAGGTCTTTCATCACATCGTCGGACAGCCGCAGTCGCAAGACCGGCTGGTCTATGAGGAAGAGGATCCGGGCTATTTCATGGGCGTCGGCGGCTCGCTGCTCGATGATTTCATCTATCTCGACATCCACGACCACGAGACCTCGGAATACCGCATCCTCTCGACCAGGGATTTGACCGCCGAGCCCATGCTGGTCGCCGAGCGGATCGAGGGCATCGAATATTCGCTGACCGAGGGCGGCGACGTCTTCTACATCCTCACCAATGACGGTGACGCCAAGGACTTCAAGATCGTCGAGGCGCCGGTCACCGCGCCGGGCAAGGAAAACTGGAAGGAAGTGGTCGCCCATGTTCCGGGCCGCCTGATCCTTAACCACATGGCCTTTGCCCGCCATCTCGTCTGGCTGCAGCGCCGCAACGGCCTGCCGGAAATCATGATCCGCGACCGGATAACCGGCGAGGAGCATTCGATCGCCTTTGCCGAGGAGGCCTATGCGTTGGGCCTCCAGGGCGCGGCCGAATACGACACCGACGTCATCCGCTTCTCCTATTCGTCGATGACGACCCCCACCCAGCTCTTCGACTACAACATGGCGACCCGCGAGCGTGTGCTCCTGAAGACCCAGGAAGTGCCCTCGGGCCACAATCCCGACGACTACGTCACCCGCCGCGTCTTTGCCCGCTCGCATGACGGCGTCGACGTACCCGTGACGCTGCTTTACCGCAAGGATACGCCCCTCGACGGCACCGCCCCCTGCCTGCTCTATGGCTACGGCGCCTACGGCATCTCGATCGCCGCCGGCTTCAACACCAATTGCCTGTCGCTTGCCGACCGCGGCTTCGTCTATGCCATCGCCCATATCCGCGGCGGCAAGGACAAGGGCTTTGCCTGGTACGAAGACGGCAAGATGGAAAAGAAGGAAAACACCTTCAAGGACTTCATCGCCGCCGCCGACCATCTGGTGAAGGAGGGCGTCACGTCCTACGACCGGATCATCGCCGAGGGCGGCTCGGCCGGCGGCATGCTGATGGGCGCGATCGCCAACATGGCGCCGGAGAAATTCGCCGGCATCATCGCCGCCGTGCCCTTCGTCGACGTGCTGAACACCATGCTCGACGACACCCTGCCGCTCACGCCGCCGGAATGGGGCGAATGGGGCAATCCGATCGAATCGGAAGAGGAATACAACTGGATCGCCGCCTATTCGCCTTACGACAATGTCGGGCAAAAAACCTATCCGCCGATCCTCGCGCTCTCCGGCCTCACCGACCCGCGCGTCACCTATTGGGAGCCGACCAAGTGGGTGGCGAAGCTGCGCGAGAAGGCGCCGGACGCCGGCCCCTATCTCCTCAAGACCAACATGGCCGCCGGCCACGGCGGCAAGTCCGGCCGCTTCCAGCGCCTGGAGGAGATCGCCTTTGAGTATGCGTTTGCGGTGAAGGTGGCGGGGAAGATGTGATCAATCCAGCTGTGAACTACGGTTCACAGCGAAAGTTGACGCCGGTTGCGTTGTGAACTATAGTTCACGCATGATCGAGATCCGCCAGCATCCCGATTTTGCCGCCTGGCTCCGCAAGCTGAGGGATCGGCAAGCGCAGACGCGCATCGCCATCCGTCTGGTACGGATTCAATCCGGCCTCATGGGAGACGTGAAGTATTTCGGCGGAATCGGTGAGGTCCGGATCGACTACGGACCGGGCTACCGCCTTTATTTCGTAAAGCGCGGCGAAACGATCATCGTCCTGTTGTGCGGTGGCGACAAGTCAACGCAGGACAGGGATATCCGCCGCGCAATGGATCTGGCAAAGGACGTGTGACATGGCGACGGAAACCATCCCCTTCGATGCTTCGGAATTCTTCGCCGATGCCGAGGCCCAGGCGGCGCTTCTGACCGACGCGTTCGAAAGCGGCGATGCCGGGCATATCGCCAATGCGCTCGGCATCATCGCCAAGGCCAAGGGCATGACCAGCGTCGCCCGCGAGGCGGGTGTGACCCGGGAGGCGCTTTACAAGGCGCTGAGCGTGCGTGGCGATCCCAAGTTCTCGACCGTTCTCGGCGTCGCGAGAGCCCTCGGCCTCAAGCTGACGGTGACGCCTGTTTCCGAACCGGCGGAATAGAGGTCAGGCCGATGCCCGTCTACGTCGCCCTCCTGCGCGCCATCAATGTCGGCGGCACCGGCAAGCTGCCGATGGCCGAGTTGAAGAGCCTGTGCGAGGGCCTCGGCTTTGCCGATGTCTCGACCTTCATCCAGAGCGGCAACGTGATCTTTCGCGACAGCGGCGATCAGGACGCGATCGCCGCCCGCCTCGATGCCGCACTGGAGCAAAGGCTCGGCAAGCCGCCGGGCGTCTTCCTGCGACGCCCCGGCGAACTGGACGCGATCGCCAAGGCCAATCCCTTCGCCGCCATGGAGCCGAACCGCGTGCTGGTCAGCTTCTTCGCCGAACCGGTTCCCGAGGATGCGCTCTACGGCCTGGTCGCCCCTGATGGCGAGGAAGTGGTGGCGCTCGGCCGCGAGATCTTCGTCCACTATCCGATCGGTTCCGGCCGTTCGCGGCTCAAGCTGCCGATCCTGAAGACCGGCACGTCGCGCAATATCAATACCACTGCAAAACTGGCCGCACTGGCCGCCGACCTGGAGAATCGACGATGAGCCGAACCTGGTGGCTGGCCCTTCAAATGATGAAGCGGTTGTGGTTCCGCGCCACCTTGTTCGCGATCATGGCGGTGGTGACCGCCGTCGTCGGCATCGCCATCGGACCCTATATTCCGGACCGCCTGTCCGACCTGATCGGCGCCAAGGCGGTCGACGCCATCCTGACCATTCTGGCGTCGAGCATGCTGGCGGTCACCACCTTCTCGCTCTCGACGCTTGTCTCCGCCACCAATGCGGCGGCCAATAGCGGCACTCCGCGCGCCATCAGCCTGATCCTTCAGGACCGCACCGCCCAGACGGCGCTCTCGACCTTTCTCGGCGCCTTTCTCTTCTCCCTCGTCGGGCTGATCGCGCTCAATACCGGTCTTTATGGCGGCGGGGGCCGGCTGGTTCTGTTCGCCGCGACGCTTGCGGTGATCCTGCTGATCGTCACCATGCTGCTGCGCTGGATCGACCATCTCGCAGGCCTTGGCAATGTCAGCGAGACGATCCGCCGGGCGGCCGAAAAGGCCGCCGACGGGATCACCCTGAACAGCGAACGGCCGGCGCTTGGGGGCGGGATCCTGGTCCGGGTTCCGCAAGGCGCAGTTCCCCTCCACCACGATGAGATCGGCTATCTGCGCCATCTGGACATGGGCCGATTGCAGCGGCTTGCAGACGAGCTCGAGGCGAAGCTGCACGTGGTTCAACGCCCCGGCGATTTCTGTTCGCCCGCAAGGCCGGTGCTCTATGTCGAAGCGACCTCGGGCCTGGGCGATGATCCGGAGGCCACACAGGCCGCCCTCAGACGGGCGTTCACCATCGGCGATTCCCGCAGCTATGATCAGGATCCGCTGTTCGGATTGACCGTGCTTTCAGAGGTTGCCTCGCGGGCCCTGTCCCCCGGCATCAACGATCCCGGCACCGCGATCGATGTCATCGCGCAACTCACTCGGCTCCTGTCCCGGGCCGAACCCGGATCGCCGTCCGCGTCAAAGGCGGAAGAGGGAGACGACGAGCCGCAATATCCGCGCGTCTTCGTGAGGGCGATCGATCCGACCGCCCTCATGGACGTTGCCTTCCTGGCCATCTCGCGGGACGGCGCCGGCATGATCGAGGTGGTTCTCGCGATGCTGACGGCGCTCGATGCCTTGACCGCGACATCGGGTCCTGCGCTTTCCCGCGCGGCGCAAACCATGGCGCAGACCGCCTATGATCGCGCGATGGCCACGCTCGCCTTCGAGGACGACCGCGCGCGGTTAGACGCGGTCCATCACGCGGCCACTGCCTAAGACCCGCCGAACTGTCCCGGCAATGGTGAACCGGACGCAGGTCGCCTTGGCGCCTGGGGAGTTCTCATTTCGTAAAGCTTGTGCTGATGGTCTTGCCCGTCAACGGATCGATTTCCGATATCCAGCAACTGAACGAGTGCGCAGTAATGTGATTTCCATCGTAGTCCATATCGGTCCAGTAGTCCGGGGTGCTCGGAGGACGAAGTTTCCAGATCGGATCTTGCCCCTTCACCGCGACGATATTCTCAAGGACGACCTCCTGGCTAGCGTCCTCGTCGATCAGGTAAACAACGATCTCGCTGCCATGAAGACGAATCTCCTTCGAAATCTTCATTCCGTTCCATGTGCGGATCATCGTCTTCCTCAGCTCTTTCTCATCCGGCTGACCTCAGTGCCTGCTGAGTCCTGGCCAGTTTGGTCATTCCTCCGCATCGGATCTCTCGGAGCCGGATAATGCTCCAAATAGTAGACATCCTCGATCGGACATTCCGGACAGATCCACTTGCTCCAGTTTGCCAGCAACCACTCCGTGGAAAGCATGAGCGTGCCTGCACTGAGACACTCAACAGGCAGGTAGGCGACTATGTGCCCGGCACTGTAGCCCGTAGCCACCATGATCGCGAGAGGCCTGTCCCAGGACTGATCCAACACCAGCATGAAGTCGACGGAGTGTTCGTATGGGTAGCTGCCATTGAATCTGAAGACGGTCCCCCGCGGCAATGCGGGTGCCTTGCAGTCGACAAGCCTTTCCATGTGAATCCCCATTCCATGTTCACCGCGGTTGCGAGGGTTCCATTGCACACAGTCCGCCCCGACTGCATTGAAAAAGTTTCGGTCTACGTAATCAATCTCCGGCAACAGGCATATGTGAACGCCTGCCCCTGCCGGCCGGTCCGCAGATCTGGCATGATTGGCGGCAGGACAAGAGCCGAGGGGAGGGGCCGGGCATGTCGACAATCATTCCATTGCTGGCTCTCGCGGCGATCGTCACGGTGCTCGTCACCGCCCTCCGATCGATGCGCCGGCCAAAGGCCTGGAAACCGCCTTACGAGCTCATCAATGCGAGCCCTGAAGAGATGGAGCGCCGTGCCATGGATCTCCGCGACCGGCTGTCCCGAAAACCCTTCGGCGAAGTGCGCGCAACGGCGCTCTGGCGGAGGCTGGCCTCGGTCGGCGAGGGCGAAGGGCTGATCGTCGAATTCCACCGCGACTTCTGCGGCCATGGCCTCGTCCGCCGCGCCGACCGGGTGGTGCTCTGCGACATCTTCGACGGCGGCGGATATTCCGGCGATCCGATCGCCGCCTGGGACAATGAAGCCGACTTCGTCGACTTCTTCGCCCGCCAGTCTGATTTTTCCTGCAGCGGCTGGGACGAGCACGAGCCGGTCTTTTACGCCAGCGATCCCTGGTATCGCAACAATCAGCGGCTTACCGGTGCGGCAATCGATGCCTGGCTCGGCGGTGCGCGCCGCCGTTGAGGGCCGGCCTGCCCGCTACCCGACGTCCACCCGCCCTCAAAGGCCTCCCACCGCCTGCGTTCCGATCAAGCCCGCAAGTCCCGGCGCGATCAGATGGGTCGCCGACATCGTCAGGTGGTAGCTGTCGAAATAGAGCGACATGCCGTCGCGGGTGAAGGCGCAGCTGCCGTCCCGGCAGAGCGTCCGGTCGGGATAGTAGATCTCGGCGCCGGTCCGGCCGGCGATCTCGGCGAGCGCCGTCCTGATTTCGTCGAGCGACTGGGCCGGCGCGCCGGCAAGGGCAGGGACTTCCGCCAGCCGGCCGAACATCGTCGCGCGGGCAAGAATCAGCGGATGGTCGACGCCCGGAACGAGAATGGGGCCCTCGATGATCACCCGCTTGCCCGCGTTCGTCAGCGCCGATACGCCGCGTTCCAGCGCGGCATAGTAGCGCTCGGCGCCGATCTTGCCGATGACGCTCTGGTAATAGCCGACCAGCACGACATCCCGGATGCGCGGGTTGTCGATGACGTAGCGGAAGCGTTCGTCGTTCTGCGCCAGGCATTTTACGACCCGCGGCACTTCCTCGCCGAGCATGGCGGGGCAGGCGGAGGAGGAGAGCTGCGCCACCCCGATGTCGCGTCCCGCGAGCGCCTGCGACAGCGCATAGCTCAGTTCGACCGCATGGCTGTCGCCGATCACGGCGACGATCGGACGGTCCGGCGAAAGATTGTCGGGGAAGACGCAGACCTCGCCGGGCGCAAAGCGCCGCGCCTCCTTCACATGGCATTTCTGCCGGAAGGGACTGGTGTCGTCGGCTGCCGCGGCAATGGCGATCACCTGCGGCGAAACGCGGCCGGGAAAACCGGAATTGAGCCACAACACCAGCGACCCGCCGATCAAGAGCGCACCGCCCGCCCAGGCGAGCGCGAAGATCGTGCGCCGGCCGGCAAGCCGCGAACCCTTCGGCGGCCGGCGGAACGGCGCCTCGACAAAGCGCCAGGAGAGATAGCCGGCCAGAAGCGAGGCGACGACGACGGTCGCGCCCTGAAACGGCGTCATCGGCTCGATCAGGTAATAGTTGGAAAAGACGATCAGCGGCCAGTGCCAGAGATAGAGCGAATAGGAGATCAGCCCGATGCCGACGAAGGGGCGGGTCGACAGCAGCCGCGATGCGAGCGGCCGCGCCGGCCCGGCATAGATCAGCAGTGCCGAGCCCAGCACCGGAAGCACGGCGGCCGGCCCCGGAAAGACGGTCTCGTGATCATAAGCGAAGATGGCATAGAGAATGAGCCCGAGCCCGAGCAGCGACAGCCCTTCGGCCGCCGCGCGATTGCGGATCACCGGCAGCCCGCCGACGGCGACGAGCGAGCCGGCCAGCAGTTCCCAGGCGCGGGTCGGCAGAAGGTAGAAGGTCGCGGTCGCATAGTCCTCGACGCTGTAGGCGCTCAGCGCGAGGCTGGCGACAAGCCCGGCGGCAATGACGATGCGCCAACCGAGTTTCAGGCGGAAGGAGACGGCCAGCACGATCGGCGCGACGATGTAGAACTGCTCCTCGACCGCGAGCGACCAGGTGTGCAGCAGCGGCATGAGTTCGGCATTGGGCGAAAAATAGCCGCTGATCTTGTAGAAGAAGATGTTGGAGGCAAAGACCACGGTCGCCAGCAGGCTCTTGCCGAACAGGGCTAGGTCGTCTGGCAGCAGAAGCACGGCCGCCATCACCGCGGTGAACAGCGAGACGGCGAAGAGGGCCGGGAAGATGCGCCGGATCCGCCGCTCGTAGAACACCGCATAGGAAAACCCGCCGCCCGAAATGTCGTCGCAGATCACCTTGGTGATGAGATAGCCGGATATGACGAAGAAGATGTCGACCCCGACATAGCCGCCGGAGAATAAGTCGAATCCCGCATGAAACAGAACCACGGGAATGATCGCAATGGCGCGCAGGCCGTCAATATCGGGTCTATATTTCAAGTGTCACCATAGTCCGGTCTGGCGGAATAGTCGGAAATATTGACCCACACTACTGGCGGCGCGGCCCGTCCGCAAGTTGCTGCACTGCGATCAGCTTGCCCGATCAGGCCGAAATTTGCCGCTGCACGGCTCCTGCCTTTGCCGGGCGGTCGCGCGTCTCTTCGCGATCCGGCGTGTGTCTTTGCTGCGATGCAACGAAAAAGGTTCCAGACGCAAGC
>CALRRQ020000022.1:0-83891 GCA_943370615.1 Rhizobium sp. Q54
AGTGAGCGCCACCCCCAGCCGATCTCCCCCCCTTGAGGGGGAGGTGCCCGGCAGGGCAGAGGGGGTGAACCCGATGGTCTCCGAGGCGCCGCGCCGCTCAGATCCGCGGCAGATAGGTCTGGTAGTCGAAGCTCGACACCGTGCGCAGATAGGTGATCGCTTCCTTGCGCTTGGTCTCGCCGTAGATACGCTGGTATTCCGCACCGAAGACGTCGGCGATGAAGGCCGAGTTGCGAAACCGGTCGACGGCGGTCAGGAAGTCGTGCGTCAGCATGTCGGGGTTCTCCGGCGCGCTGTCGGGTGTGGTGACCTGGCCCGGATCGAGATCGGCATCGAGGCCGAGCAGGATCCCACCGAGGATTGCCGCCAGCAGGAGGTGCGGGTGGGCGTCGGCCCCGGCGACGCGATGCTCGACGCGGGCGGCCGGACCGTCCTTGTCGGGGATGCGGATCGCCGTGCCGCGATTGCCGAAACCCCAGTCGACCTTGTCCGGTGCGAACGAGCCCGGCTGGAAGCGGCGATAGGAATTGGCGAAGGGGGCGAAGATCAGCTGGGCGGCCTGCATGGTCTTCAGCATGCCCGCGGTGATCGACTTGAGCTTGACAGGATCGCCACCCTTGGCGTCGAGAATGTTGCGGCCGTCCTTGTCGATGATGCTGGCATGGACGTGCAGGCCCGAACCCGCCTGGTCGGCATAGGGCTTGGCCATGCAGGTGGCTCTCAGGCCGTGGCGGCGCGCGGCGAAATCGACGACGCGCTTGAGGTAGATGCAGTCGTCGGCGGCGGCCATGGCGTCCGGCTTGTGCAGCAGGTTGACCTCGAACTGGCCCGCGCCGAACTCGGCGGTGGTGGCGTCGGCCGGCAGGCCCATCTCGTCGGCAAAGCGGCGCACGGTGCCGAGGAAATCCTCCATCGCCGCGGTTGCGCGCATGTCGTAGAGCTGGAAGCCCTCGGCCTCGCCATTCATCACCAGCGCCTTCGGCGGCATCGGCTTGCCGGTTTCGCGGAAATCCGCCTCGACGACGTAGAATTCCAGTTCCGTGGCGACGACCGGGGTCAATCCGCGTTCCTCGAAACGCTTCATGACATTGGCGAGGATGGCGCGCGGGCAGATGAAATGCGGATTTCCGTCCAGCGTGTGCATGGTGGCGAGCACCTGCTTGGAGCCGGCCGGGCCCCAGGGCAGGGTCGTCAGCGAGTTGCGGTCGGCGACGCAGATGCCGTCCGGATCGCCCAGCGTCAGCGAGATCTTGGTGATGTCGTCATTGTCGTCGCCCCAGATGTCGAGAGACTGGGTGGAGGCCGGAAGCCGCACCGTATTCTTCCAGACTTTGTCCTCGGCCTTTATTGGGATCATCTTGCCGCGCAGGTCGCCGTTCATGCCGACGAGCAGAACTTCGATACGCGCGGAGGGATCTGCGGCAGACAGATCGGCAGCCTGGGACAATTCGGTCATGAAAAATGCTTCTCGCTGGCTTTTTGGGGGCGATTTGGCCGCAGGATGTTGAAAATCGACGCCCTTGCCAAACGCAATTTGGAAGGTCATGTTCGTAGCCGATAACGTTCCGCCTTTCAATCATGCAAGGGCAAGCAGGGCGCCGCGGCAGGCCTTACGGCCTGTGCGTGCATAGAGCTGCGGGCTTCTTGCGCAAGGATATATTGCCATGACCAAGACTGCCGCCGCGCCTTCCAATCTCGGAGCCATCGACGCCGCCCACCATCTCCACCCCTTCTCCGACATGAAGAAGCTGAATGCGGACGGCACGAAGATCATCAATCGTGCCGAAGGCATGCATATCTGGGATTCCACCGGCAAGCAGTATCTCGACGCGTTCGCAGGCCTCTGGTGCGTCAATGTCGGCTACGGCCGGGATTCGATCGCGGAAGCCGCCTATCAGCAGATGAAGGAACTGCCCTACTACAATACCTTCTTCGGCACGACGACGCCGCCGACCACGCTGCTCGCCCAGAAGATCGCCAGCCACACCGGCCCGAACCTCAACCACGTCTTCTTCTGCAATTCCGGATCGGAAGCCTCCGACACCTGGTTCCGCATGGCGCGCGTCTACTGGAAGGCGCTCGGCCACGAGACCAAGACCATGGTGATTGCCCGCAAGAACGCCTATCACGGCTCGACCGTCGCCGGCGCCTCGCTCGGCGGCATGACCTGGATGCACGAGCAGGGCAACCTGCCGATCCCCGGCATCGCCCATATCGGCCAGCCGCACTGGTACGTCGAGGGCGGCGATCTGTCGCCGGCCGAGTTCGGTTTGAAGGTTGCCCGCGAACTGGAGGACAAGATCCTCGAACTCGGCGAGGAAAATGTCGCGGCCTTCGTCGCCGAGCCGATCCAGGGCGCCGGCGGCGTGATCGTTCCGCCGGAGACCTACTGGCCGGAAATCGTCCGCATCACCAAGAAATACAACGTGCTGCTGGTGGCCGACGAAGTCATCTGCGGCTTCGGCCGTCTTGGCACCTGGTTCGGTCACCAGCACTACGGCTTCGAGCCGGACCTCGCGCCGATCGCCAAGGGCCTGTCCTCCGGCTATCTGCCGATCGGCGGCGTGCTCGTCTCCGAGCGGGTCGCCAGGGTGATGATCGAGGAACTCGGCGATTTCTACCACGGCTATACCTATTCCGGTCATCCGGTGGCAGCAGCCGCAGCGCTCGAAAACATCCGCATCATCGAGGATGAAAAGCTGGTCGAGCGCGTGCGCGACGACATCGGTCCGTATTTTACCGAGGCCTGGCGCTCGCTTGCCGATCACGACCTGGTCGGCGAAGCCGTCAATGTCGGCCTGATGGGCGCGGTGCAGATCGCCGCCGACAAGTCGACCCGCCGCCGCTTCGCCAAACCCGACGAAGTCGGCACTCTGGTGCGCAACCAGTGCGTCAACAACGGCGTCATCCTGCGCGCCACCGGCGACCGCATGCTGGCATCCCCGCCGCTGATCATCTCGCGCTCCGAGGTCGACCAGACCGTCGAGACCCTGCGCAAGGGCCTCGACTGGCTGAAGGACAATCACAAGGAATAAGCGGCCGCTCAGTCTGAGCCAGCGTCCTTGCCCCTCACCCTGACCCTCTCCCCGCAAGCGGGGCGAGGGGACGCAGGTGGTGCCGGAGGTGAAAATCTCAACGCTTGGGACGGGCGAAGATGGTGCAACACGTCCCTTCTCCCCGCCGGCGGGGAGAAGGTGCCGGCAGGCGGATGAGGGGCAGCGAAGACTGGTCCTGGGAACGCTATCTTACGGCATCAACTGCCCGCCGTTGACGTCGATCATCTGGCCGGTGATGTAGCCCGACAGCATGTCGGAGGCGAGGAAGAGATAGGCGCCGACGCAGTCGTCGGGCGTGCCTGTGCGGCGGAGCGGCACGCTGGCCGCCACCTGATCGAGCTGCCCGGAAAGCGCATAGCGATCCTGGAACGGCGTTGCGATCACGCCGGGCGCCACCGCATTGACGCGGATATTGTATTTGCCGAATTCCAGCGCCATGCCCTTTGTGACGGCCGCGACGAAGGCCTTTGACGAGCCGTAGACGCCCGATCCGGCGGTGCCGCCGCTGCGCGCGGCGACCGATGTCGTGTTGATGATGAAGCCGCCGTCCTTCTTGAGATGGGCGACGGCGGCGCGGCTGGTTGCGACGACCGAGCGGGCGTTGACGTCCATGACCTTGTCGTAATGCGCGTCGGTCATCTCTTCGTAGAGGACCCGGGCGATCATGCTGCCGGCATTGTTGATCAGCCCGTCCAGCCGTCCGAAGGTCCGGGCGATTTTGTCGACGGCAGCCGCCATCTCCTCGGATTTCGCCGCATCCGCCTGGACGAGCGAAACCTTGCCGCCGGCGCGCTCGATGTCGCCGGCAATCGCCTGGGCGGCCTCGACGCCGGAATGGTAGTGAAGGCCGACCGACGCCCCTTGCGCGGCAAAGGCGCGGGCAAGGGCTGCGCCGATCCCGCTCGAGGCACCGGTGATCAGCACCACCTTGCCCGAGAGATCGGGAATGGTGAGGGTATTGCTCATGTCGTGCCTCCTTCTGACGGGGGCACAATACACGCTCAATCGAACGGCTTTTCAAGCACCTGCCGGATCAGGCCGCCTGCCATTCGAAGGGCAGCGGCGCCTCGCGGAAGGCGAAGCGGTCGAGATGGCTCGACACCACGCCCTTCATCCGCTTCAGCACCTCGTCCGATGCCGCCTCGATTTCCACCGTCAGCGCCTTGTCGTCGGCGCTCATGGTGGCGACCGCCTCGGAGAAGCGGACGATGCCGCTCTTCTCTCCCAGTTCCACGTCGAGCTTGTGGCTCCAGTGCTTGCAGAGCTGCTGCAGGTATTTCCAGCCGTTCTCGGTCGGCACGACCGCGATGGTCTTCGCCATGGTCAGAGCCTTTCGATCTTGCCGGCCGCCTCGTCGATCAGGCGGGCCACTTCGAGCTGGACCTCCCGGGTGACGCTCTCCTGCGACAGGCGGTCCTGCAGCGCGGCCTTGAGGTTCTGCATGGCGCGTCGGACCGGCGCGGCATCCGTGCGTGCGCTGACCTTGGCCAAGGCCGCCAGCCGCGCCATGGCGGTCGCCACCTCGTCTGCCCTCTCGGCAAGATGGGCGCGTCCGGCCTCGGTGATGGCGAGCAGCTTGCGCGGGCCTTCGCTCGCCTCTTCCTCGGCAAGGCCCATGTCGAGCAGCAGCGTCATGGTCGGATAGACGACGCCCGGGCTCGGGGCATAGGCGCCGCCGGAGCGGTTCTCGATCTCGCGGATCAGGTCATAGCCGTGGCGCGGCTGTTCCTCGATCAGCTTCAAGAGGACGAGCCTCAGCTCGCCGCTTTCGAACATGCGACGGCGCTCGCCGCCGGGACCGCGGCCGCCCTCGGGACGTCCGCCGAAGAATCCGTGCCGCATGGCGTGGCGGGCAGCGTCGTGTTCGCGATGGCCGAAATGAAAGTGTCTCATGATGTCGTTCCTTTATGAATATGTTTGAACTGCATCTAAGATATATCTTGAAGCTATCGTTGCAAGAGGACAGTCGCACTTTTTCTCACGCGGTTCACGAATTGGAAACGCCGGACGACTTGGATGGACCAGAGCCTCGGCGTAACCTTGCGTCGGGAAATCACTAGGAGGAAGCTCGGCATGTCCGGCAAGCACCACGAATACAGCGTGACCGTCACCTGGACCGGCAATCGCGGCACCGGCACGTCCGGCTATCGCGAATACAGCCGCGACCACGTCATTGCCGCCAATGGCAAGCCCGATATTCCGGGCTCCTCCGATCCCGCCTTCCGCGGCGATTCCGAGCGATGGAACCCGGAGGAGCTGCTGGTCGGGTCGCTGTCGGCCTGTCACAAGCTCTGGTACCTGCATTTCTGCGCGGTCTCGGGCGTCGTCGTGACGGCCTACGAGGACCATGCCGAAGGCACGATGGTGATGGACGAGGAGGGCAGTGGCCGCTTCACCGACGTGGTGCTGAAGCCGCGCGTGACGATCAGCGAAAGAAGCGATCCGTCGATCGCCGAGGAACTGCACGGCGACGCGCACGAAAAATGCTTCATCGCCAATTCGGTGAATTTCCCGGTGCGCTGCGAGCCGGTGATCATAAAGGCCTGACGGGAACGACCGGGCCTCAGTTCGCTCAGGGATAGAGGAAGGCGTAGGCGAAGTGGTAGAGGTCGCCTTCGTGCCCGAAGATATAGGGCAGGGCAACCGTCTTCGTTTCGCCAACCTTCAGGTTGCCGTGCGCGGCAAGCCACATCGCGACATCGTCCGGCAGCGGCATGCTCTCCCGCCCGCGATTGCGCCAGACCACTAGCAGCGGATGCTTCGCATTGAAGGCGAAGGGCCTTTCGAAGGCTTCGTAGCCCGGAATGGTCACCGGAATGTCCGGCGCGTTGAGGCGGATATTTCCGGCGATCTGCTGGTCGCCGGAAATAATCAGCGACGGCCGGTTGGGGTCGGCAGCGAGGATCTCGGTGACGGCCGCGGCATAGGGCACATTGAGCTTCTCGTACTTGCCGAGCATGCCGTGGATCGGGATGCGCAGCAGCAGGACCGAAGGGATCAGGACCATCAGCGCGAGCCCGATCGGCAGGAAGCGCGGCAGGTGGCGCTCCGAGGCGAGGCCGGCCGCCTCGATCTTCAGGCAGAGATAGAGCGGCAGCACCAGATAGATCGGCGTCAGCCAGCGGTCCTTGATATTGCTGGCGCCGAACAGGACCACGGCCACCAGCGCCACGGCGGAGATCAGCATGATCCGGCTGATCAGCCGGCTCCATGGGCTGGAAGCGCGCAAGGCCCGCGCCATGTCGCGGCCGAAGACGATGGCGAACAGAACGAGGGTCAGCGTGGCAAAGCCGGCAAAGGCGAGCGCCAGCGAGGTCAGCCCGGTGACGATCTGCGACAGCCGGCTGGAGGTCTCCTCCGCCGTCAGCTTGCCGATGGTGCGGCCGGTGGCGGCGTCGAGATGATCGAGGAACCACAGTCCATGCGGCAGGACCACGGCCAGCGCGATCGCGGCGGTCAGAAGGATGCGCCAGTCGAACACGCGGCGGCGCAACTCGGGTTCGGCGAGCATGGCGAGAAGGGCGGCGGTCGGCAGAAGCACGAAATTGTATTTCGCGATCATGCCAAGGCCGATGGCCAGTCCGGTCAGCGCATAGGTGATGAGGCTCGGTACGCGGATCGCCTTCACCAGTGCAAAGAGGAACAGGCAAGAGGTGAAGATCACCGCGACCGTATGGGTCAGGTCGCGCTGCGCCTCGAAGCTGACCTGCGGCATGGTGAGGAGGCCGAGCGTGGCGATGATCGCCAGGTCGCGCGAGCGCAGCACCATGAAGGCGGTCAGCCCGAAGAACAGGTAGGACAGGAAGAGGACGAGGTTCTTGAGGACGGACAGCGAGGCGAGCGTCGGCCCGAGCAGTTGTTCCGCGCCATATTGCAGCCAGTTGTAGAACGGCGGCTGGCTGTCATAGCCGACCGAGAGCCACTGGGCGAGGAAAAGCTGCTGGCCTTCATCGAGTTCGAGCGAATGCGGCAGGACGAGCCGGACTATCACATTGGCGACGAAATAGACGCCGAGCAGCGCAAACAGCAGATAAGGCCGCTGGCGCAGCACGGCGACCATGTCAGACGTCCTTCTGGTAGGTCTTCCGGACGATATAGTTCTTCGTCGTGTCGTCCGATCGCGTCAGCATTTCGGCAAGGATGCCGGTGGTGATCATCTGGATCGAGGTGAGGAACAGCATGACGCCGATCAGCAGCAGCGGCCGCGTGCCGATGTCTTCGCCGAGACCGAACTTCACCCAGGCGAGATAGAGCAGGATCAGCGAGCTGATCGCGCCGATCAGAAGGCCGATCGTGCCGAAGAAATGCCCCGGCCGCTGCTTGAAGCGCATGAAGAACAGCACCGAGAGCAGGTCGAGGAAGACGCGGATGGTGCGCGAAATGCCGTACTTGGATTCGCCGAACTGGCGGGCATGGTGGGTGACCACGCACTCGCCGATCCGCGAGCTGGGCACCACAGAGGCGACCCAGGCCGGGATGAAGCGGTGCATGCCGCCGAGAATGCGGACCTGCTTGATGACCTCCGAGCGGTAGAGTTTCAGGCCGCAGCCATTGTCGTGGATCTTCACGCCGGTGGCAGCACCGATCAGCCGATTGGCGCACCAGGACGGGATCTTGCGCAGCACCAGCGCATCCTGCCGCGCCTTGCGCCAGCCGCACAGCAGGTCGAGGTCGCGGGCGTTGAGTTCGGCGACCATGGACGGAATGTCGTAAGGATCGTTCTGCAGGTCGCCGTCGAGCGTCGCGATCAGCCGGCCGCGCGCCGCGTCGAAACCCGCCTGCAGGCCGGCGGCCTTGCCGAAATTGCGCTGGAACTCGACGATCCTCAGATCAAGGCCTTCTCGGCCGAGATAGTCGCGGGCAATGCTGAGCGTCTTGTCGGTCGAGCCGTCGTCGATCAGGATCAGTTCCCAGCTCTTGTCGAAGCCCTTCATGGCCTCGATGACCCGGTCGATCATCGGCCGCAGGCTCTCCTCCTCGTTCATCACCGGAATGACGAGAGAGAGTTCGACCTCGTAGACGGCTGTGCCATCCTGGGTGGGTTGGGAAAGGCGCTCGAACGACACGGGTCTGATACTCCGGAAATGGCTGGCTTTTGCTGTCGCGGTTGTTATAGGAACCAAGCAAAGAGCGCAATTCGGAACTTCTCAGGTCCCCATGCAGACAGACGAGCAGAACCGCCGGCCGTCGGCGCTGGTGCGCCATCGGCTGTCGCTGATCGCGGCGGCAGCGATCCTCGCCTATGCCGCCTTCGTGCACTATGTCTGGGGCTGGGGCTCGATCGTCGCCGAATGGCGCGCCATCGGCTACGGCACCGTGGCAGCCGTGATCGGCCTTCTCGTCTCCACCTATTTCGTCCGCGCCTGGCGGCTCTACGACTATTTCCCGCGCGAGACGTCCGGCCGGTTCGTCGAGCTTTTTCACCTCTCCCAGGTGCACAATCTGCTCAACATCATGCTGCCTTTCCGCAGCGGCGAGACGAGTTTCCCGCTGCTGATGCGCTCCGAGTTCTCCGTGCCGCTGCTGCATGGCACCTCGGCGCTGCTGGTCATGCGGCTGCTCGACCTGCACGCGCTGCTCGCCGCCGGCGGTCTGGGGCTGGTGTTGTCGGCTGAGGTCAAGACAGGGCCCGCGCTCGTCTGGCTCGCCTTCCTGGTCGCCCCCATTCCGGCCTTTCTGCTGAAGGGGCCGGTGCTCGCCGCCCTTCGCCCGCGCCTCAAGGGCAAGCTCGCCCGCATTCTCGACGGCATCGTCGACGGCCTGCCGAGCGACCTGTTTGCGCTGCTGCGCGCCTGGCTGGCGACGGTGATCAACTGGGGCGTCAAGGTTCTGGTCTTCGCCTGGGCGCTCGGGCTGATGGGGGTTACGCCGCTTTCCGCCACCTTCGGCGGGGCGCTCGGCGGGGAACTCTCCTCGGTTTTGCCCTTCCATGCCCCGGCCGGCGTCGGCACCTATTCGGCAGGCATCGTCGCCGGCGCCGTATCGCTCGGCGCCCCGACCGCTACGGCCGCAATGGACATACTGGCCCGCGCCAGCATCAACATGCACCTGATGATCATTCTCTCGGCGCTGAGCGGCACCGTGCTGTCTCTGGCCCTCAATGAGTTGAGGCGTTTCAGGGCCGGCCGCTGAGCGGCCCGCCCTGATCGTTCCTCCGTCCCGGATCCGCTCCGTATCAGTCTCCCGACCTATTGGAAAGCCGTCTCGAAGAAGCTGCGCAGCTTGCGCGAATGCAGCTTTTCCTTCGGCATGGCGCCAAGCTTCTGCAGGGCGCGGATGCCGATCTGCAGATGCTGGCTGACCTGCGTCTTGTAGAAGGCGGTCGCCATGCCCGGCAGCTTCAGCTCGCCGTGCAGCGGCTTGTCGGAGACGCAGAGCAGCGTGCCGTAGGGCACGCGGAAGCGGAAGCCGTTGGCGGCGATGGTCGCCGATTCCATGTCGAGCGCGATCGCCCGCGACTGCGACAGGCGCTTCACGGGCCCGCGCTGGTCGCGCAGTTCCCAGTTGCGGTTGTCGATGGTGGCGACGGTGCCGGTCCGCATGATACGCTTGAGCTCGAAGCCCTCATAGCCGGTAATCTCTTCGACCGCGTCTTCCAGCGCCAGCTGGACTTCGGCAAGCGCCGGGATCGGCACCCAGACCGGCAGGTCGTCGTCGAGCACGTGGTCCTCGCGCACATAGGCATGCGCCAGCACATAGTCGCCGAGACGTTGCGAATTGCGCAGGCCCGCGCAATGGCCGAGCATCAGCCAGGCATGTGGCCGCAGCACGGCCACGTGGTCGGTGATCGTCTTGGCGTTCGAGGGGCCGACGCCGATATTGATCATGGTGATGCCGGCATGGCCCTTGCCCTTGAGGTGATAGGCCGGCATCTGCGGCAGCCGCCCGATCGCCACGCCTTCGCTCGGCTCGCTATGGCCGGGCAGCGTCACGAGATTGCCCGGCTCGACGAAGGCGGTATATCCACCGCCGCCGTCCGCCATCAGCTTGCGGGCATAGGCGCAGAACTCGTCGATGTAGAACTGGTAGTTGGTGAACAGCACGAAATTCTGGAAATGCGCCGCACTGGTCGCCGTGTAGTGCGACAGCCGAGCCAGCGAATAGTCGATGCGCTGGGCGGTGAACGGGGCAAGGGGCTGCGGCTCGCCGGGCCGCGGATCATATTCGCCGTTGGCGATCTCGTCGTCGGTCACGGTGAGGTCGGGCGTGTCGAACAGGTCGCGCAACGGCATGTCGGCAAGCCCGCTGGCGGCGGCCTCGACGTGCGCGCCTTCGTCGAAAGCGAAGTGCAGCGGGATCGGCGTGGTCGATTCCGACACGACGACCGGAACCTGGTGGTTGCGGATCAGCAGCGCGAGCTGTTCCTCGAGATAATGACGGAAGAGATGCGGCCGGGTCACCGTCGTCGTGTAGAGGCCAGGCGCGGTGACGTGACCATAGGCGAGGCGCGTGTCGATCTGGCCATAGCTCGTCGTCTCGAGGGTCACCTGCGGATAGAAGGCGCGGTAGCGTCCTTCGATCGGCGCGCCTTTGGCCAGCGCCGCAAATCCGTCGATCAGGAAGCCGGTATTGCGTTCATAGAGCGAAGTCAGCGCATCGACGGCGGCTGCTGCATCCGTGAATACCTGCGGCTCGAACGGATCGGGACTGATGAAATTGATGGGGGAGTGGAAATGGATTCGCTTGCTCATGAGTCATTATAGTGGAGACTTCTTGACAAGCAAACGACGTGGCTATGGCTGAATTCACAAGTTTGTCGCGGTCGCGCCCGTGCCCGCACGGTTCGGACGAGGGCAACCGGCGGGACGGCTCAGCTCATCGACTGGCGCTGAAGGCTGACGAACAGCACGAGCCCGGCGCCGCTCTTGGCGATCTTCAGTTCTTCCGAGCGGGCGACGCCGACGGCAACGATCGGGCCGACGAAGAGGCCGGCAATCAGCGCGGAGCGAAGGCAGAGGGCGGCGATGTGGCTGGTGGTGGCACGCATGTTTGGGTCCTCCGGTGGCGCGGCGTTCAAAAGGTTGAGGTGCAGAAGGCGGCGCTGGAGGCCAGGCAGGCGGCGGAAATCGATACCGGGCGGCCGGCTGCGCCGTTGCCGGCGGTGACGAGGCCTGCGACCAGCATGGCGAACACGGCCATGGCGAGCGTGAAGATCGTCATGCGTCTTGCTACCTTGGCCATCGTCGTTACTCCCGCTTCGTCGTTTCGATGATGCCTTTATGCGGGAGCGGCCCTGAACGCGTCCTGAGGCGGCGGTTCATCTGGCATTCAGATCGGTTAAGGGGAATTCACTTGAACATCCTGCGGGCCTACCTAAGTCTGGTGGGCATCCCTCGACCTTCCCGACGAACCGGAGACCCCCCCATGACCAAGCCGATCGAACTCTATTACTGGCCGACCCCCAACGGCTGGAAGATCTCCATCATGCTCGAGGAACTCGGCATTCCCTACGAGGTGAAATACGTCAATATCGGCAAGGGCGAGCAGTTCGAGCCGGACTTCCTGAAGATCGCGCCGAACAATCGCATGCCCGCGATCATCGACCCGGACGGTCCAGGCGGCGAGCCGATCTCGATCTTCGAGTCCGGCGCCATCCTGCAATATCTCGGTCGCAAGTACGGCAAGCTCTATCCCGCCGACGAGCGCGCGCGCGTCGAAGTCGACCAGTGGCTGTTCTGGCAGATGGGCGGGCTCGGGCCGATGGCCGGCCAGGCGCACCACTTCCGCCAGTATGCGCCGGAGAAGATCGAATACGGCATCAACCGCTACACCAACGAGGTCAATCGTCTCTACGGGGTGATGAACCGCCGTCTCGCCGATCGCGACTATCTGGCCGGCGACTATTCGATCGCCGACATCGCCTGCGTCGGCTGGGTGGTCCCGCACAAGAACCAGGGTCAGGATCTCGACGACTTCCCGAATCTCAAGGCCTGGTTCGAGCGGGTCATGGCGCGCCCGGCTGTTGAACGCGGCATTGCCGTCGGCCAGGAGAAGCGCAGCAACATCGCCAAGGACGACGACGCCAAGAAGGTGCTGTTCGGCCAGAAGGCACGGTAAGCCGTTCGGGCACCCGCTTGCAAATGACATCAAGGCCCCGGGGCGGATAGCTTCGGGGCCTTTGTCATGTCCGCTCGCGCCCAGATCACAGTTTGGCGTCGGCAAACACGTCCGCTGCCCAGTCCAGGAAGACCCTGACGCGCGATGCGAGCTGCCGGTTCTGCGGATAAAGCGCGGAGAGCGGCGTCGGTGGCGGCGGATACTGGGGCAGGATCTCGACCAGTGCCCCGGACTCGAAGTCGGCCGCCAGGCGATAACGCGGTGCCTGGATGAGACCGAAACCCAGGCGCGCCAGATCGGCCATGGTGTCGGAATTGTTGACCTTGAGCCGGCTCGGCAGGTGGACGAAACGCGTCTGCCCCTCGATGAGGAATTCCAGCGGCATGGTTTCGCCTGTTCGCGACGAGACGAATCCGACGCAGACATGGCCGTTCAGGTCGTCAATCGATGACGGCATGCCATGCTTCTCGATATAGGCGGGGCTTGCACAGGTCACCTCCTGGATGGTGGCGAGCCGCCGCATGATCATGCCGCTGTCGGTCAGGTCTCCGGCCCGGATCACGCAGTCGATGCCCTCGCGCACCAGATCGACCAGCCGATCGCCCTGGCCGATATACAGCTCCAGCAGGGGGTATCGATCGAGGAACTCCGGCAGCCGGGGTAGCAGAAAGGTTCGCGTCAGCAAGCCATGCGCATCGATGCGCAAGGTGCCTTGCGGCTGGGCGTTGCGAAACACGCTGTTGGCGTCCTCCACCTCCGACAGGATCGAGAGGCAGCGCTGGTAATAGGCCTGGCCGTCGAGCGTCGGCGTCACATGCCGCGTCGTGCGCTCGAGGAGCCGCGCCCCGACATCGGCTTCCAGCAGCTTGATCGCCTCGGTTGCCGTCGATCGCGCCAGGCCGACATCCGCCGCCGCGGCGGTGAAGCTGCGCCGTTCCACGACACGGACGAAAAGCTGCATGCGATCGAGACGGTCCATGGCTTTGTTCACCACAGCCGAATTCTAATGTCAAATATCCGATGATTGTTTCCGTGTGGCGACAGGCATATTTCTCCGGCACCAACTCAAGGAGAGATGTGATGACAGAAACATTCGAACGGACAGCCATTGTCACCGGCGCTTCCAAAGGCATCGGCGCCGCCATCGCCAAACGCCTCGCCTCGGATGGACTGGCGGTTGTCGTGAACTATTCGAGAGACGAGAAGCCCGCGCTCGACGTCGTGGCCGCGATCAAGGCGGATGGCGGGCGTGCCATCGCGGTCAAGGCCGATATCGGTGCCGAGTCCGGCGCGGCGGCTCTGTTCGATGCTGCCGAACAGGCTTTCGGCGGCGTCGATGTCCTGGTCAACAATGCCGGCATCATGATGCTCGGACCGATCGCGACGGTCGAGGATGCGGATTTCGAGCGGCAGGTGGCCGTCAATCTCGGCGGCACGTTCCGGGGTATGCGCGAAGCCGCCAGGCGCCTGCGCGACGGCGGCCGCATCGTCAACTTTTCCTCCAGCGTCGTCGGCTTCTACCAGCCGGCCTACGGCGTCTATGCCGCCACCAAGGCGGCGGTCGAAGCCTTGACCCATATCCTTGCCAAGGAGCTGGGTCCCCGCGAGATCACCGTCAATGCCGTGGCGCCGGGGCCGGTGGAGACGGAGCTTTTCCTGGCCGGCAAGTCCGAGGACCTGCTGAAGACGATCATCGGCCTCAATCCGCGCAAGCGCCTCGGCCAGCCGGGCGACATCGCTTCGGTGGTGTCCTTCCTGGCCGGCCCCGACAGCGGCTGGGTCAGCGGCCAGATCATCCGCGCCAATGGCGGCGCCATCTGACCGGCCACCCCGCCGACAAGTCCAATCTCAGCAACAGGAGAAGCAACATGCCATTCGTCAACATCAAGACGCCGGAAGGGGCGCTGTCCCGGGCGCAGAAGGAAGAGATCGTCCATCGCACCACCGATATGCTGGTCGAGTATTTTTCGGAAGCCGCGCGGCCCCATACCATGGTCCTGATCGAGGAGGTCAAGGACGGCGGCTATGCCCGCGCCGACGAGGTCTTCATCCTCCCGGACGCCTATCGCGCCAAGGCGAGCAGCTGAACGAAAGGGCCGGCCGATGGAAACATCGGCCGGCCCTGATTGATTCTTCGACCCGGCAACCGGCCGGACGCGACCGTCTCGTCCTTTACAGACGCGACCAGGTCTGGGTCTTGCAGAACACCGACATGACGCAGCCCTGCATTTTCAGCGAATTGCCGGATACCTTGCCGGAGCCGGAATAGGTCTTGTCCGCGTCCGGATCGGTGATGGTGCCCTTGTAGGCGCCGTCGGCGCCGGACATCTTGCCGATCTGCTTGCCGGCATGCTTGCCGGTCTTCAGCGTGACGCAAAAGCTGCCGCCGCAAGGCGCGATCTGTGCGGTGGCGCCGCTTGCGGTCTTCCAGTTGCCTTCGATCGGTTCGGCGGCCTGAACCGAGGCGGCCGAAAATGCCAGGGCCGCGGCCGCGGCGACGATGAACATGCGCATTGTGTAACTCTCCTCCCGAAATGAGCCCGATGCTGATGGTCCGGCACTCCAATGCCGGCATGGCCGCGCCGGATGTAAGGCGCTCCATGGGTCAGCAGAAGGAAAAATATCTTACGCGGACGTAAAGGTAAATAGCCGTTCCAGGCTTTTACAACCGCGCTGAAAGCCCGGTTTTCCGGTCTTTCAGACAGAGGCATCAAAAGCCGAGTGTTCTTCTTGGTTATCGTTCGGTTTAAATCGGCGTCTGAAGTTTTCGTAAATTTTGAGGCGAAATCCTTGGAATGCAGGCAGGGCGATGCTTAACGAAAACCCAAGTTTACCAAGCATTTGTACTTTGTTTTCGGCAAATTAATCATGCATTTTAAGCGCCCGTTGAAAGGCTTTTGGCATAGTGAAGTCATCAAACGAGCAGGGAAAACCCGCCGCTCCGGAAGAACCTCAAAGACGCCGCGACAGACGGCCAAGGGTTCCAAAGGAAGGCCTCTCAAGGGCCAAAACAGGGACAGTTTAAACCGTTAGGCTAGACAGGGACAAAACCGATGGCACGCTTTGAAATGCACAATTCCGAAATGGCCACGATGGGTGGCGAAACTCGCGCCGATGTCTTCTGCGACATGGGACTGATGTATGCAACCGGCCGCGGCTGCTCCATCGATCTCGTCTCGGCGCACAAGTGGCTCAACATCGCCGCCATCAAGGGCTGCGAACGCGCCGCGGAACTTCGCGCCGATCTGGCCCAGACTATGAGCAAGACCGAGCTTGCCGAAGCCCTGCGCTCGGCCCGCGAATGGATGACGATGCACTGATCGTCACGACCAATTCCCCGGTATGATACCGGGTTCAACAGACAAGAAAAACCCTGAGAGAGGGGAGCGTGGCGGGGGACCTTTGGACGGGGCCTTAGCCAACACATGAGAACCGCGACCGGCAGGAACAAGGCCGGCGCGGTTCTTTTTATTGGGGTTTAAGGCGGCCCGATCAGAGCGCCTTCAGCACCTTCGGCAGCGCTTGCTCGAACAGGTCCATGTCGGCCGGCAGTCCGGTCGACACGCGGATGCAGCGGTTGAGCGGCGCGACGCCCGGCATGCGGATGAACACGCCGTGCTGCATCAGTCCGTCGACGATGGCGCGGGCATGCACCCCGTCACGGCCGCAGTCGATGGCGACAAAATTCGTCGCCGAGGGCAGGGGGGCGAGCCCGTTGGCCGTGGCGATCGCGGCGATGCGCTGGCGTGCCGCCACGATGCGCGACACCACGTCCTTCAGATAGGCCTGGTCGGCAAGGGCTGCGAGCGCCGCCTCGGTGGAAAGGCGTGGCATGCCGAAATGGTTGCGGATCTTGTCGAAGGCAAGAACCGTCTCCGGCACGCCGAAGGCATAGCCGACGCGCGCGCCGGCGAGCCCATAGGCCTTGGAGAATGTGCGCATGCGCAGCACGTTCGGCAGGTCGATCAGCGCATTCGCCGGCGGCGCCGAGCCTTCGGGCGCCGTCTCGCAATACGCCTCGTCGAGGATCAGCAGCGTCGTTTCCGGCAGCGCGCGCGCAAAGGCGACGATGCTGTCGGCATCCCACCAGCTGCCCATCGGATTGTCCGGATTGGCGAAATAGACGAGCGGGGCATTTTCCCGCTTCACCGCCGCCAGAAGTCCGTCGAGATCTTCGCGATCATCGACATAGGGTGTGGTGACGAGCCGGCCGCCAAAGCCGTTGACGTGGAAGTTGAAGGTCGGGTAGCCGCCGAAGGAGGTGACCACCGGCATCCCGGGTTCGATCACCAGCCGGACGATCAGGCCGAGCAGGTCGTCGACGCCTTCGCCGACGACGATATTGGCCGGGGCAAGCCCGAGATGTGCGGCCAAAGCCGTCTTCAGGGCGAAGTTTTCCGGATCGTTGTATTTCCAGATTTCGCCGGCCTTCTCGCGGATCGCCGCTAGCACCGAAGGGGCGGGGCCAAAGCCGCTTTCATTGGCCCCGATCCGGGCCATGACCGGCAGGCCGCGCTGCCGCTCGATGGCCTCCGGCCCGACGAAGGGCACGGTTGCGGGAAGGGCGCTGATCAAGGGGGTGAAGCGCGAAAAACCGGACATGCTGTCTTGAGAATCCTGGAAAGATTGAAATCCGGCACACAATAGGTCCAATTGCGCCCTGCGCAAGGGCAGGCCATGCCGGAACTGCACGCCAGGTTGGCATATCTTTCCTCGGCTACCCGACCCTAGCGATAGGCGGGAGAAGGCTTCCTGATCTTATCACCCATGATGAAATCGGCGCGCACGATGGAGTGCAGCACATGTTCGGGAATGGGGCAGATGAACTTCACGCCGACGCGGCTGCCGTTGCGATAGACCTCGGCACAGCCGATCCGGTCGGCAAGCCCGATGACCTGGATGTAGTAGTGCGAGGAAAGCCCGATCGTCGTGGTGATCTCGAGCGCCGCGCCGCCCTGGGAAATGTCCACCACTTCGCCGCTGCGCATGGTGATGCCGCTCAAGCCGGGGCTGACGGCCATGATGCGGGCCGGGCGGCGGACATAGAACCGCTCCCATTTGCGCTCGTACATTTCCGAACTTACCGCCGCCAGATGTGTTCCATCCTGCATGGCATTCCCCTTTTTGCGCCTTACGGCGGTTTCTTGAAAGGGAGGCTGCCGCAAAAGCGTTGTGGTGAGGTCAACCAAGACACTAAGTTTTTATGAATCAGCCGTTTTCCAAAGGTAATTCGCCTCCCGGCCGGCCGAGGCTTCGTTCCGAACTCCTTTAAGGGGCGAGAAGCGAATTGATCATGATCATTGCCGGTCGCCACACCCGGCCCTAGCCTGAAGATCAGGAGACGGGGAGATCGTGAAAATGCGTCAACTGGCACTGGGCTTGATCCTTGGCTTGGCGGGCCTGCTGGCCAGCGCGACCTGCGGGCCGATGCCGCTTGCCGCGTCGGGCGCGATCCGCAATCTGACGACGGGCGAGGCCTTCGACGGGCTGCAGGACGCGCTTTCGAGCGCGCGCGACGGGGACGCAATCGAGCTTTCCGGCGGGCCGTACACGGGCAACTTCCTGATCGAGCATCGGGTGACGCTCACCGGACGGTCGCAGACGGCGGAGCGGCCGGTTCTCGACGGCGGCGGACGCGGATCGGTTCTGACGATCCGGGCAGAGGGCGTCGTGGTCGACGGCCTGGAAATCCGCCATTCGGGCAAGGGCTCCGATCCCTTCTTCTTCTGGGGCGATGCGGGAATAACCATCGCTGCCGACGGCGTGACCCTCGGCGATCTGCGGATCGCCGGCAATGACTGGGGCGTCGTGATGCTGGGCGGCCGCGCATCGACGATCAGGAATTCGCTGATCGAGGACAATGCCCGCGACGGCGTCGCCATCTTCGGCGGCCGCGACCACCGCATCGTCGACAACAGGATCCTGCGCAACGAGACGGGTGTCTCGATCGACGTCCAGCACGAGGATCGCCGCTCGCCCTTCGCCGACCTTGGCGATCCGGCCTCGTTCGCAAGAATTGCTGCCGACAATGCCAAAGCCCGGCGCAGCGAGGATCTGCTGATCGCCCGCAACGAGGTCCGCGGCAATGGCAGCTATGGCATCTCCGCCACCTGGCACAGCCGCCGGCTGACCATCGAGGACAATGTCGTCAACGCCACGGGGATCGAGCGCAAGCCCGACATGGCGCAGATGGAATTGATGGAGAGGACCGTGGCAGCCGGTCTCGGCCTGTCCGGAATGGGTGTGATCGACCGCGAGGCGATTGGCGCCGGCATCTATATTCTCTGCAGCACCGAAGACAGCCTGGTTGCCCGCAACCGCGTATTCGAAAACCTCGGCGCCGGCATCTTCGTCAGTGGCTCCGACCGGAACGAGATCCGCGCCAATACGGTCTCGGCAAACGAGACCGGCATCTTTCTTGTCAGCTCCAACGCCAATCGCATTCACCGCAACACGGTCGCCGACAGCAAGGCCCAAGGCATCCGTATCGGCGGCGGCAACCTGCTTGCCACCCCTTCCGCCGACAATCTGGTGATGCTGAACGACATGGCGGGGAACGGTCTCAACGCCTTCGATTCCTCCGGCCGTCGGCTGACGGTCGATGACCTTGTCGGCGTGATCGACAGTCTGCCCTATCCGGAACCGGTCAAGCAGCAATTGCGCGCCAACCGGTCCGTGCGCGAGGCGATGCTCGGCGTCATGCTGCAAGGCCTGGTTCCCGCAGCAAACCGATGGGACGACGGAGCCCTTGGCAATCGCTACGACGATTTTGACGAAAGGGCCGAAGGGTTTGTGGACGCAAACGCCGACGGCATTTCCGAGGTGGGACGGCCGATCGACGGCGGAACCGCGGTCGACAATCATCCGCTCGATGCGCCCGCAGCGGCGAGGCTTTCTGCCGCACCGTGACTGCGACCTAAACGCGAGTGGCTCGCCTTGAACGGGCGGTCCGTCGGGCCTAGTATCAAAACAGAGGTCGCATTGCCTCGCAAAAAAGGGAGAATGTCATGAGCCGTTTCAATATTGGCCACAAATCCTGGGTGATCGTCTGCGACGGTGCAAAGGCGCTCTTCCTGCGCAACGACGGCGATGCCGGCCTCGTCAACTTGACGGTCGTCGACCATCAGTCGCAGCCCGACGAGGCGTCCCGCGATCTGGGCTCCGACCGGCCCGGCCGCGTGCACCAGTCCCAGGGTACGGCCCGCAGTGCCATGGAGGACACCGACTGGCACGAGCAGGCCGAGGGCGACTTCCTCAAGAGCGTTGCGAGCAAGGTCGAGAAGCTGGTGGAGACGCATGAGATCAAGACGATGATCCTGATCGCGCCGCCGAAGGCCCTGGGCCTGCTCCGGGCGGAACTCTCCTCCCTGCCGGAAGGCGTCATCCACGCCGAGATCGACAAGGACCTCGTGAAGCTGACCGTCTCCGAGATCGAGAAGCACCTGGCCGCGCTGAAATAACCCGCAAACGGAAAGAGGCCCCCGGGTTCGCGCCGGAGGCCTCTCGTCTATGTCATCGGCGTGAGGCCGGCGGGCTTTAGAGTTCGAAGGACAGCCGCACGACGTGGTGCAGGAATTCCGCATCGATCAGCATGTTGAAGCCGACGGTGACCTTTTCCTCTTCGCGGCGGATCAGCGTGCAGCCGATCTCGTCGTGGATGCCGAGGATCTCCAGGAAGAAGTTGCTGGGAACGGGCACATGCGGGCTGACTTCCAGCTCCGCGCCGTAGAGCGAAATCGAATGGATCAGGCAGCGCAGGTTGTTCTTGGTGCTGAGATGGCGGCCGACGAAGATGATCTTGCCGGGGCGATCGATCGTGAACTTCTCGTAGACCTTGTCCGGCGGAATGTTCTGTTTGGCGTCCGGTATGACCTGCAGGGGCATGGCACCCTCCCCGATATTGTTTTTAGGGTCCCAATTTAGCGCAACTTCCCTGACGCTTCCTGAACGTTATCGATAAAAATCAAGTCGTGTGCGGCCGCCGGTCGCAGCATTTTGTCCAATGACCGCGGGCGCACCATGCGCGGCACGGCCGACTTGACAGGAGCCCTCGCGCTTTCCATATGTAAACCCGGTTAGAGGCGCCGGCCGCCCGCGGGTGATATGCCCTTGGTGAAGTCCTCTTGAAGCATGGAATGAACCCTTTTTGCGTGCATGCGCGATGGGGGCAATGCGGGCTCCCTTCGTTCTTTTCGCATGCCATGAGAAAAGAGGTTTGCCATGTCCATGGCCACACTGACGATTGACGAACTGAAATCCCAGGCCCGGCGTCTGCGCGACGCCATGTCCGGCGGCGGCACCCCCGTCACCCACAGCGCCGCGCTCGAACTGGTGGCGAAGAGCCACGGCGCGCGCGACTGGAACACCATCTCGGCGCTTGCCGCCCGCAGCGACAATGCCGAGCCGGCGCCCGTGGCCGTCGGCGCGGTCGTTTCCGGCGAATATCTCGGCCAGCGCTTTCGCGGCAAGGTGCTTGCCCTGTCGCGGCTGTCGCAGAGCAGTTACTACGCGATCACGCTGCACTTCGACGATCCGGTCGATGTCGTCACCTTCGACAGCTTCTCGGCCTTTCGCCAGCGCGTCACCGCGACGATCGACGGAAAAGGCGTTTCGCCCCGTCATACTTCCAATGGTCGGCCGCACCTCGTGCTCGACCTTTGACCCGTCACCCGGCCCGGCCGGCACGCTCGTGTGCCGGCCGGGCCGTTCTCTGTCCGGCGACGGCCGGTGTTCGGCAGATCCGCCGTCCAGCTTGACGGGCCGGTATCGGCGCGTTACCCCTTGGCCTTCCTTATCGCGCGGCCCGAAGTGGCCATCGGCGCGACCTTCCAGAACCGGCATCGGGAGCTTCACGTGACAGGCAGACTGGTCATCATCGGGGCAGGGCAGGCGGCCTTTGCACTGGCGGCAAAACTGCGCAGCCTGAAGGACACCCGGCCGATCACCATCCTCGGCGCGGAAGACTGCCTTCCCTATCAACGCCCGCCGCTGTCGAAGAAATACCTGCTGGGCGAGATGAGCTTCGACCGCCTGCTGTTCCGCCCCGAGGCCTGGTACGGCGAAAACGACGTCGAGATTCGCCTGTCGACCCCCGTCGAGGACATCGACCGTGCCGGAAAGACGGTGCGTCTGTTCGACGGCTCGACCATCCCCTATGAAACGCTGGCGATTGCCACCGGCGCGACGCCGCGACGGCTGCCCGATGCGATCGGCGGCAATCTCGAGGGCGTCTACACCGTGCGCGACAAGGCCGATGCCGACCGGCTGGCTGCCGAGATGAAGCCGGGCCGGCGCCTGCTGATCGTCGGCGGCGGCTATATCGGCCTGGAGGCTGCGGCCGTCGCCCGCCATCTCGGCCTCGAGGTGACGCTGATCGAAATGGCCGACCGCATTCTGGCCCGGGTCGCGGCGAAGGAAACCGCCGATGCCATGCGCGCCATCCATGTCGGCCACGGCGTCGTCATCCGCGAAAAGACCGGGCTTGCCCGGCTGGTCGGCGAAAACGGCCGGGTCGTCGCGGCCGAGCTGTCCGACGGCTCGAGCGTCGAGGCGGACATCGTGATCGCCGGCATCGGCGTCAATGCCAATGACGGGCTGGCCGCGCGCGCCGGCATCGAGACCGCCGGCGGCATCATCGTCGATGCCTTCGGCATCACCTCCGACCCGTCGGTCTATGCGATGGGCGACTGCGCCGTGTTCGACTGGAAGGGCCAGAAGATCCGCCTCGAATCGGTGCAGAACGCCGTCGACCAGGCGGAAGCCGCGGCCGCCGCGATGGCCGGCGGCATCGAGCCCTATCGGCCAAAACCGTGGTTCTGGTCCGACCAGTACGACGTCAAGCTGCAGATCGCCGGCTTCAACCTCGGCTATGACGACACGGTCGTGCGCCCCGGCGGGCGCGAGGGCAGCCTGTCGATCTGGTATTTCGCCAAGGGCGAATTCATCGCGGTCGATGCGATCAACGATGCCAAGGCCTATGTCACAGGCAAGAAGCTGCTGGAGATGGGCCGCACCCCCGACCGCGCCGTCATCGCCGATCCCGGCAGCGAGCTGAAGCTCTTGCTGGCTTAGGTTTGTCTGAAGAGTTCGATGACTGGCGCTGATGGCCGTCATCATCGGCACAGGCTTCTCGTTGGAACACAACCTTCCGGGTCCGCACAACGCATCACGTTCAGTGAGGGAGCGGACCAGCGCTTAGCGCAAGCGATAGATCTGCTCTTTTCTGGGCATTCGTCCAAAGGTTGCCCTAAGTCGCATTCCCTTTACGAAGATCGTCAATGATCCGATTCCAATAGCGCACCATTTCGAAATGCTGCTGCCGCGTGACCCTAGTCTTATTCTGAGGATCGGAAGGATCGCCGCCGACTACGACCGGCACGATCTCCACCAATTCCATGCCCTGCGGCTTTTCAATGACGCGATTGCTCTCAACGGAAGCACCAGCCTTGCGAAAAAATTCGGGAAAGTCACCTGCAACTGGTTCCGCATATTCGCGTGCCATTCCCACAAAGGGAACGCGCACTATTGGGATCGCCGCTGCTTCAGTGTCGAAGCCGTAGCCTTCTCCGCCACCGCTTGAAGCGAATAGAAGGATACCTGGCGCATATTGCTCGACCTCATATTCGGTATTGAAGACGGCCAGCTCTTCCGCCTTCCAGAAGATAATGTAGTTGTCCCCGATAAAGCCTTCGCCGCCATTGTGTTCTTTAAGGAAGTCGGCATATTCTTGGGGAAGCAACACTCCCAAGCGCGATGACAGGCCATCAACAACGCCAGCATCAGCCGGGGCATTTAGCTGCCCCTCCTTCAAAGAATATCCCATAGCTATCTCGCCAGCCGCCATCGGGCTCTGCTTCCAAAGTTGGAGCCATAGCCTTTGTCCTACCTTCGCTACGCAGCTTCGGTTGTCTTCCGGCCCCAGCTCTATTTCACTACGAATTGAATCCCGCCAGTTTTCCCTCCAGCGATGCCTCCGCCGGATACAGACCCACAAATATTGTCCTCTCGTTGAAATATATCTTCTCGAATATAGAAAGTGGCCCAAACCGAATCTGAACCGGCCGGTATTTTGTCATTCTCAGGAAGCCACTTCCAAGCTTCATTCAGACTGAAATTTGATACATATATATCGTCGATAGACAGAGTTGCCCCGGCGCAGTCACTGATTGTCAGATGTACCGTTGAACCAAAGCTTGCGGCCTTTTTTATTTGAGACGACGGCAGGGCAATGCGCACAGCCCTCCATTCTTTGTCCGGGTCCCTTAAGGCGGGGCCTATCGTCGTTTCCGGCCTTTGTCGCGTAGTCGACCCAACATCTATATCAGTTGGACTGAGATTTGCGGAACATGATGCACACAAGCCTGCAATCACTATTATGGCGAAGTATTTATCTGCTGCCATCGCTGGTGTCCTTCATCTCTTGAGCACAGCAGTAACGTCTGCATTCGCTATGACAACTATCACTTTGATCCATCGGCATTGCCAAGCTCATTGTCTCGTACACGTTGGCTATCCATTTAAGATGAGAGATTGCGCCCTCTTTTCATTGTAAAACGTAAAGTCACCCGGAAATTGGGGGCGGTCGATATGCTGTGGCCCCGCAATAGCTCTTTGGATCCCCTCAGCAAAAACCATCAGAAATCTTGCTGGCGAACTCCAGTCGCTTCTGGTTGAGGTTGCTCAACGTTCCTTCATATGCCGCACACAGATCAACGACAGCGCGGTAGTCTTTTGCCTGCCAAGCGGCATCGATTTCGTCGTCTCTGCGCCTTGTGCGTTCGTCACGCTGCCATTCCGCGACCTGCGCTTCCCGCCTTGATTTCATTTCCTCGTAGACTGACGGATCCCCCAGAAGGCAGGGCTGGCCACATTCCTGCAAAAGCGAAGCGAACCAGGCAACCTGCCTCGCAATAGCGTCATCCGGTTTGAGGTTTGGCGTCCATCCCCGGCAGCTTGCAAGCTGGATCAAATCACCGGCTTCAAAACTGAACCCTCCTTGGCGATCGTCGACACCAAGCCGACCAAACGACATCTCGGGCTCGTAGGCAGGGGGACCAAAGACCAGATTTACAAAGAGCGACCGGCTCTCATATCTCACGACGACCGAATGCGGGGAGGGGCGAAGGACCGTGTTTGAGAACCCATAATGCTGCTCAAGGAAGGCAAAGCTGCTCAAGACAGCGGCTTTAAAATCGGGCTTTAGAGGCGAGTTTTGGTTCAAGAATGCCTCGAACAGTCCCATCAATCTTTCATTATTTTCCTCTGCCGTGTGGTCGCGAGGGTCGTAGTCGTCCGTGGCCGGCATGTATCTGACAAAGGGCTGAATTACCGGTGGATAATCAAAGTCAGCGTAGATGTCTTCGACAACCGAAAGAGGGTCGTCCATCTGCTCCTTGTTCTCGAATAGCCAAGCCAGGGAAAGATACAGCCACTTGTCTTTGGCGGTCCGTTCCCTGTCTTCATTCAGCCCGGCAAGGGAATCCGCGGCAGCCGAGATGTCAGCGATCCTGTCTTTGCCGAGGAGCGAAATCTCCATTTCTTGGTCGTTGAAATATCCAGACGATAATTTGAAATCGGCAAACGATACGAGGTCTTTCCAGGAAAGTATGTTTCTGTGATATGCCCAGACAACATCGCCCCATGTTAGCGGCGCTCTTTTCATCGAAAAGCTCAATGGGATGTTCATCGTGACCTCAAGTGAGGTTTGGAATTTCATTGTTCGGGCCATTCGGCATGGATCGCTTACGGGTTAAGTCCCCTGGCCGATCGACCATAGACTCGGATCTGTCCTTAACTCCATCCATTGTCATCGGAATATGGCGCAACGTCCTGGTCGCGGCTGGTTCGATCCCGCGTTTCGTGGCCCCCCTTGCGTTGCGTTTCCTTCAGGCGCCGGATGGTTTGGGCTCATTGAGTCTTTGTCGGCCGATCGGGTTCGCCTTCAATCAGGCGGCCGCCGTATCCTTGGACGAGGGTGGCTGCGCCTCGACCTTGAAGATCGAGACCTTGTTGCTCAGGCGGTCGGCTTCCATGCGGATCGCATGGCTTGCGGCATTGCTTTCCTCGACCATCACCGCATTCTGCTGGGTGAACTGGTCCATCTGGTTGACGGCACCGTTGACCTCCTCCAGGCCGTTGGCCTGCTCGACGGCCGAACTGGCGATTTCGGAAATGAGCCGGGCGATCTCGCCGACCTGGCCTACCACCGCGCTCAAGGCCTCTTCGGTCTCATGGACGAGGCTTGCGCCCAGGGTCACCTGTTCGTTCGAGCCGGAAATCAGCTGGCGGATCTCGCGGGCGGCGTCGGCGGCCCGCTGGGCGAGCGCGCGGACTTCCTGCGCCACCACGGCAAAACCGCGACCCGATTCGCCCGCCCGCGCTGCCTCCACCCCGGCATTGAGGGCGAGCAGATTGGTCTGGAAGGCGATCTCGTCGATGACGCCGATGATCTGCTCCATCTGTCGGGCCGAGGCTTCGATGCGTTCCATCGCTGTGACGGCCTGGTTCATGATCCGGCCGCTGCGCTCCACATCGGCATGGGTACTCTTGACCGTCTCCCGAGCCTTGCTGGCGCCGGCCGAGGTTGCCTGCACGGTCGCAGTGATCTCGTTGAGCGCGGCGGCGGTCTCTTCGAGGCTTGCGGCCTGCTGTTCGGTGCGATGGGCGAGTTGGTCGGCAGCGCTGCTGATGCCGCTCGATCCCTCGCGCAGGCTGCTGACGCCGCCGGAAATATCGGCGATGGCGTCGTGCAGGCGTTTCAGGGCGCCATTGTAGTTCACGCGCAGCGATTCGTAGTCGGAGGGGAAGGGCGCGGTGATCGGCCGGGTGAGGTCCCCCTGCGCCAGACATTCGAGCGCGGCGGAGAGGTCCTCCACCACATGGCGCTGCTCGGCCGCCTGCGCCTGGCGTCGCGCTTCGTGCTGGCGGCGCAGGTCTTCGGCTTCCTGCCGCTGGATGATCGCCGCCCGCGCCATTTCGCCCTGCGTCCGGGCGGAACGCTCGAGCGCGGCGAGTGCCCGGCTGATCGCCCTTGCACCGCCGCCTGTCCCGGCTTCGCCCTCGCCGTGGCGGGCGGCGAATTCGGCCTTGCGCAGGCCGACATAGAGAATACCGACCACCCGGCCGTCGCTGAGGATCGGCTCGTAGATCGTATAATAGGCCTCGCCGAGGATTTCCGCCTCGCCGCGATAGGCCTTGCCCTGGCGCAGTACTGTCTCGATCACCGATTCGGCGGTGAGACGCGTGCCGACCGCCCGGCTACCGTCCGGCTTGGTCACGTTCGTCGCGATCCGCAGGTCGCCGAGGAAAATGGTGGCCGTGCCGCCGGCCTTCTCCCGCACGGCGTCGACGATGGCGATGTCGTCGTTGATGCGCGTCTCGCCATAATAGAGCGCGCCGTCCCGCACCTCAGGATCGCCGCGCTGGCGAAGCTCGGTCTGGAGGATCTGTAGATTGTTGTCGAGGCTGTGCTGGGCGAGCGCCAGCATCTCCATCTCGGTCGCCCGGGCTGCGGTTTCGGTCAGGGTCGCGGCGATGCCGTCGAGCGATGCGGCCCTGCCGCCGATGGCTTGCTTCGCCGGTCGCACGAGCGCGGCCGCCGCGATCATCATGGCAACGGCCGCAGCCGTTTGCCCGACCGGCGCCGTCATGCCCAGCCGCGTGGCAAGTGCAGGAACATAATTCCACAGGACTCCGCCGAGAACGAAGGCACACGCAAGCACCAGCGTCGGTGCGACCGCCGAAAGGCTTGTTGCGCCTCGGCCCTTGAAGATCCTCATGCCACTCCCCCGTGACAAACCGGCGCGACGAGCCATCCCTCCCGGACACAAGCGCCCGCCGCACGGATTTCAGTCATCATGATTAAGCGGAAAGGTGCATGCGGGCCTACCGATCCTTTCGTCGGTGTTTGAAGCCTTGTGGAACGCTGCGGGGGCCGATTTCGCGAGGTGGCGGAGCGCTTCGGAGAGGAGCACCGGCTCAGGGCGAGGCAGAAGCCGCAGGCAACGCCGGCGACCCGAATCATTGCCGGGTTTGCGAATGGGGATGGGGCGTGGATTGCGGGACGGTTTGCGAGGAGAACGGCCCACCTTTTCAAACTCCGCCATGGGAGTGCCGATGGAATTCGGGCTCCTGACGCCAGATAGCTTTCCGACTGTGTCACAATGCTATTTACAATTTTTGATAGGCGATACTACGCTCGCCCCGAGCAATCTTGCTCCATAAGGGAAGGACCCGGATGCCTCTCGTTTCGATCGATGCTGCTGAAGCCTATTCGCACCTGAAGAGCAACAAGGAAGCATTCTGGCCCGGCAGATCAGCCGACCCAACGCGGCTTGAGCCGTATTGCACTCCGAAGTTCAAGCCATCGTTCAAGCTGGTGCCGGCGGAGCAGGTATTTACCATCGGTTCCTGTTTTGCGCGGAACATTGAACGGCATCTGCGTCGTCTGGGCTACAAGACGCCGACCAATGATTACGTGCCCAAGGAATTGATCGGACTTCCGCTCGACGGGTTCATGAACAAGTTCACGCCGCATTCGATGTTGAACGAAGTGCGATGGGCGCTGGCGCCGGAAGATGCGGCGGACCCGGCGCTCTCGCTGATCGCGCAGCGGGACGGCACGTTCATCGACGGTCAGTTGATGTCCAAGATTGCCGTGTCGCATGAGCGCGGCCTGGAGCGGCGTCGGGAGATCACCGAAGTCTTCCAGAAGATACGCGACTGCCGGGTCACGGTCATCACGCTGGGACTGGTCGAAGCCTGGTACGACAAGAAGGCAGATCTCTATCTCAATCGCTCGCTGCCGAAAGACTGTGCCGATCTCGAGCCGGGGCGGTTCGAGCTGCATGTCCTGGACTACCAGGAACTCTATTCCTCCACGCGCCAGCTGATCGAGCTGATCCTGCAGCGGGGACATGCAGAGGGCCGGATCGTGCTGACGGTCTCGCCGGTGCCGCTGACGGCAACCTTCACCGAAAATGACGTGGTCACCGCCAATATGTATTCGAAGTCCGTCCTTCGAACGGTCGCCGAGCATATTGTCCGCGAATTCGATGCGGTCGATTATTTCCCCAGCTACGAGAGCGTCATGCTTTCCGACCGAGATCTGACCTGGCTCGACGATCTCGTCCATGTGCGCGACGAAATTGTCTCCCTGAATGTCGCCCGGATGGCCGTGGCCTATGCTCCGTCGGCGGCATCGGCGGATATTGCGCGGCGCCTGATGCCGCGTGAGGTATTGGCTCGGTTGCCGCCAGGGTTCTGACGGCCACACGCTGGTTACAAAAACACGCCGGCCCCCGAAACGGGGGCCGGCGTGTCTGGGAGAAGGTGGCGGGCCGCAGGTCTGTTGGCTGCGGACGGCAGGGGCGGATCCCGGCGTTACCGGCCGGCGCTTGCACGCTCCAGGATCGGTACGCACATTTCGAGGTCGTGCGAGGCCAGGTGGGCGTAGCGCATGGTCATGGACAAGGTCTGGTGGCCGAGCCACATCTGGACGCGGCGGATGTCGATTCCGCCCTGGACGAGGCGGGACGCGCAGGTGTGGCGCAGGATATGCGGCACGACGTCCTTGTCGTGGCCGAGACCGACGACTTCCTTGGCCTGGTGCCAGGCGGTGCGGAAGCGCTGCTGGTCGATGTCACTGAAGGGTCCAGGCTTGCGCCGGTCGGAGGCCGCGATCGCCAATGCCGCACGGCGGGTGAGCGGCACGGAACGGCTGCGGCCGGATTTGGTCACCCAGAAGGTGGCCCGCGTGTCGGTAAGATCGCCCCATCGAAGGTCGAGCCCTTCGCTGAGGCGGGCCCCGGTATCCACCAGGAAGATGCAGAAGCGGGAGTAGAGGTCCGAATGGGACCGGATCTGGGAGAACAGGGCGCTTTCCTCGTCATGGTCGAGGAAGCGGATACGCCCGGCGTTCTCCTTCTGTCGCTTGAATTCGGGTAAGCTGTAAACGTCACCCATTTTGTTCGCCTTTCGCAGTAGTTTGCTTAACGCCGCCATCTTTCGGTTGATGGTGGCATTGCTGTTACCGCGCTTGCGCAATTTACCAATCAAAGCGTCCAGCATCTCCTGGGAGAACGTGGAGAATCTGGGGAAATCCAAGAGGTCGTGCAACTCTCCGATGAAGTTCGTGACGTTGTATTTGTGGCTGCCGTTGAGCCACAGGATGTCGCCGTATTTTTCGAAAAGCGCCTGAAGCGATGTTTCCCGCACCTCGGCGAACTTGTTCGTCGAATTGTACTGGTAGTGAACCGAATAGACCGGCACCTGGCCGTTGCCGCCGAGTGTCTGGAGAGTATTCGCTTCCATAGGGTTCACGCACATGCCTCATAAACGATCGGGCGCGCCTTCGGCTCCCGTCAGACCTCAAGATAGTTATGATCTATAAAAAGTATAGAACGAAATTACGCGCAAGCGGGGGAACATGCGGAATTCGGGATAAAGAGTGCTATATCGGCAACAGCCCTCTAAGCCGTCACCAAAGCCATTATGCCTGCCGTGATACAAAGCGCTTCGCCGGAATGACCCGGCTTGCGGGGTGAGGTCCGGCCTTGAGGCCGGACCTCCTGTCGAGATCGATCCTGTCGGATCAGAACGAACGCTGCAGACGGACGAAGCCGTCCCATACGCCGTCGTCGGCTGCATCTTCGTCGAAGTACTGAACCGAAACCTTGGTGGTCAGGCCTTCCGCGATCTTGTAGTCGAGGGTCAGGCCGGCTCTCCAGGCGTCGTTGCTCTCGTCGAACTCGTCGGCCGAAACGAGACCGTAGTTGAACCAGTACTGCGCGCCGGGGGTCAGGCTGAACTTGTCGTTCAGCTTGATGGCGTACTCGGCGGCGACCGTCCATTCGGAGACGTCGTAGTAGGCGTTTGCGCCGGTCGAGTAGATTGCTGCAAGGCCAACGGTTCCCGGGCCGACTTCAGCAAGCAGCTTGGCGCGAACGGCGCCGTTCTCAGCTGCAAAGTCGTACGAGCCGAGCAGTTCGCCGGTGAATGCGCCGAAGGTGGCGGAAACCTGGGCTTCGACACCTACGCTGTCGTTGTCGCCGTAGACGTCATATCCGCCGCTGTAATTGGCGCTCAGTTCGTCGATGAAGACACCGGCCGAGAACGCGTCGGAAGTGTATTCATAGCCTGCGGAATTGATGCGGTTCGAACCGAGGTCGTCGGTTTCACCGGACAGGTCGTTGTCCCAGTAGTTATACATGTAACCGACCTTGAAGCCGCCGGCCGTGATGTAGGCTTCGTCGATTTCGAGCGAGCCGCCATCGTAGTCTTCATCGGCCCAGGTGCGGATCGCGATGTAGGAACCGATCGTGCCGATTTCGGAGTCGTTCTTGGCTTCGAAATTCACCTTGGCGCGGGTACGGGCATTCCAGCTGAAGTCTTCGCCGTCAGCATCGTCCTGAACATTCTGCCAGTCGAGCTGCGCACGAACGTAACCGCTGATCTTGAGGCAGGTCTCGGTGCCGGGGATGTAGAAGTAGCCGGTGCCGAAAGCGTCGCAAACGCGAACGTATTCCATGGGCTCGGGCTCGGCTGCAACGATAGCGTCAGCAGCCTGTGCGCCAGAAACTACAGCCAGAGCTGCAGCGGAGCCGAGAAGAAGGCTCTTGATGTTCATTATTGACCTCCAGTCAATTCTCACTGGCGGTCACGGAGGGTCTTTGGAAAATGCACGCAAATTCAGATAGATAGATAATTCTTGCTAGTGCGTCGTCGCGCCGCCGAAAGCAGCGCCTGGTGCGAGACCCGGCCGAGACAGCAGGGAGCGGGCGAAACGGCCGGCCGGCGACGCGGGCGCAGAGGGCGATTCTTTGGGGAAGGGATCCGACTAGGGAAAGTGGCGGAGAGGAAGGGATTCGAACCCTCGATACGCTTTTGACGTATACTCCCTTAGCAGGGGAGCGCCTTCGACCACTCGGCCACCTCTCCGGTCCGGCCTGATTATTTGCTTGGTTGGCCGAATGCAAGGCCTTTTCGCCGCCCGCCCCATTTTCCCCGGCCGCTTCCGCATCTCTATATATAAGGACGTAGGCCGTACGGACACCGGCAGCGGCCAGGGGATCGGAATCGCAGCACGCTGATTCTCCCAAACAGCACGAATCGTGGCGGCCGAACGCCCTCGGGATTCGCCATTTCCTCGATACAGGCGGCCGATCTGGGCAGATCTGCCTGACATCCCTGCCTGGCACGAGTCCGCACATCCCTTGCAAACCAGCGGAAAACCGGCGAGTCGGCTGTGCCGTTTCGGGATGAAATCGCTGCAGCGACCGCCTGCTCGGTGCCGTGCGCGCCTGCTAAGTGCCTTTTTCCTAAGGGCTTTCTTAACAATGGGTAAACGCGCGGCAGGGTTCCGGCCCCCGTTTGTGTCCTTTCAGCAACAGGACTTTGGGAAGGGGGATGGGATTCCATGCTTTCGGTGGTTTGGTGATTGCATGACGGTCGGCGTTTTGTATTTTCAATCTCGGAAGCGAGGCGGTGGATCGTCCGTCTTCTGAAAACCGACGGGGATGGGGCAGGGAATGCTGTCCTTCAGCCAAAGAACCCAGACCCATACGAAACTTGACTGGAGGTCAATATGAACATCAAGAGCCTTCTTCTCGGCTCCGCTGCAGCTCTGGCTGTAGTTTCTGGCGCACAGGCTGCCGACGCTATCGTTGCAGCTGAACCCGAGCCGATGGAATACGTTCGCGTTTGCGACGCTTTCGGCACCGGCTACTTCTACATCCCCGGCACCGAAACCTGCCTCAAGATCGGCGGCGAAGTTCGTGCAACCGTTTACTTTGCTGACGACATCAACGGCGCTGCCGTCGACAACGGCGACTGGGAATCGGAAGTTCGCGCTCGCGTAACCTTCGAAGCCAAGAACGACTCGGAAATCGGCACCATCGGTTCCTACATCCGTATCCAGGGTTACGGCGACCGTGACTTCAACGACGATTCTGGCGCGTTCTCGCTCGATCAGGCTTACATCACCGTCGGCGGCTTCAAGGTCGGTTACGCTCTGTCGTGGTGGGATGACGTTGGTACCGCAAGCGAAGGCGACTTCTTCGCTAACGACACCAAGTTCAACCTGGTTAGCTACACCTACTCGTCTGACGCCTTCACCGTTGGCCTCGGCGTTGACGATCTGAGCCCGTCGTACCTCGACAACGAAGTCGGTGTTGAAGCCATGGCTTCGGCTACCCTCGGCGTTGCCACGATCACCGCTTGGGGCGTATACGACTTCGGCGTTGAAGAAGGCGCGATCGCTGGTTACGTCTCGGCTGACGTCGGCCCGGGCACCTTCGAACTGTACGGCGCATACGCAACCGGCGCTTCGGTTTACGCTGTTGACGCTGAATGGACCGTTGGCGCAGCTTACGCCTTCAAGGCAACCGACAAGCTCACCATCACCCCGTCGGTCAACTACTGGGGCGATATCGCCTTCGTAGACGGCGTCGACGCTTGGGGCGCTGGCCTGCTTGCTGAATACCAGCTCGCAGAAGGCCTGAAGGCTTCGGCAACCGTCGACTACTACGACCAGGACGCTGCTGACGGCGAATGGGGCGGCTTCGTTCGTCTGACCCGCTCGTTCTAATAGGATCTCCGGATCTTATAGGGAAAGCCCGGCTGCAAAGCCGGGCTTTTTCCGTTTTGGTGACGACATCGGTGATTGCCACGGCGAGCGTGTCGTCGGAGTTCTGCTCTCCTGACGCAACCAGGTTGGGGCGGGATGATGGGGCGCTCAGTCCAGGGGCGGGCCGATGAAGTCCAAAATGCGCTCGGCAATCCCGTCGAGGTGCAGGATGGGGGCGTGACCCTGTCCCGCAGCGGTGACCGCCACCATGCCGGGATGCCGCGCGGCCATCTCGGCCAGTGTTTCCGCAGACAGAAGGCGGGACGTTCCGCCGCGGATGGTCATCAGAGGCTTGCCGGCAAAGGCCTCGAAATTCGTCCACAGATCCGGAAGCGGTTGCTCGAGATCTGCAGCGCGAAACTGTTCGGCGATCGCCGGATCGAAATCTGCGACGATCCGGCCGTCGATCCGGCGATAGATGGCATCTGCCATATCGCGCCAGTCTGCCGGCGCAAGAGCCGGAAAGGCAGGGCCATGCACCTGCTCGAGCAGCGCTGCGGCTTCGTCGAAATCCCCAGGCTGTCGCTCCCGTCCGAGATAGGCCTGGATCTGTTTCAGCCCTTCGACCTCGATGACCGGACCGATGTCGTTGAGCACGACGGCAGCAATGCGTTCGGGATGGCTGACCACCAGGAGATGCAGGATCAGCCCGCCGCGCGACGTGCCGATGAAGGCGGCGCGCTCGATCTGAAGCGCATCGAGGACGGTGATCACATCAAGGGCCTCGACCGGCAACGTGTAGCGGCTCTTGTCAGGATCGTGATCCGACAGGCCCCGGCCGCGCGAATCGATGGCGATCACCTTCGATGGGTTGGCGGACTGGGATATGAACGACGCAAGCTGGTGAAAATCGCGCGAATTGCGTGTCAGGCCGGGCAGGCAGACCACCGGCCGGCCGGGCAGGTGTTCGCCGTAGATCCGGACGTGAAGCGAGAGGCCGTCGGCCGTCTTGACGGAGCGAGTGCTGAAGCCCTGATCGTAGTCCGCTGACATCCCTGCCTCCGTTTTGTTTCCCGGAGCATAGATGTAGCCTGTTTTTCAGCGCCGCCAAGGCAGCGCCGGCGACAATGTCACCGCCCGTAACGCAGGTCGGCGACGATATCCGCTTTCTGACCCAATCGGCTCTTGTAGATCTGGTAGTTTTCCGTGACGCGCTGGACGTAGTTTCGGGTCTCGGGGAAGGGGATGCGCTCGATCCAGTCGACCACCTCGTCGATCGGCTTGCCACGCGGGTCGCCATAGCGGGCGATCCATTCCGGCACGCGCTTCGGCCCGGCATTGTAGGCGATGAAGGTGAGGATATAGGATCCGCCGAAGGCGTCGATCTGTTCGCCGAGATAATGCGCGCCGAGCGTGGCATTATAGCCGGCATCGGTCGTCAGCTTTTCCTTGGAGAAGGCGAGCCCGTGGCGGACGGCGACGGCCTTGGCCGTGCCCGGCATGAGTTGCAAAAGGCCGCGCGCATCGGCGGGCGAAACCGCGGCCGGGTTGAAGGCGCTTTCCTGGCGCGCGATCGCATAGGCCAGAGCCTTGCCCGAGCCGCCGATATTGGCGCTCGCCGGGATCACGCCGATCGGGAAGGCCAGCGCCGGCACGTTTATGCCGCGCGAAAAGGCGATCTTGCCGATCTGCAGCGACAGGTGGTGATCGCCCGACTGTTCCGCCTTGGCCGTCAGGAGCGCCAGTTCGCCCGGCCGGTCGAGCTGTTCGGCGAGCGCCCGGTACAGGCTCCCCGCCCGCCAGCCATGTCCGGCCGCCTCGAATCGGGCGATGGCCTGCACGGCCTCGCGCGTGGCAAAGCTCTGGCGATCCTGTTCGCTCGGTGAGGGGTAGGGAATGTCGAGCCCGTTGCGTTTCAGCCGGGCGGCGGCCAGCTGGCCGTAGAAGGTGCTGGCGAAGCGCGACGCCTTGGCAAAATATTCCGGTGCCTTGCCGTCGCCGCTCATCTCAGAGGCGCGACCCAGCCAATACCAGGCGCGCGATGCCGACAGCGGTTTGTCGGAAACCTGCAGGATCTTGCGGAAATGCCCGGCCGCCATCTCGGCGTCCTTCAGCCCCCGCAGCGCGTACCAGCCGGCATGGAACTCGGCATCGGCCACATCGACGGGACTGGTGGCGAAATGGCGGGAGGCGACCTGATAGGCGGCCTTGAACTTGCCCTGGTCGGCGAGCCCCCGGGCAACGATACGCTGTTCGTTCCACCATTCGCCGGTATTGACCAGTTTGACCGGATCGTTCGGCGCCCTGGCGATCAGCTTCGCCGCCTCTTCATATTTGTCCTGTCGGCGCAGGTGCTCGATGCGGGCGAAGAGAAAAGCGGGATCGGACTGCCAGCGCGGATCGACCGCCGAAAGCAGCGCCGCCGATTTCGACGACTTGGCCAGCACCGCCGACCAGGCATTGTAGAGCGATTGCGCTTCGCCGAGCGAGGAGAAGCGCTTGGCCTGTGCCGCGCGGCCGCGATAGAGCAGGTAGTCCATGCGGGCCTTGTGGTCGCCGGCCGAAAACAGGCCGGAGAACTCGCCGAGAATGCGGTCTTCCATGCCGGTGTCGAGCGCGTTCTCGCGCCACAGTTTGCGCATCACCCTGGCGGCGCGCTCCCTGTCGCCGGTCGCGCTCAGTGCACGGGCGAGGATGATCGCGCCCTCGGCGGTCTCGGGTGCGGTCTGGCCAAAGGCTGAGATGACGTCGGCGGCGGCCGGATTCTCGCGGTAGAGTGCCCGCTCGCTATTGGCGCGGAAGGCCGAAAGCCCCGGCCAGCCCTTGAGCTCGCGCTGGGCACTGGCGATCTCCGACGACGGAATGTCGCGCATGCCGGACACCGCGATCGACCAGGTCAGCATGTGGCGGTCGAGACCGTCCGGCATGCGGTTGCGGATGGCGAGTGCCTCGGCGGCCTTCTTGTTGGACAGAGCGTCGAGGCCCGCCTTGAGCAGCGGGCTTGCGGGGTTGATGCGGGCGGTGCGCGGAATGGCGCCGGTCACTTCCAGTGATGGCGGCGGGGCGACGGCGGCCGATGGCATTTGCGGCTTGGGGGAGGGGACCGGCACGACGTCCGGCGCTCCGCGCGCCGCGGTGCCCAGCAGCGCCGCGAGGGTCAGGCCGAAAACCGATGCCCGGAGAATGGATGTCCTCATCACGATTGCCCGCCGGAAAATGCGTATACCCTCCATTAGCCAGTCGCGAGATTAACGAAACCTTACCGGGAAAGCAAAAATGCGTGTCTTGAAGGGACGGGAAACCGATAGAAAAGCCCGGATAGTCGGCTTGTCGCGCCCCTGTCGGCAAAGTAATGTGCGCGCGTTGTAGCCAAGGAATACGGCCGAAGCATGGATGCCGGCCCTGAGGAGTTTTGTTGCATGTTCCAGGGATCCATTCCCGCCCTCGTCACGCCCTTCACCGAAACCGGTGCGGTCGACGAGAAAGCCTTTGCCGCACATGTGGAGTGGCAGATCGCCGAGGGTTCGAGCGGCCTGGTGCCGGTCGGCACCACCGGTGAATCGCCGACGCTCTCCCATGCCGAGCACAAACGCGTGGTCGAGCTGTGCGTCGAGGTGGCGAACAAACGCGTTCCCGTGATCGCCGGCGCTGGATCCAACAATACCAAGGAAGCGATCGAGCTTGCCCAGCATGCCGAGAAGGTCGGCGCTGCCGCGCTGCTCGTCGTCACGCCCTATTATAACAAGCCGACGCAGAAGGGCCTTGTCGCCCATTTCGCGGCGATCGCCGAAGCCGTGGCCCTGCCGATCTTCATCTACAATATCCCCGGCCGTTCCGTCGTCGACATGAGCCCCGAGACCATGGGTCTGCTGGCCAAGGCGCACAAGAACATCGTCGGCGTCAAGGATGCGACCGGCAAGCTCGAGCGGGTCTCGGACCAGCGCATCACCTGCGGCAACGACTTCATCCAGCTTTCGGGCGAGGATGCGACCGCTCTCGGCTTCAACGCCCATGGCGGCGTCGGCTGTATCTCGGTGACGGCCAATGTCGCGCCGAAGCTCTGTGCCGAGTTCCAGGCGGCGACGCTGGCCGGTGACTACAAGAAGGCGCTCGGCTATCAGGACCGCCTGATGCCGCTGCACAAGGCGATCTTCATGGAACCGGGTCTTTGCGGCGCGAAATATGCGCTGAACCGTCTCGGCCGCATGAGCCGCACGGTGCGCCTGCCGCTCCTGCCGACGCTCGAAGCCACGACCGAGGCGGCGATCGACGCGGCGCTGAAGCACGCCGGTCTTCTGGCCTGATCGGCCGCAGACGATCGACGAGGCCGGGCGGTTTCTGCCCGGCTTCTTTTTTTGTGGCGGCCGCTATATTACATATCGACGACAAGAGCCGGACGGATGCCCGCCGCCCGGCCAACAACAAGCATTCCGGGCGGATCGGATCATCACCATGGCACCCAGAGGCAGCCAGCGCACCGTCAACAAGATTGTCGCGGAAAACCGCAAGGCCCGCTTCAACTACGAGATCATCGACACCTACGAGGCCGGTCTTGCCCTGACCGGCACCGAGGTCAAGTCGTTGCGCGACGGCAAGGCGAACATCGCCGAATCCTATGCCTCGGACGAGGGGGACGAGATCTGGCTGATCAATTCCCATCTGCCGGAATATCTGCAGGCCAACCGCTTCAACCACGAGCCGCGCCGCCGCCGCAAGCTTCTGCTCAACAAGCGCGAGATCAACCGTCTGCGCCAGGCGATCAATCGCGAGGGCATGACGCTGGTCCCTCTCAAGATCTATTTCAATGAGAAGGGCCGCGCCAAGCTGGAACTGGCGCTCGCCAAGGGCAAGAAGCTGCACGACAAGCGCGAGACGGAGAAGGAGCGCGACTGGAACCGGCAGAAGTCCCGGCTCCTGAAGACGGGCGGCTGACATGGCGGACCTGCTGAGGCTCAGCGTCGGCCCCTTCGTCTTCACCGCGCGGTTCGAGATCGAGAAGGCGCCGGAGACCTGCCGGATCTTCAGGAGCTTCCTGCCGTTCCGCAACCAGACGATCCATTCGCGCTGGAGCGGGGAGGCGGTCTGGGTGCCGCTCGGCGACTTTCAGTTCGGTGTCGGCTTCGAGAACCACACCTGCCATCCGTCGCGTGGCGATATCCTGCTCTATCCGGGCGGCTACAGCGAAACCGAACTTCTGTTTGCCTATGGCAGCTCGCATTTCGCCAGCAAGATGGGCGCGCTGGCGGGAAACCATTTCCTGACGATCGTCGATGGGCGGGAAGATCTCGAGGCCATGGGCAAGATGGTGCTCTGGCAGGGCGCCCAGCCGATCCATTTCGAAGCCATCTGATGAACCGCGCACCGTTGGCGCGGCCGTCCGTTTCTTCGCCCGCAGCGTTCCGCCGCGGGCGATTGTCGCTAGCCGCTCAGGCGGCGTAGCGCTGACGGTAGTCCTGCGACTGGCGCGGCATGGCGATTTCCTTCGACACGGTGAAGCGCGAGACGAGGGTCGTCAGGTGATGCGACACTTCCAGCAGCGCATGGGTCGAGGCATTGGTTTCCTCCACCATGGCGGCATTCTGCTGGGTCATCTGGTCCATGCTGTTGATCGCCGCATTGATCTCGCTGATGCCGGCCGACTGTTCCTGGGACGAGGTGGTGATCGCCGCGATATGGCCGTTGATCGCGTGCACCTGCTGGCCGATGGTGCTCAGCGCCTCGCCGGTCTTGTGAACCAGCGATACGCCGCGCGCGACATCCTGCGAGGCGCGGTCGATCAGCGTCTTGATCTCCTTGGCGGCCGCGGCCGAGCGCTGGGCAAGCTCGCGGACTTCCTGGGCGACGACGGCAAAGCCGCGTCCGCTTTCGCCGGCCCGTGCCGCCTCGACGCCGGCATTGAGCGCCAGAAGATTGGTCTGGAAGGAGATCTCGTCGATCACGCTGATGATGTGGGTGATCTTCTTCGACGACGCCTCGATGTCGCCCATGGCCTCGACGGCCTGATCGACGACCTTGCCGGAGCGGACCGCCTCGTCGGCGGAGGCGACGACCGCCTCGCGGGCCTCCTGGGTGCGCAGTGCCGTCTGCTTGGCGACCGTGGTGATCTGTTCGAGCGCTGCGGCCGTCTCTTCAAGAGCGGCGGCCTGCTGTTCCGTGCGCTTGGCCATCTCGTCGGTGGCCGAGGTCAGTTCGCGGGTGTTGGACGCCGTGCGCGAGGCCTCGGCATAGATGTCCGAGAAGGCTGCGGCCAACGCGTTGACCGCCGAATTGAAATTGTTGCGCAGCTTGTCGAACTTCGGCGCCAGGTCCTTGTCGATCGTCGCGGTCAGATCGCCGGTGCAAAGCTTGCCGAGGGCCACGTCGAGAGCCGCGAGCGCCACTTCCTGCTCCTGCTCCAGGCGGTGACGCTCTTCCTCCGCCCGCGACCGCTCTTCGGCGAGTGCATCCAGATAGACGGAGATCGAATAGTCCATGTCCAGCATGGCGGCCTTCATGATGGTGGTCAGGTTCTGCGCCAGGCGCTTGGCCTTGCGCCCCTGCATGAAGCCGCGCATCTCGTCGGCGATCACCCCCTCCATGATCCCTTCGAGCACCAGCGCGTAGCCGCCGATATACCAGCGCGGCTCCAGACCGAGGCGCGCATGGGTACGGCCGATGGTCGAGACGGCTTCCACATAATGATTGTCCAGCTTGCCGGAGCTGATCAGGGTCCAGTGGGCTTCCTGCTTCTGCTTGGCATGGGCGATATGGGCATCGCTGGCGAAGAAGCGGGCGGTTTCGGGATGCGACTTGGCGCGCGCATAGAAATCGTCGAGCGCCGGGCCGATGGCCGTCTTGATCAGAGGTTGAAGGCTGCCGAGGCGCGTACGCTCTTCGGCGCCTAGACCGAGGAAATGAAGGCGATCGTTGAGCTGGGAGACAGAGCGTTGAGAACCGGGCATTGCTATAACCTATAAAAATTTGGGGGCAGAATTGTTGTGCAGATAGGCCGCCCCCGAACGACTGTAAACCGCCGCCAAGGTCATCGTCGCGGACGCGATTAATGAACAATGAAGTATTAGACGTAAATTGATGAAGAGAATGATAATAGTCAAATCTACAGCGATTTGACGTTTTCGCCGGCCGTGGCCTTCGGCATGCTACCAGCATCCGGGCCCGAGGCGGATTGCGTCGCGGCGCTGGATAAGTCCAAGCAAATTCAATTGGTTGCTGAATCTTTTGCCAGCTTTCGCCGGCCGTCGTTCAGCCCCGATCCGCTGCGGGACCTACTAAATTTTGGGTATCGGACGCCGTTTCGGGCGCTTTCGCGATCATTCGCCCATGTCATTGGCGGGAGCCGGTTCGACCTGGCGTACGGGGCGCTCGCTCGGATCGCGGCCGATCTCCGCCTTCAGTGAGATGAGGTCGATGAAGTGGTCCGACTGCCGGCGCAGGTCGTCGGCGATCATCGGCGGCTGTGTCGCCATGGTAGAAACGACCGATACCTTGCGGCCCTTGCGCTGCAGCGCCTCCACCAGGGTGGTGAAGTCGCCGTCGCCGGAGAAGATCACCAGATGGTCGACGGTCTCGGACTGTTCCATGGCATCGATGGCAAGCTCTATGTCCATATTGCCCTTGACCTTGCGGCGGCCCATCGAGTCGATGAACTCCTTGGCCGGCTTGGTGACGACCTTGTAGCCGTTGTAATCCAGCCAGTCGATGAGCGGGCGGATGGAGGAATATTCCTGGTCCTCGATCAGCGCAGTGTAATAATAGGCGCGCAGAAGATAGCCGCGCTTCTGGAACGCCTTTAGCAATTTCCGATAGTCAATGTCGAAGCCGAGGCTCTTCGAGGCTGCGTAGAGGTTCGCGCCGTCGATGAAGAGTGCTATTTTTTCCCGGGGATCAAACATCGTTCTAATATCCTTTGTTGGGAATAAGAGATAGTGATAAAAGACAATCAAAACAAAACCTTGCCTTTTCACTCATGAATACTCCACTTAAATTATGAAATATTCATATAAGAATTATCTAGGGCAGGGAATCTGATATTCCAAGCACGCATAGGTTGAATTTGCCGCCGTGCGCATGCATTTTTTGACAAGCACGCGTCGCCCGCCGGCGGCGTCGATGACGAAAAACTTGAATTTGCCTTCCATTGATTGTATCGGGCTGCTAAATCCTTAAATTCCCGAGCGCAAAGGACAGGCAATGGCCCGTGTCACCGTTGAAGACTGCATCGACAAAGTAGATAACCGCTTCGAGCTCGTTCTGCTCGCCAGCCACCGTGCCCGCCAGATCTCGCAGGGCGCGCCGATCACCGTCGATCGCGACAAGGACAAGAACCCGGTCGTGGCTCTGCGCGAGATTGCCGACGAAACGCTCTCGCCCGGCGACCTCAAGGAAGACCTGATCCATTCGCTGCAGAAGCATGTCGAGGTCGACGAGCCGGAACAGGATACCGGCGCGCTGATCGGCGGCGGCACCGTCGCGGCCAAGAATGAAGACGAGGACGAACTGCCGGAAACCGTCAGCTTCGACCAGATGTCGGAAGAAGATCTGCTGGCCGGCATCGAAGGTCTTGTGCCGCCGGAAAAGAGCGACGATTACTAATCGTCAAGTAATCGGGCTTTAGAGTCTCGGAAACTCGGTCACGTGCGCCAATCCCTGTCGATTGGCGCGCTTTTCGTTTATGGAGCGCCTTGGCATGATGCGGCAATACGAGCTCGTTGAGCGGGTTCAGAAATACAAGCCCGATGCCAACGAAGCTCTGCTCAATAAAGCCTATGTCTATGCCATGCAGAAGCACGGCAAGCAGAAGCGCGCCAGCGGCGACCCCTATATCTCCCATCCGCTCGAAGTCGCCGCCATCCTGACCGAAATGCACCTCGACGAGTCGACCATCGCCGTCGCTCTGCTGCATGACACGATCGAAGACACCAATGCGACCCGCGCCGAGATCGACGAACTGTTCGGCGAGGACATCGGCCGCCTCGTCGAAGGCCTGACCAAGCTCAAGAAGCTCGATCTCGTCACCAAGAAGGCCAAGCAGGCGGAGAACCTGCGCAAGCTGCTTCTGGCGATCTCCGATGACGTGCGCGTGCTTCTCGTCAAGCTTGCCGACCGCCTGCACAACATGCGCACCCTCGAGCACATGCGCGACGACAAGCGCGCCCGCATTTCCGAGGAGACGATGGAGATCTATGCGCCGCTCGCCGGCCGCATGGGCATGCAGGACATGCGCGACGAGCTGGAGGACCTGTCCTTCCGCTACATCAATCCGGAAGCCTATGAGACCGTCACGCAGCGGCTCGCCGAGCTGTCGCAGCGCAACGAGGGCCTGATCAAGAAGATCGAGGACGAGCTGCGCGAACTGCTGGTCGCCAACGGGCTGATCAACACCTCGGTCAAGGGGCGCCAGAAGCAGCCCTATTCGGTGTTCCGCAAGATGCAGTCGAAGTCCCTGTCCTTCGAACAGCTCTCCGACGTCTACGGCTTCCGCATCATCGTCGACGACCTGCCGTCCTGCTACCGCGCGCTCGGCATCGTGCACACCCGCTGGCGTGTCGTGCCGGGCCGGTTCAAGGACTATATCTCGACGCCGAAGCAGAACGATTACCGCTCGATCCATACCACCATCGTCGGCCCGTCGCGCCAGCGCATCGAGCTGCAGATCCGCACGCGGCGCATGCACGAGATCGCCGAATACGGCATCGCCGCGCATGCGCTCTACAAGGACGGCGAGGGCGGTGGCGACGGCGAACTCCTGTCGCGTGAAAGCAACGCCTATTCCTGGCTGCGCCACACCATCGAGGCGCTGGCCGAGGGCGACAATCCGGAGGAATTCCTCGAGCACACCAAGCTCGAACTGTTCCAGGACCAGGTCTTTTGCTTCACGCCGAAGGGCAAGCTGATCGCGCTGCCGCGCGGGGCCACCCCGATCGATTTCGCCTATGCCGTCCACACCAATATCGGCGACACCACGGTCGGCGCCAAGATCAACGGTTCGATCATGCCGCTCGTCACCCGCCTGTCGAACGGCGACGAGGTGGAGATCATCCGCTCCGGCGTGCAGGTTCCGCCTGCCGCCTGGGAACAGATCGTCGTCACCGGCAAGGCGCGCGCCGCCATCCGCCGCGCCACCCGCATGGCGATCCGCAAGCAGTATGCCGGCCTTGGCCACCGCATCCTCGAGCGCACCTTCGAGCGGGCCGGCAAGATCTTCTCGCGCGACACCCTGCGCCCGGTCCTGCACCGGCTCGGCCAGCGCGACGTCGAAGACGCGATCGCCGCCGTCGGCCGCGGCGAGCTGTCGTCGATCGACGTGCTGCGCGCCGTCTATCCCGACTACCAGGACGAGCGCGTCACCGTGAAGCCCTCGACCGACGAGGGCTGGTTCGCGATGAACAGCGCCAACGGCATGGTCTTCAAGATCCCCGGCAAGGCACGCCCGGGCGAAGGCGAAGCGGCGGCCGAGGATCGCCTGCCGATCCGCGGTCTCGGCGGCAATGCCGAGGTGCATTTCTCGCCGGCCGGCGCAGTACCCGGAGACCGCATCGTCGGCATCATGGAGGATGGCAAGGGGATCACCATCTATCCCATCCAGGCATCCGCCCTGCAGAAGTTCGACGACGAGCCGGAGCGCTGGATCGACGTGCGCTGGGACCTCGACGAGGCCAACAAGTCGCGCTTCATGGCGCGCATCATGATCAACGCGATCAACGAGCCCGGCACGCTGGCGACCGTCGCCCAGACCATCGCCCGCCTCGACATCAACATCCGCACGCTGTCGATGGTGCGTGTCGCCACCGATTTCACCGAGATGGCGATCGACATCGAGGTCTGGGACCTGCGCCAGCTGAACCAGCTGCTGGTGGAGGTCAAGGAACTGGACTGCATCTCGACGGTCAAGCGCGTCTACGACTGACCGGCGAAGGGCTTGGCGAGACCGGCACCCCGGCGATTGATCGCCGGGCGCGAATGATGCAATCTCCAGCCATGCGGGGACCGCAATCCGGCAAGGGGAGCCTGCCGGGCGGACCGTTCGGGGGGCGTTCGCCATGGTGAAGTCTCGGATCAGCACACGCGTTCTCACGCTGGCCGCACTGCTGGCCGTCGGGCCGGCGCTCGCTGGCGAAGGCGAGCAGCGCGTGCTCTACGGGCGCACGCTGAAGGAGCGGGAACTCGGCTGGGCCTGCTATGCCCGTCACTATGATGCGGCCCATCTGCGAACCCATCCGGACCAGAACGTCAGCGACATCGCCATGCTCGCCTATCGCCCGGACTGGCAGGGCGCCGATGCGAGCATCCTCAATTTCGAGGCGCAGTTCCGCGACGGCGGCGAACCGGTCCAGTTTTCCGGCGAATGCCGCTCGGCTGACGGCGGCGTTCTTGCCTGTGGCATCGAGTGCGATGGCGGGGAGTTCAGCCTTAGGACCGCGGCCGGCGGGGCGATTCTCGTCGATCTGCCGGCGGAACCCGGTCTCTGCGACGCGGCGGATGGAACGGGTGGTCCAGGTTTCGGCCCGGACGACAAGCGTTTCCGTCTCGATCGGGTCGACATCGGCGATTGCCGCGAGCTCATCTGGGACGACGAGATCCGCCCGCGGCTGCTGAAGGCAGCCGGCCGGTAACGCATCCGGAGTTAACGTGGTTTCCGCAATCTTAAGTCTTCCTTAGGACGCCATGCAAACGCTGCATGCCTGCGATCCTCTTTCAGATCTGGTGGTTTGTGCGATGCACAATTACATTCACCTCACATAAGAGAGAAAGAAAGAGGACAGAGAAAATGTTCAAGCCCCTTCGCAAGATTGCCAATGCCCTTCGCGTCCCCACGTCGGCCGAACGTGAGATGGCCTACCTGAACGGTGCCCGCGACATGGTTGACCTGGAATTCCGCCAGCGCGAAATCGAACGCGGCCTGTTCCGCAGCGGCTTCTAAGAAGCCGACGACGACTGACCGAGGCGCGCGTGACATAACCGCGCGCCCAGCTGCGGCCAAGGCCGCAGGGCAGGGCAATTCGCTCCCGCCGCCCTTGTCTGTATGGGGCCTCATCCCCTACATGTGACCCATGTTGTTTCGCCGCCGCAAACCCGCTGGAATTGCCGACAAGCTGCGCAGCCTGCTGTGGCCGGCCAAGGGCTTTTTGCGCCCGTTTTACTATTTCCGCATGCGCGTCATGCGGCTCAGTGCGTCGCCGCACGCCGTGGCGGCAGGTGTGGCCGCCGGCATCGCGTCTTCCTGGACGCCCTTCATCGGCCTGCATCTGATCGTCTCCGTGCTGCTGTCCTACCTGGTCGCCGGCGATCTGATCGCCGCGGCGCTGGCGACGACCTTCGGCAATCCGCTGACCTTTCCCTTCATCTGGGCCGCCACCTGGAAGATCGGCACCTGGATGCTCGGGGAAGGCGATCCGACCATCGGCCATCATCTCGACCTCCACCATCTCTTCAGCAATTTCGGCTGGGCCGACCTCTGGGGGCCGGTGATCGAGCCGATGCTGGTCGGTGCCGTCCCGCTGGCGCTGCTGAGCGGCCTGATCGTCTATGGCCTGACCTTTTACGTCGTGCGCGGCTTTCGCCGGCGGCGGCGCCTGCGCCTTGCCGAATTGGCGAGGAACCGGCCGGTCCAGCCCGGCGCGGGCATCTGATCTGTTGAAAACTAAGTAAACCGGAAAAGCCCATGATCATCGGCATTGGCAGCGACCTCATCGACATTCGCCGCATCGAGCAGTCACTCGAGCGCTTCGGCGAGCGCTTCACCCAGCGCTGCTTCACCGATATCGAGCGCGCCCGCTCCGACGGCCGCAAGAACCGCGCAGAATCCTATGCCAAGCGCTTCGCTGCCAAGGAGGCGATGTCGAAGGCGCTCGGCACCGGCATGGCGCAGGGGGTGTTCTGGAAGGACATGGGCGTGGTCAATGCCAGAAGCGGCAAGCCCACCATGCATCTGACCGGTGGGGCCGCAGAGGTCCTGCAGCGCCTGATGCCGGCCGGCCATGAGCCGCTGGTCCACCTGACCATCACCGACGACTATCCGCTGGCCCAGGCCTTCGTCATCATCGAAGCGCGTCCGCTTGCCAGCTGATCGCCCGCGAGATTGGGCATTTTCCGCGCCTCTGCCGTTGCCGCAGCGGCGCGAACCGACTAGACAGGGCAGGATTTGCCAGAAAAAGGAAATGACGGCGTGGAAGCTGAAAAGAAGCACAGTGCCCTTTGGGAAAACATCAAGGTCGTCATCCAGGCATTGCTCCTGGCGATGGTCATCCGCACGGTCCTGTTCCAGCCCTTCACCATCCCCTCGGGCTCGATGATGCCGACGCTGCTGGTCGGCGACTACATCTTCGTCAACAAGTTCTCCTACGGCTACTCGAAGTATTCGCTGCCGTTCTCCCCGGACCTGTTCGAGGGCCGCATCTTCGGCAGTGAGCCGAAGCGTGGCGACATCGTCGTCTTCCGCTTCCCGCCGAACCCCAAGATCGATTACATCAAGCGCCTTGTCGGCCTGCCGGGCGATCGCATCCAGGTCATCGACGGCATCCTCAACATCAACGGCAAGCCGGTACCGCGCGCCGAGGACGGCCGCTTCACCTCGGACTACAGCCTCGATCCGGGCACGGACGTGCCAGTGTTCCGCGAAACCATGGACAATGGCGTGAGCTACGACACGCTCGACCAGGCGCAGAACACCCGAGGCGACAACACCCGCGAGTTTCTTGTCCCGGAAGGCCACTACTTCATGATGGGCGACAACCGTGACAATTCGCTCGACAGCCGCTTCGACGTCGGCTTCGTGCCGGAAGAGAACCTGATCGGCCGCGCATCGGTGATCTTCTTCTCGCTCGGCAACGACACCTCGTTCCGTGAAGTGTGGAAATGGCCGTCGAACATGCGTTGGGATCGCCTGTTCAAGGTGGTCGAATGAAAAGACTGAAGGGGCTCGGCGAGGAGGACCGGACGCGGATCGAGACCGCGATCGGTTACACCTTCGTCGAGAAGCAGAGGCTCGACCGCGCGCTCACCCATTCGAGCGCGACGCCGTCGACCAAGGGCAGCGACTACGAGCGGCTTGAATTCCTCGGCGACCGGGTCCTCGGCCTGTGTGTCGCCGAGTTGCTGTTCAAGACCTTCCGAAATGCGACCGAGGGCGAGCTCTCCGTGCGCTTCAACCAACTGGTCAGCGCCGAGGCCTGCGCCACGATCGCCGACGAGCTGGAACTGCACCGCTTCATCCGCACCGGGGCCGACGTCAAGAAGCTGACCGGCAAGGCCATGCTGAACGTCCGCGCCGACGTGGTGGAGAGCCTGATCGCGGCGATCTATCTCGATGCAGGGCTTGAGGCCGCGCGCGGCTTCGTCCTGCGCTTCTGGGAAGAGAAAGCGAGCCGTGCCGATGGCGCCCGGAGGGACGCCAAGACCGAACTGCAGGAATGGGCGCATGCGAAATTCGCAACGACCCCTGCCTACCGGATTGCCGAACGGGCCGGACCGGATCATGATCCCCGTTTCACGGTGATCGTCGAAATTCCCGGCATCGCCCCGGAAAGCGGAACGGATCGCTCCAAGCGCGCCGCTGAACAGGTGGCGGCCACGAAGATACTCGAACGCGAAGGCGTCTGGACGAAGTCCAAGGACGCAGGCTGATTGGAAACCATGACCGATACCGAAAACCCCTCCGTCGAAGGCGCAGCCGTTGACGACAAGCCCACGCATTCCGGCTTTGTGGCCCTGATCGGCCCGACCAATGCCGGCAAGTCGACGCTGTTGAACCGCCTGGTCGGCGCCAAGGTCTCGATCGTCAGCCACAAGGTGCAGACGACCCGCTCGATCGTGCGCGGCATCGCCATCCACGACAATGCCCAGATCGTCTTCATGGACACGCCCGGCATCTTCAAGCCGCGCCGCAGGCTCGACCGTGCCATGGTGACGTCGGCCTGGGGCGGCGCCAAGGATGCGGACCTGATCCTGCTTCTGATCGACAGCGAACGCGGCCTGCGCGGCGATGCCGAAGCCATCCTCGAGGGGCTGAAGGACGTGCACCAGCCGAAGATCCTCGTGCTCAACAAGATCGACCGGGTTCGCCACGAGGATCTCTTGAAGCTCGCGGCCAAGGCCAACGAAGCCATCGCCTTCGAGCAGACCTTCATGGTCTCGGCGACGACCGGCTCGGGCTGCACCGACCTCATGGACTTCCTCGCGAAGCGCCTGCCGGAAGGCCCGTGGTACTATCCGGAAGACCAGATCTCCGACCTGCCCATGCGCCAGCTCGCGGCGGAGATCACCCGCGAAAAGCTGTTCCTCCGCCTGCACCAGGAGCTTCCTTATTCCTCGCATGTCGAGACGGAGAAGTGGGAAGAGCGCAAGGACGGCTCGGTCCGCATCGAGCAGGTGATCTATGTCGAGCGCGACAGCCAGAAGAAGATCGTGCTCGGCAAGGGCGGTGACGCGATCAAATCGATCTCGACGGCGTCGCGCAAGGAGATCTCGGAAATCCTCGAGCAGCCGGTGCACCTCTTCCTGTTCGTTAAGGTGCGCGAGAACTGGGGCGACGATCCGGAACGTTTCCGCGAGATGGGCCTCGAATTCCCGAAGAACTGAGCACGGTCTGCCTCAGATTCGGCGGGCGACGAATTTCGAGATCGGCCCGCCGAGCAACAGCACCAGGAACAGCCGCGCCGTCTGCAGCGCCATGACGAAGGATAGGTCGACCGGCGTCGAGGCGGCAATGATGGCCACCGAATCGAGACCGCCGGGGCTGGTCGCCAGATATGCGGTCAGCGGGTCGATGCCGAACTGGTGGGTCAATAGGGCCGCAAGCCCGCCGCAGAAGGCGATCAGCACGACGATCGAGGCGAGGATCTGCGGCAGCGCATGGGCGGCGTGGCGCAGGATCCGGCGGGTGAAGCTCAGCCCGATCTTCCAGCCGAGCGTGGCATAGCCGATCGCCAGCAGCCAGGGCGGCAGGTCGATGGTGATCAGGCCGGCCGCGTGCAGCGCCGCCGTGGCGATCAAGGGCAGCAGCATGGTGCCGGCCGGAATCCTCAGCCATGCGCCGACGGCGCTCGCCGCGAAGGACACAGCAAGTGTCTTTGTGAGTTCCAGCCAGTCGACGGCGGGAAACCAGACGATCTCGTGCACGGCGCCACCCTTGGCCTCGAAGACGAAGGCGGCGACCAGCGAGGCGGCGGAGGCGACGCAGACCACCCGCAGATACTGCATGAAGGCGACGAGGCGGATATCCCCGCCATGCGCCTCGGCCATCAGCATCATCGCCGAGGCGGCACCCGCCGAGGTGCCCCAGACCGCCGTCGTGCCGGGCAGCGTGCCGCTTCGCGCCATGAAATAGCCCATGACGCTGCTGGCGCCGATAACGGCGAGCACGATGGCGAGGAAGATCGGCCAGTCGGCAGCGAAGGTGCGGACGATGCCGCCGTCCAGCGATCGGGCGATGACGCAGCCGAGCAGCGAATGGGCGGCGATATAGGGAATGCGCGGCACCGACAGCCGCGCGCCGTTGGTCGCCACCAGGATCGCGGCCACCATCGGCCCGAGCAGCAGCGAGCCCGGCAGGTGGATGAGTTGCAGCCCGGCGGAAAGAAGCAGCGACAGCGCGAGCAGCACCAGCCAGCGGGCAGGGACGGCAAGCTGCGTCAGCAGGCCTGGGTCTGGGCTGTGATCGGGAGAGCCGGTCGGCGATGGCTGCATTGCTGGAGGCCTGGTAGGGGGCGGGGGCGGAACGGAAGCCCGTCCCAACGGATCGGCCCCGACTATACCGATTCGTATGACGGCCGGGCGAAAACTTGGCGAATATCATGCCGGCTCGCGCTTCGGCGAGCGCAGGCGATCGAAGATATCTGTCCCGGGCGCTGCAAATCGGCTAGAACAGAACCATGCAATGGACGGACGAAGCGATATTTCTCGGCGCGCGGCGCCATGGCGAGACGAGCGTCATCGCCGAGGTCATGACGCGCGCGCGTGGCCGGCATCTCGGCATGGTCCGGGGCGGGCGCTCGCGGTCGATGCAGCCGGTGCTGCAGCCGGGAAACCGCGTCGAAGTGACCTGGCGCGCCCGGCTCGATGAACATCTGGGAGAATTCCGCGTCGAGCCCGTGACGCTGCGCGCCGCGCGGCTGATGGAGAGCGCCACCGCCGTCTATGGCGGTCAGGCGCTGGCGGCGCTGCTCCGGCTCCTGCCGGAACGCGAACCCCATCCGCATCTGTTCGACGCGCTCGATGTCATCCTGGACCATCTGGAGGAGCCGGCCGCGGCCGGCGAACTGTTCATCCGCTTCGAACTGGAAGTGCTGAACGATCTCGGCTTTGGCCTCGATCTCGACCAGTGTGCGGCAACCGGCCGGCGCGACGATCTGGCTTTCGTGTCGCCGAAGACGGGCAGGGCGGTCTCTCGCGAGGCCGGATCGCCCTGGGCCGACAGGATGCTGGCGCTGCCGGGCTTTCTCAATCCCGGCGCCACCAAGGCCGCCAATGGGGAGAGCCTGGCCGAAGCCTTTCGCCTCACCGGCTTTTTCCTCAACCGCCACGTCTACGAGCCGCGCGGGCTTGAGGCCGGCGCGGCGCGCGAGGGGTTCTGTCAGGCGGCGTTGAAGACTCTGCGGGCCGCGCCGGCGCTCGAGCCGTTGGCGGCCACCCGGAACATGCCCTGATCGTCCTCGGACTTCTGCAGGTGCCGGTGAATGGCGCTCTGCAATTCGCCGAGGTTGCGATAGGTGCCGCCGTCCAGTTCGATGACGGGATACTTGACGGCGATGAACTTCAGCCTGTCGCCGTCGGGGATGGTGATCCCGACCGGGATGCCGGCATATTCGATAACTTGCTTTTCCATAACGGTTTCCCCGCCCGCGCGAGGCGCAGGCTTAAAAATATTGTGTCGATTGAAGGCTTCAGTGCTTGCGCAGCGTCACATTCGACAGGTGCGTTCGAGGCGATTGCATGTCGCCACGCCCAGCGGGGATTTATGCCAAGGGCGGGCGGCATGATGGAAAACAACACGCATTTCGCTAACCTCCTTGTTGGCAACGGCTTCCGTCGTGAAAGCCTGGTTTGTTTCCGGTGCTTCGGTCACTGACCGGGCAGCGCAAAGGTAGGTGTGAGACGTTCTCCCGTCAACTGGTCAGGGAAGAAAAACAAAATATAATTCTGTCATACTCCCGCATAGCAGCAATTGCGGCAAAAAATGATCGCCTCTGCCCTAAACCTTAAAAAAGCCATCCGGCTGCGCCGCCTCAGGCGGCAGCCGGAATACCCCGCTCCACCGGCCGCTCGGCGATCGGCCAGTGCACCACGGCGGCGAACAGTCCAAGCGCCACGCCGAGCCACCAGACGCTGTCATAGGAGCCCAGGCGGTCATACAGGTAGCCACCCATCCACACGCCCAGGAACGAGCCGATCTGGTGCGACAAGAAGACGAGGCCGCCCAGAAGCCCGAGATGGCGCGTGCCGAACATGATCGCCACCAGCGCATTGGTCGGCGGCACGGTCGAGAGCCACAGCAACCCCATCACGGCGGCAAACAGAACGACCGAGGCCGGCGTCTGCGGCAGCAGCAGGAAAGCGGTCACGGCGATCGAGCGGCCGATATAGATGAAGGCGAGGAAATAGGGCTTGGAGTAACGTTGGCCGATCACGCCGGCGGCCAGCGAGCCGATGATGTTGAAGAAGCCGATCAGCGCCATGGCTATCACGGCATAGCGCGCCTCAATGCCGATGTCGCCGAGATAGGCGGGGAAATGCGCGGTGATGAAGGCCACCTGGAAACCGCAGACGAAGAAGCCGGTGGTGAGCAGCAGGTAGCTCTTGTGGCCGAGCGCTTCCTTCAGCGCCTCGCCGACCGACTGCTTGAACTGGCTCTGCGACTGGCTGCCGGAACTGGCGTTGCCGCGCAGCGGATAGGCGAGCAGCGGCACGATCAGCATCATGATCGACATCGCGACCAGGCTGTCCGACCAGCCGAGATTGCTGATCAGCGCCTGGCTCAGCGGCGCGAACAGGAACATGCCGGCCGAACCGGCGGCCGTGCCGATGCCGAAGGCCATCGAACGCTGCTCCGGTGTCACGTGCCGGGCAAAGGCGGAGAGTATGACGCTGAACGAGCCGGCGCCGATCGCCGTGCCGACCAGAACCCCGCCGCCGATATGCAGCCAGATGGGCGCGTCGGCATGGGCCATGAGCAAGAGGCCGGTGGCATAGAGCAGACCGGACGCGATCAACACGCGACTGGTGCCATACTTGTCGGCAAGCGCGCCGAAGAAGGGTTGGCTGATGCCCCAGAAGAGGTTCTGCAGCGCCATGGCGAAGCCGAAGGTGGAGCGGTCCCAGCCCGTATCCGCCAGCATCGGCAACTGGAAGAAACCCATGGCGGAGCGCGGACCGAAGGTCATCATCGCGATCAGCGATCCGCTGACGATGATCAGCCAGGGCATGGGGGTGCGGGCGGTTGCGGTCATGAATCGTCTCCTCTTGGGAAGAGCGACGATAAGGCGCAGGCAAGGGCGCGAAAAGCGCCTTTTCGTGAAGCGTCGATAAGCGGATTTGATCGAAGCAAACTTTGCCGACAGAAAAACTGAAGGGCCGGGGCGGACCCGGCCCTCCGGTTTCGAGGCCCGTGTCTCAGCGGAAGAGCGACAGGATGTTCTCGGAGTTGGAGTTGGCGATCGACAGCGACTGGATTCCAAGCTGCTGCTGGGTCTGCAGCGCCTTGAGCAGCGTTGATTCCTCGTTCATGTCGGCATCGACCAGACGGCCGACGCCGCTGTCGATCGTATCGCTGAGGTCGGCGACGAACTCGCTCTGCAGTTCGAGCCGGCTCTGCGTGGCGCCGAGTGTCGCGGCGACGTCGGTCATCATCATCAGGTATTCGTCGACGGCCATGATCATGCCCTCGACCTGTTCGTCGGAGGTGGCCGAGGTCAAGGTGATCTCGTTGCCGGCCGAGCCTGCTGCGGACTCGATCAGGAAGTAGTCGACCGGCGTCGTGCCGGCGCCGAGAGGCTGGTCGACCGTCACGCGCATGGTCAGCATGCCGTTGAAATCGGCCTCGTCGCCGATCAGGACCGCCGAATCGACGTCGAACACGGTGGTCTGTACCGCGACCGTACCGTCGGCCGCCCGGGTGAAGCCGGAGACCATTTCGGCATCCGGCGCGGCGCCGGTCTCATTGCGATAGAGCCAGTTCTCGCCGCTGAAGCTCGAGGATTCGACCACCGAGCGGATCTGGCTCTTGAGTTCGGTGATCTCCTTGTCGATTTTTTCCTTGTCGACGCCCGGCTCGCGCGCCGCCACCAGCTTGGCCTTGATCTCGTCGACGATCTCGATGGCCGACTGCATGCCTGTATAGGCGGTGTCGACCTTGGCGGTGCCGAGCGCGATCGCGTCTTCCACGGCGCCAAGCGCCTTGTTGTCCGACCGCATCGTCGTGGCGATCGACCAATAGGCGGCATTGTCGGATGCGGTCTCGACGCGGTAGCCGCTCGAAACGCGCGACTGGGTTGTCCCGAGTTGCGAGCTGATCGAACGGAGTGTGTCCAGCGCCGCGATCGCGGCCCCATTGGTTTTGATGCTGACCATGGCTGTGTCTCAAATGAGGTCTGTAATCAATGCGCTTCCGGAGACCGGTGCCGATCATGGCAAAGTGTCGCGCAGCGACAGGCTAGAATAATTCCGTAAATGAAGTTTTAAGGAGAGATTTAGTTTGGCAGTGTTGCGTTCGACGGAGAATGATTTTGTGGAGGTCAAGTCGGTCGACGAGGCTGTATTCAATTTTATTCTATGAAGGCGAAATAAATCTGGGTCTTTGTGGCGGATAAATCTGTCGGCTGACTTATTGGAACAGCGAAAGGATAGTCTGCGAATTGGAATTGGCGATCGACAGCGACTGGATGCCGAGTTGCTGTTGCGTCTGCAGAGCCTTGAGGCGGGTCGATTCCTCGTTCATGTCCGCATCGACGAGGCGACCGACGCCGCTGTCTATCGTATCGCTGAGGTCGGCGACGAATTCGCTCTGCATGGTGATCCGCGAACTGAGCGCGCCATAGGTCGCTGCCGTGTCGATCGTGTATTGCAGGACGGAATCAATGACCGAGATCATTTCCTCCAGTTCGGTATCGGTCGTCGACGACGACAGGGCCATCTCCGTGACGGACGGATAGCCGCCGACCAGCGGGCTCGGCGATTTGAACAGCACCCACCCGGTCGTCATCCCGGCATCCCAGGCGAAATCGGGGCTGGTCAGGATTCCCAGGTCGCCGATATGCGCGGAAGTGAAGTCGAACAGGGCCAGGCTGTCGGATGGCTCGGCCACGGAAGTCTCGTCGCGGTAGTTCACCTTGATGGTTTCGATCGCGACGGTGCCGTCGGCCGCACGCACGAAGGAACCGACCAGTTCCTTGTCGACTGCATTGGTCTCGTCCTGCGCGGTTTCGAGATAGAGCCAGTTCTGCCCGTTGAAACTCGCCGAGGTAGCGATGCTGACAAGCTGGTTCTTGAGTTCATCGACTTCGGCGGCGATCTTGTCCTTGTCGATGCCGGGCTCTCTCGCCGCGACGAATTTCGCCTTGATCTCGTCGATGACCTCTATGGCGGCGTCCATGCCGGTATAGGCCGTGTCCACCTTGGCGGCGCTCATGGCAAGCGCGTCTTCGACGGCGGAAAGGGCCTTGTTGTCCGAGCGCATGGTCGTGGCGATCGACCAATAGGCCGCATTGTCCGACGCGGTGTCGACCTTGTAGCCACTGGAAATCCGGGACTGGGTCTTATCGAGCTGGCTGCCGATGGACCGCAATGTGTCGAGGGCGGCAATGGCCGACGCATTCGTCATGATACTGGTCATGGACTGGCTCAAATGGATGAAAATATACAAACTCGACTCGGGACGAAAAGTCCCGCCGTCTGTTCATGACGGATCAAATGTCGATCATCCGACTATGAGTAGAGACGGTAAAGAATGGGTGAATCCCAAGAAGAAATAACCCGCAATAAACTATAGGTCACGCATGAGACTATTCCAATCGTGACATTCTTCGAGGCCGACAGCGGCGTGCTTCACCGTCTCTTGATCGCCCAGCCTTCCGGTCTGCGTTCGATCACGCGAACGGCATCGCCGACGGCAAGCTGACCCTCGCCGCGTGGCACGGCGTTCCAGCCGAACAGCGGACCCGGCACACGGCGGTCGGCGGACATGCGGATGCGGCCCATCGCCGGCATCGGATTGGCGCCCTCGCGCGATCCGGTCTGCTGGTCCTGCGTGGTCATGATGCAGCGCGCGCAGGGCTTGACCAGATCGAAGCGGATGCCGCCGATCTCGATCGCCGCCCAGCTGTCCTCGGCCCAGGCTTCGTCGCAATCCACCACGACGTTCGGCCGGAAGCGCTCCATGCCGACCGATCCTTCCCCGTGGGCGGCCATGTCCGCATTGAGGGCCGAGAGCGATCCGGTCGTGGTGACGAGCACCTGGTATCCGTCGGCGAAGCTCACCGGGCTGTCGGGCCCCGCCCAGTCCCTGGTCGCGGTGCGTCTGGCCCCGCCGTCGAAGAACACCAGCTTCACCTCGCGGCCGAACCATTCCGACAGCCGGCTGTTGACGCTGTCTTCGGCGACCGCCGCACTGACGATCGACTTCCACACGGCGACGTCCATGCGGCGCTCCGGATGCGGCGGCGCCACCATCATCTCGCGGCCGTCGGCCAGCGACAGCTGCAGGTGCGACGACTGGGGCAGGGCGGTCAGCGTCGCCAGCGCCGGCATTTCCCGCTGGGTGATGAAATGTCCCGACGGGTCGGTCAGCATCATCCGCCGGTCACCGGCAAGCCCGAGGGCGTCGACGCGGGCGGCGGGCAGGGCAATGCCGCGGCCGCTCTTCAAGGGATAGATGTTGAGTTCGGTGACGTGCATTTTCTTGGACCTCAGATCTCGTCGATGAACTGCGCCAGGACCGTCTTCAGCCGGTCGTGGCGCTCGCGGGCCATCAGGCGGCCCGCCTCGGTCTGGAAATTGTCGGACAGCTTGAACAGCTTGGCGGCGAAATGGTCGATGGCGAAGGCGCGGTCGTCGAGGGCCCTATGTTCGGCCAGAGGATCGGCCGGATCGTAGAGCGCCGAACCCATGCGCCCGGCGGTGTAGAAGCAGCGGGCCGCGCCCACCATGCCGATTGCGTCCAAGCGGTCCGCATCCTGCAGGATCTTCGCTTCAATCGTCTCGGGCGCCAGCGCGGCGGAGAAGCTGTGCGTGGTGATCGCATGGGCGACGGCGGCGATTTCGTCTGCGTCCCAGCCGAGACCGGCCAGAATATCGCTGGCCTTGTCCGCCGCAAGCCGCGAGGCCTGGGATCTCAGCGGCGAACTCTTCTCGACGGCCACGCAGTCGTGCAACAGCACGGCCGCCGCCAGCACGCGGCCACTGCCGCCCTCTGACGCGTGGATACGCATGGCATTGCGGAAGACGCGGTGGATATGGGCAAGATCGTGCGAGCCGTCGTCGCCCGGCACGGCGTGGGCGAGGAGATCGCGGGCCAGCGCCTCGTGCGGGGCAAAGGCGATTTCGCTAAGGCCGTTCGTCATCGCAGGTCCAGATTGGCAAAGGGAAGCGGTGTCCATCTACGGGACCGCGCCCGGCCATGGCAACCGCCTTCAGCCGTTTTCCTCCGCCACTGTGGCGGCCGGCCGTGCTTTCCGGCCGGTGAGGATCTTCTGGTAGAAGAGCCCGATGCCGATCAGCACCACGCCGAGGCCGATGAAGGAAAGCGCCCTGAGGACGCCCTCGAGATGGCTCATGTCGATCAGGAAGGCCTTGCCGACGGAGATGAACACCAGAACGGCGGAGGCGAGCCTCAGACTGCGGGCATCGAATTTTGTCCCGAGCGCCAGAAGGCCGACGCCGATGGCGAGCCAGGCGACCGAATAGGTATAGGTCTCGGCCTGCTCGAAGCCCTTCCAGGACGCGATGAACTCCCCGTGCCAGACGCGCCGCACCGAGAGCGTCACCCAGCCAAAGCCGAGCACCGCGCCACTGACGGCCAGCGCCATCACATAGGGAAGCGGGCGCTTGTCGCGGGCATACAAGGCGAGGCCCGCATAGGCGAGGCCGGGCAGCAGGTAGCCGATCAGCAACAGATTGACGAGCGGCCAGGCACCCGTGCTTTCGCCGGTGAAGAACGGGTTGAGCGCAAAAAGATGCAATATCAGCACATTGGCCATCGACAGCACGCCGGCGACCATCGAGCCATAGCGGAAGACCGGGCTTGGCGACTTGAAGTCGAGGGTCATCAGGATGCCGGAGAGCCCGGTGATCAGCAGCGTGTAGATCGACTGTTCGCCGAGCGTCGGCACGCGCTCGTCGAGCACGCCACCGTTCATCGCGTGGCGGATGAGGATGGCGACCGCCAGTAGCCCGAGAAGGCTGGCGAGCCCCTGCAAGGCGTTGCGCACGCGAAAACCCGGCCAGTTGCGCAATTCATAGGCCGAGAGGATCGCTAGGATGGCCGGGATGCCGTAGCCGGGCAGAAGCGCATTGAACAGCGGCGTCGTGCCGAGATGTTCCGGCCCGACCAGCGTCGGGTCGATCGCGATCCTCGCGAGAACGCAGACAAGGGCGGCAACCATCATCCAGGGCAGCCCGCTCCACGGCCGCAGGCGATTGGCCATCAGGTAGGCGAAGCCGAGGATCGGCAGAAGGATGGTGGTGACGATGCCGTCGGTCAGCATGTGCAGGCTGAAGGCGAAGGCGGCAAACGAGCCGGCGATCAGCAGGTCGAGCCCGCGGCGCAGGGTCGTGGCGAGCCCGGCGCGCGAGAAGAACTCGGTCGCGCCCAGCAGCACGAAGCCGAGCGCAAGACCATAGAGTCCATGCGTCCAGTCCCGCGCGTAGACGCCGTATTGCACGAAGCTGATCGTGGCGGTCGTGACCGGCACGGTTGCAGCAAGCGCGGCCCAGAAGGTGGATAGCACGGCATCGGAAGCACCGCGGCGGCGGATGAAGGCAAGGCCGCACAGCAGGAAGACGGCGCCGAGGCCAAGGGTGATCGCCATCGACTGACCGTCCAGGCCTGGAAGCGGCGTATCGCCGCCAAGGCCGGTGTCGAAGCCGGGGACGAGGTCCATGGTGGTGGCGGCGTTGAGGCCAAGACCGACAAAGGCGCCGGCCGCAGCCATGATGGCTGGCCAGGCAGCGCCCCGACGGGCAGCACCGGCGGCCGCAAGTGTGGCGATCAGGGCCGCCATGGCAAACAGCGGATTGAGATCCGCCGCCACGCCGACAGCGACGATGGCAAGGGCGGGGAAGAACACTGCCAGCGAGACCGACAGCCACAGCCCGGCCGGCTTGCGGATGAAGGCGCGCCCGAGGCTCCGCCAACTGAGCGGGTCTGCCGCCCGATCCTCTTCGAAGGCTCCGGCCGGCCAGACCAGCAGCGCCGTGGCGACAAGCGCGATCAGCGCCAGCGTCACCGGCGCCAGTCCGACCCCGTCGCTGAACAGGATGTAGACGATCGCCCAGAGCCCGAGCCCGGCATTGGCGAGCACCGGCACCACGCGCCAGGATCTCAACCGCGACGCGGCTGCCGTGGCGACGAGCGAGACGGTGAGGAAGGAAAACAGCGTCCATGGGCTCGGCGAGGTGCTGGGCACCAGCGCTGGCGTGGCGAGCGACGCGGCGAGCCCCAGGCCGGCGAGTGCCTGGCCGTGCAGCAGCGACAGGCCGAGCGTGGCGAAGGCGACGAGCGCCAGCAGCAGGAAGGTCAGCGTCGGTCCGATGAATTCGTAGATCCCGTGCGCGGCATAGATCGCGCCGAAAAGGGACAGGGTACCGGCCGCCGTCAGGATCCCGGGGATCATGGCATTGTCGTAGAGCGCCGCCGCTTGGGGCAGGGCCTTGCGCCGGACGATCTCGCCGCCGGCCACGAGCAGCAGGCCGAAAAGGGCGGCGATCGAGAGGCGGACCTCGGGACCGAGCAGGCCGCTTTCGATCGAATACCGCACGAGGAACAGTCCACCGAGCGCGAGCGCCAGACCGCCGGCCCAGACGGCCCAGCGCGCGCCGAGATAGTTTTCCAGGCTTTCGCTCCGCCCGGCTGGTGCCGGAGCGGACGTGGATGCCGGAGGCTGCAAGGAGGCTTCCTCGGCCGGGGCTTCTGACGTCGCTTGACCTTCGGCGCCGGCGTCCGCCATCGCTTCAGCCGGTACGTCCTGCGTGGGGGCAGGCGTTTCGGTGATCGCCATCTGCTCGGTCGCTTCGCTCTCCGCCGGCTCAGTCGCCGGTGCGGCCACGCCGGACGATGCCAGGCGTCCGACCCGCTCCGACAGCATGGCGATATGCTTCTCCATCTCGTCGATCCGCTTGAAGGCGGTGCGATTGTTGACGAACAGGATGACGATTAGAATGAGCGCTAGAAGTTCAAGCATGGGACCTCTCGGCGGCGTGCCGCGTATTGTGCGACACTACCTGTTTTCGCCGATCCTGAAAGAGAGCATGGTCACCAAACAGGCAGAACCGGCCGGCATGGCTATTTATCGCCCTTGCAAACCGTCATAAAACTTTCTAAATCAACGTCACCGGCTCTGGCCGGTTTTCTTTGATCCTATTTTTGCTCAATTTGAGCATAAGTAGGTTGCCAACTGGAGAGAGGGTTCGGCATGGCACGTATCTCAGGGACCGGCAATCTTGCCCAGATGCGCCAATCGCAGACGGCGGCGGAGCGTTTCGGCGTTCTGGAACGGCCCGATCTGTCCTTCACCCCGGCCGTGGCAAAGGAAACCGAGCATCTCTACGAGCGGGTCAAGGCCTTCATCCCGGCGATCGAATGGCCGGTCTTCGCGCCCTATATCCACGCCATCAACCGCATCAAGAAGGAACGCGGCGCGGTCATCCTCGCGCACAATTACCAGACGCCGGAGATCTTCCACTGCGTCGCCGACATCAAGGGCGATTCGCTACAGCTCGCCCGCGACGCGACGCGGGTCGATGCCGAGATCATCGTCCAGTGCGGCGTGCATTTCATGGCCGAGACCTCCAAGCTGCTCAATCCGCAGAAGACCGTGCTGATCCCCGACGGCCGGGCCGGCTGCTCGCTGTCGGAATCGATCACCGGCGCCGATGTGCGGGCGCTGAAGGCGCGCTATCCGGGCGTGCCGGTCGTCACCTATGTCAACACCTCGGCCGACGTGAAGGCCGAGACAGACATCTGCTGCACCTCGTCGAATGCGGTTGCCGTCGTCAACAGCTTCGAGTCGGACACCGTGCTCTGCATTCCCGACGAATATCTGGCGATGAACGTCGCCAAGCAGACAAGCAAGAAGATCCTCACCTGGCAGGGCCATTGCGAGGTGCATGAGCGCTTCACCGCCGACGAACTGATGGAATACAAGGCGGCCGATCCGTCGATCGAGATCGTCGCCCATCCGGAATGCCATCCGAGCGTTCTGGCGGTCTCGGACTATGCCGGCTCGACCTCGGGCATGATCGACTATGTTAAGACGAAGCGCCCGGGCCGTGTGCTGCTGGTGACCGAATGCTCCATGGCCTCCAACATCCAGGCGGAAGTGCCCGACGTCGACTTCGTCAAGCCGTGCAATCTCTGTCCGCACATGAAGCGCATCACCCTGCCGAAGATCCTCGACAGCCTGCTCTTCATGACGGAGGAGGTCGTGGTCGATCCGGCGATCGCCGGTCGGGCGCGCCTCGCGGTCGAGCGCATGATCAATTTGAAGAATTGACGAGGACCGGCGTCTCGCCGGCGGAGATTGCCTGAATGTCCACGAAGCTTGAATCCATGCGCCCGCAATCCTGGCAGGGCGTCGACGACATCGTCATCATCGGCGGCGGCCTGGCGGGGCTGTTCTGCGCCCTGAAGCTCAGCCCCCGTCCGGTCACCGTGCTTGCCGCAGCCCCGATCGGGCAGGGGGCGTCCTCGGCCTGGGCGCAGGGCGGCATCGCCGCGGCGATGAGCCCCGGCGACACATTCGAAAAGCACCTTGCCGACACGCTCGCGGCCGGTGCCGGCATCGTCGACGAACGCATCGCCCGCCTGATGATCTCGGAAGGCCCGGACCGCATCCGCGACCTGCTCGCCTATGGCGTGCCCTTCGACCGCGACCTCGAAGGCCATCTGCTGCTGTCGCGCGAGGCGGCCCATTCCGAGCGCCGCATCGTCCGCGTCAAGGGCGACCAGGCCGGCCGCGCCATCATGGAGGCGCTGATCGCCACCGTGCGCAAGACGCCGTCGATCCGCGTGATGGAAGGTTATGTCGTCGAGGAACTGGTGGCCGAGGGTCGCTTCGTTTCCGGCGTCGTCGCCCGTCCGGATGCCGGCCAGTCGAAGACCCGCGTCGCCTTTCCGGCCCGCGCCGTGGTTCTCTGCTCAGGCGGCATCGGCCATCTCTACCAGGTGACCACCAATCCGGCCGAAGCGCGCGGCGCCGGTGTCGGCATGGCGGCCAAAGCCGGTGCGATGATCGCCGATCCCGAATTCGTCCAGTTCCACCCGACCGCCATCGACATCGGCCAGGACCCGGCGCCGCTGGCGACCGAGGCGCTGCGCGGCGATGGTGCGATCCTGATCAACAGTGCCGGGCATCGTTTCATGACGGACCTGCATGCCGATGCCGAGCTTGCGCCGCGTGACATCGTCGCGCGTGGCGTCTTTGCCGAGGTGAAGGCCGGCCGCGGCGCCTTCCTCGATTGCACCAGGGCGGTCGGCGCGCATTTCCCCGATCTTTTCCCGACGGTCTACGCCTCGTGCAAGGCGGCCGGCATCGATCCCGTGACCCAGCCCATCCCGGTTGTGCCGGCCGTGCATTACCACATGGGCGGCGTGCTGGTGGATGCCGACGGCAAGACCACCGTCGACGGGCTTTGGGCGGCAGGCGAGGTGACCTCCACCGGAGTGCATGGCGCCAACCGTCTGGCTTCCAATTCACTGCTGGAGGCGGTCGTGTTTGCCGCCCGCATCGCCGAGAGCATCAAGGGCATGCTGCCGGAATCCTCGCTCTATGAATGGCCGAAGGATGCCGGCGAGAACGACGAGCTGGTGACGCTGGAGGACAGCGCCGAGTTGAAGGCGCTGCGCCGCGAGATGTCGGCCCATGCCGGCGTCATCCGCGAGGCCGAGGGCCTGAAGGACCTGATCCGCCAGATCGTGCGCCTCGAGGGCATCAACAAGCGCGTGCGCTTCTCCAATATGGCGACCGCCGCCAAGCTCATCGCCACCGCGGCGCTCAAGCGCGAGGAGAGCCGAGGAGGGCACTACCGTTCCGATTTCCCGGAACCGGTCGAGGTCCTGCGCCAACGCACCTTCATGACGCTCAAGGATGCCGAACGCATCGCCGCCGAAATCGCCGGCTGATCCAAGACAGAGGTAATATCCGATGACCGAGCCCCTTCGCCCCGTATTGCTACCGCTGATGGTCGAGGACCAGGTGCGGGCGGCGCTCATCGAGGATCTCGGCCGCGCCGGCGACATCACGACCTATGCGACCATCGGGCCGGAAAAGACGGCCCGGGCCGCGCTCAACAGCCGCGAGGACGGCGTGATCGCCGGCATCGAGCTGGCGCGCGCCGCCTTCCGGCTCGTCGATCCCCAGGTCGTCTTCGAGGCGAAGGTCGCGGACGGCGATCGGGTGAAGCCCGGCGATGCGCTGATCCGCGTCGAAGGCCCGGCGCGTTCCATCCTCTCGGCCGAACGGGTCGCGCTGAACTTCCTGATGCACCTCTCGGGCGTCGCGACCTATACGGCGCGTTTCGCCGCCGAGATCGCCCACACCCATGCCCGCGTCACCTGCACGCGCAAGACCCTGCCGGGTCTCAGGGCGGTGGAGAAATACGCCGTTCGCCTGGGCGGCGGTTCCAACCACCGCTTCGGCCTGGACGATGCCATCCTCATCAAGGACAACCATATCGCGGTTGCCGGCGGCGTCGCTGCTGCCATCGAGGCGGCCCGCGCCTATGCCGGGCATCTGGTGAAGATCGAGGTCGAGGTCGATACTCTCGGCCAGATGCGCGAGGCGCTGGGCGCGCGGCCGGACGCCATCCTGCTCGACAATATGGGCCCCGACCTGTTGCGCGAAGCGGTCGACATCAACCGGCAGCACCACGGGCTCTCCGGCGCCGAATATCCGTCGGCCGTCGGTCGCGTGATGCTGGAAGCATCCGGTAATGTGAACATCCAGACGATCCGCGCGATTGCCGAATCGGGTGTCGATTACATCTCCACCTCCAAGGTCACCATGGCCGCGCCGACCCTCGACATCGGCCTGGATGTGGAAATCGGCTGACAAAAATCAGTTCTTTTGTCTCGGTGGATAGACCTGTATCGCGGTGTCTTTCGTCACACCGCGAACGAGAAGTTCCATGACTTCAAGCAATTGACGTATGTTAGAAGCGACGCAAACTACTTATTGTAGATTATTATTGGTTTTTGACCCTTTACCGCGAATCCCGTAGCCCGGAGTTATCCCGTCGGAAGAGTATAGCGTACTGCGGATACAGGCACTTTCAGCCGATACTTACGGGGATTTGTATGACCAGTATTTCTTCGTCGCTGAGCGGCGGTTCTCTGTACTCCACATCGCTTTCCGGTCTCGATACCAATGGTGACGGCATCATTAGTGCCGAAGAACTGGCCGCCGCGGAAAAGTCCTCCGGCTCGCCGCGCACCCAGGATCCGACGGTCGAAAATGAAAACGCCGCAAACGGTGTCGCCTCCCAGGTGGCCGGCGGCGTGATGGCCATGCTGCTCGCCAATGCGGGCGGCGCGGCCGATACCGGGGCGGATGACCGCCCCTCCGCCGCCGACCTGTTTGCCAAGATCGATACCGACGGCGACGGAAAGGTCACCGAAGCCGAATTCGTCGCCGCCCGTCCCGAGGACATGAGCGAGGAGGAGGCCACGTCGCTCTTCGCCGAGCTCGACGGCGAGGGCACCGGATCCCTGACGCAATCCCAGTTCGTCGATGCGATGGAGCAACTGCGGCCGGAAGGCCCGCCGCCTCCGCCGGCCGATGACGCTTTCGACGAGGACGACGATACCGTCAGCCTGTTCGACGTGCTGGAAGAGATGAAGCAGGTGATCGCCGCCTATTCGGCCTATGCCGGCAGCAGCGAAGGCGACGACGGAGAGACCTCGGCAACCAGGCTGTCGCTCTGACGCGGCCTCCGGCCGTCCCGGTGACTGCGTTCAGGCGTCTTCCCTTTCGCCGGCTGCGTCGGCGATCGCAAGCCCCGGCAAGCGGGCATTGTAGGTCACCTGCGGGAACGGGATGGAGATCCCGTTCTCGTCGAAGGCCTGCTTGACGGACTTGATCATCTGGCGCGAGGTCGGCCAGAAGTCGGCGGCGTTCGTCCAGTACCACAGCGTCAGCACCACTGCGCTGTCGGCCAGTTCGTTGACGAAGGTGTCGACCGGCGGGCTTTTCAGCACGCGCTTGTCCTTCTCCGCCACTTCGCGCATCAGGCGCTGGGCGAGATCGATGTCGTCGTCATAGCCGATACCGACCTTCAGCTCGAAGCGGCGCGTGATCTCGCGGCTGAAATTGGTGATCGGCACATTCCACAGGATCGAGTTCGGCGCCAGCCGGTAGAGCCCGTCGGGTGTCTTGAGTTCGGTAGCGAACAGGCCGATCTCGCGCACCGTCCCGGAGATATTGCCCGTCTCGATATATTCGCCGACCCGGAACGGGCGAAGCACCAGCAGCATGATGCCGGCGGCGATGTTCTGCAACGTTCCCTGCAGGGCAAGACCGATGGCGAGGCCGGCGGCGCCGAGCGCGGCGATGATCGAGGCGGTCTGCACGCCGAATTGCCCGAGCACGGTGACGAAGACCAGCAACAGCGCGGCGTAGCGGATGACATTGGCGAAGAAGCGGGCCAGCGTCTCGTCTATGCCTCTGACACGCAGCAGGCCCTCGTGTGCCCACCGGCTGAGCAGCGAGGCGAGCGTCCAGCCGATGGTCAGGAGCAACAGGGCGCCGATGATCGAGAAGGAATACTGCACCGCAAGCGCGCTCGCCTGGCTGAGGGCCGTGCGGGTGGCGATGATGACTTCGCTGGCTTGATCCATTCTGCGGTTCACTCCTTCACTTGCGGCTGCGTAAAGGGGCTAGATGGGGCAGGAGACCGCAGGGTCAACCGCAGCGGGCCTCATTGCCCGCTCGGGCGGAAGCTCTCTCACCGACCGCCGAGCTTGAGGCCGGGCGCTGGACGCTCCTCGAGAATCTGGCGGCGGAAGCGGAAAAGTGCGGCCGGCCGGCCCCCGGTCGCGAGCATTTCGCCGGTCGGTTCCACCAGTTCGGCGCCCTCGACCAGGCGCCGGAAGTTCTGCTTGTGGAGGTGCCGCCCGGAGATCGCCTCGACCGTCGCCTGCAGCTCCGTCAGCGTGAATTCCGGTGCCATCAGTTCGAAGACCACCGGACGATACTTGATCTTGCCGCGAAGGCGTGCGAGCGCGGTGGCGGCGATGCGGCGGTGGTCGAACAGCATGGCAATGCCGATCGGCTGCGACACGCGCCGAGACGCGACCCGGCCGTCGAGCACGGCTTCCTCCACCAGTCCAGCCTCGTAAAGCAGCTCGTAGCGTTCGAGAACCCGCTCCTCGTCGAAGGGAAAATCGTCAAGCCCGAAGGCGAGCTTCAGCCGCGAACGGCGCGACGGCCGCATCTCCGCCTTGTCCTCGCTCGGATCCTCTTCCGCCCATTGCGCAAGAGCCGGCAGGATCACCCGGTCGATTACCGCGGGCCGGCCGTGTCGCCAGTCCTCCCAGGGCAGGTAGCCGTACCAGTCGCGCCAATGCACGCCCGCGGAGTTGAGGCTCGCCTCGCGGGCGGGATCCATGCGGGTCAGCGCCAGATAGCCGACCGACACGACATGCGGTCCGACATCTCCGGCCATCTTGTACCGGCCCCGGTCGCCGAAGGTGTAGAGCTGTTCGATATAGCCCATGTGCAGTTCGGTCTGCGCGGTGACGGTGGTGCGCAGCGACATTTCCATCGTCCGGTGCCGGACGGGATCGAAAGGGCCGAAGGGAAGGCTTTCGAGTGTGCTGGTCGGATCGCTGACCACGAGGATGCGCGGGGTGCCGCCGGTGACCGCGACGATCGCCGCGTTGAGGCCGATCTCGACGGACGTGGTCCGGCCGCTCATTCGATCACCGCCTCGGGAAGCGGCAGGACGAAGGGCGCATTGCCGTCGGCATCCGCGCCGCGGCCGATGGCCTTGACCGCGGCCGTCAGCCGTCCGCCTCTACCAAGCAGGTTGTCGCCGATTTCGATGAGGCGGGAATTCGGGGTGGCATAGGGCGATGCCGCCCGCAGCCTGCGTGCCAGCGCATCCTCGTCATCGTCGGGCGCGACGGCGAGACTGGCAATGAGGGCGGCCGCCGGCGAACGCGAAACGCCCATCCAGCAATGGATGAGAAGCGGTGCGCTCTGGTCCCACGCGCGGGCAAACTCGATGATCTCGAGCACATGCCGCTCCTGCGGTGCGATCAGGTCGCCGGTGCCGGCAAAGGTGATGTCGTTGACACCGAGCTTCAGATGCCGGTCCGCCGAGATCACCGCCGGGCGGTGGAAATCCTGCTTCTCTGCCATCAGCGTGATCATCTCGCGCGCCTTGTGGCGGACGGCGAGTTCGGCGATACGCGCGAGCGGGGAGACGACGATGAGGCTCATATAGTCACCTTCGGGCGCACCGCACGCGCCGCCTCGATCGCTTCGAAGCGCTCGAGGAATAGCGCCTGCGCCCGGTAGGCCGGCAGCGGCGCGATCAACAGGGTGTCGCGGGCAATGCCGCGCGGCTGGCCGAAGAATTTGCGGGCTTCGGCCTCGGCGAAGCCGGCAAGTTCGGTCGCTTCGAAATAGGCGGAAATGGTGTCGGCCTTCTTGATCTGGTCCTTCAGCGCGCGGGTCGGATGCGCCGGAAGGCCGAAGCGCAGGTGGATAGCCGCCTCCAGGCGCTTCTCCACCAGCTTGTAGCCGCCGCCGACCACCGCCTTGAACGGCGAGATCATGTCGCCGATCACATATTCCGGGCCGTCATGCAGCAGGGCCATCTGCAATTCGTCGGCGGTCGCCTTCGGGTTGATGCGGCGAAAAATGTCTTCGACCATCAGGCTGTGCTGGGCGACGGAAAAGGCGTGGTCACCCTTCGTCTGGCCGTTCCACCTTGCAACACGCGCCAGCCCGTGGGCGATGTCGGAAATCTCCACGTCGAGCGGCGAGGGATCGAGCAGGTCGAGCCGCCGTCCGGACAGCATGCGCTGCCAGGCGCGCCCCGACAATGCGGCGGCCTCGGCCATGGCTCAGCCCTCCTCGGCCGCGCTGGTGGGAAAGGCAAGCCCGGTCCAGAACGGCAGCGACAGCGTGACGGCGGTCTCGCCGGCCAGGATCGGCGTCGCGGACGCGATGGCCTCGCCGGCGCGGTCGATGCGGACGATGGCCAGGCCGCGATTGCCGGCCACGGTGCCGAGCGTGCCGATCGGTTTGCCCCGGGTCAGTAGCTCCGTGCCGGTGGCGGGCAGGGCGGTATCGGCGGTCACCACGACCACCCGGCGCCGCGCCGTGCCGCGATGCTGCATGCGCGACACCACCTCCTGGCCGACATAACAGCCCTTCTTGAAGGAGACGCCGCCCATCAGGTCGTAGAGGACGTCATGGGGAAAGGCGTCCTGCAGGGCAAAGTCCGGACCGGATTCGGCGATGCCGGCAAGCACCCGCAAGGCGTCGTAACCCTGCGGGACCTCACCCTGTCCGCCGCCCGGCTTGCGCGTCACACGGACGCCGGCAACGGCGAATCGGTGATCGACGAGACCGATTTCGTCCGCATCCTCGCCCCAGGCGGCGGTTACGCCCTGCGGCTCGACGGCCACGATCTCGACGGCGGCGCGGAGCTTGTACATGGAAAGTCGCTTGATCAGCGCCTCGCGCTGGCCGGCGGCGGTGTCCAGCACAAAACCGTCGCCGTCGCGCCAGACGAGAAAGTCGAACAGGATCTTGCCCTGCGGCGTCAGAAGGGCACCGGGCCACGCCTCGCCCAGAGGTAGCGCCGCGATGTCGGTGGTCACCAGATTGTGCAGGAAATGCTCGGCGTCGGCACCGGATAGCTGGATCGGTGCGCGGTCGGGCAGGGAGGCTGCGGGCATCGTCGTTCCCTTCCGGTTGGTCGATGCCCGAGAGTTAGAGCATCGCATCGCAAAAGGGAATCGATTCCCGCCATCCGCCGGCAAATGATCCACGGCGAAAGTTGTGCCGAACTGCACAGGGAGGAAGGGAACTTAGTCGCCGGCGGTGAAGAACTTCCACTTGCCGTCCGGCGTGATGCCGAGCCGGAAGAAGTTGTAGTTGCCGAGTTCTTCCATCTCGGCAAAATCGCCCGCCGTGACGATGCGCAGCAGCTCGACCTTCTCCGGCGGCGTCAGCATGGCAGGCGGCTTCTCGGCGAAATACGGCCAGACATAGGTCTCGTTCGGCGTGCCGACATCGACGCGCACGAAGCCGGTGGAGAGAATGTCGATCAGGATGGCGAGAATCTCGACGCCCTCGTCGTCGCCCGACAGCTGCTTGAGCGCTGCCACCGGATCGGTATCCTCGCTGGTCTCCATCAGGATCTGGGTCTGGTTCGGACCGGGATTCATCAGCGCCCGCAGCCGCTCGATGTCGCCCGAGGCGGCCGCTTCGATCATCTGTTCGCGAAGGCGCCGCACCGGCTCGGGCGCCTTGGTGATGTCGTAGATGACCTCCGGCGGCGGCTCGTCCGCCTCGGCATTGGCGGGAGGCTGTTGCGTCTCGGGCTTCTTGATCAGCGGATCCGGATCGGGAATGCCGGTCAGGCCGGGATCGGGAAGCTCGTCGAGCTTCTCCTCCTCCTCAGGCGTCTGCGGCGCGGTCGGGTCCTGCTGGGGTGCCGGAATGGGCGGGATGTCGGAAAGTGCCAGGGCTGGCCGCATGGGCGCTGTCGTCAGGCCGACGGCCAGGGCAATAGAAAGGAGGCGCACGAGGCGATCGTGCCACAAGGGCTTCAGCCTGCTATGCATTGCAGTGCCTCTGGGTCTTGTTACTGAACACGACGTTCGGGCGAAAATTCGCCGGCAAGCAAACGGCTGCGCAGCGATTCGAGCACCGCCTCGGCGCCGTTTTCGCCATGGATGCGGATCGTTTCCCGCATGGCCAGCGCGAAGGCCGCGTCGGCAATGATCTCCGGTTCGATGCCATCCGCGATGCCGTCGGCCCAGGCTTCGTTCTGGTATTCCAGCGCGGCCTGCGTCTTCTCATGCACGATCATGTCGTCGATCTCGTTGCGGCGCGGTTCCATGGTCATTCCCCGAAGCGTAGTCCTTACTCACCTGTTAATGACACTATCAGCCTTTTGTCAAAACGACACGGCCCGAGACCAAAACAGGTGAATTAATCGTTAATTTCCATAGCGGGCGGCGATTTCGACGGCGAGTGTTGCGCCTTCGTTACGGTAGAAGCCTTCCGCGGCGATCGCCGATGCCGTGCATGTCGTGTAGACCGAGGCGAACGAGCGGTATCCGCGATTGTAGGCGGAGACCATGCGGGCACGCCGTTTCGGTTCCGCGCCTGTCTCGGCATCGACCAGCTTCTGCATGGCCTCGCGCCACTCCGGCTCGCCTTCCTTGTCGCACAGATTGCGCAGATAATGCACCGCACCGATGATTTCCGACAGGCGGGCGAGCTTGTCGTCGTAAGGGGCGGGCTTCTCGGTCGATTCGGGCGTGGCTTCCGGTGTCGCGGGCGGCTGCGGCGCCTGGGCACTGGCCGGCAGCGAACCGAGGGCAAAGGCGGCAGCCACGAAGAAAGCCTTGGCGGAAAATCCTGTCGCGCGCATGCCCTGCCTTGTCGTCGCTGCGGTAAAATCGTCGGCGATCGAACGCCGGACCCCTGTTTATCCCGCTTCGCCGCCCCTGACCAGCCTTTCGACGCAGGCGCGCACGCTGTCGGGAACCGGCAGGCGGGCGATTTCCTCGGGCAGGTACCAGCCGGCCTCGAGCGCATCGTCGTCGGCGATCGCGACCGTTTCGGCCGCGGCCTCGACGCGAAAGACGGAGAGCAGGAAATGGCTTTCCGGCATGCCGTCCTCGGGCAGGAGTTCAAGCGTTTCGAAGAGACGCGCCTCGCGCCCCTCCAGCCCAGTCTCCTCGAACAGTTCGCGGATTGCGGTTTCCTCCGGCGTCTCGCCGGGCTCGGCCCGTCCGCCGGGAAAGGCGAAGAGATCGGCGGCCGGCGGATTGCGCCGGCGCACGAGCAGGAAGCGGCCTTCGCGTTCGACGATGGCGGAAGAGGCAAGGCGAGGGCGGGTCTGCATGAAGCGGATCTCCTGGGGGCTGTCGACGTGCACAGGGGCGCGGCGGAGAATCGACGGTTCGACTATCGCCAGTTTTTCCCGGGCTCGCAAGCGCCGCGGCAGCGCGCGCCATCGCCTTGACCGGTCCGGCGGCAAGTGCGATGGATTTGCCATGTGCGGACGTTTTTCACTGACGGCGACACCGGAAGAGGTTCAGGAGTTCCTCGGGCTGCTCGAGCTCGAAGGGTTTCCGGCGCGTTACAATATCGCGCCGACCCAACCGATCCTGGTCGTCATAGGCGGAGACCGCCCGGAGGCAGGAAGCAATCTGCCGGACCGCAAGGCGATGCTCGTCCGATGGGGCCTCATCCCCGGCTGGGTCAAGGATCCGAATGATTTTCCGCTGCTGATCAATGCGCGCTCGGAGACGGCGATCGGCAAGGCCTCGTTCCGCGCCGCCATGCGGCATCGGCGCGTGCTCGTTCCCGCATCCGGTTTCTATGAATGGCATCGCCCCTCCAAGGAGAGCGGTGAGAAATCACAGGCCTACTGGATCAAGCCGCGCCACGGCAAGATCGTCGCCTTTGCCGGCCTGATGGAGACCTGGTCGTCGGCCGACGGCTCGGAGGTCGACACCGGTGCCATCCTGACTGTCGGTTCCAATCGCACGATCGGGCGCATTCACGATCGCATGCCGGTGGTGATCAAGGCGGAGGATTTCGAGCGCTGGCTGGACTGTAAAACTCGCGAGCCGCGCGAGGTGGCCGATCTTTTGGTGCCGGCGCAAGAGGATTTCTTCGAGGCGGTGCCCGTGTCCGACCTTGTCAACAAGGTCAAGAATACCGGACCGGAGGTGCAAGCCCCGGTCGGGGAAAGCCTGGTCGTGGCCAAGCCGGAGAAGAAGTCATCGGGCGGTGGCCAGATGAGCCTGTTCTGAACCTCAGGCGACGGCCTTCTTGGCCGGCTTGCGCTTCAGCATCAGCGCTGCGGCGATGACTGCCTTGAGACCGAGCGGCCTGTAATGGGAATCGAGGTTCTGGTTCGCCGGTTTCGCCTCGGCGGGGGCCTTGGTGGTCATGTCGTGCTCCTGAAGTGTTTCCTGGGTATTTCTTGTTTTTTGTTTTTCGCTCTATTCGAGCAGATCACGACAAAAGCGTGGCGCAAACCATGACGCAAATCAATTTTGAGCAAAAGCGGCCATGTTTCGCGAGAAAAGATCGATTTTCTTCGGGAAAAGGCAGCGACTCGGCGAAAACCGTGCCTCAGAGACCCCGATCGATCTCGGAAAGTCCCTTTTCCGGGGCTTCCTCGCCGATGGTCAGCGTGCCGTAGCGGCGGTGCCAGGAGCGGGCGCCGAAGGGCAGGGACAGAAGATAGCCGAGCACCGTCAGCGACAGCACTTCCCAGGTGAAGCTCATCAGCAGCGCCACGTAGAGCACGACGCCGAGAATCATCGGCATCGCCAGATCGCGGCGGATGCGGCTGGTCTCCGACTTGCCCGACCATACGGGCAGTCGGCTGACCAGCAGATAGGCGATCAGGATCGTGTAGACGGCGCCGGCAAAGGCGACGGGTGCGCTCGGCGGCACGCCGAGAAAGCCGAGATAGACCGGCAGCAGCACCAGCATGGCACCGGCCGGGGCCGGCACGCCGACGAAGAACTCCGACTGCCACGGAACCTTGGTCTCGCGCTCGGCCATGACGTTGAAGCGGGCAAGGCGCAGGCCCGCGGCGATCGCATAGATCAGCGCCGCGATCCAGCCGAAGGACCGGGCCTGGTCGAGGATGAAGACATAGAGCACGAGGGCGGGGGCCACGCCGAAATTGACGATGTCGGCGAGCGAATCCATCTGCGCGCCGAATTTCGACGTCGCCTTCATCATCCGGGCGATGCGCCCGTCGATGCCGTCGAGGAAAGCCGCGGCCAGCACCATCGCAACCGCCAGTTCGTAGCGGTTCTCGAAGGCGAGCCGGATGCCGGTCAGGCCGGCGCAGATGGCCAGAACCGTGATGAGGTTCGGCACGAGCAACCGCAAGGGGATCTCGCGAAGGCGAGGACCACGGGCGCGATCATTGTGCACGTTCTCTTCGATCGGCGGCTTGGGCGTCTGCATGCGGCTTGTCCTTCCTTCCTCAGCTGCGACGGCTGACGACGGGTCCCTTGGCCGAGCCGAACTCGGCGATCACCGTCTCTCCTGCGATGGCGGTCTGGCCGATGGAGACGCGCGGTTCCGCGCCGACGGGCACGAAGACGTCGAGACGCGAGCCGAAACGGATGAGGCCGAAGCGTTCGCCGGCGGCCAGCGGGTCGTTCGGATTGGCCCAGCAGACGATGCGGCGCGCAACGAGGCCGGCGATCTGCACGACGCCGATTTCGCCGTGGGTCGTCTCGATGACGAGGCCGTTGCGCTCGTTTTCTTCGCTCGCCTTGTCCAGCTCCGCGTTGAGGAAGCTGCCCTCGCGGTAGACGATGTTGGAAATGCGGCCGCGCACCGGCGAACGGTTCACATGGCAGTTGAACACGTTCATGAAGATCGAGATGCGCAGCATCGGCTCGGTGCCGAGATGCAGTTCCTCCGGCGGGACCGTCATCTGGATGGCGGAGACGCGGCCGTCGGCCGGGCTGACGACGAGATCGTCATCCTGCGGGGTGACCCGCTCCGGATCGCGGAAGAAATAGGCGCACCACAAGGTCAGCACCATGCCGATCCAGAAGAGCGGCTCGAATATCCAGCCGAGGATCAGGGACGCCACGAAGAAGATGGCGACGAAAGGGTAGCCCTCCTTGTGCACAGGCACGATAGCCTTACGGATACTCTCGAACAGATCCATGAAATACCCCGTTTCGCTGCAAAGGATCGACGTGGCTGACTACCCCGAAAGCGCGCCCGGGGCAATGCTTTCGGCGCCGAAACCGAGGGACGCGGCAAATGGCATCACATCGCGATCATTTTTGGTAGTTGGGGCGCCATGCACCTTCCGTCAACATTTACTCCCTTAAATAGCAGGTCAAAACTTGCAGGCACGCCCCGCAAGAACCCATCTCGCCGCCAGGGAACCGGAGAGCAGTTGTCCAGTATTGAACAGAGTTCGATGCGGCACGCCCGTGCGAAGGAGGACCGCGAGGTCTTCTGGCTCGCCGTCGATGGCCGTCCGATACCGGCACTGCTGGCGGCGCAGGGCGTGACTGCGCCGTCGTCCATCGACATTCCGGAACGGCCGATCGCCTATTTCGTACCGGTGGAGGTCGAACGGCTCGGCAGCGCGGTGAGGGAGCTTCGCCGTACTCTGGGCGAGCATGCCTATATCGTCATTGCCGCCGAAGGACTGAGCGGCGGGTGGACCGAGCGCGCCATTGCGCTCGGCGCTGACGACGTCGTCGATCCGGCCTCGGGCGAGGACATCGTCGTCTGTCTGGCCCGCACACGGCGGGCGCTCGAGCGGGTCCGCGCCACCTTCGAGGAACGCGGTCATCTCGCCATCGAGCGCGACTATCTGCAGGCCTGCATCGACAACCTGCCGGCCCCGATCTTCTTCAAGAACGCAGACGGCGTCTATGTCGGCTGCAATACCGCCTTCGCCACCTTCATCGGCCGGACACCGGACGGCGTGGTCGGCCGCTCGGTCTACGAGGTTGCGCCCCCGGCGCTGGCCAGCCGCTACCAGGCGGCAGACGACGAATTGCTGATGCGCGGCGGGATCCAGGTCTACGAGAGCGAGGTCCGACATTCCGACGGAGCAAGCCGCCATGTCGTCTTCCACAAGGCGGCCATGCAGGGGGGCGACGGTCGCGCCCGCGGCATTGCCGGTGCCATCCTCGACATTACCGAACGCAAGAAACTCGAGGCCCAGCTGATCGAGGCCGCCGAACGCGATCCGCTGACCAACGCCTATAACCGACGCAAGTTCTTCGAACTCGCCGACCAGGTCGTCGAGGCCACCGCCGGCACGGTGCCGGACCTCGCCGTGGCCGTCATCGACGTCGACCAGTTCAAGCTGATCAACGACCGGCTGGGTCATGCCGAGGGCGACCGGGCTTTGCGCCTGATCGCGGGCGTTCTGGAAGACACGATCGGGGAGGGCAATGTCATTGCCCGTGCCGGTGGCGAGGAGTTCTACGCCCTGTTCATCGGCGCGACCCTCGACGACGCGTCGCAGATCGCCGATCAGATGCGCGCGGCCGTCGAGCGCGGTTGCCGCCATGCCGCCCTTTCGGCCGTCGCCGGAACAGTCAGCATCGGCGTTGCCCCCTTCGATCCGCAGGCCGAAGCGCTGGATGAGGCCCTCAAGCGCGCCGATGACGCGCTCTATCTCGCCAAGAACAACGGCCGCAACCGGATCTGCATCGCCGCCTAGGGGCGCTCCCCTCGGCGACGACGGCGGGTCGCCTCAGGATGCCGGGGGCTTGCGCACCACCACCCCGAGTTCGTCGCTCTCGCGGACCTGCCGCAGATGTTCTTCCGCCTGGGTCGCTTCCCGCTGGCGGTTCCACATCGACGCATAGAGGCCCTGCTTCTCCAGCAGGGCGGCATGGGTCCCGCGCTCGGCGATCTCGCCGCCCTTGAGAACGATGATCTCGTCGGCATTCACCACGGTCGAGAGCCGGTGAGCGATGACCAGCGTCGTACGGTTTTTCGACACCACGTCGAGTGCTGCCTGGATTTCCTGCTCGGTCGTCGTGTCGAGCGCGGAGGTCGCCTCGTCGAGGATCAGGATCGGCGGCGCCTTCAGCACGGTGCGGGCGATCGCCACGCGCTGCTTCTCGCCGCCCGAAAGCTTCAGCCCGCGTTCGCCGACCTTGGTCTGGAATCCGTCCGGCAGGTCGGTGATGAAGTGGCCGATCTGCGCCACTTCGGCCGCCTGGGCGATGTCGGCATCGCTGGCGGAGGGACGGCCGTAGCGGATATTGTAGGCGATGGTGTCGTTGAACAGCACGGTGTCCTGCGGAACCATGCCGATCGCCGAACGAAGGCTCTTCTGGGTGATGTCGCGCACATCCTGGCCGTCGATGGTGATCGAGCCCTGCTGGATGTCGTAGAAGCGGTAGAGCAGCCGCGAGATCGTCGACTTGCCGGCGCCAGACGGGCCGACCACGGCGACCGTCTTGCCGGCCGGCACCTCGAACGAGATACCCTTGAGGATCGGGCGCTGCGGATCATAGGCGAAATGCACGTCCCTGAAGGCGATCGCGCCGCCCTGGCGGATCGAAAGCTCGGTCGCGCCGGGCTTGTCGACGACTTCGGCGTCCACTTCGAGGAGGTCGAACATCTGCTCGATGTCGGTCAGCCCCTGGCGGATTTCGCGGTAGACGAAGCCGATAAAGTTGAGCGGGAAGGAAAGCTGCATCAGCATGGCATTGACGAAGACGAAGTCGCCGATCGTCTGCTGGCCCTGCTGCACGGCAATCGCCGACATCACCATGACGACGGCGGTGCCGACGCCGAAGATGACGCCCTGTCCGAAGTTCAGCCAGCCGAGCGAGGTCCAGACCTGGGTGGCGGATTTCTCGTAGCGCGCCATCGACTGGTCGAAGCGCTTGGCCTCCATCTCTTCATTGCCGAAATACTTCACGGTCTCGAAGTTGAGCAGCGAGTCGATCGCCTTGGTATTGGCGTCGGTGTCGCTGTCGTTCATCGCCCGGCGGATGCCGATGCGCCAGTCGCTGGCGCGGATGGTGAACCAGATATAGGCCCAGACGGTGAAGGCGGTGACGGCGAGATAGGAAAAGCCGTAGCTCCACCAGAAGATCGCCGCGGTCAGCAGGAATTCGATCAGCGTCGGGATCGAGTTGAGGATGGTGAAGCGGACGATCGTCTCGATGCCCTTGGTGCCGCGCTCGATGATGCGCGAAAGCCCGCCGGTCTTGCGCTCCAGGTGGAAGCGCAGCGACAGCCGGTGCATGTGCACGAAGGTGCGGTAGGCAAGCTGGCGCACGGCATACTGGCCGACGCTGGCAAACAGCGCGTCACGCAGCTGGTTGAGGCCGACCTGAGCGATGCGGGTGAGGTTGTAGACGATGACCAGCGCCACGGCGCCCAGCAGGAAGGTGGGCAGGATGCCCGCCATGTCGAGCTTGCCGTTCAGCGCGTCGGTCGCCCATTTGAAGAAATAGGGAACGAGGATCAGCACGAACTTCGACACCAGAAGGAAGATCGTCGCCCAGACGACCCGCATCTTCAGGTCGAACCGGTCGCGCGGCCACATATAGGGCCAGAGGTTCACCAGCGTTCCGAGCGGATTGCTGCTGTCCGCCGAAACCGTCTTCTTCTTGTTGTCCGCCATCCCGTCCGCCCCTCAAAACCTCTTTAGCGCAAAAGGCGGCGGCTCCTTGAGAGCCGCCGCCTGGTTCGCAGATAAGGCGTGGTTCCGCCCAATGCAATGTCCGGGCGGAGAAAGTCCCCGCCGTTTGCTCAGTTCACCGGCTTGCCGGTCAGCCGCTTGCGGTGGATTTCCTCGGCATTGGGCAGCGCTTCGTTCGGCACCTGGAAGACCTGGCCGGGCTCGATCAGGTCCGGATTGCGGATCTGGTTGGAGTTGGCGAGGTAGATGGTCGTATAGCGCACGCCCTGGCCGTAGACGCGGCGCGAGATCTGCCACAGCGTATCGCCACGACGGATGATCACGCTGTTGCGGCTCTCGGTCAGCGGGGCCTGCTCGATCGTCTTCGGTTCGGCCGGTGCGGGCGCCGCTGCCGTGTCCTGCGTTGCAGCGGGCGTCGCCGTTCCCCCCGCTGCGGCCGGCGGCATGGCCGGCTCAGGCGAGGGGGCGACCGGCGAAAGCACGGCCTCGATCAGCGCGGCGATCTTCGGCAGTTCCGCGCCGACCGCATCGATGTCGTTCGGCAATGCCTGCAGCGCGGCCAGGGCCTTGCCGGCCTTCGCGGCGGTGGCGGCGACGAAATCGGCGAGCGGGACGGCGGAGATGGCGGCGGGACGGAAATCGGCGATCGATTTCAGACCGATCTCGGTGGCGGACCGGGCGGCGGCGAGTTCTTCCAGCGCCGGCTTCTTGCCGTCGGCGTAAAGTCCCTGCAGCAGGGCAAAGGCCTGGCCGAGCGAACCGCGCAGCTTTTCGAAGGCGGCGAGGTCGACCGGCACCATGGCGCCGCCCTGACCGGACGCCGTCTGGCTGCTCTGCGCGACGACGGATACCTGCTCGCCCTCCGGACGGTCGAACGGCACGGAGGCACGCACGACGACCGTGCCGTTGGCGTCGAGCAGTTCCGCCCGGATCACGTGGGAGCCGACGGAAAGCGGCACCTCGCCGTCGACGACGAAATGGCCGCTGGGATCGGTGACGACGGTGCCGATCAGCGTCTCGTCGGCAAAGCCGCGCACGCTGCTGCCGGCCGGCGCCTTGCCGGCCACGAAGATGCGGTTGCCCTCGATCTCCACGGCCGTGACCTGGATCTCAGGCGCCTGGGCGGCCGGCGCGGTCCCGGCCGGTGCCGTGGACGGTGTGGTGGCAGGGGTTGCGGTCTCGGCCGGCGCTGCGGCATCGCCGGGTGTGGTGGCCGGTGCGTTCGCGGCCGGTGCGGCTTCGCTTGCGGCGACGCGCTCCTGCTTGGCGTCGGAATTGACACTTTCGGGAAGGGTGATCAGGCGGCTAGCCTCACCGGGCTTGGAAACCATGGCCAGCAGCTTGCCGTTCGGATCGGTGGGAACGGAAATGGTCGCGACCTCGTCCGAAGTCACGGCCTTGCCGTCCGTGCCGGTCGCCTTCAGCTGCAGGCTATGGTCGCCCGGCGGCAGAGGCTGGTCGAGCACGGCGGCGAAATCGCCCGTCGGGTCGACGTCAAGCGTGGCGATCACCTTGTCGCCGGAAACGATCTCGAGCTTGGAACCCGGAGCGGCATTGCCGGCGATTACGGTCGAGCCGTCGGGCTCGACGCGCAGCACGTCGAAGCGCGGCAGGCCGGCATCGGCCGCCTCGCCAGGTGTGGCGACCGGAGCGGCGGGGGTCGGCTGAGGTGCCGCGGTGCCGGTCAGCGCGCTTTCGATGGCGGCGATGAGACCTGCGGCCTTGGCCGGATCGTCAGGCAGCGACTCGATGAGGGCGAGGGCCTTCGAGGCGTCCTCGCGGGCCTTCTTCATCGCGGTGTCGAGGGCTGTGTCGATCCCGGCCGGAATGTCGAGGGCGGCAAGAGCCGACACGGCGGCCTTGGCGACAGCCTTAGCGGTGGCGAAGGCATCGGCCGCCGGCGTGCGGCCTTCGGCAAACAGCGCCTTCATGGTCGTCAGCGCGGTGGTCGCCTCGGCCTTCAGCCGGTCCATCTTTTCCGCTGCCGTCTTGGCGGCGTCCGCGACCGTGGCTTCCGCCGTGGCTGCGGCCTCCTTGGCCGTATCGACGGCCGTGGTGGTGACGGCCTGCGAGGCATCGTCCTTGACCGGCGAAACGCGCGGCAGGACGAAGAACACCATCAGCAGGGTTGCAACGCCGAGCACCAACAGGGCCACCCAAACGGCGCGGTTTTTCATCATCGTCAGTCTCCGGGCGGGAAAGCCGCCATATTCTTCAAAATTGCTAGCCCTATCTTTCGGCTTTCACAAGCGTTCTCAAGGGATTCCGGATTGTGGCGAACAGCTTTCCGTCAATTTTGTTGACCTCGCCGCCGCTCCATAGTCATGTTTCGGACATGACTGAAAAAGCATCCTCGATTCGATCCGTCTGCGTCTATTGCGGTTCCCAGCCCGGTCGCGACCCCGGCTACATGGCCGCCGGCCGCGCGCTCGGCCGTTCCATCGCGGCGAACGGCATGCGCCTCGTCTATGGTGGCGGCACCAAGGGCATCATGGGAGCGGTGGCCAGCGGCGTTCTGTCGAACGGCGGTCAGGTGACCGGCATCATCCCCGAATTCCTCGTCGACATGGAAGCCACGCGCCATTCCCTCGGCCAGCTGGACGAACTGATCGTCACCAAGGACATGCATGAGCGCAAGCATGCCATGTTCGAACGCGCCGACGCCTTCGTCACCCTGCCGGGCGGGATCGGCACGCTGGAGGAGATCGTCGAGATCATGACCTGGGCACAGCTCGGCCGGCACGAGAAGCCGATGGTCTTCGCCAATGTCAACGGCTTCTGGGACCCGATGCTGGAGCTGGTGCGCCACATGCGCGAGCAGGGCTTCATCCACACCGCCCATCGGGTCCAGCCCATGGTGATCGCCGAGATCGACGACATCGTCCCGGCCATTCTCGAAAAGCTGGAAACGGTGGTCGACCTCGACGGGGCCGACGAGGTCATTTCCCGGCTCTGAAGCCGGGGCCGGTCAATCGACGATGAACAGCTTGGCGCCGACTTCCGTCGAGGAGCGGTGGGGTTCGGCGTTGTCCGCCACCTGGTAGCTCATGCCCGGCTTCAGCACGAAGACGCGACCATCGGCAAGCTCGGTCGTCAGTTCGCCCTCGAGGCAGAGCAGGACATGCCCTTTGACGCACCAGTGATCCGCCAGATAGCCGGGCGTGTATTCCACCATCCGCACCCGGATCGGGCCGAAATGGCGCGTGCGCCAGGTGGCCACGCCCGTCTCGCCCTTATGCTCGGTCGCCTCGACCGTGCTCCAGTCGGTGGTGCCGAAGGCTATGTCCGCAATCTGCATCGCATGTCTCCACTCGGTTTCGCCGATGCGTCGCGGTCCTCCGCCACTCAGCGGTTGCGGTAGTCTCGGATCATCGGCCAGGAATAGGTGATCAGGCCGGCCCAGATGAACAGGAAGGCGATGAACTTGGTCTGGCCGAAGGGTTCGTGGAAGACGAAGACGGCGGTGATGAAGACCATGGTCGGGGCAATGTACTGCATCATGCCGATGGTCGACAGCCGGAGCAGTTTCGCGCCATTGGCATAGCTCATCAGCGGAATGGCCGTGGCGATGCCGCTGAAGATCAGCAGCCCGACATCGCTTGCTCCATTGCCGTTGACCATGTGACCCGTGCCGTTCAATTCGACGAATAGGATGTAGAGGCAGGCCGGTACCGAAAGGATCAGGATCTCGAGGAAGAAGCCCTGATTGGGGCCGATCGGCAGGGTCTTGCGGAAGAAGGCGTAGAAGCCCCAGCTGAACGCGAGCGCCAGCGAGATCCACGGCAGGCCGCCCGCGTCATAGGTGAGGATGGCGACCGCGATCGCCGCCAGGAGGATGGCGACCTTCTGCGGCAGCATCATGCGCTCCTTGAGCAGAATGGCCCCGATCAGCACCGAGATCAGCGGATTGATGTAGTAGCCGAGCGCGCCCTGAAGCGCATGGCCCGACGTGATCGCGTAGACATAGACCAGCCAGTTGACCGTCACCAGGCTCGCCGTCACCAGCGCCATGGCAAGCATGGACGGCGTGCGGATCGCCTTCCACACGTCTCCGCTGCGCTTGAGCAGCAGCAGGATCACCGCGGTGATCGGCAGCGACCAGATGACACGATGGGCGACGACCTCCATCGGCGGGATATGGGCCACGAGCTTCAGGTAGAGCGGCAGGAAACCCCACATGAAATAGGCCGCAAAGGCGAACGCGAAGCCGCGCGCACTGTCCTCGTTCTTCACTGCCGGGGCGATTTCGTCGCTCATGATGCTCGCATCCTGATCAATATCTGGGCATGCGGGTTAGCGGATGACTTGCGAATGAGCAAATTCATTCGGGTGAACAATGCCTGATTGCTTTTGATGCGTGCGCGCGGCAAATTTGCGTCGGGGGCCGAGCAGATGGAGACGGATCATGCTGGCCGGTTCGACGATGGAGCAGCGTCGGCACTATGCGGTGCGCATGCTGCAGAAGGCGGGCGTTCTTGAGGATGGCGCTCTGGCGCGAGCCTTTTCCCAGGTCAGGCGCGAGGATTTTCTCGGACCGCCGCCCTGGCTGATCCAGGAACATGGCGGCTATCGCGAGGCGCCGTCGCACGATGTGGCAACCCTTTACGAGGATGTACTGGTGGCGCTTGACGTGCCGCGCGGCGTCAACAATGGCAGCCCCTCCCTGCATGCGCTCGCCCTTCATTCGCTGGCGCCGCAGCGTGGAGAAACGGTCGTGCACGCCGGCGCCGGCACGGGCTACTATACCGCCATCCTGGCGGAACTCATCGGCCCGCAGGGCCGGGTGCTCGCCATCGAATACGACGCGGCGCTTGCCGAGCGGGCAAGGACCTGCCTCGCCGGCCGGGCCAATGTCGAGGTGATCCGCGGCAATGCGGTGGAATGGCCGAAGGAAGACGCCGACATCGTCTATGTCAACTTCGCCGTCGACCGGCCGGCCGATCCGTGGATCGAGCGACTGAAGCCGGGCGGCCGACTGCTGTTTCCCCTCGGCGTGCCGCTCTTCGAGGGCGGCGGCAAGGGCCCCGAATATACCGCCATGGCCGGATTCCTTCTGGTGCGGCGGGAGGCGGCGGGTTACGCCGCCAGCTTCATCGAAGGCGTCTCCTTCGTCTGGGGCGAGGGCGTCGCCCAGTCGGACTGGGCCTGCCACACGCGGCTTCGGGCCGCCTTCGCCGACAACTGGCGTGCGGTCCAGAGCCTGCGGTGGAAGGGCGTTTCGGCCGAGGACGAATGGTATTCCGAACCCGACTGGGGCCTCTCCACCCACGCGCTGGCCGTGGCCGCGGCGGAGTGACGGCAGGAACGAATGTCGGCCGGCTGTTTTTGGCGATCACGAGACCCGGCCGTGCTCCGAGAGAAAATCGAGCATGACCCGGATGCGGGCGGGCAGGTGGCCGCCCTGGCCGACATAGACCGCGTGAAAGGCTTCGCTGACCCGGGTGCGCGGGTCATCGAGCACCTGGACCAGCCGGCCGGCCGCGATGTCCTCGCGCACGGTGAAGGCGGCAAGCCGCGCCAGCCCCGTGCCGCCGATCGCCAGGTGACGCAGCGCCTCGCCGTCGCTGGCGCTGACCCGGCCGACCGCCGGCACCGGAACGATGGCGTCGCCCTCCGGAACGTCCCAGTCGGACAGCGCCCGGACATAACCGAAGCCCAGGCGGCAATGGCGCTCCATGTCGGCGGCGGTCCGCGGCTCGCCGTGGCGCGCCAGATAGTCCGGCGACGCGACGATCATCAGCGCCGTCTCGCCGAGCTTTCGGGCGACCAGGCTGGAGCTCGCCATCGGCCCGGCGCGGATGGCGATGTCCGCCCGTTCCGCCAAAAGGTCGACCACCTGGTCGGTCTGGACGATTTCCACGGATATGCCGGGATGGGCTTCCAGAAAGCGGGAGAGCACCGGCGCGAGGATATGCGTGCCATAGGCTGCGCTGGTGTTGATGCGGATCAGGCCGCGCGGATTGTCGAGCGAGGCTGCACTTTTTTCCGCCTCGTCGATGTCGGCCAGAATGCGCATCGAGCGCTCGTAGAAGATCTGGCCTTCCGGCGTCAGCAGCAGCTTGCGGGTCGAGCGATTGACCAGCCGCGTGCCGAGCCGGGTTTCCAGCCGCGCGACCAGTTTGCTGACGGCCGAGGGCGTCATGCGGCAGGCGCGGGCGGCGGCGGAAAAGCCGCCCCGTTCCACCACCTGCACGAAGACTTCCATCTCGCCGGATCGATTGACGTCCTGTCGGGCCATTCGGTGACTTCAGTTCACATATATTGTTCTTGTCGGCATGCTATTTCACCGAACCGCATCTGTCTATCTGGAGAGCTCAACGGCACCAGATAGAGGATGTCTCCCAATGCCCCTTGCCCTTTATGCTCTCACCGCCGGCGCCTTCGGGATCGGCGTCACCGAATTCGTCATCATGGGATTACTGATCGAGGTCGGCCGCGATCTCGGCATCTCGATCGCCACGGCCGGCCTGCTGATCTCCGGCTATGCGCTCGGTGTGGTCGTCGGTGCGCCGATCCTCACCGCCTTCGCCGGCCGTATGAAATCGCGCACCATACTTCTGCTGCTGATGGTGGTCTTCACCATCGGCAACGCAGCCTGTGCGCTGGCCCCGAACTTCGAAGCGCTGATGGTCGCCCGCCTGATCACGGCGCTGGCGCACGGCACCTTCTTCGGCGTCGGCTCCGTCGTGGCGACCAGCCTCGTCGCCGAGGACCGCCGCGCCTCCGCCATCGCCGTCATGTTCACTGGGCTGACGGTCGCCAACATCGCCGGCGTGCCGTTCGGCACCTGGCTCGGCCAGGAATATGGCTGGCGCATGACTTTCTGGGCGGTTGCCGTCGTCGGGGTCATTGCCTTTGCCGTTCTCGCCATCTTCCTGCCGAAGGAAGACGCCGCGGCCGACAAGACCGAGAAGGGAACGTCGCTCTCGGTGCTGTTCAGCGAACCGGTGGTAACCAGTCTCGCCATGACCGTGCTCGGCTTCGCCGCGGTCTTTGCCGTCTTCACCTTCATCGCGCCAATCCTCACTGAGGTCAGCGGTTTTGCCGAAACGGCCGTCTCGCCGATCCTGCTGCTGTTCGGGGCAGGTCTGGTCGTCGGCAACCTGCTCGGCGGACGACTGGCCGACCGCAATCTCGACCGCGCCCTGATCCTCTCGCTGGGCGGGCTCGGCGTGGTGCTGGTCGTCATGGAAATGCTGATCGGTTACCCGTTCGCTGCTGCTGCCATGGTCGGACTGCTCGGTGCCGCCGGCTTTGCCACGGTTGCGCCGCTGCAACTGCGCATTTTGCAGAAGGCGAGGGGCATGGGGCAGGCGCTGGCCTCCAGCCTCAACATTGCCGCCTTCAACCTCGGCAACGCGATCGGCGCCTGGGTCGGCGGGCTTACCATCGAACACGGCCCGGGCCTTGCCCACCTGCCGATCGTCGCCGCCACTTTCCCCGTCGCCGCCGTCGGGCTCGCCCTCGTCGCCATGCGCCGCGATCAGCGGGGCCTGGATGCGGCGCCGGCCAAGTCCTGAACCACACCCACCAACGTTTCAACAATCGAAAGGACACCATCATGGAATATCGTCGTCTGGGAGCTTCCGGCCTGCGCGTGCCGGCCTTGAGTTTCGGAGCCGGCACGTTCGGCGGCTCCG
>CALRRQ020000023.1:0-82293 GCA_943370615.1 Rhizobium sp. Q54
GGACCGACCAGCAGTTCCATTTCCTCAATGCCGGCTATGCCGACCACGAGGCCTTCCTGGAGACGCTCGCCTCGCGCAAGCGCAAGGCGCTCCGGAAGGAGCGCCGGGCGGCGCTGGAGAACGGCATCGAGATCGACTGGCTGACCGGCAGCGACCTTACCGAGGACATCTGGGACCAGTTCTTCACCTTCTACATGGACACCGGCAGCCGCAAATGGGGGAAACCCTATCTGACGCGGACCTTCTATTCGCTGATCGGCGAGCGCATGGCCGACGACATCCTGCTGGTCTTGGCCAGACGCGACGGGCGCTATGTGGCCGGTGCCATCAACTTCATCGGCGCGGACGCGCTCTACGGCCGGCACTGGGGCTGCATCGAGGATCACCCCTATCTGCATTTCGAGGTCTGCTATCACCAGGCGATCGACTTCGCCCTGTCGAAGGGTCTGAAGCGCGTCGAGGCCGGTGCCCAGGGCGAGCACAAGCTGGCCCGCGGCTACCAGCCGGTCACCACGCATTCGGCCCATTACATCGCCCATCCGGGCCTGAGGCGCGCCGTCGCCGACTATCTCGAGCACGAACGGCGCGAAGTCGAGCAGATGGCCGAGATCCTCGGCGAGCACACCCCCTTCCGCCGCGGCGAACGCCAGCAGCGCGACTGCGAGAGCGACGAATAGGCCGCTTGATCATCGCCCGCCGGCTGCCTTAACTACGGCCAGACCTTGAGGAGATTCCCGATGACCAGTTCCGCCTATGATCCGAACAACATCTTTGCCAAGATCCTGAAGGGCGAGATCCCCTCGGTGAAGCTCTACGAGGACGAGGACACGCTCGCCTTCATGGACGTCATGCCCCAGGCGACCGGCCACCTGCTGGTCATCCCCAAGACCGGTTCGCGCAACCTGCTCGACGCCGATCCGGCGGTGCTTTCCAAGCTGATCCCGGTCGTGCAGAAACTCGCCGTCGCCGCCAAGGAAGCCTTCGATGCCGACGGTGTCTTCGTCGCGCAGTTCAACGAGGCTGCCGCCGGCCAGACCGTCTACCACCTGCACTTCCACGTCATCCCGCGCCATGAGGGCGTGCCTCTCAAGCCACATTCCGGCAAGATGGAGGACATCGAGGTGCTGAAGGCCAACGCCGAGAAGATCAAGGCGGCGCTGTGACAACCACCCTCCCCTTGAGGGGGAGGGTCGGAGCGCAGCTCCGGGGTGGGGTGACACCGCGACCATGCAGCCGATTGCCTGGCGTAGAGGTCACCCCCACCCGCGCGTTCCGCGCGACCTCCCCCATTAAGGGGGAGGTTTCAACGGCGGCGAACCCTGACGGGAGTTTCCGCCTATTCCGGATTGCGATAGCCGTTCCGCTCCGGGAAGGGCCAGCTCTTCAGCAGATCCATATCGGGCCGGAAAATCTCGACCTTGAGCGGATAGCAGGCAGCGACATCGCTCGAATGCTTGGCGCTGCAATCGCCGCCGGGGCAGGCCGACAGGCCGCCTAGCAGATCGATCTCGGCGAAGAACTCGATATAGTCGCCGGGGCGCACCGGGCTCGCCTTCATGAAGTACTGGTGCGTGTCGGCGGTAAAGCCGGTGCACATGAAGACGTTCAGCACATCGTGCACGAAGGGTTCGGCCTCTGCGAAAGACAGGCCCTTGGCGCTCGCCAGCGCCCGCGTCAGATTGGAATGGCAGCAGTGGTGATAGTCGCCGCCGGACAGCAGCTTGTTGGTGTAAGGATCGCAGCGCGTGCCGATGACGTCGTGCACGCTGCCGCCGAATTCGTCGAAACCGTACCAGCCGAGCGTGTCGTGGGTGATAGTCGCCATCGGCCGGAGATTGGGGAGCGTGCTCCACAGGCAGTTGCCGGTCGTCACATGGGTGGCGTGCAGCGCGCGCGTCTTGCCGGAGAAAAAGCGTTCGGTGAGGTCATGGGCGTTCCACAGATTGAGGTCACCGACCTGCGGACCGTCAATACTGAGAATGCGGAAGAAATGCCCCTTCGGCACGGAAAAGGTGGCGCCCTCGCGCGGAGGAACCACCACCTCGTCGATCTTGGTCAGGGTTTCACGCGCCTGCCGAAGGGTGGCCATGTCCGGCACCGTCAGCGTCTCGACGGGATAGCAGACCACGGGCTTGACGGCGCGGCGCTCGGCGGCATCGGCCGGGGTGGTGACGGGGGACGTGGAAGACATGGCCGTTCCTGTGTTTGCTGTTCCGAAGAGTGAATGATCTATAGACCGGTCGCGTCGGCAGCGCCTGCCCAAATGCGCCCTCGCCGGCGCCGCAGCCCGGCGGCGCTCATAGCATTGCCAGCCCGAGCGACAGCAGGGCAAGCGACACGACGACCCCGACGATGACGCGCTGCCCGGTGGCGAGGAAGGCGACGAAGCCGAGGCTGGCGGCGGCGAGCCTTAGCCAAAGCGGCGAATCCGCCAGGCTGCCGGTCGGAAAGACGATCAGCTTGGCGGTCACCGCCATGACCAGGGCGGTGGCGACCGCCCTCACCCAGTTCAGCGCTTCCGAGCCTTCGGCCAGCCGGTTGCCGGCGATCACGCCGAGCCAGCGCCACAGATCGGTGGCGAACCAGCCGGCGAACAGGATCACCGCATAGGGCCAGAGATCGGCGGCGGTCATGGCGCTTCTCCTCGGTCAGCCGCGACAACGGCGCGCCGGCGCACGACAAAACGGTCGATCAGGTAGGCGAGCGTTCCCCCGCCGATCCCGGCGATCAGAATGTCGAAGCCGGGCGTGACAACGGCCAGCAGCGGACCTGCGAGAACGCCGATGACAAAGGCGATCTTCACCACGGAATGGCGCGCCGAAGCCCAGATCGAGCCGACGAAATAGACGGGCGTCAGGAAGAACAGGATGCCGGCGACAGCCGGCGGAAAGGTCGAGACGATACCGTAGCTCAATCCCACCAGGATCGTGTTGGTCGCAACCAGCGTCAGGCCGAAGCCGGAGAAATAGGCGACGCGCGCCTCGCGCGGGACGTGCTTGAGGTTGCTCATGGCAAAGACCCAGGCGGTGATGGCGACGAAATGCGAGAGGATCAGCAGCAGCCAGGTCGGAGTGCGGGAGCCGCGCAGTTCCGGCACGAGCGAGGCGACCATCGGCATCATGCGGATCGACGAGAGCGTCACGGCGAGAAACACGGCCAGCACATTGGCACCGCTCGCCATCATGCCGATCAGGATCATCTTGGCGGGCAAGGCCCAGATCGCCGCCGTCATGAACATCGCTTCACCGCGGCTGACGCCCGATTCGAGCGCGAACGCGCTGAAGCCGACGAAGGAGGTCATCAGGATGAAGGCGGGCAGCGAGAAGATGCCGCGCGCGCCCTGGAGGAACCAGTGGAAGGAAGCGTCATCGGCATGGGTTTGGGACATCGACGGATCCGGCGGGCGGCAAGAAAGGGACGGACGGGCCGACCGAGGTGACCACGAAGGATAGGACGTATACCGCCGATTGCCGCGGCGAGACAGAGGTTTTTGCCGCGATCGTCGCCCTCAGCGCATTCCGTCCGGTCCGCCGCTGACGGCGATCATCAGCCAGCCGCTGCCGCGGCGCTTGTAGATCTCGGTCCAGCGCCCGGCGATCTGTTTCGGCGCGCCGTCGGCCGCCTCGACATCAGCCTCGTAGCTGTAATGCACCACGCCGACCTCGTGGTCGAAGACGGTGACCTTCAGAGGCTTCAGGCGGTAGCGCAGGACCTGGGGCGTCTCCGGCCCGACCGAGGCGACGGCCGCCTCATAGTCGTGCGGCGTATCGAGGCCTGTCACCCAGCCGGTATAGTCGCGGTGCAGAAGCTTGCGGACCGGTCCTGTCTCGCGCCGCCGCGCGATTTCCCAGAGTTCCGTGACATGTTCCCAGAGTTCCCGCTGCTCCTGCGAGAAATGCTGCGCTTCCCGGTCCTTCATATCCATCCGGATGCCCTGCTACCCCATTGCCCAGTCAAAGCCTAGCGCCCGCCGGTCGCAACCCGCAAGTCCGGCGATCCCTATACAAGGACAGATCACAGAAACGTCACTTGCGATAATGAAAAACCCCTCGCAGCAGGGCCGCGAGGGGTCAATCCGACATTCTGCCAATATTGCCGACCTCATCGCACGGTGCGTGGCGGTCCTTGGCGTTACTTCTTCTTCGGCACCTTGGGCACCGAACTGCGCTTGGCCGGCGAAGGCTCGGCGGTCTTCTCGTCCTTGGCGGCTGCAGCCTTGGATTTCGCCTTGGACTTGCTCGCCTTTGCCGGAGCCTCTGCTTCCGCGCCGACGAGCTCGGCCTCGGGCTTCGGCTTGACCGGCACGGTCTCAGACAGCGCCTCCAGATCGAGAACGTCCGCGCCGTTCTCGTCCTTCTTCACGCCGACCTTGACCACGCCACCCTTCTTCAGCTTGCCGAACAGGATCTCGTTGGCCAGCGGCTTCTTGATGTGCTCCTGGATGACGCGCGACAGCGGCCGGGCGCCCATCTTCTCGTCGTAACCGCGCGTGGCAAGCCAGGCGATGGCCGGTTCCGACAGGTCGAAGGTGACGTTGCGTTCCGAGAGCTGCGCCTCGAGCTGCATGACGAACTTCTGCACCACCTGATGGATGACTTCCGTCGGAAGCGGTGCGAACTGGATCGTCGCATCGAGGCGGTTGCGGAATTCCGGCGTGAACAGGCGGTTGAGCGCCTCCTCGTCTTCGCCGGTCCGCTTCGACGAGCCGAAGCCGATCGCCGACTTCGCCATCTCAGATGCGCCGGCATTGGTCGTCATGATCAAGATGACGTTGCGGAAGTCGATCTTCTTGCCGTTGTGGTCGGTGAGCGAGCCATGGTCCATCACCTGCAACAGGATGTTGTAGATGTCCGGATGCGCCTTCTCGATCTCGTCGAGCAGCACGACCGAATGCGGATGCTGGTCGACGCCGTCGGTCAGAAGGCCGCCCTGGTCGAAGCCGACATAGCCCGGAGGTGCACCGAGCAGGCGCGAAACCGTGTGCCGCTCCATGTATTCCGACATGTCGAAGCGCAGCAGTTCGACGCCGAGCGAGGCTGCAAGCTGCTTGGCGACTTCCGTCTTGCCAACCCCGGTCGGGCCGGAGAAGACGTAGGAGCCGATCGGCTTATTTGGTTCGCGAAGGCCGGCACGGGCGAGCTTGATCGCCGTCGACAGCGCCTCGATCGCCGCGTCCTGGCCATAGACCACCGAGCGCAGTTCCTTCTCCAGGTTGGCGAGAACCATCTCGTCGTCCTTGGAGACGGTCTTGGCCGGAATGCGGGCCATGGTGGCGATCGTCGCCTCGATCTCCTTCTCGGTGATCAGCTTGCGGCGCTTGGACGCCGGCAGCAGCATCTGCGCCGCACCGGTTTCGTCGATCACGTCGATCGCCTTGTCCGGCAGCTTGCGGTCGGAGATGTAGCGGGCCGAAAGCTCGACCGCCGACTTGATCGCCTCGTTGGTATATTTGAGCTTGTGATAGTCCTCGAAATAGGGCTTCAGGCCCTTCATGATCTCGATCGCATCCTCGATCGTCGGCTCGTTGACGTCGATCTTCTGGAAACGGCGCACCAGCGCCCGGTCCTTCTCGAAGAACTGGCGGTATTCCTTGTAGGTGGTCGAACCGATGCAGCGGATCGCGCCGGACGACAGCGCCGGCTTCAAGAGGTTGGACGCATCCATCGCGCCGCCCGAGGTGGCGCCGGCACCGATGACGGTGTGGATCTCATCGATGAACAGCACGGCGCCCGGATAGTCCTCAAGCTCCTTGACGACCTGCTTCAGCCGCTCCTCGAAGTCACCGCGGTAGCGGGTGCCGGCGAGCAGCGTGCCCATGTCGAGCGAGAAGATGGTCGCATCCTTGAGCGCCTCGGGAACCTTGCCCTCGACGATGCGCTTGGCCAGGCCCTCGGCGATCGCCGTCTTGCCGACGCCGGGATCGCCGACGTAGAGCGGGTTGTTCTTCGAACGGCGGCACAGCACCTGGATGGTCCGGTTGACTTCGCTGTGGCGGCCGATCAGCGGGTCGATCTTGCCGCTCTTGGCCTTCTCGTTGAGGTTGACGCAATAGGCCTTGAGGGCTTCCTGCTTGGCCTTGGCCGGACCTTCGTCCTGCTCGCGCGCCTGCTTGGCTTCGCCGTCGCCGCCCTCCTCGGCACCGCGCGGCGGGCGGGTCTGGGAAGTCCCCGGCCGCTTGCCGATACCGTGCGAGATGTAGTTGACCGCGTCGTAGCGGGTCATCTCCTGCTCCTGCAGGAAGAAGGCCGCATGGCTTTCACGCTCGGCGAAGATCGCCACCAGCACGTTGGCGCCGGTCACTTCCTCGCGACCCGAGGACTGGACGTGGATCACCGCGCGCTGGATGACGCGCTGGAATCCGGATGTCGGCTTGGAATCCTCGTCGTAACCCGTCACCAGGTTGGCGAGTTCGTTGTCGACATAGTCGATGACGGTCTTGCGCAGGGCGTCGAGATTGACATTGCAGGCACCCATCACCGCCGCTGCGTCTGCATCGTCGATCAGCGCCAGCAGCAGGTGTTCGAGCGTGGCATATTCGTGATGCCGCTCGTTGGCAAAGGTCAGAGCCTGGTGCAGCGCCTTTTCAAGGCTGGGAGAAAATGTTGGCACGTCAGTTCCTCACTTCTTTTCCATGACGCATTGAAGCGGATGCTCATGCTGCCTGGCGAAATCCATGACCTGGCTCACCTTCGTCTCGGCGACTTCGTAGGTGAAGACGCCGCATTCCCCGACACCATGATTGTGCACGTGCAACATGATGCGGGTGGCTGCTTCCCTGTCCTTCTGGAAGAAGCGCTCCAGGACATGGATCACGAATTCCATCGGGGTATAGTCATCGTTGAGAAGCAGGACGCGATACAGGTTCGGTTTCTTCGTCTTGGGCTTGGTACGCGTGATCACCGAGGTGCCACGATTGGCGTTGTCCCCGTCCCGCTGGCTTTGCATGACGACCGGCTTGGCGATCATTTCAGTTCATTCTCCAATTGTCCGGCCGATCTGCCGAAGACGCAACGCGACGGACAAACACTTAGCTCAGTAAGGTAGTTCATAATTCGGTGATTTTAAGCCCCCCCTCGCACAGCGCAAACAGAATTGCGCGACGCATCCGCGAAGCAGGCTCAAAAAGAACCCTCAGGCTTATACAAGGCGGCACAAATGGCAAGACCGGCCGCAGGATTGCGACCGGTCTTGCAGTGCTATCGATCTATAGAGGCAGGTGTCAGGCCGCGGTCGGCATCGACATGCCGGTCGCCTTGGCGATCGGTGCCTCGTAGGGCTTGTAGACCGTCTTGGCGAGATCGGCGTACATTTCGCTCATCTTCGTGGCTTCCGCGACGAAGTTCTCGTAGGACGACTTGAGGAAATTGGTCTGCAGTTCGAAGGCGGTCTCGACGCTCTTTACGCCCGAAAGGGCCTCGACGTAGGACGAGACGTCCTGGAAGGACTTCTTCGAATACTCGGTCGCTTCGGTCGCGATCGCCTGGAAACCCTTGGCAACTTCGGAATAATTCTTCAGCACCGCGTCCATGGCTTCCTTGCCCTTCTTGTTGGCTTCGTCGAAATTGATCATGCCAGCACTCCTTCAGGTCCGTTTCATTCGGTGCCTATGTACATAGCAGTTGCACAAAATCCGTCAAGTGTTTTGTGCGATGCGGTATCCCGCTTTGGTTGTATTTTTGACCAAAGTTAAGGCCGACCGGAGGCCGGTCGGCCGCGTTGCCTTGAAAAGGAAAACATATATCAGCGATCTTGCAACCGCTGGCTTAGAGATCGACGTCGAGGATCGCCATCGAGAAATTATAGGACAGATCGCCGTCCTCGTCGTCCCGGAAAACCACGCCGAGGAACTCGTCGCCCACGTAGACTTCGGCCGAGTCATCCTTGCGGGGGCGAGCCTTGACCGCCATCGCCGGATTGAACATCCGCTTGAAATAGGCGTCGAGTTTCTTGATTTCTTCGGGCTTCACGATCCATTCTCCATCGGCGATTCAAATTCGGGCCGCTTGTCGCATGCGCCATCCGCCGCTGTAAAGACGCAAAGGCCAATCTTTGCCGCGGCGGGCGGCCCGGCCGGACACAGTGTCCGGCCCTGCCCCGCCGCCGGCGGTCAGTCCGCTGCCAGCATCTGGTCCATCGAGCGGGCCGGCTCGGCACAACCGGCCTCACCCACCACGCGGGCGGGAACGCCGGCCACCGTCGAGCCGCGCGGCACGGGTTTGAGCACGACCGAGCCCGCAGCGATGCGCGAGCAGCAGCCGACCTCGATATTGCCGAGCACCTTGGCACCGGCACCGATCAGCACGCCGTCGCCGATCTTGGGGTGACGATCCGCCCCCTCCTTGCCGGTGCCGCCGAGCGTCACGCCGTGCAGGATCGAGACGTTGTCGCCGATGCGCGCCGTCTCGCCGACGACGAGACCGGTGGCGTGGTCGAGGAAGATGCCCTTGCCGATGCGCGCCGCCGGGTTGATGTCGGTCTGGAACACGCTCGAGGCGCGGCTCTGCAGATAGAGCGCGAAGTCGCGGCGGCCGTGGTTCCACAGCCAGTGCGCCAGACGATGGGTCTGGATGGCGTGGAAGCCCTTGAAGTAGAGGACAGGCTCCATGAAGCGGGTGCAGGCCGGGTCGCGATCATAAACCGCCTGGATGTCGACGCGCATGATCGAGCCCCATTCGGGCCAGTCACGCAGCATTTCGTCGAAGGTCTGGCGCAGCAGGATCGCCTGCAGATCGGGATGATCGAGGCGCTCGCAGATCCGATAGATCACGCAATCCTCAAGGGAATGATGGTTGAGCACGGTCGAATAAAGGAAGGCGGCCAGCAGCGGATCGTGATCGGCGGCAAGCCGCGCTTCGCTGCGAAGGCTATCCCAGATCGGATCCATCGACTGCACGTGCTCTCTCTTGAGGATTTCGCTTTTTGCGGCCATTGCCGGTCTCCTCGTTTCCTGTTCGAGCGCATTATATAGTCGATCCGTGAATCAACATAAATGGGCCTCCCCAAATGAAACGTACCCACGATTTCGCCGCAGGCATGATCCGCGCCGCGAGCCAGGCCGGAACGGGCATTCTGCTGATCGCCAATGCCGACCGCAAGAATGCGATCAATGCCGCGATGTGGCGGGCGATCCCGGAGGCCATGCACTGGCTGTGCGGCGAAGGCGAGGCCCGAGTGATCCTGCTGATGGGGGCGGGCGAGAGCGACTTCAGCGCGGGCGCCGACATTTCCGAGTTTCCCGTGGTGCGCAAGGACACGCCGACCGCGCGCCTCTACGAGGACGACAACAGCAAGGCGTTTGCGGCGATCCGCAACTCGAATGTTCCTGTCATCGCCGCGATCCGCGGCATCTGCTACGGCGGCGGGTTCGGGCTTGCGGCAGCCGCCGACCTGCGGATCGCGGCCGAAGGCTCGGCCTTCGCCGTGCCCGCCGCCCGGCTCGGCCTCGCCTATCCGGCGGACGCGGTGCAGGATTTCGTCCAGTCGATGGGAACGCAGATGGCGCGCATGGCGCTCTATACCGGGGCGCCGATGAGCCCGGCGCAGCTTCTCGCCTGCGGCTTCCTGCTGCAAGTGACGACACCCGAGGCGCTCGAGGCCGAAGCCTTGCGGTTGGCCGAGACGATCGCCAACAATGCGCCGCTGTCGGTGCGCGCCTCCAAGCTCGCCATCCGCGCCGCGGCCCAGCAGGACGAGGATCTGCTGCGCGAGGCCGAAGTGTTCGGCGCCTCGACCTTCGACAGCGCCGACTATGCCGAGGGCCGGGCCGCCTTCGCCGAACGGCGGAAGCCGGCCTTCATCGGCCGCTGATGGCGCGACAACCGAAGCGTCGCGCGGCCCGTCAGCCGGCGGCGATATGCCGGTAGAAGTCGATCACCGCCCTCTTGAACACCTTGTCGCCGACGGCGAGCATGTGATCGCGGTTGGGAATGTCGATCGCGGTCGCATGCGGCATCAGCGCCGCCAGCTCCTGCGGCGATCCGGCGATGTCGTCCTTGGTGCCGACGGCGATCAGGGTCGGCACGTCGACCTTGGCGATGTCACTGCGCTCGACCAGCACACGCGACGTCTTGATGCACGCGGCGAGTGCGAAGCGGTCGGAATGGGTCTGGTCGGCAAAGGCGCGGAACATGCGGCCGCGCGGATGGGTGACGTCGGCGATCGACGGCGCGAGCAGCGCCTCGGCGATCGGATCCCAGTCCCCCACGCCGTCGCACAGCCCGATGCCGAGACCGCCGAGCACCAGCGAGCGGACGCGATTGGCATGCTCGATGGCGAGGAAGGCCGAGATGCGCGCCCCCATGGAATAGCCCATGACATGGGCCTGCTCGATGCCGAGATGGGTCAGGAGCGCTGCCGCATCGCCGGCCATCAGCGAGGGGCGATAGGCTTCGGGATCATGCGGCCGGTCGCTGGCGCCATGGCCGCGATTGTCGATGGCGATCACCCGGTAACCCGCCTCGCCCAGCGCCTTCAGCCAGCCGGGATAGACCCAGTTGACGCAGGCGGTCGAGGCGAAGCCGTGGATCAGCAGGACGGGATCGCCCGTCGGATCGCCCTCGTCGAAATAGGCGAACTGCAGGCCTTCGTGATAGAAGAGCGAAAATGGCGGGGCATCGAGATTCATATGCATGTCCTGTCGGCATCGGATTTGCGCCACACTATAAAATACCGGCCGCCGGTCAAAGCGGTCCAGCCGATTTTCTCCAGTTCGTGTGCGTGTTTGGCTCTACACATTTCGATCGAAGGGCGATATGGTCCGCCGCGTTGAATGGCATAGCGGAGACGAACATGGCCGGGCACAGCATTCCCCATTTCCAGAACGACGGCGGTCATCAGGTGATCGAAATCGGCGTGAAGGAATTCATGTGCACGGGCGCGTCCTCCCCCTTCGACCATCCGCACATCTTCATCGACATGGGCCATGACAACGAAAAGGTCTGCGCCTACTGCTCGACGCTCTACCGCTACAATCCTGCGCTCAAGGCCGAACAGACCAACCCGCCCGGCTGCGTCTATCACGTCAAGGCCGCGTAACCGGCTCCGTTCCTGATCGGATCATCCATGTCGATCAAGACCGCCGCCATCATCGGAGCCGGGATGGCGGGTCTCACGGCCGCGCTTGCCCTGGCGCGTCACGGCGTGCACTGCGACATCTTCGAGCAGGCCCCGCAACTCGCCGAAGTCGGCGCCGGCCTGCAGATCTCCCCCAACGCCTCGCGAATCCTTGCCGAACTCGGCGCTCTCGACGAGATCGAGCGCCACTGGAGCGAGCCGGACCAGGTGCGCCTGGTCTCGGGCGTGACGCTGAAGCAGCTGGCCGCGGTGCCGACCGGTACATTCGCCCGCAAGCGATGGGGCGCACCCTACGGGGTGATGCATCGGTCCACCCTGCAGCAGGCGCTTTTGACGCAGGTCCTGCACAATCCGCTCTGCCGCCTGCATCTCGGCCACCGCGTCGAGCCCGCCGACCATATGGCGATCGCGGAGATCACCGGGACGCCGAGCGACCTGCTGGTCGGCGCCGACGGGGCCTGGTCTTCGGTGCGCAAACTGATTGACGGACGCCCCGACATCGGCTTTTCCGGCAATATCGCCTGGCGTTTCACCGTGCCCGCCGCCGTCGCCCCCGCCTTTCTCGATCCGTCCAACGTGACGGCCTTTCTCGGCCCGAATTCGCATCTCGTCGCCTATCCGCTGAAAGAGATCGACGGGTTCAACATCGTCGCCATCGCAGCCGGCATGGACCCGGGCGAGACCTGGGGCACGGAAGGCAGTGCCGGACAGCGCGCGCTGCTGCTGCGCCAGTTCGCCGGCTGGAACATGGAAATCTGCACGCTGCTCGCATCGCTCGAGCGGGCGACCTTCTGGCCGCTTTACGAAGCTTCCGACGGGCGCTGGCAGAACGGCCACGATACCGTCCTGATCGGTGATGCCGCCCATGCGATGATGCCGTTTTCCGCGCAGGGCGCGGCCATGGCGATCGAGGACGCCTTCGAGCTGGCCGGAGAGGTGAGCGGCCCCCTGCCCTTGCCCGAGGCGCTTGCGCGTTTCGAGGCGACGCGCAAGGCGCGCGCCGCCCGGGTGCGCCATCGCGGCGCGTTCAACAAGTTCGTCTACCATGCCCGCGGGCCGATCCGTCTCGGCCGCGACATGGTTCTGTCGCTGCGCTCGCCGGAGAGCCTGGCCGGCGATCTCGACTGGCTCTACGGCTATCGCGCCAAGGGCTGACGCCCCGGCCGCCGCTTACACGGCGGCGGCAGCCTTGAAGCCGCGCTCGAGGTCGGCGATGACGTCGGCGATGTTCTCCAGACCGATCTGCAGCCGGATGACGGGGCCTTCGGACGGCGCCTTGCGGATCGTGCGGTCGTCGAGATTGACCATGACCGCCAGGCTCTCATAGCCGCCCCAGGAATAGCCGAGGCCGAACAGCGAAAGTTCGTCGAGGAAGGCCCGTGCCTTCGGCTTGAACTTCTCCGGCGAATCGGCGCCGAGAACGAAGGAAAAGATGCCGCTTGCTCCCTTGAAGTCGCGCTTCCAGATGTCGTGGCCGGGAAAGCTCGGCAGGGCCGGATGCAGCACGCGGGCCACGTCGTCGCGGCCTTCCAGCCATTGCGCCGCTGCAAGCGCGCTGCGGCCATGGTGCTCGAGCCGGATGTTCATCGTCCTCAGGCCGCGCAGGATCATGTAGGAATCATCCGGCGAGCCGCAAATGCCGAGCGTGATATTGGCTTCCTTCAGCCGCTCCCAATGCGCGGCATTGGCCGAGACCGTGCCCATCAGGATGTCCGAATGGCCGGACGGATACTTGGTCGCGGCATGGATGGAGATGTCGACTCCGAAATCGAGCGGCCGGAAATAAAGCGGCGTCGCCCAGGTATTGTCCATCGTCACGACGCAGCCGTGCCGGTGGGCGGCATCCGCGATCGCCCGGATGTCCTGCATCTCGAAGGTGTTCGAGCCCGGCGCCTCGGTGTGGACCAGCTTGGTGTTCGGCCGGATCAGCTGCTCGATGCCGGCACCGATCTCCGGATCGTAATATTCGACCTCGACGCCGAGCCGCGCCAGCATCGTGTCGCAGAAATGGCGACAGGGCGAATAGACCGAATCGACGATCAGGGCGTGATCGCCGGACGACAGGAAGGCGAGGAACGGCACAGTGATGGCGGCCAGTCCCGAGGGCACGAGAATGGTGCCGGCCGAGCCCTCGAGCTCGTCGATCGCCTCGCACAGCGCATCCGTCGTCGGCGTGCCGCGCGTGCCGTAGGTGTATTTCTGGGCGCGCGTCTCCATGGTTCGAACGTCCGGAAACAGCACGGTGGAGGCATGCACGACCGGCGGATTGACGAAGCCGTGGAAACTCGACGGGTCGTGGCCGATATGGCAGAGCTTCGTATCCGTGCCGGCGCCAACCAGCATGTCTTTCCTGTCCTTCATGAAACCTGAGGCCTTCTGATTGCGAGGTATGAAGCGGGGATTTTTGAAGGCCGCAAGCTTTGCGGTCAAGCCGAGATTTGTCACCCTGCCATTGACAAATCATCAAGCCAAAGCGCTTTCGGGCGACCCAAATTTGAGCAATCGGTGGTCGAAAACGGTAATTTGTGCCTGTTTTTCCAGCTGAATTAGCAAATTGCCGCTTTTCGCCGCAATTTCTGAGCTCGAGACTTGACCGTCGATCCATTTAAGACTGTGATAGTCGGGCTCGCACCGGGAGGGCCGCGAGCCGGCCAGCTGCGCCGACCTCATGGCGTGCGGCGGTCAAGAGCAAAAGACAACGGAAAAAGGTTGGGAAAAATGAACAAGACTCTTCTGTCAGCCGCAATCGGCGCTGCAGTCCTGGGAATGGGCGCGTCGGCTGCATTTGCTGGCACGCTCGATGACGTAAAGGCCAAGGGTTTCGTCCAGTGCGGCGTCAACGGTTCGAATCTCGCCGGCTTCGGCGCGCAGGATTCCTCCGGCAACTGGACCGGCCTTGATACCGATCTGTGCAAGGCCGTCGCCGCTGCCGTATTCGGCGACGCGACCAAGGTCAAGTTCACCCCGCTGTCTGCCAAGGACCGTTTCCCGGCCCTGCAGTCGGGCGAAGTGGACATGCTCGCCCGTAACACCACCTGGAGCACGAGCCGCGATTCGCAGCTTGGTTTCGATTTCCGCGCCATCAACTACTATGACGGCCAGGGCTTCATGGTGAAGAAGGAACTGAACGTGAAGTCGGCGCTCGAACTCAACGGCGCCTCCATCTGCGTACAGTCCGGCACCACCACCGAGCTGAACCTCGCCGACTACTTCCGCGCCAACAAGATGGAATTCAAGCCGGTCGTTTTTGAAGCCCAGGACGAAGCCGATGCGGCCTACAATGCCGGCCGTTGCGACGCCTACACCACGGACGCCTCGGGCCTCTATTCGATCCGCCTGAAGATGGCGAACCCGGACGACCATCTCGTTCTGCCGGAAATCATCTCCAAGGAGCCGCTTGGCCCGGCCGTTCGCCAGAACGACTCCAAGTGGTTCGACGTCGTGACCTGGTCGCACTACGCCATGGTGGCCGCCGAAGAATTCGGCATCACCCAGGCGAACGTCGAGGAAATGAAGAAGTCCGAAAACCCGGACATCAAGCGCTTCCTCGGTGAAGAAGCCGACTCCACTCTCGGTGCCGACCTCGGCCTGCCGAAGGATTGGGCCGTGCAGATCATCAAGGCTGTCGGCAACTATGGCGAAAGCTTCGAGCGCAATGTCGGCGAAGGCTCGCCGCTCAAGATCGCCCGCGGCCTGAACGCCCTGTGGAACAAGGGCGGCCTGCAGTACGCTCCGCCGATCCGCTGATCGCGATCTGACTGTCGGGAAGGCGGAGCGATCCGCCTTCCCTTCTCGGACGGAAACACCCGGACAAAAGGGTGACCAAACGACAGGGGAATTATCGATGGCTGCGACCGACGCCCGTACCCAGGGCGGCGACGACCGTCCGAAGGTATCGCTGCTCTACAACCAGGTCTTCAGACAGATCGTCTATCAAGCACTCACGCTGCTGCTGATCGTTGGGGTGATCTATTTCGCCTGGACCAATGCCGCGCAGAACCTCGCCCGCGCCAACATGACCTCGGGCTTCGGCTTTCTCAACAGCCGCGCCGGCTTCGACGTCGCCCAGTCCCTCATCGCCTATTCGAGCGATTCGACCTATTTCCGCGCGCTGCAGGTCGGACTCCTCAACACGCTGGTGATCGGCTTCTTCGGCATCATCACCGCGACGATCGTCGGGCTTCTGGTGGGCATCGGCCGGCTGTCGCACAACTGGCTGATCTCGCGCCTCAGCACGGTCTATGTGGAGATCTTCCGCAACATTCCGCCGCTGCTCGTCATCTTCTTCTGGTATCTCGGCGTGCTTGCGCTGCTGCCGGCGATCCGCACCATATTCCAGCACGTCAAGGACAATCCCGGGGCGGTTTTCTTCATCTCCAACCGCGGCATCTACATGCCGGCCCCGGTGTTCGGTGAAGGCTTTGGCATCGTCGCTGCGTCGCTCGTTGCGGGAATTGCCGCCGCGGTCCTCTACACCATATGGGCCAACCGGCGCCAGCTGGCGACCGGCAAGCGCCCGCCGGTGCTCTGGGTCAATCTTGCCCTGATCATTCTTCTGCCGCTTGTCGTCTTCGTCGTGCTCGGCGCACCGCTGTCGTTCGACTATCCTGTCCCCGGTTCGTTCAACATGAGCGGCGGCATGGTCATCGGACCGGAATTCCTTGCGCTTTATCTCGCGCTGTCGCTTTACACCGCATCCTTCATCGCCGAGATCGTGCGGGCCGGCATTCGCGGGGTGGCCAAGGGTCAGACCGAGGCCGCTTATGCGCTCGGCCTCCGGTCCGGGCCGACCACCCGCCTCGTGGTCCTGCCGCAGGCGCTGCGCATCATCATCCCGCCGCTCACCTCGCAGTATCTCAACCTGATCAAGAACTCCTCGCTGGCGGTCGCGGTCGGCTATGCGGACCTCGTCGCGGTCGGCGGCACCATCCTGAACCAGTCCGGCAAGGCCGTGGAGATCATCGCCATCTGGATGGCGATCTATGTCACGATCAGCCTTGTCACCTCGCTGTTCATGAACTGGTTCAATGCAAAGATGGCCTTGGTGGAGCGCTGATATGGATACCGGAACCTCCTTCGTCCGCCACACCTTCATTGCCGCGGAAGCGCCGCCCCGCACGGACTCGACCACGATCGGCTGGCTGCGCAAGAACCTGTTCGCATCTGTCCAGGATACGATCCTAACGGTCGTCGCCATCGTCGCGATCCTCTATTTCCTGCCGGGCGTCATCGACTGGCTGTTCCTGTCGGCCGTCTGGACCGGCGCCGACCGTTCGGTCTGCACCACCGCGGTGCAGGGCGGCATCCAGCCCGACGGCTGGAGCGGTGCCTGCTGGGCCTATGTGAACGACCGTTTCGTGCAGTTCATGTTCGGCTCCTATCCGCGCGACGAACTGTGGCGCCCGCTGCTGGTGGCCGCGCTTTTCGTCGGCCTGCTCATCCCGTTCCTGATCCCCAAGGCTCCGCGCAAGGGTCTGAACGCGCTGCTGCTGCTCATCGGCCTGCCGATCGTCGCCTATGGCCTGCTGCTCGGCGGCTGGTTCGGTCTGTCGCATGTCGAGACCACCCTGTGGGGCGGCCTGATGGTGACGATGATCCTGTCCTTCGTCGGCATCGCCGTGTCCCTGCCGCTCGGCATTCTTCTGGCGCTGGGAAGACGATCGCCGATGCCGGTGGTTCGCACGGCCTCGGTCGCCTTCATCGAACTCATCCGCGGCGTGCCGCTGATCACCGTGCTGTTCATGGCGAGCGTGCTCCTGCCGCTGTTCCTCACGCCGGGCAACAATATCGACAAGTTCCTGCGCGCCCTGATCGGCGTCTCGATCTTCGCCTCCGCCTACATGGCGGAAGTCATCCGCGGCGGTCTGCAGGCCATTCCCAAGGGACAATACGAGGCGGCCGACGCGCTTGGCCTCAGCTATTTCCACAAGATGGCCTTCATCATCCTGCCGCAGGCGATCAAGCTGGTCATCCCGGGCATCGTCAATACCTTCATCGGTATCTTCAAGGATACCTCTCTCGTCACCATCATCTCGATGTACGACCTGCTCGGCATCGTGAAGGCCTCGTTCGGCGATTCGGGCTGGCAGACGCCTGTCACTCCGCTGACCGGGTTGATATTCGCCGGTTTCGTTTTCTGGGTTTTCTGTTTCGGCATGTCACGCTATTCGGGATTCATGGAACGACACCTCGATACCGGCCACAAGAAATAACGTCAGGGGAAAACAATGGCTGAAGTCCAACCCACCAAGATGACCGTCTCGGACACCGATGTCGCGGTCGACATCATCAACATGAACAAGTGGTACGGGGATTTCCACGTGCTGCGCGACATTAACCTGAAGGTCATGCGCGGCGAACGCATCGTCATCGCCGGCCCGTCGGGTTCAGGCAAGTCGACGATGATCCGCTGCGTCAACCGTCTCGAAGAGCACCAGACCGGGCAGATCTTCGTCGATGGCATCGAACTCACCAACGACCTGAAGAAGATCGACGAAGTGCGCCGCGAAGTCGGCATGGTGTTCCAGCACTTCAATCTCTTCCCGCATCTGACGATTCTGGAAAACTGCACGCTCGCGCCGATCTGGGTCCGCAAGATGCCGAAGAAGAAGGCGGAAGAGATCGCCATGCACTTCCTCGAGCGCGTCAAGATCCCGGAACAGGCCAATAAATATCCGGGCCAGCTGTCCGGCGGCCAGCAGCAGCGCGTGGCGATCGCCCGCTCGCTGTGCATGAACCCGAAGATCATGCTGTTCGACGAGCCGACCTCTGCGCTCGACCCGGAAATGATCAAGGAAGTGCTCGACACCATGGTGGGTCTCGCCGAAGAAGGCATGACCATGCTGTGCGTCACCCATGAAATGGGCTTTGCCCGCCAGGTCGCAAACCGCGTCATCTTCATGGACCAGGGCCAGATCGTCGAGCAGAATTCGCCGGCCGAGTTCTTCGACAATCCGCAGCACGAGCGCACCAAGCTCTTCCTCAGCCAGATCCTGCACTGATCGCTGCACCAGGCATTAAGACAGGAAGCCCGCGCCAGTCACCGGCGCGGGCTTTTTTGATTGGGCGGTCAATGGTTGCCTCGGCAGAGATCTCCGCCCGGCGCGCCAGGGCGGCCGATGACAGCCTCTTAGCGGCGGCGTCTCACTGGCACCAGGACTGCCGCTTGCCGAAGCGCGGCTGGGCCAGCCCCTCGGCCACCAGCATGGCGCCGAGCGACCGGCCGTCGCGCGTAACCACGCGCATGGTCGGGCTGGTCGCCGAGACGTTCTGGCCCTTGAGCTCCGACAGTTCGAAGCGGCCGGCATTGAGCAGGTCGCGCAGCCGCACCTTGGCGGCAAAGCCCTTGTCCCGCTCCTGCTGGCACTGGGCGTCCTCGGTCGCCGGCGCCACCACGTCGGCCAGCACCAGGCGGCCCTTGCGGAACCAGAAGCTGTCGCCGGAGGCCACGCAATTGTCGAGGCCGGACGTGCCGCAGAAATAGAATTTGCCGGAAAAACCCTTGCCGTCCTCGGAGGCATCGCCCGGACGGCCACCGGGCACGGGAACGGAGGCGGGCGGCTTGACGGCGGCAGTACCGACCGGGGCCGGCGGGATAGGTCCGCTGTCACGGGTGTCGGCGGGTTTCGCCGGCTTTGCGGGCGAGGTGTCCGCTTTCGGACGCGCAGCCGCCGCATTGCCGGAGCTGTTTCCGGCCGGCTTGCCCGCCGGAGCCTTGGCGGTGCCGGGCAGATAGGCCGCGATCATTTTGGGCAGCTTGTCGCGATTGTCGTAGGCGGCGATCGCGCCGGCGACCAGCACCAGCGCCACGACCCACGGCCAGAGGCCGCCGCCGCCCGACGACTTCTTGCGCGCCGTGCTGCTGCGCTTGCGCGGCTTTCGCCTCGTATTGCCGGTTGTCGCCATGAAAACCCCTCGTCTCGACGGTTGCCGATCGCTCCCGTGCGATGGTCGCCAGCCCCATGACGGCGCGACCGGCCGAATCCGGTCCCGCGAATCATGCTGAGGCAGCGATAGCCGATTTGACCAGGGAAATGCCAGCGGCTCGTGAAGCTGGCGGGAAGGCGTATGGATGGAAGATGGCGACCCCTGCAGGACTCGAACCTGCGACAACCTGCTTAGAAGGCAGGTGCTCTATCCAGCTGAGCTAAGGGGCCATGTCGATGACGGACCGATCGACGGGCAAGGCGCGGCGCACCGGAAAGCCCCGGCGCGAGCGATGGTCAGTGCGTCCAAGGCTGCAGGCGGCTGTACTTGAAATTGTCGGTGTAGGAGACGACCTGGCGCTTGGCTTCCTTCGGCGGGATGACGCGGTAGTCGATGCCTTCGCGCTGCGCATAGGCTTCGGCCTGTTCCTGCGTCTCGAACATCAGCTTGAGCTGCTGGCGGGTGTCGGCGGAGGTCGTATAGCCCATCATCGGATCGATCTTCCTCGGAATGGCCTGGTCGAACTCGAGTATCCACACATGCGTCTTCGCCTTGCCGGACTGCATCGCGGTCTTTGCCGGGCGGTAGATCTTTGCAGACATGTCGCATCCAACTCCAAAGGGACGGACAGGCTTCACCCTGCCCCGTCTGGTTCCTGGTACCAGCCACGGCGGAGCGCCGCGGCGAAATCCTGTTTCCGAGCCCGCAACAGCCGGCTCCGGAGGCACCGGCACGAAGCCGGATGACCGTTCCCGTCGTAGCGACGATTGCGATCATTTTCAAGCGGAACCTCCCGCTCCGCGGCGCAAAGAACAAGAGCGCCGCGCCTTGCCGGCGAAGCGCTCTGTCAATGCGGCCGAAGCCGGGAACGCGGGACGAACCCGAGGCATTCGGCCAGTCACGGCATGGCTGCCGCGACCGAGCCCACGGCCGGTTAGTCCGTGCACTTGTCCTTGTTAGCGGCGGAGGCGGCCGCCGTCTCCTCGCCTTGCTGCTGGGCGGCGACATCCTGGTTGGAAGTCGCCAGATTCTTGTCTGTCGCGAGCGGCATGGTGTTGCCGTCCTTCTGCACGCCGCCGGAGGCATTCGCCTGGGCATCGGCGGAGCCTTCGAGCGGAACGTGGGTGCCGTCCTTGGAAATGCCCGCCGCGGCCTTGCCGTCGATCGAGCCGGTTACTTCGGGACAGGCGGCAAGGCTGGGGCCCGATACGAGGGCCGCCACGCCGACGGCAGCGATGATGGTTGTGAGCTTCGTCATGATGCTATCCTCCCTGTTGGATCGAAGGGAACGCGACGGGACGGCGATCGGTTCCGGGAAAACGCGTGCTCACACAGAGGCGGAAGCCGCCGGACCGGCCCGGGCGGGCGCGGAGACCGGATGGTGGGGGTACGGTGTGTCGATAGTATCGGCGGGATTTTTACTGTGCCGGATTGGGACATCGGCACGGCTTGCAATGGTCGGAGTGGAGAGATTCGAACTCCCGACCCTCTGGTCCCAAACCAGATGCGCTACCAGGCTGCGCTACACTCCGTTCCAGCAATGGGAGCGGAATACACGGTTCACCCCGGAGCCGCAACAGCAAAAAGCCGCTTTCGCTCCGGTCAGGGAAATCTCGGCCTGGGGCTAGTCCGAGGTGCCGGTCGGCGGGGTGACAGTCACCTCGGCACCTTCGCCGATGCCGAGTGCTGCGGCGCGCCCGCCGCGGATTTCCAGCACATAACGCACCGGCCTACCCGATCCGACGATCGCCTCGGAAAAGGGCGTGGTGCGGCCGGCGACGCGTTTGACCCGCCTGTCCTCGCCGATAAAGACTATGTCGAGCGACAGCGGGGTGTTCTTCATCCACATCATCACGTCGCGCACGGTGCCGAAATCGAAGATCATGCCCTGGTCGTCGCCCAGCTCCTTGCGGAACATCAGGCCGTGCTCGCGCTGTTCCGGCGTGATCGCCCATTCGACGTCGAGGGTGATCGCCTTGCCCTCGGTGGTTTGGATCGACAGCGGCGCGCGGTCGAAATGCGGCGCCTGAGCCGCCAGCGGTCCGGCGACCGCCCACAAAAAAAGCGCCATGAAAGCGCTTTTCATCAGTCTGCCCATCATCGCGGAGCCTCAATGCGCCCGGACCGACGGGCCGGGATTGTCGGGGTGGATCTCGGCCGCCATCAGGCCCTTGTCGCCCGGCCCGAAGCGCACCAGGACGGTCTGGCCCGGACGCAGCTCGGTCAGGCCGAAGCGGCGCAGCGTTTCCATATGGACGAAGATGTCCTCGGTGCCCTCGCCGCGTGTCAGGAAGCCGAAACCCTTGGTGCGGTTGAACCACTTGACCAGCGCCCGCTCCAGGCCGCTGGTCGCCGTCACCTGCACATGGGTGCGCACCGGCGGAAGCAGCGAGGGGTGAACCGCCGTCGACTGGTCCATCGAGAGAATGCGGAAGGTCTGGTAGCCGCGGTCGCGCTTCTGCACGAGGGCGACGATGCGCGTGCCTTCGAGGATGGTCTGGTAGCCGTCACGGCGAAGGCAGGTGACGTGCAGCAGCACGTCCTGCATGCCGTTGTCCGGAACGATGAAGCCGAAACCCTTGGCGACGTCGAACCATTTGACGACGCCGGTGATCTCGATCAGGTCGACGGCTTCACTGGACAGTTCTTCGAACCCAGCGAGCCCATTCGGTGAAATCCTGTCCGCCATTTCCCAAAGCCCCTCGAAACGCGTCACATCGCAGAGTTAATTGATTCTTGAACTTAAGATTAACATTCGAGCAACGGATCTACGCAAGTCCTAGTTTCACATATACCCAAATGCTTTTTGCCCGTGCAGCCTTGCTCGAAACTGTCGTCTGCCCCATATCCCCTGCAAATCTCTGGAGGACCTTCATGCGCTATCTTCACACCATGGTTCGCGTCAAAGATCTCGACGCGTCGCTCGCTTTCTACTGCACCATTTTCGGACTGTCCGAGATTCGCCGGATCGAGAACGAGAAGGGCCGCTTCACGCTGGTCTTTCTCGCCGCCGCCGACGACCTCGACCGGGCGCGCACGGAAAAGGCGCCCTGCCTGGAACTGACCTACAACTGGGATACGGAAGACTATGCGGGCGGGCGCAATTTCGGCCACCTCGCCTACGAGGTCGACGACATCTATGCGATCTGCCAGCGGCTGATGGACCATGGCGTCACGATCAACCGCCCGCCTCGCGATGGCCACATGGCCTTCGTGCGCTCGCCGGACGGCATTTCGATCGAGATCCTGCAGAAGGGCGAAAGCCTCGCCCCGGCCGAGCCCTGGCTTTCCATGCCGAACACCGGCGCCTGGTAAGCCTCGCTTCCCGCTTCGCGCAAGATTGAAGCGCTAGACCTCAAAGCACCGAGAGTCCGCCGGCATCCGGCGGACGACACATGCGGCCCGGCAAGAAGACGGGTGCCGCGTGCGTTACTCCATCGTGTGCAGAGGTCAGCCAGTGTCGCGCAACATCCCATCCATCGCCGGCGGTCTGTTCGGCCGCATCGCCGCCCCGGCGGCCGCAGCCCTCATGCTGGCCTCGTGCCAGACCACGGCGCAGGACAGCGCCTCCCAGGGCGATGCGGTGCCGATGGAGACGGCAAGCGCCGCAGCGTCGAGACCGACATCGGCCAAGAAGACCGCCAATGGCTACACCGATCCGCTGGTGAACGCGGCCGCGCCCAACGCCGATCCGGCAGCCCGGCCCTCCACGGCTCCCGCCGGTGACGGCGCGATCGCCGCCTATGCCCCGGCGCCCGCCGACCTTGGCGAACTGACCATGCAGCCGACCACCGTCAATGCGAGCCGTAACAGCCTGTTTGCGCAGGCGCCCGCCGCGGCAAGCGAATCGCCGGCACCTGTCGCTGCGGAGACCGAGACGCCGGCGGCCGCGCAGGCCGTGGCCCTGGCCGACAGCGCAAGCGACAGCTCGACCAGCATCGTCGTGCCGTCCGAGCTTCCGACGCGCGAGGTCAATCCGATGCGCAAGAGCCTGTTCAGCGCCGAATTGCGCCAGCCCCAGCCGCCCGTCGTCGAGCAGGCCTATCTCCCGCCCGAGACGGCGGGCGAAACGCCGGTCTATGCGGCCGATGAGACACCGATCTATGAGGATGCAGCGGCAGCGTCCCAGCCTGCGGCCAAGGCCGAGCAGCAGGTCGCCCAGGCTGCGCCAGTGGACGCTGCGGATCCCGCAGAGCCCGAACAGCCGAAGAAGCGCAAATGGCTGGCTTCCCTCAAGGCGGTGTTCGGCAAGAAGAAAGACTAAGGGTCTTTCACGCCGTCTGACGCCCTGCCGACGCCAAGACGTCCGGCGACCGCCATCCAGCCTTATTCCCCTTGACTCGCGGGGAAGAAGGCGACGGAAGCCCCTTTTGCACTTCGATGCAAGCTGCTGGATTTGTTGCCCAATCGCGGTTCTTCTCTTGCCCCGGCGGGTGCTGTCATATTTTTTGCAAAAAACGAAATTTGCCGCTTGCGGGAATAAAATCACCTGACTATAAGGGCGCCACGGAGCGCACGCGCCCTTCGTCTATCGGTTAGGACACCAGATTTTCATTCTGGGAAGAGGGGTTCGACTCCCCTAGGGCGTGCCACTCCTGCTTCCATTTCCCTCCCCGAAATTGATCGAATCTGAACGCTGGCGGGCAGTTTGCGATGCGCGTTTGCCGCGTCCGGCGGCAGTTTTCCACAGGCCGATATTTTTCAAAATTGGAATGGAAAAGCAGCAAGATTCCGCTTGCGGCTTGTCCGGGGCCTGACTATAAGGGCGCCACACCACGAAGCGCAGGCGCCCTTCGTCTATCGGTTAGGACACCAGATTTTCATTCTGGGAAGAGGGGTTCGACTCCCCTAGGGCGTGCCACTTCACCTTACGTTACCCTCCCCCATTGTCTGCTTGAGATCAGAACGCCTTGGCGGCATCCAGCACGCGCATCTGCACGCGGCGCGTTCCCTGCCAGTGGTCGGCACTGAGCGTGCCCGCCACATGGATCTGCGTGCCCCGTCCGTTGAGCAGGAAGTCGCCGAGCGCGGTCTCGGCGGCGCGAAAGGCGATGCCCTCCAGTCGCGTGCCGTCGGCGGCCTCGAGGGTGATCTTCACATGGGTGGTGCCGACCGGCCGCGCATCGCGCAGGCGATGGGCGGGCACAGCGAAGATCGGCTGCGGATGGCCCGAGCCAAAGGGGCCAGCAGTCTCCAGCTGATCGATCAGCGCGATGGTGGCACCCGATGCGCCGAGCGCGCCGTCGATCTTCAGCGTCTGGTTGGCGGCAAGCGCGCTCACCTGTTCGACGGAGGCCTCGTCGAAGAAGGTGCGCAGGCGGCCGAGATTGGCCCGCTCGACGGTGAGGCCCGCCGCCATGGCATGTCCGCCACCCTTCACCAGCAGGCCCGAATCGACGGCGGCGCGCACCATGCGGCCGATGTCGAAGCCGTTGATCGAGCGGCCGGAGCCTGTGCCCTTGCCGTTGAGATCAAAGGCGATGGCAAAGGCCGGGCGCTTGAACTTTTCCTTGAGCCGGGCGGCGAGCAGGCCGACGATACCCGGATGCCAGTTGTCGCGCGCAGTCACGATGACCGAGGCCGCCTGCCCGTCGCCGTATTCCGCCAGCGCCTCGGCTTCCGCTTCGGCCAGCATGACCTGCTCCATCGCCTGGCGCTCGCGGTTCAACTCGTCGAGCTTGACGGCGATCTGGTCGGCTTCGCCCGCGTCGTCGAGCGTCAGCAGGCGGCTGCCGAGCGCCGCGTCGCCGATGCGCCCGCCGGCATTGATGCGCGGGCCGACGAGGAACCCGAAATGATAGGGCGTGACCGGGCCGCCGATGCCGGCGACGCGCAGCAGCGCCGCAAGCCCGGCATTGTTCTGGTGGCGCGCCGCGATCAATCCCTTGGTGACATAGGCGCGGTTCAGACCCTTCAACGGCACGACGTCGCACACCGTCGCCAGCGCCACGAGGTCGAGCCAGGCCAACAGGTCGAGCGAGCGGGCCTGCGGATGGCCGTTCTGGCGCAGCACGCGCAGGGTGGCGACCAGGACGAGGAAGACCACGCCGGCGGCGCAGAGATGCCCCTGCCCCGACAGGTCGTCCTCGCGGTTTGGATTGACCAATGCCAGGCATGGCGGCATCTCGTGCCCCATCTGGTGATGGTCGATCACCACCACGTCGATACCGCGGTCCCTTGCCACGGCCAGCGCCTCAAGGCTTGTCGAGCCGCAGTCGACGGTGACGATCAGCCGCGCGCCGCGATCGATCAGCTGGCCGATCGCCGCCGGGTTCGGTCCGTAGCCCTCGAAAATGCGGTCGGGAATGTAGATCTCCGCATCGATGCCGAAATGGTGCAGGAATCGGGAGAGAAGCGCCGAGGAGGCTGCACCGTCGACGTCATAGTCGCCGAAGATCGCCACGCGTTCGCCGCGTCCGATCGCCTGGACCAGCCGTTCGGCCGCCGCCTCGCAATCGGTGAGACGATAGGGATCGGGCATGAGATTGCGGATGCTCGGCTCGAGGAAGCCCGGTGCCTCGTCGACGGCCACGCCGCGTCCGGCCAGCACGCGCGCGACAAGCTCGGGTATGCCGTGCAGCTGGCTCATCGCCAACGCGCGGTTCTGGCCGGCCTGATCGAGGCGCGAAACCCAACGCTGCCCGGAGACCGAGCGGTCTACGCCAAGAAATGCACGCGGAACGGGATCGACGGGTTCTTCCATGCCTGATTGCTGTCCTTTGAGCCTGCGCCCTTTCTACAGGTCCGGCAGCAAATGACCAGCCCTGCCCAGGGCGGGCATCGAACCGACCGCAGCATCTTTCCGGATGGCAGGCTCGCGGATCAATCGTTCCGGCTGGGCCGGAAGCGCGTCCTCAAGACAGGAGCCAGGCGACGACCATGAAAGGAACAGTCATCAGCGACACGTAGAGCAGAATCACCGCCCAGTTGCGCGCGCCTTCGAAATCGTCGTCCTCGAGCCGCCAGCGTTCCTGCCGCGAACGGCCTCGCCTCCCGGCGAACTCACGTTTGTCGATTGAGATCATCAAGCCCCTCCCCGAACTCGATTTCACAGAAGACACAGAGTAACCGCCTCGCGCAGAAGATGCGAGGGGATTGTTCCAAAAAGATCAATGAGTGGAAAAACAGGGCCGCTCGGGCGGATTGGGCGGTGCCGGTTTGCGAACCGGCACCCCCTTGGGCCTCTGGTCAGGCGGCCTTCGGGCGCTCGATGCGAATCACCTGCGGTTCGCCGACGAGATAGCCTTCGCTCTTGATGGCGGCGACGGCCTTGCGGACGGCGTCTTCCATGGTCGCGTGGGTGACAAGAATGATGGTGACCGGGGCATCGGCCACGGAATGTTCCGACCGCTGCACGATCGATTCCAGCGAGATGTTGTTGAGGGCCATCTTGGTGGCGATGCTGGCGAAGACGCCGGTGCGGTCGACCACCGAAAGGCGGATGAAGTATCCGCCCTCGTGGCTGCGCATCTGCGCCTGGCGATAGGGCTCGAGCAGATGGGCCGGACGGCCGAGAACCGGAACCTGCTGGGTGCCGGGACGGCTCTTGGCGATGTCGGTGATGTCGCCGAGCACGGCCGATGCCGTCGCGTTGCCGCCGGCGCCGGGGCCGACCATCAGCAGTTCGCCGAGAATGTCGGATTCGAGCGCCACCGCATTGGTCACGCCGTCGACCTGGGCGATCACCGAATCGAGCGGCACCATGGTCGGGTGGACGCGCTGTTCGATGCCGGTCTCGGTGCGCTGGGCGACGCCCAGCAGCTTGATGCGGAAGCCGAGGTCGCGGGCGGCATGAATATCCTCGATCGAGATATTGCTGATGCCCTCGAGATAGATGTCGTCGGCCGAGATCTGGCTGCCGAAGGCGAGCGTGGTCAGGATCGACAGCTTGTGCGCGGTATCGTTGCCCTCGATGTCGAAGGTCGGATCGGCTTCGGCATAGCCGAGACGCTGCGCTTCCTTCAGGCAGGCCTCGAAGGACAGGCCTTCCTTCTCCATCCGGGTCAGGATGTAGTTGCAGGTGCCGTTCATGATGCCGTAGACGCGGGAGAAATGGTTGCCGGTCAGGCTCTCGCGCATCGCCTTGATGACGGGGATGCCGCCGGCCACGGCCGCTTCGTAGTTGAGCAGCAGGCCCTTTTCTTCCGCCATGACCGCCAGCTCGACGCCGTGGCGGGCGAGCAGCGCCTTGTTGGCGGTCACCACATGCAGGCCGCCCGCAAGCGCTGCGCGCACCGACTTGTCGGCCGTGCCCTCGGCGCCGCCGACCAGTTCGACCAGCACGTCGATGTCGCCCTTTTCGGCCATCTCGACCGGATCGTCGAACCAGGTGATGCCGCTCAAGTCGATGCCGCGATCCTTGCTGCGGTCGCGCGCCGACACGGCGGTGATCTGGATGGCGCGGCCGCAGGAGACGGCCAGTTCGTTGCTGCGCTGTTGAAGGATGCGGACCAGCGAGGCACCAACGGTGCCGAGACCCGCAATGCCAATTTTAAGGGCATCAGCCATAAATAAATCCTGACAATTCAAAACGTGGGGAATGGCGGCCGCGAAACGGGCCGCCGGGAATTCAGCGATGGGCGTTGAGCGGGATGACGTTGTGCATCGTCTCGTCGGCGGTCGACAGGAACTTCTTGATGCTGCGCGCCGCCTGGCGGATGCGGTGCTCGTTCTCGACGAGAGCGAGGCGGACATATTCGTCGCCCATCTCGCCGAAGCCGATGCCCGGGGCAACCGCCACGTCGGCCTTCTCGACCAGCAGCTTGGAGAATTCCAGGCTGCCCAGCGAGCGGAACTTTTCCGGGATCTTCGCCCAGGCGAACATGGTGGCCGCCGGCGGCGGCACTTCGAAGCCCGCCTTGCCGAAGCTTTCGACCATCACGTCGCGGCGGCGCTTGTAGATCGAGCGGACCTCGGCGATGTCGGTGCCGTCGCCGTTCAGCGCATAGGTCGCGGCGACCTGGATCGGCGTGAAGGCGCCATAGTCGAGATAGGACTTCACGCGGGCCAGCGCGGCGATCAGCCGTTCGTTGCCGACGGCAAAGCCCATGCGCCAGCCGGGCATGGAGAAGGTCTTGGACATCGAGGTGAACTCGACCGCGACATCCATGGCGCCCGGCACTTCGAGCACGGACGGCGGCGGGTTGTCGTCGAAATAGATTTCCGAATAGGCGAGATCGGACAGCACGATGAGGTCATGCTTCTTGGCGAAGGCGATGACATCCTTGTAGAAATCAAGGCTGGCGACGCGGGCCGTCGGATTGGACGGGTAGTTGATGATCAGCGCGATCGGCTTGGGGATCGAATGGCGCACGGCGCGTTCGAGCGGCGGGAAGAAGGTCTCGTCCGGCTCGACCGGGATCGAGCGGATGACGCCGCCGGTCATCAGGAAGCCGAAGGCATGGATCGGATAGGTCGGGTTCGGGCAGAGCACCACGTCGCCCGGCGCGGTGATCGCCTGGGCCATGTTGGCGAAGCCTTCCTTCGAGCCGAGCGTCGCCACGACCTGGGTGTCGGGGTTGAGCTTGACGTTGAAGCGGCGGGCATAATAGGCCGCCTGCGCACGGCGCAGGCCGGGAATGCCGCGCGACGAGGAATAGCGATGGGTGCGCGGGTCCTGGACCACTTCGCAGAGCTTGTCGACGATCGCCTGCGGCGTCGGCAGGTCGGGATTGCCCATGCCCAGGTCGATGATGTCGGCGCCCGCGGCTCGCGCGCTCGCCTTCAAACGATTGACCTGTTCGAAAACGTATGGCGGCAGACGCCGGACCTTATGAAATTCTTCCATCTTCAACCCCTGAGACCGCACGGACTTGACCGCGGCAGGCGGGTTCGTTTTGCCGAGTTAAGCCCGTCCCGCAACGAACCGCATAACCGGGACGGGTGAAGTTAAGCTGCCTGCGGCATGATCGCCGCCAATCTTGACGCAATTGCGCCCGAAGGCCAGGCCGATCCGCAGCGGAACCTCCTGCCCCCGATATGTTGCTTTGCGTAAAAAGCCGGGCAAAGGCAAGCGCTATTTGGCGATCTGCGCCTGCGCATCCGCCCCGTGTTCGGCAGCGAGTTTGCGCAGCAGCAGAAGCCGGCGCTGATATTCGGCCTCGGAAATGGCGCCGGACTTGCGCGCCGCGCCCAGGGCGGACAGCTTCGCCTGCAGTTCGGCCGCTTCCTCATTGCCCATCTGCACATTGGCGGCGGTCAGCGAGCCGGAGAAATCCGGGTAACCGTCCGGCGAGCGCGAGGGCTCCGCGGCCGGCGCGTCGGGATCGGCAACGGTCACGTCGAGGCTCGCGGCGCGTGCGGGCGCTTCGGCCGGTGGTCCGGCCGGCGTCGTGCAGGCCGAAAGCACGGCCAGGAGGCCAAGCACGGTCAGGCGCCTTGCGCCACGCATTGTCCCAATTGCCCAAGTATCAGCGATCATTATCGAATCCAGACGCCGGCAATCTGCTCGGCACGCTCAAGCCTTAAGTTCGTCACATAGGGTATGTCACACTATGCTTTCGTAAGTATGGAACTTGTAGTCGTTTTCAGGCAGGATGCGCAATTGCAAAAGACGCCGAGAAAATGATCCTGGGGAGGACGGTTTGACCAGCACACGCGAAGAGGCCGGACAGGGGGGCGCGAAGGCGGCGGGCTTTGATCCGAAACTGATCGAACCCTATGTCGTCAAGGACCCGCAGGCCCTGACGCTCAACGTGGCGAAGGCGCTGGAAAACCTGGGCAAGGCAGCGTCGAGCTGGCTCGCGCCGCGCGAGCGCGGCGAGGTCGTCGATCCCGTTTCCGAACCGATGGCCGAACTGGTCAAGACCATGTCGAAGGTCGCCGAATACTGGATGTCCGATCCGAAGCGGACGCTGGAGGCGCAGACCCAGCTGATGGCCGGCATGTTCGGCATGTGGACGCAGACGCTGGCGCGATTCTCGAGCGAGGGCGAGGCCCAGCCGCTGCAACCGATCAAGGACAAGCGTTTTGCCGACGAAGACTGGCAGCGCAATCCGTTCTTCGACTTCCTCAGGCAGGCCTATGTCATCTTGTCGGACTGGGCGGAGAAGATGGTCACCCAGGCCGAGGGCCTCGACGACCATACCCGCCACAAGGCGGAATTCTACATGCGCCAGATCACGGCTGCGCTGTCGCCCACCAATTTCATCCTCACCAATCCGCAGCTCTATCGCGAGACGGTGTCGAGCCACGGGGCGAACCTCGTCAAGGGCATGCACATGCTGGCCGAGGACATCGCCGCCGGCGGCGGGGATCTGAGGATCCGCCAGACCGACACCAGCAAATTCAAGGTCGGCGAGAACATGGCGGTGACGCCCGGCAAGGTGATCGCCCAGAGCGAGATCTGCGAGGTCATCCAGTACGAGGCTGCCTCCGATACCGTGCTGAAGCGGCCGCTTCTGATCTGCCCGCCGTGGATCAACAAGTTCTACATCCTCGACCTCAACCCGCAGAAGTCCTTCATCAAGTGGTGCGTCGACCAGGGCCACACGGTCTTCGTCATCTCCTGGGTCAATCCGGACGAACGGCATGCCAAGAAGGACTGGGAATCCTATATCCGCGAGGGCGTCGATTTCGCCCTCGACACGGTGGAAAAGGCGACTGGCGAGACGCAGGTCAACGCCATCGGCTATTGCGTCGGCGGCACGCTGCTGGCCGCGGCCCTCGCGCTGCATGCTCAGGAAGGCAACAAGCGGATCGCCAGCGCGACGCTGTTCACCACCCAGGTCGACTTCACCTATGCCGGCGATCTGAAGGTCTTCGTCGACGAGGGGCAGATCGGCAGCATCGAGGACCGGATGAAGTCCTCCGGCTATCTCGACGGCTCGAAGATGGCTTCGGCCTTCAACATGCTGCGCGCTTCCGAGCTGATCTGGCCCTATTTCGTCAACAACTACCTGAAGGGCCAGGATCCGATGCCCTTCGACCTGCTCTACTGGAATTCCGATTCGACGCGCATGGCGGCCGCCAACCACTCCTTCTACCTGCGCAATTGCTACCTCAGCAACACGCTGAGCCAGGGCAAGATGGAGCTCGCCGGCAAGACGCTGTCGCTCAAGGACATCAAGATCCCGATCTACAACCTCGCCACCCGCGAGGACCATATCGCCCCGGCAAAATCGGTCTTCGTCGGCTCCAGCCTGTTCGGCGGACCGGTCGAATACGTGCTGTCCGGCTCGGGCCACATTGCCGGCGTCGTCAATCCGCCCGACAAGCAGAAATACCAGTACTGGACCAATGGCGCGGTCAAGGGCACCTACGAGGACTGGGTGGCCGGCGCCAAGGAGACGCCCGGTTCCTGGTGGCCGCACTGGCAGCGCTGGATCGAGGCGATGGACGATCAACGCGTTCCGGCACGCATCCCCGGCGGCGGCGCGCTCAACGCCATCGCCGATGCGCCGGGCTCCTACGTGCTGGCACGGGTGTAGAGGCACCGCCGGTCACGGTTGACCGACGGTGCAATCGCTCACACGGTCGGGATCGTCCCGCCATCGATGACGTATTCGGCCCCGTGGATGGACGCTGCCCGATCGGAGGCGAGGAACGCGACCAGTTCCGCAACCTCCTCGGGCCAGGCCGGGCGGCCGATCGGAATCCCGCCCAGCGCGTCCATGACGCCCTGCCGGGCCGCAGCCTCGTCGGTGCCGCTGCCGGCCGCCAGCCGCTTGACCAGATGATCCGCGGCCTCCGTCATGATCCAGCCGGGAGACACCGTGTTGACGCGCACGCCGGCCGGGCCGAGTTCCTTCGACAGGGACTTGCTGTAGCTCGCAAGCGCGGCCTTGGCTGCCGCATAGGCGATCGTCGATTCATGCAGCGGCAGGCGGCGCTGGATGGACGCGACATGGATCACGACCCCTTCCCCGCGTTCGATCATGCCCGGCACCAGCAGGCGGTCGAGACGGACGGCCGGCAGCAGGTTGACGGCCAGTTCCTGCTGCCAGAAGCCTTCGGTCGCGGCGCGGAAACCGCCCCCGGGCGTCGCCGATCCGCCGAGGCAGTGCACGAGGATATCCACACCGCCGAGACGGGAGAACACGGCATCCGCAAGCGCGCCGATGCCCTCCTCCGTCGTCAGGTCTGCCGCCACGAAGAGGCGACCCTCCTCAAGCTCCGGCGGCGCGGACCGGGCCGCCGCCAGGGTCTTTGCACCGGCAGCGGCAAATCGGGCCGCGACCGCCGCACCCGCCCCTTTGGTGCCGCCCGTCACCACGACGCGGCGGCCGGCGAATTCCGTCGAATCGACCCGAAAGCGCTGGTGCACCGTCATGCGCCGATCTCCAGCCGGGCAATGCTGCCGCCGGTGAGCGTAAAGCGGTACCGCAGGGTGATCGGGCTTCCCGGAAAGGTACCCGAGACCTCGGCATTTACGACAACCGTGTCGTCCTCGACGGCAAAGTCGCGGACGACGGACCTGTCATTGTATCTGGCCCGCGTCTCCTCCATCCAGCTGCGGATGGCCTGCCGGCCTTCGTAGGCACGGTTTTCGTCGCTCACCACCGCGTCCTCGGCAAAGCCGGACAATGCGGCGGCGAAATCGCCGGAATTCTTGCCGGCGAAATAATCTTCGACCGGTCCAGGGAAATTCTGTGGCATGATATCTCTCTCATCTTCGATTGCGTTGAGAGCCTGCGCGCTTGCTCGAGAACCAAGATGGCCATAAGCTGGCGATATGACAAGAACCGACGAAAATGTAAGGTACTCACCTAAAAGTAAGGATCGGTATCCGACCCCCAGCGCGGGGGCTGCGGGCGTGGAAAACGTGCTTCGCATGCTGGAGGGGCGCTGGAAGCTGGTGATCCTCTTTCACCTGTTCGGCGGCAAGGTCCTGCGCTTTTCCGAACTGGAGCGCCAGACGCCGGGCATTTCGCAGAAAATGCTGATCCAGCAACTGCGCCAGATGGAGGCCGACGGCATCGTCCGGCGCATCGTCTATCACCAGGTCCCGCCGCGGGTGGAATATTGCCTGACCGAATGGGGGCAGACCCTGTGCCCGGCGCTGGATGCGCTGCTCACCTGGGCGGAGAACAAGCCGGAGAGCACCGAACCGCTTGCGACGCCAGACGGTTCGGCCAGCCCGCCGCGATGATCTTCACCCCGCCCCTCGTGCCCGCCCGGCTCATCCGCCGCTACAAGCGCTTCCTGTTCGATGCCGTACTCGAAGACGGCCGCGAGATCACCGGATTTTGCCCGAATACCGGGTCGATGCAGGGGTTGACGGCGCCGGGCTCGCGCATCTGGCTCTCTGAGCACGACAGCCCGAACCGCAAATATGCCCATGCCTTCGAGCTGATCGAGGCCGAGGGGACCGTGGTCGGCGTGCATGCGGCGATCGCCAACCGGCTGGCCGAAGAGGCGATCCGCGGCGGCCTGGTGTCCGATCTCGCCCGCTATCCGGTCCTTGCCCGCGAACAGCGCTACGGAAAGAGGTCGCGCATCGACTTCCTGCTGTCCGCGCCCGATCGCCCCGCGGCTTATGTCGAGGTAAAGAACGTGCATTTCATCCGCCAGGCGGGCCTTGCCGAATTTCCCGACACGGTGACGGCCCGCGGCGCGCGGCATCTGGAGGAGCTGATCGAGATCGTGCGCGGCGGACAAAGGGCCGTCATGCTCTACCTCGTCCAGCGCGAGGATTGCCGGTCCTTGCGCATCTGCGCCGATCTCGATCCGCTCTATGCGCGGACCTTTGCCCGCGCGATCGAGGCCGGCGTCGAGGCTCATGCGGTGAAATGCAGGGTCACGCCCACGGAAATCGTGCCGCTCGGCCCGATCGCCATGGACGAACCCGGCCCTGCTGCATTATGAACGACGAATACAGCACGTTCCACGACCGAAAGCGGATGAATGGTAACCTATATCGAAGCGGCAACCGCCCCGCTCAAGAACACCGGCGCGATCAGGCTCTACGGGTCGGAGGACTTCGCCGGCATGCGCAAGGCCTGCCAGCTGACGGCACGCTGCCTCGACGAGCTCGTGCCGATGGTCAAGCCCGGGGTGACGACCGACGCCATCGACCGCTTCGTCTTCGAATTCGGCATGGACAACGGCGCGCTGCCGGCGACGCTGAACTATCGCGGCTACACGAAGTCGGTCTGCACCTCGATCAACCACGTCGTCTGCCACGGCATTCCGAACGACAAGCCGCTACGCGAAGGCGACATCGTCAATATCGACGTGACCTACGTGCTCGACGGCTGGCACGGCGATTCGAGCCGCATGTATCCGGTGGGCGAGATCAAGCGCGCCGCAGAGCGCCTGCTCGAAGTCACCTATGAATGCCTGATGCGCGGCATCGCCGCCGTGCGCCCCGGCGCCCGCACCGGCGCGATCGGCGAGGCGATCCAGACCTATGCCGAGGCCGAGCGCTGCTCGGTGGTGCGCGATTTCTGCGGCCACGGCGTCGGCCGCCTGTTCCACGACAGCCCGAACATCCTGCATTACGGCCGCGCCAACGAGGGGCCGGAACTGAAGGAAGGCATGATCTTCACCATCGAGCCGATGATCAATCTCGGCCGGCCGCATGTGAAGGTGCTGGCCGACGGCTGGACGGCGGTCACCCGCGACCGGTCGCTGACCGCGCAGTACGAGCACGCCGTCGGCGTCACCGCCACGGGCTGCGAGATCTTCACCCTGTCGCCGGGCGGATTCGATCGGCCGGGCCTGCCGCCGCTCAAGGGCTGACCATGGCAAAGCCCCCTCCTCCCGGCCCTCTCGACACCGAAGACGAACCTGCCTTCGACCTGCGAGGGGCGGACGGAGGGGCAGAGCACGGAGCGGGCGACGAACGGGGCTTCTTCGCCGAACAGGCGGCGAAATCCGGCGCCCTGAAGAAGCGTTCCGCCGTCACCGGAACGGTCGAGAGCCCGGAGGCGCATTATCACGGCCACCGCGACCGGCTGCGGGCGCGTTTCCGCGAGAGCGGCGATACGGCGCTGGCCGACTACGAAATCCTCGAACTCCTGCTGTTTCGTCTTATCCCGCGACGCGACACCAAGCCGATCGCCAAGGCGCTGATTGCGCGCTTCGGCTCGCTCGCCGGCGTGTTCGGTGCGCAACCGTCACTTTTGCAGGAGGTCAACGGCGTCGGCGAGACCGTCGCGCTCGAACTCAAGCTGATCGCCAGCGTCGCCCAGCGCATGCTGAAGAGCGAGATCCGCGGCCGCCAGGTGCTGTCGTCCTGGTCGTCGGTGATCGACTACTGCCACACGGCGATGGCCTACGAATCGACCGAACAGTTCCGCATCCTCTTCCTCGACAAGCGAAACGCGCTGATCGCCGACGAGGTGCAGGGCCGCGGCACGGTCGATCACACGCCGGTCTATCCGCGCGAAGTGGTCAAGCGGGCGCTGGAACTCTCGGCCACCGCCATCATCCTCGTCCACAACCATCCCTCCGGCGACCCGACCCCGTCGCGCGCCGATATCGACATGACGAAGATGATCGTCGACACGGCCAAGCCGCTCGGCATCACCGTGCACGACCACATCATCATCGGCCGCGACGGCCATGCGAGCCTCAGAGGGCTGCGGCTGATTTGAGGGCGGCGCCGGCATGTTGAAACGACAAACAAATTGACGCCGAACCGTCGCTTCGAGCAGACGGCGGCGTCCACGCATGCTAGTCACTCGTCCCTCCTCGTCCCAAGACACGGTCCCTGCCATGTATCCCCATCTCGAGCGCATCACCGGTCTTCGCCGACGTCCCTGGTTCGGCTATGTCTTCGCCCTGGTCGCCTTTCTCGTGGCGCTCGAGCTGCGCTTCTTCTTCGATGCCGATCTGCCGGCGGGCTATCCCTTCCTCACCTTCTTTCCGGCGATCATCCTGACCTCGGCGCTGGGCGGCACACTCCCGGGCATCGCCTGCACGGTCCTGTGCTTTCTCTCCGCCTGGTATTGGTTCATCCCGCCGTTCGGCACATTCTCGGTCGATGCGAAGGTCGCGTTCGCGCTTGGCTTCTTCACCATCATCGCCGCGGTCGACATCACCATCATCCACTGGCTGCACCGGTCGATGGAGGCGGTCATCGCCGAACGGCTCAAATCGGCCGAACTGGCCAGGGAACGCCTCAGGCTCGCCGAGCAGAAGGAGATCCTGTTTGCCGAGCTGCAGCATCGGGTCGCCAACAACCTCGCCATCATCGGCTCGATCCTCAGCCTCGAGGAACGCAAGGTCGCCGACGTCGAGGCGAAGGCGATCCTCAAGGATGCCCGGCGCCGGCTCGACCTGATGTCGCGCGTCCACCGCCGCCTCTACAGCCCCGAGACGGGCGCCTTCGGCATAAGCGACTATATCGAGCGCCTGACGCAGGACATTCTCGACGGCGCCGTCAGCCGCCCCGTGGCCGTCGAGGTCCAGGCGGCACCGCTGGTGCTCAGCGTCGACCAGATGACCAATCTGTCGCTCGCCCTGCTCGAAGTGCTGATGAACAGCGTCAAATATGCGGCACCGCATACCGAGGAACTGAAGGTGACCATTTCCCTGCAGCCTACGGCCGAGGGCCAGGCGCGGCTGACCGTCACCGACAACGGCCCGGGCTTTCCGCCCGACTTCAACCCGGCCGCCTCGCGCCAGCTCGGCTTCATGCTGCTCAAGAGCTTCTCCCAGTCGCTCGGCGGGAGCATGACCTTCTCCAATGCCCAGGGCGCCGCAACGCGGATCGACTTCCCGCTGACCACGACCACGGCCGCCGGCGCCTGATCGGCCGGATGCCGCCAATCTCTTCGCACCTGCGGCAACGATAACCAAACGGTTAGGATGGCCTGCTATCGTGCCGCCCGGGGCAGATCGCGCGAGGCGACCAGACTTGCGCCCGACATTCGGGGACACCAGGCATGAACCAATATGATTTCGTCGTCGTCGGCAGCGGACCGGCCGGGCGCCGGGCGGCCATCCAGGCCGCCAAGCTCGGCAAGAAGGTCCTGGTGATCGAGAAGGGCACGCGCGTCGGCGGCGTCTCCGTGCATACCGGCACGATCCCGTCCAAGACCCTGCGCGAGACGGCACTCAACCTGACCGGCTGGCGCGAACGCGGCTTCTACGGCCGCTCCTACCGCGTCAAGCAGGAGATCTCGGCGGAAGACCTGCGCCGCCGCCTGCTGATCACGCTCGACCACGAAGTGGACGTTCTGGAGCACCAGTTCGCCCGCAACCGGGTTTCCCAGCTTCGCGGTCATGCCCGCTTCATCGACAAGAACACGCTGGAGGTCGAGAAGGAGGACGGCGAGATCATCCGGGTGCATGCGGGAGCCGTGCTGCTGGCCGTCGGCACGAGGCCCTATCGTCCCAGCCACATTCCCTTCGACGGCGACAAGATCGTCGACAGCGACGAGATCCTCGAGATCAAGGACCTGCCGCGCTCCATGGTGGTGATCGGCGCCGGCGTCATCGGCATCGAATATGCGACGATCTTCTCCGCCCTCGACACCGCCGTCACAGTGATCGAGCCGCGCGACAGCATGCTGGAATTCCTCGACAAGGAGATCGTCGAGGATTTCGCCTACCAGCTGCGCGACCGCAACATGAAGCTGGTCTTCGGCCAGACGGTGGAAAAGGTCGAGAAGGACCAGACCGGCAAGTGTCGGGTCACGCTGCAGAACGGCCGCTCGATGATCGCCGAAATGGTGCTCTTCGCCGCCGGCCGGGTCGGCGCCACCGACAGCCTCGACCTTGCCGCCTGCGGGCTCGAAGCCGACAGCCGCGGCCGCATCAAGGTCGATCCGGACACGTTCCAGACCGCCGTCCCGGGCATCTACGCCGCCGGCGACGTGGTCGGCTTCCCCTCGCTCGCCTCGACCTCGATGGAACAGGGGCGCATCGCCGCCCGCCATGCGGTCGGTGCTCCGGCGCAGGAGCCGCCACAATTCTTCCCCTACGGCATCTATGCCGTGCCGGAAATCTCGACCTGCGGTCTCACCGAAGAGGAAGTGCAGCAGCGCGGCATCCCTTACGAATGCGGCGTCGCGCATTTCCGCGAAACCTCACGCGGCCACATCATGGGCCTCGACAGCGGCCTCTTGAAGATGATCTTCTCGCTGAAGACCCGCCGCCTGCTCGGCGTCCACATCGTCGGCGAAGGCGCCACCGAACTCGTCCACATCGGCCAGGCGGTGCTGAACCTCAAGGGCACCGTCGAATACTTCGTCGAGAACACCTTCAACTATCCGACGCTCGCGGAAGCCTACAAGATCGCCGGGCTGGATGCCTGGAACCGGATGGGGGAATTGCAGGGGGCGTGAGTAGGTCGCTCGAAGGCGGTGGCCTTCGGGTGACGTTCCACTGTCAGGCGGTCTTCGACAGGAAGGGCAGCCCCGCGACCAGCCCGCGACAATAGTCGTCCGTCAGCTCCCGGTCGCCGAACAGGATGTGGTAGACGATCGGGGCAACGACCCGGTCGATCACCTCGCCCACCTCGAACGACGCTTCTCCGCGGCCGATGGCGCGCGCGCGCAGCACGCCGATCTGGTCATAGGTGTAGTTACAGCAACGCAGCGGGTAGATCCCCTCGCCGCTCGTGGCGAAGATGTCGCCCAGCATTTCGCGCCCGACACGCGACGACATTTCCTCCATGAACTGCAGCGCCCAGGTCTCGAGGTCGGTGCCGAGTGCGCCGGTATCCTCCGGATCGGCGATCGGGCGCATCCGGCGCACGGCGACGTCCGCCAGCAGGTCGGAGAGATCGCCCCAGCGGCGATAGACCGTGGACGGCGTCACGCCCGCCTGTTCGGCGATCATCGGCACGGTCAGCTCGGTCCTCTCATGCGTCTCGAGCAGGGCCTCCACGGCCTGATGGACTGCCGTCTGAATGCGGGCGCTGCGGCCGCCCTGTCGCACCAGTTCCTTTGCCATTTCACTCCCTTTTCCGGAGGCGGGCGCTGAAACATTACGCCGCTTCCATCATTCTTGCGATCCATTAACGCAAAGGAATTGCATTAAGGTCGAACTTCGCCTAAATTGCGTTAACGCAATTATTTCGCTTTAGGACAGACAATGTCAATGGACAGCACTTTTTCCGGCTCGAAGCCGCGGTTCGGCCGGGGTGCCGTAACGGCCTACGGCTTCTTCACCTCGATGACATTCCCGGCCAGCAGCAGCGCGCCGACGCCGCTCTACCATCTCTACCAGGAAGTGCTGCATCTTCGGCCCTTCGACGTCACCATCATCTTCGCCTGCTATGCGTTCAGCCTCCTGGCCGCCCTGCTGACAGTCGGCGGTCTCTCCGACTATGTCGGCCGCAAGCCGGTGATTCTCGCCGCGCTGCTGCTCAATGCCGGCGCGATGCTGCTCTTTGCCTTTGCCGATTCGCTCGGCCTGCTGATCGCCGCGCGGCTGGTCCAGGGTCTCGCCGCCGGCATTGCCATCCCCACCCTCGGTGCCACCATCATGGACAGCGATCCGTCCCGCGGCTCGCTGTTCAACAGCATCGCCCCCTTCATCGGCCTGTTCGCCGGCTCGCTGCTCGCCGGCCTGCTGGTGACCTTCGCGCCGGCCCCGCTGCATCTGGTCTATGCCGTGCTGCTGGTCGTCACGCTCGTCGAGATCGTGCTCCTGACACGGATGCCGGAGACGACGCAGAGCAAGCCCGGCGCGCTCGCCTCGCTCAAGCCGGCCGTGCGCATTCCCGCCAAGGCGCTCGCCGCCGTGCTGATGACCACGCCCGTCAATGTCGCCGGCTGGGCCCTTGCCGGTTTCTACCTCTCGCTGATGCCGAGCCTCGTCAGCGTCGCCACCGGCATACGCTCGCCGCTGATCGGCGCATCGGTCGTCTCGATGCTGATGCTGGTCGCGAGCCTTTCGGTGATGACCCTGCGAGGCCTAGCGGCCAGCCGGATCATGGTGATAGGCACGCTGTCGCTGATGATCGGCGTGGTGGTCAGCCTGACCGGCATCCACCTGCAGAATGTCGTGCTGCTGTTTGCCGGCACGGCGGTGGTCGGCATCGGATTCGGCGCCAATTTCTCCGCCATCCTGCGCATCGTGCTGCCGCTGGCCGATGCCGACGACCGGGCTGCCCTGCTGTCCGCCTTCTTCGTCGAAAGCTATCTCGCCTTCTCGCTGCCGGCGATCGTCGCGGGCCTCACCGCCCCCTATCTCGGCCTTGCCGGCACAAGCTATGCCTATGGCGGGGGCGTGCTGCTGCTGGCCGCCATTTCGCTCGTCGCAACGCGCCGCCTGCCCGTCCACCGCTGAGAGGTGGCCGCCCATCCTCTTCGCCTTGAAAACCTCTGGCGGAGCGGCGCGCTTGCGTGTTCAATCCCGCCGGCACCATGACGGACGGAAAGGGCGGGAGGCAGGACGACAATGCGGATCATATCGCTCAATGTCTGGGGCGGCGTGCTGCATGCTCCCCTGATGGACTATCTCGTCGAGGCGGACGCCGACATCTATTGCCTGCAGGAGGTGCCACGCGCGCCGGGCATCCGGTCTGAGTGGCTGAGCTATCGGGACCATGGCGTGGAATTGCAGCAGCGTGCCAATCTGTTCGACGAGATCCGCGCCGGCTTGCCCGGCCATGACGGCTTCTTCTGCCCCACCGCACGCGGCGAGCTGTTCGACGGCGAAACCCGTTGCTGGCAGGAGTTCGGGCTGGCGACCTTCGTGCGCAATTGCCTGCCGGTCATCGGCCAGGCCATGGACTTCGTCCACGGCTCGTTCTCTCCGCAAGGTTTCGGCCCGCATCCGCGATCGCGCAACGCCCATTGCGTCCGGCTGTTCGACTACGAGGCCGGCCGTTCCTTCAGCGTCGCGCAGATCCACGGGTTGCGCGACATCGACGGAAAGGGCGACACGCCCGCCCGGGCGGCCCAGGCCGCGGCCTTCAAGGCGCTGATCGAGCGCGTGTGGCGGCCCGACGAACCACTCGTCGTCTGCGGCGACTTCAATCTGCTGCCGGACAGCGCGACATTCGAAACGCTCGGCACGCTCGGCCTTGCGGACCTGATCACGTCGCGCGGCCACCAGGACACCCGCACCTCGTTTTACAAGAAGGAAGGCCGCTTCGCCGACTACATGCTGGTGACGGCCGATGTCGGCGTGAAGCGCTTCGAGGTGGTGCGCATGCCTGAGGTCTCCGACCACTGCCCCCTGCTCGTCGAATTCTGAGGCGGACGACGACAGTCCACAACGAAAAAGCCGCCCCGGAGGGCGGCTTTCTTTATGCGATGGAAATGTCGGAAGCTTACTCGGCGTCGCCTTCGGCGGCCTTCTTCTTCGGAGCGGCCTTCTTCTTCGGAGTGGCTTCTTCGCCTTCGGCAGCGTCGTCAGCCTTGGCAGCGGCCTTCTTCTTCGGGGCTGCCTTCTTGGCCGGCTTGTCGCCTTCTTCGGCTTCGTCGTCGGCCAGCAGTTCTTCCTTGGAGACCTTCTTGTCGGTCACGTCGATCTCGGCCAGCAGCTTGTCGATGACCTTCTCTTCGAAGATCGGAGCGCGCAGCGAAGCGGAAGCGCCGGGGGTGTTGCGGAAGAAGTCGAGGATCTGCTTTTCCTGGCCCGGGAACTGCTGGAGCTGGGCGAACAGGGCCCGCTGCATTTCGTCCTCGGAGACTTCGACGCCGCCCTTTTCACCGATTTCCGAGAGAACGAGGCCGAGACGAACACGGCGCTCGGCGAGCGTGCGGTATTCGGTGCGGGCTTCTTCTTCGGTCGTGTCTTCGTCGGCGAAGGTCTTGCCGGACTGGGCGAGATCGGTGTTGATCTGGCGCCAGATGTTCTCGAACTCGGCGTCGACGAGCTTGGAGGGCGTGTCGAACTTGTAGAGTTCGTCCAGCTGGTCGAGAATCTGACGCTTGACCTTCTGGCGGGTGACGTTGCCGTACTGGCTCTCGATCTGGCCGCGGACGATTTCCTTCAGCTTGTCGAGCGATTCGATGCCGAGCTTGGAAGCGAGTTCGTCGTTCAGTTCGATGGCGGCAGGTGCAGCGACTTCCTTGACGGTGATGTCGAAGGTGGCTTCCTTGCCGGCGAGGTTTGCGGCCGGATAGTCGGCCGGGAAGTTGACGGTGATGACCTTTTCATCGCCGGCCTTCAGGCCGACGAGCTGGTCTTCGAAACCGGGGATGAAGCGGTTCGAACCGATGACCAGTTCGGCATCCTCGTCCTTGCCGCCGTCGAAGGCAACGCCGTCGACCTTGCCGAGGTAATCCATGGTGACGCGGTCGCCTTCGGCGGCCTTGCCCTTCTTGGTTTCGAAGGTGCGGGCGTTCTCGGCGATCTTCTCGATCTGCTCGATCACTTCCGCATCCGAGACGTCGACCACTTCGCGGGTGACCTTGAGGCCATCAACCGACTTCAGCTCGATCGGCGGGATGATTTCGTAGGAGAGCGTGAACTCGAGATCCGCCTGGGCGGTCAGGATCTTGTCGGCTTCGGCCTCGTCCTCGGTCATCGCGATTTCCGGCTGGGTCGCCGACTTTTCGCCGCGCTCCGACAGGATGGCCGACGGCTTGTCACGGATGATCTCGTTGACCAGTTCGGCCATGATCGACTTGCCGTACATCTTCTTGACATGGGAGGTCGGCACCTTGCCCGGGCGGAAGCCGTTGATGCGGACCTTGTCCTTCACCTCGGCGAGGCGCTCGTTCATGCGAGCTTCCATGTCCTTGGCCGGAATGACGACCTTGATTTCGCGCTTCAGCCCTTCAGCGAGCGTTTCGATAACCTGCATGTTCTTACCTTCATGTCGTGGCGGCCGTGCTCGGACAGCCGGTTGTTTCCCTGAGCACGACGCCGGAATCTTCTGTTCCCGGACGTGGCTGCGGCGCAGTCTTCAAGCATTCCTGCCAGGCAAAACGGTGATAACAGCAGCGGGATCTTCACCCGGTCCGTCTCGCACCGCCCCGCTCGGCAATCTGGTGCGGGTAGAGAGACTTGAACTCCCACGCCTTGCGGCACCAGAACCTAAATCTGGCGTGTCTACCAATTTCACCATACCCGCGTCCAAAGCAAACGCATGCAGCCCTTGCGCATGGCCCCTCCGGAGCGCGCGTCTCTATATCACCCGTTTTTCCACGCGCAAAGGAAAAATGACGGTTCTGTCGCCGCCCACACACGGAAAGGCGCTGCGCCAGATGGCGCGCCGAAAGGCATGCGCAGGCGCCCGACCGCGCCACGACATCCGGCGCCGGTGGATAGTCCGGCGCGCACTGCAACCCTGCAGCGCTCAATTTCGGCCTTTACATCGGTGAGTATATCGGCATTTTCGTCACAAAACCGTCACAAGCAACCATCGGGAACGTCGCCAATGGCATCTCCCCCTCCTTGCGTGGTCTATTCGACCCTGTCCCTCAACACGCTGACGAAGCGCTGTCGTATCGACGGCAGGCTCTACGACGTTCATCTGGGCAAGTGGATGTTCTACAATCCGGCGCGACAGGAGAAATACTTCCATGTCCGTTGCGGACGGATCGATTCGACTGCACGAAGCCGTCCGACGGACCGTCAGCTCTCTGAGATGGACGATGCCGAGTTCAGCGGACGCTATCCGATATCGGTGTGGAAGGAAGCGCTTGCGACGCCCATTGCGCGGCGGCTTGCCGAAATCTGGATCGCCAGCCATCGCCTCCATGCCGCCGGCCTGGGGCCGAAGCCCGGCTCGCTGATCGTCGCGCGCAACTACAAGCGCAATTTCCGCTCCTACGGTCCGACCGCCGGGCTGCAGATCGAAAACGCCCGGCTGCTCTCGCCGCGCGATCCGGTGACGCAGGAGGAGATGATCGCCGCCGGTGTCAGGCCCGACCGCTATCTGAGCTGCGTGCGGCAGACGATCAACGGCTATGTCTCGGATCTCTGTTCGGTGGTCGGCGTCGTGCCGATCGATGCCGAGGCCGAAATCGAAGCGCTGGCCGGACAGATAGACGGCCTGCTCACGGGCAACGGCGCGGGCTGACACGGTATCGTCCGCGCCGCGCAGACGCCGGGGCCGAACAGCCGGCCGGCGTCCCGCTAGTACAAGGGCTCCTGGTAGAGCGCCACGCCATCCATGCGCAGCTCGCGGATCTGGCTTCGACCGCCCTTGCCGACGCGGACGACGACGGCGACGTCGCCTTCATTGCGGCCCGTCTCGATCTCTTTTCCCTCGCCCTCCGGCACGTAGAAACGCTCGATGCCGTAATCGACCCTGAGGCTGTCCCCCGCATCGACGGCGCCGTAAAAGTAGAAGCGTTGCGTCTGGAGCACGACGCTGCCCTCCTGCGGCGCCAGAGCGCCGAAAGACGCTTCCGCGACCGTCCAGAAACCGTCCACGCCGGGCTTCAGCCGCACCTGCATCACCTGCCAGCCGGGACCGCCCGGACGATCGCCGGTGATCAGCGCCGCGGGGATCGTCGAGACGTCGTAGGACAGGATCACGTAGTCGCCGCGCAGCAGGTCGCGCGGATCGACCGGCGCCGTCTTCAGCAGGATCTCCTGACCGGAGCGCAAGATCCCGGCCCGGCTCTCAATCATCCAGCCGAGCGCCGCGGTCTGCAGCACGACCAGCCCGAGCGCGATGGCGAGATAACGCATGGTGTTGGGTTTGCGGATTTCCACAGTCATGTTCTTGCCTCCGCGGCCCGCCGGGCAAACACTTTCTCGAGCTTCACCACGACGCCCGCCAGCACCGCGACGACCAGGCCGGCCAGCAGGAAGAAGGCGGAGGTGCCGAGCATGGAATCGATCGTCACATAGGAGAGGTAGAGCACTTCGCCGGCAAAGGCGGCATAGGCGAGGAAGCGCACCGCGCCATTGTCCCGCCCCTCCAGCGCCAGGGCGGCAAGCGCCAGCGCGATGGTCGCGATGCCGAGCAGGGCAAGCGCCGTTCCATCGGTCCATTCGGCATGCAGCAGGGCAAGGCCGAGAAGCGCCAGCAGCAGCGCGTAGAAAGCGAAGGCCGGTTCGAACCGGCGCAGGAACTTCGCCACCGGCGAGATCGGCAGGGTGGCGACCAGGAAGGCGATCGTGCCGCCCGCCGCATAGCTCATCGCCGTCTCGACCTCGATCGACAGCGTATAGATCCAGACGAACCAGGCCAGCAGCAGCCAATAGATGAAATGCCGCGCCCGGTCGGCGCCGGTCCACAGCGACAGCAGAGCGATGATCAGACCGGAAAACAGCGGCCACCAGCCGTAGAGCATGTGCCAGTCGGCATTGAACTGTTCGAGCAGGGCGGCGAAGGCGGCGAAGGACAGGATGCCGGCCATGGCCGTCAGTGCCCCGGAGCGGAAGGCCGCTGCCGACACCGCGGTCATGGCGAACCAGACGAGCATGGCGTCGAAGGCATCGCCCGACAGATGATAGAGCTGGCCGATCAGTGCGATCGCCCCGCCGAAACAGGCCGCCCCCATAACCAGCAGGGCACCACCCAGGCGCTCGGCACCGCGGCCGAAGGCCAGGGCCGCGAGCAGATGGAAGATCCAGATCAGCGCGACGATGCCGCCGACCTTGACCAGCCGCGGGATCTCTTCCCAGTTGGCGGCGATCAGCAGCAGGATCGAGGCGGAGATCAGCACGGCGGCCAGAATCATCAGCACGCCGCCGATGCTAAAGGCCGAGCGGCGGGAATCATGTTCCTGCAGCAGCGCGTCGGCCACGCCCTGCCCGATCAGGCCCTTCTCCACCCAGATGCCGAGATCCCGTTTCAACCGTCCGCGATACATGAATTCTCCGTCCCCAGCCCGGTTCGGCGCGCCTCGAGCCGCTTGGCACCGGTACCGCCCGACCGTTTCCGCCATTCTTGAGCCGAACGCCGGCAAAAGACAATCGGGGCCTGCGCGCCCTCACGTCCGCCCGCAGCCTCTCCATCATGCATCTCGCGCATGGCTTCCATGACAATATTGCACTGCACAACGGCGCGTTTTCCGCCTAATGTGTTTTCAACAGAGCGCGGACGAAGTTTCTTTGTTTTTGCTCATGCGGCGGTTCTCCGCCGATACGACCTTCGACCCTGCGCACTCCTCCTCCCAGCGCGGCGTCGAACTGACTGACGACACTCCTCCTCCCAGTCGTCGGTCTCTCAAAATGACGCTCACCGGATCCTCCTCCCCCGGTGAGCGTTATTTTTTTGTCCTCCTCCCAATCCGATTGACTTGCCGTGGTGCGACGCACAAGCCTGCGCCCGAGGCTCCGTGCGGCCCGGCCTAGCGCTAAAAAATGTGTCAATTTACCGCATGTTAACCATGCCTCTATGCGTCCACCGCATAGGAGTCATACGGCGATGTCACTTCCGCTTTTTCGCAGCGCAGCATATATTCCGATCATCGAATTCAAGCAGGCACCCACCCCCGGGGAGCCGCAACCGGAAAGAGGAAAGATCATGAATATCGCTCGCTCGCTCAACAACTGGCGCAAGTATCGTCAGACCGTCAACGAACTCGGCCGCATGTCCGACCGCGAACTTCGCGACCTCGGCATTGGCCGCGAGGACATCCGCCGCGTGGCACGTCACGCCGTCGCCGGCTGATCCTGACGACAAACTCGACTGCGAAGAGGCCTCCCTTGCGGGAGGCCTTTTTCTTTGCCGCTTTTTCGGGCACCGATACCCGCCTGCCGATAGCTGCCGTTTATTGCAGCACACCATGCACATTTGCATAGCAGTCGCTTATTATTTGCACTGCACAATATTGTTTTACGGGCGTATAAAGCGGTCAATCGCTGATGTGGACGAGACCACAGGATCAGCGGAACAAGATTGACCCCGAGGAAACGACCATGAACCCGATCCGCATCGCAAAGAACTGGATGAGCTACCGCCGCACCATCGCCGAACTGGGCAACCTGTCCAACCAGGCCCTGTCCGACATCGGCATCACCCGCTACGAAATCCGCAATATCGCTGCCCGCTCCTTCCGCTAATAGCGCAGGTTGAGCAGAGCAGTGGAAACGGCACCTTCGGGTGCCGTTTTCGATTCTGGCCCCTGCCGCACCGCGTGCCCTGCCCGCGGCAGACGGGAAAGGATTGGCCGCCAAACCGTCCCGTGATAAGCAGCACGCCATGATGAAAACCACTCCCTCCCCCATTCATGTCATCGGCGGCGGCCTTGCCGGTTCCGAGGCCGCCTGGCAGGCTGCACAGGCCGGCGTTCCGGTCATTCTCCACGAGATGCGCGGCGTGCGCGGCACGGACGCGCACCGCACCGACGGCCTCGCCGAGCTGGTATGCTCCAATTCCTTCCGCTCCGACGATGCGACGGCCAATGCCGTCGGCGTCATCCATGCCGAAATGCGGCTGGCCGGATCGCTGATCATGGCCTGCGCCGACAAGCACCAGGTTCCCGCCGGCGGGGCGCTCGCCGTCGACCGCGACGGCTTTTCCGACGCCGTCAGCCAGGCGATCCATGCCCATCCGCTGATCACCGTCGTGCGCGAAGAGGTCACCGGCCTGCCGCCAAAGGACTGGGGCCTGACGATCATCGCCACCGGCCCGCTGACCTCGCCCGACCTCGCCGAGGCGATCCGCACCGAGACCGGCGAGGACGCGCTGGCCTTCTTCGACGCCATCGCGCCGATCGTTCACCGTGATTCCATCGACATGGACATCTGCTGGTACCAGTCGCGTTACGACAAGGTGGGTCCGGGCGGCACGGGCAAGGACTATATCAACTGCCCGCTTGACGAAGCCCAGTACAACGCCTTCGTCGACGCGCTGATCGCCGGCGATACGGTCGGCTTCAAGGAATGGGAAGGCACGCCCTATTTCGACGGCTGCCTGCCGATCGAGGTCATGGCCGAGCGCGGCCGCGAAACGCTGCGCCACGGGCCGATGAAGCCGATGGGGCTGACCAACGCCCACAATCCGACCGTCAAGGCCTATGCCGTCGTGCAGCTGCGCCAGGACAATGCGCTCGGCACGCTCTACAATATGGTCGGCTTCCAGACCAAACTGCGCTACGGTGCGCAATCCGAGATCTTCCGCATGATCCCGGGCTTGGAGAATGCCGAGTTCGCCCGTCTCGGCGGCCTGCACCGCAACACCTATATCAATTCACCGGTGCTGCTCGATCCGTCGCTGCGGCTGAAGAGCCGGCCGGGTCTGCGATTCGCCGGCCAGATCACCGGCTGCGAGGGCTATGTCGAGAGCGCATCGATCGGGCTTCTGGCCGGTCGCTTCGCCGCCGCCGACCGCAAGGGCGAGATCATCTCCCTGCCGCCGGAGACGACCGCCATGGGCTCGCTGCTGCGCCACATCACCGGCGGCCATCTGGTCACCGACGAGGAACCCGGCAAGCGGTCGTTCCAGCCGATGAACATCAACTTCGGCCTGTTTCCGGAACTGGCGCCGGGCTCGATCGTCAAGCCGGAAGGCGTCAAGCGCTTCCGCGGCAAGGACAAGACTGTGATGAAGCGTCAGCTGGTGGCCGAGCGGGCGCTCGCCGACTGCAAGACCTGGCTCGCCTCCGAACTGGCCCAGCCGTAAAGGGCGTTCAGGCCGTCGGGATCGCACCCGACGGCGCATCCCGCTCGGCGCTGCTCACATAATTGCCCAGCAGCCAGAGCGACACTTCCGCCGCCTCCAGCGGCGAGGCGAAGGTGAATTCGCCATTGTGGAACGGCGCGTCGAGGAACTCGATCGCAAAGCCGCGCCCGTTGCGCAGGTCGCGCACGCGCACCGTGCCCGGCTCGATCAGATGGCAGGCATAGTGGCTGCGCATGTTGCGCATGAAGCCGGCCTTGTTGTCGTGCAGGCGCACGAAGACCGCATTTCCGTCCTCGGTCGTGTGGAGACTGCGGATCGCTTCGTTGGGAAAGGCCCGGCCGAACTCGAGAAGCGCCAGTCCCGTATCGTGCAGACTGTCCTCGTTCGTCCGCTTCGCAATCCGCGTCGAATAGAAGGCGAACAGGGCCACCAGTCCCAAAATCACAATCCAGGTAATCGAAGCCACGCCTTGCCTCCCGCTGCGGCCGGACGTCGTCCGACCTTTCACCGCGAGTCGATAGCAGCCGAGGCTTGCGCGAGTTTGGTGGTTCAGAAACTGCCGGTCACGGCGGCGCGCAGCATGCGCAGCTGGCGGCGCCATTGCGGCGGCCTGAGCGCGCCGTCGAGGATGGCGGCACCACGCCGCTGGGCGGCGATCAGGACCGGTTCGCTGAGCGATACCGGCAGATAGGCGGGCACCAGGCTTCTCGGCGGCCGGCCCGCCGCGCGCGCCTTGCGCAGGTGGTCGCGTCCGAGCCCGGCAAAGGCCTCGATCGCGGCCGAAACCCTTACCTTGTCGTCGCCGGCAAGGAAGGTTTCGCGATCCAGCCCGACGGCGGAGAGGATCTCCAGCGGCAGGTAGAGCTGGCCGCGCGCCCGGTGCGTCGGCATCAGGAGCAGTGCGCCGGCAACCGCCTGGGCAACGCCCGCATGGCCGGCCATGTCGGACGACCGGGCCGCAGCGTCCGGATCGAGCACGAGGCTTGCCAGTTGCACGAGGGCGGCCGCCGTCTCGCCGGCATAACCCTCGAACATGGCCGTGGTTTCCATCGGATCGTCGTAGAGATCGAAGACGCGCGCCTCGATCATGCCGGACAGCGCGGCGATGGGCAGACGGTGGGTGCGGACGGCGTCGAGAAGTGCGGCCGCGATCGGATTGGCCTCGGTCGAACCATGCGCCGAGCCCTCCAGCAGGTCGCGCCAGTATTGCAGGCGCACCTCGCCCGGCAAGGGCTCGCGCACGACGTCGCGAATGCGGGCGATCTCGGCATTGAAGGCATAGAGTGCGGCGACCGCGCCGCGCTGCGCCGCCGGCGTCAGCAGGCTCGCCAGATAGCGGTCGCGATCGCTGTCGCGCAGACCCGACATGTCGAGAATGCGGTTTCCTGTCTCGGCATCGCTCACGGCACTCATCCTGCTGTCAGACGGCGATCAGGGCGGCGGCAACCGCCCGCTGCTCGGCGAGCATGATGTTGAAGGTGCGGATGGCCGCACCCGTGCCCATCGGATCGCTGGCAATGCCCTTCGCCTTCAGGGCAGCCTTCAGTTCGGCCGGGAGCGGGCGAAGCTTGGCGCCCGTGCCGACCAGAAGAACCTCGATATCCGCCGCATCGTCGAGGACGCGGCGGAAATTCTCGACCGAAAGCGGCATGGTCTCGTCCATCTCCCAGCCATAGATGCCCGAGGGCAGCAAAAGCAGCGAACCGCGATGCGACATGTCGGCAAAGCGGAAGCCGCCATTGCCATAGGCGTCGATCTGGGCCCGCCCCGGAAAATGCGCCTCGCGGATGACGATCCCCTTGCCGGTCGGTCCGAAGGACGACACCGGTCTCAGGCCTCGACCTTGCCGGACACGGGCCGGGCGCTCTCGGCATCCCGCTCCTGGAAGGTCTCCGGGCGCAGCTTGAAGGCAATCAAGACCGGCGCGGCGATGTAGACCGACGAGAAGGTGCCGACGAGAACGCCGAACAGCATGGCGAGCGTGAAGGACGCGATGACCTCGCCGCCGAACAGGTAAAGCGCCAGCAGCGCCAGCAGCGTCGTCGACCCGGTGAGGACGGTACGCGACAGCGTCTGGTTGATCGAAGCGTCGATCACCACGTCGAGCGGCATCTTCTTGTAACGCCTCAGGTTCTCGCGCATTCGGTCATAGACGACGACGGTGTCGTTCAGCGAGTAGCCGATGATCGTCAGGATCGCCGCGATACTGGTCAGGTTGAACTCGATCCCCAGCAGGACGTAGAGGCCGAGGGTCAGCACGACGTCGTGCAGCGTGGCGATGATCGAGCCGACGGCGAACTGCCATTCGAAGCGGAACCAGATGTAGATCAGGATGCAGAGCAGCGAAACGGCAACGCCGATCGTCGCCTGCTGGGTCAGCTCGCCGGAGACGGCCGGACCGACCACCTCGACGCGGCGGAACTCGTAGGCGTCTTCCAGCTCGCCACGCACCAGGGTGATCGCCGACTGCTCGGCATTTTCGCCGCCCTCCTGCGCCTGGATGCGGATCAGCACGCTCGACGGATCGCCGAAGCCCTGGGCCTGGACTTCGCCAAGATTGAGTTCGCTCAGGCGGTCGCGGATCTCGCCGATGTCGGCCGTGCCCGAGCGAGCCTTGACCTCGATGATCGAGCCGCCCTGGAAGTCGATGCCGAGATTGAGGCCGACGGTCATGAAGCCGACCAGCGACGCAAGCGACAGCGCGCCGGCAATGCCGAAGGTATAGCGCCGGATGGCCATGAAGCGGATGTTCTGCGCGTCGAACATGCCCGTGCGGATGCCCTTCGGCAGGTGCTTCGGGCGGCGCCAGCGGAACCACACTGCTACCAGCCAGCGGGTCATCGTGAAGGCGGTGAAGACCGTGGTGATGATACCGATGGCCAGCGTCACGGCGAAGCCCTTGACCGGACCTGAACCTAGGAAGAACAGGACAGCCGCCGCGATCAGCGTCGTCAAGTTGGCGTCTACGATCGTCGCAAAGGCCTTGTTGAAGCCGGTCTCGATCGCCTGGACCAACGACCGGCCACTCTTCGCCTCCTCGCGTATGCGCTCGTAGACCAGAACGTTCGAATCGACCGCCATGCCCATGGTGAGCACGATACCGGCGATGCCGGGCAGCGTCAGCGTGGAGCCGATCAGGGAGAGAACGGCAAGGATCATCACGATATTGGCGGCGAGCGCGATATTGGCCATCACGCCGAACGAACCGTAGAAGCCGAGCATGAAGAGCACGACGAAGATGGCGCCGATGCCGCTGGCAAAGATGCCTGCATTGATCGAGTCCTGGCCGAGGCCCGGACCGACGGTGCGCTCTTCGACGACGGTAAGCGTCGCGGGCAGCGCGCCGGCACGCAGCAGCACGGCCAGGTCGTTTGCACCCTCGACGGAGAAATTGCCGGAAATCTGGCCGGAGCCGCCGATGATCGGCTCGCGGATGACCGGCGCGGAGATGACCTGGTCGTCGAGAACGATGGCGAAGGGACGGCCGACATTTTCCTGCGTCGCCTGGGCGAAGCGCTGGGCGCCCTTGCTGTCAAAGCGGAAGGTGACGACCGGCTCGTTGGTCTGCTGGTTGAAGCTTGCCTGCGCGTCGACCAGGTTTTCACCCGAGACCAGCGCACGCTTCTCGACCAGATAGGGAACGGCCGGATCGTCCTGCGAATACAGAACCTCGGCGCTTGCCGGCGGACGGCCGTTGATCGCTTCCGTCACCGGCATGCTCATGTCGACCATGTGGAAGGAGAGCTTGGCGGTCTGGTTGAGCAGTGACTTGAGGCGCTGCGGGTCGGTAAGGCCCGGAACCTGCACGATGATGCGGTCATTGCCCTGGCGCTGGATCATCGGTTCGGTCGTGCCCAGTTCGTCGACGCGGCGGCGCACCACCTCCATCGACTGGGTGAGCGCCGAGCCGGCGCGGTAATCGATGCCGGCATCCGTCAGGTTGAAGCGCAGCAGCGTGCCGTCTTCCTGCAGGGTCACTTCCGCGATCGAACCGCCGGTGAGCCCGCCGACGCTGACAGGAGCGGTCAGCGAGGATAGCGCTTCCTTGGCCGCTTCGACCTTGTCGGCATCGGTGATACGGACCTGGACCTGCTGGCCGACGCCCGAAAGTCCGGTATAGCGGATGCCTGCGTCACGCAGAGCCGCGCGGATGTCGCCGACGGTCGTTTCCAGCCGTTCCTTGACGATGTCGGCCTTCTCGATCTTGAGCATGATGTGCGAGCCGCCCTGCAGGTCGAGACCCAGGGTGACTTTGTTGCTGGGCATCCACGACGGGAGAGCCTCGAGCTGTTCGTCGCTGAGGAGATTGGGCAGGGCCACCAGGACACTCACCAGAACGGTGAACCAGATGAAGAATGTCTTCCAGCGCGAAAAATACAGCATCAAACTCTCGAATTCAGATGGTTGCCATCAGAAGAAAGCGACCGGCACCGCCGGTCGCACAATCGCAGGGAGTGGTATCAGGCCGCGGCGTCGGTCTTGACCGGTTCGCCCTTGACGCGGACTTCGGCGATGTAGCTGCGCAGCGCGCGGACCTTGACGCCGTCGGCAAGCTCGACTTCGAGTTCGTTGTCGTCGATCACCTTGCTGACCTTGGCGATGATGCCGCCGCCCATGACGACCTGGTCGCCACGACGGATCGAGGCAAGCGTCTCGGTGCGCTTCTTCAGCTGCTGGCGCTGCGGACGGATCAGCAGGAAGTACCAGATCAGCATCAGCGGCGCGAAGAGGAAGAGCATCTCGAGGCCCGAACCGAATGCACCACCGGCGGCGGCGCCGTCCTGGGCGAAGGCTTGCGTAAAGAACATGGAATAACTCCCTAGACTGCGATGTTTGCGGGCAGCCTCGCCCCCGCTTCAGGTTGCCGGAATATAGTGCCGAGACGTTCGAATGCAACAGAAACAGCGCCGGCCAGTACCGTTTTACAGCCTCTTACCCTTTCGGCCCGCAAAAGGCCATGCTACCGCCGGGCAAAGTGCCGCGCGGGGCGGCAGCATGCCGAGGAGGGTCCGATGACTGAAGACGCAAACCAGTTGCTGCTCGCGGAACTGCGCCGCCTCACCGCGGCGGTCGAACGGCTGGCCGGGCCGCCGCCGGCGGAGAACGACTGGACGGCGGCCGACTGCTTCGTCTGGTCGCCGCTGCGCAGCCATCTCCAGCCGATCAAGAAGCCCAACCGCGTGGCCCTGTCGCTGATCCGCGGGGTCGACCATGTGCGCGACATCCTGCACGAGAACACGCTGCGGTTCGCCGAGGGCTATCCCGCCAACAATGTGCTGCTGTGGGGCGCGCGCGGCATGGGCAAGTCCTCGCTGGTCAAGGCCGTGCACGCCGACATCCGCGCTGAGACGGGCGTCTCGCTCAAGCTGGTTGAAGTCCACCGCGAGGACATCGCCACGCTGCCGGCGCTGCTCGACCTGCTCAAGGACACGCCGCACCGCATCATCCTGTTCTGCGACGACCTGTCCTTCGACCATGACGATACGGCCTACAAGTCGCTGAAGGCGGCGCTCGACGGCGGCATCGAGGGACGCCCCGACAATGTCGTCTTCTACGCGACCTCGAACCGTCGCCACCTGCTTCCGCGCCACATGATGGAGAACGAGCAGTCAACGGCGATCAACCCGTCTGAGGCGGTCGAGGAGAAGGTGTCGCTGTCCGACCGTTTCGGCCTCTGGCTCGGCTTCCACAAGTGCAGCCAGGATGACTATCTGGCGATGATCGACGGCTATGCGGCCCATTTCAAGCTGCCGCTCGGACGCGACGAACTGCATCACGAGGCGCTCGAATGGGCGACGACCCGCGGTGGGCGCTCGGGCCGCGTCGCCTGGCAATATATCCAGGATCTCGCCGGCCGGCTCAGGATCGCCACCGACAAGGCATGAAACGAGAAAAGGTCCGGGGATACCGGACCTTTTCACCGCTTGCCTGGGACGCAAAACCTATTCCAGGAAAGTCATCGGGTTGACCGGGCTCGCATCCTTGCGAACCTCGAAGTGCAGCATCGGGCGCTTGACATTGCCGCTCATGCCGGACGTCGCGAGCTGCTGGCCGCGCTGAACCTTCTGGCCGCGCTGGACCGAAAGCGCATCGGCGTGGCCGTAGACCGTCACGGTGCCGTCGTCGTGGCGCACGAGAACCGTGTTGCCGAGTTCCTTCAGACCGTTGCCGGCATAGATGACCACGCCGTTTTCGGCGGCCTTGACCGGCGTTCCTTCCGGAACCGAGATGTCGATGCCGTCATTGCGCTTGCCGTCGACATTGGCGCCGTAGCCGGCGACCACTGCGCCGCGGACGGGCCAGCGATACTTGCCGATGCCGGTCGCCTCGGGCGCGGCTTCCTTCGGATCGACGGATGCCACTTCGCTGACGGACTTGGTGGCGACCGGTGCCTTGTAGGCGGCGGGCGCACTCGCGTCGTTGCCCGACGCCGGGATCGTAGCGGTCTTGACCGGATCGGTCGCGGGAGCCGCAGCCACGGCGCCGCCGGTCGGGATCTTCAGCGACTGGCCGATGCGGATATTGGCCGAGGTCAGGCCGTTCGCGGCCTTCAGTTTGTCGATCGGCGTACCGGTCGCCTTGGCGATCTTGTTCAGCGAGTCGCCCGGCTTGACGACATAGGTCCCCGGTGCCGCCCCCTCGCCCGCGCCGGCCACGGCCTTGCCGGTGGCGCTCGACGGGTTGGCCTGCGACTTGTCGCGCGAGGTCGGCACCGTCGGCAGGACGGCGACATTCTGTTCCGGCGACTGCGGCAGGGTCGGCTTCTTGCTGCCGTCGGGCAGGACGGAAGCGTCGGCTGCGGCGCGTGCGGCATTGGCCTGGCCGGAAAGCGTCGGGATCAGCACCAACTGGCCGGGCGCTGCATCGCTCGGCTGGCTAAGCCCGTTCGCCTTGAGGATTTCCCGTTCCGGCACGCCGTAGCGGGCGGAGAGCGTCGCAATGCTCTCGCCGGGACGCAGCGTCACGCGGGCCGCGTTGGCCTTGCTCCAGGCGCCGCTCGACTTGGTCGAGCCGGTGGTCAGCGCATCACCGGCCGTCGGCGGTGCGAGCATGGCGGTCTGCCGCTGCGCCGGCGCAGCCGGGAAAGGCTGGGCAAGGGCCGCGGCGCGTTCGGCCGAATTATTGGAGCCAGAACCGGTCGGGGCCGCAAGCTCGGCGCGCTGCACGGCGACCGGCGCCGAGGCGGCACGGGCGGCCGACGCCGGAGCGTAGGAGGGCTGGCTCGGATAGGGTTGGTTCACCGCCTGCTGCCGGTTTGCATAGTCCGCCGACTGCACGCCGCCGACATCGGCTGACGGCACGGGGGAGGCGACGACATTGCGTCGCGGAATGGACGCGGTCGTCAGATTGTCGGTGGAGAATACGGAACTGAACCGCGATGCGTCCGAGCTGCAGCCCGTGGCAGCACTGGCAAGCAACATCGCCACAAGGAGACGGGCGACCGGCAGTCTGGTTTTCGGCGATACACTCATACGCATAACTCGACCCACATATTACGCAACCTGATGTGGGTATGATTAAAGCGTGTTAGTGTTACTGGCCGGTTAATCGCGCGGAATCGCCGTGAACTATTTTCGAGAAGCCGCACATTCGCCGACGCCTCAGGCTGATGGAATCGCGGTCAGAGATAGGATGCGACCTTCGGCACCAGCGGCAGATATGGCACCTCGAACAGGTCCTCGCGGTCGAAACGGCTGCCCGTCTTGGTCAGTCGCACCATCATGCAGGTCTCTTCGCCGGTGATCAGCGGGGCAAGCAGAACGCCGCCGGAGACGAGTTGCTCGGCAAGGAAGCGCGGCATGGTGGGGAAGGATGCCGTGGCCAGGATGCGGTCGAAGGTGCCCTCGCCCGTCAGCCCATGGCTGCCGTCGGCCTGCCTGAGCACGACATTGCGCAGCGACAGGTTGTCGAGCCGGCGCTGGGCGGCGGCGATCAGCGTCTTGTAGCGGTCGATCGACATGACCCGTTCCGAAAGCCGGCCGAGCACGGCGGTCATGAAGCCGCTGCCGGTGCCGATCTCCAGCACACGCTGGCCGGGCTTCACGTGCAGGTGGGCCAGCAGCCGCACCGCCAGATCGGCCCCCTCCATGAAGGCGCCGCATTCGATCGGGATGGAACGGCTGGAATAGGCATTGTCGGAATATTGCGGCGGCGCGAACAGCGAGCGCGGCGTCTGCTCCACCGCGGTCAGCAGATCGAGGTCGGAAATCCCCTCCGCCCGGAGCCTGAGCACCAGAGCGGCAAAGCCCTCCTTTTCGACCATGCCCGGCTTCAATCGGCTGCTCCGAAACCCAGCGCCCGGGCAATGCTGTCCTGGACGGTGTAGTCGGTCATGTCGAGCTTGAGCGGCGTGACCGAGATCTTGTCTTCCTTCAGCGCCTGCAGGTCGGTGCCATCGCGGAACTTGCTGCCGCGATCGCCGAAGCGCAGCCAGTAATAGGGAAAGCCACGGCCGTCGGCGCGCTCCTCGACCTCCAGGCCGAAGTCGAGCTTGCCCTGCGAGGTCACCTCGACGCCCTTGACATCGGCCGGCGCGCAGCGCGGGAAGTTGATGTTCAGGAAGGTACCCGGCGGAAGATCGATCTCGATCAGCTGCGCCAGGAGCTTGGGCGCCAAAGCCTCGCCGACCTCCCAGGGGATGACCCGGCCGCCATTGGAATATTCATAGAGCTGGCTGAGCGAGATCGAGCGAACGCCCTGCAGCGTGCCTTCGATCGCGCCGGCAACCGTACCCGAATAGGTGACGTCGTCGGCGACATTGCCGCCGGCATTGATGCCGGACAGGACGAGATCCGGCTTCTCCGGCAGGATTTCGCGGATCGCCATGATGACGCAGTCGGTCGGCGTGCCGCGCAGCGCAAAACGCCTGTCGGCGACCTTGCGCAGCCTGAGCGGCTCCGACAGCGTCAGCGAATGGGCAAGGCCGCTCTGATCGGTCTCGGGCGCCACGACCCAGACATCGTCGGAGAGCGTGCGGGCGACACGCTCGAGGACCGCGAGGCCCTCGGCGTGGATGCCGTCGTCATTGGTCAGGAGAATGCGCATCCGGTCTTTCTGCCCTCAAGCCGCTTTTTCGATCTTCTTCAGGCCGCCCATATAGGGCAGCAGGACGTCGGGAACGGTGATCGAGCCGTCCTCGTTCTGGTAATTCTCCATGACGGCGATCAGCGCCCGGCCGACGGCCGTGCCCGAGCCGTTCAGCGTGTGGACGAAGGTCGTACCCTTGCCGTCCTTGCCGCGATAGCGGGCATTCATGCGACGGCCCTGGAAATCGCCGCAGACCGAGCAGGAGGAAATCTCGCGATAGGTATCCTGGCCCGGAAGCCAGACCTCGAGGTCGTAGGTCTTGCGCGAACCGAAGCCCATATCGCCGGTGCAGAGCGTCATCGTGCGGAAATGCAGGCCGAGGCGCTTCAGCACTTCCTCGGCGCAGGCGGTCATGCGTTCGTGCTCGTCGATCGCGCTCTCGGCGTCGGTGATCGACACGAGTTCGCACTTCCAGAACTGGTGCTGGCGCAGCATGCCGCGCGTGTCGCGGCCGGCGGAGCCCGCTTCCGAGCGGAAGGACGGGGTGAGCGCGGTAAAGCGCAGCGGCAGCTTTTCCTGCTCGAGGATTTCGCCGGAGACGAGGTTGGTGAGCGTCACTTCCGCGGTCGGGATCAACCACCGGCCATCGGTCGTGCGGAACAGGTCCTCGGCGAACTTCGGCAGCTGGCCGGTGCCGTACATGGCCTCGTCCTTCACCATCAGCGGCGAGGACACTTCGGTATATCCGTGTTCCGTGGTGTGCAGGTCGAGCATGAACTGGCCGATCGCCCGCTCCAGCTTGGCCAGCGGGCCCGTCAGCACCGTAAAGCGCGAACCGGACAGCTTGGCGGCGCGCTCGAAGTCCATGTAGCCGAGCGCTTCGCCGAGCTCGTAATGTTCCTTGGCCGCATGGTTCCAGCCGGGCTTCTCGCCGACGACGCGCTTCACCACGTTGTCGTGCTCGTCCCTGCCGACCGGCACGTCGTCGAGCGGAATGTTGGGGATGCGCGACAGCTGGTCGGTGAGCTCGGCGGAAACCTGGCGCTCTTCCTCTTCCGCGGCCGGCATGAGGTCCTTCAGATGGGCGATCTCGGCCTTCAGCTTCTCGGCAAGCTCCATGTCCTTCTTGCCCATGGCCGCACCGATCTCCTTGGAGGCGGTGTTGCGGCGCGACTGCATGTCCTGCAGCAACTGGACGACGGAGCGGCGCTTCTCGTCGAGGGCGATCAGGCTGGCAGCCAGCGGCTCGGCGCCGCGCTTGGCCAGCGCGGCATCGAGGGCTTCGGCATTGTCACGAATCCATTTGATATCAAGCATCGTCGTTCCAGGTCATCTCTCGTGATCGTCGGATCGGACCTGGCGGGTGCCCTGTCCGGCCCCATGGATGCATGCCCGGGAGTGGAGGAGGACGAACGGCGCAGCTTAGGCGCTGTCCTGCTCGCTCGCCTCGTCCGCGACAGCCGAAGTCTCGGCGGCCCGGCGACGCTCCACGAGTCGCGCAGCATAGATGGCTACCTCGTAGAGAAGGATCGTCGGCAAAGCAAGGCCGATCTGGGAGATCGGATCGGGCGGGGTGAGCACCGCCGCGACGATGAAGGCGACGACGATGAAGTACTTGCGCTTGTCGGCCAGCCACCGGCTTTCAAGGATGCCGACACGGGCCAGCAGCGTCGTGATGACGGGCAGCTGGAACACCAGCCCGAAGGAAAACACCAGCGTCATGATCAGGCTCAGATATTCCGAGACCTTCGGCATCAGCGAAATGGCCACCTCGCCCTCGCCCGGCGCCTGCTGCATGGCGAGGAAGAACCACATCACCATCGGCGTGAAGAAGAAATAGACGAGCGCGCCGCCGAGCAGGAAGAGGATCGGCGAAGCGATCAGGAACGGCAGGAAGGCCGCCCGCTCGTTCTTGTAGAGGCCCGGTGCCACGAACTTGTAGATCTGCGCCGCGATCACCGGAAAGGCGATCACCACGGCGCCGAACATCGCCACCTTCACCTGGGTGAAGAAGAATTCCTGCGGCGCTGTGTAGATCAGCTCCGCCTTGGCAAGATCGAGCCCGGCCCACTGGACTGCCCACTTATAGGGAACGACCAGCATGTTGAAGAGCTGCTTGGCGAAGGCGAAGCAGCCGATGAAGGCGATGAAGAATGCGCCGATCGCCCAGATCAGCCGAGAGCGCAGTTCGATCAGATGCTCGACGAGCGGCTGTGGCTTATCTTCGATGTCGCCGCTCATGCGGACTCCTCGGTCTTCGGCTTGCGGGGCTTCTTCGGAGCGGCCGGTTTCGCGGCCTCACTCTCCACGGCGGCGGGCTTGGTACGGCCAGGCTTGGCCGGCTTGGCGGCGACCGGCGACTTTGCCGCCTTGGGGCTCTCGACCGGAGCACCGGCGGCCGCGGCAGCCTTGGTCTTGCGCGGGGCCGATGTCCGGGCGGGCTTTGCGGCCGGTGCCGGATCCGGCATCGGCTGGGCCAGTTCGTCCGGCACGCCGACCAGAGGCGACGGCATTTCCGGGAAGGACGTGGCGGGTGCGGGCTCGGCGGACACAACGCCGGCTGCGGCCTTGGCATCGGCGGTCGTCGCCTTCTGCAGGTCGGCCTTGATCTCGTTGCCCATCTGGCGCAGCGGGTTGATGGCGTCGCGCAGGGCATTCTTCGGATTGAGATTGCGGACATCGTCGACCGACTTGCGCAGGTCGTCGAGTTCCGCCTCGCGCAGCGCCTCGTCGAACTGGGCGCGGAATTCACCGGCCGTGCGGCGCAGGCGCGATGTCATCTTGCCGAAAGCACGGATCATCGGCGGCAGGTCCTTCGGACCCACCACGACGATCAGGATCACCGCGATGACGAGCAACTCGGTCCAGCCAATATCCAGCATTCAACGGGCTCCTGAAGCCATCTGTTCCGGGGACCGCGCATCATGGACGATACGCCGCACATCCCCTCGTCCCGAATGGGAGAAGGTCGCCCCGATCGCACGGGGCGCCTCAATTCCCTCAGCGGCCGCGATGCGACCGCGACAGGTCACTTCGTTTCGTCGGCCTTGTGATCGACGGACTTGCCGGTGGCCGCCGTGTCGGTCTCGTCGTCGGACATGCCCTTCTTGAAGCTCTTGATGCCCTTTGCGACATCACCCATCAGCTCCGGGATCTTGCCGCGGCCGAACAGCAGAAGAACGATGGCCAAGACGATCAGCCAGTGCCACATGCTAAAAGAACCCATACCAGTCACTCCGTGATTTCTGTTTCCCCGATGTAAGGGGTTTCAGAGTCTTTTTCAAACACCAAAATGTCGTGCGGATTGACCGCAATTGTCGCATCCCTGAGGCCCGGCGGCAGGATGTCCGCCCGCATGCGCGAACGCACCGGCCGCTCGCTTCCCGGGATGGCCAGTTCCAGCAGTTCGACGACGCCGAGGAAGCGGCGCGACAGGATGCGGGCCGGAATGACGCCGCTGTCCTCACTGACGCCGACCCCGGAGAGCCGCACGGCGATCGACACCTCCCTACCCTCGGCAATGCCCGGCGCTTCCGCCACTCCCAGCGGCGTCGCCACGTGGCCGTTGCGCACAATGCCGGAGAACTCGTTGATTTCCGAGAAGAATGCCGCGGTGAACAGGTCCCTCGGCCGGCGGTAGAGATCGTCCGAACTGCCGAGCTGCACCAGCTTGCCGTCGCGCAGCAGCGCGATCCGGTCGGCCATGCGCATGGCCTCCTCCGCGTCATGGGTGACGACGACGGCGGTGGCGCGTGTCTCGCGAAGGATCGCCAGCGTGTCGGCACGCACCGTGTCCTTGAGGCGCGAATCGAGTCCGGAGAACGGCTCATCCATCAGAAGAACGCCCGGACGCGGCGCAAGCGCCCGCGCCAGCGCGACTCGCTGCTGCTCGCCCCCCGAGAGGGCATGAGGATATTTGTGCGCGCAGTGGGCGAGCCCGACCCGCTCCAGCGCCGCCATGGCCTCGGACACGCCCTCGCGCGCCGGCATGGCGGTAAGTCCGAAGCGCACGTTCTCGACCACGCTCATATGCGGAAAAAGGGCGAAATCCTGGAACATCAGGCCGATGCCGCGCTGCTCCGGTGGCACGAACACCGAAGGACCTGCGACCTCGCGGTCGTTGAGCAGCAGGCGGCCGGACAGTTGCGCCTCGATGCCTGCGGCGATGCGCAGCAGGGTCGTCTTGCCGGAGCCGGAGGGGCCGAGCAGGCACAGCACCTCGCCCGGCTCGGCGGTCAGCGACACCCCGCGGAGCGTCTCGCGGCCGTGATAGCCGTGGCGGATGCCTTCGAAACTCAATCGTGCCGCGAAGGTAACGCCAGCCGTGCGCCTCGAATTGTCGCCTTGCATCGTCTGTGCGCTCATTCCACCGTCCGCATGGCCGGTTGTCGCGGATGCCGGGGCACGAGCGCGCCACGCAGGACATCCGAACACCGCCCGGTTACCGTCATAAACCTGATGCTATTCGTCCGCTTCTCCACCCGGAGTCAAGAGGCCAAGCTCTTCGAGATCGAGCTGGGTGATCGGATCCTCGTCTTCCGTGAGGTCGTCGCCGGTCATGGGCAAGGGAATGTTGAAGTTCGCGGGAATGCGCCCGGAGAGCAGTCCCGCCCCCTTCAACTCGTCGAGGCCCGGCAGGTCGCGCAGCTCTTCCAGGCCAAAATGATCGAGGAAATCGCGGGTCGTGCCGAGCGTTACGGGCCGGCCGGGCGTGCGGCGGCGGCCGCGGAAACGGACCCACCCCGCCTCCATCAGCACATCGAGCGTGCCCTTCGACGTCTGCACGCCGCGAATGTCCTCGATTTCGGCGCGGGTCACCGGCTGGTGATAGGCGATGATCGCCAGCACTTCGAGCGCCGCGCGCGACAGCTTCTTGACCTCGGTCTCGTCCTTGCGCACCGCAAAGGAGAGATCGGCCGCGGTGCGGAAGGCCCAGTGCTCATCGACCTGCAGGAGATTGACGCCACGCGGGGCGTAGTCCTCCTTCAGCCGGCGCATGATCGCCTTGACGTCGATGCCGCGCGGCAGGCGTTCGGCGATGAAGTTCTCCGACACCGGCTCGGCCGAGGCGAAGACCAGCGCCTCGGCGATGCGGATCGCCTCGCGTTCGGCGCGCTCCAGCATCGGGTCGCGCTCAACGACGGGCTGATCCGCCTCGTCCTCGGGGAAGAATTCGCCGTCCCTGACCTCCGCCATCGCGCTACTCCACCGCCGCCAGTTCGCCGGCGCGCGGGCCGCTACGCAGGTAGATCGGCTGGAAGGCTCCCTCCTGACGGATCTCCAGGCGCCCCTCGCGCACCAACTCCAGCGACGCGGCAAAGGCGCTGGCGATCGCGCTTACCCGCTCGGCGGGGGTCGTCAGGTAACGCAGGAGGAAATGGTCGAGCGCCGTCCAGTCACCGATCTCGCCGATCATGCGCGTCAGGATGGCGCGCGCATCGGCGAGCGACCAGACGCGGCGGCGCGCGATCGTCACCTGGGTGGTCGCCTGGCGCTGCCGGAGCGAGGCATAGGCGGTCAGGAGATCGTAGAGCGAGGCCTCATAGGCATTGTCGACGCGGGTCGGCACATGTTCCGGCGCGCCACGCGCATGCACGTCGCGACCGAGACGGTTGCGGTTGATCAGCCGCGTCGCCGCCTCGCGCATGGCCTCCAGCCGCTTCAGCCGGAAGGCCAGCGTCGCCGCCATCTCTTCGCCGGACGGCCCCTCGTCCTTGGACTGCTGCGGAATGAGAAGGCGCGACTTCAGATAGGCGAGCCACGCGGCCATGACCAGATAGTCGGCCGCGAGCTCGAGGCGGATGCGCCGGGCGCTCTCGATGAATTCGAGATACTGCTCGACCAGCGCGAGGATAGAAATGCGGTGGAGGTCGACCTTCTGGTTGCGCGCCAGGAAAAGGAGCAGATCGAGCGGCCCTTCGAAGCCCGCCACGTCGATGACGAAGGCCGGTTCGCCGGTCAGCCGTTCCTCGGCCGTGTCCTGCCACAGGCTGTCCATCGGTGTTGCCGGCTTGCCGGATACCGGCCGCTTCGGCGATGGGGGCGTGGCTGACACGGGCGACATCAGGCCGTCGCCCTCAGGCCGTCGAACTCGGCGCGGATGGCGACCTCTTCCGCGGTGTCGGTGGTGCCGAAGGCCGCCTCGACCGCATCGGCCCGCGCCCTCGCCTTGCCCTTCAGCAGCGGCACTTCGGCCGCGACCGCCCGCATCTCGTCCATCAGGCCGTTGCAGTGAAGCACGACATCGCAACCGCCGGCGACGATCGCCGCCGCCCGTTCGCCGAGCGTGCCCTTGAGGGCGTTCATCGATACATCGTCCGACATCAACAACCCGTCAAATCCGATAGAGCCCCGGATGATCTCGTCGATCACCTTGCGCGAGGTCGATGCCGGGTGATCCGGATCGATGGCCGAGTATACCACATGCGCGCTCATCGCCATCAGCTCGTTGTGCAGCCGCCGGAAGGGCGGAAAGTCATGCGCTTCGAGCTCGGCAAGCGGCGTGGTGACGACCGGCAACTCGTGGTGAGAATCCGCCATGCCGCGGCCATGGCCGGGGACATGCTTCATCACTGGCAGAACCCCGCCGGACTTCAGGCCGGCCGCCGCAGCCTCGCCCATGGCGCCGACCGTTTCCGGATCATTGCCGTAGGCGCGGTCGCCGATAACGTTGCTGGCGCCTTCCACCGGCACGTCGAGCACCGGCAGGCAGTCGACATTGATGCCGAGGCGGATGAGATCGAAGGCGTGCAGGCGCGACATCAGCCAGGCGGCGCGAAGCCCCAGTTCCCGGTCGCGGCGATAGAGTTCGCCGAGCACGGCGCCGGACGGATAACGCGGCGCGATCGGCTCGCGGATACGCTGAACCCGGCCGCCCTCCTGGTCGATCAGCACAGGCGCATTGCGTCCGCCGACGGTCTCGCGCATTTCGGAGACCAGGTCGCGGATCTGCGCCGGCTCGCTCAGATTGCGGGCAAAGACGATGAAGCCCCATGGCTGCTCGTCGCGATAGAAGGCCTTCTCGTCTGCACTCAAGGCAAGGCCGGTGCAGCCGAGGATCATTGCTTTTGCGGGCATGGATGTCTGGGTCATGGCCGAATCATAAGAGGGGTGGGATCAAAGCCGAAGCGACGGGTTCGGGTCATACACAGGAAAAGAGGCGGAAACCGCAGGTTCCCGCCTCTTTTTTCGTCGTCTGTGGGGTGCGTTGGCTACTTCGTGACGAGGCAGCTGCCGCCGGCCGCCTTGTAGCGTTCGCAAAGGGCAGCCGCATCCGCCTTGGTGCCGGCGGAAATGCGCACGCGATAATAGGTGCCCTTGCCGGCGATCTCGGCTCGCTTGATCTCGTGGGCGCGACCGCCGACGACACTGCCGAACTTCGAAGAAATATTCTTGTACGACTTCTCGGCTTCCGCCTCGGACGGCAGCGACGCCACCTGGATGTAATAGCCGCCGGCTGCGGGTGCCGGCTGGGCGGCCGCAGGTTCGGGAGCAGCGGGCTCGGGCGCCGCGGCGGCCGGTGTCGGAGCAGCTGCGGTTTCGACGGCCGGTGCGGCCGGCTCCGGCTGTGCGGCCGGTGCCTGCGCCTGCGGGGCTGCCGCCGGTGTTGCGGCGGTCTCGGCCGGCGTCGAAGGCCGTGCGGTCGGGACGGGTCCCTTCGGCGCGTCGGCCGGAGCGGTGGCCAACGGTGCCTCGGCCGTGGTCGACGGTGCCGCCAGGGCGGGCTTGTCGCCTGTGGGTGCGTTCTGTTCCGTCACGGCCGGCGCTTCGAGCGTCGGAGCGGGTGCTGCTTCCGCGGGGGCTTCCTGGGCGACCAGCGTGCCGTCCGGACGCACGATCATGGTGCGCACCTTGCGCGGCGTAATCGTTGCCGGTTCTGCGGCGCCAGTGGCGGCCGGCTGCGCGGTTTCGTTCTGGTCCGGCAGCAGCCGCGGATCTTCGGTCTCGCCGACCGGCGTACCAAGCGCCTGGGCGTCCGATTCGTCTTCCAGCGGCAGGGTTTCCGGGATCAGCGTCTTCTGAACGACGTCGACGGGTTCCTCGCTCGAGGAGATCAGGCTCTCCTGTTTCGGATCCTCGACGGCGGCGCCGGCGACGCTGTCATAGACCGCCTTGTCCTGGTTCGGCACGGACTTGCCGCCCGGGTTTTCGGGCAGGATCTTCACCGGATCCTTGTCGGCGGCGATCACCTGCGGCTCGCCCGACGTCATCATCGAGGGGCCGGTACCGGTCAGCCAGGTATAGAGCGCACCGCCGCCGAGAAGCAGGACGACGACCGCCGTGCCCGCCATCAGCAGGCCGCGCGAACCGAAGCGCGACAGGCCCTTGGGCTCCATCGGGATATTGATCCGGCCGGCATTGGCGGCCGCATAGTCTGACGGCCGGTCGAGCGTGTGGCGGAAATCCTCCTCCAGCGCCCGTTCGAAGGCGTCGAAATCGTCAATCGGCGGCAGCTGCGCATTCTCCGTCTGGGCTGCTGCTGCCTGAACCGGGGCCTGGGCGGCGACCGGGGTTGCGAGCGAAGGCGTCTGGCGCATGGCGGCGGCCACCGGAGCGGCGACGGGCGCCTGGACGGCGGCAGCCGGCGTGGTCGACGGCTGGTCGAACAAGGTCGCCAGTTCTCCATCGATGTCGAGATCGTAATCGTGTGCGTAGGCGGCCGGAGCCGGCTTGCTGTCGGGCACCGGCACTTCCGGCACGTCCATATGAGCGATCGATTCGAGGTGATCGTCCTGTTCGGAAATCTCGGCCGGATCGAAGGCCAGCGGCTCGTCGGCAAAGTCGAATTCGGCCGGGGCCGGCTTCGCCGGTGCGGCGCGCACTTCCGCCGGGGCCACGCGCGGCGAAACCGCCACGGGTGCCGGAGCCGCATAGGCGGGAGGCGCCGCATAGGCCGCCGGGGCCGCATGGGCGGCGGCCGACGTCACGACGGGCGCAGCGGCGGGCAGAACCGGGGTTGCGAGCGAAACGGGAGCCGGGCGTGCGGCCGGGGTGGCCGGTGCGACCACCGGCTCATCGAAATCCAGCTCTATGTCGGAGAGATCGAGCTCCAGATCGTCGAGCTTCAGGTCGAACTCGCCTTCGGCGAAGGGATCGAACTCTTCTTCCTCGATCGCCGGACGCGGACCGCCGGCGGGCGCGGCATAGTCGACCGTTTGCGGGGCTGCGGGGCTCGGGTACGAAACGGCCGGAGCCTGAGGCTCGACGGGCGCAGCCGCCGGTGCGGAGTGGTCAAACTCTTCGCTGGCAGCCAGATCGTCGGCAAAGGAAAAGGCGAAGGACGGCTCGGCGCGCGGGACTGCTGCGGACGGTGCGGCAACCGCGACGTCCGCCGGGCGGCCCGAACGGTCACCGGCCTCGGCGACGAGATCGTCGAAGCCGAACGGATCAGCCGGACGATCGAGCGATGCGGCCGGGACGGCCGAAGCTGGACCGGAGACCGTCTCGCTCCACTTAAAACCTTCGTCGGCGAAGAAGTCCTCGACCGACGACGCCTCATTCGGCTCTGCCGCCTGATGCGCGGGCTCGACCTCGGGCGCAGGCTCGGCCGGGGTCTCGTCTACGAATTGCGGTTCGGCGCGAACCGGCGACTGGGCGGCGAAATTGGCGAGCGGCAGGCGCAGCTTCGGCTCGGGCTCGGGAGCCGACCAGGCGGACGCCTCGTCCTGCTCGGAGACGGCAAGCTCCAGCTCGTCGGCGAGATCGACCGAGAAGGACGGCTCGTGGCGCGGTTCGGGCTTGAATACGGGTTCGACACGGGCCGACGGGGCTTCCGCGGCCGGCTCGACGAAGGGCTCGGGATAGAACACATCCTCCAGCTCTTCGATCTCTTCGACCGGCGAACGGGACTGGGAGGCGACGGCAGGCTCGGCGGCGCGCGGCTCTTCGCTGGCCCGAAGCGGCGCATCATAGACCTCGAACTCGCGAAGAAGTTCGTCTTCGAGGTTGAACTGCGGCTCTTCCGGCGCTGTGGGACGCGTCGGCGCGGTCTCGCGCGCAACGGGCGGCTCGAAGCCGACGATCCGGGCCAGTTCCGCCAACGGATCATCGTCCGCGAAACTATCGCTCCCCAATCGACTGCTGTATGCGGCCTGCTTCTGTACCATTACTTGTTCCACTCACCCTACGCGACTCGACGCTTGCCAGTGCATTGTGGGTAAATGGTGACGATACTATCGCATTTCGACCGGAGCTGCAGTGCCGGTGATAGACAAACCGGACTTCAAAACGGAGGCGACAGCATGCACCAGCCCAAGCCTGGCAATACTCAATTGTCTCTGTTTATCGTTAACAAAGCGTAATTCGGGCAAATCCTTGCCCTTGTTCCAATGGGCGTGGAACGAGCTTGCCAGATCATAGAGGTAGAATGCAAGGCGATGCGGCTCCTGTGACTGGGCCGCCGCCTCGATCACGCGCGGGTATTCGGCGAGCTTGCCGATCAGCTGAAGCTCGGTCGGATCGGTGATCTGCCCAGCCACTGCCCCGGCGAAATCGGTCGCCTCCAGGTCGAGATCGGGGAAGGCTTCCTTCGCCTGGCGGAAGATCGACATGCAGCGCGCATGGGCATACTGGACATAGAAGACCGGATTGTCCTTGGACTGTTCCGTCACCTTGGCGAAGTCGAAGTCGAGCGGCTCGCTGTTCTTGCGATAGAGCATCATGAAGCGCACGGAGTCGGAACCGACTTCCTCGACCACTTCCCGCAGCGTGACGAAGTCGCCGGAACGCTTCGACATCTTCACCGGCTCGCCGTGGCGGTAGAGCTTGACCAGCTGGCAGAGAAGCACGGTAAGCTTGGTCTTGCCTTCCGACACGGCCCGCGCGACGGCTTCCAGCCGCTTGACATAGCCGCCATGGTCGGCGCCCAGCACGTAGATCATCTCGGAATAGCCGCGGTCGAACTTGTCCTTGAAATAGGCGACGTCGGCGGCGAAATAGGTATAGCTGCCGTCCGACTTCATCAGCGGCCGGTCGATGTCGTCGCCCACCTCGGTCGAGCGGAACAGTGTCTGCTCGCGGTCTTCCCAATCCTCGGGCAGCTGGCCCTTCGGTGGCGGTAGCGTGCCGCGATAGACATGGCCCTTGAAGGTCAAGTCGTTGATCGCGGTGCGGATCTTGGCGGCGCCGTTGGCGTGCAGGGTGCGCTCGGAGAAGAACACGTCGTGATGCACGTTTAGCGTCGCGAGGTCGTCGCGGATCATCACCATCATCGCATCGATGGCGCGCTCCTTGACGATCTCCAGCCATTCCTCTTCCGGCATGCTGTGCAGCCGGGTGCCGAATTCCTCGGCCAGCGCCTGGCCGACTGGCACCAGATAGTCTCCCGGATAGAGACCCGCCGGGATCTCGCCGATCTTTTCGCCGAGCGCCTCGCGGTAGCGCAGGAAGACCGAGCGCGCGAGCACCTCGATCTGGGCGCCGGCATCGTTGATGTAATATTCCTTGGCGACGTCATAGCCGGCAAAGGCCAGAAGGTTGGCCAACGCATCGCCGACCACGGCACCGCGGCAATGGCCGACATGCATCGGGCCGGTCGGATTGGCGGAGACATATTCGACATTGACCTTGCGGTCCTTGCCGAGCGTCGAGCGGCCGAAATCGGTGCCTTCGGTGATGATGGTGGCCAGCAGGCGCTGCCAGTAGCCGGTCGACAGGCGAATGTTGATGAAGCCGGGGCCGGCCACGCTCACCTCGGCGATGTCGCCATCTTCCTTGAGCTTGTCGCCGATCACCTCGGCCAGCGCCCGCGGATTGGTGCCGAGCGCCTTGGCCAGCACCATGGCGGCGTTCGTCGCGGCATCACCGTGGCTGGCATCGCGCGGCGGCTCGACGACGATACGGCCGAAATCGAGGGTGGAGCGCTTCTCCTTGATGCTGTCGATCTGCTCGAGCGCGTTTTTGATTCTCGTTTCGAAGTCGGCGAAGAGGTTCATGTCGTGGTACCCGCGCAAGCAGTTCGATAGCCCGCAAATGGAGTGGAATTGCTGCGCTGCCTATCGCAAATCGGGAGTCCGGTCAAACAGCTCGCTATGGGTACGCACCGCATAAGTGTCAGTCATGCCCGCCAGATAGTCGCCGACATGGCGCGCCTTCGCCGGCTCGTTCAGGCCGGCGATATGGTTCACCCAGTAATGGCTTTTCATCAGCGCCGGATCGGCCATGTAGGCGTGGAACAGATCGGTGACGATCTGCGCCGCACCGGCGCGGATGCGCATGATGTCCGGATGGCGGTAGATGCGGCTGAACAGCAGCCTCTTGATCTGGCGGTCGGTCTCGGCCATTTCGTCGGAGAAGGTGGCGACGGTCCGGTCGGAGGCGCGGATGTCGGCCGCACTTTGCGGTCTGAGCGCGGCAAGGCGTCCCTGCGCCACCCCGATCACGTCCTCGACCATGCGGGTGATCTGCCGGCGCATGATCTCGTGGGTGAAGCGGTCCGGCTCCAGATGCGGATAGCGGTCGCGCACCTCCTTCATCAACCCGGCGAGGAAGGGCACGTCCTCCAGCATGTCGAAGCTCAGATAGCCGGAGCGCAGGCCGTCGTCGATGTCATGGGTATTGTAGGCGATGTCGTCGGCGATCGCCGCGACCTGGGCCTCCAGTCCGGCATAGCTGGCCAGCTCCAGGTCGTGCAGCTCGCAATAGTCGAGGATCGGCTGGGGAACCGGACCGCGCGTCCCCTCGCCCGCCTTGGTCAGCAGCGGGCCATTGTGCTTGACCAGCCCTTCCAGCGTTTCCCAGGTCAGGTTGAGGCCGTCGAATTCGGCATAGCGCCGCTCCAGCTTGGTGACGATCCTGAGCGACTGGGCGTTGTGGTCGAAGCCGCCATAGGGCGCCAGCACCTCGTGCAGCGCGTCCTCGCCGGTATGGCCGAACGGCGTATGGCCGAAGTCGTGCACGAGCGCCACGCCCTCGGCGAGGTCCTCGTCGAGCTTCAGCGCACGGGCGAGCGCGCGGGCGATCTGCGCCACCTCGATCGTGTGGGTGAGCCGGGTGCGGTAGTGGTCACCGTCGGGTCCGATGAAGACTTGCGTCTTGTGTTTCAGCCGGCGAAAGGCCGTGGTGTGGACGATGCGGTCGCGGTCGCGTTGGAAGTCGGAGCGCGTCGGGCTGCCGCCCTCGGGAAACAGCCGTCCGCGCGTCGTCCAGGGATCGGTCGCGAAGATCGCCCGCTCGCCCGAACCGAAACCCAATGCACTTTTGTCGATCGTCATTTCCCGCCTGTCCGCTCCCCATTGACGCCACCGGTTCGCCTTCATACCTATAGCGAAGGATGCCGCAAGGTTTGCCTCTTATAGCATGAGCGCGGCGGGCATCCGGCAATATCCACGGCGATCTATCGCCAATACGTGTCAGAACGTTGAATTTTCTGGCGTTACGGAAGTTTTCCACGGGCCTTGAACCCGTCAGGAGGCAAGATGAGCACCGAGACCGTCACCCTTTCCGAAGCCGCGGCGAAGCGAATCGCCCAGATCGTTTCCAGCGAAACCGACAAGAGCGCCCTGCGCGTGACCGTCGAAGGCGGCGGCTGTTCGGGCTTTTCCTACAAGTTCGACCTCGACCAGGGGCCGCAGTCCGACGACCTGGTGGTCAGCCGCGACGGCGCCACCCTGCTGATCGACCCGATGTCGCTGGTCTACATGGCCGGTTCCGAGATCGACTTCGTCGACAACCTGCTCGGCCAGTCCTTCCAGATCAACAATCCGAACGCGGTCGCCAGCTGCGGCTGCGGCACCAGCTTCTCCGTCTGAGAAACGCTCCCCCGCCTGTCCAGCCGGCCGGTCCAGGCAAGCGCCCGGACCGGCCGTTTCGTCTTCAATGACCGCCATCGGCAGCCATTGCCGCTTCACGGACCTCCGCCTCCGAGGTCTTCGAGGCCCCGTTGAAGAAGATGTTGAGCAGCACCGCCGCGATCGAGGCGAGAAGGATCCCGGAATCGATCAGCGGATGGATGGCGTGCGGCATCCATTGCTTGAAGTTCGGCGCGACCAGCGGAATCATCCCGAAACCGATCGACACCGCGACAATGAAGAGATTGTTGCGGGTCGACTTGAAGTCGACGGACGAGAGAATGCGGATGCCGGTTGCCGCGACCATGCCGAACATGACCAGACCGGCGCCGCCGAGCACCACCGTCGGCAGCGATTCGACGAGGGCGGCCATTTTCGGCAGCAGGCCCAGAACCACAAGTATCACCCCGCCGACTACGCAGACGAAGCGCGAGCGCACCCCCGTCACGCCGACCAGGCCGACATTCTGCGAGAAGCTCGTATAGGGAAACGTGTTGAAGATGCCGCCGATCAGGGTGCCGAGGCCATCGGTGCGCAGGCCGGCGGCCAGCATCGGCCGGGTGACGGTCTTGCCCGTCATCTCCCCGAGCGCCAGGAACATGCCGGTCGACTCGATCATCACCACCACCATGACGATCGACATGGTGAGGATCAGCACCGGATCGAAGATCGGCACACCGAAATGGAAGGGCATGATCGGCGCGAACCAGGCGGCACTCGCGACCTTGTCGAAATGCATCATCCCGGCGAAAGCCGCGACGATCCCGCCGATGACGATGCCGAGCAGAACCGAGATGTTGGCGACGAAACCCTTGGCAAACCGGGCGATGAGAAGGATCGACACGAGGACGATCGCCGAGACGGCGATGCCTGAAAGCGGCGCATAGGCAGCATTCGGCACGCTGGGTGCAAGCGCGAGCTTGGCCGGGATCTCGGGAATGCCCGCCGCCCCCGTCGCCGCAAGCGCCTTCACGTCCTCCAGCCACTTCGCATGGGCCGGATCGAGAATGCTCGGCGCCGTCGGTCCGACGGGATTGCCGAAGATCCAGCTGATGCCGATGCGCATCAGCGACACGCCGATGACCAGGATGATCGTGCCGGTCACCACGGGCGGAAAGAATCGCAGCAGGCGGCTGACCAGCGGCGCGATCAGAATGCCGATGAGGCCGGCGCCGATGATCGAGCCGAAGATCAGGCGGGCACCGTCCGGTCCGCCGGTGACATTTGCCATGGAAACCATGGGACCGACCGAGGCGAAGGTCACGCCCATCATGACGGGCAGCCGGATTCCGAACCACTGGGTGAGCCCGAACGACTGGATCAGCGTGACGATCCCGCAGGCGAAGAGATCGGCGGAGATGAGGAAAGCGACGTCTTCCGGTGGCAGCTTGAGCGCGCGCCCGACGATGAGCGGTACGGCAATCGCCCCGGCATACATGACGAGAACATGCTGCAGGCCGAGTGCGGCAAGCCGCGACAGCGGCAGCACCTCGTCGACCGGGTGGATCTTGGTTGAATTTTCAGACATTGAGCTGGTCCCCTTTTTTTGATGCGCGGACCCGCCCTCCCCAACCGGCCCACATTGCGAGAATGATGCGCAAAACCATGAGTTGTCAAAGCGCCAGGTGGGAAAAGCCGGCAAAAGCCGATGGCAAAATCCGCACCATCGGTTATGTAGAGGCAAGACGAAGGGATGGATGCCATGAAGATCGCGACCTGGAACATCAACGGCGTCAAGGCACGCATCGCCAATCTCTGCGAATGGCTGAAAAGCTCGGCGCCGGACGTCGTCTGCCTTCAGGAAATCAAGTCCGTCGACGAGGGCTTTCCGCGGCTGGAGATCGAAGCGCTCGGCTATCACGTCGAGACGCACGGCCAGAAGGGCTTCAACGGCGTCGCCATCCTGTCGAAGATGAAGCCCGACGAGGTCAATCGCGGCCTTCCGGGCGACGACGGCGACGAACAGGCGCGCTTCATCGAGGCCGTGTTTTCCGTCGAGCGCGGCGTCGTGCGGATCTGCTCGCTCTACCTACCGAACGGCAATCCGCCCGACGATCCGGTCAAGTACCCCTACAAGCTCGCCTGGATGGAACGGCTGAAAGCCTTCACCGAGAGCCGGCTGGCGCTCGAAGAGCCGCTGATCCTCGCCGGCGACTACAATGTCATCCCCGAACCGCACGACTGCCGCGATCCGCGGCTGTGGGAAGGCGACGCCCTCTTCCTGCCGAAGACCCGCCAGTCGTTCCGCCGGCTGGAAAATCTCGGCCTGACCGATGCCGTGCGCGCCACCAGCGACGACCCGCTTCTCTACACCTTCTGGGATTACCAGGCCGGGGCCTGGCAGAAGAACAACGGCATCCGCATCGACCACCTGATGCTGTCGCCCGAGGCCAGCGACCGGCTGCTGTCGGCGTCGATCGAAAAGCATGTCCGCAGCTGGGAAAAACCATCCGACCACGTCCCGGTCGCCGCCGTCTTCGCCTTCTGAGCAAAGTCGAGCCCTCAAAAATAGCCCGCACGCCATGCCTGCCTGAGCAATGGCAAGGTCTGAGCAAGTCGCCGAGGCTAGTTCTCTGTGCGCGCCTTAGCGGGAGCGGCCTTTAGACCGAACGGCGGACAGTCCTGTCCTGCCTGCATCCCGCCGGCGACGGATAACGCGGGATATTTCAATGGTTTCATCTATCAATTCGGCCCAGCTTGCCAGCACCCAGATCTTCCTCCGGGTCCTGAAGGAAGAAAAACAGGCCAGCGGTGGCAGCTCCAGCGGCAATGACGACTATTATGCCTCGGCCCTGAACGGCCTGATGCGCGACTACGGCCAGGACGACGGCTCCGACAGCGAGACCTATGACACCAGCCTGCTGCGCGCGATCGGTGCCGCCGGCGGCACGGTCGACAGCACCGAAGAGGAAGCGCCGATCTCGGACGACATCCAGACCGCCTCGTTCATGAAGGGCCTGAAGGCCAGGCTCGAGGAGATGAAGAGCTCGGGCGATGGGGCGCTGAAGGCGAAGGAAATGCTGGAGGCCCTCGAGGCCGGCACGCTCACGGTCACCGACGCTCTCAACGGCCGCAAGATCAAGGCCTGGGACGCCGCGGACGACAAGGCCGACCGCACCGCCGAGCAGACCAGCCGCAGCGACTGGTCCAGTTTCCTGAAGACCCAGCTCAGCCGCGACAAGAGCGGCGGCTACGAATTGACCAAGGCCGGCGCGCATATCGACAAGGCGAGCGGAGAGAGCGCCAGCCTGCTGACGGTCGACGGCACTTATGTCTATGTGACGTGGCCGGCGACGACGGCCGACAGCGCCGCCTGACGATCCGCCCAAAATGCCGAAGGCGCCCAAGCGGCGCCTTCATCGTTCCCCGGACGTCCGGCGTTCCGCCGGCCTTGGGTCATTCGGTCTGGCTGTAGACCTGTGGCGCAAGAGCGACAGCCACGCGGCGGTCTTCCTCGTTGGCGATCGAGAAGGCCTGTTCCTGCAGTTCCTGCATCCAGCCGCAATCCTTGGGCGGACAATTGTCCAGCGCCGCCGTCAGGAAGGCGAGCCCGCGCACGGTCTGCCCTTCCTGGAAGAGCACGTTGCCGAACACCGACATGGCGCCGGGATGGCCGCTCTTGCGGGCGAGATTGAGCCATTTCTTGGCCTGCTGGACATTGCTCTTGCCGCCCTCGCCGGCCAGGATCATGCGCGCCAGCTGGAACTGCGCTTCCGGCACGCCGAAGGTCGAGGCGGCCTGGAAATAGAGCTGGCGGGCCTGGGTCAAGTCGCTGGCCACCGGGCTGCCGGGAATGCCCTGGCGGTAGTAGCGGGCGAGCGAGAGCAGCGCATTGACGAAGAAGCCGGTATCCTCGGAACCGGGCTCTACGCCCTGGCTGGCGATCTCGGCATAGATCTTGAAGGCCTCGAAATCATCCTCGACCACGCCGTCGCCGTCGGCATACATGTTGGCGAGCGCCCAGCGCGAGCCGGTATGGCCCTTCTCGGCGGCATAGCGGTAGGCCTCGACGGCATCCTGCTTCTGACCATTCTTGTAGGCCTTGAAGCCGAACTTGAAGAGGTCGAAGGGGCCCGATTCCTTGCTCACGCCCGAATTGATGTCGAAGGCGTGTCCGGCGGTGCCCGTCATGACGAGCAGGAACGCGGAGAGAAGCAATGTCGCCGGAGACTTCCAGTCTGTTGTTTGCATAATTCCGTATTTCTTCCACAACACCGCAGACATCAGCCGATCCATCCGTTCGACACAGACGGCATAGCCCTGCCTGTAAGACATTTGAGCGCGAAACCGTGAATAACCGGTTCATCGCTTCGCCACGATCGGGTGCCCTTCGTCTTGCCGAGGGCAATCTCTTCATGAGCGGCAACTAAAAAGAGCCTAGGAGAGCTTTCGGGCAAGACTGCGACTACTGCCGATTTCCCGCCGCCGGACGCACCGTTCTGCGCCCCCGAAAGTGCGGGCACGCCCGTTGCGGTTGATTTCCGGAGATAATTCCCGACGACCTGCCCCATGCCCACTTATGCCACGCCTACTCGAAACCACACCCTACGTTTCATGCAATGATCGCTGCGCTTCGTTTGTGGCGGGAAATGGACAAAATTGGCCGCTGGGCATGGCGCCAGCGAGGATTCAATTTCTGTTGCAAATCCGTCACATTTTCGCGAGCAGCTCTCACCCAAAACGAAAGGAGCCCGGCATGCCGGGCTCCCTCGTAAAGTTTCTTCGATCGGTCGATCTCAGAAGGTGATGCGGTAGTTCGCCGAAATGGCATAGGCCCAGTCGCCATCAGCCGTTGCGTCGTAGACGGCTTCGTCCGCGGTCGACTGGCTGCCTTCGGTCAGGTAGCTGACGGCACCGCCGAAGCGCAGTTCGCCCGGGCCGGCCTTGACCGAAACGCCGGCGCCGAAGGTCCAGGTGTCGCTGTAGATGTCGGCGCCGGTGCCGACACCGCTATCCCACATGACGTTGACCGTGCCGGCGATCTTTTCGTTGAAGGCGTGCGCGACGCCAGCATTGATCGTCCAGCCGTCCTTCCAGTTGTAGACGTCTTCCTGCGGCAGATAGCCGCCCGGTGCCATCGGATTGCCGATGCTGTAGTTGAGCGAGTCCATGACGCTCCAGTCGGTCCACTTGACCGAACCGTAGACCATCCAGCCCGGAGCGACGCCCGTCTGCACGGAGAGCTTGACGGACTGCGGCAGCGTGCCCGTGCCGAAGGCGTCCTGAAGGCCGAAGGGTGCGACAGCCGGATCCCAGTCGAACGAACCGTCGTCGGCGTCGTGCTCGACGGCCGAGCGGTACATCAGCTGGGCGCGCATGGCGTATTCCGGAATGTCGTAGCCGATTCCGAAACGATAGCCGTAGGCGGCATGGTCCTGCAAATGCAGGTCGCCGGCATAGGCGTTTGCCGTATATTCGAAGTCCTGCAGGAACACACCACCGAGCAGGTGGATGCGGCCCTTGCCGGCCTGCATGCTCACGTCGCAGGTCGCGCCGTATTCGTTGGTGATGAAGTCCTTGTGGCTCGCGCCCGAACCACCGGCCAGCAGGCTCGCCATCTGGGCCTGTGCACCGTAGTCGGCGTCAGCACCGAAGGGCTGCGTATAGGTGAAGGCGCAGGCGAAGTTGTCGCTTGCCTTGAACTTCGCCGCCAGGCTCGGGATCCAGTAATCCTGCGAGTAGCGGTCGTCGGTGGCGTCCGCACCACCGATCGTGGCGAACTGACGCTTCGGCGAGACATAGATCGCACCGGCCCGCATGACGTAATCGCCATCCTCGTAAAGGATGTCCGTGTCGGCTTCGCCTCGATTGAAGCCGCCTGCATGTGCAGACGTTGCCAGCGCGCTAACGCCGAGCAAACACAGAATAGCCGTCTTTTTGAGATACATTGCCATCTCTCTCCCCAATTTCTGGCAAAACACTGATTTGCAGTGTAGCCGCGTCGTGCGGAATGACAATCTTGCGACGCCACCCCCAATCACGGGGATGTGTCTCAATTTTTACGTAAACACTCTTACGCGCACGTAAGATGCGCCGTTTTCCGGATTGTTTTTCCGCTCGACGCCTCGCATGCGTCATCGTTGAGAACAAAATTCCAATTCCCGCCCAGTGCGTTGCAGGACTGCCACAAATATCAATTTGTGTGTGCTCCGTCACAATCACCCGCGCAGGTGTATCTGGCCCCCTGGACGCGCCAAAAGGCCCTCCGGCGCGATTAAAACCCGGTCGATTGCAGTGCTGAAAGAAAGGGAATCGGTGCCCTGCACCGGGAATCACCCGCGTCGACGCGCGTGGAGGGGGCGGCGGCCGGCGGCCGCCACCCGGTTTGGCTCAGCCGGCCTCGACGACCCGCTTCAACGCGGTGTCCAGGCTTGCCTTCTGCTGTTCCAGTTCCTGGTAACGCTCGCGTTCGGCGGCGACGACCTCGGGATTGGCGTTGGCCACGAATTTCTCGTTGGCCAGCTTGCCGGCAATGCGGCTCATTTCCTGCTCGACCTTGGCGATCGCCTTTTCCAGGCGCGCCTTCTCGGCCGAGAGGTCGATCAGCGTGCCGAGCGGCAGGCAGGCGGTCGCCTCGCCGACGACGATCTGGGCAGCACCCTTCGGCGCCTCGTCGGCGAGCGTGATGCTCTCGACGCGGGCCAGACGCTTGATCGACGCCTCGTGATGGACCAGCCGGTCGCGCGTGACGCTGCTCGCGCCGACCACGACCAGCGGGGCGACGGCGCCCGGCGGCACGTTCATCTCGGAGCGGACCGAACGGATGCCCGACACCAGGTCGACCAGCCAGTTGATGTCGGCGGCCGCCAGTTCGTCGGCAAAGTCCGGGGCCGGCCAGGCCGCATGGCACAGCAGCGTGTCGCGCGTCTTGCCCTCGCCCGCGGTATGCGCCCAGAGCTCCTCCGTCATGAACGGCATGAACGGATGCAGCAGCTTGTAGGTCTCGTCCAGCACATAGGCGGCGCAGGCCTGGGCCTCGGTCTTGGCGGCTTCGTCCTCGCCGGAAAAGACCGGCTTCAGCAGTTCGAGATACCAGTCGCAGAAGCTGTTCCAGACGAAACGGTAGAGGCTGCCGGCCGCCTCGTTGAAGCGGAAACCGGCGATCGCTTCCGTCACGTCGCGTTCGGTGCGCGCCAGTTCCGTGAGGATCCAGCGGTTGATGGTGAGCGTCGTCGTCTCCGGCAGGAAGTGCGGATCGCTCTTCACGCCGTTCATCTCGGCAAAGCGCGTGGCGTTCCACAGCTTGGTGCCGAAATTGCGGTAGCCGGCGATGCGGGCCGGGTCCAGCTTCACGTCGCGGCCCTGCGCCGCCATGATGGCCAGCGTAAAGCGCAGCGCGTCGGCACCGTATTCGTCGATCAGTTCCAGCGGATCGATGACATTGCCCTTGGACTTCGACATCTTCTGGCCGTTCTTGTCGCGGACCAGCGCATGGACATAGACGGTGTGGAAGGGTTCGACCGGATTGCCGGCCTCGTCCTTCATGAAGTGCAGGCCCATCATCATCATCCGGGCGACCCAGAAGAAGATGATGTCGAAGCCGGTGACCAGAACGTCGGTCGGATAGTATTTCGCCAGTTCCGGCGTGTCGCCCGGCCAGCCGAGCGTCGAGAAGGGCCAGAGCGCCGAGGAGAACCAGGTGTCGAGCACGTCCTCGTCGCGGGTGAGGATCTCGCCCGGCGCGAAGTTCTCGAGCTTTTCCTGGACCCAGGCCTTCCACGGGCCTTCATGCGCCAGATAATGCTGGACGGCGGCGTCGAGCGCCTCTTCCTCGGACTTCTCGACGAAGACCTGGCCGTCGGGGCCGTACCAGGCCGGGATCTGGTGACCCCACCACAGCTGGCGCGAGACGCACCACGGCTGGATGTTCTCCATCCATTCGAAATAGGTCTTTTCCCAGTTCTTCGGCACGAACTTGGTGCGGCCCTCGCGAACGCTGTCGATCGCCGGCTTCGCCAGCGTCTTGGCGTCGACATACCACTGCTCGGTCAGGCGCGGCTCGATCGGCACGCCGCCACGGTCGCCATGCGGCACCATGTGCTTGTGCGGTTCGATCTTGTCGACCAGGCCTTCGGCCTCGAGGATCTCGACGACCTTCTTGCGCGCGGCAAAGCGGTCCATGCCCTCGAGCTCGCCCCAGACCATTTCCTGCTCGCGGTTGGGCGACAGGCCTTCGAGGAAATCCTCGTCGCCGACGATGGCGATCCGGCCTTCGACGGTCAGCACGTTGATGGCGCGCAGCCCTGCCCGCTTGCCGACCTCGAAGTCGTTGAAGTCGTGCGCCGGCGTCATCTTGACGGCGCCGGTGCCGGCCGTCGGGTCGGGATATTCGTCGGCGACGATCGGGATCTTGCGGCCGACGATCGGCAGGATGACATGCTTGCCGACGATCGCCTTGTAGCGCTCGTCGTCGGGATGGACGGCAATGCCGGTATCGCCGAGCATGGTTTCGGGACGCGTGGTGGCGACCACCAGATAGTCGCGCGTCTCGTATTCGGTCGGCTTGCCCTCGTCGTCAAAGGCGACCGGATGCTGGTAGGTCACGCCCTCTTCCAGCGGATAGCGCAGATGCCAGAGATTGCCGTTGACCTCGACCTGCTCGACCTCGAGGTCGGAGATCGCGGTCAGGAGCTTCGGATCCCAGTTGACGAGCCGCTTGTCCTTGTAGATCAGGCCCTGCTTGTAGAGCGTGACGAAGACTTCGAGCACCGCCTCGGACAGGCCCTCGTCCATGGTGAAGCGTTCGCGCGACCAGTCGCAGGAGGCGCCGAGGCGCTTCAGCTGGTTGAAGATCAGGCCGCCCGACTCGTCCTTCCATTCCCAGACCTTCTCGATGAAGGCCTCGCGTCCCATCTCGCGCCGGTGCTGCTGGCTTTCCATCAGCTTGCGTTCGACGACCATCTGGGTGGCGATGCCGGCATGGTCCATGCCCGGCTGCCACAGCACGTCCTTGCCGCGCATGCGCTCGAAGCGGATCATGATGTCCTGCAGCGTGTTGTTGAGCGCGTGCCCCATGTGCAGCGAACCGGTAACGTTCGGCGGCGGGATGACGATGGTGAACGTATCCTCGCCGGGCTTGGCATTGGCGCCGGCGCGAAACGCGTCCGCCTCTTCCCAGGCCTTGGCGATTTTCGGTTCAACGGCGGCGGAATCGTAGGTCTTTTCGAGCATTTTGGACCACACTTCGGGGTTCTTGTTGCAGCTTGGTAAATAGGATGGCCGATTGTGAGTCAATAAAAAAGCCGCCCCGGCGACGGAGCGGCCCATGTGCCGGCAAGGTGCCTGAAATCAGCGGCGCGGACCGCGCGCCACCCGTTCGATTTCTTCCCGCACGAGACGTTCGACCAGCGTCGGCAGGTTGTCGTCCAGCCATTCCTGCAGCATCGGGCGCAGCATTTCCTCGGCCATTTCGTCGAGCGAACGGCGCTGCTGGCCGTCGATGGCGGCGGCCAGTTCGCCGAAGGAGCGCGACACCTGTTCGATCGTCGCGGCGGACACCAGCGCCTTGAGGTCCTGGCCGGTCTCGGCCCGTACCGGTGCGGCGGACATCGGTTCGGGCGCGATCGCGGCCTCGACATCGGCCATGGCGGCGGCTTCGAATTCTTCGTCGTCGATCGAGGCTTCCGGCTGCTGCGCGACCGGCATTTCGACCCGCGGCTCGGCCGGGCGCGGCATGGCGGCGCGCAGTTCGGCCATGCGGCTGGTCATGACCGGACTTTCAGCGCGCTGGGCCGGAGCGGAGATTTCGGCGGCGGCAATGTCGGACAGAACCGGGCGCTCGACCCGTTCCGACGCCGAGCGAACCCGTGCGGCGAGATCGGCAAGCGATATATTGCGGGCCTTTTCCGGATCGGCAACCACCGAGGCGGCAATGGCGGCTGCGGCCGTCACCGGGCCGGTGTCGTTCGCCGCCACCATTTCGGCGGCCGCATAGGTGTCTTCGTCGTCGATGGTCAGGCGGATGTCGCCGTCGATCTCGTCCTCGTCGTCGCCGTAGACCGGCGGCAGCGTGGAGGAAACGGACTGATTGCCGCCCGGATCATTGCTTTCGATGATCCGGCGGATCGAGGCCAGGATCTCTTCCATGGACGGTTCACGCGCTACACTTGGCTGGGCCATATTCATCCCCGTTGATCCCCGATAAGCGGCCTGCGGCGAAAAGCCGGGCCGCTTTCGAATCACCTTAGGATACTCGCTCGTTGAAAAAAATCACGCCGGACCAACTAATTCCGACTGGTACACAGCTTTGTTGGACGGTCGGCGAATTACCGGCCGTCCACCGTGCGCAGGCCGAACCAGGCGTCCTTGACGGCCTCGTAATGCTCCTCGGAGCGGTATTCCGCGACGTCCAACCCCTGGGTCTGGATCGTCAGCCGGCCGGAGGCGGCCAGAACGCTGTAGCTCGCCACGACCGAATTGCGCTGATAGCTGACCAGGCTCTCCTTGGCCTCCAGCACGCTCTGCTGGGCGTTCAGCACGTCGAGCGTGGTCTTCTGGCCGACATTGCGCTCCTCGATCACGCCCTGCAACGCCAGATTGGCGGCGGAGAGCTGCTTGCGGGCCGCCGAGATTGCGGCGGTGGCCGCTTCCATTTGCGCATAGGCGGAGGTGACCTGCTGCTGCACGCTGGCGCGGGCGGAATCCACCTTGATGCGTTGTTCGCCAAGCGTCTCCTTGGCCTTGCGGATATTGCCGTATTCGGCGCCGCCCTGATAGATCGGGATCTTCAGCTGGGCGGAAATGGTCGCGGAAGTCGCGTCCGAATTCGAGAAGGACGGCGGCTCGTTCGTCCAGTTGCGCGCGACATTACCCTGGATGACGACGCCCGGCAGCAGCGTGCCCTCGGCGGACTTCACCTGGTAGCCGGCGGCGTCGACGGCGTGCAGCGAGGCCAGCACGACGGGATGCTCGCGGATGCCGATGGCAACCGCCGCATCGACGCTCGGCGGCAAAGCCTTCACCGCGGGCGCCGGCTGCTTGATCCCCTTCGGCGCCTCGCCGACGATCTGCACATAGGTCGCCTCGCTCTGCTTCAGCTGCGAGATCGCGGCGGCGAGCAGCGCCTGCGAACCGGCGAGCTGGGCTTCCGCCTGGCTGACA
>CALRRQ020000024.1:0-79620 GCA_943370615.1 Rhizobium sp. Q54
GCGTTCAGCTGTTCCTGCAGGAAGGCCAGGTTCTGCTTGCGGATGACGACGATCTGCTGGTCGCGCGCCACGTCGGCATAGGCCTGGGCGGCGGCCAGAAGGATGGAGATCTCCTGGGCGCGCAGGCTTTCGCGGCTGGCATAGACGCCGGCCTCGGCGGCACGCACATTGTTGAGCGTCTGGAAGCCGTCGAAGACCTGCTGGGTGATCGAAAGGCCGATACTCTGGGTGTTGTAGCCGAAGTCGGGGCTCGGCGGCGCGGTGATGTCGGAAATGCCGATCGTGCTGGCCGAGGCGGAGTAGGAAATCTGCGGCCGCATGCCGGCCTTGGCGATGGTGACGTTCTCGTCGGTGGCGCGCAGCGCAGCACGCACAGCGTTCAGATCCGGATTGTTTTCGTAGGCCTTGGCCATGGCGCCGGTGAGGGTCTCGGCCAAGAGCTGGCCGGTCGACATCAGGAGCAAAGGCGCGACGGCGGCGGCAAGAGCGGTTTTCCGAAAAATCGACACAAGTCACTCCACATCTAGCTAAGGCCGGCTCGACTGCAAAAGAAGCCCGACCCTCGGAACAACGCATGTGCGGATGCGTTAACAATTCCTGACACTAGATGACCCGGCGCGGCTTCGGCTGCAACGGCATGGCCGGTTTGCATCCGCGAAACCGCCGCGCCGTTGCTCAACGGCAACATTTTCATTCACCGTTGATCAAATCAATTCCGCGAAGACCGCCGTCCCCGGAAAAAATGCCGCAGGCGCAAAGGCTCAGAAGACGAATTCGGCGGCCTTGCGGAAGCCCGGCAGTGGCTTCAGCGCCGCGTTGAAGAATTCCGTGAAGGAAGCGTTGGCGCCGTGGCGGATGTAGACGCGGGCGCGGGCCGCATTGCCGTAGCCGACGACGGCGACCAGGCGGCCGCCCTCGCGCAGCTGGTCGAGCAGGCCCTGCGGGACTTCCTCGACGGCGCCGTTGATGAAGATCAGGTCATAAGGGGCTTCGGCCGCATAACCCTTTTCCAGCTCGCCGGTGACGACGGCGACATTGTCGTAGCCGAGGTCGGCCAGCGTCGCGGTCGCCTTGGCGGCCAGCGATTCGTCGCATTCGACGGCGACCACCGAACCGGCGATCTGCGACAGGAGGGCGGCGGTGTAGCCGGCGCCGCAGCCGATCTCGAGCACCAGGTCGTCCTTGGTAATGGCGCCGAGCTGGAGCAGCTTGGCAAGCGGCGACGGTTCCATGATGTAGCGCGGCGGCTGGCCGTTGGCGGCTTCGGCGATCTGCATGTCCTCGTCGATATAGGCGAGCGGGCGAAGGTTCGCCGGGACGAAGGCCTCGCGCGGCACCGAGAGGAATGCGTTCAGCACCGAATGCGACGTGACGTCGGTCGTGCGAATCTGGTTGTCCACCATCTTGATGCGTGCTGCGGCAAAATCCATCATGTCAGTCGTCCCACTTCCGGCCGGTTTGTGTCAGCTGTCTTAATTGGCCGCAGGACGGCTTTCAAGAAGAGTCGTGGCGATGGGAACAGAATATCGCCACGACGAAGGTCGCGAAGGATCCCTGCCCTTCGCCCGCCGGCCTCACTCCTCGATGGTGTAGACGTCCGACTCGCAGAAATCGACCTTGTTGGTCACGTCGTAGAAGCTGTTGTCCTCGAAGACCGCGCGGGTGGTGAAGACGCAGGCACCGCCGTCATCGGCAAGGGTGAGGCTACGCGACTTGCCGGCCCACAGGCCCTTCTTGTTCAGAAGCTCGACGCGCTTGCCATTGCCGCCCACCGGCGTCGCGAAGAACTTGACGATCATGTAGGACGTCTTGTTCTCCAGCTTGAAGGTCAGGTTTTCGGCGCTGGCCGTAACGGGCGCCAGAGCGGCGGCGGCGATCAGGGCGAAAGAAGCGAAATGGCGCATGGATGGGCTCCTCCAGTGGGATGATGGAGCCGCTTTAGCGGAGCGCCGGGCGTACGCAACGGGCCGGATCGGCCAAATTTGTGTCTATGCCGCCGCCAGGGGCGATCGGCGCAATTTTGGCCGCTGAGCCGGGCCGGAATGTCTTGTGGAAGGGGGAGAGTGGAGGCCTCGCCCGGAATCGAACCGGGGTGCAAGGATTTGCAGTCCTCTGCGTAACCACTCCGCCACGAGGCCGTCCGTATGCTTAAAAAGCGAGTGGTGGGCGGCGTTTAGAACGGATCGAGATGGAGCGCAAGGGGCTTGCCGCCTTCGCCCGCGAATTTTTGCCGATGGCGCTCAATCGGATCCTGTGCAGGCCCGCCCGCAGGCGGCCGTGGTCAGGGCCTTCCCGCCCGGTTCACCACCGGATGGCGCTTGCGCCACCAGATCGCCAGCCGGCGGCGGCGTCTGCGCACCGAGGCCAGATCATGGGAAAGGACGAAGAGGCCGAGCGGCACCATCCAGAACCCCAGGACGGGCAGGAAGCCGAGAAGTCCGCCGCCGACCAGCGCGGAACCGGTGGCGACGCGGCCGAGCTTGCTGCGCGGAAACGGCAGTTCGAAGCGGCCGAGAACGATGCGTCCGCGCTTGGCGTCGATATAATGTCTGCGTTTGGCTGCGGTCATGCAAATCCCTTGCGAATCCGGGCCTCGGCTCGCTTTTCGATCCGCCAGAAGATGGGATCCCCACAGGATAAAACAAGCGTGTCACATTTTTTTTGAAAAATCGCTTGGCAAATCGACCGGGCATTTGTATTACCCCGCTCACACCGCGGCAAGCGGCTGTTCCCTGGTAGCTCAGCGGTAGAGCATTCGACTGTTAATCGACAGGTCGCCGGTTCGAATCCGGCCCGGGGAGCCATCTCATTCTGAGGCCTGCGCTGAACAAGCGCGGGCCTTTTTGGTATTCCGCCCCGCCTGTCGTCAGGTCATGTGCCTTTGGGAAACCCGCTCTTCATTTTTGCCTGATATCAAGCCCGGATATTTGATTGCGATCAGGAGAAAATTCATATGTGGCTCCAGCTTCATGACGGGGACGGTTTCCCTTTCTTCGTGAACATGGACAATGTCGTCGACTTCCGCTGGTACGAGCGTGAGAAATACACCTGTCTCCTGACGACGGCGCCCGTCGCCGAAAAACTCCACCGCCTCTATGTCCGGGAAAGTGCCGCCGAGATCATGCAGATGATCAAGGGCGAGACCCGGCCGTCGCCGAAGATCGCCGCCGCCTCCTGACGGCGGCATCGACCGGCAATCCTCTTCTTTTCAACGGGAAAGTCCGGCGGCGCCTGCCGCCGCTGCTCTCGTTGAGACCCCGCGCGATTGGCCAAGGGCAAGGCTGTGCGCGCCGCGCCTAGGCCGAGCGTTCGCGCTCGGCCGGCATTTCGTCCATCGACGCGTCCCACGACACTACCCGGTTCCGCCCCTGCCCCTTGGCGAGATACAGCGCCCGGTCGGCGCGTTCGATCGAGCGCTCGACGGGCATCTGCGCGCCGAGATCGGCGAGACCGACGGAGGCCGTCACGCGAAAGCCGTCCTTGCCTTCGACGGCAAACGGCAGCGCGGCGATCCCGGCGATAAAGCGGTTGAGGATGTCGTAGCCGGTCGCCGCGTCGGTCTCCGGCAGGCAGATGAGAAACTCCTCGCCGCCGTAGCGGTATATTTTGTCGTAAGGGCGCAGATGCGCCATGATCCAGCGCGTGACCTCGACCAGAACCGTGTCGCCGACCATGTGGCCGTAATTGTCGTTGATCGACTTGAAGTGATCGAGATCGAGCATGGCGACGACGCAGGCATGGCTGCGCCGGACATATTCCTGCTGCTCGCGAAGCGCGGTCAGCATGCCGATGCGGCTCGGCGCGCCCGTCAACGGGTCGAGGTTGAACAGCGCTCTCTGCAGCTCTTCCCTGAGGTTCGACATTTCCAGGTTCATGCGCTTCAGCGCGCCGACGAAACGTTCGTAGTCGGCCCGCGCCACCACGCCGCCGTCCCGCGAGGATCGCAGCAGATGCGCGGCGCATTTGTGCATGCGCTCGTGCTCGACGCCGATCTCCTGGAAGCCGGGATGGTTCCGCAGCGCGATGGATCCGGTCTGGTAGTACCACTGGCCGAAGCGGCACTGGCAATGGGCGTTGGGCTCCAGGTCCGTCGTGTCCGGCACGGCGCGGCACACGAGGGTCCCGTGCAGCTTCTCCGACCATTGCTCGTGGTGATACGAGGCCTGCTCCAGTTCCCTGAGCGCCATCCGCATGAGCTCATCGGATATGTTGGGGAAAACCATCTCACCTCCCGGCTGTTCCAACCGCCCGGCGCCTCCCGGCGCCCTGCCCTTTTTGCCAAGTCTAATGCCGCTCAGGTTTCCCTAAGGTGAAGGACTCGCGAATATTGCAATATCTCGATATGATTTTTCGCCGCGGCGGCCTTCTCGTCTCCGGCCGCGCCCGGCCGGCCAGGAACCGGGGCGGCTTCCACCCGGCGTTTGACTGACCTATGCACTTTATCGGGCTGCAACGTGATCCTGAGGGGGCTTTCAAACGTAAGGCCTTTCAAGACGCATGCAGCATGGTGAAGTATGATGACGAATTCCGAGAGCGCCCCCATCATCGTGTGGTTCCGCAAGGACCTTCGGCTCGACGACAATGCGGCGCTCGCCTGCGCGGCCGAATGCGGCAGGCCGATCATTCCCGTCTACATCCTCGAACCCTCGGAGGCGGGCAACGGCCCGCTCGGTGCCGCACAGGCCTGGTGGCTGCACCATTCGCTCGAAGCGCTGAACCGCTCCCTCGAACAGACCGGCAGCCGGCTGATCCTTCGGCGCGGACCGGCCGACGCCGTGCTGGGCGCGCTGCTCGCCGAGACCGAGGCCGATCGGGTGTTCTGGAACCGCCGCTACGATCCGCCGGGCATCGCCGTCGATTGCGCGCTGAAGGAGGACCTGATCCGCAGCGGCATCACTGTGCGCAGTTTTGCCGGCCAGCTGCTGCACGAACCGACACGGCTGAAGACCGGCGTCGGCGGACCCTACCGGGTCTACACGCCATTCTGGCGCGCGCTCGAGGCCTCCGGCGAACCGCCGGAGCCGATCCCTGCCCCGCCGCAACTTGTCCCGCCCGACCGCTGGCCGCGCAGCGAGCGGATCGAGACCTGGTGCCTGACGCCCGAGCAGCCGAACTGGGCGGCCGAATTCTCCGACATCTGGACGCCGGGCGAAGCGGGAGCGCACGAAAAGCTGGCGCGCTTCGTCGCCCAGGGCATAGCCGGCTACAAGTCCCGGCGCGACTTCCCGGCCCTGCCCAACACCTCCATGCTCTCCCCCCATCTGGCGCTCGGTGAAATCTCGCCGGCCAGCGTCTGGCACGCGACGCGCGGGCTCACCGACCGGGTCCCGGCGGAGGACGTCGTCCATTTCCGCAAGGAGCTCGCCTGGCGCGACTTCTCCTATCACCTGCTCTTCCATTTCCCCGATCTCGCCGTGAAGAACTGGAACCCGCGCTTCGACGCCTTTCCCTGGCGGGATACGCCGGACCTGCTGGCGCGCTGGCAGCGCGGGCAGACCGGCTATCCGATCGTCGATGCGGGCATGCGCCAGCTGTGGCGGCACGGCACCATGCACAACCGCGTGCGCATGATCGTCGCCTCCTTCCTGATCAAGAACCTGATGCTCGACTGGCGCGCCGGCGAGCGCTGGTTCCGCGACACGCTGGTCGATGCCGATCCGGCTTCCAATGCGGCAAGCTGGCAATGGGTGGCGGGATCGGGCGCCGACGCCGCCCCCTTCTTCCGTATCTTCAATCCGGTTAGCCAGGGCGAGAAATTCGACGTCAACGGCGACTATGTCCGCCGCTTCGTGCCGGAACTCGCAAAACTTGACGCCGCCTTCATCCATCGCCCGTTCGAGGCACCGTCCATGGTCCTCGCCCAGGCCGGCGTCAAGCTCGGGCAGACCTATCCGCTGCCGATCGTCGACCACAAGGTGGCCCGCAACCGCGCCATGGCCGCCTACCAGGCACTGCCGCGACCGGACGACGCGGCCTGAACCATCACCGTTTCTGCATGTCCGTTACGGCTGGACCGTCACCGCCGCCGCTATCGACCAGCCGCGCGAGGTGACCCCGGGCGGACATCTGGCATGGTTTTCCCCCAGCCATCGAAAGGTTGAAAACCGTTTCCTTGCCAATGGCCGCTTGTGCCCGGAAAAGTCGCCGCTTAATCTTCTGGCAAAGAGAAGGCAGATCCGATGACATTCCATCCATCCGTTCTCGAGGCGATCGGCAACACGCCGCTCATCCGGCTGAAGGGCGCATCCCAGGCGACCGGCTGCACCATCCTCGGCAAGGCGGAGTTCCTCAACCCCGGCCAGTCGGTCAAGGACCGCGCGGCGCTGTTCATCATCCGCGACGCCGAGCGGCGCGGCCTGCTGCGGCCCGGAGGCGTGATCGTCGAGGGAACCGCGGGCAATACCGGCATCGGCCTGACACTGGTCGCCAAGGCGCTCGGCTATCGCACCGTGATCGTCATCCCCGAGACGCAGAGCCAGGAAAAGAAGGATGCGCTGCGCCTGCTCGGCGCCGAGCTGGTCGAGGTCCCGGCCGTTCCCTACAAGAACCCCAACAACTACGTGAAGCTGTCCGGACGGCTTGCCGCGGAGCTGGCCAAGAGCGAACCGAACGGTGCGATCTGGGCCAACCAGTTCGACAATACCGTCAATCGCGACGCCCATATCGCCACCACCGCCCGGGAGATCTTCGACCAGACCGGCGGCGAGGTCGACGGCTTCATCTGCGCGGTCGGCTCCGGCGGCACGCTGGCCGGCACCGGCATGGGCCTTCGCCGGCTGAAACCCGAGGTGAAGATCGGCATCGCCGATCCGGAAGGGGCGGCCCTTTACGAATACTACAAGAACGGCGAGCTGAAATCGTCGGGCTCGTCGATCACCGAGGGCATCGGCCAGGGCCGCATCACCGCCAATCTCGAAGGCTTCACCCCCGACTACGCCTACCAGATCCCGGATGCCGAAGCGCTCGACATCGTCTTCGACCTGGTGGAGAACGAGGGCCTTTGCCTCGGCGGCTCGTCCGGCATCAACATCGCCGGCGCCATCCGCCTTGCGCGCGACCTCGGACCGGGGCATACCATCGTCACCGTGCTTTGCGACTACGGCAACCGCTACCAGTCCAAGCTTTTCAATCCGGATTTCCTGCGCTCCAAGCAGCTGCCGATACCAGCCTGGATCGAAAAGAAGTCGGACTACGCGGTGCCCTTCGAACCGACCGAGTGAGACCCATGCCGACCATTGCCCTCTACCGCGACGATTTCTACCTCGCCACAGCGGAGGGCACGGTCACCCGGATCCACGACGACGGAGCGATCGAGCTCGACCAGACCTGCTTCTACGCCACGTCCGGCGGCCAGCCGGGCGATCTTGGTGTTCTGGAGCGGGCCGACGGTTCGAAGATCGAGATCGCGCTCACCCGCCATGGCGAGAGCAAGGACATTATCCTGCACCAGCCGGCCGATGGGCAGCCGACGCCTTCGGTCGGCGAGACGCTGGTGCTGCATGTCGACTGGCCGCGCCGCTACAAGCTCATGCGCATGCACACCGCCTGCCATCTGCTGTCGGTCGTCTGCCCCTACCCCATCACCGGCGCCGCCGTCGGCGAGGACGAGAGCCGCGTCGACTTCGACATGGCCGAGACCATCGACAAGGATCAGGTGACGGCCGATCTCATGCGGCTCGTCGGCGAGAACCATCCGATCTTCGTCCAGTGGATCACCGACGAGGAGCTGGCCGCCAATCCGGGCATCGTCAAATCCAAGAACGTCCGCCCGCCGATCGGCATGGGGCGCGTCAGCCTGGTGTGCATCGGCGAGAATTCGAGCGTTGACAGCCAGCCCTGCGGCGGCACACATGTCTCGGAGACCCAGGAGGTCGGGGCGATTCACATCGCCAGAATCGAGAAAAAGGGCAAGGAGAACCGCCGGTTCCGCATTCGTTTCGGCACCCCGGAAGCCTCAGCCTGACAGAGTATTGGGAGATGCGCATGCCTGCGGAGAGAAGCCGTTTCGTCGTATCCGCCGACTGGGTGGAGAAACAGCTCGGCGCACCGGAGTTCAAGATCGTCGACGCATCCTGGTACCTGCCCGCGCATAACCGCAACGGTGCCGTCGAATATGCCGCCGGCCACATCCCGGGCGCCGTCTTCTTCGACCAGGACGCGATCGCCGACAAGACGACCGGCCTGCCGCATTCCCTGCTCTCGCCGGCGAAGTTCGCCGAGGAGATGGGCCTGCTCGGCATTTCCGTGACCGACACGATCGTCGTCTATGACGGCCCCGGCTTCTTCTCGGCGCCGCGCGCCTGGTGGATGCTGCGCGTCATGGGGGCCCGCAACGTCTATGTGCTCGACGGCGGCATCGATGCGTGGAGGGCCGAAGGCCGGCCGCTGCAGACAGATCTGCCGGAACCGGCGCCCGTGACCTTCGATTTCGATTTCGACCGCAGCCGCGTCACCTCGTTCAACGAGATGCGCGACATTGCCGACAAGGGCATGCGCCAGGTCGCCGATGCGCGGCCGGCCGGCCGCTTCACCGGCGAGGAGCCCGAGCCGCGCGAGGGCATGCGCTCCGGCCACATCCCCGGCGCCCGCAGCGTACCCGCCTCGTCACTGTCGGAAAACGGCCACCTCAAGGACCTGCCGACGCTGCGCTCGATCTTCACCGAGGCCGGGATCGATCTCAGCCAGCCGGTGGTCACCAGCTGCGGCTCCGGCGTGACCGCCGCCGTGATCACGCTGGCGCTGGAATCGCTCGGCCATAGCGACAATTCGCTCTATGACGGCTCCTGGTCGGAATGGGGCGGCCGCGACGACACGCCGGTGGCGACCGGTCCGGCCGAACCCGTGCCGACCACCGCGCACGGGCCGCTGACGGCCCATGTCACGCGGCTCGAAATGACCGCGCCGCCGAAGACCAGCCTTGCCGTGCCGGTCAACATCCAGACCGCCATCATGCGCACGCACGAGATCCCGCTGCCCTTCTACCGCTTCCTGCACCGCCAGGTGGGCGCCCGCTGGCACTGGTACCAGCGCATCCGCATGACCGACGGCGAGCTGAAGGCGATCGTTCACAGCCCGAAGGTGACGATTTCCGTCCTCTACGTGAACGGCGCCCCGGCCGGCTTCTTCGAACTGTCGCAGGAAACCGACGACATCGTCGAACTGTCCTATTTCGGCCTGTTCGAACATGCGCTCGGGCTCGGCATCGGCAAGTGGTTCCTGCTGCAGGCGCTCTACACCGCCTGGCAGCTCAATCCGCAGAAGGTCACGGTCATGACCAACACGCTCGACCATCCGCGTGCCCTGCAGCTCTACCAGCAGTTCGGCTTCTCGCCGGTCGAGACCTTCGAGGCGATCGTCGATCCGATCAGCGAATCGGAACTGTTGCAGATGATTCGCCGCGACGGCGCCTCTCTCTGACACGGACGCGCAGAACCCCGGCCGGCGCCCTGCGCCGCCGGGGCTGTTCCCGCTTACACAAGGACCGGCACCCGCTGCCTCCGCCTCGACTGCCTCAGTTCTTGGCGGTCTGCTCGCGCTTGAAGTATCCGTCGATCAGGACGATGTGCTCCACCGCCAGTTCGTAGCAATAGGTGATCTCGCGCGCCTGCGGGTCCCAGAAGGCGTTTGGCACGCCGCAGCTCTTCGCCGTCAGCTTGATCCCGTCGTCGAACTTGTACTTGGCGCCGACCGACTGGGCGATGCTCTCCAGCACGCCGGCCTCCTTCAGCACGCCGGCAAAGAAATCCATGTTCTCGTCGCCGGTCGGCTCGTAGCTGACGGTCATGTTGGAGCCGGGTCCATCGCCGACATAGTGGGGCTCCAGCAGCCCGAACCAGCTGTTCTTGGTGCGCTCGTATTCCACCGCACACTCTTCACGCCGCGCTTGAGGAAAATCGATCGAGTCCGCGAATTGCTTGAAGTATTCCGGATCGGCTCCGGTCATCGGACGCGACAGGCGAACGTAACTCCATCGCGGATCACACGGCCGACTCGCCGCCGTTCCAGCTGGGTCGGCGGGCTGCCGGGAAGCCTTGTGCGGCTGACGAGATTGCCGTTCAGTGCATCGCTAGAGGTCTTGGAAACAGGCCTGCCGGATCCTCGCCCATCGTTGGAGCTTCAGGGCGATCCAATACATAGACCTGATCTATTGGGGCAGTATCGTAGATCCACACATGGAAGTGCTTTTTTAACCAGCTTACGGAGACTGCATCAATTCCCGAGTCTCGTGGTAAGGAGACCAGAGGATTGCCAGCTTTGTGACCAGAAATCACCAAAAGTCCCATGCCTCGGTCGTCTTCATAAGTATCGTAGATCATTACATCTAGCCACGCCTCATGACTCTGGCCGTCTCCGGGGAATCTCAAAATCCGACCTCGCCCCAACATTACATCCTGATCTTCAGTCGGAATTTCCAGCAGCTTTTTCATTTTGTAACCATGTCATGTCCACCAGTTTCATATTTTGATTCGGGCCTTGGCGACAAATCTATGTAAATCTCACCCAGGTGCTTACCTCGTTTGTCATCTCTGTCGAAAGTCCTGTGCTTGAATTCAATCGAGTACAAGAAATCACCGTCTGCGAATACAGTTCGATTCATTCGCTTATTCAGTTCTTCAATCCGTCGTTCACGCAGCCGTCCGTTTGCCTCAGCGGTCCGTGTAAGTTCTGTTGTAATCACCGCTCTGCGCTGGCCGCTCTTGACACCCTTGGTGGCCTTATTGAATTCGGCGGCGGAGCGTCGTGCAAAACTGCTTTCCAAAGACGCTGACTGTCGATATGCAGACGATCTGATAGGCACGCCGGCGGTCGAGAGCGTGGGTATAGAGGAAACCCGTCTCGGTCAGGGCGCGATCCTTGGCCTCGTCGGAGAGGAACCAGGCGTCGGCTGGCTTTTTCCTGCTGCGCGCGCGCCGGCACTGGCGCCACGATGCCGGGTAGAACCGCGGCCAACGCGATCAAATCAGCCCGCGTCAGAACTGTTCTCATGCCATCCCCCAAGCCCAACGCCGTTGTAAAGGCGCGGCGGGGTTAGCCGATCGGCCTTTGCCCGGATAAGGCCATTTCTGGGTGGATCGGAGCTCGTCATGGCCGGAATCGGGTGGCTGGCGGCGCGTCTTCGTCCGATGGTCCGCCATCCACAGGAGAACAGCCATGACGACCATCGCCTTTACCGCCATTCCGACCGCCGATGCTGAAGCCCTGCGGGCCGGCTTGCCCGATGCCTACGGGTTTGCGCCCGAGCGCCGCCTGACGCAGGGCGGCGGCTATCCCTGCCGCCATTGCCTCGGCTTCATCGGCGACGGCGAAGCCTATCTGACGCTCGCCTACCGCCCCTTCCCCGCGCTCCAGCCCTATGCCGAGACCGGGCCGATCTTCCTGCATGCCGAGCCCTGCGCCCGCTACGAGGCGAGCGAGGTCCTGCCGCCGGTGCTGACGGAGAGCCCGGACTTCATCCTGCGCGGCTACGGCCATGACGACCGCATCGTTTACGGCACCGGCGCCGTCACCCTCAGGGAGAAGGTCGAGGAGCGGGCCCGCGAACTGCTGGACAAGCCCGAGATCGCCTATGTGCATGTGCGCTCGGCGCGCAACAACTGCTATCAGTGCCGGATCGACCGGGCCTGACGGCGACCGCCATAAAAAAAGGGGCCGGCCTACTGGGAAAGGCCGGCCCCTCGACCGTATTCACGCATTGCTCACGGACCTGACGCAATGGTCGGACGGTCGAGACTTGAGCTGCCGATCAGGCGACGTTGAGCACGATCTCCGGAGCATGCATCTCGTAGCCGAGCGCCTCGGCGACCGGACGATTGGTGATGCGGCCGCGATGCACGTTGAGGCCGTTGCGCAGGTGGCGGTCCTCGGCGATGGCGCGCAGGCCGCGGTCGGCGAGTGCCAGACCATGCACCAGCGTCGCGTTGTTCAGCGCATGCGCCGAGGTGACCGGAACCGCGCCCGGCATGTTGGCCACGCAATAGTGGACGACGCCGTCGACGACATAGGTCGGGTCGGAATGGGTCGTCGCATGCGAGGTCTCGAAGCAGCCGCCCTGGTCGATCGCCACGTCGACGATGACGGAGCCTTCCTTCATGCCGGACAGCATTTCGCGCGTCACCAGCTTCGGTGCGGCCGCACCCGGGATCAGCACGGCGCCGATGACGAGGTCGGCGGCGAAGACTTCGCGCTCCAGCGCGTCGATCGTCGAGTAGACCGTGTGCACGCGGCCGGCGAACAGGTCGTCGAGCTGGCGCAGGCGCGGCAGCGAACGGTCGATGATCGTCACGTCGGCGCCGAGGCCGACGGCCATGCGGGCGGCATGCAGACCGACCACGCCGCCGCCGATGACGGCGACCCGGGCCGGCAGGACGCCGGGCACGCCGCCGAGCAGGATGCCCGAGCCACCATGCGCCTTCTGCAGCGCGGTCGCGCCCGCCTGGATGGCAAGACGGCCGGCGACTTCCGACATCGGCGCCAGCAGCGGCAGGCCACCGCGCTCGTCCGTCACGGTCTCGTAGGCGACGGCGGTCACGCCGCTGTCGACCAGTCCTTTGGTCTGGTCCGGATCGGGGGCGAGATGCAGGTAGGTATAGAGGATCTGGCCTTCGCGCAGCTGTACCCATTCGCTCGGCTGCGGTTCCTTGACCTTGACGATCATGTCCGACTTCTCGAACACGTCCTTGGCCGTGGCGGCGATCCTGGCGCCAGCCGCGACATAGGCGCCGTCGTCGGCACCGATGCCGGCGCCCGCGCCGGTCTCGACCAGCACGTCGTGGCCGTGCGCTACATATTCGCGCACCGCGCCGGGCGTCAGGCCGACGCGATATTCATGATTCTTGATTTCCTTGGGGCAACCAACGCGCATCTTCGTTCCTCTCGTGCCGGCTTCCCGCCGGTCATTGCGTCAAGGCGCAAATACAAGCATTTGCGCGGCGTGAATGTCCTTGCAAATTCCGCTTGCGCAGCGCCATTTTTCGCTGATTATTGCGAAAATTGACCTCGTTTCGAAGGTTCTTCGAATGTCAGACCTCGACACCATCGATCTTGCCATCCTGAAAGCGCTCCAGCAGAACGGCCGGATCACCAATGCGGAGCTCGCCCAGAAGGTGGGTCTCAGCCCCTCGGCCTGCTCGCGGCGCCACGACCTGCTCGAGCGCTCGGGGGTGATCAGCGGCTATCACGCGCGCCTGTCGCAAAAGGCGCTCGACTACCGGATGATCGCCATCGTCCACATCTCGCTCTCCGGCCAGTTCGCCAAGACCCTGTCGGAATTCGAGACCGCGGTGAAGAAGTGCCCCAATGTGCTGGTCTGCTATCTGATGTCGGGCGAATACGACTACATCCTGCGCGTCGCCGCCAAGGACCTCGCCGACTATGAGCGCATCCACCGCGACTGGCTGTCGGCGCTTCCCCATGTGGTGAAGATCAATTCGAGCTTTGCGCTGCGCGAGGTGATCGAACGCGCCAATGTCGGGCTGTGAGCCGGGCTTCACTCCGCCTCGGCATCAAAAAGCGGCAATCCCTCGCATTTGACATTTCCGGTTGAGCCGGCGGCAAGGCTTTTGCGCCATGCTGTGCCAAATCGGACAGAACGGGGGAAACCATGCAGTCCAGGCTCGCAATGGAAGTACGAAAGGCGCAGCGGAGCCGCTGCCGTCTCGACGGCAAGATCCGCCACCTCAACCAGGAGGCGGAAGGCCGCATCCTCAACGTCTCGCGCACCGGCATCGCCATCGAGCTCAAGGGCCGCCTGCATGCCTCGACCGGCAGCAACGTGCTGATCCAGACGGACGACATCGGCCTGATCGAGGGCACCGTGCGCTGGTCGCGCAGCGGCTTTCTCGGCGTGCAGATCAAGCAGAACAGCAATACGCTGGCGCAGATGTCCGCCTACTTCCGCAACTACCACAAGGAAGTCCGGCCGGTTCTGACGCGCTAGTCTGAAACGCCTCCGGACACGACACCGGCAAGCAGTGAAACGGCCCGCGGGCGGAGTTTTCTCCGCCCAGCGCACCGGTGAAATACCCCTGTCATTTTATGGATGCACTCCTGGGCAAACGGACCTAGTCTCGCCGTCGAGACCGTTTTTTCCGAGGAGCCCCCCATGTCGTCCCTGATCGATCTCCACCCCATGTCCCGCCGCGCCTTTCTCGGCGGTTTCGCCGCCACGACGGCGCTAATCACGCTCCATCCCTTCGCGGTGCGCGCCAACGGCAATGCGACCCAGGCGCATCTCCGCCTGATGGAAACGACAGACATCCATGTCAACGTGATGCCCTACGACTATTACGCCGACAAGCCGAACGACACGATGGGGATCGCCCGCACCGCCTCGATCATCGACAGTATTCGCGCCGAGGCCGGCAATTCGATGCTCATCGACAATGGCGACCTTCTGCAGGGCAACCCAATGGGCGACTACATGGCCTATAAGAAGGGCATGAAGGCCGGCGACCTGCACCCGGTGATCAAGGCGATGAACGTGCTCGGCTATGATTGCGGCACGCTCGGCAATCACGAGTTCAACTACGGCCTCGACTTCATGTTCAACACGCTTTCCGGGGCGAACTTCCCGATCGTCTGCGCCAACCTGACCAAGGGCCAGCTCGCCGGCGACCCGAAGCAGGACGAGTTGCACTTCAAGCCCTATGTCATCGTCGAGAAGATGATCAAGGACGGCGCCGGCGGCGAGAACCCGATCAAGGTCGGCTTCATCGGCTTCGTGCCGCCGCAGATCATGCTGTGGGACGCCAAGAATCTCGAGGGCAAGGGCCAGACCCGCGACATCGTCGAGGCGGCCCGCGCCTGGGTGCCGGTGATGAAGGAGGAAGGCGCCGATATCGTCATCGCCCTCTCCCATTCCGGCATCGACGGCAAGGGCCTGAGCGAGCGGATGGAAAACGCCTCGCTCTATCTCGCCGGCGTGGAGGGCATCGACGCGATCTTCACCGGCCACCAGCATCTGGTCTTCCCCGGCCCGAAGGATTTCGTCGACATCGAGGGCGTCGATGCGACCAAGGGCACGCTGCTCGGCAAGCCGGCGGTCATGGCCGGCTTCTGGGGCTCGCATATGGGCCTGATCGACCTTCTGATCGAAAAGGACGGCAATGGCTGGAAGATCGTCGACTTCACCTGCGAGGCGCGCCCGATCTATCATCGCGACGACAATCGCAAGGTCGTCGCCGACGTCGCCGACAAGACGGAGGTCGTGGCGGCGGTGGCGGACGAACATGCCGCAACGCTCGACTATGTGCGCACCCCGGTCGGCAAGACCTCGGCGCCGCTCTATTCCTATTTTGCCCTGGTCGCCGACGACCCGTCGGTGCAGATCGTCTCCAATGCCCAGACCTGGTACATCAGGGACATGCTGAAGGACGGCCCGCACAAGGACCTGCCTGTGCTGTCGGCCGCCGCCCCCTTCAAGGCCGGCGGACGCGGCGGTGCGGACTATTACACCGATGTCGCGGCCGGCGACATCGCCATCAAGAATGTCGCCGACCTCTACCTCTATCCGAACACCGTGCAGGCCGTGGTGATCACCGGCGAGCAGGTGAAGAACTGGCTGGAAATGTCGGCCGGCATGTTCAACCAGCTGAAGCCCGGCGAAAAGGACCAGCCGCTGCTCAATCCGGACTTCCCGTCCTACAATTACGACGTGATCGACGGCGTGACCTACCAGATCGACCTCTCCCAGCCGGCAAAATTCGACAAGGACGGCAAGGCGGTGAACCCGGACGCGAACCGCATCGTCAACCTGATGTTCGACGGCAAGCCGATCGATCCGGCGCAGAAATTCGTCGTCGCCACCAACAACTACCGCGCCGGCGGCGGCGGCAAATTTCCCGAAATTGCCTCCGACAAGGTGGTCTTCGTGGCACCCGACACCAATCGCGACGTGATCGTGCGCTACATCATCGAGCAGGGCGAGATCAACCCGTCGGCCGACGGCAACTGGTCGTTCGCGCCGATGGCCGACACCACGGCGATCTTCGAAAGTGGGCCGAAGGGCCGGCAATATGCCTCGGCGATCAAGGGCGCAAAGATCGAGGACGCCGGCGACGCCGCGGAGGGTTTTGCCAAGTTCCGGCTGGTGCTCTGAGCCTGAAGGACAGTTGAATGACGGGACGCCGACGCGCCCCGTCCCAGCTCGCCCCGTCTCAGCTGGCCTTGTCCAGGTCCTGTGCGGCGAGATAGGGCGGCGTGTCGTGCAGCATCTGCAAGGCGTCCGACACGGAGGTCGGGCATCGCACCAGCATCTCGCGGAACCGCTCGACCAGCCATTTGCCCGCAGGCCCCGGCGGGCTTGCCGCCGGCCAGGCGGCGAAGATCGGATAGTCGATCGCCTCATAGGCGTCCATCGCCAGCCGGACCACAGCCCCGGAAACGAGTTCGTCATGGATCATCGAGAGCGGCACGCCGCCCCAGCCGAGGCCGCCGATGATAAGCTGCGCCTTGGTCGCCATGTCGCTGACGCGCCAGGTCCTGCGTGAAAAGACGTTGAAGTCCTTGGCGTCGGCCGGTGCCGTGGCATCCGAGACGACGATCTGGTTCTCGTCAAGGACATCGGCGACCGACAGCGGCCGGTTCAGCTGCGCCAGCCGGTGGCCGCAGGCGGCGACCGGCGCCAGGAAGGAGGTGCCGATGCGTTGGCCGACAAGTCCGTCGGTCACGCCTTCCATCGATCCGCCGATGCCGACATCGGCCTGCCCCTTCTCCAGCATGCGCGTCAGCAGAAACGGGCTGCCGACCGTCAGCCGCAGCCTCACGGTCGGAAAGGTCTCCTGGAACCGGCCGAGAACGCCGACCAGCGACTGATCCGGAACCATCACGCTGACGCCAAGCTTCACTTCGCCCTCCAGCCCTTGCGTCAGCGCCTTGCTGCGGGCCCGCAGGCTGTTGAGGTCCGCGATCATCCGGCGCGCATCCTCGAGGATCGCCCGCCCGGCATCGGTGAGGATCGGCTGGCGCGAGCCGCTGCGCTCCAGCAGGCTCAGTTGCAATTGCGCCTCGAGATTGCCGATCGTGTAGCTGATCACCGACTGGGCGCGGTTGAGCTGACGCGCGGCGGCGGAGAAGCTGCCCGTCTCGGCGACGGCGACAAAGACCTGCAACTGGTCGAGGGTCGGGTTGGGAAGCATGGATCCATCCACTTCATCGATAACTTTGATCCACATTATCACAGTTCAATCGATGGGGAACCGGGATTATCTGTGAGGAACCGCCTGAGGCCGGCTCCCAAGGCCACAGGCGCACAGCCCATTCCACACCCAGAGGTGACCTCCATGTCCTCCATTCTTCTCGTGACCGGCAGCACGCGCGGCGACGATTCGCTCTCCAACAAGATCGCCCGGCAGCTCGCCGACGACCTGTCCGCCAAGGCCGGCGGCGTCACCGTCGTCGAACGCGACCTCGCCCGCGAGCCCCTGCCCCATATCGGCGCCGACTTCTCCTCGGCCATCCGCCTGCAGCCGGAAGACCGCACCCCGGCCCAGGCCGAAGCCATCGCCGTCTCCGACGGCGCCGTCGACGAACTGCTCGCCGCCGACACGATCATCATCTCCACCGGCTTCATCAATTTCGGCATCACGTCGATCCTGAAGTCGTGGGTCGACCACGTCGCCCGCGCCGGCCGCACCTTCCGCTATTCGGAGAATGGTCCGGTCGGCCTTGCCACCGGCAAGAAGGCCTATCTGGTGATCGCCTCGGGCGGCATCTATTCGTCCGGTCCGGGCACGACGCTCGATTTCGCTGAACCCTATCTGCGCTCCGTGCTCGCCTTCCTCGGCATCTCCGACGTCGAGACGATCCGCATCGAAGGCGTCGCCTACGGCCCGGAAGCCGCCGAAAAGGCGATTTCCGCGGCGGAAGAAAAGGCGCGTGAACTGGCCCGCGCCGCCTAAGAAGTGATCCCTGCCGGCCGCCCGACCACCCGGTTGCGGCCGGCATTCTTGGCCTTGTAGAGCCGCTCGTCGGCTTCGGCCAGGAGGGCGTTGAAGCTGCCGCCATCCTCCGGGGCGGTGGCCACGCCGAGGCTCACGGTCACCGCCTCGCCCGCCATGTTTCGGATCCGGTCGCTGATGTGCCGGCACACCTGGCCGCTGCGCTCCAGCGCTTCCTCATGGCCGGCAAGCGGCAGGAGGATGACGAACTCCTCGCCGCCATAGCGGAACAGGTGGTCGTCGCCGCCGATCCCCTCCTGCAGGGCCGTGGCGATTTCGCGCAAAAGGTCGTCACCGCTCAGATGGCCGAAGCGGTCGTTGATCGACTTGAAATGGTCGACGTCGACGATCACCAGGCTGATCGGCGTATTCGCCCGCAGCGATTCGCGCACCAGCCGGGGAACCTCGATCTCCATGCGGCTGCGGTCGTAGACGCCGGTCAGCACGTCGCGCCCGGTGCGCGCCAGAAGATCCTCATAACGCTCGCGGAAGGTCAGGTCGCTGAACACATCGCCGATCGGCCGGCGCGAGTGCAGCGCGCCATTGCCGCGGAAGACCAGCTGGTAGAGGGCAAACAGTCCCGAATAGAGCGCGGCCGCGGCCATCTTCGCCTTCCAGCCGCCCCAGAAGACGGAAGCCGGCGCATCGTAGAGGTGCGCGAGCAAGGCGTAGAAGCCGAGCTGGTCGAAGCTCAGGACCAGCACGCCGCTCACCGTGAAACGCAGGATCGTCCAGCGCGGCAGGAACTTGCCGAGACGCTCGTAGAGCAGGATGATCCCGAGCGCGTCGATGTAGAGCAGCGTCGTGCCCCACAGCATCAGCAGGCCCATGTCGCTGAGGAAGCCCATGTCGGCGACCTGGCCGGGCGCCGGCTCCACCGTCTGGTGCAGCATCAGCAGCTGGGCGATCACCAGCGTCACCAGATTGCCAAGGAACAGGCCGTAGATCGGCTGGCGCACCGTCGAGGCGTCCTCCTGGATGTAGAGCATCAGGATCATCATCAGCTTGCCGGCGAAGAACACCGAGGAGCCGGGCGAAACGACACCGAAGGGCAGCGACACGTAGAACACGGCGGCGAGATAGGTCTCGACGAAATGCATGACGCCGAGTGCCGTCAGGAAGACGCCGAGGCCGATGCGGTGACGCATATGCAGGAGCGCCGTCATCAGGGCGAAGTAGAGAACCGCCTCGCAGACGAACAGGATGAGGTTCCAGCTTCCGGTCATCTCAAACCACCCACCCTGTCCCTCGCCCGAGGCGCTGTTGTTTCTGCCGTCAGACCGCCCGAACCGGTCAGCACTGTCGCCACCGATTCCGGCACGGTCCTGGCGATCTCGCCCAGCGCCACCGGCTTGCCGAGCAGATAGCCCTGCAATTCGTCGCAGCCCGAGCGCGCCAGGAACAGCGCCTGGTCGATCGTCTCGACGCCCTCCGCCACCACCCGCATGCCGAGCCGGGCGCCGAGGTCGATGATGGCATGCACGATCGCCGCCGCACTCTCGTCCTCGCCCAGATTGCTGACGAAACTGCGGTCGATCTTGATCGCGTCGAAGGGATAGCGACTGAGATAGCTCAGCGACGAGTAGCCGGTGCCGAAATCGTCGAGTGCGATCGAGAAGCCGTCGCGCTTCAGCTCGGTGAGCAATTGCAGGGCGCGGCGGTCGTCGTCGATCAGCACGTTCTCGGTGATCTCGAGCTCAAGCCGACCCGGATCGACCTCGGCGGCCCGGACGATCTCGCAGAGCCGGCGCTGGAACTCGCCATGGCGGAACTGCAGCGGGCTGACATTGATCGACAGCCGTTCGACCGAGGTTTCGGAAAGGATGCGGCAGGCCTCCTGAATGACCCATTCGCCGAGCGCGATGATCCGGCCGGACGCCTCGGCCACGGGAATGAAGTCGCCGGGACTGATCAACCCGCGCTCGGGATGGTGCCAGCGGATCAGCGCCTCATAGGAATCGATGCGGGCGGTCTGGGCGGTGACGCGCGGCTGCAGATACAGTTCGTATTGGTTGCCCGCCAGCGCCGCATCCATGTCGACTTCCAGCGCGCGCCGCTTCTCGATCAACTCGTTCATGCCGGCCTTGAACAGCTTGAACGTGTTCCGCCCAGAATTCTTCGCATGATAGAGGGCGATGTCGGCGCGGCCGACCAGCTCTTCTGCGCTTTCGGCATGCTCCGGGCAGACCGCCGCACCGATGCTGACCCCGCATTTGACCCGCTCGCCGCCGTCGATCTCGAAGGGCGCGCGGAAGGCCTGCACCAGGCGGCGGCAGACATCCTCGACCTGGGCATGAAAATTGACGTTCGACAGGATGAGCGCGAATTCGTCGCCGCCGAGCCGCGCCGCCACATCGTGGCGGCCAAGAATCGCCTGCAGCCGATGCGCCGTCTCGCGGATCACCGCATCGCCCGCCGGATGGCCGTGCACGTCGTTGATGTCCTTGAAATGGTCGAGGTCGACCATGACGACGGCGCAGCCCCGGCCCATCGGCGCCGTCAGCACGCTCTCCGCCAGTTTCTCGTTGAACAGCGCCCGGTTCGGCAGGCCGGTCAGCGGATCGTGCAGCGCCAGGTAGCGGATGTGGCTCTCCGCCAGCTTGCGCTCGCGCAGATCGACCAGGCAGCCGATCCGCATCGACTTGCCGCGATAGGCGATCTCGCGGCCGCGCGCCTCGATCGGCACCAGCTCGCCGTCGGCGCGCCGCAGCATGATCTCGCGGTTGAGGTCGACGCCGCCGGTCACCGCGTGGTCGAGCACGGCCATGTCCGGCTCGGGCAGGAAATCATAGATGGAGCGTCCGATGAGGTCCGCCAGCGGCACGCCCGCCAGTTCGCCGAGCTGCTGGTTGCCGTCGACGATGATGCCGCCGTCATGGATGACGATCGCCTCGAAGGTGGCATTGGCGAGCGCGGTGACGCGCTCGGCTTCCTCGTGGTCGCGCTTCAGCGAACGAACTTCCTCGCGCGCCTTTTCTTCCGCCGCTATATTGTCCATCAGCCGGTTGAACAGCCCGGTCAGCTTCTCCGCCTCGTCGCCGGCGACCACCGGCAAACGGTGCCGCAGATCGGCCGTGCCGCCGACGAGGTCGGCAAGCGCCTGTTCGACATGGCCGACGCCGAGCCGGCTGCCGTGTTCCGAGACGTTGAGGCCGATCTCCTCGACGTCGCTCGGCACGCGGATGTGCATGACCCGGTCGAGCGCGAAGAAGAACAGGTAACCGAGCCCGAAGGACCAGTAGAAATTGAGGCCGGCGCCGAACAGCTGGATATAGAGCTGGTCGAAACGCGAGCCGGCCGGCAGCCGCTCGACGGGAGCCAGAAGCGCCAGCAGCAGCGTGCCGGCAACCCCGGCAAAGGCGTGCACGCCGATCGCGCCCACCGCGTCGTCGATCTTCAGCCGTCGTTCCAGCAGGTCGTTGCCGGCGATGGCGACGAGCCCGCCGATCGCTCCGATCAGCAGCGCCCCGCCCGGCTCGAGGATGTGGCAGCCGGCGGTGACCGCGACCAGCCCGCCCAGCATGCCCGACAGCGACTTTTCCGGCAGCACCACGCCGTCCTGGATATGGCCGAGCATATAGCCCACGCAGGTGCCGACGCCGCCGGCCAGCACCGTGTTGAGAATGATCGGCGCGACGTCAGCCGTGGCATGCAGCGTGGAGCCGCCGTTGAAGCCGATCCAGCCGAAGAACAGCAGCAGCGCGCCGGTGGTCGAGAGCACCGGGCTGTGGCCGGCGATCCGCACCGGCCGGCCGTTCTCGTCATAGCGCCCGAGGCGCGGTCCGATGACCATGCAGGCGGCCAGCGAAATCCAGCCGCCGGTGGAATGGACCACGGTCGAGCCGGCGAAATCGACGAAGCCGAGATTGCCGAGGAAGGCGCCGGAATTGGGAGCGAGCGCCGCGCCCCAGGCCCAGTGGACGAAGATCGGATAGATCAGCGCCGACAGCACCAGCGAGCCGATGACATAGGCGACGAGCTTCATGCGCTCGGCGACCGCACCGGAGACGATCGTCGCCGCCGTGCCGCAGAACATCACCTGGAAGACGAAGAAACCCGCCTCCCACTCATCGAGCCGGCGCAGCAGGAAATAGTCGCCGTCGATGCCGATCGGCAGCCAGGACGAGGCGCCGAAGGCGATCATGAAGCCGACCGCCGCAAAGGCGACCACGCCGAAGACGAAGTCGAGCAGGTTCTTCTGGGCGACATTGATCGAATTCTTCGAGCGCACCATGCCGGCTTCGAGCAGCAGGAAGCCGACCTGCATCATCATCACCAGCGCGGCTGCGGTCATCACCCAGACCAGGTCGACGCTGTGCACGGTGGCGAAGGCTGCGGGCTCCTGCGCCTCAACGCCGCCCGGGAGGGACAGGAAGGCCGCCGCGCCCATGAAAGGCCGCGGCCATCCGGACCCAAACGGTCGAAGGCGCCTCAAATGACGAAACACTAGGAAATCCCGAAATTATGCACTGCACCATAGAAGCCAAAATCACTTAACAATCGGTGATCGCTTTAACGGACTTTTCAGCATGTCGGGAATGGGGTGAGAGGCGCGCGACCGCCTCTCGGGCGCGTCAGACGTTGCGCGACTTGGCGCCGTCGGAAAACAGTGCCGCGCCGTTCTGGTCGATGATCTGGCGCGCCTTGCGGAAGGTGCATTCCAGCGCGTCCTGTTCGGAGGTGAAGACGTCGGCGCGAATGAAGATGCGTTCCAGCGTCTCACCGTTGACCTGCTTTTCGATGCGGCCGGCCAGCCTCAGCTGGCTGCCTTCCCGGATCGGGCTGGCATGGATGACGCAGTCCTGATGGACCTGCGGCTCGGCGGTCGGACCGGCGGAAGCCTTCTGCGGCTTGGCGCCGCCGGAAAAGAGCGAGAAGAGACTGGACAAGATCGACATGGCGCCTGCCTAGCACAGGCGCGCCGAAGACAGAAGCCCCTGCCGCCATTCGGTCGCGGAAATGACCCAATCGCCCCTCACCCTCCGCGGCCAAAAGGGAGAGCCCATGATCCGCCGCATCCTTGCCGCCCTGGTCGCCTTCGCCGCCATCGTCTGGCTGATGAACACCAGCCTGTTCAGCCGTTTTCCCGAGGGCAGCGGGCCGCGGGTGATCGCCCATCGCGGCCAGCATCAGGTCTATGACCGCACCGGGCTCGACAACGAGACCTGCACTGCGACCCGAATCGGGCCGCCCGCGCATCCCTATCTCGAAAACACGCTGGCCTCGATGCAGGCCGCATTTTCGGCCGGCGCCGCGGTGGTGGAACTCGACGTGCACCTGACGCCGGACGGCAAGTTCGCCGTGTTCCACGACTGGACCCTCGACTGCCGCACGGATCTTGCCGGCGTCACGGAAAACACGCCCTTTACCGAGCTTGCCAAGGCCGACATCGGCTACGGCTACACCGCCGACGGCGGCCGGACCTTCCCCTTCCGCGGCAAGGGTATAGGGCTGATGCCGGAGCTCGACCAGGTGTTCGAGGCCTTCCCGGACAAGCGCTTCCTTGTCAACTTCAAGAGCGAACGCGCCGAAGAAGGCACGGAACTCGCCGCGCGGCTTTCGCGCGATCCGAAGGCGCTCGCCACCGTCTTCGGGGTCTATGGCGGCGGCCGCCCGACGGAGGAGACGCTTGCCGCCCTGCCCGCCCTTCGCGGCTATACGAGGACGTCGGCCAAGGAGTGCCTGCTGTCCTATCTCGCCACCGGCTGGTCGGGCCATGTGCCGACCAGCTGTCGCAACCGGCTGCTGCCGGTGCCGGTCAACTATGCGCCGCTTCTGTGGGGCTGGCCGGTGCGTTTCGTCGAGCGCATGCAGGCGGCCGGAACGGATGTCATCCTGCTCGGCCCCTATGGCAAGCGCGACCCGGGTTCGGCCGGGATCGACAGTCTCGAAGAATGGAAGGACGTGCCGAAGAATTTTCCCGGCCTGGTGTGGACCAACCGGATCGAGAACGCCCGCGAATGGGCCGAGGCTTCCGGCGCCGGCCCGATCAGATGATCAGGTTGGCGAGGATCTCGTTCTCGGTGATGTCCTCGTAGCCGAGGCCGGCGGCCTCGAACCGGCCGAAGAGATCGGCAAAGCTCTTGCGGTCGCGCGTTTCGATGCCGATCAGGATCGAGCCGAAATTGCGCGCCGACTTCTTCAGGTATTCGAAGCGGGCGATGTCGTCGTCGGGACCGAGCAGGTTGAGGAAATCGCGCAGCGCGCCGGGGCGCTGCGGCAGGCGCAGGATGAAATATTTCTTCAGCCCGGCATGGCGCATGGCGCGCTCCTTGACGTCCGGCAGGCGCTCGAAGTCGAAATTGCCGCCGCTGACCACGGCCACGACCGTCTTGCCTTCCAGCGTCTCGCGCCCCAGCCGCTCCAGGGCGGCGATCGACAGGGCTCCGGCGGGCTCCAGCACCACGCCCTCGACGTTCAGCATTTCGGTGATCGTCACGCAGACGGCGTTTTCGGCGATGATCATCACCTGGTCGGGCGCAAAATGCTTCAAGGCCGCGAAGTTGAGATCGCCGATCCGGGCGACAGCCGCGCCGTCGACAAAATTGTCGACCTTGGGCAGGGTAACGATCTGCCCGGCCTCGAGGCTTCTCCTGAGGCTCGGCGCACCGGCCGGCTCGGCAAACAGGAAGGCTTGCAGTGGCAGCCGGTCGGCGAGATAGCCGGTAAGGCCGGCGGAGAGCCCGCCGCCACCGACCGGGACGACGACCAGGTCTGGCGTCACGCCCTCCGGCAGTTGCTCGACGATCTCGGCGGCCACGGTCGCCTGCCCCTCGATGATGTCTTCGTGGTCGAAGGGCGGCACCATGAAACCGCCGATCGCCTCGACATGCTCGCGGGCCGCGGCATAGCACTGGTCGAAAATGTCGCCGAACAGGCGGATGGTGATGAATTCGCCGCCGAAGGTGCGGGTCTTGTCAATCTTCTGCTGCGGCGTCGTCACCGGCATGAAGACCACGCCCTGCACGCCGAAATGGCGGCAGGCGAAGGCAAAGCCCTGGGCATGGTTGCCGGCCGAGGCGCAGACGAAGGTCTTCCTGTCCGTCCCGTCGGCGACGATCTTGCGCAGGAAGTTGAAGGCGCCGCGGATCTTGTAGGAGCGGACCGGCGTCAGATCCTCGCGCTTGAGATAGACCTGCGCGCCGTAGCGGGCGCTCAGATGCTCGTTGAGCTGCAGCGGGGTCGCGGGGAAAAGCTCCCGCAGGGCTTCGACCGCGGCCTCTACGTCCATCTTCGTCACGTCGTCCATCCGTTGAATTTTGATCTCGCTCCCGCTATGGCATAGAGACGTGGCGGAGACAAAGCTTCTTTGCGCGGTAACAAACCGGGACATTTCCTTGAACGCCAGCCTCCTCCGTTCGGTCGTCTATATCGCCGCCCTCTGCGGTCTATATCTTTCGACGGCAATGCTCGTCCCGGCCATGGTCGACCTCTATTACGGTCACTCTGACTGGCGGGTCTTCGCCACCTGCGCCTTCATGGTCGGCGGGTTGTCGCTGATGGCCGCCATGGCGACGCGCGGCGCGCCGCCGACCTTCAGCAAACGGCTCGGCTTCCTGCTGGTCAACGTGCTGTGGGCGGTCTTCGCCGTGGTCGGCGCCGTGCCCTTCATGTTCTCTGGCCCGGAACTCAGCTTCGCCCAAGCCCTGTTCGAATCGATGTCCGGCATCACCACGACAGGCTCCTCGGTCATATCGGGCCTGGACCACATGCCCCCCGGCCTCCTGATGTGGCGTTCGCTGCTCGCCTGGCTCGGCGGCATCGGCATTGTCGCGCTCGGTCTCTTCGTCCTGCCCTTCCTGCGCGTCGGCGGCATGTCCTTCTTCAAGATGGAATCGTCCGACACCAACGACAAGCCGTTTGCCCGGCTCGCCACCTTCACCCGCGCCTTCATGGCGATCTATGTCGGCATCACGCTTTTGTGCGCCATTGCCTACGACTTCGCCGGCATGAGCCATTTCGACGCCATCAACCATGCCTTCTCGACGGTAGCGACGGCCGGATTCTCGACCCACGACGCGTCCTTCGGCTATTTCCAAAGCGATGCGATCCTGTGGATCTCGACGTTTTTCATGACGCTCTGCAGCCTGCCCTTCTCGATCCTGATCGTCTTTTCCGTCCGCGGGCGGCTCGACGCCCTGCGCGACCCGCAGATCGTCGTTTTCCTCGGCTACGTCTCGGCCTTCGCCATCGCAACTGCGCTGTACAATCATTTGAGCAATGGCGTGCATCTGCTCGACGCGCTGACCCATTCCTTCTTCAATTTCGCCTCGATCCTGTCGACCACCGGATTTTCCAGCCAGGACTACCTGCTGTGGGGACCGTTCGTCGTCATGGCCGCATTCTTCGCCACCTTCATGGGTGGTTGCTCCGGTTCGACCGCGGGCGGCATCAAGGCTTACCGCTTCGTCATCCTGTTCAACGTCATCACCACCGGCCTCAAGAAGCTGATCTATCCGAACGCCGTCTATTCGGTGCGCTACGGCAAGCAGACGGTGGATGCCGAAACCCAGCGCACGGTCTTCCTGTTCTTCAGCGCCTATGTCTTTCTCTGGGTGATGGGCAGCATGGTCATGGCGGCGCTCGGCTATGACATGGCGACCTCGACCTCGGCGGTGATCACGGCGTTGGCCAATGTCGGACCGGGCGTCAGCACGCTGATCGGCCCCGTCGGCAACTTCGCCAGCTTCAGCGAGCCCGAACTCTACCTGCTCTCGCTGATGATGCTGCTCGGCCGTCTCGAGGTCCTCTCGGTCCTCGTGCTGCTCATGCCGATTTTCTGGCGGACCTGACGAGACCGCTTGACGACTCTCCCCAATTTTTCAGAGTGTGCTCATATGGGCCGAAAAAGGGGGACGCCATGTTTGGACGGGCTGCAATTGAGGGCAGATGGATGAGCGCGGCGCTCATGGCCGCCGGGCTCACGGCCTTGTCGGCCGCAGGTTCTGCCCAGGCCGGACCGCTCTCCGATGCCGCCCGCGAGGCGGAGAACAAGGCCGCCGCCGGCGACGCGGTCGGCGCCTATGACACGATCCGCGATGCCTTCAGCGCCTTTTCCATGACGCTGCCGTTCAGCGTCGACAAGGTGGTGTTCGTCACCGAAAAGCCCAAGGCCTACGGCGCCTATGCCGCCAAGCCGGATGCGGTGTTCAAGCCGGGCGAGCCGCTGATCACCTATGTGGAACTGATCGGCCTCAGCTGGAAGCCGCTCGGCGACGGCCTCCAACAATCCAATTTCAGCGTCGATTTCGAGATTTCCGAAGCCGGCGGCAAGGTTCTCGCCAGCCAGAAGAAATTCGGCGAATTCACCTTCACCGGCCTGATGCGCAACCAGGAACTCTTCACCCACCTGACCCTCGACATCACCGGCGCCGAACCCGGCGACTACCTGCTGAAATACACGGTCAACGACAATGTCAGCAACCACTTCACCACCTTCGAGCAGAAGTTCACGGTGGCGGGGGAATAGGAAAGGCTCGTGGGGACGGAACCGCCCGCCGACCGAAAGCGGACACAACATTGCGCTACGCCGCAGTCACGGGCTCGGCGTTTCCAGACCGCCACCTGCCACCGGAGAAAACAGTGTCGCTAGACTTCGTCGTTCTCGATAAGGATGGATTTCCCGAAAAGAGCGTGGCTATCGGCGTCGATCTGCATCAGAAGCTCATGTCGACCGCTGCCTCATTGGGAATGGATCGTTTGGACTGCTTTTCGGACTATTACGAAGATGCGGCGGTCCATGACAATCTTCCTGAGCTTGGGGAGCAGATCCTGAGGTTGTGCAGTCAGACACCGCCTTCGGAACTGTTGGATTTTCTGAACCAGCTAAATGATCTGATACGCCACGCTCTGGCGAATGATCTGCCTCTTCATTGCATCGCGGACTAGATGGTAGCTGGGAAATTGTCGTTCATCAGCGGCCGTCAACACCGGTGCCTGTTGCTTTTGGGCATGAGCCGCGCACCATGGGCGGAATTTGGGGTCTCGAGGAGGTAAAGTCCTGCCATGGCAGTGGAATATCGTCAGCCCTGGTGCAAGATAGGGGACGAAAAATGGAGAGCCGGCCTGCAAGGTCAGTATGATCTCGAGATTTCGCCAGAGCATCCCTTGTGGGGGGAGAAAGGCCGTATCGTCGGGAAGAACGAAGGGACCGATGACGTCCTGGTCCAGTTGGCTGGAGGTCGTTATGCGATTGTACATTTGGTTTGGTCGAGCAATCCTGGTGACGTGATCCACCCATCCGCTGTTGTATATCCCTCGGACGCGGAAGCCTCCGCGGCAATCGCTGCGGATGCCGACGATTTCGACCCCTGAATACGCCTGGGACAGCCCATAGATGGCACGAGCGCTCGATCGGCTTCAGAGCTGAGCTTGGCAGCAGAAGCAAGAAACGCTTGAGACACCTCAAGCTGTCGGGCGGACGGCACTGCCGTGTCGCGGCATTTGCGGGCTGCGTCCGCACCAGGCGCCAAGTCCAAACATGTTCAACTGTTTCCCATCTTTGCGCTTATGCAGGCTGGTGCGGGCGGCGGGGATCGAACCCGCACAGCCGAGGCCGAGAGATTTTAAGTCTCTTGCGTCTACCAGTTTCGCCACGCCCGCGCGGCAACCTGTTTCACCGACTTGGGCGCGAAGGTCAAGGGCGGGAATTGGGCCGATCGGCTCAGGCGTCGGCGGCAAAGGCGACGCCGAGTTCTTTCGGATTGCGCCATTTGACCCTGCATTGCCGCACGCTGCCGTCCTCGAAGTTCAGCTGGAAGGCGTCGGGCAGGTCGAAGGTCTGTTCGAGCACCAGCTTGGCGCCGACGGGGGAGAGATTGCGGACCATGCAGTCGAAGGTGGAATAGCCGCCCGGCAGCACGATGCGTGCCGCTTTCAGTGCACGAAGTCTTGTCGCTTGGCGTCTTTCTTCCATGGCATCGCGTCCTCATGTGTTAGCCGGACGCTATATCTCCATTCACTAATTTTTCCTTGGACTCAGAGGCTAAATCCGGCCTGAACGAAAGACGAGGGGCGGAGGTCATCCCCCCGCCCCTCGTTGATGTCACAGAGCCCTTGCCGGCCGCCGGATCAGGCGAGCTTGGCCGCGACCTTGGCGACATGGGCGCCCTGGTAGCGGGCGGCTTCCAGTTCGGTCTCGGAGGGCTGACGCGAACCGTCGCCATCGGTGATCGTCGATGCGCCGTAGGGCGAGCCGCCCTTGACGGCTTCGACGCCCATCTGGCCCTGGAAGGCGTAAGGCAGGCCGACGACGACCATGCCGTGGTGCATGAGGGTCGGGATGAAGCCGAGAATGGTCGATTCCTGGCCGCCGTGCTGGGTCGCCGACGAGGTGAAGACCGAGCCGACCTTGCCGACCAGCTTGCCCTGCGCCCACAGGCCGCCGGTCTGGTCCCAGAAATTGCGCATCTGCGAGGCGACCGTGCCGAAGCGGGTGCCGGCGCCGACGATGATCGCGTCATACTGGTCGAGTTCGGCCGGGGTGGCGATTTCGGCTTTCTGGTCCATCTTGAAGTAGGAGGCCTTGGCGACGTCTTCGGGAACCAGTTCCGGCACGCGCTTGACGGTGACGTCCGCGCCGGCCGACTTCGCGCCTTCGGCAGCGGCATAGGCCATGGTCTCGATGTGGCCGTAAGCGGAATAGTAGAGAACCAGTACCTTAGCCATTTCGTATCTCCTTTTGGATTGGACGTCGAACGCCCGCGTTGAATCCGATGACGGATATGTAGCCTACTGCGGGTCGCCGACCAGCCATCGCCGCGGCGACGCACTGTTCACTCTTCCGTGCGGGAAATCGTTTTGCCGCGTCATATTTTCCGAACTGCTCCGCACGCGCCCGGCATACTCTTGCCAAGCCTTGGGGAGCCGATAGAACTGCTCTGCCAACCGATCGGGACAGAACCAATGACTGACGCCACCATCAAGACCGCCGCCATGCTCGCCATCGGCGACGAACTCCTGTCCGGCCGGACCAAGGACAAGAATATCGGCCATCTCGCAGAAGTGCTGACGATGGCCGGGATCGACCTCAAGGAAGTGCGGATCGTCGGCGACGAGGAGGACGAGATCGTCGCCGCGCTGAATGCGCTGCGCGCCCGCTACGCTTACGTCTTCACCTCCGGCGGCATCGGGCCGACGCATGACGACATCACCGCGGACGCCGTGTCGAAGGCCTTCGGCGTGCCGTGCCTGCACGATGCCGAGGCCATGCGGCTGCTCGGCGAGATGTACGAGCGGCGCAACATGGAATTCACCGAGGCCCGCCAGCGCATGGCGCGCATGCCGGAAGGCAGCCGCCACATTCCCAATCCGGTCTCGGTGGCGCCCGGCTTCATCATCGGCAATGTGCATGTGATGGCCGGCGTGCCGCAGGTCTTCCAGGCCATGCTCGATTCGGTCGTCGCCACGCTTCCGGCCGGCGCCAAGGTCCTGTCGCGCTCGATCGCCTGCCCGTTCGGCGAGGGCGATATCGGCACCCTGCTCGGCGCGGTGCAGAAGGCCCATCCGGACACCTCGATCGGCTCCTATCCGCATTTCGACGGCCAGCGCTTCTCCACCGAACTGGTGGTGCGGGCCCGCGACGGTGCGGCGCTCGAAGCGGCGGCAGGCGACGTCGTCGCCATGATCGAGGCGCTGACGGCCGAGCGCGAGGGCGCCCGGGCGAAGGATCTCGGCACCGGCGAACTTGCCTGAGAACTTCGGGCGACGGCACCGCCGCTATTGACCGAAGTCAAGGAAGGCCCCAAGGTTTGGCGCCATTAATCGATCATGCGGGGATGCCCCCGTCACCGCTCGAGGGAGATAAATATGGGCTACAAAACCATTCTTGCCGTCCTGGACACCCCCAGGAACGCGCAGCAAATCACTGATTTTTCCATTTCGCTCGCCGAGCAGTTCCAGTCGCATGTGATCGGCCTGCATGCCGAGGCGCTCGCCACCGTGCCGCTGGTGGCGCCGATGGAGATCCCCGATCCGGCGACCGTCCAGGCCCTGCAGGACATGGCCCATGACGAGACGCTCAACGTCGAGAAGATCTTCCGCGAACGCGCCGAGCGCAACGGCACCTCCTACGAGTGGCGCAGCTTCGTCTCTTCTGCCGGCTACGGCGCCTCCTCGCTGGTCGACAGCGCACGCAATTGCGACCTGGTGATCGCCGCGCAGGGCGAGAACACCATCCTGTCGGAGAGCCGGGCAGACCTCGAGAACTTCCTGTTCGAGAGCGGCCGTCCGGTCATGCTGGTTCCCTACATCCTCAAGGAGCCGAAGCCGATCAAGCGCGTACTGATCGCCTGGAACGGCTCGCGCGAGGCGGCTCGCGCCACCTTCGACGCCCTGCCCTTCCTCAAGGCCGCCGATTCGGTCGAGGTCTTTTCGGTCGACCCGCCGGAAAGCCGCACCCAGTCGGCGACCATGGCCGGCGCCGAGATCGCCGCGACGCTGGCGCGCCACGGCGTCAACATCACCGTCGTTCGCCAGGAAACCGATCACCTGCCGGCCTCGGCGGCGATCGAGAACCGCCTGTCCGACAGCTCGATCGACCTTCTGGTCATGGGCGCCTACAGCCACAAGCGCTGGTGGGAAGTGCTGTTCGGCGGCGTGACCCGTACCGTCCTCGAATCGATGACGGCGCTGACGCTGCTTTCGCGCTGACGCGACGGGGCAGGCCCTTGCCTTGCCCCTTCAATTACCGCTAATAGCAGCGGGCAAGGACCAAGGCCCTTGCGGGCGAGTTCGCGCGGCATCGTCCGCGCGATCAGCGTTTCAGGCGAAGCCCGGGCGCTGTCATATTTCCCGCAACCGGCCGGTCTCGAAACCGCCGGGGAACGCCGGCATCTCAAAAAACACGCCTCTGCGGAGCCCAAGACCGATGTCCCTGCCCGATAAAGCATTTCCCGTTTCCTGGGATCAGTTCCACCGCGATGCCCGGGCGCTGGCCTGGCGGCTGGCCGGCCTGAAACAGGATTTCCGCGCCATCGTCTGCATCACCCGCGGCGGCCTGGTGCCGGCGGCGATCATCTCGCGCGAACTGAACATCCGGCTGATCGAAACGGTCTGCATCGCCTCCTATCACGACTATACCAGCCAGGGCGACATGAACCTCCTGAAGGGCATTTCCGCCGAACTGACGACCGAAGGCGGCCAGGGCGTGCTGGTGATCGACGACCTGACGGATACCGGCAAGACCGCGACCGAGGTCCGCGCCATGATGCCGAAGGCGCATTTCGCCTGCGTATACGCCAAGCCCAAGGGCGTGCCGACCGTCGACACCTTCGTCACCGAGGTCAGCCAGGACACCTGGATCTATTTCCCCTGGGACATGGGCTTCACCTACCAGGAACCGATCGCCAAGAACCATCGCGGCTGATCCGCTCGGCTTCGGGCTCCTCCCGTTCCGCATGCCATAAAAGACAAAGGGCGCGAAATTCTCGCGCCCTTTGTCTTTTGCATTGGAAACCGGACCGCAGACCTCAGATGACGCTGAAATCCAGGTTGGTCATCAGCAGGTTCGGATTGAGCACGGCGATCAGCGTGCTGCCGCCGGCCGCATTGCCGTTGCTGTCATAGTAGAGATTGCCGGTATCGCTCTCGTAGATGATACGGTCGCTCGCATCCTGCGCCAGCCCGGTCGTGTTGCGCACGAAGGCCGACGCCGAGAGCGTGCCGACCGCACCGAGCGTGGTGAACACGCTGTTCTCCAGCCAGATCACGTCGTCGGCGACGGAGAAGTCGGTGATCCGATCGACATTGGTGGCGGCATTGGGGGCCGAGTGGAAGACGAAGACGTCGATACCCGTGCCGCCCGTCAGCGTGTCATTGCCGATATTGCCGTAGAGCCTGTCGACGCCGGCGCCGCCAAGTATGATGTCGTTGCCGGCGCCGCCATTGATGGTGTTGTTGGCGCCGTTGCCGACGATGGTATTGTTCAGCGCATTGCCCGTGCCGTTGATATTGGAGGAGCCGCTCAGCGCAAGCCGCTCGATCGTCGCATAGCCGGCCAGCGACCGCGTGATGGTCGAGACGATCACGTCATTGCCGCCCGAATCGGACACCGTGTCGTTCTCGGCGCCGAGCATGTAGCTGTCGTTGCCGAGCCCGCCGATCAGCGTATCAAGACCGGCCCCGCCATTGAGGATGTTGTTGCCGGCATTGCCGGTGATGATGTTGGCAAGCGCGTTGCCCGTGCCGTTGATATGGGCGGTGCCGGTCAGCGTCAGGCGCTCGATCGTCGCATAGGCGGCAAGCGTGCGGCTGATCGTCGAAGTGATGGTATCCACGCCGCCGCTGTCGATGACGGTGTCGTTCTCATTGGTCAGGGCGTAGGTGTCGTTGCCGATACCGCCGTTCAGCGTGTCGGCACCGCCCCGTCCGAACAGGATGTCGTTGCCGCTGCCGCCGACGAGCACGTTGGCCGCACTGTTGCCATAGAGGATGTCGTTGCCGGATCCGCCTGTGACGTTCTCGATGATCGTCCCGCGCGCGATGCCGAGGTTGCCGATCAGCCCTCCCGTGTTGGAATAGGCTTCCGGATTGAGATCGATCAGCTGCGCGGCCGTCACCCAGCTGAAGTTCAGCGTGTCGATGCCGCCGGTATCGACGATCGTGCGGGCCACGTGATCACCGAAATCCGACTGGAAGTTATAGGTATTGTTGCCCGCGTTGATCGCGGTGATACCGTAGAGGTCGCGCATGGCCAGGATATCGGCCACCATCGGGGTGACCAGGAACGCATAGCTCGCGTCGATATAGGTGTTATCCGTCTGCGAGAAGTAGGACATGATCGTGGCCTGCCACGAATCATTGGCATAATTGTTGTCGACGCCGTAGGTCGCGTTGCCGTTGTAGTTGCCGGCATGGCCGAGGCCCAGGGCGTGGCCGATTTCATGGATATAGGTCTGCAGCGAATAGCTGTTGCGCGTCGTGCCGTAGCTCGCCAGCCAGTCGGTCGAAACGTTCACGAACGAGGACACGATCGTGTTGCCCGTGGTCGTAGAGGTCGAATAGGCACTATTGGGATCGCTGTCGTCGAACGTGATCTGCGCCGTGCCGGATGTGAGCGTGAAGCGGATGCCTGTCGCTGCGGTCCAGGCGTTGAACGCCCAGATCGCCATCTGCTGGCCGTCGGCGGTCAGCGCCGAGATGTTGACGGTCAGGGACTGGCCGGCATCGATGTCGAAGGCGCGGCGGCTAGCGCCCTCCGATTCCCAATAGCCATTCGTCAGCTGGTTGGCGATCTGGTCGTTGGTGAAGACGGTCGGCGGTGGTGCGACGGCCGTGGTCAGAGTGTAGCCGCCGGTATAGGAGTTGTTGAAGCTTCGCGCATTCAGAAAATAAGTGCCAGTTGCGGTGGCAGTGAAGGTAATGGCCGAATTGGTTCCGGCGCCACCATCGTCGTCCGAGGCAATGATCGTTCCGCCTGCATTGCGCAGCTCGAGAAACGTATCAGAGACCGGCGTGCCGCCGGATCCGTCGAGGGCAAATGTATAGGTCTGGCCAGCCGTCAGCTGGATGCGCACCCAGTCCTGGTCGCCCACCGGCGACAGCGTGCCGGTGAAGCTGTCGCCCACCGCCATGGTATAGCCGGTGCCGGTGCTCGCGGCGGCGTCGGCAGTCTCGGTAAAGCTTGCATTCGTTGCGGCGGACGTTGCCGCGAGCACGGAAGAACTGTCGTTGATGCCCATTGCGGCAACCTCCTGGCCTGTTTCAGAATTATGGGAACTGGATTTTCGATGCCATGACGAGACCGCGCGCGAATTCGCGCAGCGACCGCTCGTTCAATTGCGCATCCGAGATTGTCGTGGTGATGACGGGGCCGAGCACGTAGCCTCCGGCCGAATTCTTCTTGCCGCTCCAGGCGAGGCGTCCGGCGATCGCGTGCTTTTCGACCTTGAGGATATCGAGCCTGATGACATTGCCGGACGGCTTGTCCGCGGCCGCGCCCTTGCCCATCGTCAGCTGCGGAAATTTCAGCCGCACTTCCCTCGCCACCTCGGCACAGGCCGCCTTGTAGACACCGGCATCCTTGGCCGTCGCGGGTCCGTCGCAATAGAGCACAGGGGCGCCTGCGGCCGATGCATCGCCCGTCCCGACAATCGCCATCATGAAAGGTACCATCCAGGTGAAATATTTCATCGAGTGACCGGCTCTACTCAGCGCACCTGCGCGTTGGGCGTGCGCAAGAGTTTATAGAATCAGCTCCATTTAGCAATGCCGGATGAAGCTTGGTCCAGACCATGTTTGGGCAAATCCGTCGCCCCCGGCAGAACCGGCCTGCCCCAAAAAACTGTGGCCGAAATCCTTTCATGAAGGTTAATGCGGTCGGCGAACGAGACCCGCCAAATCCTGCCGTCGTCCGCGGCTCGCGGAAAATCCAAGCGATTCCATCGACATGGCTCCTTTCCCCGTTTTCCACAGCCGGTAACCACAATATCTTGTATTAATAATTTCGTCATAACCCACCCCTTGACGGAATCAGGCCTTTCAAAGTTAATGCATTCTTATGTTGCGGCGGCGACTGAACCGGACATAACGAGGCCGGTTCGTTCCAGTAAATCGCGAGGCGTATGCACGGGTCAGGCCATGAGGGCCTAAACCCGATCGGCCTTTCTGCGCGATTTTCAACCGCCGAAAACATGATGCGGGGACTGGCGGCAATAAACTGTTAATACTATATTTAGCGTTTGCAGCCAAAATCACCACAAGATACAGAGTGTCCATCTCCGGATGATTCACCTGACTGACGGATGAAAAACTGGCTGCGCGCGTTCAACCGAGCAGCCGGACGGGACTTCTTGCGCCGTCGGCGGCGCTTCACTATCGAGGGACGAAGATGCGCATTGAAAGACGTTTCACCAAGCCGGGCCAATCGCCATATGCGGAGATCGAATTCCGCCAGGCGGTGAGCGAGATCAAGAATCCCGACGGCTCGATCGTCTTCCGTCTCGCCGACATCGCCGTGCCGGCGCAGTTCTCCCAGGTCGCCACGGACGTCCTGGCGCAGAAGTATTTCCGCAAAGCCGGCGTGCCGAAGGTGCTGAAAAAGGTCGAGGAGAACGACGTCCCCTCCTTCCTGTGGCGCTCCGTGCCCGACGCCGAAGCGCTGAAGGCGCTGCCCGAAAACGAGCGATTCGGCTCGGAAACCGATGCCCGCCAGGTCTTCGACCGTCTCGCCGGCACCTGGGCCTACTGGGGCTGGAAGGGCAAGTATTTCACCTCGGAAGAAGACGCCCTCGCCTTCCGCGACGAACTTGCCTACATGCTCGCCACCCAGCGCGTCGCCCCGAACTCGCCGCAGTGGTTCAACACCGGCCTGCACTGGGCCTATGGCATTGACGGCCCCGGCCAGGGCCATTTCTACATCGATCCGTTCACGGCCAAGCTCGTCAAGTCGAAGTCGGCCTATGAGCATCCGCAGCCGCATGCCTGCTTCATCCAGTCGGTCGGCGACGACCTCGTCAACGAAGGCGGCATCATGGACCTGTGGGTCCGCGAGGCGCGCCTGTTCAAATACGGCTCCGGCACCGGTTCCAACTTCTCCTATCTGCGCGGAGAAGGCGAAAAGCTCTCGGGCGGCGGCCGCTCGTCGGGTCTGATGAGCTTCCTCAAGATCGGCGACCGCGCCGCCGGCGCCATCAAGTCGGGCGGCACGACTCGCCGCGCCGCCAAGATGGTGGTGGTCGACATCGACCATCCGGACATCGAGGAATACATCAACTGGAAGGTCAAGGAAGAGCAGAAGGTGGCGGCGCTCGTCACCGGCTCGAAGATCGTCGCCCGTCATCTGAAGGCGATCATGAAGGCCTGCGTCAATTGCTCGGCCGACAATGACGATTGCTTCGACCCGAACAAGAACCCGGCCCTCAAGCGCGAAATCCGCGCCGCCAAGAAGGACCAGGTTCCGGAAAGCTACGTCAAGCGCGTCATCCAGTTCGCCCAGCAGGGCTACAAGGACATGGAGTTCAAGACCTATGACACGGACTGGGATTCGGAAGCCTATCTGACCGTCTCCGGCCAGAACTCCAACAATTCCGTCTCGCTGAAGGACGACTTCCTGCGCGCCGTGGAAGATGACGGCGACTGGAACCTCACCGCCCGCAAGGACGGCCGCGTGATGAAGACGCTGAAGGCCCGCGACCTGTGGGACAAGATCTCCTATGCCGCCTGGGCATCGGCCGATCCGGGCCTGCACTTCAACACGACGATGAACGACTGGCACACCTGCCCGGCCGCCGGCCCGATCCGCGCGTCGAACCCGTGCTCGGAATACATGTTCCTCGACGATACGGCCTGCAATCTCGCCTCGCTGAACCTCCTGCAGTTCAAGGACGCCAAGAGCAAGAAGATCAACATCGCCGATTACGAGCACGCGGTTCGCCTGTGGACCGTCGTTCTGGAAATCTCGGTAATGATGGCGCAGTTCCCGTCGCGCCAGATCGCCGAACTGTCCTACGAATACCGCACGCTCGGCCTCGGCTATGCCAATATCGGCGGCTTCCTGATGTCGTCGGGCATTCCCTATGATTCGGCCGAAGGCCGTGCGCTGTGCGGCGCGCTGACCGCCATCATGACCGGCGTCTCCTATGCGACCTCGGCCGAGATCGCCTCGGAACTCGGCCCCTTCCCGGGCTATCAGCCGAACCGCGACAACATGCTGCGCGTCATCCGCAACCACCGCCGCGCCGCCCATGGCCTGTCGGAAGGCTATGAAGGCCTGTCGGTGAACCCGGTTCCGCTCGTGCACGCCGAATGCACCGACCCGGCGCTGGTCGCCCATGCCACCGCCGCCTGGGACAAGGCGCTCGAGCTCGGCGAGAAGCACGGCTACCGCAATGCCCAGGTCTCGGTCATCGCGCCGACCGGCACGATCGGCCTCGTCATGGACTGCGACACGACCGGCATCGAGCCCGACTTCGCACTGGTCAAGTTCAAGAAGCTCGCCGGCGGCGGCTATTTCAAGATCATCAACGGCGCCGTTCCGGAAGCCCTGCGCACGCTCGGCTATACGGAAAGCCAGATCGCCGAGATCGAGGCCTATGCCGTCGGCCACGGCAACATCAACCAGGCACCGGGCGTCAATCCCGGCACGCTTGCCGCCAAGGGCTTCACCGCCGACAAGATCGAGGCGATCAACGGCGCGACCAAGGCCGCCTTCGACATCAAGTTCGTCTTCAACCAGTGGACGCTCGGGGCCGACTTCCTGAAGGACACCCTCAAGGTGACCGACGAGCAGCTCGCCGACATGAGCTTCAACCTGCTCGAGCATATCGGCTTCTCGAAGAAGGACATCGAGGCCGCCAATATCCATGTCTGCGGTGCGATGACGCTCGAAGGCGCGCCCTTCCTCAAGGCCGAGCACCTGCCGGTGTTCGACTGCGCCAATCCGTGCGGCAAGATCGGCAAGCGCTATCTGTCGGTCGAAAGCCACATCCGCATGATGGCGGCCGCCCAGCCGTTCATCTCGGGCGCGATCTCCAAGACGATCAACATGCCGAACGACGCCACCGTCGAGGATTGCGGCGCCGCCTACATGCTGTCGTGGAAGCTGGCGATCAAGGCCAACGCGCTCTACCGCGACGGCTCCAAGCTCTCCCAGCCGCTCAACGCCTCGCTGATCGAGGACGAGGAGGACGAGGATGCGCTGGACGACCTGATCCAGCAGCCGCTCGCCGCCCAGGCGGTCACCATCACCGAGAAGATCGTCGAGCGCGTCGTCGAGCGGGTGGTGCGCGAGCGCGAAAAGCTGCCGAACCGCCGCCAGGGCTATACCCAGAAGGCCACCGTCGGCGGCCACAAGGTCTATCTGCGCACCGGCGAATTCGGCGACGGCCGCATCGGCGAAATCTTCATCGACATGCACAAGGAAGGTGCCGCCTTCCGTGCGATGATGAACAATTTCGCCATCGCCATTTCGCTGGGCCTCCAGTATGGCGTGCCGCTCGAGGAATATGTGGAGGCCTTCACCTTCACCAAGTTCGAGCCGGCCGGCATGGTGCAGGGCAATGACGCGATCAAGAACGCCACGTCGATCCTCGACTACGTGTTCCGCGAACTCGCCGTTTCCTATCTCGGCCGCCACGATCTGGCACATGTCGACACCTCCGACTTCTCCAACACCGCGCTTGGCAAGGGGATTTCCGAAGGCAAGACCAACCTGATCTCGACCGGCTGGACACGCGGCTACAAGCCGACGCTGGTGGCGGGCGGCAATGTCGACCGCTCGCTCGCCGAGCCGAAGGGTGCATCCACCGCCGCCCCTGCCAAGGCCTCGTCCGGCGGCAGCGTCACCGCCTTCGCCGGCTCGGCCGCCCGCAAGCTGGAGGTGACGACCGCGATTGCAACCTCGGAAATCGTCGCCTTCAAGCGCGACTACGAGGAACGCGCCGCCGAACTCGCCGAGGAGATCGCCGACGAAGGCGCCCAGGAGGCGACCGCCCTCTTCTCCGACAAGGCCGCGGCGGATGCCGCCGCCGCCAAGGCCGACGCCAAGAAGGTCGAAGCCGACCGCCGCATGCGCTCGATCGCCCAGGGCTATACCGGCAACATGTGCTCGGAGTGCCAGAATTTCACGATGGTGCGCAACGGCACCTGCGAGAAGTGCGACACGTGTGGTGCGACGAGCGGGTGCTCTTGAGCGTTAGAGTCTGGAAGAGATTCGGCCCGGGGGCAAACCTCGGGCCGAAATCGTTCTTGGGACAATCTGACCTTTGAGAACATGATGGGACAAGCGCAGCAAAGCCGGAAAAGATTCTTTCGCGAGCACCCACTGTGTTGCTTCTGTGGCGGAGAGCGTCAAACCGAGGAGATTGAACATCTACCTCCAAGAATCATGTTCTTGGGCAAGCACAGACCGAAAGGGTTTGAATTCCCGATATGTAAGAGATGCAACCGTGCCTCGCGCAAGACCGACGAACTGGTTTCATTTCTCGCCAAATTTGCGTCTTACAGAGAAGACATCGAAGCTCTACAAGCAGAGTTCGACAAGCAATCCCGCGCAATTTTTAGAAATTGCCCTGAATCATTCGACGAAATACTCTCTGGCCGCTACGGAAACGGCAAAAGTGAGCGCTCTCTTAACCAGGCCATCAAACGTGATGTCGCATTAGTTTCTGTTGGAGAGAAACAGAAAGAGCACCTAAATCTATTCGCAGTGAAAATAGCTGCGGGAACATACTACATTAGAACTAGAAAGATACTATCCCGAACAGCACGCTTTAGCGTTTTCATATACACTCAGTTCAACGACTACAAAGGAACTTCTCCATCAGAACTTGGATTCCTCGGACCGTTCAAAACAATTGAGCAAGGATCGTGGAACGTACGTGATCAATTCTCCTACAGATACGCATTGACAGACGAATGCAATGCTGGAGTCTTTGAGTACCTTTTTCATAACAATCTTCATCTTGTAGTATTTCTATTCACAGATCCGTCGAATGAAAATCTAGTGAAACTTGGAAATAATTTATTCACAATCGATGATATTGCACCAATTAGTGATACGAAGTTTAATCCCTATCCGACATTGTCGTACAGCTTCTCACTTTAGACCTAGTTTTACGCCCCACCTCTCCCCCTGTGGGAGAGGTTACAAAATCGCGGTCTTGGCGTCAGCCAAGTCGCAGATTTTGTTGGTGAGGGGGTAGGTCAGTGGGCACAAGGCAAAGCCCCCTCACCGGCAATTTCTGGCACTTAGCTGACGCTAAGATGCTGAAATTGCTTCCTCTCCCACAAGGGGAGAGGAAGAGGCCGCAAGTCTCGGCGCGCCACCTCTCCCCCTGTGGGAGAGGTTACAAAATCGCGGTCTTGGCGCCAGCTAAGTCGCAGATTTTGTTGGTGAGGGGGGCGGCAGGCGGGCACAAGGCAAGACCCCCTCACCGGCAATTTCTAGCACTTAGCTAAAGCTAAGCTGCTGAAATCGCTTCCTCTCCCACAAGGGGAGAGGAAACCACCATCCGCTCACTCGCCGTAGTTCTTCAACGCGCCAAGGATGGCGAAAGACACGGCGTCGGGGCTATCGCTCACCTCGTCGTTCCAGAAGCGCAAGATACGAAAACCCTCGGCCCGAAACATCGCGTCGCGCACGGCATCGGTCTGGCTTTCGGCATGCTGCCAGCCGTCAACCTCGACGATCAACCGCGCCTCGAAGCAGACGAAATCGAGAATATAGCCCTTGAGCGGCACCTGGCGGCGGAACTTGAATCCGTCGAGACGCCGGTCCTTCAGCATCTGCCACAGTGCATCTTCCGGGCGCGTCGCATCCGCCCGCATGTCGCGGGCCCGCTTGCGGTGAAGCTCCGGCGGGCGGTAACGCATTCGATCCCCCTGTCGCGTGGAAGAATAGCACGGGGGCATTTCGGGGAGAATGGGCACAACAGCGCGCCCCCTCACTTGCAATTTCTAGCACTTAGCGAACGCTAAGATGCTGAAATCGCTTCCTCTCCCACCAAGGGAGAGGAAGAAGCCACAAGTCTCGACGCCCCACCTCTCCCCCTGTGGGAGAGGTTACAACATCGCGGTCTTAGCGCCAGCTAAGTCGCAGATTTTGTTGGTGAGGGGGTAGGACAGCGGGCACAACAGCCCCCCACAAACCACAAAAGGCGCCGGTCACCCGGCGCCCTTTGTCCATCCAAGCCTCTGAAAAGACTAGAACTTGTAGTTCACGCCGCCCTTGATGACGTGGTCGCTGACGTCGGTCTGCGAGGTGGTGACGCCGTCGAAGCTGCGCACGTCGTTGGTGCGGACATAATTGTATTCGACCTTGGCGGAGAGGTTGGCGTTGAGGTTCTGCTCGACGCCGACGCCAAGCAGATAGCCTGGCTTCCAGCCGTCGGGCCCGCCGACATTCTTGCCGTCGCGCAGGCTGGTCATGGCCATGCCGGCCGTGCCGTAGAGCAGCGTTTCGCCCATGGCCGCACCGGCCTTGGCCTTGGCGGCGACGCGATGGCGCTCCTTCAGATTGCCGCCGGGCACGTCGACTTCCGTGTCGCCGAGATGCGAATATTCGAGTTCGCCGCCGACGATGGCGCCGCCCATTTCGGTGTTGTAGCCGCCCTGGATGCCGCCCATGAATTCCTTGTCGCCGGAAAACGGGTTGATGCGCTCGGACGACATGCCGGCATGGATACCGACATAGGCGCCGGTGAAGCCGGACGAGGTCGCGGCCGGTTCTTCATAGGAGGGGGCGGGTTCGTTGTAGGTCAGGTCGGCGGCGATGACAGGGGTGGTTGCAAATGCCGCCGTCAGCACCAGCGCGAAGGACTTCACGGTCTTGGTCATAGGTTTACTCCATACAGAGCCCGCATCCGAAGGGAGCGGGCGAACACTCAACGACTTAAGCCTGCTAGAGCGCGGTCCCTCTCGCCGGACCGTGCCCCCCGACGATCCCGCGCGACCGGCAGGCCCCTCTAAGTTTCATGAATCGATAAACACTTCCTTAACCGACGCGGCGCGTTCTGGGGTTCTCCTGCGGAAACCCGTATGCACCGCGCCGGCGGCAAGCGATGGGTTCGACCGAAGGGTCAGGCGAAGGACGCCGAAAGGGTGATCGGCACCGCCTTCAGCGCCTTCGACACCGGGCAGCCGACCTTGGCCTGCTCGGCAATCTGTTTGAACTTCGCCTCGTCCATGCCGGGCACGCGGCCTTCGAGCGAGAGCGCGATCGCGGTGATCTCGAAACCTTCGCCGACCTTGTCGAGCGATACCCTGGCGAGCGTTTCCAGGCTTTCGGCCGGCGAACCCGCCTCCTCCAGCATCTTCGACAGCGCCATGGTGAAGCAGGCGGCATGGGCCGCGCCGATCAATTCTTCGGGATTGGTGCCGACGACGCCCTCGAACCGGGCCTTGAAGCCGTAGGGCTGCTGCTTCAGCGCGCCGCTCTCGGTCGAAACGCTGCCGCGCCCGTCCTTCAATCCGCCGCGCCACTGGGCGGAACCATGTTTCTGAATGGCCATTGGCTGTTCTCCTTGTCGATCTGCGCAGACTGCCTGTCGCCATGGGAAAACACCGCCGGCGCCGGTCTGTTCCCTGCTGTCGGGTGGGCGGGTGCGTTCCCTGCTGTCGGGCGCGCGGGTGCGTTCCCTGCTGTCGGGCGCTCGCCTTCACGCTGGCGGTGATCGCCAACATCGCCGCACTCCATCCGCCCCCGCCCTTCGAGGGTCGCTTCGCTCCCACCTCAGGGTGAGGACTACCGCCGTGCGCTAAGCCCCGCCAACACCGCCCCCCTCATGCTGAGGTGCCCTCGCGACGCGAGGGCCTCGAAGCATCCGGCCGCAGATGTCGACGGCACCACAGCCACCGCCCTCGCCCTTCGAGGGTCGCTGACGCTCCCGCCTCAGGGTGAGGGCTCCCGCCGTGCGCGCATCTCATTGTGAGGGCTTCCGTGGCGCGAAGCGCCCCCAACACCGCCCCTCATCCTGAGGTGCCCCGCAGGGGCCTCGAAGGATCGAGGCCGCCCACGCCCCCACATCGCCCTCGCCAAAAACGGGGAAGTTCCGCCGCGTTTCGCCAACAAAAACAACAGACCCCAGCGAAAATCTTCCCCGCCCCCGCGCCATGCCCGATACTACTGCCGTCCCGCCATCGGTTACACCGGTTTGCGTTGCCGGCGAGGCGGGACCGGTGCCCGGGGGGCGAGGTCGAAACGCGGACCGCTTTTCCGGGGCCGGGCATGAAGGGTCTCCCTCTCGCCTGAAACAGGGCGGGGCGTGCCTGTGGGGCACACATGATTGGACCGGCGACTGGCGGGGTTTCCTCGGCTTTCGTGGCGCGGCGGGCAAGAACGATAACAAGAAGCCCGCGAGCGCAACCCTGGAAAAGGTGCCGTCATCCGCGCAGAGAGACCGAGTTTGCCCGGCAAAAGACACCGAACGGGACACGATCGGGTGTCATGTATTTTTACTTAGTCGCGGCACGCGATCGTGTCCCGGCCGACTATCCCTCCTGGAGAAAGGGAGGACACCGCAATAAAGCCAGACCACGGGGCCGAAAGGCCCGCGTGAAGGCAAATCCGTATGCACGGGTTCCACGACTGGACAGCCGCAGCGCGTCCGGCCATCAACAGCAAGAGCAGCGCAGCGCGAGTCGATCCAAAGGAAGGACCAACACCCATGCCGAGCCCCATCATCGAATCGGTGCCCGATCAGCCGGCGGAAGAAGACCGCTATGCCGTCTACACGGCGCTGCGCGCCTACAACACCGCCCAGACGGGCAAGAGCGACCGGCCGGATTTCGCCGTGCTGGTGCGCAATCCCGAAACCCGCGCCGTCGAGGGCGGGCTTTATGGCGAGGAGAGTTTTGGCTGGGCCTTCATCCGTTATCTCGTCGTGCCCGAGGCCTATCGCGGCCAGGGCATCGGCAGCCGGCTGATGGCCGAGGCGGAGAAGATCGCCCGCGACCGCGGTTATGTCGGCATCTGGCTCGACACCTACGAGTTCCAGGCCCGGCCGTTCTACGAAAAGCTCGGCTACCACGTGTTCGGCGAACTCGAAGGCGGCAACGGCGCGCATGGCCAGTTCTTCCTGAAGAAGCGCTTCTGAACTCGGCCAGCGGGTCGCCCGGCCATGATAGCGGTCATCGCCAGACGGACAGCCTGCCGGCCGCGGTCACGTCCGCCGGCAGCGGCTTCGATCAGCCACCGAGCGCGGCGATCACCTGGCCTGCTGCGCGCTCGCCGCTCATGAAGGCGCCGTGCGCCGTGCCGTGATGGTCAAAGATCGTATGCTCGCCGGCGAGGAACAGCCGGTCGGCGACCGGTTCGGCCAGCCCGTCGAAATCGGCGGGCGTGTTGCCGACCGCCGGATAGGAATAGACGCCGAGCGCGAAGGGATCGCACGACCATTGCGCGGCGACGATCTTCTCCGGCGGCCGTGCCTCGGCCCCGAACATTTCGGCGAGCACGGCGCTGATGTCGGCCTGAAGCTCGGCCTCGTTCATGGCTTCGGACTTCAGCGCATAGTCGCCGGTCGAGACCAGGGTGAGGATGCTGGCGCCGCTCACCGGCATGAGGTTGATCATGGTCGGCCAGCGGCCGCGCTCCTTCGCCGCATAGCTCAGGAACTGCGTCTCTTCCGGCCAGAAGCAGCGGTCGAACTTCACCGAGACCTTGGTGACCGCGCCGAAGCCAATACTGGCGATCGCGCCGGCATGGCGCTCCGGCAGCGGCGGATCGAAGACCACATGGCCGGCCTTCAGCACACCGAGCGGCAGGGTCGAGATAACATGCGTGCCGGTGTGGCTCTCCTTCGCCGTCTCGACCACCACCGTGCCGGACCCGTGGGAAATGCGGCGGACCGGTTCGTCGAGCCGGATGTCGAGCCCCTTGGCCAGGCCCTCGACGACGCGGCCAAAACCGTCGGGCAACAGCGCTTCCGGGCCGTCGAAACCGCGGTCCTCGCCATATAACAGGGCGGAGATGCGCGACAGCGGCGCGCCGCCGTCGTCCTCGATCTCGCTCGACAACATCCAGCCGGAGAGCGGGTCCTTGAGCATGCCCGGGTCGAGCTGGTCGATCGCCTCCAGCAGCGACAGGTCGCTGCCCTCGTCCGCCTCGTCGGCGGCCTTCTCGAGGATCGTCTCGAAGGCGTCGATCGCGTCCTCGAGCTCCCAGTCCTCCGGCCGCTCGCCGTCCGGAAGCCAGACCTCGTAGTCGTCGTAATCGCTGAAGAAGGTGGAGAGCTTCTGGTCGCGCACCAGGCCGGCCAGCGGATTGCCGTTCATGCCGTGCAGCCAGCTTGCGCCGCGCTCGACCGCCGTTCCGAGGCTGCGGTCGGTGCTGATCCGGCCACCGATGCGGTCGCGGGCCTCGATGACGATGACCTCGATGCCGTGCCGCGTCAGCGTGCGGGCGGCGGACAGTCCGGCGATCCCGGCCCCGACGACGATGACCCGCGGCTTGCTCGCCCCAGCGGCGAAGGCGGGCCTCCTCGCCGGGCTCGCCAGCAACGTGCCGGCCGTGCCGGCGGAGAGCGCGAGCAGGCGTCGCCGCGTCAGCTCAGGCGGCATGGCTCGCTCCGTGGGCATGGCTGTGCGGCTCGACGCCCTCGTCGGCGGCGAAGCAGGCCCGGCCGCGGCCGCCTTCCTTCGAGGCATAGAGCGCCCGGTCGGCGGTCGCCATGATGGCATTGGCGCCGGCCGCATCGTCGGGGGCGATCGCAATGCCGAGGCTGATGCCGACATCGGTGGTGATGCCGTTGTCTAGGGTGATCGGCTGGCCGACGGCGGTCATGATCTGGCTGGCGAGCAGCGAAAGACGGGCGCGGTCGCTGAAGGCGTCGACCAGGATGACGAATTCGTCGCCGCCGATGCGCCCGACCAGGCCACTCGTGCCGACGACATCGGTCAGCCGGGCCGCAACGGTGCGGATCACCAGGTCGCCGGCGGCGTGGCCCCAGCTGTCGTTGATCGCCTTGAAGCGGTCGAGGTCGCCAGCAATGACGGCGAAGCGCGAGCCTTGAGCCTTCTCGGCCGCCGCCTCCAGCGCATGGCCGAAGCTCAGCCGGTTGGCAAGCCCGCTCAAGGGGTCGCGAAGGGCGAGCGCCCGGTTGCGCTGCTCGCTCTCCTCGAGCCTGAGCGACAGCCGGCGGATATGGTGGACGATGAAGAGGCTCGCAAGCGCCAGCAGCGAGGAGAGCAGGATGCTGACCGGCACCACCACCTCCCAGATATGCGAGCCGGGGGCAGCCCCCTTCCAGTCGAAGCTGCCGATCGCCCGGCCGGAGGCGGTGACCAGCGGCACCTTGCCGCCGGCACTAGGCCCGAAGGTCAGGTCGGCGAAGTCGAGCTGGGAATTGAGGTCGCGCACCAGATCGCCGTCGATCGGCTTGGCCGAGATGACGATGAACGGCGCGCCGTCGGGCAGCGCCACCTCCTCGTCGTCGGGAACCACCGCCATGGCGGTGGCGATCATCGGTTCGCCGTCGATCTCGGCAATGGCGAATTCGGCGATCCGGCCGACCTCGCTGCTCGTCACCTGCTTCTGACCAAAACCGCCGGCAATGGCGATGCGATTGGCATTGTGGCGGTCGACGGCCCGCTTGGCGATCAGGGCCAGATCGCCGGCCGGGTCGGCGGTGCGGCGGGTGAAGTCGACGCGATCCTCGTGGGCCGACATGACGATTTCGCCGCCCGGATCGAAGAGGAAGGTGCGGTCGTGGCCGAAATCATACCAGAGCGAGCCGACGAACTCCTCCTCGATGAAGGCCTCGCGGAATTTCAGCGTGATGTATTTGACCGAGCGGTCCCAGCGCGAGACGCTCAGCTGGTCGCGGGCGATCAGGCTCTGGCGGTCCTTCAGCGCGTTGACGAACAGCGTGCGCTCGGTGACGGCGGCCTGCTGGTCGGCCTCCTCGGAGGCGATCCGGCCGACATAGAGCAGCGACAGCGTCGACAGGGTAATCAGCGTCGCCGCAAAGGCGAGAACCAGCCGTGACAGCCGCCGCGGCGATACCTGCGTGCCTCTTCCCTCGGATCCGCTTGCTGCCGTCATCTCGTCGCGCCCGTTGTTTGTCGGTTCACGCAGTATGCCGGCGAGCGCTTAAGACCCGCTTAAATTGGGGAGGCGGAAGATCGCCCTGGATCGATATGCTTGACGGAGAATGAAGCCCCGCGGGGTGCGGACAAAAAAAGAACCCCGGTGGAGGTGACCGGGGTTCAAGTGGAGTGGGAGTGGAGTTTCTGGAGGGAATGCAGGTCAGGGTGTGGATCAACCCTGCATCGGATCGCGGCGGCGCCAGTTGCGCAGTCGCATGCGCGGCGCGATCAGCTTGGCGATGAACGGAGCCACCACGAACGAGATGACGACGACCAGCGGCAGCAGGTATTTGGCGTTCTCGGCCAGTGCCGGAATGGACAGGACCGTGATCGCGCCCGTCCCGAAGATGACGGCATTCACCATCATCGAAACGAAGAAGGTCAGATAGGTGTCGGTCTTCATCGGACTGCTCCTGGGTGTGAACTGTTGACTGTCAACGCGGCGTCGAACGGATTGTTCCGTGACCCCGATCGGGTCCGATCCGGGGAGCCCTCTGCGGGCCGCGGCAAACGCTTCCTTAACCGCGCGGCGCTAGACTGCCGTTCGCGATTTTCAATGGACAGACGAGGAGCAGATGGCCAAGCCGACCTTCCGCTTTACCCACTACGATCTCAAGGAACAGCGTGCCGGTGCCATCATCGAGGTGACGCTTTCCGCCGTCAACAATGTGCGGCTGATGACGCCCGGCAACTTCCAGCGCTTCAAGGAAGCCCTCGATTTCAAATATCTCGGCGGGGTGGCGAAGAAATCGCCGATCAAGCTCAGCATTCCGGAAAGCGGCCACTGGCATCTGATCGTCGACATGGAAGGCCATCACGGCCTTGCCGATTCCGCGGTCAAGATGATCGCCGCGCCGGCAGCGGCCAAGGCGTCCTGAGCCGGGGTCTCAGCCGCCCCGCTCACGCCTGAGCTTTGCCCACCAGTCCAGCCGCTTGCGGATCTCGCGCTCGAACCCACGTTCCGGCGGATCGTAGAAGGTCGTGCGGCCCATCTTCTCGGGAAAATAGTCCTGGCCGGAAAAGGCATCCGGCTCGTCGTGGTCGTAGCGATAGCCGTCGTTGTAGCCTTCCGCCTTCATCAGCTTGGTCGGCGCATTGAGGATGTGCTTGGGCGGTAGCAGCGAACCATTCTCCTTGGCCGCACGCATCGCCGACTTGTAGGCCATGTAGACGCCGTTCGACTTCGGCGCGGTGGCGAGATAGACGCAGGCCTGCGCCAGCGCCAGTTCGCCCTCGGGAGAACCCAGATAGTCGTAGGCGTCCTTCGCCGCATTGCAGATGACGAGTGCCTGCGGGTCGGCCAAACCGATGTCTTCCACCGCCATGCGCACCAGCCGCCGCCCGAGATAGAGCGGGTCCTCGCCGGCATCGAACATGCGGCAGAGATAGTAGAGTGCTGCATCGGGATCCGAGCCGCGCACCGACTTGTGCAGCGCGGAGATCAGATTGTAGTGGCCGTCCTGGCCCTTGTCGTAGACCGGAGCGCGGCGCTGGACGATGCGGGTCAGGCCCTCGGTGTCGAACACCTCGCCTTCCCTCGCCGCGCGCCAGACCTCTTCCGCCAGCGTCAGCACGGCGCGGCCGTCGCCGTCGGCCATGCGGATCAGGCTTGCCCGCGCGTCGGCGTCGAGCGGCAGCGGCTTGCCCTCCACCTCCTCGGCCCGCTTCAGCAGCGTGCCGAGGCTTTCCTCGTCATGCGGCTTGAAGGTCAGGACCCGGGCGCGCGACAGAAGTGCGGCATTGAGTTCGAAGGACGGGTTCTCCGTCGTCGCGCCGACGAGGATCACGGTGCCGTCCTCCATGACCGGCAGGAAGCCGTCCTGCTGGGCGCGGTTGAAGCGATGGATCTCATCGACGAAGAGCAGCGTCTGGCGGCCGTCCATGCGGCGCATGCGGGCGGCCTCGAAGACCTTCTTCAAGTCCGCAACGCCGGAGAAGATCGCCGATATCTGTTCGAAAGCCAGACCCGCCTCGCCGGAGAGCAGCCGCGCAACCGTCGTCTTGCCGGTGCCGGGCGGGCCCCAGAAGATCATCGAGCCGAGCGAACCGGAGGCGATCATGCGGGCGAGAACGCCGTCCTCGCCGGTCAGGTGTTCCTGGCCGGTGACCTCGGCCAGCGTCTTCGGCCGCAGCCGGTCGGCGAGCGGCCGGCGGGCCTCCACATCCTTGGGAACATGCGGGGCGAAGAGATCGCTCATCGGAAGATCTGCCGGATGCGCTGGCCCTCGCGTTCGATCTCTACCCGCCAGAAACCCGGATCCTCGGCGACGACCTCAGCCATGGCTTCGGTCGAGGTGATGTTGACGCCATTGACCGAGATGATGATGTCATGCGGGGCAAAGCCGAGGCGTGCAGCCGGCGAACCGGCGACGATATCGGTGATCACCACGCCGGTGACTTCCGACGGCATGCGCAGCTCGTAGGCGAGCCTCGGCGACAGATTGGCGACCTTGGCCCCGGCGAACGGGCTCGCGCCCTCGATCAGCCGCTCGTCGCGGGGCGTGGTTTCCGGCGCGCCGGCCAGCGTCATTTCGATCTCGGATTCCCGGCCGTTCTCGCGGATGGAGAGCGTCACCTTCTTGCCGAGACCGGCGGTCGTCAGGCGGTAGCCCAGCGCATCGGGATGTTCCACCGGGATGCCGTCGATGGCGACCACGACCTGTCCGGCCTTGAGCCCCGCCTTGGCCGCCGGTCCGCCTTCGGCCACCCTGACGACGAGCGCGCCGCGTACCTTGTCGAGGCCGAGCGCCTCGGCGACGTCGGAGGTGACGGGATCGAAACTCGCGCCGACATAGGGCCGCTCGAAGGTGACATCGCCCCGCTCGGCTGCGGCGATGAAGACCTTGACCAGGTTGGCCGGGATGGCGAAGCCGATGCCGTTCGAGCCGCCGCCCTTGGTGAAGATCGCCGTGTTGATGCCGAGCAGTTCGCCCTTCATGTTCATCAGCGCCCCGCCGGAATTGCCCGGATTGATCGAGGCGTCCGTCTGGATGAAGAAGCCGAAGTCACCCTCCGTCACCCGGTTGCGGGCGAGCGCCGAGACGATGCCGCTGGTCACCGTCTGGCCGACGCCGAAGGGATTGCCGATGGCCAGCACCAGATCGCCGACCTCGACCTTGTCGCTGTCGCCGATGACGAGCGCGGGCAGCGCTTCCTTGGCGTCGATCTTCAGCACCGCGAGGTCGATGCGCTCGTCTTTCAGCACTACCTTGACGGGGAATTCGCGGCCGTCGGAGAGCGCCACCTTGATGTCGTCGGCACCGTCGATGACGTGGTTGTTGGTGACCACCATGCCGTTCGCGCCGACGATGACGCCGGAGCCGAGCGAGGACTGCTTCTCCGTGCGGTTCGGCATGCGCTGGCCGAAGAACTGCTCGAAGAAGGGATCACCGGCAAAGGGCGAGACGCGGCGCTGCACCATGCGCTCGGCATAGACGTTGACGACGGCGCCATGGGTCTGCTTGACCAGCGGCGCAAACGACATCTGCATCTCGGAAGCCGACTGGGGAACGCGAAGCTCCTGCGCGAAGACCGGCGCCTGCAGCGCGACGAGAAGCGCAAGCGCCGAGACAGCCAAACCACGAACGATGCCCTGCATGGGGTACTCCTCATTGTTTCCAAGGATCAATAGGCGCCGGACGGGCAAAAGAAAAGCGCCGGCGCCGCACCGGACGGCGCGTTCCCCAAAGGTAATCGCGAATTGAACTTTTCCAAGGCGGGGGCGTTGGGCCAGACGAAATGATCAAGGAGTTCCCCCCATGCCGACCAACCCGTTCGCTCGCCTGTCCCGGACCGCCGCCGCCCTTGCGATCCTGAGCGGTCTCGCTGCCGGCATGCCCCTGCCCGCTGAAGCCGCGAGCTTCGACTGCGACAAGCCGGAGCTCGCTGCCGACGAGACCGCGATCTGCGCCAATCGCGACCTGAATGACATGGACGTGAAGATGGTGACCACTTTCGAGCTGATCACCGGCCTTTTGCCGATGGGCAATCGCGGCGTGGTGCAGGACGAGCAGGTGGCATGGCTGTCGAACCGCCAGGCCTGCAATGGGGACCTCGCCTGCCTGAGGGCGTCCTATACGGAGCGGCTGGCCCAGCTGAAAACCGTCTACGACATGATCGAGCGGCCGAAATAGCGCCGGGGGATAAATATTTTGCTTATTTCCTAATTCTCTATTTCGCTACTCACCGCCGGACGACAAGGACGCCGCGCAAGGCGAAAGCGGCGAGGGCCAGGCTGACAACGACGTGATAGAGCACACGCGGATCGGCGGGATTGCCGATGACAAGGCCGAAAGCCAGGACGATCGCCGCCCAGCCGAGACAGCCGGACAATACGATCGCCGACAGGGCGCGATCCCCTGGACGCCGGCTGCGCAGCACGGCCAGCGCCGCGAGAAGCATGGCCAGGCCGCTCGAGCCGATCGACCAGACCAGTTCGGGGCTCGCCCAGGCGAAGGTGACAAACGAGCCGTAGACGTGCAGCAGCGCGCCCACGAACAGGATGGCGGACAGGGCCATTTCGGCGATCATCATTGCGTCATCTCCCTTGGCAGTGGTTGCGGGGCGGCAAGGCCTCCCCGGCCCGCCAATCCTTAAGGCCAGCCTAGGATCCCCGTATTGTAAAAATGGGAAGCACTGGTAGCTTTCGGCGAAACCGGAGCCGAGCCATGCTTCTGAAGACCGTGACACCCGCAGCCGCGATCGCGCCCTACATTCATCAGTTCTGGGTGTTCGAAGCGCAGGCGGGATTGCCGGCCGCCGATGCGCGCGTGGTCGTCCCCAATGGCCGGGCCAAGCTGATCGTGCCCTGGCGCAACGGCCTGACCGCACGGGGTTCGTCCCGGGGCCGACATTCGCGGCAAGGGGAAATCGTGCTGGTCGGGCTGTGGGATCAACCGACGACGCTCTCGTCGACGGCGGAAAGGACCGTCACGATCGGCGTCGAATTCACCCCGACCGGCCTTGCGCAATTCGTCCGCCAGGACCTCGACGAGATCTTTCTCGAGATCGCCCCGGTCGATGCGCTGCTCGGCCGGATCGGGGCGACGCTTGCCGCGCGCGTCGCGGAGGCCGAGACGCTGCCCGAGGCGGTAGACCTGGTGCACCGCTTCCTCATCGAGCGGGTCCGCGAGGGCATGGCGTCGCAGGACAGGCTGGTGATCGCCGCCGTCGCGGCGATGTCAGCGTCGAACTTCACCCTGCCGATCCACGAACTCGCCGACAGGCTGGACTGCTCGCGCCGCCACCTGCAGACGCTCTTCCAGCGCCGCGTCGGCACGACACCCAAGAGACTGCAGGCGATCCTCGCCTTCGAGCGGCTGTACCGGCGCTATTCGGTCCATCGCGACCACCGGCTGCTGAGGGACGACGCGCTGGAGCACTTCTACGACCAGGCGCATTTCATCCACGCCTTCAAGCGCTTCACCGGCCATTCGCCGTCACGCTTCGCCGAAATGAACAATGAGTTCGGCCGCATCTTCTACCGGCCCCAGAGCTAGAATGCGAAAGGGACCGGCTGTTTCATCAGCCGATCCCTTGCAGACGAGATGCGTTCGAAGCGTATGCTTACTCCGGCAGGATGCGCACCGCGCCGCGGTCGGCGGAGCTGGCGAAGGCGGCGTAGGCCTTGAGCGCGGTGGTGACGTTGCGCTTGCGGGGGCTCGACGGCTTCCAGCCGAAGGCGTCCTGCTCGGCACGGCGCTTGGCCAGCACGTCTTCTGCAACGGCCAGGTTGATGGTGCGGTTCGGGATGTCGATCTCGATCGTGTCGCCTTCGCGCACCAGGCCGATCGTGCCGCCATTGGCGGCTTCCGGCGAGGCGTGGCCGATGGAAAGGCCGGACGTGCCGCCGGAGAAGCGGCCGTCGGTGATCAGCGCGCAGACCTTGCCGAGGCCCTTGGACTTCAGATAGCTGGTCGGATAGAGCATTTCCTGCATGCCCGGGCCGCCCTTGGGGCCCTCGTAGCGGATGACGACGACGTCGCCCGCGACGACCTCGTTGGACAGGATCGCCTTCACGGCCGCATCCTGGCTTTCATAGACCTTGGCCGGGCCGGTGAACTTCAGGATCGACTCGTCGACGCCGGCGGTCTTCACGATGCAGCCGTCGAGCGCCAGATTTCCCTTGAGAACGGCGAGACCACCATCCTTGGAGAAGGGATGCTGGGCGTCGCGGATGACGCCGTTTTCGCGGTCGAGGTCGAGCTCTTCCCAGCGGGCCGCCTGGCTGAAGGCGACCTGGGTCGGGATGCCGCCCGGGGCGGCGCTGAACAGCTTGAGGGCTGCCGGGTCCTCGGAGACGGAAATGTCCCACTTGGCCAGTCCTTCGCCAAGGGTCCTGGCGTGAACGGTCGGCAGATCGGCATTGAGCAGGCCGGCTCGGTTCAGTTCGCCGAGAATGGACATGATGCCCCCTGCCCGGTGGACGTCTTCCATGTGCACGTCGGCCTTGGCCGGGGCGACCTTGGACAAGCACGGAACCTTGCGCGACAGGCGGTCGATGTCGTCCATGGTGAAGTCGACCTCGGCCTCGTGGGCGGCGGCGAGGATGTGCAGGACGGTGTTGGTCGAGCCGCCCATGGCGATGTCGAGCGCCATGGCATTCTCGAAGGCGCCCTTGGAGGCGATGACGCGCGGCAGCGCGGTCGCGTCGTCCTGCTCGTAGTAGCGCTTGGCGAGGCCGACGATGCTGCGGCCGGCCTCGAGGAAGAGTTCCTTGCGGTCGGCATGGGTGGCGAGCGTCGAGCCGTTGCCCGGCAGCGACAGGCCGAGCGCCTCGGTCAGGCAGTTCATCGAATTGGCGGTGAACATGCCGGAGCACGAACCGCAGGTCGGACAGGCCGAGCGCTCGATGGTGGCGACGTCCTCGTCGGAGATCTTGTCGTCGGCGGCGGCGACCATGGCGTCGACCAGGTCGAGCGCGACTTTCTTGCCGTGCATGACGACCTTGCCGGCCTCCATCGGGCCGCCCGAGACGAAGATCGTCGGGATGTTGAGGCGAAGCGAGGCCATCAGCATGCCGGGGGTGATCTTGTCGCAGTTGGAGATGCAGACCATGGCGTCGGCGCAGTGCGCGTTAACCATGTATTCGACGCTGTCGGCGATCAGTTCGCGCGACGGCAGCGAATAGAGCATGCCGTCATGGCCCATGGCGATGCCGTCGTCGACGGCGATCGTGTTGAACTCCTTGGCGACGCCGCCGGATGCTTCGATCTCGCGGGCGACCAGCTGACCGAGGTCCTTCAGGTGCACGTGCCCGGGCACGAACTGGGTGAACGAGTTGACCACGGCGATGATCGGCTTGCCGAAATCGCCGTCCTTCATGCCGGTGGCGCGCCAAAGGCCGCGCGCACCCGCCATGTTGCGGCCGTGGGTCGTGGTTCTCGAACGATAGGCTGGCATCGGTGTTACCTCGGATCTTCTCTTGGTTCTTGCCGGGCTTGGGGCTGGCCGAAAAGCATCGGCTGCACGCGTTTGCGCACCGGAATTTGACCTTGTGATAGGGCAAGGACCCCATTCTGTCACTATCAGCATAGCGTAAAACGGTACGCTTGGCATCCCGGCCGCTCGGACGAACGCATTCCGCCGGCGGACCGGATGAGCGCCGGGCGTCTACACGAAAACGTGGTCGGCAGATTCTTTTCGTGACGATGAAACTCTGACGAGATTTGCTACGTAGAGACTTATAGACCGCATCAACAGCGAAAGAGCAGACCCATGTCACGCTACCGTCCGCCGAAGATCGCCCAGAGCGAGATCACGCCGCAATCGCTTTACCTCAACCGCCGCAGCCTGATCGGCGCGGCCGCGGGCGGACTGGCGCTCGCCGCGGCACCAAAAGCCTTTGCCGCGGCGATCGCCGCCAAGCCGAGCGCCTATGTGCTGACCGAAAAGCCGACGTCCAAGCAGGACGTCACCAGCTACAACAATTTCTACGAGTTCGGCACCGACAAGATCGACCCGATCAACAATTCCGGCTCCTTCAAGACGCGGCCCTGGGCGATCGAGGTCGGCGGGCTGGTGGCCAAGCCCCAGGTGATCGACATCGAGGCGATCCTCAAGGATTTCCCCATGGAAGAGCGCGTCTACCGCATGCGCTGCGTCGAGGCCTGGTCGATGGTCATCCCCTGGGTCGGCTTTCCGCTGGCCAGCCTGCTCGACCGGGTGGAACCGCTCGGCTCGGCCAAGTATGTCGCCTTCGAAACCGTGGTGCGGCCGGACGAGATGCCGGGGCAGAGCGGCCTGTTCCAGCCGATGAAGTGGCCCTATGTCGAGGGCCTTCGCCTCGACGAGGCGCGCCATCCGCTGACCATCCTGGCGACCGGCCTCTACGGCGAGACCCTGCCGAACCAGAACGGCGCGCCGCTGAGGCTCGTCGTGCCGTGGAAATACGGCTTCAAGGGCATCAAGTCGATCGTGCGCATCACGCTCACCGAAAACGAGCCGCCGGCGAGCTGGAATGCTATGCAGCCGAGCGAATACGGCTTCTATGCCAACGTCAATCCGGCGGTCGACCATCCTCGCTGGAGCCAGGCAACCGAGCGGCGCATCGGCGAGGAGACCGGCCTGTTCGGCGGGAAGCGTATCGATACCCTGCCCTTCAACGGCTATGGCGACGAGGTGGCGAGCCTCTATACCGGCATGGACCTGACGAAGTTCTACTGACGAAACTCAGAGTGATGCCTCGCCCCCCTCATCCGGCGCTGCGCGCCACCTTCTCCCCGACGGGGAGAAGAGGTGACGCCGCCGCTCCGCCCCTTCGGGCACGGGTCGCCGAGGGCGGGCCACATTGATACCGGAGAATGACGATGGCCATGCCTGCCCTGCCCGCCCGCTATAAACCGGCCTCGATCTGGGCGCTCTATGCGATCGGGCTCGTGCCGGGGCTCTACGCCTTCTATCTTGGCATTTTCGGCGGGCTGGGTGCCGATCCGGTGCGGACCTTCGAGCACCTGCTCGGGCTCTGGGCGCTCCGGTTTCTCTGCCTCGGCCTTGCGGTCACGCCGCTTCGCGATCTCTTAGGCTATAACCTAATTAGCTACCGGCGCGCGCTCGGCCTTCTCGCCTTCTATTACGTGCTCGCCCATTTCGCCGTCTACCTGACCCTCGACCGCAGCCTGATCCTGTCGTCGATCGCCGGCGACATCCTGAAACGGCCCTATATCATGCTCGGCATGGCGGGACTTCTGATGCTGATCCCGCTGGCAGCCACCTCGAACCGCTGGTCGATTCGCAGGCTCGGGCAGAGGTGGAACCGGCTGCACAAGCTGGTCTATGCGATCGCGGCGGCGGCCGTGCTGCATTATGCGCTGTCACTGAAGGCGATCACCGCCGAGCCCGCGTTCTATATCGCCGTGGTGATGGTGCTTCTGGCCTACCGGCTGGTGCGGCCGAAGATCATGGAATGGAAACGTAGCCGGAAGGCAGGCAATGCCATGGGTGTTCGCTCAAGGGTCTAGTTCAGCTTTGCCCTATGCCCCTGCGGGTGCGTCAACTGCGGCCCAGCCAGGCCGGCGGGGCGGCCGGGGCTCGACCGGTGGTGGCCGCCGCGACGCAATCGGCAAGGGCGGCGAAGCGGACATGCTTGCCACTGAGGCCCGGGCCGTAATGAGCGTATTTGCCGGAATTGGTGAGGATGGTGCGGGCGGCCGGCGGGACGATCGGCTGCATGACCGTGCACCAGCAGGCGTCGCGCACGACGGTGGTGCCGAAGGCTTCGAGGGCGGCAGCAATGCCGGCCTCGACGATGCGGGCATGGGTGGCGCGGCTCAGGGTGACGGTGAGCGCGACGTCCGCATGCTTCGTTCGGCCGGCGCAGAGTTTGGCCACAGCCGCGCACTCGTCAAACGAAAAATGCGGATTGCCGAGCGCGACGAGATCGATCGTCTCGCCGGTGTTTGGATTGAAGTGGCGCCAGTCGGCAGCGAGGTCGCTGCGGGTGACGCTGACAGTCGGAAGCGCCCTACCCCCGGTCGCGGCGGAGAGCGTCGCCGCCTCCGGCGTCACGCCGACGATGTGGAACATCGGTGCGGCCGACGTCGTGGCGAAGGCGGCGCCGAAGGCCTTGAGGTCGTCGGCGCTCGGTTGGGCCTGCTCCAGGCCTGTGACGGCGGGGATGGCGTTCGGGGCCAGCGTACCGACCCGGTAGCCGAGCAGCGGCCAGAAGCTGTCGTCGCGGCCCTCCATCGCCTCGACCTCCACGACCAGCCGCGCCTTGCGGTTCTCGTCCAGATGGCAGCCGGCCTCGGGCGCCCGGCCGGTGAGCGCGATGCAGATGTCGAGGAAATCGGGATATTTCATCGTGCGGGCGCCGAGCACGCTGTTGGCATAGACGACGGCGTTGGATTCGGCCCAGGCGATGTTTTCTCCCTCGGCAGGAGCACCGTCGAGCTGATAGGGCGCGCAGGTGAAGGTCGGGCGGGCGCCCATGCGGAGATAGGCATCGGCCAGGGCGCTCGCCGCCAGTGAGAGAACCGGGTCGGTGCCCTGCTCGCGCCAGCGGACCTGATCGGCGGAGATGGCGTTGAGCGAGGTCGGCACGACGACCCTGCCGCCCCAATCCGCCAGTTTTTCGGCAAAGTCGAGGCTCGCCGGACCGGTATAGATGCAGCCGTCGACATGGACCTGGGCGACGTCGATCAATCTCTCGGCGCCGAGCAGTTCGGCCATGCGCACGACGATCCGCATGGCAGTGCGCGTCGCCTGCGGCACGGCATCCGACAGGAGGTGCCGGTCCTTGTCGCTCAAGGCGAGTTTCGATAGTGCGGCGGGCGTGGCCGCGTCGTCCTGCCTGTGATCGGCGCCCGGCATGGACACAGAACCGGCCCCGATGCGAAGGATGTCCAGCCCTTCGAGGCGGGCGAAGGCTTCCGGCGCAATCACGGCAATCGGCAGCGAGCGGCCGTACATTTCCTCGGCGACCATGACGCCGAGCGTCAGGATCTCCTCGGCCTGGGAAAAGACCATGCCGGCGGGCGCCTTGCCGTTGAGGATGAGCTGCATCAGCACGGCGCTGCCGGTGCAGGAACCGCGGCCGCCGGGGATCGCCAGGATCGTGCCCTCGAGACAGCGGCCATGCAGCGGGTGCGCCTGGTCGATCACCAGGCCGGTCTCGGGATCGACCCCGCCCCAAAAGCTGAGCGCCGTGTCGGAAAAGAGCAGCGGCCCTTCCCCCGTCCCGTCGATCAGCAGCCGTGCCGGCGCGGCAAACGGCGCTTTCCCGATTTCGACCGACATGCGCTTTCCTTCCCCGATGACGACATCATCGACTAGCACGCCCGAGGGGCAAATCAAGCGTCAAGCCTTGCGCGGCGCACAGCCATGGGGTGTCATGGCCGCCGGCCGCGCTATGTGAAGAAAAAAGTTCGGCGCGATGTCGAATCCGTCCGCAGCCGTTCGTCATGACATTACGCCCCCCTGGGAGCGCTGTTTCACAAAAGAGGAGAATGAGAAATGCGTGTGATGGTGATGGTGAAGGCAACGGAAGACAGCGAAGAAGGCATCATGCCCTCGACCGAAATGTTCGAGGCGATGGGCAAGTTCAACGAGGAACTGGCCAATGCCGGCATCATGCTGTCGGGCGACGGTTTGAAGCCGTCCAAGCTCGGCAAGCGGGTTGCGTTCGACGGCGCCAGCCGCCGGGTGATCGACGGTCCCTTCGCCGAGACGCGGGAACTGGTCGCCGGCTACTGGATCTGGGAGGTCAAGGACATGGCCGAGGCGGTGGAATGGGTCAAGCGCTGCCCCAATCCGATGCCCGGGCCGAGCGAGATCGAGATCCGCCCGTTCTACGAGATGGCGGATTTCGCCGAGATCGCCTCGCCCGAGGGACAGGCAAGCCATGACCGCGCCGGCGAAAAGGTGGCCGCGCGCGACGGCAAGGCCGGTTGAGCCCTGATCGGCAGAAGGGAACCGCCATGACAAGGATGATCTTCGTCAACCTGCCTGTACGCAACCTTGCCGCGTCGCAGGCCTTCTATGAAGGCCTCGGCGGCACGCTCAACCCGATGTTCTCCGACGCAGAGGCCAAGTGCCTGCTGTTCTCCGAGGCGATCGGGGTGATGCTGCTGACGCATGGGCGCTACGGTCAGTTCACCAGCCGGCCGATCGGCGACGCCAGGGCCCGGAGCCAGGCGCTGCTGGCGCTCAGCGTCGAGACGCGCGACGGCGTCGATGCGGTCCTTGGCGCAGCCGCGGCCGCCGGCGGCAGGGCCGACCCCAACCCGGCTCAGGATCTCGGCTTCATGTATGGCCGCTCGGTCGAGGATCCGGACGGCAATGTCTGGGAGATCCTGTGGATGGACCCGGCGGCAGCCGCCGGCGGACCGCCGGACGCCTAGACGGCGCCCTGTGGCGAGCAGGATTGCGGCTCTGGTCATGGTCGCCGCCGGTCGTTGACTGAACCCGCCGAGCCCGCATACTGCCGCCGCATGGAGACATCCGAGGCGCACAGGACGGCGGAGACCGTCTTTCGCATGGAACGGGCCCGGCTGATCGCCGGGCTCGCCCGGATCGTGCACGATGTCGGCCGGGCCGAGGAGCTGGCGCAGGATGCGCTGGTGGTGGCGCTCGACCGCTGGCCGACGAGCGGCATTCCCGACAATCCCGCTGCCTGGCTGATGGCGACCGCCAAGCGGCGCGCCATCGATGCGCTGCGCCGCGCCCGCATGATGGAACGCAAGCACGACGAGATCGGCCGCGATCTGGAACTCGAACAGGACAGCACGATCGAAGCGATCGAGGCGAGCATGGACGACGACATCGGCGACGAACGCCTCAGCCTGATCTTCACCGCCTGCCATCCGGTGCTTTCGACCGATGCACGCGTGACGCTGACGCTGCGGCTGATCGGCGGGCTGACGACGGACGAGATCGCCCGCGCCTTCCTGGCGAGCGAGCCGACGATCGCCCAACGGATCGTCCGGGCGAAGAAGAGCCTCGGCGGGGCGGGCATTGCCTATGAGGTGCCGCGCGGGGCCGAGCGCGACGCGCGTCTCGCCTCGGTGCTGGAAGTGGTCTACCTGATCTTCAACGAGGGCTATGCGGCGAGCGCCGGCGAGGATGCGATCCGCCCACAACTCTGTGCCGAGGCCATGCGGCTTGGCCGCATTCTCGCTCGCCTCGCACCCGACGAACCCGAGGTGCACGGGCTGCTGGCGCTGATGGAAATCCAGTCGTCGCGTCTTGCCGCCCGCAATGGGCCGGACGGCGTACCGCTGACGCTCGAGACACAGAACAGGGCGCGCTGGGACCAGTTGCTCATTCACCGGGGGTTCGTGGCGCTGGAGCGTGTCCGTGCGCTCGGCGGAGAAGACGGCACTTATGCCCTGCAGGCGGCGCTGGCCGCCTGCCACGCCCGTGCGCGGCGTTTCGAGGACACGGACTGGCGGAGGATCGCCGGACTCTACGACCGGCTGCTGACCGTCCTGTCCTCCCCCGTGGTGGCACTGAACCGGGCCGTCGCCCATTCGATGGCGTTCGGGCCGGAAATGGGGCTGGCACTGCTGGATGCGCTGGAGGACGAGCCGGCGCTCAAGGGTTACGCACCGATGGCGGCCGCGCGCGGTGACTTCCTTCTACGGGCCGGGCGGCTGGCGGAGGCGCAAGCCTGCTTCGAGCGGGCGGCAGAACTCAGCGGCAATGCCGGCGAACGTGCTTTTCTGATGCGGCGCGCCGGGCAGTGCGCAGCGTCCTGATCAACGGCTCGGTGCGGGCCGGCCGATCTAGGCCGTGAACTCATAAAGTCGGCTTGCGGGGGAGATCGTTAGCTTGCGGCTCGCTCGAACTGACTGGCGAACTTGACATTATATGCGTGAAAATCGCCTTCTGGCGTGATCACCAACTCGGTGATGTTGGCGCGTTGGAAGGTATCTTCAGCGGTATGATCGTCTATCTTCAGGCTGACGGTCAGCGCGCCGTCAACCGTATCGACCAGCTTGTAATCGTAAGAGACTTTTTCGCCAAAGCAAATGATCTCACTGCCTTGGACTATCAGTTCCGAATTTGGATCTTCCACGTCCGTCCACCGGCCCTGAAATTGGACAGGAAATGGTGCATCGCGTTCAAGCCGTTCCATGAGTGACCTTTCGATCCTGTTTCGTGCCATATTGGCATTCAACGATGGTGCGCAGCAATGGTTGTTTTCCGTATGGCGGCTTTCATAAAAGCCCGACTTCTGATTCAGCACCAGAATGAGCCGATATGATCTTACCGACTTCGAGTGGAGCTTGATCGAACCGCTTCTACCCAATAAGCCGCGAGAGGTGCCATGCTTCCGACGAATTGCAACCCGTTGTGATAAATTGGGCGTGACGTTCCTGGCTATGGTCAAACTGGCTTGTGTTCGCCTGACTCTCCGCCATAACGAGTCCACGGACTAATTCGGAATGTGGATCTTCTCGCGGATGTGCTTCAGCGAGGCGACGATGGTAAACGTCATGATCACCAGGAGCGTCCACGAACTCCACTTGCCGAGGTGAACGGTCGACCAGGCGCCGAGCTGGTTCGGATAGTGCCAGACCGCAAAGAAGGTCGAGATATTCTCCGCCAGCCAGATGAAGAAACCGATCAGGATGAACGACAGGATCATCGGCATCTTCCTGTCCCTGTCCAAGGGCCGGAAGATCACGGTCGCACGCGCGTAGAGGCCGATCGCGAGGGCGGCGATGTACCAGCGGTAGTCGCCGATGAAATGATGGGTGAAGAAGTTCACATAGATCGCGAGCGCGACCGCCGCGGCCATCCAGTAGGGCGGGTGATGGCGGATGCGGACATGCAGGAGCCGCCAGGCCTGGATGATGTAGCTGCCGACCGCCGCATACATGAAGCCGGAGAACAGCGGCACGCCCAGCACCTTGGTATAGGCGAAATCCGGATAGGACCACGACTGGATCGCGCCGGAGGTCTTGAACACTTCGAGCGCGAAGCCGACGACGTGGAAGAGACAGATCGCCTTCAGCTCATCCAGCGTTTCGAGCTTCGTCCAGACCATCCCGAACTGTATGGCAATCGCGATGATCAGCAGCAGATCATAGCGCGGGATACCGAACAGACCTTCGCGCGGGGTGATGAAGATCGACACGAAGAAGAGACCGGCAAAGAGACAGGCTCGCGCCTCCTTGATGCCGAACAACAGGAACTCGACGACGAAACGGCGGAAACCGGAAAGAGCTGGTGCCGGCGGCGAATCGATCAGCGCGCGGTCGAGGCTCTCCAGCCCAGAGAGCCGCCGGATCGGCAAGGTTGTCATGCTCATTGTCGCTCCACTCGTTCCGCACTTGCCTGTCCCTATACTGCAGTTAGAAGGAGCGGATGGACAAAATGAAGGCGATATCCCCAGACCGACTGAAACGATTTGCCGCCGCGACAGCGGTGATCGCAACCGGGACGACGCTGCGGCTGACCGGTTATGAAGCCGGCCTACCCTATGGCTTTGTAAAATACGGCGGCTCGCTGCTGTGGGGTGTCATGGTCTACCTGCTGGTGACGGCAACCCTGCCCCGTCGCCCGAGGCTGCAGCTCGTTCTCTCGGTGACGATCGCGGTCGCGGTCGAACTTCTGAGGCTCTACCACACGCCCTGGCTGGACGATTTCCGCCTCACGCTCGCTGGCGCGCTGCTGCTGGGGCGGATCTTTTCCGTCTGGAACATCGTCGCCTACATGGCCGGGATTGCCGTCGCCGCCGCGATCGACCATGCCGTGCGGGTTCGGTAGTCGCGGTTACGGGTGGCGTAGCGCGATACGGCATCCTGATCTCGGATCTGCGAGATGGCCTGACGACGAGCGTGCAGGTCGCCGCGCTTGCCGAGTTCCGCCACTGGGTCGCCCTTGATCCCCGCCTGCGGCGGGGCAACCAGGCCGTGACATTTTCGCTGCGTCCCCGTGGGATTGCCGACACCCACAGCGGTGGAGATCGTGACAGAGATCCCATGCCGCACCAGCAGCGCAGAGGGCGGGCGCGTCACCCCCTGCGGCGCAGCCGCAGCGCGCAGGGCGTGCAGCAGGGCTGTGGCGCCCGTCTGAAAATGCTCTCCACCCGCGGAACTCATGTTTTTAAAGCAGCCACCAGTCGGGCAGATTCGAACGCATAGGTGGCAGGGAAGTCGTCGTAGTGCGGGCTCCATTCACCAATGCCGAAGTGTGCTTGGACGGCCTTTTCGATCACTGCGGGGGACGACACGCTACGGTATCGCAATATTTCAGCCTCCGCCGGAAGCGCCGGTCGACTGACGCTGCGATCCCGCGATTCGATATGCACCACGCCCGACTGCCGCACCTTGAACGCCGGTTGCGGAAAGCTCGCCAGATTTTCCTGCACGTTGCCGAGGATCGGCCAATCGCCGTGGAACAGTTTGGCATCAAGCGTCAGCGCCAGAAAGACTGGCTCCTGATCGACGACACTGTGAGGGTTCACATCCCGTGTTTCCACTTTTCGGCCGAAGACCGCGACATACAATTCACCGTTCCACGCGCTGACAAGCTGGCCAAGCGCGCATCCCTCGCCGTCGAGCGGAACGAGGAATACGTCGCCAACCTTTGCCTGTATTCCCATGGGATCGCTTTCTCCTGCCTTGGCTCAGGCAGCCGAATGACTGGCGGTCGAGCCGCGCCAACCTGGCCTCGAAGACTGACACGGCAGACGACCGACGCGCCGCAACGCCGCCTGCCAGTTCCTGTATAAGATTGTGATCGGCGATGTCCAGCGCACTGCCAGGACTCGAAGAACACGGCGTGCGCTTGCAGCAGGCAGGCTCTAACCAGAAAGTCGCGGCGGTGTGTAAACCAACACGCCCACACGCAAAAAAGCCGGGTGATCGCTCACCCGGCTTTTCAATGGCATTCCCTTGCGGGAAGAACCTTACGCTGCTTCGGCTTCGGCTTCGGCGGCGACGCGGGCCTTGTCGGCTGCGCCCTTGGCATCGACGTCGCGCTCGACGAATTCGATGACGGCCATGGCGGCATTGTCGCCCTGGCGGAAGCCGGCCTTCATGATGCGCAGGTAGCCGCCGTTGCGGGTGGCGTAGCGCGAAGCGATGGCGTCGAACAGCTTCTTGACGGCGTCAAGGTCGCGGATCTGCGAGATGGCCTGACGACGAGCGTGCAGGTCGCCGCGCTTGCCCAGCGTGACCAGCTTTTCGACGATCGGGCGAATTTCCTTCGCCTTCGGCAGGGTGGTGACGATCTGCTCATGGGTGATGAGCGAAGCAGCCATGTTGGCGAACATCGCCTTACGATGGCTGGCGGTACGGTTCAGCTTGCGACCGGCTTTCTGGTGGCGCATTGCTATTCTCCTTCTACGCAGGCTCCCGCTCTATGCGGCGGCCCTGCCGTTTCCTGACACATACAGGCATCCGCCTGCAGTTTGACTGGAAAGGCAGAGGTGAACCTGCCTTTTTGTTTCTTAGTATTGGTCTTCGTAGCGCTTGGCGAGATCTTCGATGTTCTCGGGCGGCCATGCCGGCACTTCCATGCCGAGGTGCAGGCCCATGGAAGCGAGAACTTCCTTGATTTCGTTCAGCGACTTGCGGCCAAAGTTCGGAGTGCGGAGCATTTCTGCTTCGGTCTTCTGAATGAGGTCGCCGATATAGACGATGTTGTCGTTCTTCAGGCAGTTGGCCGAACGGACCGAAAGCTCGAGTTCGTCGACCTTCTTGAGGAGGGCCGGGTTGAACGCGAGTTCGGTGACGGCTTCCTCTTCGACTTCCTTCTGCGGCTCGTCGAAATTGACGAAGACGCCGAGCTGGTCCTGGAGAATGCGGGCCGCGAAAGCGACAGCATCTTCACCGGTGATCGAACCGTCGGTCTCGATGGTCATGGTCAGCTTGTCGTAGTCGAGAACCTGTCCTTCGCGGGTGTTTTCCACCTTGTAGGACACCTTCTTGACCGGCGAGTAGAGGCTGTCGACCGGGATGAGACCGATCGGAGCATCTTCAGCGCGGTTACGATCGGCCGGCACATAGCCCTTGCCGTTGGCGACGGTGAATTCCATGCGGATCTCGGCGCCCTCGTCGAGGGTGCAGATCACATGGTTCGGGTTGAGGATTTCGATATCGCCAACCGTCTGAATGTCACCGGCGGTCACGACGCCCGGACCCTGCTTGCGCACGACCATGCGCTTCGGATCATCGCCGTCCATCTTGATGGCGATTTCCTTGATGTTGAGCACGATGTCGGTCACGTCTTCCCGGACGCCCGGGATCGACGAGAACTCATGCAGCACGCCGTCGATCTGGACGGCGGTGACGGCACCGCCACGCAGCGACGACAAGAGAACGCGACGCAGCGCGTTGCCGAGCGTCAGGCCGAAGCCGCGTTCCAGCGGCTCGGCGACGAGGGTCGCCTTGGTGCGGCCGGACGAGGTGAACTCGACCTTGTTCGGCTTGATCAGTTCCTGCCAATTCTTCTGAATCATTATTTTACCTTCCGTTCGTCGCCACCATCCAATCGTGGCTACCGAGCTAACACCGAGAGGAGCGCCTTAGCGCTCATCGGCGGGATGAAAGATGATCAGACGCGACGCTTCTTGCGCGGGCGGCAACCATTGTGCGGGATCGGGGTCACGTCGCGGATCGAGGTGATCATGAAACCCGCAGCCTGCAGAGCGCGCAGAGCGGATTCACGACCCGAACCCGGACCGCAGACTTCCACTTCGAGCGACTTCATGCCGTGTTCCTGCGCCTTCTTGGCAGCATCTTCAGCGGCGATCTGGGCGGCGAACGGGGTCGACTTGCGCGAACCCTTGAAGCCCTTGGCACCAGCGGACGACCAGGCAATGGCATTGCCCTGCGCGTCGGTGATGGTGATCATGGTGTTGTTGAACGTCGAGTTGACGTGGGCGACGCCCGACGAGATATTTTTGCGTTCGCGACGGCGAATGCGGGTGGCTTCCTTGGCCATGGTCTTCCTTTCGTTGATCTCTGCACCGCCGTAACGCCAGCGGCTCCACCTTGAAGCCAATAGGCAGTAGGCAGTAGGCAGCAGGTTGTCCCTACCGCCTACTGCCCAAAACCTATTGCCTGCAAATTACTTCTTCTTACCAGCGATCGCCTTTGCCGGACCCTTGCGGGTGCGGGCATTGGTGTGCGTGCGCTGACCGTGGACCGGCAGGCCGCGACGGTGACGCAGGCCGCGGTAGCAACCCAGGTCCATGAGGCGCTTGATGTTCATCGCAGTTTCGCGACGAAGATCGCCCTCGACCTGATAGTCGCGGTCGATGGCTTCGCGGATCGCCAGAACCTCGGCATCCGTCAGCTGATGTACGCGGCGATCAGCCGGAATACCGACCTTTTCGATGATCTCCTGCGCGAATTTCGGACCGATCCCGTGAATGTAGCGGAGCGCAATTACTACGCGCTTCGCGGTCGGGATGTTGACGCCAGCGATACGTGCCACGCCTATTCTCCTTGCTTCCAGTTGCCATCCGGCAAGTGGTGTCTCGTTACACGGCCTTTGGGGCCGCAATTACATATAAGGTTCTCAACAAGTCAAAACGATCGAACCCGGTCTTCCCTGGGGAAGAACGCGCCGATCGCATAATTGCCGCGAGTTGGCGCGCTATTTAGCGGAATCAGTTGCTGAAAGCAACCGGTCCCGTAAAGAAATAATCCCGGCGCGCTAAAGCGCCCCGAGGATCGCTTCGATTTCAGCCGTGACGTCATCCATCTCGGCCATACCATCCACGGACTTCAATGAGCCCTTCGCATAATAGTATCCGATCAGCGGCGAAGTTTCCTTGTAGTAGACCTCGAGTCGCTGGGTCATCGTTTCGGCATTATCGTCGGGCCGGCGCTTGAAGTGGGTCGAGCCGCACTTATCGCAAACACCCTCGACCGCCGGGTTCTTGTCCGTATCGTGGTAGACGGTTCCGCACTGCGCGCAGGAATAACGACCGGAAACGCGGCGAATCAGTTCCTTGTCGTTGACCTTGAGTTCTATGACGACAGACAGGTCGAGACCCTTGGCCGCCAGCATCGCTTCGGTGGCATCCGCCTGGACCAGGGTCCGGGGAAAACCGTCGAGAATGAAGCCCTTGGCACAGTCCGGCGCATCGATGCGCTCCGACACAATGGCGATGACGATATCGTCGGACACCAGATTACCGGAATCCATGACCGCCTTGGCCCGCTTGCCCACCTCGGTGCCGGCGCTGACTGCTGCACGCAGCATGTCCCCGGTCGAAAGCTGCGGGATACCGTACTTCTCGACTATACGCTGGGCCTGGGTGCCCTTCCCCGCGCCCGGCGGCCCCAAAAGGATAAGTCTCATCGTCCCCTCTTTCCTCCACGCAACTTCGACTTCTTGATCAGGCCCTCATATTGCTGGGCAATCAGGTGACCCTGGATCTGTGCTACAGTATCAAGGGTGACGCTGACAACAATCAAAAGCGAAGTACCACCAAGGGCTAATGGTATGCCCGTCTGGGACACCAGGATCTCGGGGAGGATACAGACGAAGACGAGGTAGAGCGCGCCGATCACGGTGATGCGGGTCAGCACGTAGTCGATGTACTCGGCGGTACGCTCGCCGGGACGGATGCCCGGGATGAAGCCGCCGTGCTTCTTCAGGTTGTCGGCCGTGTCCTTCGGATTGAAGACGATGGCCGTGTAGAAGAAAGCGAAGAAGGCGATCAGCGCGCCGTAGAGCGCCATGTAGAGCGGCTGGCCGTGGCCAAGCGCCGAAACGATCGTGGTCGCCCAGCCGGGCAGCGTCGAGGTGCCGGCAAAGCCCGCAGCCGTCGCCGGCAGGAGCAGCAGCGACGAGGCGAAGATCGCCGGGATGACGCCCGAAGTGTTGAGCTTCAGCGGCAGATGCGAGGTATCGCCCTGGAACATGCGGTTGCCGACCTGGCGCTTCGGATACTGGATCAGCAGCCGGCGCTGGGCGCGTTCGACAAAGACGATCAGCGCGATGACGGCAATGGCGACGACGATGACCAGCAGGATCAGCACGGTCGAAAGCGCGCCGGTACGGCCGAGTTCGAGCGTGTGGGCAAGCGCCGTCGGCAGGCCTGCGGCGATACCGGCGAAGATGATCAGCGAGATGCCGTTGCCGATGCCGCGCGAGGTGATCTGCTCACCGAGCCACATCAGGAACATCGTGCCGCCGAGCAGCGTGACGACGGTCGAAATACGGAAGAACCAGCCCGGATCGACGACCATGCCCTGCCCGCTTTCGAGGCCGACGGCGATGCCGTAGGCCTGGAGCGTGCCGAGCAGCACTGTTCCGTAGCGGGTGTACTGGTTGATGATCTTGCGGCCCTGCTCGCCCTCTTTCTTGAGGTTCTCGAGCGCCGGGACGACCGAGGTCATCAGCTGAACGATGATCGAGGCCGAAATATAGGGCATGATGCCGAGGGCAAAGATCGCCATGCGCTCGACGGCACCGCCGGAGAACATGTTGAAGAGGCCCAGAATGCCGCCGGACTGGCCCTTGAAGGCCGCCGCATAGGCTTCGGGGTTGAGGCCGGGCAGCGGAATGTGAGTGCCCAAGCGATAGACAAGCAAGGCGGCCAGCGTGAACCACAGACGCTTCTTCAGATCCTCCGCCTTGGCGAAGGTCGAGAAGTTGAGGTTCGAGGCCAATTGTTCCGCTGCAGAAGCCATAAAATTCTCCGCAAAACCAAAACCGGCGGCGTGCATACACCAGAGCCGGAGGCTATCGTCCAATGTTTTTAAGAAAACCGGGCGTCGGAGAGATTGCTGAGCAATCGCATGCCTCACCCTTGTTTTCCAGAATATCCCGGAAGACGAAACGACGTCACTCCGTCCTGGGATCGTGAGGCTCACATATGGGAGCAAAATCGCCCGGTGTGAAGCACCCCGGGCGATCTATTCATGACTTATTCAGCGACTTCAGCCGCTGCAGCGAGCAGCTTCACGGTGCTGCCGGCCTTTTCGAGCTTCTCGAGAGCGGCCTTCGACGCGCCGGCAACCTCGAGGGTCACCTTGGCGGTGAGTTCGCCGTCCGAGAGAACACGAACGCCGTCCTTGGGGCGACGGATCACGCCGGCTGCCTTGAGGGCAGCTGCATCGATCGTTGCCTTCGGGTCGAGCTTCTTGGCATCGATCGCGGTCTGAATACGGCCGAGCGAAACGGTGGCGTAGTCAGTCTTGAAGATGTTGGTGAAGCCGCGCTTCGGCAGACGACGATAGATCGGCATCTGGCCGCCTTCGAAGCCGTTGATCGCAACGCCCGAACGAGCCTTCTGACCCTTTACACCGCGACCACCGGTCTTGCCCTTGCCCGAACCGATACCGCGACCTACGCGCATACGGTCCTTGCTGGAACCTTCGTTGTCTTTGATTTCATTCAGTTTCATGATGATTTCCCCCGTCTCACTTCTCGTCGACGACGCGAACGAGATGCTGGACAGCACGGATCATGCCGCGAACCGAAGGAGTGTCCTCCAGGGTGCGGACCCGGTGCATCTTGTTGAGGCCCAGACCGATGAGCGTCTTGCGCTGCACTTCCGGACGGCGAATGGGCGAACCGATCTGCTCGACCGTGATCGTCTTTGCTTCAGTCTTCTTCGTAGCCTTAGCCATGGATCAGACTCCTCTTATTCTTCCGAGGCATTGCCGGAAGCGGCACGGCGAGCCTGGAGCGTTGCATACTTGATGCCGCGCTGAGCTGCGATGTCCTTCGGGTGAACCTGGTGCTTCAGGGCGTCGAACGTGGCGCGAACCATGTTGTACGGGTTCGAGGAACCGGTCGACTTGGCGACAACGTCGTGCATGCCGAGCGTTTCGAAGACGGCGCGCATCGGGCCGCCTGCGATGATGCCGGTACCGGCCTTGGCCGAGCGCAGCAGAACCTTGCCGGCGCCGTGGCGACCGTTGACGTCATGGTGGAGCGTACGGCCGTCGCGCAGCGGTACGAAGATCAGTTCGCGCTTGGCAGCTTCCGTTGCCTTGCGGATGGCTTCCGGCACTTCACGTGCCTTGCCGTGGCCGAAACCAACGCGGCCCTTCTGGTCGCCGACGACGACGAGGGCTGCGAAGCCGAAGCGACGGCCACCCTTCACCACCTTGGCGACGCGGTTGATCGCGACCAGCTTGTCGACGAATTCGCTGTCACGCTCTTCACGGTTCTGACGGTCGTCCCGCGAACCACGCTTTTCTTGTGCCATTGTCCTTTTCCTTTTTCTTTTCCGGGTGCAATCGGCAGATTACTTATAATTCCGCCCTGCCCTTCGGGCATGGACGCGAATCCGGGAGTGTCCGGCAATAAGCCGGAAAACCGCCCGAGCGCAAGCCCGGGCGGAATGTCTTAGAAGTTCAGACCGCCTTCGCGGGCTGCTTCCGCCAGGGCCTTGATGCGGCCGTGGTAGATGAAGGCGCCACGGTCGAACACAACGTCCTTGACGCCAGCCTTGACGGCGCGCTCGGCGACCAGCTTGCCGACGGCAGCAGCTGCTGCAACGTCCGCACCGGTCTTGAGCGAGCCCTTCAGGCCGCCATCGAGCGTCGAGGCAGCCGCAAGGGTCTTGCCTGCGACGTCGTCGATGATCTGAGCGTAGATGTTCTTCGACGAGCGATGTACCGACAGACGCGGACGGCCATTGGCCACCGCCTTGATCTGACGTCGCACGCGATTGGCACGACGTACAAGTGCTTCTTTCCTGCTTGCCATTTCGCGCGTTCCTTACTTCTTCTTGCCTTCTTTGCGGACGATCCGCTCTTCGGCATACTTGACACCCTTGCCCTTGTAGGGCTCGGGGCCGCGATATTCGCGGATTTCAGCAGCGACCTGGCCGACCTGCTGCTTGTTGATGCCGGAGACGACGATTTCAGTCGGCTTCGGAACCGCGATCGAGATACCGACCGGCGGCTCATAGACCACATCGTGGCTGAAGCCGAGAGCCAGCTGCAGGTTCTTGCCCTGCAGAGAAGCGCGGTAACCGACGCCGTTGATTTCGAGCTTGCGCTCGTAACCGTCCTTGACGCCCTTGAAGATGTTCTCGACCATGGTGCGGGACATGCCCCACTTGGAACGAGCATCCTTGGAGTCGTTGCGCGGCATGACAACAACAGCGTTGTCTTCGAGCGCTACGGAGATTTCGTCATTCGCGACGAAGAACAATTCGCCCTTGGGGCCCTTTGCAGTCACCTTCTGACCGTCGACGACGGCCGTGATCCCTGCAGGAACCGGAACGGGCTTTTTACCGATACGAGACATGTTTTGATCCTGTCTGTTCGCTAGGGAGATCCTTGCTCAGTCTTAGAAGACCGAGCAAAGAACCTCGCCACCAACATTCTGTTCGCGAGCCTGGTGATCGGCCATTACACCCTTCGGAGTCGAAAGGATCGTAATGCCGAGGCCGTTCGCGACCTGCGGGATGGACTTAACCGAGACATAAACTCGGCGGCCCGGCTTGGAGACGCGGCCGATTTCGCGGATGACCGAAGCACCTTCGTAGTACTTCAGTTCGATCTGCAGTTCGGCCTTGCCATTGTCGTACTTAACTTCGGAATAACCGCGGATGTAGCCTTCAGCCTGAAGGACATCGAGAACGCGTGCACGAAGGTTGGAGGCCGGCGTCGAAACCGAGCTCTTGCGGCGTGCAGCGCCATTGCGGATACGGGTGAGCATATCGCCCAACGGATCAGTCATCGTCATTTGCCCGTCTCCTTACCAGCTCGACTTGACAATGCCCGGCACCTTGCCGGAATTGCCCAGCTCGCGAAGCGCGATACGCGACATCTTGAGCTTGCGGTAGAATGCGCGCGGACGACCGGTCACTTCGCAACGGTTGCGAATGCGGGTCTTGGAGCCATCGCGCGGCAGTTCTGCCAGCTTCAGGGTTGCCTTGAACCGCTCTTCGATCGGAAGCGACTGGTTCATGATAGTTGCCTTGAGGGCAGCGCGCTTCACAGCATGCTGCGCAACTGTCTTGCGGCGGCGCTTGTTCTTTTCAACTGCGCTTGTTTTCGCCATATCGAAGTTCCTCTTCTACGCTCGTCGTTACGGTTACTGACGGAACGGGAAGTTGAACTCTTTCAAAAGAGCCCGTGCTTCGTCGTCCGAGTTTGCCGTCGTGCAAACGATGATGTCCATGCCCCACATCTGGTCAACCTTGTCGTAGTTGACCTCAGGGAACACAATGTGTTCCTTGATGCCCATGGCGAAGTTGCCACGGCCATCGAAGGACTTCGGGTTCAGACCACGAAAGTCGCGAACGCGCGGAAGCGCGATGTTGATCAGGCGGTCCAGGAATTCGTACATGCGGGCGCCGCGCAGGGTGACCTTTGCGCCGATCGGCATGTTTTCGCGCAGCTTGAAGCCGGCGATCGAATTGCGGGCGCGGGTGATGACCGGCTTCTGACCAGCGATGGCAGCCAGGTCGGCTGCAGCAACGGTGGGCTTCTTCGAGTCAGCAGTCGCTTCGCCAACGCCCATGTTGATCACGATCTTGTCGAGCTTCGGGATCTGCATCTCGTTGGAGAAGTTGAACTGCTCCTGCAGCGCCTTGCGGATGCGGGTAACATATTCCTGCTTGAGCCGCGGCTCATACTTTGCCTCAGCCATCGATCACTTCTCCCGAACGCTTGGCCACACGCACCTTCTTGCCTTCGATGACCTGGAAACCGACGCGGGTCGGCTTGCCGTCCTTGTCAGCGACAGCGAGGTTGGAAAGGTGAATGGAAGCTTCCTTGTTGATGATGCCGGCTTCTGCGGTCTGGGTCTGGCGCTGGTGACGCTTCACCATGTTCACGCCACGCACGACCGCGCGGTCTTCCTTCGGCATCACTTGAATGACTTCACCGGTACGGCCCTTGTCCTTACCGGTCAATACGACGACCTTGTCGCCTTTACGGATCTTTTGCATCGCCATGGCTCCTTACAGTACTTCCGGAGCCAGCGAGATGATCTTCATGTGGTTCTTGGCGCGAAGTTCGCGCGGAACCGGTCCGAAGATACGGGTGCCGATCGGCTCTTTCTTGTTGTCGATAAGAACGGCAGCGTTGTTATCGAAGCGGATGACGCTGCCGTCGGCGCGACGGATGTCCTTGGCGGTGCGCACGACAACCGCCTTCATCACGTCACCCTTCTTTACGCGGCCGCGCGGAATAGCTTCCTTGATCGAGACGACGATGATGTCGCCGACAGAAGCATATTTACGCTTGGAGCCGCCCAGCACCTTGATGCACATGACACGACGTGCGCCGGAATTATCCGCCACGTCGAGGTTAGTCTGCATCTGAATCATGTCAGGTCGCCTTCTTGTTGTACCGAAACGGTTGGGCTCAAAAGCCCCCTATTCCGGCTTATGTGTAATTTCTATCGTCGCGCGAGAAGATCTTGCCAGGGTGGTTTCCGGTTAAGGACCTTCCGTGCGCTCAAAGCAAAAGAACGCCCGTTGCCGGAGCGTTCCTGCGCCAATGGCCTGCTTCATACAGATTTCTGCGCTTGGCGCAAGGGCCAGGCGCAAAACTCTGCGAATTAAGCGTGGGCGGAGATGACCGTCCAGCGCTTGTCCTTGGAGATCGGTGCGCATTCCTCGATGGAAACCACGTCACCAACCTTGTACTGGTTGTTCTCGTCGTGTGCCTTGTACTTCTTCGAACGACGAACCGTCTTCTGAAGAAGCGGGTGAGCGAATCGGCGCTCGACCCGGACCACGACAGTCTTTTCGTTCTTGTCGCTGACAACGACGCCCTGCAGAATGCGTTTAGGCATATTATTCTGGTCCTTTAGGCCTTGGCTTCTGCCGCCTTCTGGCGGGCAATGGTTTTCACGCGTGCGATGTCACGACGGACTTCCTGGATACGCGAAGACTTTTCAAGCTGGCCGGTCGCCTTCTGGAAGCGCAGGTTGAACTGCTCCTTCTTCAGCTTGGCCAGCTCGTCATTCAACTGATCGGCGCTCATGGCGCGAACGTCTGCGGCTTTCATGGGCTTGATCCTTACTCTGCAATGCGCTGAACGAAGCGCGTCTTGACCGAGAGCTTGGCCGAACCGAGACGGAGCGCCTCGCGGGCGATTTCCTCGGACACACCATCAATCTCGAACATCATACGGCCGGGCTTGACCTTGCAGGCCCAGTACTCGACCGAACCCTTGCCCTTACCCATACGCACTTCGGTCGGCTTGGCGGTGACCGGAACGTCGGGGAATACCCGGATCCAGACACGGCCCGCACGCTTCATGTAGCGGGTGATCGCACGACGAGCAGCTTCAATCTCGCGGGCGTTGACGCGGTTCGGCTCAAGAGACTTGAGACCGAACTCGCCGAATGCCAGGTCGAAACCGCCCTTGGCAACACCCTTGATGCGGCCCTTGAACTGCTTGCGGTACTTAGTACGCTTTGGCTGCAACATTTTCTTATTCTCCGAACTTATCTTTCGCCAGCGCTAATCAAGCGTTTTCGCGGCGACGGTCGCCCCGATCACGATCACCACGGCTTGCGGGACCCTGCGCATCGCCTTCCATGCCGCGACGCTCGGAAGCCATCGGATCGTGCTCAAGGATTTCGCCCTTGAAGATCCAGACCTTGACGCCGCAGATGCCGTACGCGGTTTCGGCTTCGGCAACGCCGTAGTCGATGTCAGCGCGCAGGGTGTGAAGCGGCACGCGGCCTTCGCGGTACCACTCGGTACGCGCGATTTCCGCACCGCCGAGACGGCCGGCGCAAGTGATCTTGATGCCTTCGGCACCGAGACGCATGGCCGACTGAACGGCGCGCTTCATGGCGCGACGGAAAGCGATACGACGTTCCAGCTGCTGGGTGATCGACTGGGCAACGAGCGTTGCGTCGATTTCCGGCTTGCGCACTTCAACGATGTTGAGGTGCGTTTCGGAGTTCGTCATCTCCGAGAGCTTCTTGCGAAGCTTCTCGATGTCTGCGCCCTTCTTGCCGATGATCAGACCCGGACGAGCCGAGTGGATCGTGACGCGGCACTTCTTGTGCGGACGCTCGATGACCACCTTGGCGATGCCGGCCTGCTTCAGCTCTTCCATCAGGTAAGCGCGGATCTTGAGATCCTCATGGAGCAGCTTGCCGTATTCGGCGTTGTCGGCGAACCAACGGCTGTCCCAGGTGCGGTTGATGCCCAGACGGAAACCGATTGGATTGATTTTCTGACCCATTATGCGGCCTCCCCATTGGCTTCGACTTCGCGCACAACGATGGTGAGGTGCGAGAACGGCTTTTCGATGCGCGATGCGCGGCCACGGCCACGAGCGTGGAAACGCTTCATGGTGATCGACTTGCCGACATAGGCTTCCGCCACGATCAGCTGGTCGACGTCGAGATCATGGTTGTTCTCGGCGTTTGCGATCGCCGATTCCAGGGTCTTGCGAACGGTGCCAGCGATACGCTTGCGCGAGAATTCCAGATCGGCGAGCGCCCGCTCGACCTTCTTGCCGCGGATGAGCGCAGCAACCAGGTTGAGCTTCTGGGGGCTGACGCGGATCGTGCGCGCAACAGCTTGCGCCTCGTTGTCCTTCAGCCGACGTTCGGCTTTTGCCTTGCCCATCGTTACTTCCTCTTCGCCTTCTTGTCCGCACCGTGACCGTAATAGGTCCGGGTCGGAGAGAATTCACCGAACTTGTGGCCGACCATGTCTTCGTTGACGCTGACCGGAACATGCTTGCTGCCGTTGTAGACGCCGAAGGTGAGACCGACGAACTGCGGCAGGATCGTGGAGCGACGGCTCCAGATCTTGATCACTTCGCTACGACCGCCTTCACGAACCTTCTCAGCCTTCTTGAGAAGATAGCCGTCAACAAACGGGCCTTTCCATACTGAACGAGCCATTTCTGACTAACCTCTCTTACTTCTTCTTCAGGTGGCGGGAGCGCATGATGAACTTGTCGGTCGACTTGTTCGAGCGAGTCCGCTTGCCCTTGGTCGGCTTGCCCCACGGGGAAACCGGGTGGCGACCACCGGACGTGCGACCTTCACCACCACCGTGCGGGTGGTCGACGGGGTTCATGACGACACCGCGGTTATGCGGGGTCTTGCCGCGCCAACGGGTACGACCAGCCTTGCCGTCGTTGATGTTGCCATGGTCCGGGTTGGACACGGCACCAATGGTGGCGAGGCACGAGCCCGGAACCAGGCGCTGTTCGCCCGAGTTCAGGCGCAGGATGGCCATGCCGGCATCGCGGCCGACCAGCTGCACATAGGTGCCGGCCGAACGAGCGATCTGACCGCCCTTGCCCGGCTTCATTTCGACGTTGTGGATGATCGAACCGACCGGGATCGACTGCAGCGGCATGGTGTTGCCGGGCTTCACGTCGACGGCCTTCTCGGACGAGATCACCTTGTCGCCGGCAGCCAGACGCTGCGGAGCCAGGATGTAGGCCTGTTCGCCGTCGGCATAGCTCACCAGAGCGATGAAGGCGGTGCGGTTCGGGTCGTATTCCAGGCGCACGACGGTGCCTTCGACGTCGAACTTGCGACGCTTGAAGTCGACCAGACGGTAGGTGCGCTTGTGACCACCGCCGATGAAGCGGGCGGTGATGCGACCCAGGTTGTTACGGCCACCGCTCTTGGACAGACCTTCCGTCAGAGCCTTGACCGGCTTGCCCTTGTAGAGGCTGGAGCGGTCGACGATGACGAGCTGACGCTGGCTCGGCGTGGTCGGATTGAAATGTTTCAATGCCATTGTTCTTGTTCCCTACCTCAGACGCCCGTCGACACGTCGATGGACTGACCTTCGGCGAGCGTGACGATCGCCTTCTTGACGTCCTTCTGCTTGCCGGCGAAGCCGCGGAAACGCTTTACCTTGCCCTTGCGGACGAGCGTGTTCACAGCGGTGACCTTGACACCGAAGAGCGCTTCGACAGCAGCCTTGATTTCCGGCTTGCTGGCGCCCTTGGCGACGTTGAAGACGACCTGGTTCTGTTCGGATACCATGGTCGACTTTTCAGTGATCGACGGAGAGACGATCACGTCGTAGTGGCGAAGATCAGTCATTTGAACCGCTCCTCCAGAGCTTCAACCGCAGCCTTGGAAAGCACGAGCTTGCCGCGACGCAGGATGTCGTAAACGTTGATGCCCTGAACCGGCAGAACATCGATGTTCGGGATGTTTGCGGCTGCGAGCTTGAAGTTGCTGTCGATCTCGGCACCGCCGATGACCAGAGCATTGGTGAGGCCGAGCGTCTCGAAGCTGCCGACGAGCGCCTTGGTCTTTGCTTCGGCGGCGACGAGCTGATCGACGATGATCAGGTCTTCCGACTTCAGCTTGGCCGAGAGCGCGTGACGCAGAGCGAGAGCGCGAACCTTCTTCGGCAGGTCATGGGCGTGGCTGCGAACAACCGGGCCGTGAGCCTTGCCACCGCCGCGGAACTGCGGAGCGCGTGCCGAATGGTGACGAGCGCGACCGGTGCCCTTCTGCTTGTACATCTTGGCGCCCGTGCGCGAAACTTCCGCGCGGGTCTTGGTCTTGTGGGTGCCCTGACGCTTGTTGGCAAGCTGGTAGCGGATCATGCGGGCGAGGATGTCCTCGCGCGGGTCGAGACCGAAGATCGCATCCGACAGGGAAACCTTGCCGGCGTCTTTGCCCTCGAGGGTTGTGACGTTCAATTCCATGGTGTGGCTCCCTTACTTCGCTGCCGACTTGACGGCGTCGCGCACGATGATCCAGGAACCCTTGGAGCCGGGAACGGCACCCTTCACAAGGATCAGACCGCGATCTTCATCGGTCGAAACGACTTCCAGATTCTGGGTGGTTACGCGGGTCTGACCCATGTGGCCAGCCATGCGCTTGCCCTTCCATACGCGGCCCGGATCCTGGTTGGAACCGGTAGAACCGTGCGAACGGTGGGAAACCGACACACCGTGCGTTGCACGGAGACCGCCGAAGTTGTGGCGCTTGATGGCGCCGGCAAAACCCTTACCGATGGTCGTGCCGGTCACGTCGACCAGCTGACCGGCGGTGAAGTGGCCAGCGGTGAGCTGGGTGCCGACGTCGATGAGGTTGTCTTCCGAAACGCGGAACTCGACGAGCTTCGCCTTCGGCTCGACGCTTGCGGCGGCGAAATGGCCGCGCAGGCCCTTCGAGGTATTCTTGACCTTCGCCTGGCCGGCGCCGAGCTGGACGGCGACGTAGCCGTTCTTCTCGGTCGTACGCTGGGCAACGACCTGTACGTTATCCAAACGCAGAACTGTTACCGGGATATGCTCGCCGGCGTCGTTGTAGACGCGCGTCATTCCCACTTTCTGTGCAATCACACCTGAACGCATTGGTTCATTCCTCTTGAGAGTCGCACCAGGTTCCGAAGAACCCGAAGCTTGCCTCTTTGTTTAAGGATTCCATTCAAGCCCTTCCGGACTATCAGGTTTCCCGTTTCGAGAAGTCGTTGGCAGGACTTGCCACGTACCTTCCTTGTTATTTCGGCTCTCGCCGGAATTCTTTTTTAGAGCTTGATCTCGACGTCAACGCCGGCAGCCAGGTCGAGCTTCATCAGAGCGTCGACGGTCTGCGGGGTCGGATCAACAATGTCGAGCAGACGCTTGTGCGTGCGCATTTCGAACTGTTCACGGCTCTTCTTGTCGACGTGGGGCGACCGGTTGACGGTGAACTTTTCAATGCGGGTCGGGAGCGGTACCGGGCCGCGAACGCTTGCACCAGTGCGCTTTGCGGTCGAGACGATCTCCCGCGTAGAGGCATCGAGAACCCGGTGATCAAACGCCTTGAGGCGGATACGGATATTCTGGCCGTTCATTCGACTTATCCTTGTTTCTTTTCTTGCGTCTCGCATGCGCAGAGACAGTGAATTACGAATTGCTGGCCGGCCCCTGATTTTCAAAAATCACAGGGACACCGCGGGGCGTCCCTGTCACTTATAAAGCATGAGGTGCCCTGCCCGCACCGATCGCAAGAGCTGATCGGAGAATGCAGCGCAAGAATCGGATGATGGAAATCACCATCCGACTCTGTTCTGGCCGGCGACATACACCGCCGCCGGCTATTCGTCAATCGATTACTCGATGATCGAGGCGACGATGCCTGCGCCGACGGTACGGCCGCCTTCGCGGATAGCGAAGCGCAGCTTTTCTTCCATAGCGATCGGCACGATCAGTTCGACTTCAACCGTGACGTTGTCGCCCGGCATGACCATTTCCGTGCCTTCCGGAAGCGAGACGATACCCGTCACGTCCGTCGTGCGGAAGTAGAACTGCGGACGGTAGTTGGTGAAGAACGGCGTATGACG
>CALRRQ020000025.1:0-79022 GCA_943370615.1 Rhizobium sp. Q54
CCCCTCTCCCCGCTTGCGGGGAGAGGGTCAGGGTGAGGGGCAACCACTGAATGAGAAGGCGAGGGTGGTCTCTTCGAGGGGCGATGGTATCCGCTTCGCCACTAAGGGAATCTTCCGGACTTAGCCCACCACATTCCTCGGCGTGCCGGCGACGAAGAGTTCGATGTTCTCGATCAGCTGGTCGGCGAGCGCCTGGATGGCCTCGCGGCTGGCCCAGGCGACGTGGGGGGTGAGGATGACGTTGGGGCGGGCGGCGATGCGCATCATCGGGCTATCGGCGGCGGGCGGTTCGCCATCGGTGACGTCGAAGCCTGCGGCGGCGATCTCGCCCTTTTCCAGCGCCTGCTCCAAGGCCAGCTCGTCGACCAGGCCGCCACGACCGGTGTTGATGAGGATCGGACTGCGTTGCATCAGGGCGAATTCGCGAGCCCCGATGATGCCGCGGGTCTCGGCATTGAGTGGGCAGTGCAGGGTGATGACGTCGGCGCGGCGCATCACCTCGTCGAACGGGGTCTGGCCGGGCTTGGTCTCGTCCGAGCCGCGGCGTCCGGAGATGAGCACGGTCATGCCGAAGGCTTCGGCGATGCGGCCGACGGCCTTTCCGAGCGTGCCGTTGCCGATGATGCCGAGGGTGGAGCCGCCGAGGTCGGCGATCGGGTGGTCGAAGAAGCAGAATTGCGCGGCCTCCTGCCAGCGGCCGTCGAGCACGGACTGGCGATAGGGCAGGATCGAGCGGCGCAGGCCCAGCATCAGCGCGAAGGTGTGCTCGGGCACTGTGTGCTTCGCGTAGTTGCGGATGTTGCAGACGGTGATGCCCTGTTCGCGGGCGGCGGCCAGATCGACGATGTCGGTGCCGGTGGCGGCGACGGCGATCATCTTCAGGCGTGTCGCGCGGCTAAGACTCTCGCGGTTGAGCGGCGCCTTGTTGGAGATGACGATATCGGCACCGGCGATGCGTTCCGCGACCTCTGCGGGCGCGGTTCGATCATGAACGATCAGTTCGTGGGGAAAGGCGGGCGCGCGCAGCGTGGTTTCGGGGGAAAGCGTGTCGCGGTCGAGAAAGACGATCTTCAACATCGGTATGGAGCACTCCTCACTCAGGCGCGCGCATTAGAGATAGGGGCGGCCGGGATGGCAAGGCCGGTTTGGCACCGGGACGTTCGGTGAAGCAGAAACGAACAATGCCGGGACGAGCCCGGCATCGTGAATATCTTCTAGGTGACTTCGGCGATCAGACGATGCCGCCGGAGCCGCCCTTGACGGCCGGACGTTCGCCGGCGACTCTGGTGCGATAGCCGCTGGCGCGGTAGGCGGCGACCGGATCGATGGCGCCGCCGGCGCGGCGGCGGGCTTCGGCAAGGATCGGCTCGACATCGGTGCGGTAGGCGCGCTTCAGCGTCTCAGTCGCCATCAGCGCGTCATTGCCGTCCTGGAAGCCTTCAAGCGCTGCACGGTCGACCAGCAGGGCCTGGGCATAGGCGCGGCGGATCTCGTTGGCGCTCGAAATCAGGCTTTCGATCGGGTCGGTAACGTTGTGGCTCTGGTCGATCATGTGGGCCGGGTGGAAACCCTTGAGACCGCGATGTTCGGCATCGACCAGCTCGTTGAAAACGAGGAAGAGGCGGTAGGGCTCGATCGAGCCGGCGTCGAGGTCGTCGTCGCCATATTTCGAATCGTTGAAATGGAAGCCGCCGAGCTTGCCGAACTGGATCAGGCGGGCGACGATCATCTCGATATTGGTGTTGGGCGCATGGTGGCCGAGGTCGACCAGGCAGAAGGCCTTGTCGCCCAGCGTCTGGGCGATCAGCAGGTTGGAGCCCCAGTCCTGCACGACGGTAGAATAGAAGGCCGGCTCGTACATCTTGTGCTCGGAGAATATCCGCCAGTCGTCGGGCAACGCCTTGTAGATGTCGGCCATGGCGGCGAGATAGCGCTCGAACTGGCGGGTGAAGTTCGTCTGGCCGGGGAAGTTGGAGCCGTCACCGACCCATACGGTGAGCGCCTTGGAGCCGATGGCGTTGCCAAGCTCGATGCATTCGATGTTGTGCTCGACGGCCTGGGCGCGGGTTGCCGCGTCAACGTGGCTGAGCGAGCCGAACTTGTAGGAATGCGCCTGGTCGGGCGCATCCGAGAAGGTGTTGGAGTTCATCGCGTCGAAGCCGAGGCCGAGCGCCTCGCCCTTGGCCTTTAGTTCCGTCGGGTCGGCCTTGTCCCAGGGAATGTGCAGCGAGACCGTCGGCGTGGCGCGGGTGAGTTCGTTGATGACGGCGCAGTCGTCGAGCTTGTCGAAGATATGGCGCGGTTCGCCAAGGCCCGGGAAACGGGCAAAGCGGGTGCCGCCGGTGCCCACCCCCCAGGAGGGGACGGCGACGAAGAACTCGGCGACCTTGGCGGTGACCGTTTCGATGTCGACATTGCCGCGGGCGAGCTTTTCGCCGAGCGCCGCATAGTCGGATTTGAGCGCGGCCGCGCGCTTGTCGTTCTCGGCGCCGATCAGGTCCGACGAAATCTGGCTGTCCGTCATGTTATCTCTCCTCCCCGCGAACGATTGTCGTCCGTCCGCGTTCTACGTCAATTCGATCATTGCAAAATGGGGCATTCATGGACGTCATACGCATACTGCTCGCCATCATCCTGCCGCCGGTCGGCGTCTTCCTGCAGGTCGGCATCGGCCTGCATTTCTGGCTCAACATACTGCTGACCCTGTGCGGCTATGTTCCGGGGATCATTCACGCCATCTGGGTGATCCTGCGGAAATAGCGGCCACCGCCACGGCATTTGCGCCGTGGCGGGCTTGGGAGGCTTGGTCAGCGCGTAAAGCTCTGGGCGTTGCCGGCATCGACATTGATGATGTTGCCGGTCGACTTGGCGGAGAGGTCCGAGGCGAGGAAGTAGATTGCCTCGGCTATGTCCTCGGGGAAGACGTTGAGCTTCAGCATCGAACGCTTGCGGTAGTGTTCTTCCAGATCGGTGACCTCGATCTTCGAGGAAGCCGCACGCTGTTCGCGCCATTCGCCGTTCCAGATCTTCGAGCCGCGCAGCACCGCATCCGGATTGACCGTGTTGACGCGGATGCCGGCGTCTGCGCCTTCGAGCGCCAGGCAGCGGGCGAGATGGATCTCGGCGGCCTTGGCGGTGCAGTAGGCGGATGCGTTCGGCGAGGAGGCGAGGCCGTTCTTCGACGCGACGAAGACGATATTGCCGCCGATCGCCTGACGGCGGAACAGGCGGAAGGCTTCGCGGGAGACGAGGAAATAGCCCGTCGCCAGGATGTCGATGTTCTTGTTCCACATGGCAAGCGTGGTGTCCTCGACCGGAGCGGAGGAGGCGATACCGGCGTTGGAAACGAGAATGTCGACGCCGCCGAATTCGACGCAGGCTTCCGCGAAGGTCGAGGTGACGGCCTCTTCCTTCGTCACGTCGAGCGTGACGGAGCGAACGCTATCGCCGCCGTAGCGCTGGGAGAAATCGGCCATCGTGTCGGCCAAGGCATTGGCATCGATGTCGGCGAGCACCACGCAGGCGCCTTCGGACATCAGGCGTTCTGCCGTTGCCCGGCCGATACCGCCGGCGCCGCCGGTGACAAAGGCCACGCGGCCGGCCAGCGATTTCGGCTTCGGCATGCGCTGGAGCTTGGCTTCCTCGAGCAGCCAGTATTCGATGTCGAAGGCTTCCTGTTCGGGCAGGCCCTGATATTCGGAGACCGTCGAGGCACCCTTCATGACGTTGATGGCGTTGACGTAGAATTCGCCGGCAATGCGGGCGGTCGCCTTGTCCTTGGCGAAGGACAGCATGCCGACGCCGGGCACGAGGAAGATGACCGGATTGGGGTCGCGCATGGCAGGCGAGTTGTCGTGCTTGCAGGTCTCGTAATAGCGCGTGTAGTCGGCGCGGTAGTCTTCGAGCGCCTTGTCGAGGCCGGCGATCACGGCGTCCGCATCGGGCTTAGCCGGATCGAAATCGACGATCAGCGGACGGATCTTCGTGCGCAGGAAGTGGTCGGGGCAGGAGGTGCCGAGCGAGCCTAGCGGCTTCAGGTCCTTCGAATTGACGAATTCGAGCACGGCGGCCTGGTCGTCGAAATGACCGAGCTTGCGCTCCGCCTTGCCGATCCGGCCACGGATTTCCGGCATGAGCTTCGCGGCAATCGCGCGGCGTTCGGCTTCCGGCAGGCTCTTGGCGACGGCACCGCCGAAGATGGTTTTGCCTTCGGTTTCATTGGCGAACCACTCGATCGCCTTGTTGATGATCTCGAGCGTCAGCAGGTAGCAGTCCTTGGCGTCGTTCGCCCAGGTGAACAGGCCGTGGCTTTCGAGCACGACGCCCTTGGCGGTCGGGTTCGCCTTGACGAAGGCTTCAAGGTCGAGGCCGAGCTGGAAGCCCGGACGGCGCCAGGGCAGCCAGCCGATGTCGGCACCGAAGATCTTGCTCGTCAGCTCCTTCGAGTTCTTCGACGCGGCGATCGCGATGATCGCGTCGGGATGCATGTGGTCGACATGGGTGAAGGGCACGAAACCATGCAGCGGCGTGTCGATCGAGGCGGCGCGCGGGTTGAGGTTGAAGGTGCAATGCGGCAGGAAGCCGACCATGCGGTCCTCGTCCTCGACGCCCTTGTAGAGCGTCTTCAGCGCTTCCAGCTTGTCCATGTAGAGGGTGGAGAAACCGTCGAGCTTGATCGTGCCGACGTCGCCGCCGGAGCCCTTGACCCACATGACGCGAACCTTCCCGCCGGTCAGCGGATCGGTTTCCATGACCTTGGCCGAAGTGTTGCCGCCACCGTAATTGGTGATGCGCTTGTCGGCGCCCAACAGATTGGAGCGGTAGAGCAGCTTGCCGGGCTCGTCGAGCTTTGCGGCGTAAGCGTCGTCCCAACGGTTTTCGAGAAGGCGGGTTTGGCCCGTCATTGCTTCCTCCCTGTGCATGTCGATTCATGGGCGGCGCGCAAAGGCGGCCCATCTCCTTCTGGTCGACGGTATCGCGCATCCTGTCGATAGTTGTCAATCAATTTCGATCACAAACATTCATTGTGCGACGCAACATTATCTTTTTTGATCGTTTGTGATTGACAGCATAAAAGCAATCCGGATAAATCACGCTCAGGAGGAGCCCATGCACGAACGCGAACGTCATCGCATCATATTAAGCGCGATCCAGGAAAAGCCGGTCATCACCGTGCAGGATATCGCCGAGCTGACCGAGGCTTCGGAAGCCACGATCCGCCGCGACATCGCCGCGCTTCACGTGCAGGGAAAGCTCCGCCGGGTTCGCGGCGGGGCCGAGGCGGTGCATCCGCCGCAGCTCGGAAATCTCGCCGCGCGACCGTTCCGCGTTTCGGAATCGGTCAATATCGACAAGAAGCGCGCAATTTCGCGCGCCGCCGTCGATCTGTGCGAGGAAGGCGATTCGATCATCATCAACGGGGGCACGACGACCTTCCAGATGGTGCATTTCATGTCGGCGCGCCGCCTGCAGGTCATGACCAATTCCTTCGCCATCGCCGAGCATCTGGTGAAGCATTCGAAGTGCACCGTTTCGGTGCCGGGCGGGGCGATCTATCGCGACCAGAGCCTGATCCTCTCGCCCTTCGACAATGACGCGATCCGCAATTTCTATGCGCGGCGCATCTTCATCGGGGCACAGGGCATCAACGCGCATGGCGTGATGGAGTCGGACGCGCTGGTGATCCAGAGCGAGCAGAAGCTGGTGCGCCAGGCGGACGAACTGATCGTCATGGTGGATTCCAGCAAGTTCGCCAAGCGCTCCAGCCTGATCCTGTGCCCGCTCGACAACGTCTCGACGATCATCACCGACGACAAGATTCCCGACGAGGCGGCCGCCATGGTCACCGATGCCGGCATCAAGCTCATAACGGTCAAGCCGATGGCTTCGGCCGAGAAGGAGGATACCACGTCGGTCGCATGATGTGATCCGGCCGCGTGGGGAGTTCAAAGCAGTCCATCAACCTGGGAGGAAGACCAAATGAAACTGTCCAAGACACTGCTCGCCGGTGTTGCCCTTGCCGCCATGGCAATGGCATCCGGTGCCAACGCGGCCGACATGAAGATCGCACTCGTCGTCAAGTCGCTCGGCAACGGCTTCTTCGAGGCCGCCAACAAGGGCGCCGAGGAAGCCGCGAAGGAACTCGGCGGCGTCGAGATCATCTATACCGGCCCGACGACGACCACGGCCGAAGGCCAGATCGAAGTCATCAACTCGCTGATCGCACAGGGCGTCGACGCCATCGCGATCTCGGCGAACGATCCGGACGCCGTCGTTCCGGCGCTGAAGAAGGCCGCCCAGCGCGGCATCAAGGTCATCTCGTGGGATTCGGGCGTTGCCGCCGAAGGCCGCATCATGCACCTGAACCCGTCGTCCAACGAGCTGATCGGCAAGATGTGTCTGCAGCTCGCCGCCAACCACCTCGAAGGCGGCAAGGGCGACTTCGCCATCCTGTCGGCGACCACCACCTCGACCAACCAGAACATCTGGATCGAGGAAATGAAGAAGCAGCTGAAGGATTTCCCGGGCCTCAACCTGACCACGACCGTCTACGGCGACGACCTGGCCGACAAGAGCTACCGCGAAGCCAACGGCCTTCTGTCGTCCTCGCCGAACGTCAAGGTCATCGTCGCTCCGACGACCGTCGGTGTGCTGGCCGCCTCGCAGGCCGTCAAGGATGCCGGCAAGATCGGTGAGGTCTTCGTGACCGGCCTTGGCCTGCCGTCTGAAATGGCCGGCGCCATCAAGTCGGGCGCGACCAAGGAATTCGCCATCTGGAACCCGATCGACCTCGGCTATTCGGCCACCCAGATCGCCTATCACCTGGTCAAGGGCGACACCGACGGCGCGCCGGGCGCGGAAATCGAAGCCGGTCGCATGGGCAAGATCAAGGTGGGCGACAACGGCGAAGCCGCCATGGCCGATCCTTTCGTCTACAATTCGTCGAACATCGACGAGTTCTCGAAGATCTTCTGATCTGGCATTCCCGAGTTCGGGGGCTGTTGCCCCTCACCCTAGCCCTCCCCCCGCACGCGGGGAGAGGGGACGTGCCCCGATGATAGGATGACGCCATGTGGCTTGCGTCCTTCGCCCCGCTTGCGGGGAGAAGGTGCCGGCAGGCGGATGAGGGGCCCACAGGACCTGAAAAGACCATGACCGTTCAAGCCAAACCTCTCGACACCGCGCCGCTGGCCGCCGACACGCCCATTCTCGAAATGCGCGGCATTTCGCAGATCTTTCCGGGGGTGAAGGCGCTCGATGGGGTGAACATCGCGCTTTATCCCGGCAAGGTGACGGCGCTGATCGGTGAAAACGGGGCCGGCAAGTCGACGCTCGTCAAGATCCTGACCGGGATCTACCGGCCGAACGAGGGCGAGATCCTGATCGATGGCCGGCCGATCGCCTTTGCCAATGCGCAAGATGCGATCGATGCGGGCGTGACCGCGATCCACCAGGAAACCGTGCTGTTCGACGAACTGACCGTCGGAGAGAACATCTTTCTCGGCCATGCGCCGCGCACGCGTTTCGGCCTGATCGACTGGAAGACCATCAACCAGCGCGCCCGCCAATTGCTGGCCGAACTCGAAAGCAGCATCGACCCGACCATTCGCCTCAAGGACCTGTCGATCGCCCAGCGCCATCTCGTGGCGATCGCCCGGGCGCTGTCGGTCGAGGCCCGGATCGTCATCATGGATGAACCGACGGCGGCCCTGTCGCGCAAGGAGATCGACGACCTGTTTCGCATCGTCGAGGGCCTGAAGCGCCAGGGCAAGGCGGTCCTGTTCATCAGCCACAAGTTCGACGAGATCTACGAAATCGCCGAAAACTATGCCGTGTTCCGCGACGGCAAGATGGTCGGTTCCGGTGCGCTGAAGGCCACGCCGCAGGACGAGATCGTCCGGCTCATGGTCGGCCGCGACGTGCACGATGTCTTCCCCAAGGTCGCCGCGAAGATTGGCGCTACGGTTCTTTCGGTCGAGGGCTATTGCCACGACACCGAATTCCGCGACATCTCCTTCGACCTGAAAAAGGGCGAAATCCTCGGCGTCTACGGGCTGATCGGTGCCGGGCGCTCGGAACTCTGCCAGTCGCTGTTCGGCATCACCGCGCCGGCATCCGGCCGGCTCACGCTGGAAGGCCGGGAGATCGCGATCCGCACGCCGGCCGACGCGATCGCTGCGGGCATCGTCTACGTGCCGGAAGAGCGCGGCCGCCACGGGCTGGCGCTCGAAATGCCGATCTACCAGAATATGTCGCTGCCGTCCTTGGCGCGCACCTCGGCGCGCGGGTTCCTGAAGGTGGTCAACGAACTGTCGCTTGCCCGCAAATATGCCGAGAGGCTCGACCTGCGCGCCGCCGCACTCTCGGTGCCGGTCGGCACGCTGTCGGGCGGCAACCAGCAGAAGGTGGTGATCGGCAAATGGCTCGCCACGCAGCCGAAGGTCATCATTCTCGACGAGCCCACCAAGGGCATCGACATCGGCTCCAAGGCGGCCGTGCACGGCTTCATCTCCGAACTCGCGGGCGAGGGGCTGTCGATCATCATGATCTCGTCGGAACTGCCTGAGATCCTCGGCATGTCCGACCGCGTGCTGGTCATGCACGAGGGGCTGATGGCCGGGCTCTACGACCGCGACGGACTGACCGCCGAGACGCTGGTGCGCGCCGCCACCGGCAACCGCTAAGGACATTCGACATGCAACGGCTTCTCAAGAACCGCGAAATCCTGCTGGCGCTGATCATTGTCGTGATGATCGCCGGCTTCTCGACGCGGGCATCGAATTTCGCCACGCCGGGCAATCTGGCGACGATCTTCAACGACACCTCGATCCTGATCATCCTGGCGCTCGGCCAGATGACCGTCATCCTGACCAAGTCGATCGATCTGTCGGTCGCCGCCAACCTTGCCTTTACCGGCATGGCGGTTGCCATGCTGGATGCCGCCTATCCCGGCCTGCCGCTGGCGCTGCTGATCGTGATCGCGATCGGCATCGGTGCGGCCCTCGGGGCGATCAACGGTTTTCTCGTCTGGCTTTTGCAGATTCCGCCGATCGTCGTCACGCTCGGCACGCTCACCATCTATCGCGGCATGGCCTTCGTGCTCTCGGGCGGCAGCTGGGTCAACGCGCACCAGATGACGCCGGATTTCCTCGGCCTGCCGCGCATCAGCGTGCTGGGCATGCCGATCCTGTCCTGGGCGGCGATCGTCATCGTCTTCCTCATCTGGTTCGTGCTCACCCGCACGCCCTTCGGCCGCTCGACCTATGCCGCGGGCGGCAATCCGACGGCGGCGGTCTATGCCGGCATCGATGTGGGACGCGCGCGCTTCCTCGCCTTCGTGCTGTCTGGCGCGCTCGCCGGTCTGTCGGGCTATCTCTGGGTCTCGCGTTATGCGGTCGCTTATGTGGACATTGCAGCCGGCTTCGAACTCGACAGCGTGGCCGCCAATGTCATCGGCGGCGTGTCGATCGCCGGCGGCATCGGCTCGGTGATCGGCACTGTGCTCGGGGCGCTGTTCCTCGGCGTGATCAAGAATGCCTTGCCGGTCATCGGCATCTCGCCCTTTGCCCAGATGGCGATCTCCGGCGTGGTCATCGTGCTTGCCGTCGTCTTCAATGCCCGGGCCGAGGCCAAGAAGGGCCGCATCATCCTGCGTGACCGCGCAGCCAAGGACAGCCAGGAGGTGACCGCATGAGCACCGCGACTTCCGAAACCACGATCACCCGCCGCCAGATCCCCGACCGGCTGGGCACGCCGTTCAAGCGGCTGCTCGGTAGCTGGGAAGTGCTTCTGTTCGGCGTGGCGGTGGTGATCTTCATCGCCAATTCTCTGGCCTCGCCCTATTTCCTCGACGCCTGGAACCTGTCGGACGCCACGTTCAACTTCACCGAAAAGGCGATGATCGCCTTTGCCATGGCATTGCTTATCATCGCCGGCGAGATTGACCTTTCGGTCGCCGCGATCATCGCGCTCGCCTCCACCGCCATGGGTTATGCCGCGCAGATGGGCATCGGCGCGCCGGGGCTGGTGGCGATCGGGATCGGCACCGGGCTTGCCTGTGGCGCCTTCAACGGCATCCTGGTGGCCGGGCTGAAACTGCCGTCGATCGTTGTCACCATCGGCACGATGAGCCTGTTCCGCGGCATTTCCTATATCGTTCTCGGCGACCAGGCCTATGGCAAGTATCCGGCCGATTTCGCTTTCTTCGGCCAGGGCTATGTCTTCTGGGTGTTCTCCTTCGAGTTCGTGCTGTTCCTGGTCATGGCCGCACTGTTCGCCGTGCTGCTGCACGCGACCAATTTCGGCCGGCAGGTCTATGTGATCGGCAACAATCCGCTGGCCGCGCGCTTCTCCGGCATTCCGGTCGAGCGTGTGAAGTTCATCCTCTTCCTGCTCACCGGCCTGATGAGCGGCATTGCCGCCGTCTGCCTCACCTCGCGCCTCGGCTCGACCCGTCCGTCGATCGCGCAAGGGTGGGAGCTCGAAGTGGTGACCATGGTGGTGCTTGGCGGGGTATCGATCCTCGGCGGTGCCGGCACGATCGCCGGCGTGGTGATCGCCGCCTTCGTCATGGGGCTCGTCACCTTCGGCCTCGGCCTGCTCAACGTGCCGGGCATCGTCATGTCGATCTTCATCGGCCTGCTGTTGATCGTCACCATCGCGCTGCCGATCATCGGCCGGCGCATCCGCAATGCGAGGGCGGCACGATGAGCGAGCTCGAAAGACACGCCTTCAAGATGAAGCTCCACCCCGGCATGGAGGCGGAATACAGGAAGCGCCATGACGAGATCTGGCCGGACCTAGTCGACCTGCTGCACGAGGCGGGCGTCAGCGACTACACGATCCATCTCGACCGCGAGACCAACATTCTGTTCGGCGTTCTCAGCCGGCCGAAGGACCACACCATGGCGAGCCTGCCGGAGCATCCGGTGATGAAGCGCTGGTGGGCACATATGGCCGACATCATGGAGAGCAACCCGGACAATTCGCCGGTCGCGACCGATCTCGTCACGGTGTTCCATCTGCCATGACCGCCTCCAAACATGCCCGCGTGGTGGTCATCGATATCGGCAAGACCAATGCCAAGGTCGTCGTGCTCGACGGAACGAGCGGGGCCGAAATCGCGGTGTGCAGGACGCCCAATCGGGTGATCGCCGCTGCGCCGTATCCGCATTATGACGTCGAGGCGTTGTGGAACTTCATCCTTTCCGCGCTTACGGAGTTCGCCAGCACCCCGGGCTTCGAGGCGATCTCGATCACCACGCACGGCGCGAGTGCCGCCCTTCTCGACGCGCAGGGGCGGCTGGCACTGCCCGTGCTCGACTATGAGTTCGAATACCCTGAAGCCATTCGCGACGCTTATGACCGGCTGCGCCCGGACTTTGCCGAGACGTGCTCGCCCAGGCTTTCCGGCGGTCTCAATCTCGGTGCGCAACTGCATTTCCAGAAGGCCGCTTTTCCCGACTATTTCGGCCGGGTTGCGACCATTCTCACCTATCCGCAATACTGGGCCTTCCGCCTGACCGGCGTCGTCGCCAACGAGGCGACGTCGCTTGGTTGCCACACCGATCTCTGGCTGCCGGGCGAGGGGACCTATTCGCCGCTGGTCGACCGGCTCGACATCCGTTCGTTGATGGCGCCGGTGCGGCCGGCCTTCGATGCGCTCGGACCGCTCCTGCCGGAGATCTGCGAACGCATCGGTTTCAAGGTGCCGGTGCCGGTCCATTGCGGCATCCACGATTCCAACGCCTCGCTGCTGCCGCACCTCATGCGCCGGGAGGCGCCCTTTGCCGTCGTTTCGACCGGGACATGGGTGGTGTGTTTTGCCGTCGGCGGCAATCTTTCCGGGCTCGATCCGAGCCGTGACACGCTCGCCAATGTCGATGCCTTCGGCCGTGCCGTACCCTCGGCACGCTTCATGGGCGGCCGGGAATACGAGATGCTGACGGAGACGCTCGAGCCGGCGAGCGAGACAGAGCTGGACGAGGCGCTGGCGGCCGTCGTGTCGCGTTCGGTGATGGTGCTGCCCAATGTCGCGGCGGGCTCGGGGCCCTATCCGGGGCGTAGGATGGAATGGCTCGGCGTGGCGGAAACGCCTGCCGAGCGGCGGGTCGCCGCCTCGCTCTATGCCGCGATGATGTCGGCGACCTGCCTCGAACTCATCGGCAATCGCGGCCCGATCGTCGTCGAAGGACCCTTTGCCGCAAACGGGATCTATCTGCGTGCCCTTGCCACGGCCGCCGACCGCGCGGTCATCGTCTTGCCGGGCGCAGCCCCGACCGGCACCGCGCAAGGGGCGGGCCTGCTGACCGGCATTGCGCTTCAGCCCGACGAGGAGCTCTCGATTGCCGCCGACCCGGCACTCGCCCACTATTGCCGGCAGTGGCGCCAGGCCGTCGACACCGCCTGACCTGCGGGAGCCGCCCCACACGACCACGCCGGACGCAGAAAAGCCCGGGACGGATATCCCGGGCCTTCGAATAGGGGCGGAAAGTCTTAGTGGCGACCGAGCCAGGTGTCGATTTCGCGTTCGGCTTCTTCTTCGGTCTTGCCGTAGGCTTCCTGGATCTTGCCAGAGAGCTGCTTGCGGTTGCCGGCGATCACATCCATGTCGTCGCCGGTGAGCTTGCCCCACTGAACCTGGGCCTTGCCCTTGAACTGCTCCCAATTGCCTTCGATCTGATTCCAGTTCATGTCGATCTCCTTCTCGGTTGGTCACGGTAGAGGCCGTTGTCCTCGGTCCGATAACGCGACGAGCGGGGTTAGGTTCCGCGCATTGTCCGGCGGTCGCCTCAAATTTTCTCGCACATGCGAAAAGAACGGACGGTGCGGCACAATGCGTCCGCCGGAGCCGCGCCATCCGTCTTGCGCGCTATCGGCGTACGGCCTACAAAATCGGGAACCGATCGGCGGTTGGGACGTTTTCAGCACGAAGCAGATCACAAGGAGATTTCTGATGGCCACTGTATCCATGGCGGACAAGGCGAAGGCAAAGGCGGATAGCCTCATCGACGAAGCGGAAATCGCAACCAGCGCAAGCGCCGGCGACGTGCAGGCCGAACTTGAGAACCTGCGTCGCGACATTGCCGCGCTGACGCAGACCGTCGCCTCGTTCGGCACGGGCAAGCTCAAGGAAGCCAGCAACCGGGCGACCCAGCTCGGCGCGGAAGCAGCGGACGCTTCCGCGCAATATGTGGAAAGCGCGCGCAGCACCCTGGTTTCTGCCGAGCAGGATCTTGAGGCGCATATTCGCAACAAGCCGCTCCAGGCGATCGCCATCGCAGCGGGCGTCGGTTTCGTCGCCGCCCTGCTGACGCGGCGCTGATCGATGCGAGGACTGATCGAGCAGATCGCCGTTCTGGCCTTGGGAAATGTCGCGACGACCGCCGTCGAGGTCAAGCGCAAGACCATCGGCGGGCTGATCGCCACAGTGTTCCTGCTGACCGCCTATGTGGCGTTGGTTATGGCGCTGGCCTTCTATGTCGCGGCGGAAGCCGGACCGGTGGCGGCAGCTCTCGTGGTTGCGGCGGCGGCCATGGCGGGAGCGCTGGTCGTGCTGGCGATCGTCGCCGTGCTCAACCGGCGAACCGAGCGGCTCATGCTGGAGAGACAGGCAGCTATGGCGGCGCGCGGTCCTGATCCGGTCACAGCCCGGCTGGTGGCCGAGTTGCCGGGCATGATGCGGGAAAGCCCGATCGTCACGACGCTGATGGTGTCCAGCCTGGTCTATGTGCTGGCCCGTAGTCGCGGCTTTGGGAGACGCCCTCGCGACCGTAGTTGACAGATTTCGGCAGAGGGAATGGGGTCAAGGCGGAAAGGATGGGATCATGGTGCGGACCCGGTTCAGTCTTTTTCGCCGCGCTCCGCCTTGTCGAGCCGTTCCAGCAGGTCGAGAAAAGCCGGCGGCGTGCCTTCGTCGATGATGCTGTCATAGTATCCACGGAGCCTTTGGGCAATCATGGCATTGGCATCCTGCTTGCGCGACCCGGCAGCGTCGGGCTGTTTGCCCGGTTCGGATTTCTTATCCGGCATTGTCATTAAGCCCCGTTTGTCCCCTAGTCGAAATCGAGATTAGTCTATTAAGTGGGTCAACGGAAAAAAGTTCCTTACAGGCGGAACTTTTTTTCCGGAGGCGCGTTTTCAGCCCAGTCCGCACCCATACTGTATTCAATTGGAGAAACCGCATGTCTCTTACTGCCCGCGTTGCCGCTCACCTGCCCTATCTTCGGCGATACGCACGAGCCGTCACCGGCTCACAGACTTCCGGAGACGCTTATGTCGCGGCGGTGCTCGAAGCGCTGATCGCCGACATCTCGATCTTCCCAAAAGGCGCCAACGACCGCGTTTCTCTCTATAAGCTGTTCGTCAAGCTGTTCGATTCCACCCATGTCGAAATTCCGGAGATCTCCTCTCCCTTCGCCTGGGAAAAACGCGCGGCGGCCAATCTCGCGAGCGTTCCGACGCGCGCGCGCCATGCCTTCCTGCTGATCACGGTCGAAGGATTCTCGCCGTCCGAAGCGGCCGAGGTGCTGGGTGTCGACGAGGCGCAGTTCAATGCGCTGTTCAACGAGGCATCGAGAGAGATTTCGCGCCAGGTGGCGACAGACATCATGATCATCGAGGACGAACCGCTGATCGCGCTCGATATCGAGCAGATGGTTGAGGACCTCGGCCACCGCGTCACCGGCATCGCCCGTACCCATGCGGAAGCCGTCGATCTCTACAAGCGCACCAATCCGAAGATGGTGCTCGCCGACATTCAGCTCGCCGACGGCAGCTCGGGCATCGATGCGGTGAACGACATCCTCAAGGTCGACACCGTGCCTGTCATTTTCATCACGGCCTTCCCGGAACGCCTGCTGACCGGCGAGCGTCCGGAGCCGGCCTTCCTCGTGACCAAGCCGTTCAATCCCGACATGGTCAAGGCGCTCATCAGCCAGGCGCTGTTCTTCAACGAGCGGGTGGCCGAGGGCGCCTGAGCGCGTCTCGGAGGGACCGGGAGACGGGAGCGCTCCGCACGTCCGGGGCATGAAGGCCCAAAGGCCAAGAGCGGGTAGCCGAGCAGCGGCGGAGTGAGAAGTTGGTACATCGGTTGACATGGTTTGAACCTGAGCGCGGCGACGACAAGCTGCGCGAATTCTTCATAACCGCCCTGATCGACATGAGTGCCAGTCTGATCCTGCAGGATAGCGATGGCCAGTATATCTGCATCACCACGCTGCCGGCGCGCTGGTCGCTGAAGCCGGGCCAGCGCCCGAGCGACGACGGGATCTTCGGCGCTGAGATCGGCGCCCGGCTCCAGGAACTCAAGGCCGGGCTGACCAAGCCCGGCGATCGCGCCGAACTGGAAATCGAAGCCGGGGACGACACCTACTTCGAATTCCGCTGTCGTGTCGTCGAGATGAGCAGCCAGGAAATCAACATGCTCACCGTGGTGATGGACCGGACGGAGGATCGCCGGCGGGAGCGGCTGCTCAGGGCGCTGCTGCGCGAGGTCAGTCACCGCTCCAAGAACCTGCTCGCCATCATCCAGAGCATCGCGTCGCAGACCGCGCGCCATTCGGGAACGCTCGAGGCTTTCCTCGGCAAGTTCCGCGGCCGGCTGCACGCCCTGTCGCAATCGCAGGACCTCATCACCGATTCCAGCTGGCGCGGCGCCTATTTCCGTGACCTGCTGAAGCAGCAGGTGGATCGTTACGTGCAGGAGAACGCCGATCTGGTGAAGGTGTCCGGCGAGGACGTGCTGCTCACTCCGAACGCCTCGCTGCATATCGGTCTCGCGCTGCACGAACTGATCGTCAACGCGGTGAGCCACGGCGATTTCCTCGCCCGCCGGCGGCCGATCGAGATCAGCTGCGAACGGATCGACACGGGCAGCGGACCGCAGATCCGCATGACCTGGATCGAGCCGGTCGGCCCGCTCAACGAGGAGGCGATCGCGGCGGCAAAGACGGCGCGGTTCGGCAGTACCGTGCTTGAACGTGTCGTCCCGTCCTCGGTCAACGGCCATGCACACCACCGCGTCGAGCGCGACCAGGTTCGCTATGATCTGACGTTCCCGCAAGAAATCTACGAATAGGCGAACTGCCGCGGAACGTTTCGTGGTTTGACGACTTTATCCGGTCGGTCCGGCGCGCGCCGGGCTTTCCATGCTTGTCGTCTCCGCCATCCCCTTCCTTCCGCGCCTCCTTTCGTCACAGGAACCTCGAATGCGTATCTTCCACTGCTCCAATTGCGCCAATGTCGTCCACTTCGACAACAGCGGCTGCGTCAGTTGCGGCATGCGGCTGGCCTATCGCCCGAGTCGGTTCGACATGGTTGCGATTGAGCCGGACGGCGGGGCCTTTCGCGACCCGGCCGAGCCGCAGACGCTTCTCACGCCCTGTGCCAATGCCGAAATGGGCGCCTGCAACTGGCTCGTCGAGGACGGTCATGCGGGGGGCTTTTGCGTGGCCTGCCGGCACAACCTGACCATTCCCAATCTGTCGACCCAGCAGAACGTCGAGAACTGGCAGCGCATCGAGCTGGCGAAACGTTATCTGTTCTATTCGCTGATGCGCTTCGGACTGCCGCTGGTGAGCCGCGCCGACGACCCGACGAACGGGCTGGGCTTCAAATTCCTCGCCGACGAAAACGAGACCGGGACTCCGGTACTGACCGGTCATGCCAACGGGCTGATCACGCTCAACATCGCCGAGGCTTCTGATGCGGAGCGGGAGGCGCGGCGCGTTTCGCTCGGCGAACCGTTCCGCACGCTGATCGGCCATTTCCGCCATGAGGTCGGCCACTATTACTGGGACCGGCTGGTGCGCGACCGGGACGGCCAGGAGGGCTTTCGCGCCCTGTTCGGCGACGAGCGCCAGGACTACGACGCGGCGCTCCAGCAGCATTATGCGCAAGGTCCGGCGCCGGGCTGGGAGCAGTCCTATGTCAGCGCCTATGCGGCAAGCCACCCCTGGGAAGATTTCGCCGAAACCTGGGCGCACTATTTCCACATCGTCGACGCGCTCGACACGGCGGATGCCTTTGGGCTGAGGACCCATCCCGAGACCGATGCGCCGGAACTGTCGCTGACCACGACGTTCGACAGCTACCGCGCCGTCAATGCGCGCGTGCTGCTCGACGCCTGGGTGCCGCTCACGATCGCCATCAACAGCATCAACCGCAGCATGGGCCAGCGGGATCTCTATCCCTTCGTGCTGTCGGCGCCGGTGCTGGGCAAGCTGCAGTACATCCACGACATCATTCACGCGCCGCCGGTCGTCTGATCGCTGGAAAACGGCGGAACCAAGGCCGTTCCGGGTCTTCCAAAGGAACCTACATCGAACATCGACGTTAACCTCCCAACAAGGAGAACGTCGATGAATACGCTTGCCGCCCTCATGGTACTCGTTGCATGTCATCCGCAGCAGACCAGCTGTCTCGAAGAGCCGGTCGCCGTCATCTCCTATACTTCCGGTGCTGAGTGTCGCGCAGCGCTGCCGAGCGAGATGGACAAGGCGCGCCGCATGGCGAAGCTGATCTACGGCGACTGTGTACCGGTCAACGCCGAACTGCTCGCCGGCCGGCAGATCCGCCGCACGATCGATCCCGTCAAGCTCTCCGCGCTTACCGCCACGTCCAACGCCCGCGTCGCCGTCAAGGCCTTCTCCGCCACCGCCATGACAGCCGGTGCAGGCCCCTTTGAGAGCTATGAGGAGGCAAAGTGATGTCCGACAATTTCACCGAAAGAGATCGTCATATCGACCTTCAGACGCGCGAAGTCGCGCAGAAGGCGAAACTCGACACCGATCTGGGTTCGATGGTTCCGCCACGCTGGCGCGCTTCGACGGTGATCGTCGTCTTGATGGTCCTTCTGGCATTTGCCGTGATGATCGGTTCGGCGCTGATCTAGCCTCATCCCAACATTGCCGCTTCCATCAATCCGCCGCTCAGGCGGATTTTTTGCGTTGTGTCGCCTCGCGGGCCGCTTTGCACGGAGACACGGAAGTACAAATGGAAAGAGCCGGGGCGGGCCCGGCTCTTTCGATTGGATTGACGGCTTGTTCGGCTCAGGCGCGGCGGCGGAAGAGCTGCGAGACCAGCGAGATGAGGAACAGCACGATGAACACCAGGAACAGGATCTTGGCGATGCCGGCGGATGCACCGGCAATGCCGCCAAAGCCGAGTACACCGGCGATCAGGGCGACGACGAGGAAGACGAGGGCGTAATAAAGCATGGCGGTTCTCCTATTTCGATGGCAGGAGAACGAGGCTTCGGGCGATTTGTTCCATGGCAAATCTTCAATAGCCGAACGATGCTGTTTGCCCCTTGAAAAGGCATGGAAAAATAACAGTTCTACTACGGAACCTTCGGTCCGGTTGGCCGTTGTGAGCCCATGAGAGACATAACCCCGTTGGAAAAGCATGACCAATTCACCAGACGACCCATCAGCCAAGGAAAGACAAGTCATGGCTGATTCACAGCCCGGCATCGCCACGCAGTTGCGCCAGCTCTACCAGTCGGTGCAGGATGAAGCGATCCCCGACCGGTTCCTTAGCCTCCTCGAGAAACTCGATCAGGCCGAGCAGCAGGCCGATGAGGCTCTTCGCATCAAGGATTCAGCCCAATGACCGATGACGCCACGTCCATCGAACGCTCGTTCAAGCGGGATCTGCTGGCCGCTCTGCCGAATCTGCGTGCGTTTGCCGTGTCGCTCACGGGCCGCCATCACGTCGCCGATGACCTGGTGCAGGACACCATCATGAAGGCCTGGGCGAAGCAGGATCATTTCGAGCCGGGCACCAACATGAAGGCCTGGCTTTTCACCATTCTGCGCAACGAGTTCTATTCGCAGATGCGGAAGCGCGGCCGCGAAGTGTCCGACAGCGACGGTTTCTTCACCGCGCAGTTGTCGACGCATCCGCAGCAGTATGGCTCGCTCGATCTGCAGGATTTCAAGAAGGCGCTCGATCAGTTGCCGAGCGATCAGCGCGAGGCGATCATTCTGGTCGGCGCCTCCGGGTTTGCCTATGAGGAAGCCGCGGAGATCTGCGGTTGCGCGGTCGGCACGATCAAGAGCCGCATCAACCGTGCCCGTAACAAGTTGCAGGAAATTCTCGGCGTGAGCGGCGAAGGGGACTACGGCCCGGACGCCCATAGTTCGGCCGTGACCAAGCGCGCCTTCGCCGTCTGATCTCAGGCCGAGGCGCGCGTCGCCGTCTTGACGGCGCGGATGAGTTCGTCTGCGAAGATGGGCTTTGCCACCACGGGGAAAGCCTGGATACCGGATGCTTCCGTGCCGACGTCGTCATAGGACGACAGGATGACGACAGCGGCACCGCTCTCCTTCACCCGCCGTGCCCGATCGAGGTTGACGGCGGGGATCGGGGCACTGTCGAAAAGGACGATGTCGAATTGTCCGTCCCCAAGCTGCTGCTCAAGGCGGGCAAGCGGCACGATGGTGACGGTGCAGTCCAGGGCGTCGAGGAGAATCTGCTCGACTTCCATCGCGATCAGGTATTGGTTCTCCGCAACGAGAACGCGTAGCGACGGGTTGGGCATGGCTGTTCCTTTTTTGCCAAAGCGCCTTATCGGCCGTTTGGCGAAGGAGGTCATTTAAATAAGACATGCCCGACAGGGCAGTCGCCGGTCCTCATCCGGCGCTGAAACAAGGGAACAGTGCATGGCAAGCGACTCTCGCAAGAACCCGGTCCGTGTCAGCTGTTTCGAATGCCCCTTGCGCCAGAGGAAGCACTTTCGCCCGTTCAGCAACGAAGAACTCGAATTCGTCTCGCATTTCAAGCGCGGGGATCTCAACGCCGATGCGGGTGCGACCGTGATCGTCGAAGGTTCCCACAGCGCTCATCTTTATACATTACTGGAAGGTTGGGGGTTTCGCTACAAGATCCTCGAAGACGGCCGCCGGCAGATCCTCAACTATGTCGTTCCCGGGGACATGGTCGGCCTGCAGGGCGCGGTCATGGCGGAGATGCAGCATTCCGTCGAGGCCCTGACGCCGGTCACCTTGTGCGTCTTCGAGCGAAGCCGACTGTTCAACCTGTTCGAGAAGCATGCGGGGCTTGCCTTCGACCTGACCTGGCTTGCAGCGCGGGAGGAGAGTATTCTCGACGAGCACCTGCTCAGCGTCGGGAGACGCACGGCCACCGAGCGCGCCGCCTATCTGCTGGCCTTCCTGTTCGAGCGCGGGCGCAATGCTGGGCTGCTCGACGAGGACCGCCGCCACGTGCCGGTCACGCAGATGCATGTCGCCGATACGCTCGGCCTGTCGATCGTCCATACCAACAAGACGCTGCGCAAGCTGGCGGAGCGCGGGCTGATCCAATGGCTCGACCGCGGTTGCGAGATCCTCGATCCCGAGGGACTGCAGGCCGTGGCGAACTGGAATCCCGGCATTCCGCAACTGCGACCGCTCATCTGAAGCATCTGTCCACGCCGGCGAACCGGGGTGGCGGCAACAAAAAACCGTCGGCGGTGAGGCCGACGGTTTTCTTTTTTCATCAGTGGCTCGGGGTCAGGCGACCACGAGCACGCCGGCAAACAGGGCGATGATGAAGATCACCAGCACGATGAAGATCAGAATTTTCGCGATCCCGGCAGAGGCGCCGGCAACACCGCGAAAGCCGAGAAGGCTGGCGACGGCGGCAATCGCCAGGAAGATCAGAATCCATTGCAGCATGATGCTCTCCATTCTTTTATGACCGCTGGGGGAACCGTCGAAAGGCGAATTTGTTCCATTCGGGCGCAGCTTGAGGAGCGCCAAACGCCGCAGAAGACGATAGATGTGAATTATTCGTTGACGGAGCCGTATCATCCGCGCGAAACCCTCACATGAGGGGGAAAGTGGGCTGGACAGCTTTGTCGCATTCTGCTCGTTTTCACGCCGAAATTGTTCGACTTTGGCCTAATGCGAGATGGGAGACGGGTTTGAAGATCGGTTCGCCACGGGAGTTGTTTGCGGGGGAGGCACGCGTCGCGATGACCCCCGACAGCGCGCTTCAGCTGAAAAAGCTGGGCTATGACTGCATCATCGAAAGCGGAGCCGGCAGGGCTGCCGGGTTTTCCGACGACGCCTACCGCGCCGCCGGCGTCGAGGTGGTCGAGGGTGCCGAGGCGCTCTATGCCAGCGCCGACGTGATCGCCAAGGTGCGTCCGCCGGAAACGACGGAGGTCGAGCGGCTGTCCCCGGGCAAGACGCTGATTTCCTTCTTCTATCCGGCCCAGAACAAGGACCTGCTCGAGCAGGCCAAGGGCAAGGGCGCCAATGTCATTGCCATGGACATGGTGCCGCGCATTTCCCGCGCCCAGAAGATGGACGCCCTGTCGTCGATGGCCAATATCGCCGGCTATCGCGCCGTGATCGAGGCCGGCAATAATTTCGGCCGCTTCTTCACCGGCCAGGTGACGGCGGCCGGCAAGGTTCCGCCGGCCAAGGTTCTGGTCATCGGCGCCGGGGTCGCCGGTCTTGCCGCGATCGGCACGGCGACCTCGCTCGGTGCCATCACCTACGCCTTCGACGTACGTCCGGAAGTGGCCGAGCAGATCGAATCGATGGGCGCCCAGTTCGTCTATCTCGAGTTCGAAGCAACCCAGGACGGGGCGGCGACCGGCGGCTATGCAGCGCCTTCCTCGCCGGAATTCCGCGAGAAGCAGCTGGCCAAGTTCCGTGAGCTGGCGCCCGAGATCGACATCGTCATCACCACGGCGCTGATCCCCGGCCGCGACGCGCCGAAGCTGTGGCTCGCCGACATGGTGGCGTCGATGAAGCCGGGCTCGGTGGTCATCGACCTTGCCGCCGAACGCGGCGGCAATTGCGACCTGACCGTGCCGGACCAGAAGATCGTCTCGGAGAACGGCGTGACGATCATCGGCTATACCGACTTCCCGAGCCGCATGGCGGCCCAGGCCTCGACGCTCTATTCGACCAATATCCGCCACATGATGACGGACCTCACGCCGGCCAAGGACGGCATGATCGTCCACAACATGGAAGACGACGTCATCCGCGGCGCGACCGTGACCAAGGACGGCGAGATCACCTTCCCGCCGCCGCCGCCGAAGATCCAGGCGATCGCCGCGGCCAAGCCGAAGGAAAAGGTCAAGGAGCTGACGCCGGAGGAGAAGCGGGCCAAGGAGGTCGCCGCCTTCAAGGTCCAGACCCGCAACCAGGTCGGCCTCTTGGTGATCGGCGGCCTGCTGATGGCGCTGGTCGGCGCCTATGCGCCGTCCGAGTTCATGGCACATCTGATCGTGTTCGTGCTCGCCTGCTTCATCGGCTTCTCGGTGATCTGGAATGTCAGCCACTCGCTGCACACGCCGCTGATGGCGGTGACGAACGCCATTTCCGGCATCGTCATCATCGGCGCCCTGCTGCAGGTCGGGTCGGGCAACTGGCTTATCGTCATCCTGGCCGCGCTTTCGGTGCTGATCGCCACGATCAACATCGTCGGCGGCTTCCTCGTCACCCGGCGCATGCTCGCCATGTTCCAGAAGTCTTGAGGGGGATAGGGTCATGACGATCGGTATCGTTTCCGCCGCCTATATTGCTGCGGCTGTACTTTTCATCCTCTCGCTCGGCGGGCTTTCCGGCCAGGAAAGCGCCAAGCGCGCCGTCTGGTACGGCATTGTCGGCATGGGGCTTGCTGTTGCTGCCACCGTCTTCGGGCCTGACGTCGGCAACTGGTTCGTCATCCTGGTGATGATCGCCGGCGGCTCCGTGCTCGGTTACTATGTCGCATCGCGCGTGCAGATGACCGAGATGCCTCAGCTGGTTGCGGCGCTCCACTCCTTCGTCGGTCTCGCCGCGGTGTTCATCGGCTACAATGCCGAGCTTGAACTCGGCCGGGTTGCCGGCATGGACGAGACGGCGCGCCATGCGCTGACCGGCTTTGCCGCCGTTCTCGCGCACAAGCTGGCCGATCCGAGCGGTGCTCTGGTCGCGATCCTCAAGGTCGAGGTCTTCCTCGGCGTATTCATCGGCGCGGTCACCTTCACCGGCTCCGTCGTCGCCTTCGGCAAGCTGGCCGGCAAGGTCGACGGCAAGGCCAAGAAGCTGCCGGGCGGGCACATGCTCAATGCCGGTGCGGCGATCGCTTCGCTGATCCTGCTGGTGATGTATTTCAACGGCGCCGGCATCTGGGCCGTCATCCTGATGACGCTGCTCGCCTTCTTCATCGGCTATCACCTGATCATGGGCATCGGCGGCGCCGACATGCCGGTGGTCGTATCCATGCTGAACAGCTATTCTGGCTGGGCGGCGGCGGCGATCGGCTTCACGCTCGGCAACGATCTTCTGATCGTCACCGGCGCGCTGGTCGGCTCCTCGGGTGCGATCCTGTCCTACATCATGTGCAAGGCGATGAACCGTTCCTTCATCTCGGTCATCCTCGGCGGCTTCGGCGGCACGAGCGGCCCGCAGATGGAGATTGCCGGCGAACAGGTGGCAATCGATGCCGAAGGCGTGGCCAACGCGCTCAACGAGGCCGACAGCGTCATTATCGTGCCGGGCTACGGCATGGCGGTCGCCCAGGCACAGCAGGCGGTCTCCGAACTCACGCGCAAGCTGCGCGCCAGCGGCAAGGATGTGCGCTTCGCCATCCATCCGGTGGCGGGCCGTCTTCCGGGCCACATGAACGTGCTTCTGGCTGAAGCCAAGGTGCCCTACGACATCGTCATGGAAATGGACGAGATCAACGAGGACTTCCCCAACACGGACGTCGTCATCGTCATAGGCTCCAACGACATCGTCAATCCGGCGGCCGAGGAAGACCCCAACTCGCCGATCGCCGGCATGCCCGTTCTGCAGGTGTGGAAGGCCAAGCAGGTCTTCGTCTCCAAGCGCGGCCAGGGCACCGGCTATTCCGGCATCGAGAACCCGCTGTTCTACAAGGAGAACACCCGGATGTTCTACGGCGACGCCAAGAAGTCGGTCAGCGAACTGCTGCCGATGATCAAGTAGGATCAGACGCAGGTGTGAATGACGGAGGCCGGGCGGAGATGCCCGGCCTTTTCGTTATGCGGGACGGCAGTGGCGGCCGATCTCCCCCCTTGAGGGGGAGATGCCCGGCAGGGCAGAGGGGGGCGACTTGCGCTGTGGTCCAACGGTATCGCCCACGTGCGCTTTTCTTGGCGGATACCCCCCTCTGTCGGCTTTCGCCGACATCTCCCCTCAAGGGGGGGAGATTGTCTACGGCCGGCCTTGGGCGCGCGCCGAAGGATCAGAGCCGGGGTGTGACCGCATAGCCGGCACGCAGGACAGCAACGAGCGTGGGCGGTGTCAGGACGGTCACCTCGGCCCGGTCCGGCAAAGTGAAAGGATCCGCATAACCTGCGTGGCTCCACGGATAGGCCTTGTCCTGCCAGAGCAGGAGCGGGGTCTGCGCTGCAGAGTCCATGGTGAAGAAGCTGCCGTCCGGCAGGTCGGCGAAGGGCGCGCGGTAGAGGCGTTTGGTCTTGCCGTCCAGGCGTTCCCGGTGGAGAAGGGCGTCGATCTCGCGGGCCGGGACGAACTGGTCGTCCAGGCGGCCCGTGGCGCGGTTGAAATGGCGCTTGAAGCGGAGGAAATCGCCGCGGCGGCATTCGGCGCAGGGGCGGTGGCCGGCGGCGAAGGCCACGGCTTCGTCGAGGAAAAAGAGCGGTGTGTAATGACCTTTCGTGTCGAAGACGACGCGGCGGCCGTTGCGCTCGGCGAGCGTGCAGCAGATCCAGGCCTTGCCGACATGGTGCCGGCGGATCGCGCCGTCCTGTCCGTGCAGGTCGCCGCGATTGCCCATCAGCGTGCCGCGCGCCGGCGTGGCTTCGAGACCGCCGAAGGGCGTCACCCGGTTGGGGCGGGGAGGGCGAGGGGATGCCTGGGCGGTGTCGGGCATGGATTGGACCGCTGGATGAAAGCTTTGCCGGCATCCTAGCACGGCACGGGCAGAGGGGTCAGCCCGCCGTGGTCCCGGCTTCGGATTGCAGCCGGCGTAGCAGGTCGCGCGTCGCGATCACCAAGGTCTCGACGCCCTCATTGGTGTCGCCGTCGCGATAGAGCGAGAAGTTCTGCAGGATCAGGCCGTCGATGCCGATCAGCATGAAGCGGGCGACCGCGCTGCCGATGCGCGACTGCTCCTCGGTCATTTGCCCCATGCCATCGAAGATCAGCTTGCTGTAGAAGTCGATATAGGCACCGTACTGGCGCGCTGCGAGCCAGTCGGCGCCTTGCGTCCTCAACGCATAGAGCGTGAGCTCGGTCTGGGCGAGCTGCTTGTTGCGGGTGCGCTGGACATAGCGCCAGCTGGCGCGGATCAACCCCTCGACGCGATCCAGCGGATCGGCCGGCAAGGGCATTTCCTGGCGATAGGCCGTGTCCATGTCGGCGATCAGGTCGTCCAGCACGGCCAGCAGCAGGCTTTCCTTGCTGTCGAAATAATAGTGCAGCGTCGCCAGCTTGACCCCAGCGCTGGCGGCGATCTTGCGCGTCGTCAGCGCCTCCATGCCGCCGTTCTCCAGCGCCTCCAGCGCACCGCGGATGATGCGGGCGCGGGTCTCGATTCCCTTGCGGGTGGCGCCCGGCGTCTTGCCGGGCGGTGAAATCGATGGGCGGCGTTCTTCGTTCATGGTGTCGTCAGGCTGCCTCGTAGGTGATGCGACCGTCGCAGATCGTGAATTTGGGTGCCAGGGCGGCGATGTCCTCGGCCGCGACGGCTTCGATGTCGCCGGAGAGCACGACCACATCGGCGAGGTAGCCCGGCTTCAGCATGCCCTTGCGGTCTTCCATGAACTCGACCCAGGCGCTGGTACGGGTATAGGCCTTCAGCGTCTCTTCGAGCGTCAGGCGGTGGTCGGGCATGTCGTCCCTCCAGGGCTTGCGGGTCATGGCGTCATGGATGCACGACAGCGGCGGCAGCGGCGAGACCGGCCAGTCGGTGGCAAAGACGATCCGGGCACCGGCGTCGACCAGCGTCTTCCAGGCAAATGCGTAGGTCCAGCGTTCCTCGCCGATATAGGTGAGGTAGGGTTCGAGGGGAAGCCCGGCCGAGCCCGGCGGGTGGGTGGGCTGCATCGACGCGATCGTGCCGAGTTCGGCAAAGCGGGGAATGTCGTCGGGATGGACGACCTCGATGTGCTCGACGCGGTTGCGGCTGTCGCGCTTGCCGTTGGCCTTGATCGCCGCCTCGTAGCCGTCGAGCACCATGCGCACAGCGCCGTCGCCGATGGCATGGACCGCGACCGGCAGGCCAAGGCGGTCGGCCTCGACGGCGACCTGGTTGAAGTGCTCGGCGGAAAACAGCGGCTCGCCCTTCCAGCCGGGCTTGTGGGCGTAGTCGTCGACGAACACCGCCGTCTCGCCTTCGGTGACGCCGTCCATGAAGACCTTGACGAAGTTGCAGCGCAGCTTGTCGGTGTCGAACCGCGCGCGCCAGGCGGCGGCCTTGTCCTCAATGTCCGTGAGCGGCATGAAGTTCTTCATGTGGAAAGGCATGCGCACGCGGGCGGGCAGGCCTTCGGTGTCTTCGATCTCTTTCAGCAGTTCGAGCTGGTAGAGATTGCCGTCCATGTTCTGGAACGAAGTGATGCCGAGCGAGGCGCAGTAGGCGAGGCCCTGCTTGAGCACGGCGATGTCGCCGGCGCGCTCGGCTGCCGTGACACTCTCCGGCTCGCCGCCGGTGCCGACGCCCAGCCCTTCGCGGCCGCCGGTCGCGCTCATGATGGCGACCGGCCGCATGGCATTGGACTCGCGCAGTTCGCCATTGGCCAAACCGTCGTCGCCCATGACGATCTCGTTGCCGACGCCGACATCGCGGCCATGCAGGATGCCGGCCTTTTCCAGCGCGATCGTGTTGGCCCAGGCGGTGTGGCGATCGGGCGCGACCATCATGAAGGGACGGTCGGGGATGATGCGGTCGAGATGGTGGCGGGTGACGCGTTCTTCTTCGGAGAGCACCGTGTAGTCGACCGACTGGCCGACCAGAAGTTCGAGATCCGGATTGGCAGCGGCATAGGCTCTGATCGCCGCGCTCAGATCATCGAAACCCTTCACCCCGAACAGCGACAGTTCGTTGAGCGCGACGGAGCCGCCGAAGATGTGCATGTGGGCTTCGTTGAAGCCTGGCATGACCGTGGCGCCACCGGCATCGATGATGCGGGTCGTGGGTGTTACCAGCGCTGCGATCTCGGCGTCGCTGCCCACGGCTGCGATCCGGTTGCCGGCAATTGCCACGGCCTGCGCACGCGGCGCGTCGTCGTCCATGCTGAGCACGCGTGCATTGCGAATGATGATGTCCATGGCCGTTCGTCCGTCTTGCTGGGTGTCTTCGACACGCTGGGGGCTGGGCGACGCCTTCGCCCTTCGGTTCGGGGTTTTGGGGCGCGGAAGCGGCTATCGCGTTCCCGCGCCGAAGGCCGGCCTTCAGGCCGCCTGGTGGGTGATGCGGCCGTCGCAGATGGTGACCGCGGCGCGGACCGTATCCATGATCTGATCCGGCGCGACATGCTCGATGTCGTGCGACAGGATGACGATGTCGGCGAGAAAGCCGGGTTTCAGCTTGCCCTTGCGGTCTTCCATGAATTCGACCCAGGCGCCGATCGCGGTATAGGCCTCGAGCGATTCCATCAGCGTGAAGCGCTGGTCGGACAGCCCATCCTTCCACGGCTTGCGGGTCAGCGCATCCTGGATGCACTGGAACGGCGACACCGGCGAGACCGGCCAGTCGGAGGCGAAGACGACCGGGGCGCCGGCCTCCTTCATCGTGCGCCAGGCATAGGCATATTCCCAGCGGTCCTCGCCGATGCGGGCATCGGTCGGCTCGAGCGGGAAGCATGTGCCGCCGGGAACGTGGACCGGCTGCATGGAGGCCACCACGCCGAGTTCCCTGAATCGCGGAATGTCGGTCGGATCGATGATCTCGATGTGCTCGATGCGGTGGCGGAGATCCTGCTTGCCGTTCGCCTTGACCGCCGCCTCGTAGCCGTCGAGCGTCTGGCGGATGGCGGCGCTGCCGATCGCGTGCACGGCGACCTGAAGGCCGAGCGCGTCGGCTTTGGTGGCGATCGCGTTGAAGGCCTCAGTGGTGAACAGGGGCTCATAGGTGTAGCCCGGGCGATCGCCGTAGCCTTCGAGCATGAAGGCGGTCTGGCTGTCGAGCACGCCGTCCATGAAGACCTTGACGAAGTCGCCGCGCACCATGTCGGTGGCAAATTCCTTCTTCCATTCCGCCGCCTTGTCGAGTTCGGCGAGATCCATGAAGTTCTTCATGTGGAAGGGAATGCGGATGCGGCAGGGGAGTTCGCCCGACTGCTCCAGGTCGTGCATCAGACGCAGCTGGTAGTGATTGCCGTCAAAATTCTGGATCGAGGTAACGCCCCAGGAGGCGCAATATTCGAGGCCGTTCTTGAGGATCGCCCGGTCCAAAGCATATTGTTCTGGTGTGACGTTCTCCGGGTCCATGCCGGTGACCATGCCGAGTTCCTCACGGCCGCCGGTCGAGGCGAGTGCGGAGACCGGACCAAAGGCATTGCCCTCGCGCAGTTCGCCGCTGGCCATGCCATCTTCGCCCATCACAATCTCATTGCCAATGCCGACGTCTTTGCCGTGCAAGAGGCCGGCCTTCTCAAGGGCAATCGTGTTCGCCCAGGCGGTGTGATGGTCTGGGGCGAACATCATGAAGGGGCGATCCGTGATCGCCTCGTCGAGATGGTGGCGGGTGCAGGGTTCGTCGAGACCGATGATCGAGTAGTCGGCGGAGAAGCCCATCAGCAACGGCTCGTCGGGATTGGCAGCGGCATAGCCGCGGATCGCCGCCTTCAGCTGTTCCAAACCCTGCACCCCGTGCAGGTTGAGCTGGCGCAGTGAAACCGAGCCGGGGAAAATGTGCATGTGGGCTTCGTTGAAGCCTGGCAGAACCGTGGCGCCTTTGGCGTTGATCACCTTCGTGGACGGACCAGCCAGCGCGGCGATCTCGTCATTCGAGCCGACGGCGAGGATGCGGTTGCCGGCGACGGCGACGGCGTCGGCCTTTGGGGAAGCCTCGTCCATGGTCAGAACGCGGGCGTTACGGATGATTAGGTCGGCGGTCTGGGGCATGGTGTCAGTCCTGGATAGGGTATGTTCGGCGGTCAGGCGGCGATGCGGCTGAGGGCGCGGAAGAAGGCAAAATTGTCCTGCTTGAGTTCGTCGTCCAGCGGATTGGGCTGCGACGAAAGCTTGACGATCACCGTTTCGGTCGACGGGTCGACATAGAGCCACTGGCCGTGAATGCCGATGGCGCAGAAGGCGCCGTCCGGCTCGCCCGTCTGGTACCACTTGCTGCGGTAGCGGCCGTTCGGCAGCATGGTCGGCTGGCTTGCCGCCCAGGCGGCAGGGTCGCCGGCGGTCTGCATGTCTTCGACCCAGGCGGTGGGCACGACCTGGCGGCCATTCGCGGTCCCGCCGTCGAGCAGCATCTGGCCGACGCGGGCCAGGTCGCGGGCCGTGACGCAGACGCCGCCGGCCGAGCGGGCTGTGCCCGCGCCATCGACGCTGACGAGCGCGTGGTTCTTCGCGCCGAGCGGTTTCCACAGGAGGTCGGAGAACAGGTCGGCATAGCGCTGGCCGGAGGCGCGCTCGATCAGGATGCCGAGCAGGTCGGAATTGGGCGAGGCATAGAAGAACGGACCGCCATGCGGGCGGTCGGCCTTCTGCAGGGTCATCAGGAATTCGGTCAGGGTTTCGACCGGCGCGCCGGGCTCGGCCGGGTTCCACAGCGTCGAGCGGCGATAGCGGGCAAAGGCGCCGTCCTTGGTGAGGTAGGCCTCGTCGAAGTCGAGGCTGACGCGCATGTCGAGCACGTCGCGGAAGCTGCAGTCGCCATAGGCCGAGCCCTTCGCTTCCGGGATCAGGCTGACGACCGGGCAGTCCGGATCGATGACGCCCTGTTCCTGCAGCACGGCGGAGACCAGCGCGGTCAGCGACTTGCTGACGGAGAAGACGATGTGGCGCGCATTCACGTGCGTGTGCGGCGCGTAGTGTTCGGCGACGATGCGGCCACCCTTCATCAGGACGAAGGCATCGGTATGGGCATAGTCGAGAAAGGCGCGTGCATTGGCGGTGCCGGCAAGCCCGGTCTCCAGGGCCGCATCGAGGAGCGGCGAGGCGGCGAGAGCGGTTTCCGGTTCTTCGGCGGCCGCGCGGATCTCGGTCGTCGGGACCATTTCGCGCAGGTTCTGAAACGACCAGCGGCTATAGGGGGCGGTGCGCCAGTTGGCGATCGTCACGTCGCTGCGCTCGAAGCCGTAGATCGTCTTGAATTCGGTGGTCATGGGACGCGGATCCTTGCAACGGGAGAGCCTGAGGGCTCTCCCGTCGTCGTGGTGTTGGGGTACGGGTCTGTTACTTCTGAATTTCGGTCCAGATCTTGGTGTAGATTTCCTGGACTTCCGGCTTGCAGGCGAGGTTGAACTTGCCGGCGGCCTTGGACGCTTCCGGAATGTTCACTTCAGGCGCTGTCTTCATGTCTTCCGGCATGAAGGCGTCCGAACCCTTGATGCCGTTCGCATAGCGGGCGAAGGCGGAAATCAGGGCTGCGTTTTCCGGCTCCATGATGAAGTTCAGGAACAGCTTTGCGTTGTCGACGTTCTTGGCGTCCTTCAGGATCGAAGCGTTGTCCATCCAGATCGGATAGCCTTCCTTCGGATAGCCGTAGACGATGTTCGGGTTGGCCAGACGGCCGCGGAAGGTTGCGCCGTTCCAGTCGACCGAAGCCGCAAGGTCGCCCTTGGTGTATTTCTCGACCGTACCGTAGTCCATCGAGATCCACTTCGGCTTGGCGGCGACCAGCAGGTCGCGGACCTTCTTCAGCACTTCCATGTCGCCGGTGCAGGGTTCGCCGCCGGCATAGGTGACTGCGAGGTGCATGACGTCGGACATTTCCGGTACGACATTGACCTTGCCGACGAGTTCGGCCGGCGGGTCGAGGAAGATCGCCGAGGTGTTCGGATCACCGGCATAGACCGACTTGTCGACGGCAACGCCGGTCGTGCCCCACTGCCACGGAACCGAATAGTGGCGGCCCGGATCGAACGGTACGTCGACCCACTGCGGATCAACATTCTTGAAGTTCTCCAGCTGGTCCGGACGGGACTCGAGCAGCAGGCCTTCGCCGATGAAGATCGGCATGGCGGATGCCGAGGGAACGACGATGTCGAAGCCGTGGCCGCCCTGGCGGATCTTGGCGAGCGCCGTGTCGTTGGAGTCGTAGTCTGTCAGGGTCACCTTGACCTTGAACTTCTCTTCGAACTTCTTGATCAGCTCGGGGTTGGTGTAATTGCCCCAGTTGAAGATGTTCAGTTCACCTTCCGCATGGGCGAAAGTCGCCGATGCGATCAGAGCCACCACGCTGGCGGCGAGCTTGAGGGTATGCTTCATGGTTCCCACTCCTGTTTTCTACTCGGTTTTTTCGTTGGATCTGCTGAGGAAGAAGAAGATCGTGACGACCGCCAGCGACAGCAGCAGAAATACTGTCGAGATGGCGTTCATTTCCGGCGTGATGGCACGGCGCAGCTGGCCGAGCATGTAGGTGGGCAGGGTATCCTGACCGCCGGATTTCACGAATTCGGTGATCACCACGTCATCGAGCGAGATGACGAAAGCCAGCATCAGGCCGGCGAGAATGCCAGGCCAGAGAAGCGGCAGGGTGACATAGCGGAACGCCTTGAACGGGGTCGCATAGAGATCGGCGGCCGCGCGCTCGAGGGCCAGATCCATGCTTTCGAGGCGGGCGCGGATCGGCAGGTAGGCGAAGGGAATGCAGAAGGCGGTGTGGGCCATGATGAGGTAGCCCAGACCGGAGTAGCCGCTCCACACCTTGATCCGCGAGAAGAAGATCAGGAGCGCCACGGCGGTGACGATTTCCGGCACCATCAGCGGCATGTTGATGAAGGAATACTTGAACGTCAGGCCGCGATAGGGCTCCGTTCGGGTCGTGGCGATGGCCGCGAGCGTTGCGGCAGCCGTTGCGATGACAGCGGCAACGGCAGCGATCTCGACCGAACGGATCGAGGATTCGATCACCTGGCTGTTGTTCCAGGCAGCGGCGAACCAGCGCATCGAGAAGCCTTCCCACCGGGCGATCGACGTGCCCGAGTTGAAGGCATAGACCACCAGCGTGAAGATCGGCACGTAGAGGATGGCGAAGCAGAGCATCGCGATGGCGGCGAAACCCGGCTGGACGCGGATGTCGAAGCGCTTATGCATGGCCGCCTCCCGTCTTTCCGGCATTCTTGACATAGTAGAGCATGGCCGCCAGCACGATGATGACCAGCGTGATCGACAGCGAGGCGCCGAGCGGCCAGTTGCGGCCCTGGCCGAACTGCAACTCGATCAGGTTGCCGATCATCAGGTTCTTGCCGCCGCCGAGGATGCGCGGGATGACGTAGGACGACAGCGCCGGGATGAAGACCAGAATCGAGCCGGCGATGATGCCGGGCTTGACCAGGGGGATGATGATCCGGCGCAGGACCTGGAAGCGGGTGGCGTAGAGATCGTAGCCGGCCTCGACGAGGCGGAAGTCGATCTTTTCCATGCTGGCATAGAGTGGCAGCACCATGAGCGGCAGATGCACATAGGCCATGCCGAGCAGGATGGCGAAGTCGGTATAGAGCATCTGGATCGGCGCAGAGATGACGCCGAGCTTCATCAGGATGGTGTTGACCAGGCCTTCGTTGCGGATCATCTCCTGGATTGCGAAGCCGCGGATCAGCATGTTGGTCCAGAACGGGATAGTGATCAGGAACAGCCAGACCTGGCGGTAGCGGGCCGGGCGGCTGGCGATGAAATAGGCCGTCGGAAAGCCGAAGACCAGCGAGGCGATGGTGGTGGCGACCGCCAGCTTGATGGAGCGCCAGAGAATGCTCACATGGGCGTCGGCGATCGACAGCGTATCGTCGAAGATGTCACGCTCCAGGAAGACGCTGAACCAGGCCTGGGTCGAGAACTCCCACTTGACGTCGCCATAGCTGCCCGGTGCGAGGAAGGAATAGATCAGGACGATCAGCAGCGGGCCGACGCCGGCCAGCGTGATCAGGATCAGGGCCGGCGCGCTCAAGAGCCAGCGGTTGCGAATGTCCTTGCTTTTTGCCGCGCTCGCGGCTTCGGCTGCGGTGCTCATCCGTCAATCCCTCAGGATCTGCGCGGCCTGCGGGCCGAGCCGGATGGCGACGCGCGATCCCTTTACATGGGGCACGCCGCCGGAGCGCATGTTCTGCTCGCGCACGATGAACGAGTCCCCGCTGTCGAGCAGGACGTGGAAGTGGGTGTCGGTGCCGAAATAGATCGCATCGACCAGTTCGCCGTCGAAGCTGCCGGTGCCCGGTTCGCCGAGCGAGGCGTGTTCCGGCCGAATGACGACGGTGACCTTGCCGGACGGGCGGCCCTCTTCGGGCAGCGAGGCTTCGATCACCGCGCCGGAGCCAAGGCGCACGTTGCCGCTGGTTTCCGACAGGTCGAGGATATCGCCTGCCAGGAAGTTCGATTCGCCGATGAAGTCGGCGACGAAACGGTCGGCGGGACGCTCGTAGATCTCGTGGGCCGAACCGACCTGACGCACTTCGCCATTCGACATGACCGCGATGCGGTCCGACATGGTGAGCGCTTCTTCCTGGTCGTGGGTGACGAAGATGAAGGTGATGCCGGTCTCGGCCTGGACGCGCTTCAGCTCGATCTGCATTTCCTTGCGCAGCTTGTAGTCGAGGGCCGATAGCGGCTCGTCGAGCAGCAGGACCTTCGGCTTGGGCGCCAAGGCGCGGGCGAGCGCCACGCGCTGCTGCTGGCCGCCGGAGATCTGGCTGACCTGGCGGTCCTTCATGGCCTCCATGTGCACCAGCGCCAGCATCTCGTCGACGCGGGCCTTGATCTCGGCTGCGGGCCTGCCGAGCATCTTCAGGCCGAAGCCGATGTTTTCGGCGACCGTCATATGGGGGAAGAGCGCGTAGGACTGGAACACCGTGTTGACCGGGCGCTTGAACGGCGGCAGCGGCGCGATGTCCTGGCCGTGAAGCAGGATCTCGCCGCTGGTCGGGAAGTCGAAGCCGGCGATCAGCCGGAGAAGCGTGGTCTTGCCGCAGCCCGAAGGTCCGAGCAGCGTGAAGAATTCGTTTTCCCGGATGGTCAGATGCACTCTGTCCAGCGCGGTCACCTGGGCATTGCCGTAGCCGTAGATTCGGCTCACACCCCGGATTTCGATTGCGGCCTGTTTCGATGTCGAACTCAAGAAATATCCCCAGTTTCAAATGAATCTTTTCGGCAACATCCGCGTCCCGGCACCGTCGACCTCAGGTCTGGTCCGGTAGGCTCGTCTGGCCATGGCGACGCAATAAGCGTGCCACGCACGGCAAAGTGAGTAATTCCTCCGCGTCTGTCCAATTCCGGGCGCGAATTGCCCCGAACCGACGACAAATGCGCTGTCTCAGGCATCGTCAATCCTCCCGAGGCTCCTCCAAGCCCCATCCCGCCAGGAGCGGGATTTTTGTATGTTGCCGCAAATTTGGTCGCTTGACCATTTTTATTTCGCCAGTCGGAGCAAAATTTGAGCGCCCCCGCTTTTCGCTTCCGCGTTCCGCCATTTGTTCCCGCGGAAAATCCACGGAAGTTGACGGGAGTGCGCCGGCTTCGACTCTACCGGTCCGTGCATCGTCTTGTAAGTTCACAATTTTTTTTGGCTTGAACCGGTCGTCGATTTAGTTCTACGTTAGTTCAACAAGCGTTTTCGGCCACTGTCTTGTCGACGTCGGACAGGGCCGCTTCGTCGCCTTGGTTTCTTTTAATCTGGCTATCGGACGGCAGGAATTTCTTTTCATGGAACGGGTATTCGACGGTCACAACGACGTCTTGCTGAGGCTCTGGCGCGGTCGGGCGAACGGCTCCGATCCCGTTGCCGAATTCGTCAACGGCACGAACGAAGGCCATATCGACGGACCGCGGGCCAAGGCCGGTGGCCTTGTGGGCGGTCTCTGCGCTATCTTCATTCCGTCGCCCGGCGAGTTCGCGCTGAAGGAGCCGGACGACAACGGCCATTATGCGACGCCGCTCGAGGCGCCGCTGACCCGCGCGCCGTCGCTCGACATCGCACTGGAGATGGCCTCGATCGCCGTCAGGCTCGACGGGGCAGGAGCCTGGCGGCTCTGCCGCTCGACCGCCGAAATCCGCAAGGCCATGGACGACGGCGTGTTCGCCGCGGTCATGCACATGGAAGGCTGCGAAGCGATCGACGAGAACCTTGACGCCCTGGAGGTCTTCCACGCCGCCGGGCTGCGCTCGCTCGGGCCGGTCTGGAGCCGCAACAATATTTTCGGCCATGGCGTGCCCTTCGCCTATCCGATGTCGCCGGACACCGGCCCGGGGCTGACCGCCGCGGGCTTTGAACTGGTGAAGACCTGCAACCGGCTCGGCATCCTGGTCGACCTTGCCCACATCACCGAACAGGGCTTCTGGGACGTGGCGAAGACCAGCGATCAGCCGCTCGTCGCCAGCCATTCCAACGTGCATGCGCTGACCCCGGTCGCGCGCAACCTCACGGACAAGCAGTTCGACGCGATCAAGGAGAGCCGCGGCCTGGTGGGCCTCAACTACGCGGTCACCATGCTGCGCGACGATGCGCGCGACGACGCGGCAACGCCGCTCAGCGACATGGTCCGCCATGTAGACTACATGGTCGAGCGCATGGGGATCGACTGCGTGGCGCTCGGTTCGGACTTCGACGGCGCCACGATTCCGGCCGAAATCGCCGATGCGAGCGGCAACCAGAATCTGGTTGCGGCCCTCAGGGCCGCCGGATACGCTGATCAAGACCTTGCGAAAATATGCCGGGAAAACTGGCTGAGAGTTCTGGCATCCGCCTGGCACGAATAGCCCGCGGACGCTCCGGAAAACAAACCTTAAGCAAACAGGGGAACGAAGAAGATGATGCACTCATTGAACAAGACGATGCGCCTGCTGACCAGCAGTGCGGCCATGGCGCTGCTGCTGGCAGCCGCCCCGCAGGCCTTTGCCGCGACGCCGGCCGACACGCTGGTCGAGGGTTTTGCCTTCGACGACATCATCTCGCTCGATCCGGGCGAGGCTTTCGAGCTGTCGACCGCCGAAATCACCGCCAACACCTACAGCAAGCTGGTCGGCCTCGACCCGAACGACACCTCCAAGGTCGTCGGTGAACTGGCCGAAAGCTGGACGATTTCCGACGACGGAATGACCTATACCTTCAAGCTGAAGCCGGGCCTGAAGTTCGCCTCCGGCAATCCGATCACCGCCGAAGACGTGGCCTATTCCTTCGAGCGCGCCGTCAAGCTCGACAAGTCGCCGGCCTTCCTCTTGACCCAGTTCGGCCTCAGCGGCGACAACGTCGCGGAAAAGGCCAAGGCTGCCGATGAAGGCACCTTCGTCCTGACCGTCGACAAGGCCTATGCGCCGACCTTCGTGCTCAACGTGCTGACCTCGACGGTGGCTTCGGTCGTCGACAAGAAGCTCGTTTCCGAGAACGTCAAGCCGGTCACCCCGACCGACGAATACAAGTACGACAACGACTTCGGCAACGAGTTCCTGAAGACCGGCTATGCCGGTTCGGGCCCGTTCAAGATCCGCGAATGGCGCGCCAATGAAGTGGTCGTGCTGGAGCGCAACGACAACTACTTCGGCGAAAAGGCCAAGCTCGCCCGCGTCATCTATCGCCATATGAAGGAAAGCTCCGGTCAGCGTCTGGCGCTCGAGAACGGCGACATCGACGTCGCGCGCAATCTCGAGCCGGGCGACATCGAAGCCGTTTCCAAGAAGGAAGGCGTGGCCACCACGTCGGCTCCGAAGGGCACGCTCTACTACTTCAGCCTCAACCAGAAGAACGCCAACCTGGCCAAGCCGGAAGTCATCGAGGCCTTCAAGTATCTCGTCGACTATGACGCGATCGGCGAGACCCTGATCAAGGGCATCGGCACCATCCACCAGACCTTCCTGCCGTCCGGCCAGCTCGGCGCGCTCGACGACACGCCCTACACCTTCGACGTTGCCAAGGCGAAGGAACTGCTGGCCAAGGCCGGCCTCGCCGACGGCTTCACCGTCACCATGGACGTGCGCAACACCCAGCCGGTGACCGGCATTGCCGAAAACGTCCAGCAGACGCTCGCCCAGGCCGGCATCAAGCTGGAAATCATCCCCGGCGACGGCAAGCAGACGCTGACCAAGTATCGCGCCCGCCAGCACGACATCTATATCGGCCAGTGGGGCTCGGACTATTTCGATCCGAACTCGAACGCCGAAACCTTCACCTTCAATCCGGACAATTCGGATGAAGGCAAGAACAAGACGCTGGCATGGCGCAATGCCTGGGATCCGAAGGAACTGTCTGCCAAGACGCAGGCCGCTCTGCTCGAAAAGGATTCGGCCGCACGCGCTGCGATCTATGAAGACCTGCAGAAGCAGGTTCTCGCCTCCGGCCCGTTCGTCGTCGTCTTCCAGCAGACCGAAGTCGCGGGTTACTCGGCCAAGGTGAAGGACTTCAAGCTCGGCCCGAGCTTCGATACCAACTTCGTCTACAACGTGTCCAAGGACTAAGGCCCTTGGCCCTTCTCGAGACAAAAACCGAGGCGCGGCGCTCCGGCGCCGGCGCCTCGGCCCTCGCGATGTCGTTGCTACGGTTCCTCGTGACCGTGGTGACGACCTATCTCGGCCTTCTGGCCGTGACCTTCTTCATCGGCCGCGTCGTGCCGATCGATCCGGCCCTGGCGATCGTGGGCGATCGGGCGCCGATGCATGTCGTCGAACGCGTGCGCGAAGAGCTCGGCCTCAACCTGCCGCTCTACCAGCAGTTCTTCATCTATATCCGCCAGGCGCTGACCGGCGACTTCGGCACATCGGTGCTGACCACCAATCCGGTGATGACGGACATCCGCCGGGTCTTTCCCGCGACCATCGAGCTTGCCACCGTCGGTACCCTGATCGGCGCCTTCCTCGGCGTGCCGCTCGGCGTGCTCGCCGCCGTCAAGCGCGGCTCGATCGCCGACCAGATCGTCCGGGTCATCGGCCTGATCGGCTATTCCGTGCCGATCTTCTGGCTCGGCCTGCTGGCGCTGGTGTTCTTCTATGCGAAGCTCAACTGGGTCGCCTATCCCGGACGCGTCGACATCGTCTACGAATATTCATTCACGCCGGTGACCGGCTTCTTCCTGCTCGATGCTGCATGGCAAAGGCAGTGGGACGTGCTGTGGGATCTGTTCCGCCACATCATCCTGCCCGGCGCGCTACTCGGCTATTTCTCGCTGGCCTATATCAGCCGGATGACGCGGTCGTTCATGCTGAACGAGCTTAGCCAGGAATATATCGTCGCCGCCCGTGCCAAGGGTCTGTCCGAGACACGCATCATCTGGTTCCATGCGCTGCGCAACGCCGCCGTGCCGCTGATTACCGTGATCGCGCTTTCCTATGCCGGCCTGCTCGAGGGCTCGGTTCTGACCGAGACGATCTTCTCCTGGCCGGGCCTTGGCCTCTACATCACCAATTCGCTGCAGAATGCCGACATGAACGCCGTGCTCGGCGGCACGATGATCATCGGTGCCGTGTTCATCGCGATCAACCTGCTTTCGGACATTCTCTACCGGACGCTCGATCCGAGGACGCGCAGCCGATGAGCGAGACACAGATGCAATCCACCCAAAGCCTGCGCGACTGGCTGCTTTCGGACCGGCCGCAATCCCGCCGCCAGGCTCGTCTCGGCCGTCTCTACATCATCTGGCAGCGGTTCTCCGAAAACCGCCTGGCGGTACTCGGCCTGCTGATCCTGATCGGCCTGCTGTTCGTCGCGGCCTTTGCCGACGTGCTCGCGCCCCACTCGCCGGTGCAGGGAGACCTGCGCAACGCGCGACTGCTGCCGCCGGGGACCGCCGGCTATCTGCTCGGCACCGACGACCAGGGCCGCGACATCCTTTCGCGCCTGATCCATGGTTCCAGGCTCACCCTGTTCGTCATCTTCCTGGTGGCGATCATCGCCGCCCCGATCGGCCTGATCGTTGGTACGGTGTCCGGCTATGCCGGGGGCTGGGTCGATGCCGTGCTGATGCGCATCACCGACATCTTTCTCGCCTTCCCGAAGCTCGTTCTGGCATTGGCGCTGGTGGCGGCTCTGGGCCCGGGCATCGAGAATGCGGTGCTCGCCATCGCCATCACCTCGTGGCCGCCCTATGCGCGCATCGCACGCGCCGAAACGCTGACCTTCCGCAACTCGGACTTCATCGCCGCGGTCAAGCTGATGGGCGCCTCGCCGCTGCGCATCGTCGTTTCCCACATCATGCCGCTTTGCATGTCGTCGCTGATCGTGCGCGTCACGCTCGACATGGCGGGCATCATCCTGACGGCCGCCGGCCTCGGCTTCCTCGGTCTCGGTGCCCAGCCGCCGCTGCCGGAATGGGGTGCGATGATCGCCTCGGGTCGCCGCTTCATTCTCGACCAGTGGTGGGTCGCGGCCATGCCGGGCTTCGCCATCCTGATCGTCTCGCTCGGCTTCAACCTTCTGGGCGACGGCTTGCGCGATGCGCTCGATCCGAAGGAGGCCGGCCAATGACGCCGCTCCTCACCGTTCAAAACCTGAAGGTCAGCTTCCCGACCCGCACCGGGCTGATCGAGGCCGTGCGCGGCGTCAACTTCACCCTCGGCAAGGAGCGGCTCGGTATCGTCGGCGAGAGCGGCTCCGGCAAGTCGCAGACCGGCCGCGCCATCATGGGACTGACGCCCGGCCACGCCAGGATCACCGCCGACACGCTGTCCTTCGGCGATACCGATCTCTTGTCGATCTCGAAACGCGAGCGGCGTTCGCTGCGCGGCAAGAAGATCGCCATGATCCTGCAGGACCCGAAATATTCCCTGAACCCGGTCATGCCGATCGGCCGGCAGATCATGGAAACCCTGCAGACCCACGAACGGCTGTCCAATGCCGAGACCCGGGCGCGGGCGCTTGCCATGCTGGAGGCGGTGCAGATCAGCGATCCGGAACGCGTCTTCGATCTCTACCCGCACGAGGTTTCGGGCGGCATGGGCCAGCGCGTCATGATCGCCATGATGCTGGTCTGCGGTCCCGAACTGCTGATCGCCGACGAGCCGACTTCGGCTCTCGACGTCACGGTGCAGCTCGAGGTGCTGGGCATCCTCGACAAGCTGGTGTCCGAACGCGGCATGGGGCTGATCTTCATCAGCCACGACCTGCGGCTCGTCTCGTCCTTCTGCGATCGGGTGCTGGTCATGTATGCCGGGCGGGTGGTCGAGGAGCTGCCGGCAGCGCGGCTTTCGGAGGCGCAGCATCCCTATACACGCGGCCTGTTGAACTGTCTGCCGCAGATCAATTCCGACCGTCATCCCTTGCCCGTCCTCGAACGCCAGGCGGAGTGGGCGCTATGACCGTACCTGCACTTTCCATTCGCGACATGCTGGTGAGCTTCAACGGCTTTCGGGCGCTGGACGAGGTCAGTCTCGACATCGCCGAGGGCGAATCCTTCGGCATTGTCGGCGAATCCGGTTCCGGCAAGTCGACCCTCCTGAGGGCCGTGGCCGGTCTCAACCGCTTCGACAGCGGAACGCTGACCGTCAACGGCCGCAGCTTCACCGGCCACAAGCGTGACCATGAATTCTATCGCACCGTGCAAATGGTGTTCCAGGATCCCTACGGTTCGCTGCATCCGCGCCAGACGGTCGACCGCCTGTTGCTGGAACCGCTGGCCATTCACGGTTTCGACGACACCGAAACGCGGATCGCCCGTGCGCTCGACGAGGTGGGGCTGGGAACCGGTTTTCGCTTCCGCTTCTCGCACCAGCTGTCCGGCGGGCAGCGTCAGCGCATCGCCATTGCCCGGGCGCTGATCGTCGAGCCGAAGATCCTGCTGCTCGATGAGCCGACCTCGGCGCTCGACGCCTCGATCCAGGCGGAAATCCTCAACCTGCTTGAACAGGCGCGCCGGGATCGTGGCCTCACCTTCGTCATGGTGAGCCACGACCTCGCGGTGATCAGCCATATGTGCGAGCGGCTGGCCGTAATGAAGTCCGGCAAGGTGGTCGAGGCCTTCGACGTGGCGCAGCTGCGCTCGCGGGAATTTTCCACCGACTATACGCGCCAGCTGATGGTGGCGAGCCAGGGGTTCGTGCGGGAAGCCTGAGCGATCAGGCGACCCGATGCCCCTCGCGCCAGACGGCTTTGAGGAACGGATGCCCGTCGTGCACGCCGACGCGGATCAGATCCGCGCGCTTGTCCGTGGCGATTTCGCCGCGGTCGGAAAGACCGGCCGCCTCGGCCGGCGCCTTCGTCACCAGACGCACGGCATCCGGAAGCGCGTAGGCGAGCGCCGGATCGTTTGCGATCAGGAAGGCGGCGTCGAGCATGGAGCGCGGCACGTAGTCCGAGGCGAGGATGTCGATGAGCCTTTCCTCCAGGAGTTCGCGCACCGCGACATTGCCGGACTGCGAACCGCCGCGCACGATGTTGGGGGCACCGCCGACGATCAGCATGGATCGGGCGCGCGCCTCGCGGGCCGCCTCCAGAGTGCAGGGGAATTCAGAGATGGCCACGCCTTCGTCGGCGGCGAGGTCGACATGCTCGATGTCTGTGTCGTCATGGCTCAAGAGCGGCAGGCCACGGGCGCGGGCGAGCGCCACGACTTCGGGGCGCACCGTGCGGCCGATGTCCGATTTCTCCGCCACCATCTGGGCGATGCGGTCGCGGATCACCGCCTCGCTCTCGCCGCCTGCCTTCTGCAGGCGATTGACGTACTGGGCGATGTCGCGGCTCTGGCGGATGCCGGGCAGGTGCTCCATCACCGAGACGACGCGCACCAGCGGCCGGTCGATATTGGCGGCGGTCAGTTCGGGCGTGCGCGGGTCGACGACTTCGCAGCGCAGGTGAATGAAATGCTCGGCGCGCAGCATGCCGGCGGCCTGGGCGCGCTCCAGCACGTCGATCATCGGGCCGAGGATCTCCGCCCGTTCGCTGTCTTCCGAGGAGACGCCGACGCAGAGGCTGTCGAACACGGTGGTGACGCCACCGCCGATGATCTGGGCGTCGTGGGACAGCGCCGCACGCATATAATCCCAGCGGACATGCGGACGGGGATAGACGTGCTTTTCGAAATGGTCGGTGTGGATGTCGACGAGGCCGGGCAGCAGATAATCGCCGCCGAAGTCCAGCGCACCAGAGATCGGCGATCCGGCTTCGACCGAAACGATGCGGCCATCCTCGACCACGAGCGTGCCATGGACGACTTCGTCGGCGAGAACGATCCGCGCATTGGCTATGACGAGGCGATCGTTCGCGGCGTTGGGGCGCGGCTCACCATTCTGAAAGGTCTCGACCAGCATCGTGCATCCTCGTTTCGGCTCAAGGGAGACCGGGGATGTCCATGCGACTCGCGCTGGCCCCCGTATGCGAGTGTGCATAGCGGCGGCATATGACTGTTCTATGTCGGTGACGTCGGTCGTCCGTCTGAGAGTCCGTCCAAGAATGGCGTTTTTGAGATGGGCGTCTGTCAGCGTCGGCGTCACGCGTCATGCGCGTGCCCGAGATCACCAGATTGGGGCCGAGATGATGTCCCGCGACCCCAACCATCCAAGGCGCGCGTGGCAACTATCTCTGGTGATCACCCCAACGGGGATCTGCGGCCGCGTTGAATGCAGCACCCAAAGAACCACGCGGACCTCAGGGTCGCAAAGCTCCCGATCAGTTCTAGCCGGGTATTCGGACGCTGGAGGGGCAGTGTGTAGATGATCGAGGGCGGGTGCAGCTATGGTCCGCTCACTATGATGAATACGGGTGACAGATCGGACGCATTGACATGAATGCGGCTGACAAGGTTCAACGTATCCCTGATACTCACGACGACAAATACAATTATGCTTCCGGTCGCAGAATAAGTAATGACCATGTCCCGGCCCGTTATGAACCCGATCGAACGTCCCCGGCCCTATCAGAGACAATGGGTGGTAAATGACCGATACTGAGTTCACCCGCATCTACTTATCTGACATTAGATCGGTCACGATATATCGCGATCACCCCAATCTCGGGGGCTCTGACCTCACCGTTGTGTTTGATGCTGATCACGTGGCGCCGGATAGAACGACCCGGCGCGTGAATGTCATTTTCGAGAAAGTGAAGCAATTGTCGCTGGGCGATATGAGCGGCGCAAACATCGCCTGCATCCGTATCCAAGACACGAGAGCATCCGGCCTCGAAGACATGAACTACAAGGTGTTTGAGGAAGAATTCGAGCTTATCGAATTCATTTGCGGGCAATACTTGGTGAGTGGCGTATAATCCTTTCTGTCAGTGGCCAATTGTGGAAGAAGCCAGTCCAAGGACCGATGTAAATTGTCAAATGTGATCAGGTCGGCTTTCAGGTGCTACCGAAGCGATGGATCGTCGAGCGGGTAATGGCCTCGCTCGGCATAAATCGCCGGATTGCAGAGAATTTCGGACGCTTCTCGGCGACAAGGTTGTCTTTCATCCAAACGGCTATGATCAAGCTCATGACCCGGAAGTTCGCTAGATATCGCCATTCTTGAATAGATTGCTCAGGGCAGGACCGACAGCGCTTCGTCGGCGATCACCTGTTCCTCGTCGGTCTCGATGACCATCACCCGGACGCTTGAGCCGGTGGTCGAAATCGCCTGCGCATTGGCGTCGTTGGCGCCTTCGTCCAGTTCGATGCCGAGGTAGGCGAGCCGTTCGCATACCGCGCGGCGGATCGGCGGCTGGTTCTCGCCGATGCCGGCGGTGAAGACCAGCGTATCGAGCCCGCCAATGGTGGCGGAAAGCCTAGCGATCTCGCCGGCGATGCGGAAGGTGAAGACCTCGATCGCTTCGGCGGCCTCCGCGGCGCTGCTTTCGAGCAGGGCGCGGCTGTCGGCGCTGATGCCGGAGAGGCCGATCAGGCCCGACTTGTGGTAGACGATGTCCTCCACGTCTTCGCGCGTCAGGCCCAGGCGGGCCATGAAGTGGAAGATCACGCCCGGATCGAGCGCGCCGGAGCGGGTCGCCATCGGGATGCCGTCGATGGTCGAGAACCCCATCGAACTGTCGCGGCTCAAGCCGTCCTTGATCGCGCAGATGCTGGCGCCGCTGCCGAGATGGGCGACGACCGTTCGCGCCTTGCCGAGATCCGTGCCGATCTTCGCCAGGGCCCCGGCGATGTACTTGTAGGACAGGCCGTGGAAGCCGTAGCGCTTGATGCCCTGGTCGAAATATTGCCGTGGAATGGCGAAGCGCTGAACCGTTGGCGACTGGGTCCGGTGGAAGGCCGTGTCGAAGGAGGCCGTCTGCGGCAGATGCGGCTTCAGGTGGCGGATCGCCTCGATCAGGCGCAGGTTCTGCGGCTGGTGCAGCGGCGCCAGAGGGGTCAGCGCGGCGATGTCGGAAAGCGCCGCCTCATCGATCAGTACCGGGCCGGCAAAGACGTCGCCGCCATGCACGACGCGGTGGCCGACGGCGGTCACGGCATCGATGTCGAAATGGTCGGCGAGCCAGCCGAAAGTTTCGTCCAGCACCTCGTGCAGCACATCACCGCCTTCGGCCTCGAGCGGCACGTCGAAGACTTCCGGGCCTTCGACCAGGTGGAAGGTCAGCGGCTTGTGGCGGAAGTCGATCATGCCCTTGCCGATCCGCCGCGCCTTGCCGTCCTCGCGCAGGAAGAGGCCGATCTTCACCGTCGAGGAGCCGGCGTTGAAGGTGAGGAGCAGCTTTTCCCTCATTGGGCCGGCAGCCCTTGTGCGGCGCGCTTGGCGGCGACGAGCTTGGCAAGCGCTGCCGAGGCGATGCGGACCTTGAGGCTGTCGGAGCGGCTGGTGAGGATGATCGGCACGCGGGCGCCGAGCACCAGGCCCGCGGCATCGGCGCCGGCGAAGTAGAGCAGTTGCTTGGCCAGCATGTTGCCGGCTTCGAGATCGGGCACGAGCAGGATGTCGGCCTGGCCGGCGACCGGCGAGACGATGCCCTTGGTGCGCGCGGCTTCGAAGCTGATGGCATTGTCGAAGGCTAGCGGCCCGTCGACGCTGCCGCCGGTGATCTGGCCGCGCGACGCCATGACGGTGAGGGCGGCCGCATCGAGCGTCGCCTGCATCTTGTCGTTGACCGTCTCGACGGCGGCGAGCACGGCGACCTTGGGATTGGGGTTGCCAAGCAGGCGCAACAGGTCGATGGCGTTCTGGCAGATGTCGCGCTTGTGGTCGAGCGTGGGCGCGATGTTGATGGCCGCGTCGGTGACCACCAGCAGCTTCTCATAGGCCGGCACGTCCATGGCATAGACATGGCTGATGCGCCGTTCGGTCTTGAGGCCGGATCCGGCGGCGACGACGGCGCCGAGCAGTTCGTCGGTGTGCAGGCTTCCCTTCATCAGGGTGGCGACCTTGCCGGCGACCGCCAGCTCGACTGCCTTCTCGGCGGCAGCGTGGCTGTGCTCGACCGAGATGATCTCGAAGCCGTCGAGCGAGATGCCGGCTTCTGCCGCGGCGGCGCGGATCTTCGCCTCGGGCCCGATCAGGATCGGATCGAGCAGGTTCTCGTCGCGGATCTCGATGGCCGCCTGGATCGCCTCGGGCGAGCAGGGATGAACGAGGGCGGTCCTGATCAGCGGCAGGGCACGCGCCTCGGCGATGATGTCCTCGAAGCGGTCATGGTGCTGCGCTACGGTGGCCGGAAGGGCGAGCTGCGGCCATTCCACCCGCTCGAACGGTGCGATCACGGTGGCCTGACCGCTCAGCACGTCCTCGCCGTTCTGGTTGGTGCAGCGCGTGTCGAACACGACGATGCGCTTGTCGGCACGCTTCTCCGTCACAGTGACGATCGCGGTGATCGTGTCGCCGGGGAAGACCGGCTTCTGGAAGCGCAGTTCCTGGCCAAGATAGATCGTGCCGGGGCCGGGCAGCTTGGTGCCGAGCACGGCCGAGACCATTGCGGCGGTCCACATGCCGTGGGCGATGATCTGGCCGAAGAACTCCTTCTCGGCGAATGCCGGATCCACATGGGCCGGATTGAAGTCGCCGGAGGCCTGGGCGAAGAGCTCGATGTCATCGCGGCCGATGGTGCGCGCGATCGTGGCGCTGTCACCGACCTTCAACTCCTCGAAAGTACGGTTCGTAAGCAGGGTCTGGTTCATTGCTACTCTATCTCTGATGGACGTAGGTGCCGGGTGCGGCTTCCTTGGCGACGTAACCGTTTTCGCTCGATCCCATGGGAGGCGGAGCAACCTTATCCGGTGAGGAGTGGGATGCAAGCCACGCGGACCAGGCCGGCCACCAGGACCCCTCCTGCGGCGGGCATTCGGCCATCCATTCCTCGGCGCTGACGCAAGCGTCGACGGCCTTCTTCGTCGTCGTGCGGAAGTGACGGTGCGGATGGCCCGGCTCGCTGACGATGCCGGCATTGTGGCCGCCGCTGGTCAGCACGAAGGTGACGTCGGTGTCGGTCAGGTAATGGATCTTGTAGACCGATTTCCACGGTGCCACATGGTCGCGCTCGGTGCCGACGGCAAAGAGCGGAACGCGGATGTTCTGGAGCGCGGCCGGGCGCTCGTCGACCATGAAGCGGCCGGAGGCGAGTTCGTTGTCGAGGTAGAGGCGCTGGAGATATTCCGAATGCATGCGGAACGGCATGCGGGTGGTGTCGGCATTCCAGGCCATCAGGTCGTTGAGCGGCGTGCGCTCCCCCATGAGATAGTCGTGCACGATGCGCGACCAGACGAGGTCGTTGGAGCGCAGCAGCTGGAAGGCGCCGGCCATCTGGTCGGCGGAGAGGAAACCGCGGTTCCACATCACGCTTTCGAGGAAATGCAGCTGGCTGTGATCGATGAAGAGGGCGAGTTCGCCCGGTTCGCTGAAATCGGTCTGGGCGGCAAACAGCGTGACGGAGGCCAGCCGCTCGTCCTGCGCCCGCGCCATGGCCGCTGCGGCGATCGAAAGCAGCGTGCCGCCGAGGCAATAGCCGGTCGCATGCACTTTGCGCTCCGGCACGATGGCGTTGATCGCATCGAGGGCGGCCATGACGCCGAGCCGGCGATAGTCGTCGAGGCTGAGATCCCGGTCGGCGGCGGTGGGATTGTGCCAGGATATGCAGAACACGGTGTGCCCCTGGGCTACCAGGTAGCGGATCAGCGAATTCTCCGGGGAGAGATCGAGAATGTAATATTTCATGATCCAGGCCGGGACGATCAGGATCGGCTCTGCATGGACCGTCTCGGTCGCGGGCGCATACTGGATCAGCTCGATCAGGCGGTTGCGATAGACGACACGACCGGGCGTGACCGCAACGGTCTCGCCGGGCTGGAAAGCCTCGGTGCCGGAGACCGGCTGCTGGGTCAACTGGCGGTTGGTGTCCTCAATGAAGTTGCGGATACCCTCGAGGAAGTTCATGCCGCCGGTTTCCAGCGCGCGCTTCTGCACCACCGGATTGGTCAGCGGCGAATTGGACGGCGAGAACATGTCGAGGATCTGGCGCGTGGCAAAGGAGATCACGTCTTCATGGTGCGGCGCGACGCCGGGCACGTCGTTGGTGACATTGTGCCACCATTGCTGGTTCAGCAGGAAGCACTGTTCCAGCACGTTGTAGGGAAAGTGCTGCCATTCCTCGCCCTTGAACCGGTCGTCGCCCGGCAGGGGCTCGATGCAGGGAGGCGTCTGCGGATCGACGGCCGCGGCCGCCATGTGGGCGGCAAGGCGGCTGCCCTTGCGCACCGCCTTCTGCGCCAGTTCCAGCCGCTTGCCCGGCGCCATGGCCAGGTGCACCGCCCAGTCGTAGACCGCGAGCGACAGGGCGGCGGGCGAAAGGCCACCGGTCAGGGGCGCGATCAATGCCTCGTTCATGCGTGTCAGGGCCTCGAAACCGGCGGCCTGGGACCCGTCGTCGAACCCCATGACGTCGAGCGCCGTATCCATGTTGGCGCGCGACGGGTCACTGGTCCGGACCATACTCGATATAGACATGCGATCTTCTCCAGCACGCTTCGGCGTGTCATTTGCGCTCACGAATAGCGCAGCAGCATGACGGGCAGACGACCTTGCGACCGCATTCCGGCGGCCAGCACGATCGTCGTTGTTGCAATGCAATATATGCCTTTGCGGTCGCGATTCAATCGAAGCAACGTCGCACGCTTACGCCCTCTTGCGCGTCTGCCCCTCGGCAGCGTTGCCATTTGACAAAGCGCAAGGGTGAAGCGTCGTTTCAGCCGTAACGGTCGCGCCAGGAGGCTTGCGCGCCGTCCACGGGCAGGGATGTCGCCTCGAAGACGCCGCGGGCGATGGCGCGGGCCATGACGAGGGTGGCGAGGTGGCAGAGCTCCATGAAATCGGCCGAACTGGCGAGCGGCCGGCGATTGGTCGCGGCGGAGAAGATCGTGTCGCCGTCGGCCGGAAGGTGGGCGGGCAGCACGGCGCGGGCAAGCCCGTCATGGGCCATGATCGACAGGCGGTGGGTCTGCGCCTTGGTCAGCGCCGCGTCGGTCACGACCGCGCCGATCGTGGTAGCGGTCAGGTTGATGCCCTTGGCGCGCAGGATGGTATCGGGCGAAGAGAAGTTGGCCGGCAGGCCGATGCCGCCGAACTCGTCGTCCAGTTCGAACGGCGCTGCCCAGAAGAAGGGGCCATCGCCGATCGTCGCCGAGCCCATGGCATTGACCGCGGCGATGGCGGCGATGGTGTGGCCGCCGCTCGTCATGGCGCTGGCGGAGCCCAGCCCACCCTTGAAGGTGGCCGTCGTCGCACCGGTGCCGGCACCGACGCTGCCGAGATCGAACGGCCCGTGCTTTGCCGCCATGAAGGCATCATAGCCCATGTCGCGATAAGGCGAATGCAGGCCCCAGTCCTTGTTCCCGCCGTTGAGCAGATCCATCAGGATTGCCTGCGGAACGATCGGCACCTTGACATCGCCGACCGGGAAGCCCCGTCCGATGGCGCGAAGCCCCGCCTGCACGCCGCCGGCGGCATCGAGGCCGAAGGCCGACCCGCCGGAGAGCACGAAGGCGTCGACCGCTTCCACCGTCATCGCCGGATCAAGCAGTGCCGTCTCGCGCCCGCCCGGCGCGCCGCCCAGCACGCTGCCGGAGGCGGTGGCCGGCCGATCGAAGACAATCGCTGTCACACCGGAACCGAGCTTCAGGTCGGTCGCATGGCCGACGGCAACGCCCTCGACATCGGTCAGAAGATTGAGTTGGGACGTCATGCCGCTCCTCGTATGCGCTTCGGTTCCGAAGGGACCACTTATGGCCTTTAAAATATGCGCGGAGATTGGCCTCGTCCGTGATCGGAATCAAGCCATGGGAGGAGGATGACGCGCCCGAGGAGCATCCGGTCCAAGGCACTTCGCTGGCCGGCTCTCGAAAATTGTCGCTGTAGTATGGCGATAATACCCGCCGCCGCAGGCGATTTGCTAGCGTTCGCCCGACATTCCAGAACGGGAGGATGACATGTCGAAGAAGATCCTGATGATTGCCGGCGATTTTGCCGAAGACTACGAGACCATGGTGCCGTTCCAGACGCTGCTGGCCTGTGGCTACAGTGTGGACGCCGTCTGCCCCGGCAAGAAGGCCGGCCAGACCATTGCCACTTCGATCCACGATTTCGAGGGCGACCAGACCTATACGGAAAAGCGCGGCCACAATTTCGCGCTCAACGCCACCTTCGCCGACATCAAGGCATCGGACTATGACGCGCTGGTCATTCCAGGCGGCCGGGCGCCGGAATATTTGCGCCTCAATCCGGAAGTGATCGCCGCGGTGAAGCACTTCTTCGACGCCGACAAGCCGGTTGCCGCCGTCTGCCACGGCGCGCAGATCCTCGCCGCCGCCCGCGTGCTCGAAGGCCGCACCTGCTCGGCCTATCCGGCCTGCCGTCCCGAGGTGGAACTCGCCGGCGGCACCTATGCCGACATCGCCATCGACGCGGCCGTGACCGACGGCAAGCTGGTGACCGCGCCCGCATGGCCGGCCCATCCGGCGTGGCTGAAGCAGTTCATGGCGGTTCTCTCCGCCTGATCCACGACCTTTTGCCGAGGCGGCGGGGCTTTGCGAGCTCCGCCGTTCCGCGATAGGATCCGACCACGCAGAAGCCGCACATTCGGGAGGAAACCATGTGCAAGCTCTTCATCCAGGCCGATCCGGGCCTCTGGGAAAGCCAGACGAAGTCGCTCCGGATCGACGGCATGGTGACCAGCGTGCGGCTGGAGAACTTCTTCTGGATGACGCTGGAGGAGGTCGGTCGCCGCGACGGCATGACCGTGATCCAGCTGATCGCCAAGCTTTATCATGAATCGATCGACGCCGGGCACGATCTCGGCAATTTCACCTCGTTCCTGCGCGTCTGCTGCGGCCGCTACCTGGCGCTGCAGCTGTCCGGCGACATACCGGCCAATCCCGAACTGCCGATCGCAGCGCTCGATGCGGAGCATATCCTGACCGTCGAGAAGGCCAAGTATCACTGACGGACGGGACCGGGGCCGCCCTGTCGTCTTTGGAGCGCGCTGCGTCAGCCTGCCGGCGTGACGAAGCGATTTGCCGGTGCTATAGCTCGGCCATTGCACCGGCAGCTAACCGACGTTCTTCCCCTCCTGCCGGACCCAATCGTCTTTCAGGAGTTCATCCCCATGCCCGGTCCCAAGGTCGTTCCCGTTCAAGGTGACGCGCAGATGCCTGCCCGCGTCGACGTCGTCGTCATCGGCGGCGGCATCATCGGCGTGTCGACGGCGCTGGAGCTGGCCGAACGCGGCGTGTCGGTGGCGCTCTGTGAAAAGGGCGGGATCGGTGAGGAGCAGTCGAGCCGCAACTGGGGCTGGGTGCGCATTTCCTGGCGCGATCCGCGCGAGGTGCCGCTGATGGCCGAGGCGATCCGCATCTGGCAGGGTCTCGACGCCCGAACCGGCCGCGACACCGGCTACAAGCAGTGCGGCATCGTCTTTGCCTCGATGGACGACAAATATGCGGCGAAGAATGCCGAGTGGCCGGACATTCTCAGCGACTACCAGATGAAGTCGCGCATGATCGACGGGCCGGAATTCAGCGGGCTCTATCCCGGCATGAAGCACGACTTCAAGAGCGCGCTGTTCACGCCGGCCGACGGCCGCGCCGAGCCGCAGAAGGCCGCACCGGCGATCGCCGAGGCCGCCCGCGACAAGGGCGCGCATATCCTTACGAACTGCGCGGTGCGCGGCATCGAGACATCGGGCGGAAAGATCTCGGGCGTGGTCACCGAGCGCGGCTCGATCGCCTGCTCGTCGGTGGTGCTGGCCGGCGGCGCCTGGTCGAGCCTGTTTGCCCGCAATGCCGGCATCGACCTGCCGCAGCTGAAGGTGATGAACACCGTCATCCGCACCAAGCCGATCGAGGGCGGGCCGGAACAAACGCTCTATGGCAAGGACTTCGCCTTCCGCAAGCGCCAGGATGGCGGCTACACGATCGCCTCGCGCTACGACAACATCGTCGAGATCGTGCCGGACAGTTTCCGCTTCATGCTGAAGTTCCTGCCGGCGCTGAAAAGCGAATGGCGCTCGCTGCGCTTCCGCGTCTCCGGCCGCTTCCTCGAGGAAGGCCGCATGGCGCAGCGCTGGCGCATGGACGAGGAGACGCCGTTCGAGCGTTGCCGCGTGCTCGACCCCAAGCCGTCCGACAAGTGGACCAACCATGCGCTGGCGCAGCTGAAGAAGGATTATCCGGTCTTTGCCAAGGCCGAGATCGAGCAGCGCTGGGCCGGCTATATCGACGTGTCGCCGGACGCCGTGCCGGTGATCTCGCCGGTCGAGGAAGTTCCCGGCTTCTTCATCGCCACCGGGTTTTCCGGCCATGGTTTCGGCATCGGTCCGGGGGCGGGGCGGCTGATGGCGGACCTCGTCACCGGACACGCTCCTTGCGTCGACCCGACGGCCTTCCGCCTGTCGCGTTTCTTCGATGGCTCGAAGATCGAAGTCATCAGCGGGGTGTGAGGGGGCTCCCTCTTCTCCCCGGCGGGGAGAAGTGCCGAGCGAATGCGAGGCGATGAGGGGGCCATGCGCACGAGATCAGTTGGCTTCGCCCCCCTCATCCGGCCCTTCGGGCCACCTTCTCCCCGATGGGGAGAAGGGAGTTCACCGTTTCATCATCCGCGGATCGAGCGCGTCGCGGATGGCGTCGCCGATATAGTTGACGCTGAGCACGGTGAGCGAGATGGCGAGGCCCGGCCAGAGCACGCGCGACGGGTTGATCTGCAGGAAGTTGGCACCGTCGAACAGCAGGCGGCCCCAGGTCGGGAAATCCGACGGGAAGCCGAGGCCGAGGAAGGACAGCGCCGATTCCGTGATGATCGCCGAGGCGATGCCGAGCGTCGCCGAAACCATGATCGAGCTCATGACATTCGGCAGGATGTGCTTGAGGATCACCCGGTATTCCCACATGCCGCTCGCCTTGGCCGCCAGCACGAATTCCTGGCTTTTGACCGCCAGCACGTCGCCGCGCACGATGCGGGCGGTGTGCATCCAGCTGGTCACGCCGATGACGAAGACGATCAGGATGAAGATGCCGGTCTCCGGGCCGAAGGCGGCCCTGAGCGTGTCGCGAAACAGCATGATGATGACAAGCAGCAGCGGCAACAGCGGGAGCGCGAGGAACAGGTCGGTGATCCGCATCAGCATGCCGTCGATCCGCTTGAAGTAGCCGGACAGGACGCCGACCAGCGTGCCGAGCAGCAGGGCCAGGAGCATGGCCGTGATGCCGACGGCGAGCGAGATCTGCCCACCGGCCAGCACCTGGGCCAGCATGTCGTGGCCGAGATTGTCGGTGCCGAAGGGATGCGCCCAGGAGGGGCCCTGGTTCTTCGCCTTGATGTCGATCTTGTTCGGGTCGATCGTGTGGATGAACGGCCCGAGATAGACGGCAATCACGATGAAGAGGAAGACGATGAGGCCTGCGACGCCGCCGGGATGAGCCCGGAACTGGCGCCAGAGATCGCCGGCGAAGGAGCCTGAGGGTTTTTCGATTGTCGCGATGGCGTCAGTCATAGCGGATCCTCGGGTCGAGAATGCCGTAGAGCACGTCGGCAATCAGGTTGAAGAGGACGATCAGCACCGCGAAGATGAAGGTGAGGGTCTGCACCAGCGGAATGTCGGCGCCCTGGATGGCGGTGATCAGCAATTGGCCAAGACCGTTCACCCGGAAGATCTGCTCGGTGATGATGGCGCCGGAGAAGATGGTGGGAACGCCGAGCGCGATGACGGTGACCACCGGGATCAGGCTGTTGCGCAGCACGTGGACCAGAAGCACGACCTTTTCCTTCACCCCCTTGGCCCGCGCGGTGCGGACATAGTCCTGGTGCAGGTTGTCGAGCATGGAAGCGCGAACGAAACGGCTGATCTGCGAGGTGTTGTAGAGCGTGAGCACGACGACCGGCAGGAACATCTGCTTGACCTGCGCCACGAAGCTCGACCAGTCATTGACGACGAGGTTGGTGTCGTAGATCGACGGGAACCACTGCAGGTGCGAGCTGAAGATGACGATCAGCAGCACGCCGGTGAAGAAGGTCGGCACGGAATAGCCGACCATCGAGACGAAGGTGCCGATCTGGTCGAACACCGAATACTGCTTGTAGGCCGAGATGACCCCGATCGGGATCGCCAGCAGGACGCCGAACAGATAGGACAGGCCGACCACCCAAAGCGTCTGGGGCAGGCGCTGGACGATGAGGTCGACCACCGGGCTGCGCGTGGCCCAGGACAGCACACGCAGGCGCTCCCCGGTGCCGATGGTCAGGCCGGTCAGCTGTTCGAAGATGTTCAGCGGTTCATTGATGAAGAACTGCTGCAGCCATTTGAGGAAGCGGATGAAGAAGGGTTGATCCAGGCCCAGGGCGGCTCGCATCTGTTCGCGAACTTCGGGCGGAATGGTCAAGGGCAGGTCGCCGAGGGGATCGTTGGGAGCGAGATCCAGCAGGGCGAAGATGATGAAGCTGATAATCAGCAGAGTCGGGATTGCAAACAGCAATCGCCGCAGAGTGTAGGTGAACATCGGATGGTCCCCTGACTGTCACGAAGAGGGCGGTCGCCGGGCCGGCGGGGATGCAGGCCCGGCGAAACGGCACTTACTTCTTGCGAGTCCAGTCAGCGACGTTCCACAGTTCGCTGTCCCAGGCGTTCATCTTGACGCCTTCGAGGGTGACCGAATGGGACGAGACGCTGCCGCGGTGGATGAGCGGGATCTGCGCCACGTCGTTGGTCAGCATGTCGTTGAGCTTCTTGGCGATGACGGCGCGGTCCTCGAGCTTGGCGGTCTTGCCGAGCTCTACGACGAGCTTGTCATATTCCGGATTGCAGTAGCGGACGATGTTCTCGCCCTGCCAGCCATTGGCCGGGCTCGGGATCTTGTCGCACATCCAGCCGGCCATGTACTTCTCGGGATCGGTGCCGTCGAAGTTGTTCGTGTACATCTGGAGGTCGGCATAGAACTTCTGGAAGGTGTCCGGGGAAGCCGGGTCGCCGCCGAAGAAGACCGAGGCGGCGATGTTGCGCAGTTCGACATCCACGCCGATCTGCGACCACATGTCCTTGACCAGGGCCTGGGTTGCCTGACGCACCGAGTTGGTCGAGCTCTGGTAGAGGAAGGACAGCTTCACACCGTCTTTCTCGCGAATGCCGTCGGAGCCCTTCACCCAGCCGGCATCATCGAGCAGCTTGTTGGCGCCCTCGATGTCCTGCTTCAGGCACCAGTCGACATCGGTCGACTTGTAGATATCGGGGGCGGGCAGGATGTTGCAGGTCGGCTGACCCGCTTCGCCGTAGCCGGCCTCGTCGATGATGTCGCGGTCGATGGCGAGCGACAGGGCCTTGCGCACGGCCGGGTCCTTGAAGGCCGGATGGGGGCCTGCTTCCTTGGTGGAGCGCTTGTCGCCCAGCGAGGAGTCGACGGCGAAGGCGTTGACGTCGATACGTTCGACCTGGGTGCCGAAGGCGGTAACGAGCTTGCCCTTGCCGGCGGCGACCATGGTGGCGAGGATTTCCGGCTCGACCTGCATGTTCCAGGCATAGTCGAATTCGCCGGTTTCCAGCACGGCGCGGGCGGCCGATGCCGCGTCACCGCCGCCCTTGAGCGTCACGGTGGCGAAGGCCGGCTTGGCCGGGTCGCGATAGTTCTTGTTGGCTTCGAAGGTGATGACGTCGTTGGCCTTGAATTCCTTGACGACGAAGGGGCCGGTGCCGATCGGGCCGAAATTGGCGGCGGTGCATTCCGGCGCCTTGGCGCCGAGGCAATCCTTGAACTGGGCGGCCTGGATCACCGGCGACTGGGCGCCGACGAAGGCGCTGTAGGGATAGGGCTTGGCTTCGGCGAAGGACACCTTGATGGTGGAGGCGTCGACCGCCTCGACATTGGTCACGCCTTCGTAATAGGCGGCCTGGGCGCAGCCGCCGTCCGGCGCCGTGCAGTATTTCCAGGTGAAGATGGCGTCATCGGCGGTCACCGGCGTGCCGTCCGACCATTTGAGGTCCGGCTTCAACTTCCAGGTGATGCTCTTCAGGTCGGCCGCGACGCCGCCGTTCTCGACGGTCGGAATCTCGGCGGCGAGCATGGGCACCAGCGCGCCGGTCTCGTCATAGCGGGCGAGCGGCTCGAGCACCATGGACGAGCTGTAGACTTCCTTCGTGCCGCCGGAGAGATAGGGGTTGAGGGTGGAAACGGCCTGCCAGAAGAGGATCTTCAGTTCGCCGTCCGAGCCTCGCTCGGCCAGCGCAGGCGCGGCCTGGAAGGCGAGCGCTGCGGCCGAAGCTGCCAATAGTATGCGAAGTTTCTGCATGTCGTCATTCCCCTGTTTTTATAGTTGGAGTTGTGATCGTCAGTGCGGCCGAAGGAGAGTTCCCGCTCTCCCGGCGATCAAGGCCCGTCGTGTTTATGTACCGGGCCTTGTTTCGTAATTTTGATTTTCTGGCCTCCGCTGAAACTCGCCGCCGGTTCGAAAAAGACATCCGAAGATGGCGGGCCTGATCAAAATTTGGGCCATCTAAGCATAGGCCTATTTTGCGTTCAAGGCGGAAAATTGCGGCTTGCAAAAGCGCTTTGAGGCAGCGCAGTATGGCGCAACAAGAGTGGGAACCACAAGAATAACCGAGGACCGAACGCATGCCTGTGTTGAACCGTGCCAGCGAATTGCAGGGCGAGGTAGCCGCCTGGCGCCGCCACCTCCATGAGAACCCGGAACTGCTGTTCGACGTCTACGAGACGGCCGAATTCGTCGCCGAGAAACTGACATCCTTTGGTTGTGATGTGGTCGAGACCGGCATCGGCCGGACCGGCGTCGTCGCCATCATCAAGGGCAATCGCGGCGACGGGCCGGTCGTCGGTTTTCGCGCCGACATGGACGCGCTGCCGATCTACGAGACGAGCGGCAAGGAATGGGCGTCGAAGACGCCGGGCAAGATGCATGCCTGCGGCCATGACGGGCACACCGCCATGCTGCTGGGCGCGGCGAAGTACCTCGCCGAGACCCGCAATTTCCGCGGCTCGGTCGCGGTGATCTTCCAGCCGGCGGAAGAGGGCGGCGGCGGCGGCCGCGAAATGGTCGAGGACGGCATGATGGAGACCTTCGGGATTTCCCAGGTCTACGGCATGCACAATCACCCCGGCATTCCGGTCGGCCACTTCGCCACCCGCAAGGGCTCGGTGATGGCGGCGGCCGACGAGTTCGAGATCATCGTGCATGGGCGCGGCGGCCATGCGGCCCAGCCGCACAAGACCATCGACCCGGTGCTGGTCTCCTCCCACATCGTCATCGCGCTGCAGGCGATCGCCTCGCGCGAAATGGACCCGCTGAAATCGGTGGTGGTCACGGTGGCGACGGTCCACGGCGGCGAAGCGTCCAACGTCATCCCCAATACCGTCAAGATGAGCGGCACGATCCGCACGCTCCTGCCGGAGACCCGGGACTTTGCCGAAAAGCGGCTGAACGAAGTGGCGAACGGCATTGCCGCGAGCTTCGGCGCCAGCGCCGACGTGCACTACCGGCGCGGTTATCCGGTGACTTTCAACCATGCCCACGAGACCGAATTCGCGCTCGGCGTGATGCGGCGGATTTCCGGCGAACGGGCGGTCGACGGCGAGCTGCCGCCGATGATGGGCGCGGAGGATTTTTCCTACATGCTGGAGGCGCGGCCCGGCAGCTTCGTCTTCATCGGCAATGGCGACAGCGCCAATCTCCACCATTCGGCCTACGACTTCAATGACGAGGCGATCCCCTATGGCATCAGCTACTGGGTGACGCTCGCGGAGACGGCGCTCGCGGCTTGAGGCCGCGACCCCAGGTTCTTGTCGGAAATCGCAGGCTTCAAGGGATGTCTCAGATGGTGGATAAGGCGAATGGCAATCTTCAGGGCGGTGGCCCGGTGCTCTCGGTCCGGGACCTGACGACCTCGTTCAAGGTCGGCGAGGAGTGGCGGTCGGTGGTCAAGGGCGTGAGCTTCGATGTGGCGCCGCGTGAGACCGTGGCTATCGTCGGCGAATCCGGTTCGGGCAAGAGCGTCACTTCGCTGTCGATCATGCGGCTGCTGCCGCAGAATTCCAGCCGCATCGAGGGCAGCGTCAAGCTGAACGGGCGTGAGCTGCTGACGCTCGGCTCGGAGGAGATGCGCAGGGTGCGCGGCAACGAGATCGCCATGATCTTCCAGGAGCCGATGACCTCGCTCAACCCGATCTTCCCGATCGGCAAGCAGATCGCCGAGGCGATCACCTGTCACCGCGACGTCTCGGCCGCCGAGGCCAAGGCCGAGGTGCTGCGCCTTCTCGACAAGGTCCGCATTCCGAACGCCAAGAGCCGTTTCGGCGACTTTCCGCATCAGTTTTCCGGCGGCATGCGCCAGCGTGTGATGATCGCCATGGCGCTCGCCAGCCGCCCCAAGCTCCTGATCGCCGACGAGCCGACGACCGCGCTCGACGTCACCATCCAGGGCCAGATCCTCGACCTCATCAAAGTGCTGCAGGACGAGGAAGGCATGGCGGTGCTGTTCATCACTCATGACATGGGCGTGGTGGCGGAGGTCTCGGACCGGACGATCGTCATGTACCGTGGCGAGGCGGTGGAGACGGGGACTACCGACGACATCTTCAATCGCGGCAAGCATCCCTACACCCGCGCACTGCTTTCAGCCGTGCCGAAGCTCGGCTCGATGGGCGGGCGCGAACGGCCCATGCGTTTTCCGGTGATCGACATCGTCACGGGCGAGACCCGCATTCCGGAGACGGAAGCCGGCGGCGTCGATGGCGCCAAACGGCCGGTTCTCGAGGTGAAGAACCTGACCACCCGCTTCGACATCCATTCCGGCCTGCTCGGTCGTAAGAGCGGTGCCGTGCATGCGGTGGAAAACGTCTCCTTCGATTTGCGGGAAGGCGAGACCCTGGCACTGGTCGGCGAATCCGGCTGCGGCAAGTCGACGACGGGGCGTTCCATCACCCGGCTGGTCGAGCCGACTGCCGGTGCGATCTCGCTCGACGGCTATGACGTCGTCAACCTCGACCGGACTGCGCTGCGCAAGATGCGCCGCAGCATCCAGATGGTGTTCCAGGACCCCTTCGCCAGCCTCGATCCGCGCATGAGCGTCGGCAGCGCGGTGATGGAGCCCTTCGTCGAACATGGGCTGGGGCCGAAGGCGCAGGCCCGCGACAAGGCCGCCGACCTGCTCGAGCGGGTGGGGCTGAAGGCCGACATGATGCGGCGCTATCCGCACGAGTTCTCCGGCGGCCAGCGCCAGCGCATCGCGATCGCCCGCTCGCTGATGCTCGATCCCAAGGTGATCGTCGCCGACGAGGCGGTCTCGGCGCTCGACGTGTCGATCAAGGCGCAGGTCTGCAACCTGCTGCTCGACCTGCAGCAGAGTTTCAATCTCGCCTATCTGTTCATTTCCCACGACATGGCCGTGGTCGAGCGGGTGAGCCACCGGGTGGCGGTCATGTATCTCGGCGAGATCGTCGAGATCGGTCCGCGCCAGGCGGTTTTCGACAATCCGCAGCACGCCTATACGCGAAAGCTGATGGCGGCCGTGCCGATCCCGGACCCTGCCCGGCGCAGCCTGAAGCGCAACATCTCGACCGACGAGATCAAGAGCCCGGTGCGGCCGGTCGGCTATGCGCCGCCGGTGCGGCAATATCGCGAGGTCTCGGCAGGGCATCTCGTGCAGATGTAGGGGCGAGCGTCCGCGCCCGCCTGCCGAATTTCCGCCGCAGGTGCGCGCTTCAGCAGCCCCTGATCAAACATCCGTCATTGTTTTGCGCTAGGGGCAATAGGCAATTCGGGCGTGAGCCGGTGGGGAAATGGCATGGCAGAGACGAGCGGCGAGCATGCGAACGATCCGAGGGATCGCAAATCGCAGAGGCATGGCGGCCGGCTCTCCGACATCCTGATGGCGATCGCCGGCGACGAGAGCCGCGAGCGGGTGTCCGTCGCCGATATCTTCCGCGCCATGGGAGACCGCGCCTTCGGCGCGCTGATCCTGATCTTCGCATTGCCCAACATCATTCCGACGCCGCCCGGCACCTCGGCCTTGACCGGCGCACCGCTCGTCTTCCTCTCCGCCCAGCTGATGCTCGGCCAGTCGCCCTGGCTGCCGAAGATCATCGCCGAGCGGTCGATGACGCGCGGCGACTTCGCCTCGATCGTTAGCCGCATCTCGCCCTGGCTGGCACGGGGCGAACGCATGCTGCGGCCGCGCCTCGGCTTTCTCATCTATCCGCCCGCCGAGTATGTGATCGGCCTGCTCTGTCTGATCCTGTCGACCGTGCTGATCCTGCCCGTGCCGCTCGGCAATATCCTGCCGGCGATCGCCATCTGCCTGTTCTCCTTCGGCATTCTCGAACGCGACGGTCTGTGCGTGGTGCTGGGCGCGGCCATGTTCGTCGCCTCGCTGACGGTGGTCGCCGGCGTGCTCTTCGCCCTGGTCAAGGGTTTCGTCCTGCTGCTGACGGCGACGATCTTCTGAGTGCCGAAAGCTGTTTGTCGCGCTTCAACCGCTTTGCAAAGCGGTCGAAGGCGGCCTATCGTCCGCGCATCGTATTCTACGCGCAGGACATGCCATGTTGATCTCGCTCTACCAGATGCAGCCGGTTTCCGGCGATGCGGCCGCCAATCTCGCCAAGATCGCCCAGGCGGCGGAAGCCGCGAGCGACATGGGCGCCGAACTGCTGGTGACGCCGGAACTCGGCGTCAGCGGCTATGGCCTGACGCCGGAGCGTTTCGCCGAGATCGCCGAAGGCAGGGACGGCGAGATCGTCGGTGCGCTCTGCGACATCGCCGCCGAGTTCCAGCTGGCGCTCTGCGCCGGGTTTCCGGAGCGCGACGGCGAAGCCGTCTACAATTCGGCGGTCGTCGCCCGGCCCGACGGCACCTGTGAGTTCTACCGCAAAGGCCATCTCTACGGCGACGGCGAACGGGCCTGTTTCGTGCCCGGCGCGGAGGTGCCGCAGGTCTTCGACCTGTTCGGCATCCGCACCGGCATGCTGATCTGCTACGACGTGGAGTTTCCGGAATATGTCCGCACGCTGGCGCTGGCCGGCGCCGAACTGGTGCTGGTGCCCACGGCGCTGCCGACCGGTGAAATCAGTCGGCGCGTCGCCGACATGGTGGTGCCGACCCGTGCCTTCGAGAACGGCATCTTCCTGGTCTATGCCGATCTCTGCGGCGAGGAGGGCACGTTCTCCTATAGCGGTCGCTCGGCGATCATCGGCCCCGACGGCGACGAACTGGCCCGCGCCGGCACGCGCGAGACCCTGCTCGTCGCCGAGATTGACCCCGCCGCATATGACGACTGCCGCCGGCAGAACCCCTATCTCGCCGACCGGCGGACGGGGCTCTATCGGCTGGGATAGGATCGGCGCATTCGCCGCCGACTTCAGATCACCGTGAGGTCGAGGTTGGTCATCAGCAGTCCTGGATCAAGCACGGCGATGAGCACGCTGCCGCCGGCCGCGTTGCCATTGCTGTCATAGAAGAGATTGCCGGTGTCGGTCTCGTAGATGATGCGGTCGCTTGCATCCTGGGCGAGGCCGGTGGTGTTGCGCACGAAGGCTCCTGCCGCCAATACTCCGACCGCGCCGATGGTCGTGAACACGCTGTTTTCCAGCGAGATCGTGTCGTCTGCCACGGAGAAGTCGGTGATCTCGTCGACATTGGTCGCGGCATTCGGCGTCGAGTGGAAGACGAAGGTGTCGGCGCCGGTCCCGCCGGTCAGCGTATCATTGCCGACATTGCCGAAGAGCCGGTCGGCTCCCGCCCCGCCGATGATGGTGTCGTCGCCGCCTGCACCATTGAGGATGTTGTTGCCCGTGTTGCCGGTCAGCACGTTGTTGAGCGCGTTGCCGACGCCGTTGATATTGCCGGTTCCGAGCAATGTCAGGTTCTCGAAATTATTCCCGAGCGTCCAGTTGACCGCGGCCTGCACTGTATCGGTGCCCTGGCCTACGGCCTCGGTCACCACATCGGCGATGGAATCGACGATGTAGGTGTCGTTGCCCGCCAGCCCCGTCATAGTGTCGGCGCCGCCGCGGCCGTTGAGGATGTTGTTGCCCGTATTGCCGGTCATGATGTTGGCCAGGCCATTGCCGGTGCCGTTGAGATTGCCGGCTCCGAGCAAGGTCAGGTTCTCGAAATTGTCGCCGAGGGTCCAGTTGACCGCGGTCTGCACGGTGTCCGTGCCGTTGCCGACGGTTTCGACGACGACGTCGGAGAGCGAATCGACGACATAGGTGTCGTTGCCGGCCAGCCCCGTCATGGTGTCGGCGCCGGCGCGGCCGTTCAGCACATTGTTGCCGCTGTTGCCGGTCAGCAGGTTGGCGAGGTCGTTACCGGTGGCATTGATATTGCCGGCACCGAGCAGTGTCAGGCGTTCTATGCTTCCAAGGGCGGCGAGCGACCGGGTGATCGTCGAGGTGATGGTGTCGGTCCCGCCGGTGTCGGTGACGGTGTCATCGCCGTCACCCAGCGCATAGGTGTCGTCTCCGAGCCCGCCATTCAGGGTGTCGGCGCCGCCCGCTCCATCGAGAATGTTGTTTCCCGAATTGCCGGTGATGACATTGGCGAGGCCGTTGCCAATGCCGTTGATATTGCCGGTGCCGAGCATCGTCAGGTTCTCGACATTGTCCCCCAGTGTGAAGCTGACTGCGGTCTGCACCGTGTCGGTGCCCTCGCCGACAGCCTCGATGACCTGGTCGGCGATCGAATCGACGATGTAGGTGTCGTTGCCCGCACGGCCGCGCATGGTGTCGCTCCCGCCGCGGCCGTTCAGCACGTCGTCATTGGCACTGCCCAGCAGGGTATCCGCATCGCCATTGCCGGTGAAGGTCCGGGTCGTCGCGGTAATGGTGCCGAGCACATTGACGAAGCCACCCTGGTTTCCGTCGTCGCCGGCAAGATCGAGGAAAGCGTTGACGTCGCTTGCGGTGATCACCGAACCGCCAAGCTGGAACAGGTCGTCACCGGCCCGGATCGTCAGCACGCCGGAAATGGTGAAGCCCGCGTCGAAGTTCACAGATTCTCCGGTGCGCAGGGTGACGTTCGGCACCCCCGCTGGTGATATGAGGGCGCTGACGAGGATCGATCCGGCATTGTCGCCTCCGATCGTCAGCGTGCCCGAGGTGAAAATGCGGTCCAGTTCGGCGTCCGACAGTTCCAGGGCGGCGGCCACGTCCGTTACGCTGCCCAGGATGATCGCGCGTCCGTCGCTCAACGGGCGCAGGATGACATCGCCCGTGGCGGAGATGCCGGATGTGGCGGCGATCGTCACGCGGTCAGCATTGACAATAACGTCGCCACCCGACTGGACCGTCGCGGACAAGGGGGCCTCCAGATTGAGGATCCCGTTCACGCCGGTTGTGAGAATAACCGATCCGCTGCCAATCACCGCAAGGCCGCCGTCAGTGCCCGTATCGTCCAGGACACTGATGTTTCGGCCGACGTTGACTACCAGATTTCCACCAGTCGTGCCCGACTGGCTGTCCGCAACCATGTCGGCGAAGCCGCTGACCAGTACGTCGCGACCCGCGTCCAGCGTCAAGGTGCCATTGGCGCGCACGTCGTTGTCGAAATCGGCCCCCGCCGTCCCGAACGCAATGTCGCGGCCGGCGATCAGCGTGATGTCTCCAGCCGGAGCAGAGATCGCATCGCGGTTGACAGTGGAGGTGATGTCGGAATCGAAGCCGAGGGCGGTGAGGTTCACGTCGCCGGAGGTCGCGCCGCCGTGGACGGATTCGAGGCCGGTCGAGTCAGTGAGGGTGATCGTGCCGAGATTGGTGAAGTCTATGTCGCCGGAGGTCGTGACGTTGAGGCCGGAGACACTGTCGGTCAGCCCGCCGATCTGGACCGCGCCGACATTGCCGATGGCGATGCCGCCCGTGTTTGTCTCCGCCTCGAACGCGCCGGTCTGGGTCTCGATGGCATTGCCGGTCGTACCGATGCCGGTTCCCGCGCTCATGACGACGGAAGAGGCCTGTATGTCGACCGCGGCGTCGGAGCCGCCTTCGGTGATACTGCCATTGGCGACGAGCGTGACGCTGCTGGTCGTCGTGATGCTGTCGACCACGATCGAGTCCGGGGACTGGCCCGGATCCGCGAGATCGCCCACCTGCAGGCTGCCTGTGCCGAGCGAGTCGGTTATATCAAGCGTGATGTTCACGCCGGGCACGGTCGCCTTGATGATCAGCTGGTCCGCCGGATGTGCGATCACCGCCACCACCGTGCCGTCGCTGTCTCTGGTGACAACCGATGTTGCATTGCCGGGCGTGCCATCGTCCTCGATGGTATAGCTGCCGGCCTCACTCAATATCAATGTCGTTGGCATGGTGTCATCCTCGGCGCGCTGACGGCGGAAACCATTTTCCGTCGTTACGGAAGCGAATTTCATTTCGAGAATAGCTGAGGCCCTCATGTATACGTCCGACCGCTAATATTGGCAAGGATCGTTACCCTGCGGCGCAAGCAAAGTTCGTCTCTTGCCTGAGGGTATATTTGCGCAGCGCAATCGTGAATTGGTTCTGAACTGTAACCGAGGCCGACGGATACCCGGGTCGGCCGGTTTGCCGTCCCTTCCGCGCGCGCGACGGAAGGAATAGCGGCCTTGTCGGCGCGGTCCATGCGTCCTACATCGGGTGGGACATCGATGGAGGCCCCGGATGATCCTTGACGCTGCAGGACTTGCCCTGCGCAATCTCTTCGCGCCAGAGACCCGGTCGGTCTTCTGGAAGGTGATCGGCCTGACGCTGCTGGTGTTGGCCGGGTTGTGGTTTGCGCTGCGCGAGACCTTCGTCGCCTATGCCATGCCCTGGGTCGATCAGCTGATGCCCGGCATGCCGGAATGGGCCGGGTGGCTCACCTTCGTCTTCGGCATCTTCGCCAGCATCGGCCTGGCGCTGGCGCTTGCCCTGCTTCTCTCGTCCGTGACGGCGATCATCGCCGGGCTGTTCCTCGACGACGTGGCCGAGGTGATCGAGACGCGCGACTATCCGGCCGACCGGGCGGGCACGGCCATGCCGATCGGCGCGGCGATCCTGTCATCGCTGAAGTTCTTCGGCATTGTGGTCGTCGGCAATATCATCGCGCTGATGCTGCTGCTCGTGCCGGGGATCAACATCGTCGCCTTCTTCCTGGTTAACGGTTACCTGCTCGGCCGGGAATTCTTCGAATTCGCCGCCATGCGCTTCCGTTCGCCCGACGAGGCGCGGCTGTTCCGCTCGCGCCATTCCGGCACGGTCTTCGCCGCCGGCCTGGTGATCTCCGCCTTCCTGGCGATCCCGATCCTCAACCTGCTGACCCCGCTGTTCGCCGCGGGCCTGATGGTGCATCTGCACAAGATGCTGTCGAAGCGGGAGGGGGCCGCCGTCTAGTCGGCCGGACCGATCACCTGCGGCGGCAGCTCCACCAAGGGAGCCGGCACGTCGCAGGTCTTTTCCGGCGACTTGCAGATGTCGGCGATGACGCAGCGTTCGCATTCGGGCTTCCGTGCCTTGCAGCAGTAGCGTCCGTGCAGGATCAGCCAGTGATGGGCGTGGAACAGCCAGTGCTTCGGGATGATCCGCATCAGCTTGTCTTCCACCTCGTCCGGCGTCTTGCCGGGGGCGAGGCGGATGCGGTTGGCGATGCGGAAGATGTGCGTGTCGACGGCGATCGTCGGGATGCCGAAGGCCATGGACATGACGACATTGGCGGTCTTGCGGCCGACGCCCGGCAGCGTCACCAGTTCCTCGCGGGTCTTCGGGACCTCGCCGCCATAGACGTCGACCAGACGCTGCGACAGGGCGATGACGTTCTTCGCCTTGTTGCGATAAAGGCCGATGGTCTTGATATAGTCGCGGACCCTTTCCTCGCCGAGGTCGAGCATCTTCTGCGGCGTGTCGGCGATCTTGAACAGGGCGCGCGTCGCCTTGTTGACGCCGGCATCGGTCGCTTGGGCGGAGAGCGCCACCGCGACGACGAGCGTGAACGGGTTGACGTGTTCCAGCTCGCCCTTCGGTTCCGGGCGCTGGATCGAAAAGCGGCGGAAGATCTCCTCGACCTCCGCCTTCGTATAGGCCGAACGAACCGCGGGCTTGCGCTTCACGCTTGCGGGATTTGACTTTTTCAAAGTTTCGGTGCTGGATTTCTTCATCGGACTCGTCATGGACAATCTATAGTCGGCCCCAATGACCAAAGGCAATGTGAACCCCGCCGCGGAGCAGCCGATATTCGCTGCCGAACTCGTGCCCTACCGCTCGCTTGGCCGGAAAGGCTTCCGCATCCTGCTGATGATCACCGGCGCGGTCTGCGCCGTGCATGCCGTGTTCTTCATGGCGACCGGCGCCTGGCCGATCGGCCTGTTCTTCGGCCTTGATTTCCTGCTGCTCTATGGCGCCTTCTGGCTCAACTACCGTTCAGGCCGGGCGCGGGAGGAAGTCTATGTCTCGCGCACCGACCTTGCGATCCTGAAATTCTCGCCCTCCGGCCGCCTGACCGAACACCGCTTCAACCCCTTCTGGGCGCGCTTCTTCGTCAAGCGCCACGACGAGATCGGCATCGTCTCGATGCAGGTGGCAGGGCAGGGACGGCGCACCGATGTCGGCTCGTTTCTCAACCCCGACGACCGGGAGAGCTTTGCCAGGGCCTTCAAGGGCGCGCTGGCGACGGCCAAGCAGCGGATCTGAGCGCTTCGTAGGCGGATACCCCCTCTGCCCTGCCGGGCATCTCCCCCACAAGGGGGGAGGGCAATTTGGAGCACCCGCCTGCGACATTCATACGCTCGCAAAGAAGCGAGAGCTGTTTCGTGCGAACGGCGACCGTGAAACTCCATCTTGGGCTTCTGTCTGCATGGCCGATGATCGGGCCGAGCGATATCCGCGCTGTGTTCTCCCCCCTTGTGGGGAAGGTGCCCGGCAGGGCAGAGGGGGCTGGCTTGCGCAGACGGATGACTGCGCTCACCCCGCCAGAAACGGGTGGCGCATCGGCCTTGCGCGTGGTGAAGTCGGGTCATAGATGAGGATTAAGCCATGACCCTTGCTCAACAGATCGACCTTTCGACGACCACCGACATCACGCCCGAGGGCTCGGATTACGAGACCGTGCGCCGGGTGATCGAGATGCTGACGCTCGACTACCAGGCGCAGCCGTCGCTGGAGGCGATGGCGGCGCGGCTCGGGCAGTCGCCGAGCCAGCTGCAGAAGACCTTTACCCGCTGGGCGGGCCTCACGCCGAAGGGTTTCCTGCAGGCCGTGACGCTCGACCATGCCAAGCGGCTGCTCGGCCGGGAAGGCATGCCGCTCTTGGAAACCTCGATCGAGCTCGGCCTGTCGGGACCGGGCCGGCTGCACGATCTCTTCGTCACGCACGAGGCGATGTCGCCGGGCGAATGGAAGGCGCGCGGAGCAGGGCTCACCATCCGCTACGGCTTTCATCCCTCGCCCTTCGGGCTGGCGCTGGTGATGGTGACCGAGCGGGGGCTGGCGGGCCTGGCCTTTGCCGATCCGGGCGGCGAGGCTGCCTGCTTCGACGACATGGCCGAGCGCTGGCCACAGGCCAATTATGTCGCCGACCAGGCCGCGACGGCGCCCTATGCGGGCCGAATTTTCGACCCCGAGAAATGGTCTGGCGAGCAGCCGCTGCGCGTCGTGCTGATCGGCACGGATTTCCAGGTGCGGGTGTGGGAGAGCCTGCTCGAAATCCCGCTCGGCAAGGCGGTCACCTATTCCGACATCGCCGCCAGGATCGGACAGCCGACGGCGAGCCGGGCGGTCGGTGCGGCGGTCGGCCGCAATCCGATCTCGTTCGTCGTGCCGTGCCATCGGGCGCTCGGCAAGAGCGGCGCGCTGACCGGCTATCACTGGGGTCTGACGCGCAAGCGCGCCATGCTCGGCTGGGAGGCGGGAAAAATCTGCGGCTGAGCGTCGATGCCGATGGATCTATTAATCGATTAGAATCGTTTTCCCGCATTCTTGACTTTGCCATCTTCCGCTGGTGATAGTCGGCTCGAATTTTTCGGCCCCGACCCTTCCTCAACCGGGCCGCTTCGAAGAACAGGGACAACGATAATGACCTCCAAACTCGAACAGCTTCGCGCCATGACCACCGTGGTTGCCGATACCGGTGACATCGAAGCCGTTGCCCGCCTGAAACCGGTGGACTGCACGACGAACCCGTCCATCGTCCTCAAGGCGCTGGGCACCGACGCCTTCGCCGACGCTTTCAAGGAAGCTATCACCTGGGGCAAGGCCAAGGGCGGCACCAGTGAAGCCGTAGTCGAGGCCATCGCCGATCGCCTCGCCGTTTCCGTCGGCGCGGCGCTGGCGGGGCTGGTTCCCGGCCGCGTGTCGACCGAAGTCGATGCCGACCTCTCGTTCGACACCAAGGCCTCGATTGCCAAGGCGCATGGGATCATCGCCGCCTACAAGGAGCGCGGCATCGAACGCGACCGCATCCTGATCAAGCTCGCCTCGACCTGGGAAGGCATCCGCGCCGCGGAAGTGCTGCAGGGCGAAGGCATCGACTGCAACCTGACGCTTCTCTTCTCCAAGGCCCAGGCGATCGCCTGCGCCGACGCCAATGTCTTCCTCATTTCGCCCTTCGTCGGACGCATCCTCGACTGGTACAAGAAGTCGACCGGCGAGAACTACACGTCGGAGACCGATCCGGGCGTGCTCTCGGTGCGCTCGATCTACAACTACTACAAGTCGAACGGCATCAAGACGATCGTCATGGGCGCCTCGTTCCGCAATGCCGGCGAAATCGAAGCACTGGCCGGTTGCGACCGCCTGACGATCAGCCCGCAGCTGCTCGACGAACTCGACGCCGCGACCGGCAACCTGCCGCGTCTGCTGTCGCCGGAAAGCGTCAAGGCGGAGCCGCGTGTCTCGCTCGACGAGAAGGCCTTCCGCTGGGCGATGAACGAGGATCCCATGGCGACCGAGAAGCTCGCCGAAGGCATTCGTGGCTTCGCCAAGGACCTTGGCACGCTGCGCGCCCAGATCGCCAAGGCGCTGGCGGCTTAAGCGCAAGGCATTTCTGAATAGAGAGGCGTGGGGGTACCCCCCTCTGCCCTGCCGGGCATCTCCCCCTCAAGGGGGGAGATCGACGCGCGGCGCGGTCATCGCCCAGCTTACTAGAGCAGTTACAGCAAAAGTGCGAAGCGGTTTTGCGTCCGGAACTGCGTGAAAACAAAGGGATAGAGCATCCAAGGCGACTCCGTTTTCGCCGGAAATGCTCTAAAAGTCATAGTCTCCGCTATCGGTCATGAGGCCGACTTGGGGTCATGTTCCACACTGGTGTCTGCGATCGCTTGCCACGCCGGATGTTTGGGCGATCGGCTGCGTCACGCCGATCTCCCCCCTTGAGGGGAGATGCCCGGCAGGGCAGAGGAGGGTGCCTTCACCGCCTGCTCGGGCCGACGGTTCTGAAACGAATCCCGCCGCGACTTACCACCCCATGACGACATCATCGGGAATGTGGAACGTCTCTTCGCCGTTGACGGTGACGATGGCGACGCCGCCCTGTTTGTGGCTGCGGACGTCCGCTCCATCCTTGGCGGAAAACCGGCCGGCGCGGTAGGTAAGGGAGCGCGTATAGCCGTCGGGGAAAGTCAGGTCGATCTCGGCGAAGGGGCCGTTGCGGACTATGCCAAAGGCGCAGGCGCCGATGCGGGCATCGCCCGGCATCTGGCAGCGGATCGTGCCGGTGGCGTGATAGGCGGTTCCCGGGATGACGCGGTCCTCGTCGTCTTCAGGCAGCGCGCCGGCCGGCGGCACCCTTTCGTCGGTGATATAGCGGCCATTGACCCAGCCGCTGATGCTTGGCCGGTCATAGGTGGAAATCCGGCACCAGAAGCCGCCGTCGCGTTCGCGGCAGCCGAGATTGCGCACCGGCTGGCCCTCCTGCAGCGCGCCGATCACCCGGAAGGCCGGGCCGGCGCCGGAGCGGATGTTCAGGACATCGCCGGGGATCAACCCGTAGACATGCCAGATCGCCGCGTCGTCGGACGGATTGCCGCCAATTTGCGGCGCCGGAATGACCAGCGGTTCCTGCGCCGGCGCCACCGCTGGCCAGGAAAGGGTCGCCAGGGCAAAAAGGACGGGCAGGATGCGGCGCATGCGGTTCTCCATGATTTGCGGCGAGGATAGTACAGCGGCCGACGCGTCGCCAGATTATCGCAGGCGAAGGTAAATGGAGGCTGTTGCGTGCGGGGCCAGCTATGTGCAGCGCATGAGCCGGTTGGCTGTACGATCGACACTCGCGCTACGGGCGGCGTGGCCGGATGTCGGCGGGAGCTGTCTAGCCTTCAGGCTTTGGAGGGGGCCGTCGCCAGTGGGGTGCGAGCGGTTTCCGGACCGCTTCTCCCATCGGGGAGAAGGTGGCGCGTAGCGCCGGATGAGGGGGAGCGAAGCTCTGGCCATACCCGCTGTGCCGCCCCGCCCCCTCATCGCCCCGATGGGGAGAAGAGGGCTTCACAGACGAGGGCGTGGTTTTCGGCGAACCTGCGGCTGAGATGCTGGTGCAATCGTCAAGAGCACGGGCGTGGCGGTTCGCCACGCCTATTCTGCATCTTATCCGCGAACCTGCCTCAATGCGCGATCATCACGTGGCGGACGGCGGTGTAGTCCTCCAGCGCATAGACCGACATGTCCTTGCCGTAGCCCGACTGTTTCAGGCCTCCATGCGGCATCTCGTTGCACAGCATGAAATGGGTGTTGATCCAGGTGCAGCCGTAGCGCAGACGGGCCGCGGTCTTCATGGCGCGGGAGATGTCTTTGGTCCAGACCGAGGAGGCAAGGCCGTAATCGCTGTCGTTCGCCCAGGCGATTGCATCGTCGGTTTCCGAGAAGCGGGTGACCGAGACGACCGGGCCGAAGACTTCGCGGCGCACGATCTCGTCGTCCTGCAGCGCGCCGGCAATGACGGTCGGGGCATAGAAGAAGCCCTTCTCGCCGGATACCTTGCCGCCGGTGACGACTTCCATGTGGCTGTGTTCGGAGGCGCGGGTGACGAAGCTTTCGACGCGGTCACGCTGGCGCCTGGAGATCAGCGGGCCGATCTCGTTTTCGGTGTCGTCGGCCTGGTTGAACTTCAGCGTCGAGACAGCGGAGGCGAGGTCTGCGACGAAGTTGTCGTAGATCTTGTCGGAGGCGTAGATGCGGCAGGCGGCGGTGCAGTCCTGGCCGGCATTGTAGAAGCCGAAGGTGCGGATGCCGGCGACGACGGCTTCGAGGTCGGCGTCGTCATAGACGATGACCGGAGCCTTGCCGCCGAGTTCCAGGTGGGTGCGCTTGACCGTCTTGGCGGCCGCCGCCAGCACCTTCTTGCCGGTGGCGATGTCGCCGGTGATCGACACCATGTTGACCTTGCCATGGTTGATGATGGCGTTGCCGACGCTTTCGCCGCGGCCGAGCACGACGTTGACCACGCCTTCCGGCAGGATGTCGGCGAGCAGCTTGGCCAGTTTCAGGGCGGTGAGCGGCGTCTGTTCGGAGGGCTTGAAGACGACCGTGTTGCCCCCGGCGATCGCCGGCGCCAGCTTCCAGGCCATCATCATCAGCGGATAGTTCCACGGCGCGATCGATCCGACGATGCCGACCGGGTCGCGGCGGATCATCGATGTGTGGCCGGGCAGGTATTCGCCGGCGACCGGGGCGTGCAGCGAGCGGATCGCGCCGGCGAAGAAGCGCCAGCAGTCGACGATGGCCGGGATTTCGTCATTCAGGACGGCATTGATCGGCTTGCCGCAGTTGAGGCTTTCCAGCGTGGCAAAGCCCGCCGCGTCCTTCTCGATCGCGTCGGCAATCGCCAGCAGGTAGGCGGAACGCTGCGACGGGGTGGTGGCGGACCAGCTGTCGAAGGCCTTTTCGGCGGCGTCGACGGCGGCGTCGACCTGGGCAAGCGATGCCTCGGGCAGGGAGAGAATGGTCTCGCCGGTCTTCGGGTTGAGGACCTTTTCCTCGGTTTCGGTGCCGGCCTCGAACTTCGAGCCGATCAGCATTTGCGTGTCCATCTGGTTCTCCCTCAACGTATCGAGTTGTCTTTGATGTTATTTGCCGCTGCCGGAAATCTGGTCCGTATCGCGGGTCAGGTAATAGGCGGCGAGGATCGGCAGGAGCGTGACGATCACCACCAGCATGGCGACCACGTTGGTGACCGGGCGCTGGCGCGGGCGGATCAGTTCTTCGAGCATCCAGATCGGCAGCGTCGACTGCTGGCCGGCGGTAAAGGTCGTGACGATGACCTCGTCGAAGGACAGTGCGAAGGCGAGCATGCCGCCGGCGAGCAGGGCTGTCGCGATATTCGGCAGCACCACGTAGCGGAAGGTCTGGAAGCCGTCGGCGCCGAGATCCATCGAGGCCTCGATCAGCGAGCCCGAGGTGCGGCGGAAACGGGCGACCGCGTTGTTGTAGACCACGACGACGCAGAAGGTCGCGTGGCCGAGGATGATCGTCCACATCGAAAACGGAATGTCGGCAAGCGAGAAGGCCGAGCGCAGCGCGATGCCGGTGATGATGCCGGGAAGCGCGATCGGCAGGATGACCAGCAGCGAGATCACCTCGCGGCCGAAGAATTTCGTGCGCGAGACGGCGGCGGCGGCCAGCGTGCCGAGCAGCAGCGCGACGGCGGTGGCGATCGAGGCGACCTTGACCGACAGCGTCAGCGCTTCCCACACGTCCGGCCGGTTCCAGGTGACGGCGAACCACTTGGTGGTGAAGCCCGGCGGCGGCCACTGGAAGCTCTTTTCTTCCGTGGTGAAGGCGTAGACGAAGATCAGCAGGATCGGCAGGTGCAGGAACAGGAGCCCGCCCGCGGCTGCGAGTTTGAGGGGCCATCCGGCCGCGGAACGTTCAGAGCGCATCGAAAGCCCCCATGCGTTTGGCAGCCCAGAGATAGAGGCCCATGATGACGATCGGCACGACGGAGAAGGCGGCGGCGAGCGGCACGTTGCCGGCGGTGCCCTGCTGGGCATAGACGGCCTGGCCGATGAACAGCCGCGAGGAGCCGACGATCTGCGGAATGATGTAGTCGCCGAGGGTCAGCGAGAAGGTGAAGATCGAGCCGGCGATGAGGCCAGGCAGCGCCAGCGGCAGAAGCACATGGCGGAAGGTCTGGTTCGGCCGGGCGCCGAGATCGCCCGATGCCTCGATCAGATTGCCGGGCACGCGCTCGAGCGCGGCCTGGACCGGCAGGATCATGAAGGGCAGCCAGACGTAGACGAAGACGAGGAAGGTGCCGATATAGCTGATCGACAGCGAATTGCCGCCGATCACCGGGATCGCCAGGATCGCGTCGAGCAACCAGGTCAGATGCAGCTTGTCGAAGGCCCAGGTGAGGATGCCTTCCTTGGCGAGGATCAGCTTCCAGGCATAGACCTTGACCAGATAGCTCGACCAGAGCGGCAGCATGACGCCGAGATAGAAGAAGGCCTTCCATCTGCCGGTGGCGTAGCGGGCGGCATAGTAAGCGATCGGGAAGGCGAGCACGGCGGAGGCGAGCGTGACGACGGCGGCCATCAGCACGGTGCGGAGAATGATGTCGAAATTGGCCGGGTTGAGCAGCTGGCCATAGGTGGCGAGCGTCGGCTCGTAATTGATCATCCCGGAGAATTCGTCGATCGAAAAGAAGCTCTGCAGCAGAAGCGCGATCAACGAGCCGATATAGATGATGCCGAGCCACAGGAGCGGCGGGATCAGCATCAGCGCGAGCAGCAGGTTGGGGCGGCGCCAGAACAGGTCGGACAGGCGCCCCATGACGCCGCCGCGTCCCGGCAGGATCGATGTGGTGGCGACCTCGCTCATGCGGCGTCATCCATGTAGTGCAGGTCGGAGGGCTGCCAGGAAAGCCCGGTCGCGGCGCCGATGTCCGGGACCGGCTGGCCTGCCGGCACCATGACGGAGAGCACGATATTACCGGCCCCGACGGTGACGCGGGTCGCGGCGCCGAGGAAGCTGTGCGAGCGCACGGTCGCCGCTATGCCGCCGCTCGGGAGAAGGCGAATGGCTTCCGGGCGCAGGCTTGCCCATTTCGCCTCGCCGCCGAGTTTCAGCATTTCCGCCGGGGCGATGACATTGGAGGAGCCGACGAAGTCGGCGACGAAGCGGGTCTTCGGATGATTGTAGATCTCTTCCGGCGTGCCGGCCTGAACGATCTTGCCGTCATTGAACACGGCGACGCGGTCGGCCATGGACAGGGCCTCGCCCTGGTCGTGGGTGACGAAGATGAAGGTGATGCCGAGCGAGCGCTGCAGGGTCTTCAGCTCTTCCTGCATCTGCTCGCGCAGCTTGAGGTCGAGCGCGCCGAGCGGCTCGTCGAGGAGCAGCACCTTCGGTTTGTTGACCAGAGCGCGGGCGAGTGCCACGCGCTGGCGCTGGCCGCCGGAGAGCTGGCCGGGCTTGCGCGCGCCGTAGCCCGGAAGCTTGACGAGGTCGAGCGCCTGCTCGGCGAGTTGCAACCGTTCGGATTTCTCCACGCCCTTGACCATCAGCCCGTAGGCGACGTTGTTGAGGATGTCGAGATGCGGAAACAGCGCATAGTCCTGGAAGACGGTGTTGACGTGGCGGCGATAGGGCGGCACGCCTTCGGCTGTTTCGCCGAAGATCTCGATATGGCCGGAGGTCGGCTGTTCGAAGCCGGCGATCAGGCGCAGGCAGGTCGTCTTGCCGGAGCCGGACGGCCCGAGCATGGCGAAGAACTCGCCGGGCGCGATCTTCAGGTCGACGGCATCGACGGCTTTGACGGCGCCGAAATGGCGCGACACCTGCGTGAAGGAAACGGCTGCGGTCATGGGTACTCCGGATGGTTCATGAGTGCCGGCGTGAGGCCGGCGTGGGTCACACCCTCCCCTCGAGGGGGAGGGTCGGACCGAAGGTCCGGGGTGGGGTGACCCCTGCGTTACGGCAGGCAGCAGATCACCCCCACCCGCGCGTTCCGCGCGACCTCCCCCCTCAAGGGGGAGGTGGAATATCACCGTCCGCCGATGACGCCGATGTAGTCCGACACCCAGCGGTGATACGGTACGCACTCGCCCTGGCTTTCGCACTTCGAGGTCGGCGTCTTCCAGAAGCTGATCTTCTCGAAATTGTCGTAGCCGTTGGTCGTGCAGCCTTCGTCGGTCAAGAGTTCATTGCCCTTGCAGGCGGCGGGAACCGAGGGAACGGTGCCGAACCAGGCCGACACGTCGCCCTGGACCTTGGGCGAGAGCGAGTGCTCCATCCACATATAGGCGCAGTTCGGGTGCTCGCTGTCGGCGTGCAGCATGGTGGTATCGGCCCAGCCGGTGACGCCTTCTTCCGGGAAGGTGGAGGCGATCTTGGCGCCTTCGGCCTTCATCAGGTTGACCTGGAAGGGCCAGGAGCCGGAAGCCACGACACCTTCGTTCTTGAAGTCGTCGATCTGGATCATGGCGTCGTGCCAGTAGCGGCCGACGAGCTGGCGCTGGCCGCGCAGCAGGTCGAGCGCTGCCTTGTACTGGTCCTCGTTGAGTTCGTAAGGATCCTTGATGCCGAGTTCCGGCTTGTGCTTCATCAGGTAGAGGGCGGCGTCGGCGACATAGATCGGGCCGTCATAGGCCTGGACGCGACCCTTGTTGGACTTGCCGTCGGCGAGCGTCATTTCCTCGAAGACGACCTTCCAGCTGGTCGGCGCTTCCTTGAAGGCTTCGGTATTGTACATCAGGACGTTCGGGCCCCAGACATAGGGCGTGCCGTAGTGAACGCCGTCCTTGGTGTGCCAGGGGGCGTTCTGCAGGCGCTCGTCGATGGTCTTCCACGACGGGATGAGATCGGTGTTGATCGGCTGGACGCGCTTGCCGGCGACGAGGCGGAGCGATGCGTCGCCCGAGGCGGTGACGAGGTCGAAGCCGCCTTCGTTCATCAGCGCGACCATTTCGTCCGAGGTCGCTGCGGTCTTGACGGTCACCTTGCAGCCGGTGTCGGCTTCGAACTTGGTGACCCAGTCGTAATTCTTGTCGGTTTCGCCGCGCTCGATATAGCCGGCCCAGGCGACGATGGAGAGCGCGCCTTCACCCTTGCCGAGTTCCTTCAGAGGTTCCTGGGCGACGGCATTGGTGGCGAAGCTGGCAACGGCGATGATTGCGGTGCAGGACTGCAATAACTTTTTCATAGCGATTTCTCCCGGTTGGGGGCCGCCTTGTCGCGGCGTTTGTTCCCGAGGATGAAGGTGACGCGAAATCGCCGCATTCGCAAATTCATTTGTCAGAAAGGCGCTATCGGTTTTTCCGAAAGGTCAGTCAAATTTGCCCCTCACCCTGACCCTCTCCCCGCAGGCGGGGAGAGGGGACGGCCGAGGGGGGTGCCGCTCGTCCCTTCTCCCCGTGACAACGGGGAGAAGGTGCCGGCAGGCGGATGAGGGGCGCTTCCGGGATTACCGTCCCCGTCCGCTTCTGAGCGCCTCGGCGATGCCGACGAAGTCGCGGGCGGATTGCGGCAGGCTCGAGCCCTTGCGCCAGACCATGCCGACCTGGACCACGGGCAGGGCGCCGGAGACGTCGCGGCTTTCGATGCGGTCGCCTTCCAGCGACCAGGGGCGGTAGACGAGGTCGGGCAGGAGCGCCACGCCGGCGCCGGTCGCCACCAGGCTGCGCACCGCTTCCACGGAGCGGGTGCGGAAGGCGACGTGCGGACGGGCGCCCAGCGCCGAGAGCAGCTTGCCGGTGTTTTCCTCGATTTCGTCGACGGTCAGCATGATCAGCGGCTCGCGGGCGATGTCGGCGATCGAGATGATGTCGGCGGAGACGAGCGGATGGCCCATGGGCAGCCACAGGCGATAGGGCGAGGTTTCGAGGATCTCGGCCTGCAGCGCCATGCGGTCGCGCAGGTTGGAGATGACCATGACGGCGACGTCGAGCTCGCCGCCGATCAGCAGGTGTTCGAGATAGGAGCCGTTGTCCTCGATGGCCGAGACCTCGACGCCGGGACAGGCGCGACGGTAGCGGGCGAGAAGGTCGGAGAGCACGTAGCCGGCGACGAGCGAGGTGACGCCGATATTGAGCGTGCCGCCGGTGTTTTCCTGGGTCTCGGAAAAGGCGTTGCGCGCATCGGAGACGGTCGCCAGGATCTTCGTGGCGTGGCGCAGGAACTGGTGGCCATTGTGGGTGATCGACAGGCCGCGCGGATGACGCTCGAACAGTTCGACGCCGAGATCGCCCTCGAGTTCCTTGATCGCCTCGGTTACCGAGGACTGCGAGATCGACAGGTTCTGCGCCGCCCGCGTCACGGAGCCCTGCTCGGCGACGGCGATGAAATACTGCAACTGGCGAAGCGTAAAGGCCATGGCGCCGTTAGAGCATGGTGGGCGGCGCAAGGGCAAGCGGCAGGCGCGCGCGTCGCGATGCCTCCTTTCTGTATCCTTTGCCGCAGGGCAGGTGTGCAAAGTTTGAGACTTTGCAAATGCCAAGAGACGTATACGATCGATTCGCCGCTTTCCTTCGTGGCGCTCCCGTTTCCGCCCGTTCCACGTCAGCCGGTTTCATGAAATCCACGCCGCTCGGCTATGCCTTCGCCATCACCGCCTTCATCATATTTTCGGTGCAGGACGCCGTGTCGAAACATCTCGGCATGGCCTACCCGCCGGTGCTGGTGGCAATGTTCCGCTATTGGGCGTTTGCGCTCTTCGCCATCCTTCTGGCAATGCGGGCGCGCGGCGGCTTGCGGGCGGCGGTCGCCACCAGGCGTCCGGTGCTGCAGATCGCCCGCGGCCTCATGCTGGCCGCGCAGATCCCGATTGCCATTTCCGCCTTCGCCAAGGTCGGGCTTGCCCAGTCGCAGGCGATCTTTGCCGCCGGTCCGCTGATCGTCGCGCTTCTGTCGGTGCCGATCCTCGGCGAGAAGGTCGGCTGGCGGCGCTGGACGGCGATCGGCGTCGGCTTGTGCGGCGTTCTGCTGATCCTGTCGCCGAGCGGCGACCAGTTCAGCCCGCTCGTCATCCTGCCGATCGCAACCGCGGTCATGGGTGCTCTCTACGGCCTGATGACGCGGCTGGTCAGCCGGGTGGACGGGCCGATGACGAGTTTCTTCTATATCGGCACGGTCGGTGCGGTCGCCCTGTCGATCGCCGGGCCGTTCTTCTGGACCGAGATTGCGCCGTCCGACTGGAAATGGATGATCCTGCTCTGCTGCACTGGCATTGCCGGTCACTATCTGCTGATCAAGGCCTATGACAATCTCCATGCCGTGGCGGTTCAGCCGATCACCTATCTGCAGCTCGTTCTGGCCTCGGGTATCGCCGTCGTCGTCTTCGGCGAGGTTCTGCGGGCCAATATGGTGATCGGCGCGGCGATTGTCGTCGGCGCCGGGCTGTTCACGGTCTGGCGGGAGAACGTGCTGGCAAGGCGCAACGCACTCAAGGCAGCCGTCGATCTGTGACGCCCATCGCCGAACGGTAGCGTGTGGCGCGCATGCCGCTATCCGCGACCATTTTCGGGTGTATCGGGAAGGTACGTGTGCTTTCCATTGACGGATTTGTTCCCAAGTTGGGAAAAGGATCGGATCGATTCTTTAATCAATTTGGAGTTGCCGGGACGGCTGGTCTGTCCGTCGCGGTGTTTCCAGGAGGCCCTGCATGAACAACGCCCGTCTCGCGCGTCGTATCCGTCTGTTGTCGACGAGTGCCCTGGCGCTGACCCTTGCTGCCGGTTTTTCCGGCGCTGCAAGGGCCGATTCCGTTTACTGGAACGGTGGAACGAATGACTGGTTCCTCGACAGCAACTGGGTCTGGGACGGGCACACGCCCAATGCCGGCGACACCGCACGGATAGATACCACGGGCGTGGTGATCGACGGCGCCGGCGCCTATGTCGGCACGCTCTTCCTCGGGCTCGGCAGTGCGGCCGATCTGACCATACAGGACGACCTGACGTCGGATTCCGTATCGCTGGGCTGGAACAGCGGTTCGATCGGCTCGGCCACCATCACCGGTGTCGGAAATGCCTGGACCAATTCCGGTGCGATCTATGTCGGCAATGGCGGGGACGGCGTCATCAGCATAGTGGACGGCGCGACAGTCAGCACCGGGGAAATGACCATTGCGGCCGGCACGACATCGACCGGCACGGTCAACCTTCAGGACAATGCCAGCCTGACCACCTCCGGCCTCCTCTATGTCGGCTTTGGCGGCGACGCCTCCAGCGGCGGCCACGGTTATCTCAACATCCTCTCCGGCTCCGACGTGACGAGTGCCGACAGCATCATCGCCAACGGCACCAATACCATCGGCGATGCCCTGGTCAGCGGGACCGGCTCGACCTGGACCACGACGGGTGGCCTGCTCGTCGGCGGCGGCGGGGTGGGAACCCTGGACGTGATGGATGGCGGCTTTGTCCAGAGCGGCACCGCGACCATTGCCAATCTTGCCTCCGCTTCGGGTAGCAACGTCAATGTGGATGGTGCCGGCAGCCAATGGTCTGTGCTGGGCGATCTTTATCTCGGCGCGAGCGGCTCCGGCACTCTCAATGTCACCGACGACGGCAACGTCGAGCTCGGCGCGGCCTATCTGGGTTACACTACCGCCGGGACCGGCGCGATCGTGGTCGACGATGCGACCCTTTCCATCACCGACCGCATCGGCGTC
>CALRRQ020000026.1:0-77535 GCA_943370615.1 Rhizobium sp. Q54
AAGGATAGCGAATAATATATATTTATTGCGCAGCACAATCCTGTGACGGCGTGATGACGAATGGCACAGACCAAGCAATGCAGCTGACGCGCTTTTCCGACTATGGCCTGCGGTTGATGATGATGGCCGCCGCCCACGCCGACCGGCGCATCACCATCGAGGAAACCGCAAAGGCCTATGACATTTCCCGTGCCCACCTGATGAAGGTCGCACAATTGCTCGTCCGCGAAGGTTTCCTCAAGGCCTCGCGCGGCCGCTCCGGCGGCCTGTCGCTGGCAAGGCCGGCCGAGGCGATCACCATCGGCGCCGTCGTGCGGGCCACCGAAACGGACTTTGCCATCGTCGAATGCATGGGACTAGGCAACCAGTGCCGCATCACCAGGGGCTGCCGGCTGCGCGGCGTGCTTGGCGAGGCACTGGGCGCCTTCCTGGCGGTTCTCGATCGCCATACGCTGGCTGAATTGACCCTGACGCCCGAAGATTTCGGCTTCCCCAGAGCGGCCTGAATCTGTTCCTTTCCCTTCCGAAAGACCCGGGGTAACCGTCACGGCACATTGCGGGCGACAGCCTAGCTCCTGACCGCGTGGAGACAGGCGATCAGCTCGCCCGCGCAGGCCTGGGCCCGCAAACGGGCGTCCTCGTCCTTCTCGCGTTCAGCCAGATCGAGATAGCAGTCCAGCAGAAGCTCGCACAAAGGCACGGGCCGCGCCTCGGCCCCCTCGGGCACGACATCCAGTAGAGGCGTCGGTCCGAACGGATTCGCGGCCGCCTCGGCGCTACGGGCCTGCGCCGCCACCGCCAGATCGCGAAGCCGACCCGCATCCTTGGCCGTCGCCCGCACCGCACGCGCCTCGAGATGGTCCGACAGGCGAAGCTCGAGAGAGGCGATCTCGCGGCGCACCGGTTTGCCACCGACGCGACGCAGATCGTGGAAGGCCCGCCGTCGCTCGCGCCTGAGCGTCGCGACATGGCCAAGCTCTTCCCTCGCCATGCGTTCGGCCGCCTGGCGAATCTCCTCCGTCGGCGCATGCGCCGAGACATAGGTCCAGAAGACGAAGGCGCGCTCCTCGTTGCGCACCGCCATGGAGAAGGCCCGGTAGGAGTTGAGCAGTTCCGGCGCGACGAGAGCGGCCCCCTCATCGTCGAACATGGGCTCCTGCAGGTCCACGACGGGCGGCACAGTGACGTTCGATTGCGCGATCCAGCGGTCGACATTGCCCAGATGACCCTCTTCCTCCGCCGTCAGAGCCTCGAAGACGGCGGCAAGATCGGGCCGTCCTTCATGCCGCATGCGTTCGGCGAGCGCCACATAACCGGTGATCGCTTCCTGTTCCATCGCCCGGGCAAGCGCCAGCAACGCGTCCATCGATTCGACGGCCCATGGCTCATCTCTGTTGTCCGTCATGGCACTCCCCCGGCTCGGTCTTAAGGACTCGTTCAGCCTGCACACTATGCCCAAAAGATACCTTTTGTATATTTGATTTGAATCAACGAGTTTTTGCATTAGGCTGAATAAACACCGCGTTACAGCACGACCACATTTCAGAAAAAGACGAGGCCGATGATAGAGAGCGCGACACGTCAGCACCGCACCCATTCATTCCCGGCCCTGTTCGCGATGCTGCTGATTGCCATCGCGGCGCTCTTCGTTTTCGCCTCGCCCGGTCATGCCGCCGGTCAGCTCGGCGCCTATCTGGAAAAGGTCCAGCCCGGCGAACTGTTCGACGGAGCTGACCGCTACGGAGAACTGAGCGGCGATCCGCCAATCGCGCCGGTCATGCGCGGCGACGAACTTCTCGGCTATGCCTATCTCAACTCCGACTTCTCCAGCTCTATCGGCTATTCCGGAAAGCCGATCCACATCGTCGTCGGCATCGATCCCAAGGGCGTGATCCGCGGCTTCAAGCTGATCGACCACAAGGAGCCGATCGTGCTGATCGGCATCCCCCAGGAAAAGGTGGTCGCCTCGATGAATGCCCTGATCGACAGGGACATGAGTCGGGTCGCCTCGGGGACCGAACGCCCGCCGCAGATCGACATCGTCAGCGGTGCAACCGTCACGGTTCTGGTCATGGGCGACAGTGTGTCGCGCGCCGCGGTCCAGCTCATTCGCAGCCATCGCCTCGGGGAGGACCTCACGCCGGGCGCGGCGGCCGCGACCGAGATTCGCAAGCTCGACCTGTCGAAGAGCGAAGTCAGCGACTGGCAGACCCTGCTCGGCGACGGCTCAGTCCGCAGCCTGCGCATGACGGTCGGCGAGGTCTCCGACGCCTTCCGCCAGGCGGGGCAGACGATCGCTGCCGACAAGCCGGAGACCAAGAACCCCGCAGACCGCTTCATCGATCTCTACCTCGCCCCCGTCAACGTGCCGACGATCGGCCGCACCCTGCTCGGCGACGCCGCCTACGAGCGCATGGTCGCCAAGCTGAAGCCGGGGCAGTCCGCCATTCTGGTGGCTGGCGACGGTGCCTATTCGTTCAAGGGCTCGGGCTATGTGCGCGGCGGCATTTTCGACCGGATCGAACTGCTGCAGAGCGGCCAGGGCGTGCGCTTCCGCGACCGGAACCATACCCGTCTTCCCGCCCTCGCCGCCAACGGCGCGCCGCGCCTGCGTGAAATCGCCCTCTTCGTCGTGCCGCCCGAATTCGCCTTCGACGTCACCCAGCCCTTCGAACTGCAGATGCTGGTGCAGCGCAATGCGCAGGGGCGCGACAAGTCGGTTCTGCCCTATAACCTGTCCTACATCCTGCCCGACAAATATGTGACTATCGAGCAGATCCCTGCCCCCGCAACGCCGGCCCCGGCACCTGAGGCCGCTCCGGCGGCGGCGCCCGCCCAAGGCACCGACCTGTTGACCGACCAGCAGGTCGCCGACGGCCAGCCGTTGTGGATGCGCATGTGGGACATGAACCGCATCAATATCGGCATCACCATCGCCGCACTCCTCGTGCTGACCGGCATCTTCTTCTTCCAGGACTGGCTGGTGAAGCGTCCCACCCTGTTTGCATGGGTCCGTCGCGGCTATCTGCTGTTCACCCTGGTCTGGCTCGGCTGGTATGCCAATGCGCAGCTGTCCGTTGTCAATGTGCTGACCTTCGTCAACTCGCTGATCACCGGCTTCAACTGGGAGTTCTTCCTTTCCGCGCCGCTGATCTTCATCCTGTGGGCAGCCGTGGCCGCCGGCCTGTTGTTCTGGGGTCGCGGTCCCTTCTGCGGCTGGCTCTGCCCGTTCGGCGCGCTGCAGGAACTGACCAACAATATCGCCCAGTGGCTTAAGGTACCGCAACTGCGCCTGCCCTGGGGCCTGCACGAGCGCCTCTGGCCGATCAAGTACATCATCTTCCTCGGATTGTTCGGCCTGTCGCTCTATTCGGTGGCGCTTGCGGAAATGTTCTCCGAGGTCGAGCCGTTCAAGACCGCGATCGTGCTGAAATTCGCCCGCGAATGGCCCTTCGTCATCTTCGCGTTGACCATGCTCTCCGCCGGCCTGTTCATCGAGCGCTTCTACTGCCGCTATCTATGCCCGCTCGGGGCCGCGCTCGCCATCCCCGGCCGCATCCGCATGTTCGAATGGCTGAAGCGCTACCCGGAATGCGGCTCGCCCTGCCAGCGCTGCGCCAAGGAATGTCCCGTCCAGTCGATCCATCCGGAGGGGCAGATCAACGTCAACGAGTGCATCTACTGCATGCACTGCCAGGAACTCTACCACGACGACCACCGCTGTCCGCACATGATCCAGGTGCGGCTGAAGCGGGAGAAGTTCGCCGCCCTTTCGACGCCGACCACACGGGGCGACGCCCCGGCCAAGGTCGCCGTCACCCACAATGGCGCACCGATCGGCAAGTCCGGCGGCGCGTCCGAACAGACCGCGTGATCAACCAGCCAAGGAGAGGCAATCATGTCAAACGAAGAGAACCAGATGCGCTTGAACCGGCGCCAGATGCTGGGATCCACGGCTTTCGTGGCGGCGGCGGGTGCAGCGACCGTCGGGGGCGCGATCAGCCTCACCGGCGGCTCTGCCACGCCGGCGGCGGCGCAAGGATCGGAAGAGCACAGCGCTGAAGTGAAGCCTGGCGAACTGGACGAATACTACACCTTCTTCTCCAGCGGTCAGACGGGCGAAGTCCGCATCGTCGGCCTGCCGTCGATGCGCGAACTCATGCGCATTCCCGTGTTCAACCGCTGCAGCGCCACCGGCTGGGGCCTGACCAACGAGAGCCGCAAGGTGCTGACCGAAGGGATGCTGCCGGAAGACCGCGAATTCATGGCGGATCGCGGCGGCATCTTCATGAACGGCGACCTGCACCACCCGCATCCGTCCCAGACGGACGGGACCTATGACGGTCGTTATCTCTATGCCAACGACAAGGCCAATACGCGTGTTTGCCGTATCCGCCTCGACGTCATGAAGTGCGACAAGATCATCCAGCTGCCGAACCAGCATACGGTCCACGGCCTGCGCGTGCAGAAGTATCCGAAGACCGGCTATGTCTTCTGCAACGGCGAAGACCGCGTGCCGATCCCGAACGACGGCAAGATCCTCGACGATCACAAGCAGTATCACGCCATCTTCACCGCGGTCGACGGCGAGACGATGAAGGTCGCCTGGCAGGTGATGGTTGACGGCAACCTCGACAATGTCGACGCCGACTATCAGGGCAAGTACTGCTTCGCCACCTGCTATAACTCGGAAGAAGGCGTCAATCTCGCCGAGATGATGGGCAACGAGCAGGACTGGATCGTCGTGTTCAACCTGAAGCGCATCGAGGAAGCGGTCGCCAAGGGCGATTTCAAGGAAATGAACGGCGTTCCGGTCATCGACGGTCGGAAGGGCTCGCCCTATACCCGCTACATCCCGGTTGCCAACAGCCCGCACGGCATCAACACGGCTCCGGACGGTATCCACGTCGTGGCCAACGGCAAGCTGTCGCCGACCGTCACCGTCTTCGACGTGCGCAAGTTCGACGATCTCTTCGACGACAAGATCAAGCCGCGCGATTGCGTCGTCGCCGAGCCGGAACTGGGCCTCGGCCCGCTTCACACCGCCTATGACGGCAAGGGCAATGCCTATACCACGCTGTTCATCGACAGCCAGATCTGCAAGTGGAACATCGAGGACGCCAAGAAGGCCTTTGCCGGCGAGAAGGTCGATCCGATCCGCCAGAAGCTCGACGTACACTACCAGCCGGGCCACAACCACACCTCCATGGGCCAGACCAAGGAAGCCGATGGCAAGTGGCTGATCTCGCTCAACAAGTTCTCCAAGGACCGTTACCTGAACGTCGGTCCGCTGAAGCCGGAGAACGACCAGCTGATCGATATCTCCGGCGACGAAATGGTCATCGTGCACGACGGCCCGTCCTTCGCCGAGCCGCATGACGCCACCATCGTCCATGCCTCGAAGATCAACCCGGTGCATGTCTGGGATCGTAGCGACCCGTTCTTCGCCGATGCGGTCGCCCAGGCCAAGATCGACGGCGTCGACCTGATGGCCGACAGCACGGTCATCCGCGACGGCGACAAGGTCCGCGTCTACATGACTTCGGTCGCTCCGGCCTTTGGTCTGGAAAGCTTCCAGGTCAAGCAGGGCGACGAGGTCACGGTCTATGTCACCAATATCGACGAGGTCGAAGACCTGACCCACGGCTTCGCCATCATCAACTACGGCATCAACATGGAAGTGCCCCCGCAGGCCACCGCCTCGGTCACCTTCAAGGCGAACAAGCCGGGCGTCTGGTGGTACTACTGCTCGTGGTTCTGCCATGCCATGCACATGGAGATGAAGGGCCGCATGTTCGTCGAACCGAAGGCGGCATGATGATTGCTCGTCTCCCGACGACACGATTTGGAATGGCGGCCGTCCTGGCCGCCATTCCAGCCATGGCCTGGGCGGCGGACCTTTCGGTCTCGCCGACCGGTCCCGCATTGCAGGAAATCATCGCCGGAGCGGTCGCCGGGGACGTGCTCACCCTCGAGCCGGGCACCTATGCCGGCCCGATCACAATCGACAAGCCGCTGGTCATCGCCGGCAAGCCTGGCGCCACGGTCATTGGCGACGGCAAGGGCAGCGTGGTGACGATCGAATCCGAGGGCGTGACCGTGCGCGGCCTGACCGTCAGCGGATCCGGCCGCGACCTCACCACCCGCGATTCCGGCATCTATGCCAGCCAGGCGGCGACCGGTGCGATCATCGAGAACAACACCGTCACCGACAACCTGTTCGGCATATACCTTTATGGCGCCGTCGATTCCATCGCGCGCGACAATCGCATCGTCGGCCTCAAGAGCGGGCGGATGAGCGAGGCCGGCAGCGGCGTGACCATCTGGAACGCGCCCGGAGCAAAGGTCATCGGCAACGACATCCGCTTCGGCCGTGACGGCATCGCCACCATGGCCAGCAAGCGCAACCTTTTCAGCCATAACCGGTTCAGCGACCTGCGCTTTGCCATCCACTACATGTACACGGACGACAGCGAGGTCAGCGACAACGTCTCCACCGGCAATTCGGTGGGCTACGCCATCATGTATTCCAGCCGGCTGAAGATCATCGGCAACCTGTCGGACGGAGACCGCGACCACGGTCTGTTGCTCAACACCGCCAAGAGCTCGGAAGTGCGCGACAACACGGTCATCGGCCGCATGCAGCCGGTCGATCGCTGGCTGTCGGCTGGCGTGCAATCGGGAGAACACGGCATGCCGAAGACGACGAGCGACGACGTCGTCGCCGCCAATGGCGAACGCCTCGGCCCGGAAAAATGCGTATTCATCTACAATGCCAACAAGAACCGCTTCTTCGACAACCTGTTCGAGAACTGCGCGATCGGCATCCATTTCACCGCGGGCTCGGAAGGCAATACGATGACGGGCAATGCGTTCATCAACAACCGCAACCAGGTCAAATATGTCGGCACGCGCTATCTCGACTGGTCGAGCGAGGGCCGCGGCAACTACTGGAGCGACAACCCGGCCTTCGATCTCGACGGCGACGGGATCGCCGACAATCCCTACCGGCCGAACGACCTGATCGACCAGGTGCTATGGACCTCGCCGCAGGCGAAGATCCTGATGTCGAGCCCGGCCGTCCAGGTCATCCGCTGGGCCCAGGCCCAGTTTCCGGCGCTCCTGCCCGGCGGCGTGGTCGACAGCCACCCCCTGATGGCGCCTGGTGCAGTGAAGAAGGCAATCCAATGACGTCCACAGTCAGCACGACCGGCGTTTCCAAGCGCTACGGTGCCGTCCAGGCCGTGAAGGATGTGACCTTCACCCTGAACGCCGGGGAAACGGTCGCGCTCGTCGGCCACAACGGCGCCGGCAAGACGACGCTGATCAAGCTCATGCTGGGCCTGATCCGTCCGACGACCGGAACCGTCAGCGTTTTGGGCGAAGATCCGGCCCGCGGCGATTTCCATGTCCGCCAGCGGCTCGGCTATCTGCCCGAAAGCGTGTCCTTCCACATGGCGCTGACCGGACGGGAAACCCTTGCCTTCTATGCCCGCCTGAAGCGGGTGGAGCTCACGTCGGCCGATGCCCTCTTCGAGCGCGTCGGCCTGGCGCAGGAGGCGGCCGACCGGCCGGTGCGAACCTATTCCAAGGGCATGCGCCAGCGCCTCGGGCTTGCCCAGGCGCTGCTCGGCGAGCCGCGCGTGCTCCTGCTGGACGAACCGACGAGCGGCCTCGATCCGGCGCTGCGGCGCAATTTCTACGACCTGATCACCGATCTTCGCGCCGGCGGGGCGACTGTGCTTTTGTCCTCGCACGCACTGACCGAACTCGAGGACCGCGCCGATCGCGTCGTCATCGTCAATCGCGGCGTCAAGATCGCCGACGGCACGCTCGACGAGCTGCGCCACATCGCCCGGCTGCCGACCCGCATCGGCGTCAGGCTGGCCGCCGACGATTCGGCACCCGGCTGGACCCGGGGCGGCACCGACTGGAAGCGCACCGCGGTCGGCCTCTTCGAAGCCGACGTCGCGCCGGAGGACAAGATCGCGCTGCTGCATGACATGACGGCGGATCCTTCCCGGCTCGCGACCCTGTCGGTCGCCGAACCGACGCTCGACGAGCTCTATGCGCACTTCCTCAAAGGGCAGTCCCGGACATGACCAACATCCTGATCATCGCCCGCAAGGAGATCCAGGAGGGCCTGCGCAATCGCTGGGTTCTGGCGACGACCCTGCTTCTCGCGGCCTTGGCGCTCACCCTTTCCTTTCTCGGCAGCACCCCGACCGGCAATGTCGGCGTCAATCGCCTCGACGTTGTGATCGTCAGCCTGTCGAGCCTCACCATCTTCCTCGTGCCGCTGATCGCGCTGCTCCTGTCGCACGACGCGATCGTCGGCGAGACGGAGCGCGGCACCATGCTGCTGCTGCTCAGCTATCCGATCGGCCGCAGCGAGGTGATCTTCGGCAAGTTCCTCGGCCATCTCGCCATCCTCGCCTTCGCGACCGCGATCGGTTATGGCGCAGCCGCGGCTGCCTTGACGGTGACCGGCGCGGATATCGCCGGCGACAGCTGGCGCGCCTTCCTCTCCATGGTCGGCTCGTCCGTTCTGCTCGGCGCCGTCTTCCTCGCGATCGGCTACCTGACCAGCACGCTGGTGAGCGAGCGCAGCACGGCAGGCGGCGTCGCCATCGGCATCTGGCTGTTCTTCGTGCTGATCTACGACATGGCGCTGCTCGGCGGCCTGGTGGCAGCCAAGGGGCAGGCGATCCCTGCCCTGGCGCTCGACCTTCTCCTGCTCGTCAACCCGACGGACGCCTACCGGCTGCTCAACCTCGGATCGGGCAATGCCGGTGCACTTTCCGGCATGGGAGGCATTGCCGCCCACAGCGGTCTCACGCGACCGGTGTTGATCGGCGCACTCCTGCTCTGGACGATCGTGCCATTGGGCTGGGCCACCGTGATTTTCTCAAGGAGGGAAGTATGAGACTTTCCATCGCCATCGGCGCATTCGCCGCCTCGCTCCTGCTTTCCGCCTGCAACGGCAAGGAGGAAGCCGCCATGCCGCCGCCCTTCGCGCTGACCGAAGAGGCCATGGGCCGTTATTGCGGTATGAACGTGCTGGAACATGCCGGCCCCAAGGGCCAGATCATCCTGCAACAGATCCCCGAGGCCATCTGGTTCTCCTCCGCACGCGACACGCTCGCCTTCACCATGCTGCCCGAGGAACCGCGCGACATCGCCGCGATCTACGTGTCCGACATGAGCAAGGCGCCGAACTGGGACGAACCCGGCGCCGAGAACTGGATCGACGCGAAGAAGGCATTCTTCGTCATCGGCAGCGCCCAGCGCGGCGGCATGGGCACCGAGGAAGCCGTCCCCTTCTCCGTGGAGGCGGATGCCAAGGCGTTCGCCGACAAGCATGGCGGCCGCCTGGTCAGGTTCGACGACATGCCGAAGGACTATATCCTCGGCTCGGGCAGTGAAGCGCCGACGGACGGTTCCGCATTCGATCCGGAAGCCACCAGCGAGAACGCAGAGGGACACGATCATGGCTGAGACCTTCACGCGCCGCCGGGCGCTCTGCATCATGGCCGCGGCCGCCGGACTGCCGCTCATAGCGTCTGCCGGCCCGGCCTTCGCCGCCGCCGATCCGGTCGTCTGGAAGGGCCAGGCGCTGGGAGCCCCCGCGACGCTGATCCTCAATCATCCCGACAGGGCGAAAGCCGAGTTCCTCGTCCGCCGCGTCGTGGCCGAAGTCGAGCGACTGGAATCGATCCTCAGCCTCTACCGCGACACCTCGGCGCTGAGCGAACTGAACCGGGTGGGTGCGCTCGCCATGCCGCCGCAGGATCTGGTTTCGGTGCTTGCGGCCAGCCGGACCGTCTTCGACATCACCGACGGCGCCTTCGACCCGAGCGTGCAGCCGCTCTTTGCTCTCTATGCCCGGCATTTCGCCAAGCCTGACGCCGCAGCCTCCGGCCCCTCCGTCGCCGATGTGGAGCGGGCAAAAGCGTTTGTCGATTTCGACGCCGTGCGCTTCAGTCCGGACCGCATCGTCTTTGCCCGGCGCGGCATGGCGCTGACACTGAATGGCATCGCCCAGGGCTATGTCACGGATCGGGTGGTCGCGCTGCTGCGGGAAGAGGGCATCGACAGCAGCCTGGTCGACATGGGCGAAGGCCGCGCGATCGGTGCGCAGCCCGACGGCTCACCCTGGCGCATCGGCATTGCCGAGACCCAGGCCGATCGGGCGGGCGAGACGGTGATCCCGCTGATCGACAAGGCGATCGCCACCTCCGCCTTTTCCGGCTTCCGCTTCGATCCCGCCGGCCGTTTTGGCCACATCCTCGATCCCCGTCGGGGCAGCGTGCCGCCGCGCTACCGGCGCCTGTCCGTGATCGCCCCCGACGCCACCACCGCCGACGGCTATTCGACGGCCTTCAGCCTGATCGACCTGGACCACATGCGCTCCATCCTCGACCGCCAGCCGGAGGTTACCGTCGATCTGGTGACATCCGCCGGTGAGCATCTGCGTCTCGGTCGTACCATCGGCGCCACGGCATTGTGACGACCCCGGCAGCCGGCGGGATTTGCGGGTGCGGAAAACGCGAGCAGATCCGCAGGTAAGCCATCCGCCGCATGAACCGAGCGGTCGTCTTCAGTCGGCGTCACGAGGCCCCAGACTGTCCCCGTCCTGGAGAAGTGCAAGCTCGGCCCGATGGCGCATCATCGTCATCAGCGCCGCATAGTCCCGCTCGTAGAAATTCCGTCGCGCGGGATTGGGCGCGGTGGAGCGCATGCGGATCGCCATGCCGGAACCCGCCGCCGCCATGTCGGCGAAGAGACCGGCTGTGACCGCCGCATGCTGGGCGGTCCCCAGCAGCACGGCGTCCTGATCGACCGGCGTCAGCACGGTGCAGCCGATGGCATCGGCATAGAGCTGCGGGATGAGCGGGTGGTTCGAAAAGCCGCCGGCGATCGCCAGCGTGGCCACGCGGCCCGGCTCGCCGGGCATATGCGCGATGATGTGGCGAATGCCGCAGGCGAGCGCCACGCAGGTGCGCCAATAGAGCCGGCAAAGGCTCTCGAAGCTGCGATCGAGCGTCATGCCCGTCAGGCTGCCGGTGAGATCGGGGTCGGTCGTCGGCGACCGGGTGCCGTGAAAATCGGGAAGCACATGGATCGGCAGGCCGTAGCCCGGCCCTTCGGCCGCGATGCGTTCGGCGATATGGTCGAGGATCTGCGCATGCCGTGCCCGGCTGGCATCACCGCCGGCTGGATGGGTCTGCAGAATGTGGTCGAGCAGCGCGCCGGATGCCGATTGCCCGGCCTCCGTCAGCCACAAACCCGCGATCGCCACGTCGCGAAAGGCGCCCCAGCAGCCCTCGGCCTGCACGCTTTGCCGCGTCAACTGGACCACGCAGCTCGACGTGCCCGCAATCAGCGCCAGATGCGTTTCCAGCCGATCTTCGGAGAGTACGTCCGGAAGGCTGAAGAGGGCGATCGTGCCGGCATAGGCGTCGATCAGGCCGGGCGCGACGCGGCAGCCGGTGGTCAGCCCCAACTGGCGGGCCGCCTCGACCGACAGATTGCCCACAGTCTCGGTGGCCATCAGGGTGCTCTCCGGCAGGGCCGCCCGCTCCACCACGTCGTCGAGACCGATCAGCGCGTAAAAGTCGCGTGGCGCCTCGCCCGGCGCCTTCGGGCCAAAACCCCATTTGGAGGCAAGCGGCGAGTGGCCGCGCCTCGTCGAGCCGGTCGCCCGCCAAGTGAGATAGTCGGACAGGTCGAACATGAAGCCGGCCCGTTCCCAGGTGTCCGGCATCTCTTCCTTGAGCCACAGGAGCTTCGGCACCTGCATTTCCGCCGACAGCCGGCCTCCATAACGGTCGAGCAGCGGATCGCCGGTCGCATTGCAGCGTTCCGCCTGCTCCACCGCGCGGTGGTCCATCCACAAGAGCGTGTCGAGATTGGTCTGGCCGGTGGTCGAAATCGACAGCGGCTTGCCGTCACGGTCGCGCACGACCAGCGAGCAAGTCGCATCGAAGCCGATGGCGCGGACCGCTTCGGGCGCGATGCCGGCCTTGCCGACGACGGAGCGGACCGCGCGGCAAACGGCGGCCCAGATCTCCTCGCTGTCCTGTTCGAGATGTCTTTCCCGCGGCTGGATGAGCGAGATCGGGACAACCTCGCGGGCGATCTGCGCACCCTTGAGGTCGAACAGGCCGGCCCGGGCACTGCCCGTCCCAACGTCCACCGCGATGATGTAGTCATGCATCAGGATTGTCTCTCGGTCTCCCGGCCGGGAGGACAAGTTGAAGCAAATCGGACATCGCGTCAAACTGGGTTTCCGGTTTCAGCCTCTCCAGTTCGGCCCGGTAGTCGGCAAGGCCGGTATGCGATCCGCCGGTATAGGCGAGCACTCGCATCTGCGCGGCGCGCGCCGCCATGATGCCGGCGGGACTGTCTTCGATGACGACGCATTCGCCGGGAGGCCGCCCCATGTGCCGGGCGGCATGGAGGAACAGGTCGGGCGCCGGCTTGCCCCGCTCGACCATGGTCGCCGAGAAGATCGGCGGATCGAAGCGCGGCCGGATGCCCGTGACCGTCAGCGAAAGCTCGATCCGCTCCGGCTGTGACGAGGAGGCGACGCACCAGGCGATGCCCTCGACCTCCAGCGCCTCCAGCGCCGCGATGATGCCGGCCGTCGGCCGCAGCTCGGCCCGGAACCGCGCATAGAGTTTCTGCCTCATTGCAGTCAGGAATGCATCGTCGATCGCAAGGCCGTATTCTTCCTCGGCCGTTTTGACCATCGAGGCGAGGCTGCGGCCGAGGAAGAGGGCGGATGCCCTTTCCACTCCGATGGAAATCCCGGAATCGCCCAGCATCTCCATGAGAACCGCCAGCGAAATCGGCTCGCTGTCGACCAGAACCCCGTCGCAGTCGAAGATGATCAGCGGCTTGGCCGCGCCAAGGGTGGTTTCATCGAGGCCGTTCAGCGCAATTGTCCTTCCAGATACCGCCTCAGCGTCTCCGCCGTGCCGACGCTGCGCAGCGAATTCAGCGCGGTGGCGAAGCGTTGCCGGAACAGCGGATCGGTACCGACGCTGCCGAAGATGTCCGATAGTTCGAGAAATGCAAGGGGCTCCTGCCTCGAACGGAGCGCCGTCGCGTGCAGGCGCTCGGCATTGGGATCGTTGAAGGTGATCGCCTTGCCACTGTCCGACTGGCCTTCAAAATAGCGGCACCAGAGCGCCGAAACGAGCGCCAGGCCGACGACGTCGAGTCCCTTGGCCAGCCGGTCGGCAGTCGAGGGCAGGATGAATTTCGGCTGCCGGTTCGAACCGTCCTGGGCAAGACGCGGAATGGTGTCGCCGATCTTGGGATTGGAAAAACGCCGGTCGATCAGCTGGAAATAGTCGTTGAGATCGGTGTTCGGCACCGGCGGCACGATCGGGATGATCTCGTCGCGCTCCAGCTTTTCCAGGAAGGCCTTGACCAGCGGGTTCTCCATCGCCTCATGGACGAAATGGATGTCCATCAGTGCCGCGGGATAGGCGATCGCCGCATGGCCGCCGTTGAGGATGCGCAGCTTCATCAGCTCATAGGGCGCGACGTCGGCGACGAAGGTGACGCCGACTTCTTCCAGCGCCGGTCGGCCGAGCGGAAACTTGTCCTCCATGACCCATTGCTTGAACTCCTCGCAGAAGACCGGCCAGTTGTCCTCGATCGCATAGGTGTCGCGGGTGATGGAAATCTCGCGCTCGCCGGTCGCCGGCGTGATGCGGTCGACCATGGAATTGGGGAAGGCGACGTTCTCGTGGATCCAGTGGGCGAAATCCGGGTCGGAGAGCTTTGCCAACCCGGTGACGGTCGCCTCGGTCACTTCGCCATTGCCCGGAATATTGTCGCAGCACATCACCGTGAAGGGCGCCAATCCAGCGGCACGGCGCGCCTTGAGGCCGGCGATAATCAGGCCGAACACGCTCTTCGGGTGGGCGGGGTCGGCCGCATCTGCGACCATCACCGGATGTGTCGGATCGAAGGCGCCGGTCGCCGGATCGATGAAATAGCCGCCCTCGGTGATCGTCATCGAAACGATGCGGATCGCCGGGTCCGAAAGGGCGGCGATGATCCTGTCGTAGTCCGGCGCGGTGAGGATATCGATCATCGGACCGGTCACGGTCGCGGCACTGCGATTGTTGTCCTGCTCCACGACGGTGGTCAGGTAGTCCTGTGCCGCGAGCTTCTCCTTCATCAGCCGGTCCGAGGGCATGACGCCGGCCCCTATGATGGCGAAGTCGAGATCCCGACCGAGATTGAACAGTTCATGCAGGTAGATCGCCTGGTGGGCGCGGTGGAAATTGCCGACCCCGAAATGCAGTATGCCCGGCGTGAGCTGGTCGCGGCGATAGGCCGGCACCGCCGCCTTGCTCGCGATTTCGGGAAGGCTGGCCAGGGAAAGCTTGCAGGTCATGTCATTGTCCTCGATCGGTAAAGCCGGGCGTCGCGTGCGCGACCGTCAGCTCATCCAGTTGCCGCCGTCGACATTGTAGGTCTGGGCGACGATGTAATCGGCCTCCGGGCTGGCGAGGAAAATCGCCATCCCCGTCAGGTCTTGCGGGGTGCCCATCCGGCCGAAGGGTACGGCCTCGCCGACCTGCCGCTTCTTCTCGCCGGGCGGCAGGTTCTCGTAGCGGGCAAACAGTGCATCGACGCCGTCCCAGTGCTCGCCGTCCACCACGCCCGGGGCGATGGCGTTGACGTTGATGCCGTGCTTGATGAGGTCGAGTCCGGCGGATTGGGTGAGCGAGATGATCGCCGCCTTGGTGGCGCAGTAGACGGCGACCAGCGCCTCGCCGCGCCGCCCGGCCTGGCTCGCCATGTTGATGATCTTGCCGCCGCGGCCGGCCGCGATCATCGATCGGGCCACGGCCTGCAGCATGAACAGCGACCCGGCAACATTGATGGCAAACAGCCGGTCGTAGCTTTGCCGGGTGATCTCGACGATCGGCGCGAGATCGAAGAGCGCGGCATTGTTGACCAGGATGTCGATCCCGCCCGCCGTCTGCTCGACGGTCTTTACCGCCGCCTCGATCGAGGCCTGGTCGGTGACGTCGAGCCGGACGGCATAGGCGGCGGGGCCGATCGCAGCCGCCGTCTCGCTGGCACGGTCAAAGTCGATGTCGGCGATCGCAACCCTTGCCCCTTCCCGCACATAGGCTTCGGCGAAGGCACGGCCGATCCCGCGCGCCGATCCGGTGATGATCGCCGATTTGCCTTTGAGCCTGCCGGTCATTGCGCCAGGCCTTTGTCGTTGAAGCGATGCAGGCGGGCGATATCGGGCGTGATGTAGACGATGTCGCCGTGGCGGACCGGCATTTCTCCGCTGGCCCGCGCCGTGACATGCCCGACCCCGTCGATGTCGACATGCAGGAACGTGTCGGAACCAAGATGCTCGGCGACCGTCACCTTGCCCTTCCAGGCCCCCTCGGTGGTGGAAAGCGTGACATGCTCGGGACGAATGCCGATCGTGTGCGCGCCATGCTGCTGCGCCACGCCGCCGCTGAGGAGATTCATCTTGGGCGAACCGATGAAGCCGGCGACGAAGAGGTTGGCAGGGTTGCGATAGAGTTCGAGCGGCGAGCCCACCTGCTCGATGCGGCCCTTGTTCAGGACGACGATCTTGTCGGCCATGGTCATGGCCTCGACCTGGTCGTGGGTGACGTAGATCGAGGTCGCGCCGAGCTTCTGGTGCAGTTCGGAGATTTCCAACCGCATGTTGACGCGCAGCGAGGCATCGAGGTTCGACAGCGGCTCGTCGAACAGGAAGCATTCGGGCGAACGCACGATGGCGCGGCCGATCGCGACGCGCTGGCGCTGGCCGCCGGAGAGATTGCGCGGCTTGCGGTCGAGATAGTCGGTAAGGTTGAGGATCTTCGCCGCCTCCTCGACCTTGCGGCTGATCTCCGTTTGATCGACCTTGGCCATCTTCAGCGGAAAGCCGATGTTCGAGCGCACGCTCATATGCGGATAGAGCGCATAGGACTGGAACACCATGGCAAGGCCGCGCTGTGACGGCGCCTTGTCGGTGGCGTCAACGCCGTCGATCAGGATGCGGCCGCCGGACACGTCCTCGAGGCCGGCGATCAGCCGCAGAAGCGTGGACTTGCCGCAGCCGGACGGGCCTACGAAGACGGCGAACTCGCCATTGTTGATCTCGAGGTCGATCGAGGGAATGACGGAGACCTCGCCAAAGGTCTTGGAGACGTTTTCAAGCTTGATGCTGCCCATGGTCGTTGTTCCTTACTTGACGGCGCCGAAGGTCAGGCCGCGGACCAATTGCTTTTGGCTGAACCAGCCGAGGATGACGATCGGTGCGATCGCAAGCGTCGAAGCGGCCGAGAGCTTCGCCCAGAAGAGCCCCTGCGGACTGGAGAAGGAGGCAATGAAGGCGGTCAGCGGTGCCGCATTCGTCGTGGTCAACCGGATGGTCCAGAACGACTCGTTCCAGGCGAGGATGACGTTGAGGAGCATGGTCGAGGCGATACCGGGCACCGCCATCGGGGTGAGCACGTAGACGATCTCGTTGAGCAACGAGGCTCCGTCCATGCGCGCCGCTTCGAGGATCTCACCGGGGATTTCCCGGAAGTAGGTGTAGAGCATCCACACCACGATCGGCAGGTTGATCAGCATCAGCATGACGGTCAGGCCGATGCGGCTGTCGAGCAGTCCGAAGTCGCGGAACAACAGGTAGATCGGCACCAGCACGGCGACCGCCGGCATCATCTTGGTGGACAGCATCCACATCAGGATGTCCTTGGTGCGCTTGGTCGGCGAGAACGCCATGGCCCATGCCGCCGGAATGGCGATGATCAGCGCGAGCAGGGTCGAGCCGACCGAAATCACCACCGAGTTCATGAAGGGCTTGAAATAGTCCCTCTGGGTCTGAACCGTGACGTAGTTCTCGAGCGTGAAGGACGGGATCAGGTCAAAACCCTGGATCGCCTCGGTCTCGGTCTTGATGCTGGTGATGATCGTGTAGAGGATCGGGAAGAAGATCACCAGGGCGACCGTCCAGGCAAGGACGGTCAGGGCGATCCTGCGGCGGGTGGTGACTGCGCGTGCCATGATCTTGTCTCCTCAGCGGTCCAGGTTCTTGCCGACCGCGCGCATCAGGAAGAAGGCGACGATATTGGCAAGGACGACCGCGATGATGCCGCCTGCCGATGCGCCGCCCACGTCATAGCCGAGAAGCGCGGTGCGATAGATCAGGAAGGCAAGGTTGGTGGAGGCGTAGCCGGGGCCGCCATTGGTGGTGACGAGGATTTCCGCATAGACGCCGAGCAGGAAAATGGTCTGGATCAGGATCACGACCGTGATCGCCCGGGCGAGATGCGGCAGGACGAGATAGATGAACTGGTTGATGAAGTTCGCCCCGTCCATCTCGGCGGCTTCCTTCTGCTCGCCGTCGAGCGACTGCAGCGCGGTCAGCAGGATGAGCGTGGCGAACGGCAGCCATTGCCAGGCGACGATGATGATGATCGACAGCAGCGGATACTGGGCGAACCAGTCGACCGGCTGCAGGCCGAGAGCCCGGTTGATGTCGGCGAGCACGCCGTAGCCGGGATGCATGATCATGTTCTTCCACACCAGCGCGGCGACCGGCGGCATGACGAAGAAGGGCGAGATGATCATGATGCGGACGAGGCCCTGGCCGAAAATCGGTTGGTCGAGCAGGAGCGCAATGGCGATGCCGCCGACAATGGTGATCGCCAGCACGCCACCGACGATGGTCAGCGTGTTGAAGATCGACTGGAAGAAGGCCGGGTCCGTGTAGAAGAAGCGGTAGTTGAACAGGCCGCCGAAGCTGACATTGGCCGGGTTCAGCAGATTGTAGTTCTGGAATGAGAACCACAGGGTCATCGCCAGCGGCACGATCATCCAGATCAGCAGCAGGCCGACGGAAGGTGCCATCATGATGCGGGCAAGCGTCTGGGTGTTTTGCGTAGCCATGGTTCAATCCCATCCTTGAAACCGCGCGCTCTGCGATGCGTGCGGAACGGCTCGTCATTGCAGCCGGCCGGCCGATTGCCGGTTTCGGCAGGCGACCATGCGGCGAGAACCGCCGGCCTTGCCGCGGAATGCCGACTTCGAGCGAAATGCCGTCTTGGGCGCCGCCCGGACCTCGATCCGGGCGGCGCATGCGCGGGAGGGAGCTTACTTGATGTAGCCGGCGCGGGTCATCTCGCGTTCGGCGGCCTGCTGAGCCTGGGCAAGGGCGTCGTCGACCGTCATCTGGCCGGCAAGCGCTGCCGAGAAGAGCTGGCCGACAGTGGTGCCGAGGCCCTGGAACTCGGGGATCGCGACGAACTGCACGCCGACATAGGGAACCGGCTTGACCGACGGGTTCTTCGGGTCCGCCGCATTGATCGAGTCCAGCGTCATCTTCGCGAACGGCGCTGCCTTCTGGTATTCCGGGTTCTCATAGAGCGAGGTGCGCGTGCCCGGGGGTACGTTGGCCCAGCCTTCCTTGGAGGCAACGAGGTTTGCGTATTCCTTGCCGGTTGCCCAGGCGATGAACTTCTCGGCGGCTTCCGCCTTCTGCGAGCCCGCCGGGACGGCGAGGTTCCAAGCCCAGAGCCAGTTGCCGCGCTTGCCGAGACCGGTGTCGGGCGCCAGCGCGAAGCCGACCTTGTCGGCGACCGTCGAGTCCTTCGGGTTGGTGACGAAGGAAGCCGCCACCGTGGCGTCGATCCACATGCCGCACTTGCCCTGCTGGAACAAAGCCAGGTTCTCGTTGAAGCCGTTGGAGGACGCGCCCTGCGGGCCGGCGTCGTTCATCAGCTTCACATACATGTCCAGCGTGTTCTTCCATTCCGGCTGGTCGAACTGCGGCTTCCAGTTCTCGTCGAACCAGCGGGCGCCAAAGGCATTCGACGTGGCCGTCAGGAAGGCCATGTTCTCGCCCCAACCGGCCTTGCCGCGCAGGCAGATGCCGTTAATGCCGGCCGCGCGGTCGGTCATCTTGCGGGCGGCGTCATTGATGAATTCCCAGGTCGGCGCGTCCGGCATGGTAAGACCGGCCTTCTCGATCAGGTCCTTGCGGTACATGACCATCGAGCTTTCGCCGTAGAAGGGCGCGGCATAGAGCTTACCGTCGTCGCCGGTCAGGCCCGAACGGATCGCCGGCAGCAGGTCGTCGACATCGTAGTCGGCACCGAGATTGTCGAGCGGCAAGAGCCAGCCCTGCTTGGCCCAGATCGGCACTTCATAGGTGCCGATGGTCATCACGTCGTACTGACCGCCCTTGGTGGCGATGTCCGTCGTGACGCGTTCGCGCAGGACGTTTTCCTCGAGCGTGACCCACTCGACCTGGATGTCCGGATTCTTGGCGGTGAACTCCGAGGTCAGACCCTGCATGCGGATCATGTCGCCGTTGTTGACGGTCGCGATGGTCAGGGTCTCGGCCGAGGCCATGCCCGTCAGGGCGAGTGCCGAGCATGCGCCCAGCAGAAGTGTCTTCAAATTCATGTCTTCCTCCCAGAAAGAATGAGCATTTGCTTTGCTCGTGGGCAATTACTCATCTGCGCGCACCGAAAGTCAATGCAAAATCCATGCTGCATTGCCGAAAAGCTGGATCACGCCATTGAATCGAAAGGGAAAAATCTTGGTGAGAATTTGCTCAGCGAGTGAGCAGATGACGGGCGGCGTCTTCGTCGGTGATCAGGCCGTTGATATGGCCTCCCATTGCGGCGGCCCGGATCGCCTGCAGCTTGCGCCGCCCCCGCGCCACGCCGATCACCACCGCGGTCTCCCGCGAAGGGATGGCGATACTGGCGACACGCTCGTTGACGGGATGGCCGAGAAGCCTGCCGTCCTCGCCGAAGATCCAGCCGCAGATCTCGCCGGCAGCCCCGGCGGCCAGCAGTTCGTCCATCTCGTCCTGCCGCAGGAAACCATCCACCAGCAACGGAGCCCGCGCGCCCATCTCGCCGATGCCGACGAAGGTGATGTTCGATCGCCGGCCAAGCTCGATGGTCGGCGCCACCAGCGGCTGGCGGTGCAAAAGGTCGCGCTCTTCCCGGGACGAGACGATGACGGGCAGAGGCATGGGAAAATGCGGCGCTTTCACCGCATCGGCCATGGAGTAGATGACGTTGAAATAGGCGGCCGAGCCATCCGGACTGATATTGCCGGTGAGCGAAACGATCTTGTGCTGCGGGCATTCCATCGGCGGCAACTGGTCGACCATGGCGCGCAGCGTCCGCCCGGTGCCCATGGCGATCACCAGCGGGTCCGGCTGCTTCAGCCAGCGCTCGAGCTCGGCGGCGCCTGCCTCCGCCACGCCGACGGTGGCCGAATCCGAGCCCGGATCGGTCGGAACCACCTCGACCCGCTTCAGCCCGTACTTCGCCTTGACCGCCTCGGCGAGTTCCATGCAGACCGCGATCGGATGGTCGAGGCGAACCTTGATCAGCTTTTCGGCGACGGCAAGCGACACGAGACGCTGGGCGCTCTGGCGGGAAATGCCCATGGCGGCGGCGATCTCGTCCTGGGTCCGCCCGGCGACGTAATAGAGCCAGCCAGCGCGTGCCGCGTCGTCAAGCCTGGTCTGCGCTTCGCCTCGCCGTGTCATATCGCATCGCCCTTTCGTCAGGCAGTGCTGCCAAGTTTTCCCCTCTGTGTCAAACCGTGACACCCCGCATTTCGCATGGCACGCCGCCCGTTGCCGGCGGCGACTTGATCGAGGCGGACCGATCAGGCCAAGCAACACCCCCGGAGGCGCAGACCTCCACGCCTGTTATCCGCCTGTAACAAAGCCGGGTTACCACAGGCCATTCCCTGATCGACAGCGCCTCCCGAACGCGGAGACGCTCCGGTCGGTGGTTATACGTATCACCATACAAATACGGCTGGAGTCGTCGATGGCACGAGGGAAATTGTCCGGACCGAAAGGCGCGACCTCGAGGGATGTCGCCCGTGCCGCCAATGTCTCCCAGGCGCTGGTCAGCCGCGCCTTTTCCGGCAATGGCCGGATCGCCGCAGATACCCGCCAACGCATCCTTGAGGCCGCAGCCGAGATCGGTTGGCAACCGAACGCGCTGGCCGCCAGCATGGTGACCGGTGACGCGCCGCTGGTGGCCGTCATCACCACCCGGCTGACCTTCGAATGGCGGGCGCAGGTCCTATCCCACCTGCTGAAATCCTTCCAGGAAAGCGACCTGAAGCCGCTGATCTTCTATGCGGAAAACGATGACGAGGTCGATCGTCTGCTGGCCGACACGATCACCTGGCGCACGCGCGGCGTGATCGTCACGGCCGGCGTGGTCAATCCGCAAAGGGCGGACGCCATCCTGTCGCGCGGACAGTTCTTCGCCGCCCTGAACCGGCCGGGCAATCACGGCCACGCCTTTTCCGTCGCCACCGACAACCGGCTGGGCGGCGCGATGGCGGCCCGCCTGCTGCACGCCGAGGGCCGCAGACGCTTCGCGGTGATCGCCGGGCCGGAAGACAGCTGGGCGAGTGCGCGACGCTGCGAGGGTTTCCTTGCCGCGCTCGACGAGGCCGGCGCCGATGCGACCGTCTGGAACAATGCCGACATGTCCATCGAGGCCGGCAAGGCATCGGCGCGACGCTTCCTCGATCGCCCCGGAAACCTTCGTCCCGACGGCGTCTTCTCGACCAACGACGCCATGGCGCTCGGTTTCCTCGACGGACTTCGCGACCAGGACGTGACCGTCGGCCAGGACGTATCGCTGATCGGCTACGACAACATCGCCGCGTCCTCCTGGACCCCTTACCAGCTCACCACCTTCGAGCAGCCGCTCGACGAAATGGTGGCGCGGGTGCTCGCCTATATCGCGGCGCACCAGGAAGGGAAATCACTCGATTTCGCCGACAGCCTGTCGGGCACGCCATGCCGGCTGGATGCCGACGGCGTCATCTACTGCGCGCCGCAAATTGTTCACCGAACCACCACGAGAAGCCATTCATGAGCCCTGACCTCGACGACCGCCTTTTGCTTGGCAAAAGCCTTGTCCGCTACGCGGGAGAGACCGCACTGGCGGCCTATCGCGACCCGGACCTTTCCATCAGCAACAAGTCGCCGGGCGATCTGGTGACCGACGCCGACTTCGCCATCGAAAAGGCCCTTCGCGCCCGCCTCGCCGAGAGCTTCCCGGACGACGGGATCATCGGCGAGGAATTCGGCCGGGAACATGCAGACGGCGACTATCTCTGGCTGATCGATCCGATCGACGGCACCGTGAATTTCGCGCGGCGACTGGGCTATTTCTGCATTTCCATCGCCTTGCTCAAGGGTGGGCGTACCGTCGCGGCCTGGATCTTCGACCCGATCAACGACGAGCTGTTCTTCGCCGACCCGAACGGCGCGGCCTGGCTCAACGGCAAGACGATCGCCTGCTCGACGATCGACGTCATGACGGAAACCGTGGTCGGTCTGGGCTTTTCCGCGCGCCATGAAAAGAGCCTCTATGCGGCGCTGATCGGACAGCTGGCCCTGTCGCGCGCGGAGCACCGGCGGCTTGGTTCGGGCGCCCTGTCGCTCGCCCATGTCGCGGCGGGCAGGATCGAAGCCTATCTCGAACCGCACATGAACCCCTGGGATGCCGTCGGCGGTCTTTACATCGCGGCCTGCGCCGGCGCTCTGACCAATGACTATCTGGGTGCCGGCGGCCTGCAGGCGGGCGCCACCGTCTTTGCCGCTGCGCCCGGCATAGCCAGACAGCTTCTGGCCGTCGTGCCGGAACCCTTTTCCGGCACTCCGCTCCATCGGGAAATGCGAGGCGGAGTGCCGGAAACGTTGCGAGACGATCGCAAACCTCACCCCAACGTGGAGACGATACAATGAAGACAGTCATCGCTGCATCCATCGCCATCCTTCTGGGAACGGCCGCCTTCGCGGCTGAACCCGTCGGCTCGGATAAATTCAACACCGATCCGGGATTTGATCTCGCCACGCTGACGGCGGGCAATTTCTATGATGTCATTGTCCCGCTTGCAAAAAAAGAGGGAACGCTGACCTTCTACGATTTCACCGACTCGTTTGGCCCGCTGTTCAACGAGCACCTGCTTCCGGCTTTCGAGAAGAAATACGGCCTCAAGGTCGAATATGTGCGCGGTGAAGGCGACGTGGCCATCCAGCAGCTGATCGCCGCCCACAACACCAAGTCCAAGGCGCCTGCCGATGCCTACTTCATCTCGTCCGGCAAATACGCGGCGGTCCTCGATGCCGGCGTCGTCGCCAATGTCGCGCTGAACGAGATCCTGCCGTCCGGAAAGGGCCTCAATGCCGAGATCGCCACCTCGACGGGCGGCTTCGCCCATGGCGGCGTTTTCCTGCCCTTCCACCGCAACCAGACCAGCATCATCTACGACACCCGGACCGTCTCCGCCGAAAAGGCGCCGGCCGATCTCGACGCCCTGCTCGCCTGGGCAAAGGAGAATCCGCAGAAGTTCATCGTCACCTCGCCGACCGGCGGCGGCTCCGGCAGCGGCTTCCTGCAGACGATCGCCTATGCCAAGGTCAAGGGCGACGACTGCCGCGCCGCCTTCACGAATTTCGAGATCAGCAAGGAAGACTCTGCCACCTGGGCCGCCGGCGACTGCGCCAAGCCGGTCTGGGACTACTACAAGGAACTGCTGCCGGTGGTCGAGATCACCAACGGCAATTCCGACACGCTGAACCTTCTGGCCACCGGCGCCGGCGCGGTCGGCACCGCTTGGGAAGACATGGCCTACGACTTCCTCGGCCGTGGCCTGCTTCCGCCGACGATCCGCCAGGAAATCCTGGCCGAGGGCCAGGTCGGTGGCGGTGACGGCATGTTCCTGCCCGTCGACGGCAAGGCGCCGGCAGCTGGCCTGCTTCTTCTCGACTTCATGGTTTCGCAGGAAGCCCAGCTTGAAAAGCTGAAGGTCAACGGCTCGCGCTCGGCCCGCACCGACATCGATCCGTCCGCCACCTTCACGCCGGAACAGGTCGCCCGCCTGGTTCCCACCGAACAGTTCGCCAGCCGCGCCCTTCAGAACATGCCGAACAATTTGAAGAACGCCATGACGGATTACTTCGCCGGCAATCTGCTGCGCGGCAACTGATCCGGCCAGTCTCCGGCGGCACCAGCCTCTGGTGCCGCCGCCCTTCTCACGCCAACGGGTGAACCATGGACGCTTCCATCTCGGTTCGAAATCTCGTCAAGGATTTCGACAGTCTCCGCGTATTGAAAGGGATCGACCTCGAGATCCCGGCCGGCCGGCTGGTGACACTGCTCGGGCCCTCCGGCTGCGGCAAGACCACGCTGCTGCGCGCGATATCCGGCATCACCGATCCGACCTCCGGTGAGATCTGGCTGAAGGACCGTCGCATCGACGGCCTGCCGCCGGAGAACCGCAATTTCGGCATGGTCTTCCAGACCTATGCCCTCTTTCCGCACATGACGGTCGAGAAGAACGTCGCCTTCGGGCTCGAAATGCGCAATGTCGCCCGTGCCGACATTACCAGGCGCGTCCATGCCGCACTCGAGCTGGTCGGCCTTGCCGGCCATGCCGGACGTCTGCCCAAGCAGCTGTCCGGCGGCCAGCAGCAGCGCGTCGCCGTCGCCCGCGCCATCGTCATCGAACCGGATGTCCTGCTCTTCGACGAACCGCTCTCCAACCTCGACGCCAAGCTGCGCGACAGCCTGCGCGAGGACCTGCGCCATCTGCAGCAGAAACTCGCCATCACCTCGGTTTACGTCACCCACGACCAGGCGGAAGCCATGGCGCTCGCCGATGAGATCGTGGTCATGAAAGACGGCCAGATCGTCGAGCGCGGCTCGCCGATCGACCTCTATCGCCGGCCCCGCTATCGATTCACTGCCGAATTCCTGGGCATGACCAACGTCCTGGAGACGGACATCGCCGGTTCAGAATGCCGCCTGCCCTGGGGCGAGGTGCGCGCCCTCGACAACCCCGGGGAAACCGATGTCGAAGGCGTCGCCATCCGTCCGGAAGACCTTGGCGTCCAGCCGGTCGAAGCCGACCATCACGGCGTGGTCGAGCAGTCGATGTTCATGGGGGCGGCGACCCATTACTGGATAGGCATAGGCGGCCGCACCGTGCGCGCCATCACCGCCGGCGGCCACATGGATATCCTCAAAAACGGCCAGAAGGTCAAACTGACCGCCCCCGTCCGGCTGCACCAGCTGAAAACCTATCGCAGTGACGAACGGAGGGCGGCATGAACGAACGGCGCCCCGTCGCGACGCTCATGCTCGTTCTCTGCCTGCTTCCAGGGGTCGGCTATCTGGCGGCATTCTTCGGCCTGCCGCTGGTCCGCGTGCTGATCGGCAGCTTCCGCAACAACGACCCGGCCGGTCCCGCCTTCACGCTCGACAACTGGATCACGCTGGCGACCAGCCCGATCTATCTGGAGGGTGTCGTCTATTCGATCTGGCTGTCGCTCGCCCCGACCGTGCTCGGGCTGATCGTGGCGCTGCCGCTCTCGGCCTTGATGCAGGCGAACGAGAAGAGCCGCAAACTCTTCGGCACCTTCTACCGCATTCCGCTGGTCGTGCCCGGCATCGTCGCCGCCTTCATCGTTCTCGTCATTCTCGACCGGGGCGGCATGGCCAGCCGGCTGCTGACACCGCTCGGCCTTTCCCTGCCGCGTCTCGTGCGCGACGAATGGTCGGTCGGCGCGATCCTGGCGCTTTCGTGGAAAAGCATTCCGTTCATGACGCTGATCATCTCCGGCGCCATGGCGGCGATCAGCGTGGATGTGCTGGCGGCGGCCCGCACGCTTGGTGCCAGCCGCTGGACGATCCTGAGGCGCATTCAGCTGCCGCTGGCCCAGCCGGGTATCACGGCTGCGATCCTGCTGACCTTCATCACCTCGCTCGGCTCCTTCGTCGTGCCCCGTCTGCTTGGTCCGGCCTATCCGATGCCGCTCAGCATGCACATGTACAAGGAGGGATTCGAGAACGGCAACTGGCCGATGGTCTACGCCATGGGAACGCTGCTCAGCGCCGTCGCGATCGTCATCCTGCTCATCTACTACGGCATCCTCGGTTCGCTTGGCCGGTCCGACGCCTCGCTGCAGGTCAAGGGGTAGGATCATGGCCACACTCACCCATAGCCAGCGCACCCAGGTCTTCGTCGGCCTCGGCCTTTACGGCTATCTCATCGTCACGCTGCTGTTTCCCATCGCCGTGATCGGCCTCTGGGCCTTCTACGATCCGAAGGTCGGCTGGTTCCCGCCTGATATCCTGCCGCGCTCGCTGTCCGTATCCGCCTGGGGCGAAGTGCTGACCGACCGCAACATTCTTCCCGCGGCAATGCTCAGCCTTGTCGTCTCCTGCGTGGTGACGGCATTGACCGCTCTCCTCGCCTTCCCCACCGCCTGGGCGCTCGCCCGCTTTCCCTTCCGCCTCAAACGGGCGGTGGAAATGTTCGTGCTGGCGCCGATGATCGTTCCGGGCATCGTCATCGCCATCAGCCTCGGCGAACTGTTCTACCGCTTCGGCCTGGCGGGCACGGTGCTCGGCGTCGTACTGGTGCAGACCGTCGGCACCCTGCCGCTGATGATCCGCATCCTGACAGCAACCCTCGAAGGCATCCCGGCCGAGCTCATCCATGCCGCCCGCACGCTCGGTGCGACGCCGCGCCGGGCCGCGCTGCGCATCGCCTTGCCGCTCGCCTGGCCGGGTTTCATGGTCGGAGGCATCCTCAACTTCATCGCCTCCTTCGAGGAGTTCGAGAAGAGCTTCCTGATCGGCGCGCCCAAGGTCCAGACGCTGGCAGTGCGGCTGTGGACCTATCTCGGCGGCGACGTGCTGGTGCTGCCGACGGCCGCGGTCGTCACCTTCATCCTGCTCGTTCCCATGCTGATCCTTTTCCTCATCACCGAACGGCTGACCCGCGACGACGTCATGGCGGCCGGCCTCGGCAAACTCTGACCCCAACAGGAGATTCGAATGCGAAAGAGCTTCCTCGCCCGCGAAAACGGTGCGGTCCATATCTGCGGCCATCGCGGCCACTCGATCGGCGCGCCGGAAAATACGCTCGCCGCCTTCCGCGCCAATCGCGCGCTCGGCGGCACGAGCATCGAGATCGACACGGTCCTGACCGCCGACCAGCAGATCGTCGTCATCCACGATCTCACGTTGGAGCGCACCACCAACGGTACGGGCGCGCTCAAGGACAAGACCGCAGCCGAAATCGCCTTGCTCGACGCCGGCTCGTGGTTTTCGCCGGCCTTCGCCGGCGAACGCGTGCCGACGCTCGCCGAAACCCTGGCGCTCGCCCACGAACTCGACCAGGTCCTCGAAATCGAGATCAAGGAAAAGCTGCATACGGAGGCCTACACGCAGGCGCTGAAGACGGCCCTGGCCGATCCGCGCGACCTTGGTCGTGTGATGATGATCTCCTTCGACCACGCCCATCTGAAGGCCGTCAAGGCTGCCATTCCGGGGCTTCGCACCGGCGGAATCGTGCATGAGCGCTATGCCGACCCGGTCGCGGTCGCAAGCGCCGCCGATCTTGACGAGCTTTGCATCGATCTTTCCGTCTTTGATCCGGCCGACGCCGAGGCCTTGCATGCCGCCGGCATTTCGATCCGCTGCCATGCCTACAAGCCGGAGAAGATCGCGGAGATGGAGCGCGAGGGCCTGGAGCCGGTGAAGAGGCTCACCGAATATCTGCGTGCCGGCCTGCTGGACACGATCTCCGGCGATGACGTCGAATGGTTGAGCGAACTCGTGAGCCGCGCTGCGCGCTAGAGCGGACGACGCACACCCACGTTTTCCCCATGCGCTGAAATAGCAAAAAGGAGGCCCGTCGCCGGGCCTCCTTCTCAGTCGTTCTTCCCTGCCTATTCCGCCGCGATGCGATGCGTTTCGGCGACTTCCGTGCCCGGTACGTCCTGATTATGGTGCACCAGCGGGCGGTTGCCCGTGACGCGACGCAGGAGGACATAGAAGACCGGGGTCATGAAGATGCCGAAGAAGGTGACGCCGATCATGCCGGAAAACACCGCAAGGCCCATCGCCGCGCGCATTTCCGCGCCCGCCCCGGTCGAAATCACCAGAGGCACGACACCCATGATGAAGGCCATGGACGTCATCAGGATCGGCCGCAGGCGAAGCCGGCTTGCCTCGATCGCCGCCTGGACCGGCGTTCGGCCTTCGAACTCCAGTTCCCGGGCGAATTCGACGATCAGGATCGCATTCTTCGCCGATAGACCCACGAGCACCATGAGGCCGATCTGGGTGAAGATGTTGTTGTCCCCGCCCGTGTACCAGACCCCCGCCAGCGCTGCGAGCACGCCCATCGGCACGATCATGATGATCGCGATCGGCAAGGTCAGGCTCTCGTATTGGGCGGCCAGCACGAGATAGACGAGCAGCAGGGCGAGCGGAAAGACGACGATGCTGGAATTGCCGGCCAGGATCTGCTGGTAGGTAAGGTCCGTCCATTCGAACGTGATGCCGTTCGGCAGCGTTTCGTCTGCGATGCGCTCGACCGCCGCCTGCGCCTGCCCCGACGAGAATCCCGGCGCCGGACCGCCATTGATGTCGGCAGCGAGGAAGCCGTTATAGCGCGTGGTGCGCTCCGGCCCTGTGGTGCTGTCGACCGAAAGCAGGGCCGAAAGCGGGATCATCTGCCCGCTGCGCGAACGGACCTTGAGCTGGCCGATATCCTCGGGCCTCGCGCGGAAGGCGGCATCGGCCTGCACGCGGACACTGTAGGTGCGGCCGAAGGCGTTGAAGTCGTTCACGTAGAGCGAGCCGAGATAGATCTGCAGCGTTTCGAACACGTCCGTCACCGACACGCCGAGCTGTTCCGCCTTCGAGCGGTCGAGATCGGCATAGAGCTGCGGCACGTTGATCTGGAAGCTGGAGAACAGGCCCGCAAGCTCCGGCGTCTGGTACGCCTTGCCGAGGAAGGCCTTGGTCGCCTCGTCCAGCGCCTGATAGCCGAGACCGGCACGGTCCTCGATCTGCAACTTGAAGCCGCCCGTGGAGCCGAGGCCGTTGACCGGCGGCGGCGGGAACATGGCGATGAAGGCGTCCTGGATGCCGGCGAACTTCTGGTTCAGCTGCATGGCGATGGCACCGCCGGACAGCTCGGGCGTCGTGCGCTCGGCGAAATCGTCGAGAACCGCAAAGACGATGCCCGAATTGGAGCCGATGGTGAAACCGTTGATCGACAGACCGGGGAAGGCGATGGCATGGGCGACGCCCGGCTGTTCCAGCGCGATGTCGCTCATCCGCTTGATCACCTCTTCCGTCCGGTCGAGCGTCGCACCGTCCGGCAATTGCGCAAAGCCGATGAGATACTGCTTGTCCTGCGCCGGGACGAAGCCGCCCGGAACCGCATTGAAGACGGTATAGGTGGCGCCGATCAGGGCGAGGTAGACGAGCATGACCAGCGACTTGCGCGACAGGAGACCGCCGATGCTGCGGCCGTAACCGTTCGATGCCGCGCCGAAGGCCCGGTTGAAGCCGCGGAAGAACCAGCCGAAGACCCGGTCCATGGCCCGTGTCAGCCAATCCTTGGGCGCTTGGTGATCCTTCAGCAGAAGGGCTGCCAAGGCCGGAGACAGGGTGAGCGAGTTGACCGCCGAGATGACGGTCGAGATGGCGATGGTCAGCGCGAACTGGCGGTAGAACTGGCCGGAAAGGCCGCTGATGAAGGCGAGCGGGACAAAGACGGCGACCAGCACCAGTGCGATGGCGATGATCGGCCCGGAGACTTCCCGCATGGCGCGATAGGTCGCCTCGCGCGGCGAAAGCCCGTTCTCGATATTGCGCTCGACGTTCTCGACCACGACGATCGCGTCGTCCACCACGATGCCGATGGCGAGCACCAGCCCGAACAGCGTCAGCGCATTGATCGAGAAGCCGAAGGCATACATCACGGCAAAGGTGCCGATGATCGAGACCGGTACGGCGATCAGCGGGATGATCGATGCGCGCCAGGTCTGCAGGAAGAGGATGACGACGAGAACCACGAGGGCAACCGCCTCCAGAAGCGTGTCGACCACCTTCTCGATCGACGCACGCACGAATTCGGTGGTGTCGTAGACGATCTCGTATTTCACGCCGTCGGGCATGGCGAGCTGGAGCTGGTCCATGGTGGCACGCACATTGTCGGCGATCTCGATGGCGTTCGAACCGGGCGCCTGAAGCACGGCGATGGCCACCGCCGGCTGGCCGTCGAGCAGCGAACGTAGCGTATAGTCGGCCGCACCCATCTCGATGCGGGCGACGTCCTTGAGGCGCGTAATCTCACCCTCATTGCCGGTCTTGACGATGATTTCGCCGAATTCCTCCGGCGTGCTAAGGCGTCCCTGGGCATTGACGTTGAGCTGCAGCTCGACGCCGCTCGGGCTCGGCGACGCACCGATGATGCCGGCCGCGGCCTGCACGTTCTGCTGGCGGATGGCATTGGTGATGTCGCTCGCCGCCAGCGCATGTTCGGCCGCCTTCTGCGGGTCGATCCAGATGCGCATGGCATAGTCGCCGGCGCCGAAGACCTGAACCTGGCCGGCGCCCTCGATGCGGGCGAGGCGGTCCTTGATGTTCAGCGTCGCGTAATTGCGCAGATAGGTCACGTCATAACGGTCGGTGGTCGAGACCAGGTTCACCACCATGATGAAGTCGGGCGAACTCTTGACCGTGGTGACGCCGATGGCGCGGACCTCCGCCGGCAGGCGCGGCTCGGCCTGCGAGACCCGGTTCTGCACCAGCTGCTGCGCCTTGTCCGGATCCGTGCCGAGCTTGAAGGTGACGGTCAGCGTCAGCACGCCGTCGGACGTCGCCTGGCTGTTCATGTAGAGCATGTCGTCGACGCCGTTGATCTGCTCCTCGAGCGGGGTTGCCACCGTCTCGGAGATGACCACGGGGTTGGCGCCGGGATAGACCGCGCGCACGACGATGGAGGGCGGAACGACCTCCGGATATTCCGAGATCGGCAGCGAACGCATGCCGATCAGGCCTGCGACGACGATCAGGATCGACAGGACGGCGGCAAACACCGGCCGGTCGACGAAGAAGCGGGAAATACTCATTTCGAAGCCCTCTCCAGGGTGAAATCTTGACAATGCGACCCGGGCCGGTGGGCAAAGGCCTACCAGCGGATCAGATGCAATGCGGAAAAGGCGGGGCTGAAGCGCCCCGCCGTCAGGTCAATTCACGACCGCAGCGGCTTCCTTGGTCTGCGGATCGACAAGGGCGCCCGGACGCACGCGCTGCAGTCCGTTGACGATCACCTTGTCGCCATCGGCAAGCCCGCTGACGACGATCCGCTCGCCGTCGGCACTGCTGCCGAGCTCGACCGGTCGATAAGTCACCTTGTTTTCGCCATCGACGACGAAGACGAACTTCTTGTCCTGGTCGGTCCCGATCGCCCTCTCGCTGACGAGGATCTTCTTGTCGGTCCGCGGGTCGCCCATGCGGATGCGCACGAACTGGCCGGGGATCAGCAGGCCTTGCGGATTATCGATCACGGCGCGGACCTCGATGGTGCCGCTCGACGCGTCCACCTCGTTGCCGATCAGTTGCAGCTTGCCCTTGATCGGCGTGCCCTCGTCGGCGAGCGTGCCGATCTCGACCGGGATTTGGTCGATCGGCGGCAGCGCGCCGTCGGTCGCCGGCAGGCGGGAAAGCGCCCGAGCGACAATCTCCTCGCTGGCATTGAAGCTGGCATAGATCGGATCGGCCGATACCAGCGTCGTGAGCGCCGAGGAGCTGGAGCCGGCAGCCACAAGATTGCCGACGGTGATCGCGACCTTGCCGGCGCGGCCGGAAACCGGAGCGCGGACCTTGGTGTAGTCGAGCTCAAGCACGGCGGAACGAAGAACGGCCTGGGCCGTCTTCAGCGCCGCTTCGGCTTCGGCGACCGCATTCTGGCGCTGGTCGAGATCGCTCTGCGAAATCGTTCGATTACTCGCAAGGCGGCGGCCGCGGTCAAGCTCGGTATTCGCCAGCGCCACCTTGGCTTCCGCGGAGGCGACCTGCCCGGCTGCCTGGGCAACGGTCGCCTCATAGGGCGCGGGATCGATGGTGAAGAGGAGGTCTCCGGCCTTCACCAACGCGCCCTCGCGGAAATTGACGGACTGGATCGCGCCGCCGACCCGGGGGCGGATCTCGACGCGGTCGACGGCTTCCAGCCGGCCGGAGAATTCCTGCCAGGTGGTCACGTCGCGGCTCTTCACCACGGCGACAGTAACCGGGGTCGCCGGCGGGGCGGCTGCGGCGGCGCCCGCCGCTTCCGTCTCGGCGGCTGCCTTGTTGAAAGGCAGGTCGAGGAACAATGCGGCTGCCGAAATGGACGCAGCCAGTCCCAGGCCGGTGCCCGCGAGGGCCCAGCGCTTTGATTTCCTTGTCATGGTCTAGCTCCTTGCGGCCTTGGGGCGCCGCGTGTGATCAAAATGCTCTAAGTGGTCGAAAGGGTCTTCAAATCAGATCTCTGAATGCCGATGTCGCGTACGAAACTCGCGAACTGGCTGCTTGCGCTTTCCTGCCAACTCGCGGTTTCCTCCGTTTTCCCGCCATATACCGATGGCCAGCCTGTCCCGGGGGGAAGAACATGCTGTCGTACCTCGACGCCCGCGCTCTTCAACCGCTCGCCATAGAGCAGCGTCTCGTCAAGGAGCGGGTCGTCCTGCGACGTCAACAACAGCGCCGGGGCAATCCCCGACAGCCGTGAACAGGCGGACGGAGCAGCGTAAGGGTGACAGATGCCACCGCTCAGATAGTGGCTCCACCCTTCCGACCAGAGGTCCCGCATGCCGACCGCCTCCGCCTTGCGGAACGAAGGCGTTCCCATGAAGGGATCGAGCAGCGGCGAGACCAGCACCTGGCCGTCCAGTTCGTCGACGAAATGATCGCGCGCCTTGAGGCTGACCGCAGCGGCGATATTGCCGCCCGCCTCAGAGCCGCCGACCAGCAGCACGGACTTGCGATCGCCAAAGCCGGCCCGCTTCTTCGCCATATAGGTGAAGACCGAAAACCCGACCTCGAGCGGCTTCGGGAAAACCGACCCGAGGGCATTGTAGTCCGGCACGACGACGATCGCGCCCGTACCCGCCAGGCATTCCGCCATCGGGCAGTCGACGAGCCCGGCATGGCGAAACGCCCCGCCATGGAAATAGATTAGGACCGGTGGACCCTTGCCACAGTCCGCGCCCTGATAGACGCGCGCGGCGATGCGGCCGACGGCCACGTTGTCCAACATCACGTCCTGGATCTGGACTGGCGGCATAGTGGCTGTTACTCCGGACGCAGTGCGGCCAGGAACAAGCTCACGAAGAGCATCACAGGCACGGGCAGATAGCGCGGAATACGCATATCAATGGACCTTTCCTCTTTCGTCGGCGGCTTTGAAGCTTGAGCGGGATCGCGCAAGCTGTGTGCCGGGACCGACAGGAATTTCGAGCGCAAGAATGCGATTTCATCGCCTTGTGGCCGACAATGCAGGACTGGCGATCTGTCGGGCACTTTGCTTTTCTTGATATCTAATCTACTTTATTCACGAAACCGAACAAGCGCGCAAATCCGAGCGCACTGTTCGAAATCTCGAATAATATCGCATCGCATACTGACAGGAATTGTCACATGGATCAGCTATCGGCCATGCGCGCCTTCGTCCGGGTGGTGGAGATGGGCAATTTTACCCGTGCCGCCGAGGCGCTCAGCCTGCCCAAGGCTACCGTCACCAACCTCATCCAGGGGCTCGAGGCGCATCTTCACACCAAGTTGCTGAACCGCACGACTCGGCGCGTCATGGTCACGACGGACGGGGCTCTCTACTACGAGAGGGCGACGCAGATCATCTCCCAGCTCGACGAACTCGACACCAGCCTGTCGAACTCCCACCTGTCGCCGAGCGGGCGTCTGCGGGTCGAGATGGCGGGTGCCTTTGCCGACTGGATCGTCATTCCGGCCCTGCATGACTTTCATGCGCGGTTCCCGGACATCCGCGTCGACCTGGGCGTCGGCGACCGTCCGGTCGACTATCTCGCGGAAAACGTCGACTGCGCGCTTCGCGGCGGCGTACCGCCCGACCAGTCGCTGATCGCCCGCCGCGTTTCCGAGGTTTCCATGGTGACCTGTGCCGCGCCGCGCTATCTGGAGAAACACGGCATCCCGCAGCATCCCTCGGAACTCGAGCAAGACCATCACTGCGTCAGCTATTTTATGGCCCAAAACAACCGCGCGATGACGTTCGACTTCGAACGGGCGGGCGAAAAACTGGAAATCAATGCGCGTTACGTCGTCGCGGTGAACGATGCCCGCAGCTACATGACGGCGGCATTGAGCGGGCTCGGCATTTCGCCGCTGCCCTACTTCATGGCGACAGACGCGCTGGCACGGGGCGACCTCGTCCGCGTCCTGCCGGAATGGCGCACGGAGCCCATTCCGCTCTACATCGTCTATCCGCCGAACCGCCACCTCAGCAACAAGGTCCGGGTCTTCGTCGACTGGATGGTGAGGCTTGTGGCGGACAGGAAGCTCGACCGTCCGCCGGATAATTCGAACGCGTGAAAAGGCGACCATGACCTGACGCATGGCCGCCCCTCCGTGAAAGACCGCCCTCGGGCAGCCTAGATCATGATCTCGCCGCCAGTCACCGGAATGACCGCACCGGTCATGTAGCTGCCGAGATCGGAGGCCAGCAGGACGTAGGCTCCGGCCAGTTCAGCCGGCTGCCCGGCACGGCCGAGAAGGGCCTGCTTGCCGAAGGACTGGGTCTTCTCCGGCGGCATGGTCGAGGGAATGAGCGGCGTCCAGATCGGCCCGGGCGCCACCGCGTTCACCCGGATCCCCTTGTCGGCCAACATTTCCGCCAGACCGGCGGTGAAATTCGACACCGCACCCTTCGTCGAGGCGTAGGCGAGCAGATGTGCCGATGGCTGGCGCGACTGGATCGACGTCGTGTTGATGATCGCGCTGCCGGGCTTCATATGCGGGATGGCGGCCTTGGCCAGATAGAAGGGCGCGTGAATATTGGTCCTGAAGGTCAGGTCCCATTCGTCCGCGGTGATCTCGTCGATGGACTTGTAGGTCCGCTGGAAGGCGGCATTGTTGACGAGAATATCCACGCCGCCGAATTCGCCGACGGTGCGCTCGACGATCTGGCGGCAATGCGCCTCGTTAGTGATATCGCCGGGCATCAGGAGATACTTCCGGCCTGCGTCCTCGACCCAGCGGGCCGTTTCGCGGGCGTCTTCCTCTTCCTCGTCCAGATAGGAAATGACGATCTCCGCCCCTTCGCGAGCAAAGGCGATGGCCACCGCGCGTCCGATGCCCGAATCGGCGCCAGTAATGATCGCGATCTTGTCCTTCAGCCGGCCGCTGCCCTGGTAGCTGCGCTCGCCGTGATCCGGGAGCGGATCCATGAGCGCTGTCTTGCCGGGCGGCGTCTGCTGCTGGGGCGGCTGGGGAGGGCTCGGCCGGTTTACGTCTTCCATCTCGATCTCCTTGGTTGCCAGTCCCAACCGTTTCCCGGCCACAAAGTTCCCCTTCGACACAACTCCTGGATGAGGCGGCACGCTCCGTTTTGCGACGCCCGAAATCTCGCGCTCCTCGGTCCCGCGGCTGCGCGCGAACCCTGACTTGTCCGCGGCGCAGAGCGCGGAAAAGCGGTCACCAAGCCTCGATCCATCTGGGAACCTGACCGCGGCAAGAGAGTTGAGCAGGTCCGGAACGACCCACGCCGCTCGAAACCAGCCACGAGGAAACACATGAACAACGGACATTGGGGCCTGACACTGACCGATGACGCGCTTGGCACTGCCCGGATCTGGGCTCCCGATCTAAACGAAATCTCACTGCAGATTCAGGGTCGCACGCTACCGATGCGCAAGGACGGGGACGGTTGGTTCGAGGTGCGCGTGGACGGTGTGACCCACGGCGACACCTATGGTTTCAGACTCCCTGACGGTCGCCATCTGCCCGATCCGGCGTCCCGCTGGCAGGCGCACGGCGCCGACAGCGCGTCACGGATTGCAGACAGCCGCAGCTATTCCTGGCAGAACCCGGGCTGGACCGGGCGCCCCTGGCACGAAGCCGTCATCTACGAGCTGCATGTCGGCACGTTTACCGAGGCGGGAACGTTCAGGGCGGCGGCCGAGCGCCTCGAGACGCTCGCCGATCTCGGCTTCACCGCGATCGAGCTGATGCCGATCGCCACCTTTCAGGGCAATCGTGGTTGGGGCTATGACGGCGTGCTCGCCTATGCCCCGCATCCGGCCTACGGCACGCCCGGCGATCTGAGGCACCTGATCGACACCGCGCACAATGCCGGAATGATGGTCATCCTCGACGTCGTCTACAATCACCTCGGCGTCTTCGGCAACGTGCTGGAAGCCTATGCGCCCAAATTCTTCAGCCAAGGGGCATCCCCCTGGGGGCCCGCTCCCGACTTCTCACGGCCGCAGACCCGCAGCTATTTCATCGAGAACGCCCTCTACTGGCTGACCGATTTTCGCTTCGACGGGCTGCGTTTCGATGCCTCCGACCTGCTCGTCGCCGAAGACCAAACCTGGCTGGTCGACGACATCGCCGATCGCGTGAGAAACGAGATCCATGATCGCATCGTCCACCTCGTCGTCGAGGATGCGCGCAACATCCCTAGCCCGTTGGAAGCTCAGAACGGGAGGCCAGCCTCGTGCCGGGCGGCGTGGAACGATGATTTCCATCATGCCGTGCACGTCCTGACCACGGGCGAGACCGTCGGTCACTACAGCGATTTTGCCGACGATCCCTGCAACGGCCTCAGGACCGCGCTGGCCGAAGGCTTCATCTATCAGGGCCAGCCGCGCGCCTCCAAGGACGGCGAGCCGAGTGGCGAACCGAGCGGTCACCTTCCGCCCACCTGCTTCGTCAACTTCATCCAGAACCATGACCAGATCGGCAACCGCCTGAAGGGCGACCGCTTGTCGGCGCTGATCGACGCGAGAACCTTCAAGGCCCTGACCGCCATGCTCTACCTGTCGCCGCACATTCCGCTCACCTTCATGGGAGAGGAATTCGCCACCCGGCAGAGCTTCTTCTTCTTCAGCGACTACCCGCCCGAAACCCATGAGGAGGCACTGAAGGCCCGCATGAAGGAAGCCGACAATTTCGGCGGTACGCTCTACGACGAGGACACCTTGGTTCCCGATCCCAATGCGCCCGGGACATTTCTCGCCTCCAGGATCGACTGGCGGATTCTGGAAGAGGAGCGGTCGCTCTCCTGGCAGAGCTTCATGAAGGAACTTCTGGCTCTGCGTCGCGAGCGGATCTGGCCGATGCTCGCGGACATGCCTTCCGCGCGGGGTTTCGTCGTGCCCGCACCCGACAAGGTCATTGCCGTGAACTGGGAACTCGGCGGTCACGTGCTGGAGCTGCGCTGCAATCTTGGCAGTGAGCCCGCCGAAGCGCCGCCGACCTCCGGCGAGGTGTTTTTCCGGCTTCAGGCCGAACAGGGCGACACCGCCCTTCCTCCGGGAGCGACAATATTCGCGGCAACCGCCGGAGCGACGAAACAGGACCCGTCCTTCTGAGCTGCCGCGGTCGTGCGTAGGGTGGCTTGTCCATGCTCCGCGCCACCGAGCGGCAAAGGAGAAGCCGCCGAGCGCCGCGACCACGGCATCGTGTCGCCTTGGCCTCGCAGCCGCCGCATCTGTCCGCCAGCCGGACGGACGCGGCGAAGCAGCCCGGACCGCGCGATTCTGCGGTAAGCTGGTTGGACAGTTCTCACAATGCCGAACCTTGGACCCTTGTCCGGATGCCGATGACCAATTCTCCTCTACCGCCTCTCGCCGATGAGCAATGGCCTGACGACATCGCCGATCTGCGGGCCGGATTTGCCGGCGCACTCAATGTCTACAGGGTCATGGCCCATCACCCTGCTCTGCTTCGCGCCTGGGCACCGCTGCGCCAGCATGTGGTGAAGGAGACGACGCTCGGACCGGAGCGTTCCGAAGTGGTGATCCTGCGCACCGCCCACCGTTTCGGCTCGGCCTATGAATGGGCTCACCACGTCTCGCGGGCCCGCAAGCTCGGCTTTTCCGATGCGCGCATCTCGGCCCTGCGCGGCCTGCCGCAGGGGGAAGACGGCCTGATCGTCCGCGCGGTGGACGCGCTGCTCGACGACCGAAAGCTTGCCCCCAAGCTGGAGGCCGATCTCGCGTCGGCGATCGGACGCGAGGGCGTGCTCGACCTGATCGCAACGGTCGGTTTCTATTCCGTTCTCGGCTATATTCTGATGACCTATGACACGCCGCTGGATGCGGACATCGCAACCGAGCTGGAACGCGATCCTCTTTAGTCGGACAGGGTTTCGGCGATCCGCTGCGCAACCTGGTGGAGCGGCGCGCCGAATTCGGCAATCGCCCGCTTCACGTCCATGGCGCTGCGGATCCAGATCATCGACACGCAGGCAAGGATGCGGCCGTCGAACATCACCGGCACGGCGATGGACGCCGTCTTCTTGCGGAATTCCCCCGCCGACCGGATCGCGATCCCGCGGCTGCAGGTTTCCTCGATCATCTGCGAAAGAAACCGCGGCTCTAGAAACGGCAGGTCGTCCGGATCGCCCAGCCGGCGCAGGTGATCGAGGATGAACAGCCGCTCCTCCTCGCTGCAGAAGGCAAGATAGGCACGCCCGGCCGAGGTGCGCAGCACGGGAAGCTTGTAGCCGGTCATCCCGCGATCGATGGAGAGCGGCGACCGGCCATGCGTGGTTTCCTGGATGACCATGGTGGCGTTGTTGTAGACCGACAGGTCGAGCGGCCAGACGATCTTTGCCCCATATTCGGAAAAGACCGGACCGGAGGCCTGGCACAGCTCGGAGGTCAGCGCATAGCCGTCGCCAAGCGAGGCCGCGAGCCGGGTGACGCGAACGCGGTTCGAGGTCGGCGACATCACGACATAGCCGGCCTCCTCCAGCGTTTCCAGCAGCCGATAGACCGTCGGCCGGGGAATATCGAGTGCGCGCGCGATCTCGCCGGGGCGGGTTTCGCCACTGACATTGATGTGCCGCAAGATGGCGAGGCCGCGCGTCAACGCACGCACGGCCTCGCTTCTACTGCCTTTTGTCGCCTGCTCTTCCATGCCGACATTGTCGCAGGTCGAAGCAGGCTGTAAAGGGCTCACGCTTCGGCTTTCACCGGATTGGAAAGCGTGCCGATGCCCGAAATCTCGACTTCGCAGATATCGCCGTCGCGCATCCACAAGGGCGGATTGCGCCTTGCACCCACACCGCCCGGTGTGCCCGAGACGATAACGTCGCCGGGCAGGAGCGGCAGAATGGTCGAGCAATAGGCGATCAGCCGCGGGATCGAGGTGATGAGCAGCGACACGTCGGTGTCCTGCACGACCTGGCCGTTGAGGCGGGTCTGCAGATGCAGGGCCGTTGGATCGGGGATCTCGTCCGCCGTCACCATCCACGGACCGAAGGCCCCGGTATTGGCGAAGGTCTTGCCAGGCATGAACTGGTGGGTGTGCTTCTGCCAGTCGCGCACCGATGCGTCATTGTAGCAGGCATAGCCGGCGACGTGGTTGAGCGCCTCGGTCTCGGGGATGCGACGTCCTTCCTTGCCGATGATGACGGCGACTTCGCCTTCGTAGTCGAACTCGATGGATTCCAGCGGCTTCACCAGCGCCTGGCCATGGCCGATCTGGCTGCCGGCATAACGTGCGAAGAGCACCGGATTGACGGTTTCCTCGCGGCCGGTCTCCTGCACGTGGGCGTGGTAGTTCAGCCCGACGCAGATGATCTTGTCCGGATTGGGAATGACGGGCGCGTGGTCGACCGCGTCGAAGGCGTAGTCGGCCGGCTCACCGGCCAGGGCGGCGGCACGGGCAAGGTCGCCGGAGCCGAGGAAATCACGCAGCGTCGGCTCGGGCAGGCGCTTGCCGAGATCGACGATCCCGGCATCGGTCACGAGGCCGTAGCTCGCTCGGCCATCCTTGATGAAGGAACAAAGTTTCATGGGTCAGATCATCTCCGGTTCTTGGGATTCGACAGGGTTCAAAGGGATGTGTGCGACAAGCGCTGCGAGTTCCTCGGGCGTATCGGCGCATCCGAGCGTATGGCGATCAGGGCGCAGCACGACCCCGCGGGTGTCAAGCCGGGCGAGATGCTCAGCCGCATCGGACGAAGTGCCGGTCGTGACGAGTCCGACGCTGGACGGCAGAGACAGGCCCTCGGCGAGCGCCTGCTCTGCGACGACGACGAACCGGTGCTTCAGCACATCGTCCATCAGCCGCCCATCGCCCAGCCGCGGCTGGCCGAACAGCCGGCCGGCCTTCTCGCCGATGCCGAGGCCGGGACCGATCGGCGGCGCGATGGATTCCATCCGCGCCGATCCGCTGGCGGTCGGCAGGGCCGCCCGTAGCGCCGCTTCCGTGCCGCAGGTATTGATCAGCCCGCCGAGCCGGACGGCGGTGGTGATATATTCGCGCGCATTCGGCTTGCGCTCGCTTTCATAGGTGTCGAGCAGGCGTTCTGCCTCCGCCCCGCGCACCTGGTCCTGACAGACGAGCGCGAGCTTCCAATAGAGGTTGGCGACGTCGCGGGTGCCTGCGCACATGCCCTGTCCCATGAAGGGCGGGGTCTGGTGGCAGGCGTCGCCCGCGAGCAGCAGCCGGCCCTTGCGCCATTGATCGGCGACCAGCGAATGGAAGACGTAGACGGCGGTGCGTTCGAGAACGGCCTCCTCCGGCTTCAGCCAGGGCGACAGAAGTTCCCACACACGTTCGGGCTTGGCGATCTCGGCCGAATCCTCGTCCGGCCGCACGGTGATTTCCCATCGCCGGCGAAGGCCGGGGCCGCGCACATAGGTCGCGGGGCGCTCGGGCACGCAATACTGGATCGAATGATCGCCGAGTTCGGGCTTGTCCTCGTTCAGCACCACGTCGATCACCAGCCAGCGCTCGTGAAAGCCGTAATCCTCCATGCCGGTCTCGATATAGCGGCGGACGATCGAGCGGGCGCCGTCGCAGCCGACGACATATTTCGCCGCGATGCGCTCGACCTTGCCCCGGCTCATGTCCTCGAAACGCAGTTCGACGCGGTCGCCCTGGTCCTCGACGAAGAACACATCGGCGCGAGTGCGCACGGTGACCGTTTTCATCTCCGCCAGGCGTTCGCGCAGCAGTTTCTCGAGATCCGGCTGATGAAAGCGATAATTCGCCCGCCAGCCCTGCGGGCCGATGCCCGGCGGGCGCGGCCAGTCGAGCAGCAGATTGCCGTCCCGGTCGACGAAGCGCATGCCGGGATGGCGCGCCGTCAGCGGCTCCATGGCTTCGGCAATGCCAACCCACTGGAAGACCCGCATCACCTCGGCATCGAAATGCACCGCGCGCGGCAGGTGATAGGCCGCCGTCTCGCGCTCCAGCACGACGACGTCGAGCCCGCACTGGCCGAGAAGATGCGCGAGCGTCGCGCCGGCCGGCCCATAGCCGACGATGGCCACATCATATTGTTTCATTGTCACTTTCCTCGCCTTGCAAGTTCACCGTAGAGCCAGGGGCAGTCGGCCACCGGCGGCGAGCGTCGCCCGCGCGCGGCCGCGTCGAGCCGCATGTCGCGCAGCCGTTTGCGCCCCTCGTCCTCGGCCAGATAGAGCCGTTCGTGCCCCCAGAAGCTTGGCCCGTCATGGGTCTCGTGCGGCTCCCAGGTCGCCGGATCGATCAGCCGCCCACCCCAGCCGTTCTCGACGAAGAAGCCGGAGGGCGAGTTGGCGTAGAAGGACGTCATGTAGTCGTTGGTGTGCCGACCGAGCGTATAGGCGACGCGCCCCTCGTCGAGCTGGGCGAGGTCATAGCCCTGGCCGATATCGTCGAGGTTCTGAAACTCGACCATGAAGTGGTGGAAACCCTGCCGACCGGAACCGACCATGGCGAAGGAATGATGCCGCTCGTTGAGATGGAAAAAATAGAGGCCGTAAGGCGCCAGCCCGTAATCCGACACATGGAAGTCGAGGAGATCGCGGTAGAAGGGCAGCATCACCTCGATGTCCTCCACATGCAGCACCGCATGCCCCATGCCGAGCGGTCCCGTCATGAAGCCGTCGATCGGACGGCCGGGAACGAAGGGATCGGAGGCGATCATCGGCGCGTGGAACAGCTCGACCCGATTACCCGCCGGATCCTCGAACCAGATGAGGTCGCCGACGAAACGACGGTCGCTGAGCTCGCCGCTGCCGAGGTGGACCGGCACGCCGGCCTTGTCCAGGCGGGCCGCATAATGCTGCAGGTCGCTCTTGTGTTCGACCTCGAAGCCGAGAAAAGCCAGCGTCTCGCCGGGCTCGTCGGAGACGAGAAGCCTCTGCACGCGGTCATCCATGCGGAAGGCCAATGCCTTGCCGCCACGATCGATCTGCTGCATTCCCAGCAGCTTGCCTGCGAAGTCGGACCAGTCGTCGAGCCGGTCGGAGCGCACGCCAAGATAGCCCAGAGCATTGATTGCCATGGTCGTCTCCATCCATAGGTTTCGGAAGGGGTGATCCTAGCCATCGCAAGGCGATGGCCGGAGCCTTGATCCGCGTCCGTCCGCTGGACGGACGCGGATACGTCTGATGCTACTCTGCGGAAATCTTGCGCGCCGTTTCCAGGACTTTCCGGGCATTGTCCGGATCGGCCTGGGCTTCAACCCACTTGTCGGCAGCACCGGACAGAGCCGCGTCCCATTTTGCCTGTTCGGCCTCGGTCAGCTCGATGAAATTCACCTTGCCGGCAGCGCGGTAGTCGGCCTCGATGCTGGCATCGGCCGTGTCGACGACGCCCGCTATCCACTCGGCCGTCTTTGCCCCGGACATGCTGTCGAGCACGGCGCGGTCAGCCTCGGGCAGAGACGCATAGGTTTCCTTGTTCATCAGTATGGCCATGGGCTGGGCGGTGAAGCGTGTCGTGATGATCGACGTCGCCACCTCGTCCAGGCGGAAGGTGCGATAGGCATCCATCACCCAGACCGCACCGGCCACCACGCCCCGCTCCAGGTTTTCATAGACCTGTGGCGCGGGAAGGGAGACGCCGGCCGCCCCGACCATGCCCAGAAGGACAGAGCCGAATTGCGACGGCGCGCGCAGCTTCTTGCCCTTGATGTCGTCCGGCGTGCGGGCGCCGTCGCCGGTCATCAGGAAGCGATAACCCGGCGTGGAGAACAGGGCGATGATCTTGTAGTCGCCATATTCCTTGTCGAGTGCCCCTTGCTCGGCAAGGGCGTTCAGGATCTTCGTGCCCTGCTTGGAGCTCTGGGCGATTGCCGGAACTTCGACGACACCGGACATCGGGAACAATCCGGGCGTATAGGTCGGAACCACCAGGGAGATGTCGGCAACGCCAGCCTTGACCAGTTGCGCCTGCGCCGGCGGCGCTCCGAGGATGGCACCGGGATAGAGCTTGAACTTGTTGTCGTCGGTAAGCTTGGGATTGATCTGGTCGATCCACGCCTGAAGGATCTTCGCGGAATAGAAGCCCTGCTGCGGCTCGTGCGAGGAGACGCGCATTTCGCGGGCCTGAGCGGGTGCCGCCAGCGCCAATGCGATGGCCGCGGTCTTGAGAACTGTCTTGAGCATGGTTTTCCTCCCGTAATGCCCGTTGGATCAGAATGCGTTGTGCGGCAGCCAGGTGACGATGGCTGGGACGGCAATGATGATGAAGACGCGGACGAGGTCGGCGGCGACGAAGGGCGCGACCCCCCGCCACAGCTGCATCATCTCGATGTCCGGATTGGTGCTCTTGAGGACGAACAGGTTCATCCCGACCGGCGGCGTGATCAGGCCCATCTCTACCACCATGACGGCGAAGATGCCGAACCACACGAGGTCGATGCCGGCCGCCTGGGCGATCGGAACGAACAGCGGCACGGTCAGCAGAAGCATGGCAAGACTGTCCATCAGCGTGCCGAGCACCAGATAGATCACCAGCATCAGCAGGATGACGAGCAGCGGATGGCCCATGATGCCGGAAAACAGTCCGGTCAGCGCAAAGGGCAGGCCCGACAGCGCCAGGAAGAAGTTGAACAGGTTGGCCGCAATCAGCACCAGATAGAGGGCGCCGCAGGTCAGGGCCGTGTCCATGGCGGCGCTGGCGAAGCCCTTGAGCGAAAGACGGCGCGCGAACACGCCATAGGCCAGCACGACCGCCGCCCCGATCGCCGCGGTCTCATTGGCGGTGAACGCGCCGGAATAGAGGCCGCCCATGATCAGGCCGAAAATGCCGACCGGCGGCAGGAGCTCGCGGATCGCCTCGAGGCGCTCGGCGCGGTCGGCGCGATCGCGGCTCGGGGCCTCCGACCAGCCAAGGCGGATCGGCAACCAGATCGCCAGGCAATAGAGCGAGATGGCGATCACGATCGGTCCCGCCGTCGCCAGAAGCAGCGAACGGATCGACTGTTCGGCGATGAAGGCATAGATGACGAGCACGGTCGAGGGCGGAATGAGAATGCCGAGCGTTCCGCCTGCAGCCACCGAACCGGCCGAAAGCGCCGTCGAGTAGCCGGCTGCCCGCATTTCCGGCAGGGCGATGCGTCCCATCGTGGCCGTGGTCGCGAGCGAGGAACCGGAAATCATGCCGAAGCCCGCCGAGGCCCCGATCGTCGCAAGCGCCAGACCGCCGCGGCGGTGTCCGATCAGCACCGACATCGATCGATAGAGGCGGCCGGACAGCCCGCTATTGGCCGCCAGATTGCCCATCAGAACGAAGAGCGGCAGCATGGTGAGCGTGTAGTTGGTCAGGCTGTCCCAGATGGTGGTCGCCCCCATGGCGACCGTGCCGTCGACACCGATGATCAGCGCACATCCGACAAGCCCCACCAGTCCGAGACTGACGGCAACGGGAATTTCGAGGAAGATCATGGCGATGGCAGCGGCAAAGCCGATACCGCCGAGAACGATGCCGCTCATATTATGCCCTCGCCTTGCGCAGTTCGAGCCAAAAGCCCACGAAGGCCGAAGCAAGCGCCACGACGAGCGTCGCCGTCACGACGAGCAGAAGGGCAGGCACGGGAAGGCCGAGATCCGGCGAGGTTTCGGGCGAGCCGAGCTTCGACAGCGTGTTCTCCGCCACGATCCACAACAGAGCTGCGGCAAACAGGATGGAGACGGCCGCGCCCAGCAGACCGAAGGGGCGCGCAAAATGTCCAGGCGCGAGCTCGGAGACCAGCTTCGCCGTCACATGCGTGCGGGTGGTATAGCAGACCGGCATGGACAGGAGCGCTCCAAGGCCGATGGCAAAGGAGGTGATTTCGATGGCACCGGGCACATTGCGACCGGCCACGGCTCTCAGCACGACGTCGACGACGGTCACCCCGGCACCGAGCAGGAAACAGCCGGCGGCACCACCGAGCAGCAGGGCCGACAACAGGGAACTTGCCTTCCTTGCCATCAACGCAGCCCCTGCCGGTCGTCCGCAGACGTCCACTCAATGATCCGACCGTGTGTTGAATGCATCCGCGTCGCTCCTCCCAGATAGCGCATTTCGTTCCGGCATCCGCTTTAGTACGCGGCGACGCAAAAAGGTGAGACAATCGCCAAAGGTGTCCGCCTGGTGGACAGAAGCCTTGAGCCAGGTCAATGCGAAATCCGCAAACTGTGTGGCCGGCCCTCGATCGGGGCGGAGGTCTGTGCGGGTCCCACCCGATCCGGCCTTTCCATCACCGCTGCGAATAGCGCCATCAGTTTGTTTCATGACCGGTCGCCGTATTCCCGCTTGACTCGACCGGCATCCGTTTTCAAGATGCGTTGTCAGACATCTTACATATCCGGGAACAAAAAAGGCTGACATGCCGAAGGAGGACTGCTTGAACAGATTGCTCATGAAACTCGCCATTGGCGCCACCGCCCTGGCAATGGCCGGCATGGCCCATGCCGGCACGACGCTCGACCGCGTCATGGAAAAGAAGGCCATGGTCGTGGCCACCAACAGCGGCTGGCCGCCGCAGAGCTACCTCGACGACAATAACGAGATGGTCGGCTTCGACATCGATGTGTCGCGGGAAATCGCCAAGCGGCTCGGCGTGGAAGTGACCTTCGAAACGCCCGACTGGCAGACCCTGACCGGCGGCCGCTGGCAGGGCCGTTACGATCTGGGCGTCGGCTCCGTCACCCCGACCAAGGCCCGCGCCCAGGTCATCGATTTCGTCGGGATCTACTACTACAGCCCCTATGTCTACGTCGTGCACAAGGACAGCGAAGCCAAGTCGGTCGCCGACCTGAAAGGCAAGATCATCGGGGTCGAAACCGCCACCACCTCGGAGGACTTCGTCCGCCGCCAGCTGGAAATCGATGCTCCGGGCCTTCCGCCGATCGAATACAAGCTGGAACCGGGTGAAATCCGCACCTTCGCCGACAGCATGCTGCCCTTCGACGACCTCCGTCTTGGACCGGGCGTTCGTCTCGATGCGGTGATCGCGCCGGAACAGACCGCGCAGAACGCCATCAAGAACGGTTATCCGCTGCGTGTCATCGAAGGCGAATACGCCTTCCGCGAACCGCTGGTGGTGATCGCCGAGAAGGTCGATCCGGAATGGACCGCCAAGGTCGGCGGCCTGATCGAGGAGATGAAGAAGGACGGCACGCTCGCGACCCTGACCACCAAGTGGTACGGCAAGGATTACAGCGCCGACTGATCGACAAGCCCGTGGCGGTCTTCGACACCCGCCGCGGGCTTTCCCAACCACGGATGCTTCCTCAATGTCTTATCCCGATACCTATTACGCCCGCACCATGGCGGACACCGCCACCCGCGCGGCCCTCTCCGGCCCGGTCGAATGCGACACCGTCATCGTCGGCGCCGGCCTTGCTGGTCTGACAACCGCACTCGAGCTGGCAAGGGCCGGCCAGAGTGTCGTCGTCCTCGAGGCTGAGAGCGTCGGCTTCGGCGCATCCGGCCGCAATGGCGGCTTCGTCGGCCCGGGCTATTCGACGGGGACGGATGCCATTGCCCGCATCGCCGGCGCAGAAAAGGCCCATCGGCTTCATCTCCTGTCGGTCGAAGGCATGGAATATGTCCGCAGCAGCATCCGCGACCTTTCCATGACCGACGCGGCACCGACGAGCGGCGTGCTCAGCGTCCTGCGCTACGACGGCGGCGCGGATCTGAAAGTCCATGCCGAGGAGACTCGGCGCAAATACGACTACGAGCTCGATTACCTGGACACCCACGAGGTCCGGCAGCGGCTGAACTCGAAGCGCTATTTCCAGGGGTTGCGTGACGGCCGGTCCTTCCACATTCACCCCCTGAACTATCTGCGCGGCCTTGCCGCCGCGATCGAGGCGCTGGGCGGGCGCATCTACGAGAATTCTCCCGCGCTCGACGCCAGGCTCGACGGCGCGACAAAGCAGATCGTCACGACGGACGGACGCGTCGATGCGCGCCATGTGGTCTTCTCCACCGGCGGCTACACCGGAGCCCTCAACCCGCGCCTCAAGCGCGCCTTCCTGCCGATCGCGACCTATGTAATGGTCAGCGAGGAGGCGCCCGATCTGATCGCATCGGCGATTGCGACGTCCGACGCCATTGGCGACAACCGTCGCGCCGGCGACTACTATCGCGTGGTTGACGGCGGCCGCCGCCTTCTCTGGGGCGGGCGGATCACCACGCGGGCGGGGTCCACCGAGGCCCTCGTGCGCGAATTGCGCAGCGAAATGGTCGGCACCTATCCGCAACTGGCCGGCCTCAGGACCGAACTCGCCTGGTCGGGGCTGATGTCCTACGCCCGCCACCTCATGCCCCAGATCGGCCAGATGGCACCGGGCGTCTGGCATTGCACGGCCTTCGGCGGTCACGGCCTCAACACCACCGCCATCGGCGGCAAGGTGGTCGCCGAGGGCATTCTCGGTGCCAGCGACCGCTACAGGCTGTTCGAGCCCTTCGGACTGGTCTGGGCCGGCGGTCTGGCCGGCCTGGCGGTCGCCCAATTGACCTATTGGAAACTGCAAATGCAGGATTGGTGGCGCGAGCGCGCGGCCTGAGAACGGGATGCCCAGATGATTGGTCGACTGATACTAACCTATCCCGAAACATCGCGCCGGCTGGGCGGGCTGCTGACGCTGCTCGTCTTCGTCGCGGCGATCTACAGCCTCGGCATATCCTCCGCCTGGATCGGATATATCGTCCCGCCGGCTGCGGGCTGGCTCGAGGGCAATCCCCAGCGCGGGCGGCTGGTCTCGGCGCTCGTCATCGCGCTGATCGCCGTGGTCAACTGGAAGGCTCTGCGGCAACTCTCCCGCCGCCAGCAGATCGTCGGCGTCTGGCTCGAGCTCTTCGGCCTGCTGATGATCTTCTTCTACTCCTTCGACCTGTCCTTCACCTTCATCGCCAAGAAGATCGGCTTCCTCATCAGTCAGGGCGTGGTGACCACCCTCTACATCTCGGCCATCTCGATCGTCATCGCGACGCTCATCGCCCTGGCCGGCGCGATAGCCAAGCTGTCGAAGAACGGCGTGATCTACGGTCTTGCGACCTTTTACACCTCGCTTTTCCGCGGCCTTCCGCTGCTCATGCAGATCTACATCATCTATCTCGGACTGCCGCAGGTGGGCTATGTCATCGGGGCGGTGCCGGCCGGCATCCTGGCGCTTTCGCTGTGCTATGGCGCCTACATGACCGAGATCTTCCGCGCCGGCATCGAGAGCATTCATCGCGGCCAGAGCGAGGGCGCGACCGCACTGGGGCTCAATTCGAGCCAGACCATGGGGCTCGTCATCCTGCCCCAGGCCATGCGCGTCATCATTCCGCCGACGGGCAACCAGTTCATTGCCATGCTGAAGGACTCCTCGCTGATCTCCGTCGTCGGCGTGTGGGAACTCATGTATCTGGCACGCACCCAGGGCCAGACGGAGTTCCGCCACATCGAGATGCTGATCACCGCGTCGATGATCTACTGGCTGCTGTCGATCGGCCTGGAATTCATCCAGTCGCGCGTCGAGGAACGGTTCGGGCGGTTCAATGTCCGATAGGACGGTTGGCGAGGCCGGCCCGGGCGCCAAACCCCGGGCCAACGGACGGGGAATCCTCATCGCGGTCATGGCCTTTGCCGTGTTTTCCGGGACGGATGCCCTCGTCAAGGTGCTGGCAATCGGCGTGTCCGCGCCGCAGGTGACCTTCATGGTCACCTTGATCGCGCTCGTCGCCCTGGTCGCCTACGCCGCCACGACCGGCCAGCTGCACCTCTTGCTGCCGCGTCATCCGCGACTGGCCTTCCTGCGGGCGCTCTTTCTCGCCGCCGATACCATCCTGATCCACTACGCCTTTTCGGTGCTGCCCCTGGCGGATGCCTATCTGTTGGCCTTCCTCACCCCGCTTCTCGTCGCCTTGATGGGCTTCGTGCTGCTCGGCGAGAGGCTTTCCGCTCTTGCCTGGATCGGTGTCGTGGTCGGGTTCGCCGGCGTGGCCGTCGCGCTGAAGCCCGGCCTCGTCGTCCTCAATCTCGGCCATCTCGCCGCGCTCGCCTCCGCCGTCTTCTTCGCACTTTCCCTCATTCTGCTGAGGAGAACCAAGGCGCAGGAAAGCGACATGGCGCTTGTCGCAAGCCTTCTGCTCGTGCTGACGCCGGTAGCCCTGGCCGTCGCCATGACGACCGGCAAGGTCGTGCCCATCGATCTCACGCAGATGGGCCTCGTCATCCTCGCCGGCCTCCTGCTGCTGGGCGGCCACGCCCTGCTGGTGCGCGCCTTTCGCGTCGGCGAGGCATCCGTCGTTTCCGCCTCGCAATACAGCCAGATCATCTGGGGCTGCATCTACGGCTTCGTGCTCTTTGCCGCCCCCATCGAACTTCACACGCTCCTCGGCGCGGCAATGATCGCCGTGTCAGGGTGGCTCGTGCTCCAGTGACAACAAGGAACAAGACCATGACCAGCGCGCCTGCAACCGAACCCGCGATCATCCTGGAAGGCGTCCACAAGTGGTACGGCCACTTCCACGCCCTGGACGATGTCTGCCTGTCGATCGCACCGCGCGAACGCGTCGTCATCTGCGGACCGTCGGGTTCCGGCAAGTCGACCCTCATCCGCTGCGTCAACCGGCTGGAAGCCCATCAGCAGGGCCGCATCATCGTGGGCGGGGTCGAGCTTGACGAGGACGAGAAGAAGGCCTGCGAGATCCGCCGCGACGTCGGCATGGTCTTCCAGCATTTCAATCTCTTTCCACACCTGACGATCGCGGAAAACTGCATGCTGGCACCGATGTGGGTGAAGAAGATGCCGAAGGCCGAGGCCCGCGAACTAGCCATGCATTTTCTCGGGCGCGTGCGCATCCCCGAACAGGCCGACAAATATCCCGGCCAGCTGTCGGGCGGCCAGCAGCAGCGCGTGGCGATTGCCAGGGCCCTGTGCATGAACCCGCGCGTCATGCTGTTCGACGAGCCGACCTCGGCCCTCGATCCGGAAATGGTCAAGGAAGTGCTGGACACCATGGTCTCACTGGCCGAAGAGGGCATGACCATGGTCTGCGTCACCCACGAGATGGGTTTCGCCAAACGCGTGGCGGACCGGATCATCTTCATGGACCACGGCAGGATTGCCGAAGAAGGCACGCCGAAGGCATTCTTCGAGAATCCGCAGACGGAACGCGCGCAGCAGTTTCTCAGCCAGTTGCTGCACTGAGGTTTGGCGAGGCCGGCGTCTGAAAGGGCGCCCGCACTCAGCTTACAACGGCGCCGGATCCTGCGGAAAACCGCCGATATGGCCGCAGGTGACCGCCGCACAGTCCCGTCCCCTTTCGAGACAGGCCGCAAGATCGTGCCCGCGAAGCCGGGCATCGAGAAAGCCGGCGATGAAACTGTCGCCGGCACCGGTGGTGTCCACCACCTCGACCGGAGAAATCCCCGCGTGTGCCCAGATCCGCCCGTCGGTGGCAAGCGAACCTTCGCCGCCGCGGGTTACCACGGCCATCCCGGCACCCTCGGCCAGAAGGTCCAGCGCCAGCGCCTCGGCCTGCGCCCTATCCTCTCCGGCCGAACCGAAGGCGACGCCCAGACCGGCCACGCCGAGATGTACCTTGTCGTTGTTGACCGAGATGTCCTGCGACAGGCCGACACCCTGCGCGGCCAGCGCCTGGCGGACCTGCCCACCATCGGAAATCCATCCGAGATGCACGTGATCCATGGTCGCCAGCACGGACATCTCCTCGCCGCTGGGACGGTAATCCTGACAGACGCCGAAGTCTTCGAAGGCAAAGATCCGGTCGCCCGAGGCCGTCAGTTCGATATTGGTGTAGGCAGTCGTGCCAGCCTTCATGTGCAGGTGATCGATCCGCACGCCGTTGCGGACCAGGAGGTCGCGAACGCGTGCGCCATCCCCGTCCAGTCCCACCGCACCGAAATAATAGGTCTCGTGCCCCATCAGTGCCAGTTGCACCGCCACGTTGATGGCATTGCCGCCCACCAGCGACTGCCCCACCGGCGGCATGAAACGGTCGACGCAATTGTCACCCACGACGGCAAATCGCAAACGGGACATGGAACCTCTATGCACTCTTCACGGGGAGAAGCCGCGGGCGCCCCGGGACGCCTGCGGCCTTTGGTCGTCACCGCCGACCCGAGGCACCGGGACGGCTAGGCGATGATGCGGCGGTCGATCTTGCTGCCAAAGCGGCTTAGTAGGCAACCCGCTTGTAGTAGCGGCGCGTGGTCAGCGGATGGTTACGCATGACCTCGAGATGCGCGCTGATCCGCTCCAGCACCGTGGCCAGCAGGATCGGCGAAACGAGACGACGGACTTCCTGCGAGACCCCCGGCAGATCGAACGCCGCCGTATCGAGAACGGCGAGCTTGTCGGAATAGCTCGGCACGAAATTCTCTACCCGCTCGGCGAGCGGGCGGCACTCGTCCTCCCCTTTGAACAGGATGACGCTGACGCCCGGTTCGACGAGCTCGAGCGTTCCGTGGAAGAAGTCCGAGGCATGCACCGGGCGGGTCTTGATCCACTGCATCTCCTCGAGAATGCACATGCCGTAATAGAAGGCTTCCGGCCAGGCATTGCCGGCCCCGGTGATGATGTGGAAATCCGACCCAGCGAGGAGCTTGGCAAAGGCTTCCGCCTTCGGCTCATAGGCGCGCTTAACCTCCAGCAGCAGCCTGGGAAGGCTCTGCAGTTCGGAGATGATCTGGTCGTAGTTCGAAAGCTCGCCGCGATGTTTCATGATCGAAAGCGCGATCAGCAGCGACTGCAGATAGAAGGACTCGCAGGACGTGTCGTCTTCGGCAAAGTTGACGAAGGCATGGTCGCCGCCCTTGCCGAGCGGCGTATCGGCATGGCCGACAAGCGTAAGAACGGTCGCGCCGATTTCCTTGACCTTGGCCAACAGCGCAACGCTCTCCTTGGTCGTGCCCGACAGAGACGGCATGATGACGATGGACTTCGCGGTCATGTTGGCCGAGCCGGTGATCGCCAGTTCCGCCGTCATGTCGAGGAATGCCGGGAAGCGCGACCGGCGCTGCAGCAGCTGGCAGGCGGGCTGCATCAGGATCGCGGCACCGCCGGTTCCGAGGAAGAAGACATTCTCGGCTCCCGCCTTCAGGCAATCGGCGATCACCTGGTCGAATCGCTGGGCAAGCTCTGCTGCTCCGGACTGGATACGAAGAAAGCGGGGTTCGTCAAAATTCAGCATGTTCTGGCTCTCACTCATAGACCGCGGTATCGACCGCCTTGCACATCGGATTGCGTTGTAAGACAACTGACATCTTGGAATAAATCTGTCAAGCGCGCCCCGCCGAACCTCTTCAGAGCAGAAGTGCCGACGCCCGCGCCCCTCGCCTTATGGTCAGGCTTGACCGGCCAGAATTTGTCAGACAATGAAGACACGGAACACATGAACAACGAGGCACCGAGGTGGACGAACCCATCCGCGATCCGCGCACACTGGCCATCAGGCTGCGAGACCGGATCGCCGAACTCATTCGCGACGAAGGACTGAAACCCGGCGACAAGCTTCCGACGGAAGCCCAGCTCACCGACCGTTTCAAGATTTCGCGGCCCGCCTTGCGCGAGGCGCTGAAACTGCTGGAGCAGGATGACATCATCTATGTGACGCATGGCAGGGGCCGCTTTGTCTCCGCCATGTCCGCGGTCCAGGTCGAGCGGCCGATCACGGTCTTTGAAAGCGTCACCGACATGACGCGTCACTACGGCTACTCGACCAGCAACAAGGTCCTGTCCATTTCGGAAGAGGCACCTGACAAGATTGTCCGGGAAAGGCTGCGGCTCGGCCCGAAGGACCGCGTCATCCGGCTGGAGCGGCTGCGTCTGCAGAACGACGTGCCGATCCTCTACTGCGTCGACTTCATCCCCCGCGGCCTCATCCCCGCGAAGCTCTACGACATTGACTGGTCGGGCTCCCTGCTCGACCTGATGGAACAGCATCGCCAGCGGCCGCGCATGTCCGCGGCGACCGTCTCCGCCGTGATGCTGCCGGATGACGTGATCGAGCGAAACGATCTGCGCGACTTCGGCCCCGCCCTGAAGATCGTCGAAACCTGCTTCAATGCGGCGGGCGAACCTGTCAACCACGCCATCGACTACCATCGCGGCAGCCATTTCTCCTTCAGCCTCGTCCGCAAGTAGCGCGCCCCGCCCAAGGCGGACGGACAAAGACAGCACCCTTTTCTTGGTTCCGACGCCGCATATCGGCGCGGCGCGGACGAGTGCGTCTGCCGGTTGTACAGACGGACACTTTACATCGAAAACGCTCTGCTCTTTGCCCAAGCGCAAAGTCGCCGCTTTAGAAATGCGTAAAGTATCGCCCGTTGACAGCGAAGCACCTGCCCAGGGCCGGTGGCCGCCGTCATTGCGATGGAATGTCGACCATTCCCGGACAATCGTTCCATGACGGGGCGATCAATATAGGCATGAAGCCTCTTCAGTGAGGTATTTCAGTGAGTATTACCGACGTTTCCATCCGCAACCGTCTCTGGCTGGCCGTGGCGCTGCCCCTGCTGGCGATGAGTTATCTGGCCGCCGTCCAGCTTTCCGGCATGTGGAGCACGCAGACCCGCATGCGCGAAGTCGTGATCCTGAGCGAAAACATGGCCAGGATCGGCGAGATCGTCCACCGGATGCAGGTGGAGCGAGGCGTGACCTCGGGCTTCATCGCCACGGGCGGCCGCAAAGGCGCGGCGGAACTCGCCGCGGCCCGCGCCACTCTGGACGAAGTCACCGATCACTTCTCGGACATCCGGGACGGCATCGCGCTCCTCAACCACGAAGACCTGGACCGGCGCGTCTCCGACCTAGAAGACACCCTGAAATCCCTGCCGACGGTCCGAAACTCGGTCGACAGGCTCGTGCTCGATCCGACGCAATCGCTTGCGGCCTATAGCGGCCTGATCGGCAGACTGACGGAATTCGCCTCGGAGCTTGCCCAGCAGGGCATCGGCTCGACGATCGCCGCGGAGCTCATCGCCTACGACCATCTGATGCAGGCCAAGGAAGTCGCCGGCCAGGAACGGGCCAGCGGCAACGCCATCCTGACGGCCGGCGTGGGTGAACCGGCACAGATCGCCGCCTTCTCCCGGTTCGCCGGCGCCCAGAATGCGCTGCTGAAGAACTTTCTGTCGATGCAGAGCGACGAGGTTCGCCCGGCCTATGCCCTGACGCTCGACGGCCCGGAAATGGCGGAAATCGAAAGCGCACGCGACCGGATCGTCACCGGCGACAATCTCCAGGGTCTCGACGCGGCGACCTGGTTCGCTGCCACCACCCAGCGTATCAATGCGATGAAGAAGCTCGAGGATGACAGCCTCGCGCACCTGAATGCCCTCGCCTCGACGGCGGCTGAGGATTCACTGCGCGCCTCGTGGATCGTCATCGGGCTGTGCGTCGCCGGCGGCCTCGTCATGATCGCACTGTCCGGCTTCATGGCCAGGACGATCGTGCGGCCCATCAGAACCCTGGTCGAGGCCATGGGCGCGCTCGCCGGCGGCAAACTGGAGGCGACAGAAATCGGTGCCGGCCGCGGCGATGAAGTCGGTGAGATGGCCCGGGCAGTCGAAGTGTTCCGGCAGGCCGCGCTACGCAATGTCGAACTCGAAGCCGAAGCGGAACACGCCCGCCAGCGAGCAGAGCAATCGCGCATCGAGACGCAGCGCCAGGCCGAGGCCGAGGCCGAAGAACGCCTCGACCGGGCCACCAGCACGCTGGCCAGCGGTCTGCGCAGGCTCGCCGACGGCGATCTCCTTTGCGAGATCCACGAGCCCTTTGCCCCGCAGTTCGAGGCCCTGCGGCACGATTTCAACAGCTCCGTAGCCCAGCTTCGTCAGACCCTGATCAAGGTCGGGCAGTCCGTCCTGACGGTCAATGGCGGCGCCTCCGAGGTCTCGACGGCATCGGACGACCTGTCCATGCGCACCGAGCAACAGGCGGCTTCACTGGAAGAAACGGCAGCCGCGCTGGAACAGATCACCGCCAATGTGGTGTCGACGTCGCAACGTTCGCATGAGGCGCGGGGCGTGGCCCAGAATGCCCATCGGCGGGCCGGTGATTCCGGCCAGGTGGTACGCAAGGCCGTCACCGCGATGGAACGCATCGAACATGCCTCCGGCGAGATCGGCCAGATCGTCTCCGTCATTGACGAGATCGCCTTCCAGACCAATCTCCTCGCGCTCAACGCCGGCGTCGAAGCGGCGCGCGCCGGAGACGCCGGCAAGGGCTTTGCCGTGGTCGCCCAGGAGGTGCGCCAGCTCGCCCAGCGGTCGGCCGAGGCCGCCCGCGAGATCAAGCTCCTCATCAGCAATTCGGACGAGGCCGTCTCGCAAGGCGTCCGCCTGGTCGCCGACACCGGCCAGGGGCTGACCGAGATCGCCGCGCTGGTCCAGGAGATCAACGCCCATATGGACGCCATCGCCGTCGCGGCTCAGGAGCAGTCCGCGGGGCTCTCGCAGGTCAACACGGCCGTCAATCATCTCGACCAAGCCACGCAGCAGAACGCGGCGATGGTGGAAGAGATGAACGCAGCGGGAGCGACGCTTGCCCAGCAAAGCCGGGCGCTCGAGCAGCTGCTGGCGGGCTTTGTCTTTACCGCCACCGACCAGCGGCAATCGGTTGGCCATCCCCACCTTCGTGCAAAGGCAGCTTGATCCTCCAGTCACACACCGCCGCGCGGGATCAGAACGACCCCGCGCGGCCCGGATCTTGTGCACACGGGCATTCCCATATAACCATTTAACAGGTTACTGAGTCGCCGAGACGATGCGCTGGAGAGAATTGGATGGTTCGGCTTGTTGCGACGGCTCTCATACCGCTCTTCACCCTCCTCCACGCAGCCCCGGCTTGGTGCGATCCGACCGATGCGCTTTACAGCGCAAAGGCCATTGTCACGGGCCAGGGCGAGAAGAACCGAGAGCCCGGCTTTCGCGACTGCCTGACCCAGGTTCTCGTGCGCGTGTCCGGCGATCAGCGCTTGACGGCGCGCCCCGAAATGGCCGATCTGCTGCTGCGGGCCGGAAGCTTCGTCCAGTCCTTTTCCTATCGCGACCGCTTGGCGGGCAAGCCGATCCACGACGAACAGGGCACCTACGACCGCCCGCATGATCTAACCTGCCGCTATCAGCCGACGGTGATCGACGGATTGCTTGACGATCTCGGAAGCCGCCCCTGGCGCGACGCACGGCCGGTGCTCGCCGTCTTTCTCGACGTGACGCGTTACCAGCAGGCATTCCGGGTTTCCCGCGAGAACCCGCGAGACGCGGCGATGCGCGATTCCTTCGCGCTCGCCGCATCGGCCCTCGCTATGACGGTGGTATTTGCGTCCGCACGAGATGGACAGACATCGGCGCCCGCATCGGACCCTGTCGATCTGGCAGAGGCTGCAAGGACGGCAGGCGCAGACATGCCCCTGATCGGCAGCCTAGACTGGAGCGACGCAGATCACGGCTGGGTCGCAAGCTGGCACCTGACCGAGGGCGGCCGCCAACACAGCTGGACCGTGCGCGGCGTCAACTTCGACGAGGCCTTCAGAGTGGCCATTCGCGGTGCGGCCCAGATCCTCTCCGGCAACGGAACGCCTTGACCTGGCGGAAAAGTCGACAGATCGCAGGCAGTCACGCGGACCGCCCCCCTCGTCTTCGGCTGCGCCCTATTGCTCCAGAAAGTCGGCGCGGTGCGGCGTGAAGCAGTCGACCAGCCGGCCCTTTTCCAGCGCCTTCACCCCGTGGCGCAGACCCGAAGGCACGATGAAGCTGTCGCCGGCCTGAAGCGTTTCGGTACGACCGTCGATCGTCACCTCGAAGGCGCCCTCGGCCACATAGCTCGACTGCACATGCGGGTGGGAATGCATCCAGCCCTCGCCGCCCTTTTCGAAGGCGAACTCCACCATCATCAGCTCGTCGGTGAAGCAGACCACCCGGCGCCGGTTGCCGTCCGGGGTCGCGGTCCACTCTCCCTCGGAGGCGCGCACGAAAATGTCTCTGCTCTGTGCCATGGTCACCTCGCCAGCCAGCCGCCGTCGACCGGAATGACCGCGCCGTGCATGTAGTTGGAGGCGCGCGCGAGCAGGAACACCGCGGCATCGCCGATATCGTCGGCCACGCCCCAGCGTCCGGCCGGAATGCGCTCCAGGATGGCCTTGCTCCGGTCCGGATCGTTGCGCAAGGCCTCGGTATTATTGGTCTCGATGTAGCCGGGCGCGATCGCGTTGACGTTGACGCCCTTCGCCGCCCATTCATTGGCCAGCAGCCGTGTGAGCCCGAGAACGCCGTGCTTCGACGCCGTATAGGACGGCACCCGGATGCCGCCCTGGAAGGAGAGCAGCGAGGCGAGGTTGACGATCCGCCCCCCACGCTTTGCCGCAAGGCAGTTTCGGCCAAAAGCCTGCGACAGGAAGAACAGCGACTTGAGGTTCACGTCCATCACGTCGTCCCAGTCCTCCTCGGTGAAGTCGACGCTGTCGGCCCGGCGGATGATGCCGGCATTGTTGACGAGCCCGTCCAGCGGGCCGTCGGCCATCAGCGCGTTCAGCATGGCGACCGCGGCCTTCGTGTCGCTGATGTCGGCCTTGACCGACAGAAACTCGGCCCCTTGAGCCTTCACCAGTCGTGCCGTCTCGTCCATCGCCGACCGGCCGATCCCGACCACGGCCCCGCCGGCGCGCGCCACCGCAACGGCGATCCCCTGTCCGATACCGGTATTGGCACCGGTGATCGCGATCCGCTTGCCCACCAGTCCGAAGGCGGAGAGATCGGTCACCGCAGCTCTCCCATCGTAACGGGATCGACGTCGGTATAGTCGACATTGTCGCCCGCCATCGCCCAGATGAAGGCGTAGTTGGCCGTGCCGCAGCCCGAGTGGATGGACCAAGGAGGCGACAGCACCGCCTCCTCGTTGGCCATCAGGATATGGCGGGTTTCGGACGGTTCGCCCATGAAGTGGAAGACCCGGGCCGTCTCGGCGAGGTCGAAATAGAGATAGGCCTCCATGCGCCGGTCGTGCACATGCGCCGGCATGGTGTTCCACACCGATCCCTTGGCGAGCTGCGTCATGCCGACGACCAGCTGGCAGGTTTCGATCGTCGTGGTGAACTGGAAGATCGAACGCTCGTTGGAAGTTTCGGGACTGCCGAGGTCGAGACGCTTGGCCTTGTCGAGCGTGATCGGCCGCGTCGGGCACTTGCGGTGCGCCGGAGCCGACAGGAGGTAGAATTTCGCCGGGTTTGCCGGATCTTTGGAGGCGAAGACAACCTCTTCGCCGAGGCCCACATAGAGCATGTCCCGGGTGTTCAGCCGGTGCGCCTCGCCGCTGACCGTGACCGTACCTTCGCCACCGATATTGACGGCGACGAGCTCGCGGCGCTCGAGGAAGGACTGCGTGCCGACGGGCTTGATCGCCTCCAGCGTCAGCGACTGCCGCACGGGCACCGCACCGCCCACGACCATGCGGTCGTAATGGGTATAGGTGAGGCTGATGCTGCCCGGCTCGAACAGATTGCCCAGGTGGAAGTTGTGGCGCAGTTCGTCCGTCCCCATGGCGGCAGCGGCGGCAGGATCGATGGCGAAGCGGGAGGTGTATTCGGTCGTCATTTAACCTTGCTTTCGTTTGTAAATTTCAAGTCTGCGTCTCGCTCGACGCGCGTTGCTGGTAACCGGCCTGCTGGCCGGTCAGGCGTTGACGGTAACGATCCTGCGCCGCCTTCAGATGCGCGCGCATCGCATCGCGCGCGGCATCCGCGTCACCGGCCGAAATCGCCTGCAGGATGAGGAGATGCTCGCGCTGCAGGCGGCTCAGATAGTCCTCCGACAGCACCTCGATCGAGAACCACGGCGAGTTGCGGTCGCATGGGATAGTGCGGTCGCCGAGCGCATCGAGGATCTCGACGTAGAACGGATTGTTGGTGGCCGCGGCGATTTCGCGGTGGAAGGCGAAGTCCGCCTTTCCGGTCGGCTCGCCACGGTGCAGCAGACGCTCGAATTCGAAGAACGCCTCCTGGATTTTCGCCTCCTGCGAGGGGCTCCGGCGCTGCGCGGCGAGCCCGGCGCTCTCGATCTCGATGCCCATGCGCACTTCCAGCACGTTGACGGCCTGGCTGATGCGGTTTCCCATGTCGGCGGTGATGGCGCTGATCTTGCGCGTCGGATGGTCGAGCACGAAGACGCCGGCGCCGTGCCGCGCCTCGACCAGCCCTTCGGCGGCCAGCACCGCCACGGCTTCGCGCACTACCGTGCGGCTGACCCCGAAAATCTCCGTCATGCGCGATTCGGTCGGCAGCTTTTCGCCGACGGCGAATTCGCCGGCGAGGATCTGGCTGCGCAGCGTCTGCACAACGGTCTCGAACAGCTTCGGCTTGCGCTCCACTCTTGCATCCAACAGATTTTCAGTCATGGCCATTTCCTACTTGAAGACCCCCGGCAGCCAGAGCGACAGGGACGGGATATATGTGACCATCAATAGCACGACGATGCCGGCGCCATAGAAGGGCCAGATCGAACGCATGGCTTCCCACACCGAAATCTTTCCAACGGCGCAGGCCACGAACTGCACCCCTCCGACCGGTGGTGTATTGAGCCCGATCCCGTAGTTGAGGATCATGATCACGCCGAAATGCACCGGATCGACCCCATAGGCCATGGCGATGGGCAGGAAGATCGGCGTGGTGATGATGATCGTCGGCCCCATGTCCATGAACGTGCCGAGCACCAGCATCAGCACGTTGAGCAGCAGCAGGATCACGATCGGGTTTTCGGAGAGCGTCTGCATCCAGGCGACCAGGGTCGCCGGAACCTTGAGAAAGGCCATGAGCCAGGAAAAGGCGGCAGCGCAGCCGATGATCAGAAGCACCATCGCCGTCGTGCGCACCGCCCCCATGGTGGCGTGGACGAAATCCTGCCAGCGCAGCTGCCGGTAGACGAAGACGGTGATGAGCAGCGCATAGATGACCGCGATGCAGGAGCTTTCGGTCGCGGTAAAGATGCCCGAACGCACGCCGCCGAAAATGATGGCGATAAGCAGCAGGCCGGGAATGGCGGCAGCGAAGAGATGCAGGGCCACCACGAAGCCCGGGAATGGCTCGGTCGGATAGCCACGCTTGCGCGCGACGATATAGGCGGTGACCATCAGCACGCCGGCGAACAGCAGGCCGGGGATGATGCCGGCGGTGAACAGGTCGGCGATGGAAATCGTGCCGCCCGCCGAGATCGAATAGATGATCATGTTGTGCGACGGCGGCAGCAGCAGCGCGATCAGCGCGGCCATCGAGGTGACGTTGACCGCATAGTCGGCACCGTAGCCGCGCGACTTCATCTGCGGGATCATCAGGCTGCCGACGGCCGCCGCCTCGGCCACGGCCGATCCGGAGATGCCACCGAACAGCGTGGAGGTGAGGATGTTGACCTGGCCCAGCCCGCCGCGAAGATGTCCGACGACCGTCGCCGCAAAGGCGACGATGCGCCCGGCAATGCCGCCGCGGACCATCAGGTCCCCGGAATAGATGAAGAAGGGGATCGCGAGCATGGAGAACACGCTCATGCCCGAATTCATGCGCTGGAAGACCACCAGCGGCGGCAGGCCTATGTAGAGGACCGTCGCCAGGCTCGACACGCCGAGGCAGAACGCGATCGGCGTGCCGATCAGCATCAGGAAGGTAAACGTTCCAAAGAGGATCCAGAGTTCCATCGCTTAACCCTTCTTGCCTGCATGCTCGGCGACGCCCTGAACGAAGTCGGCCGCATCTTTCTGAACGTCGGGAATGCTTTCGAGCTCGACGGCGACTTCCGTCGGAGCGATGCCGTCGAGCATGTCGTCGATCGGCGCGCCAAGCACGCGCATGGCCATGCGCTCGAGGGAAAAGAGCGCGATCAGGACCCCGCCGCCCATCAGCGGGATGTAGTCCCAGGCGCCCGAGATGCCGAGAGCCGGCAATGTCGTGCCCCAGGTCAGCGTGACCAGATTGCTGCCGTACCAGACCATGCCGAGGCCGAAGGCGAAGATGAAGATGTCGGAGATCATCCGCAGCCACTTCTTTGCGGCCGCCGGCAGCGCGTAGAGCAGCACGTCGAAGCCCATATGGTTGTTTTCCCGCACGCCGACCGCGGCGCCGAGGAAAATAAACCAGCTCATCAGGATGACCGCTCCGGGTTCGGTCCAGCTCGGCGAATCGTTCAGCACGTAGCGGCAGAAGACCTGCCAGGCGACGATGGCCGTCATGACCACGAGCCCGGCGCCGGCCAGGTAGAGTGCCACGGTGTTGAGCCTGGACAGGATGGGCAGGCCTAGTCGAAGAGGGGTGGACATGGGGTTTGGAGCCTCCTGACCCTTCGACTGTCCGAAGGGCCGGACCATGGGTCCGCGAATTTGTCTGTCGAGAAGCAACGCTTGCCCCTCCGCGGCCACAGGCCGGGCGGAGGGGCTTGGGCGTCGCGCTTACTGCACAGCCTGCACGTCGGCGACGAGCTTCTTCAGCACTTCGTCGGTGATGTGCTTTTCATAGACGGGCTTCATCGCGTCGATGAAACCCTGCTTTTCCACCTCGTTGATCTGGGCACCGGCCTTTTCGACGAGAGCACGCGATTCCGCCGTCTTCGCCGCCCACAGCTCGCGCTGCTTTGCGACGCTGTCCTTGGCCGCCTGCTTGAAGATCTCCTGATCCTCGGGCGTCAGCTTGTCGAAGGCCGCCTTGTTCATGACGAACACTTCCGGAAGGATCGTGTGCTCGTCCATCGAGTAGTATTTGGCGACTTCGAAATGCTTGGCGGTGTCATAGCTCGGGAAGTTGTTCTCGGCGCCCTCGATGACGCCGGTCTCGAGCGAGGAGTAGACTTCGCCGTAAGGCATCGGCGTGGCGTTCGCGCCGAGGGCTGCGGTCATGTCGACGAAGATGTCCGACTGGATGACCCGGAATTTCATGCCCTTGAGGTCTTCGACCGTCTTGATCGGCTTTTTCGAGTTGTAGAACGAGCGTGCGCCGGCGTCATAGAAGGCAAGCACCACCAGCCCGGCCGGCTCGAAGGCCGCCTTGATCTGGTCGCCGATCGCGCCGTCCATCACCTTGTGCATGTGATCTTCCGAGCGGAAGATGTAGGGCAATGCCGGAACGATCGTCTCCTTCACGGTGCCGTTGAACGGCGCCATGGAAACGCGGTTGAGCTCGATGACGCCGGAGCGGACCTGTTCGATCGTGTCCTTTTCCTCGCCGAGCTGGGCCGAGTGATAGACCTCCACGGCATAGCGCCCTTGCGTGCGCTCCTTGACGAGTTCGCCAAAATACTTGACGCCCTCGACGGTCGGATAGCCGTCCGGATGCGTATCGGACGATTTGAGCACGGTCTCGGCCGAGACAGCGCTGGCAAAAAGCATCGAGACAAGCGCGACACCGGCCCACAGTTTGGTCATTTGCAACATTTTCTCCTCCCAGTTGGCGGGCGTCCTACCCGCTGTTGCAGTGATAAAGTCAGAGTTTGTAAGCCCTCTTCGCCAGGCCGTAGGCCAGGTCGAGCGCCAGTTCATGCGCCTCGTCCTCCCTCAGCCGATGCTCGGCGACGAGACGTCCGAGGAAGGCGCAGTCGACACGGCGGGCGACGTCGTGGCGCGCCGGGATCGACGGAAAGGCGCGGGTATCGTCGTTGAAGCCGACCGTATTGTAGAAGCCGGCGGTCTCCGTGGTCATCTCGCGGAACCGGCGCATGCCTTCCGGGCTGTCGTGGAACCACCAGGCCGGCCCGAGCTTCAGCGCCGGATAGACGCCGGCGAGCGGCGCCAGTTCGCGCGCATAGCTCGTCTCATCGAGCGTAAACAGGATGACCGAGGCGCGGGGATCGGTGCCGACGGCGTCGAGCAACGGCTTCAGCCCGCGCACATAATCCGTCCGCGTCGGGATGTCGAAACCCTTGTCACGGCCGAATTTCTGGAAAATGGCGGGGGAATGGTTGCGCCATGAGCCGGGGTGGATCTGCATGACCAGCCCGTCCTCGATGCTCATCCTGGCCATTTCGGTCAGCATCTGTGCCCGAAACAGCGCGCGCTCCTTCTCGTCCGCCTTGCCGATCCGGACCTTGTCGAAGAGCAGCTCCGCTTCACGGGCGCCGAGATTGGCGGTTTCGGCGGAGGCAAGGCCGTGGTCGGTGGCCGTCGCACCGAAGGACTGGAAATAGGCGCGGCGATCGCGATGCGCGTCCAGATAGCCCTGCCAGCGGCCGGTATCGCAGCCGCTGATGTCACCCAGCGTGTCGAGACCATCGAGAAAGCCCTCGAAATCCGGATCGATCACCGAATCCGGGCGATAGGCCGGGACGACACGGCCTGTCCAGCCGCTGTCGCGGATCTTTGCATGCCAGGGCAAGAGATCGAGGGCACCATCCGTGGTCGAGATCACTTCGATGTTGAAGCGCTCGAACAGGGCACGCGGCCGGAAGGCGTCGGTCACCAGCTGGGCGGCGATCGCATCATAGCAGGCGTCGGCATTCTCGGCGGTCAGCGGCGCCGTGATGCCGAACAGGTTCGCGAGCGTGTAATCCAGCCAGAGCCGCGTCGGCGTTCCGCGAAACAGGTAGTAGTTCTCGGCGAAGAGGCGCCAGATCCTGCGGCCGTCCGTCTCGACCGGCGAACCGTCGAGCGTCGGTACGCCGAGGTCTTCCAACCGGATACCCTGGCTGAACAGCATGCGGAAAATATAGTGGTCGGGAACGATCAGCAGCTGGGCCGGGTCCGGGAAGTTCTCGTTCTCGGCATACCAGCGCGGATCGGTGTGGCCGTGCGGACTGACGATCGGCAGATCCTTCACCGCGGCATAGAGGTCAGCCGCGACGGCGCGGGACGCCGGGTCGGCGGGAAACAGCAAATCCGGGGCGACAAGGCTCATGAGATAGACCGCTCCTCCTTCGGCCGGACAAAGGGGTAAAATCAATCACACGTCATGTCAACATACAAAAAAACATCAGTCGTATGATGACTTTTGCTTGACCGGGTGGGCACGCTTGCGCACTGATAGCGCTTCGGTCGGGCGGGAGGAGCCGCGCTGCCGATCGTCGACACCGCGATCGCCCTGCCGTCGAAGTCGCGAAACCTTGGTTGCTTGCATGCTGGAGGAACTTGCCTTGACGGTCGCCCAACCCCGAAAACTGCGGGCCGGCATCATCGGCCTGGGGATGGCATCGGCGCCGCATGCCCTGAGCCTCATCGACCTGCAGGACCGGGTCGAGGTGGTGGGCGCCTTCAGCCCGACCGAGACACGGCGCAGGGCTTTCGCCGATCGTTTCGGGCTGCCGGTCGTCAACAGTACCGACCGCATCTTCGACGATCCGTCCATCGACTACGTGATCGTCCTGACGCCGCCCAATACGCATCTGGCCCTGGTAGAGCGCGCCGCGGCGAGCGGCAAGCACGTGCTGCTGGAGAAGCCGCTGGAGATCTCGCTGGAACGATCGCGACAGGTCGTCAAAACGGCCGAGCAGGCCGGCATCAGGCTCGGCATCGTGCTGCAACGCCGGTTCCGGCCCGTCTTCATGGAGACGGCAAGGCTGATCGGCGAGGGCATGCTGGGTGAGATTGTCTCGGCCTCGCTGCGCCTCTGCAATTGGCGGGATCAGGGCTACTACGACGCGCCCGGCCGAGGAACTCTGGCGCGGGACGGCGGCGGCGTTTTGCTGACCCAGGCCATCCACACCATCGATCAGCTGATCGCATTGGCAGGGCTGCCGGCCCAGGTGACCGGCTTCGCCGCGACCAGCCCCGTGCACAGGATGGAAACCGAGGACCTCGTCCACGCCGCACTTCGCTTCGCCAATGGTGCGCTCGGCACCTTGAGCGCGACCACGGCGGCCTATCCCGGCTTCCCCGATCTGATCGAGATCGTCGGCACGCGCGGCACGGCACGGCTTGAGGGCGACAACGGCGTCATCCACCTGGCGAACGGACAGCGGATCGACCTGCACGACGATTCGGCCGATGGCGGCAGCGGCGCGGACCCCATGGCCTTTTCCCACGGCAACCACCGCGCCGTACACGAGGATTTTCTCGACGCGGCCACCGCGGATCGGCAGCCGCGCGCCTCCGGCGCCGAAGCGCTGAAGGCCCATCGCCTGATCGACGCCATCTTGCGCGCATCGGCGATTGGCGAGCGCGTTGAGGTCTGATGAAGGCTGCACGCGGTCGGGGAAAGACGGCCTCGGTCATGGCCCTGCCATGGCTCGAACGGAGGCTGGATCGACAAAGGCACAACCAAGCGGGGTTGACTCTCCGAAATTTTACGCTCTTATGGAGAAATTGGTAAGGCCACCTTACCACATGCATGGGGAGATGCGTGTTGAGGGAGTTCGCCGGATGTTTGTGACCTTGGAACCGCGCCGCCTGTACAGGCAGGTTGCTGACCAGATACGCGTGCTGATCGAGGCGGGCGAGCTGGTTGTCGGCGGGCGCCTGCCGGCCGAGCGCGACCTCGCCGAACGGTTCGGCGTTTCCCGTCCGACGGTGCGCGAGGCACTGATCGTGCTGGAGGTGGAGGGCTATATCCAGATCCGCATGGGTTCGGGCGTCTACATCGCCCAGAAGCCGGCGACGGTTCCCGTCATCCGGCCGGCCGACGAGGTCGAAGGCCCCTTCGAAATCCTCCAGGCTCGCTGCATCGTCGAGAGCGCCATCGCCGAAGAGGCCGCCCGCCACCCCTCGCCCGAGGGTATCGCCCGTCTCGACGAGATGCTGGCGCGCATGCAGGCCTCGGTCGACCAGCCGGAGCGCGCCATTGCCGCCGACTTGGCCTTCCATGCCGTCATCGTCGACATGGTCGGCAATGCAGCCCTGCGCCATTTCATCAGCCTTTTGATCGACAAGCGGACCTCGCCGTATTTCGAGAAACTGGCGAGCTATTTCGAGGGTCCGCACACCTGGCAGCGGGCCGTCGAGGAGCACAAGGCCATCCGCGACGCCATCGCCGCCGGCGATCCGTCCGCAGCACGCGAAGCCATGCGTCGGCATCTGACGCTGGCGCAGAAGAGATTCTCAGAAAGCTTCGGGGAGGAGCCGGCGAGAGAAGACTGATCCGGTTGCCGGGAGGCTAAGGATCGGGAGACAGAAGTCTGAAATCTATTCGGGAGGAAAGAATGACATTCAGATTGACAACCGTATTGGGCGCAACCGCCCTCGTGCTGGTCTCGGCCCTGGCCGCACAGGCCGAAACCGTACTCAAATGGGCCCACGTCTATGAGACCTCGGAGCCCTTCCACACCGAATCGGTGTGGGCTGCCGAGGAGATCGCCAAGCGCACCGAAGGCCGCTACAAGATCGACGTCTTCCCGGCCTCGCAGCTCGGCAAGGAAGCCGATATCAACCAGGGCCTCAAGCTCGGCACCGTCGACATCATCATCTCCGGCTCGAGCTTCGCCGCGCGCGATTTCAAGCCGATCGGCGTGACTTATTTCCCCTATATCTTCCGCGATCCGAGCCATCTCCTGGCCTACACCAAGAGCGACATCTTCAAGCGGCTCGCAAAGGGTTATGAGGACGCCACCGGCAACCACATCGCCTCGGTCACCTACTACGGCACGCGCCACACGACCTCCAACAAGCCGATCGAGAAATGCGCCGACATGGCCGGCCTGAAGATCCGCGTTCCGGATGTCCCGGCCTATCTCGCCATGCCCCGCGCCTGCGGCGCCAACACCACGCCGATCGCCTTTGCAGAAGTCTATCTTGCGCTTCAGAACGGCACCGTCGAGGCCCAGGAAAACCCGCTGACGACGATCGAGGCGAAGAAGTTCTACGAAGTCCAGAAGAACATCGTGCTCACCGGTCACATCGTCGACCACCTGAACACGGTCGTCTCCAAGACCCTGTGGAGCAGCCTCTCGGACGCCGACAAGGCGATCTTCACCGAGGTCATGCAGGAAGCCTCCGCCCGGGCGACGAAGATCATCGAGGAGCGCGAGAACAAACTCGTCGACACCTTCAAGGAAAAGGGCATCAACGTCGTCGAAGTGGACAAGTCCGACTTCGAAAAGACCGTGCTCGAAAAGGTGACCTTCGAGGAATTCGGCTACGACAAGGCCGACTGGGAAGCGATCCGCGCCGTCAAGTAAAGGCGCGTCTCCCGGCGCCCCCGCGGCGCCGGGTTTCACCTTCGTGAATTCCGCTCGCTGGAGCTTTCAACATGACAGACCCAAAACACGCGCCGATCAGCGTGGACGAGATGGCGCATGCGTTCGAGGAAGACACCGGCCCGGCAGATCTGTCGCGCTACGCCGTGGAAGACTGGCTGACGTTGGCGATCTTCTGGGGCATGGCCCTTTGCGTTTTCCTGCAATTCTTCACCCGCTATGCCCTGAACAACAGCCTGGCCTGGACGGAAGAAATCGCCGCCAACTGCCTCGTGGTCATCGTCTTCCTCGGTTCCGTCATGTGCGTGCGCATGTGTCGGCACATCCAGGTCGATCTGCTTTACCGGCTGATGTCGAAGCGCAGCGCGCGCCTGCTGCAGGGGTTCGTCGACGTGGTCGTCATCGGCTTCTTTGCCTACACCACCTGGCTGATGTGGCGGTATGTGGCGGTGGTCGGCAGCGAGCGCATGGTCACCGTGGACCTGCCGCGCGGCATCGTCTTCTACATGGTCCTGGCCGCCTTCGCCCTGATGTTCCTGCGTTCGGTGCAGAACCTCGTCAAGGACATGACCAGTTCCAAAACGGTTCGTGAACAGGCTGAAGAGGCCGACATCCCGGCAGGAGTTTGAACAGTGTTGCTTCTCATTGGTGCATTCCTGCTTCTCATGATCCTCGGCACGCCGGTCGCGGTTGCCATGGGCGTGGCGTCGCTGTCCTATCTCCTTGTCTATGGCGTCGCGCCCGACATCATCGCCGCCCAGCGCATGATTGCCGGCGTGGAGAGCTTTCCGCTGATCGCCGTGCCCTTCTTCATCCTCGCCGGCAATCTGATGAACATCGCCGGCGTCACCGGCCGCATCTACCATTTCGCCCTTTCGCTCGTCGGCTGGATGAAGGGCGGCCTGGCCCAGGTGAACATCATCGGTTCGGTCGTGTTCTCCGGCATGTCCGGCACGGCGCTTGCCGATGCGGCGGGCATCGGCACGATCGAAATCAAGGCGATGAAGGATCACGGCTATCCGGTCGAGGCCGCCGTCGGCGTCACCGCCGCCTCGGCAACGCTCGGGCCGATCTTCCCGCCGTCGCTGCCCTTCGTCATCTACGGCATGATGGCCAATGCCTCGATCGGCGCGCTGTTCATGGCCGGCATCCTGCCCGGCATCGTCATCACCGCGCTGCTGATGATCACCGTCTACATCTTCGCCCGGCGCAACGGCTGGGGTTCGGACACGCCGTTCGAGCTGCGCCGGCTCGCCGGCGCCTCGCTGGAAGTGGTCGTGGTGCTCTGTTTCCCCGCGGCGATCTACCTGCTGGTCATGGCCGGTCTCTCCGTCAATGTCGCGGTGCTGATCGGGCTGGTCGTGCTCGTGGCGCTCGACTGGTACTTCGACTTTCACGCCGTCATGGCGCTGATGACGCCGGTGCTGCTGATCGGCGGCATGACCATGGGCTGGTTCACGCCGACCGAAGCGGCGGTCGCCGCGGTAATCTGGTCGCTTTTCCTCGGTCTGGTGCGCTACCGCACCATGACCTTCCGGGCGCTGGCCAAGGCTTCCTTTGATACGATCGAGACCACGGCTTCCGTTCTCTTCATCGTCACGGCGGCGTCGATCTTCGCCTGGCTGCTGACGGTGAGCCAGGCAGCCCAGCTCTTCTCGGACTTCATGTTCGCGCTGACCGACAACTGGTGGACCTTCCTCATCCTCGTCAACATCCTGCTGCTGATCATCGGCGCGTTCCTCGACACGATCGCCGCGATCAGCATCCTGGTGCCGATCCTGCTGCCGATCGCCGCCCGCTACGGCATCGATCCCGTGCATCTGGGCCTGATCATCACGCTCAACCTGATGATCGGCCTCCTGACCCCGCCGGTCGGCATGGTGCTGTTCGTGCTGTCGCGCATTTCCAAGCTCTCGGTGGAGCGCACCACGATGGCCATCCTGCCCTGGATGATCCCGCTGTTCGCCGCCCTGCTGTTGATCACCTTCATTCCGGCCCTCACGCTCTGGCTGCCGACGCAGCTTGGCCTGATCCGCTGACAAAACGCCCGCGCGCCCCGGCGCGCGGCCACGACCACTCGTTTCAAGGACAGAAAGAAAGTTTCGGACATGCTGACGCGGGTGGCGCGACTTTACGGACAACGCGATTTGCGCGTCGAGACAGAGGACCTTCCCGAGCTTAAGGCCGGAGAGGTCCTGCTGCGCATGGCCGCCGGCGGGATCTGCGGATCCGATCTGCATTATTACCAGGACGGCGGTTTCGGCCCTGTGCGCGTTCGCGAACCGATCATCGCCGGCCATGAGGCCTCGGGCTTTGTCGAGGCGGTCGGCGAAGGCGTCGATCCCGGCAAAATCGGGCCCGGAACGCTGGTCGCCGTCAATCCGTCGCAACCCTGCGGTCAGTGCCACTATTGCGGCATCAGCCAGCCGATCCACTGCCTGTCGATGCGCTTCATGGGCAGTGCCATGCGTGTGCCGCACGAACACGGCATGTTTCGCGACCGGATGATCGTGCCGGCGATCCAGTGCCACCCCGTCTCCGGTCCTGTCACGCCGGCGGAAGCCGCCTGCGCGGAGCCGCTGGCCGTGTGCCTGCATGCGAGCGCCCAGGCCGGCGACCTTCGCGGCGCCAGCGTGCTCGTCTGCGGCGCCGGGCCCATCGGACTGCTCACGGTCGCCGCCATCCGTCATGCCGGCGCCGCCGAAATCGTCGTCACCGACCTGAGCGACGCAGCACTCGCCCGCGCGCCCGCCATGGGCGCGACTACAACGATCAACGTTGCGAGCGACCCCGACGGTCTCGCTCCCTGGCAGGTCGACAAGGGACAGTTCGACGTGGTGTTCGACTGCTCGGCGGCAGGCCCTGCCCTCCGCTCGGCCTTCGCCGCTTTGAAGCCGCGCGGCACGCTCGTGCAGGTCGGCGTGACCGGCGACATCACCATTCCGCTCAATGCCCTGGTCGGCAAGGAGATAGTCTGGCGCGGCTCGCAGCGCTTCGACCGCGAATTCGCCGACGCCGTGGCGCTGATCTCCAGCCGCGCCATCGACGTCCGGCCCATCATTTCCCACGCATTCCCGCTCGAACAGGCGGTTAAGGCCTTCGAACAGGCCGGCGACCGCAGCGTCGCCTGCAAGGTACAGATCACCTTCGGCGACGCCCACAGACCATAGAGGACAGAAACGATGAGACATACATGGCGGTGGTTTGGCCCTGTCGACAAGGTAACGGTGCGCGATGCCGCGCAAGCCGGAGCGGAAGGCATCGTCAGTGCCCTGCACCACGTGCCGACCGGAGCTGCCTGGACGATCGACGAGGTCCGCCAGCGACAGGACGAGATCAAGGCCGGCGGTCTCTACTGGGACGTGGTCGAAAGCGTTCCCGTGTCGGAAGACATCAAGACGCAGACCGGCGATTGGCGCGCCCACGTCGCCAACTGGCAGGAGACGCTGCGGCGCCTGTCGACCTGCGGCATCCGCACCGTCTGCTACAATTTCATGCCGGTGCTCGACTGGACGCGCACTGACCTGCGCTGGGAGACCCGCCACGGCGCGAAGGCCATGCGCTTCGATCTCAGTGATTTTGCCGCCTTCGACATCCATATCCTCAAGCGGCCCGACGCCAAGGCCGACTATCCGGAATGGCTGGTCGAAGAGGCCGCCAGACGGTTTTCCGAAATGCCGGATGAAAAGATCAAGGCCCTCGGTCGCAATATCGGTGCGGGTCTGCCCGGCTCCGCCGATGGCTACACGCTCGACCAGCTGCTGGAAAAGCTGCGGTCCTACCAGGGCACCGACCGCACGCGGCTGCAGCAGAATCTCGTCGATTTCCTCTCGGAGGTGACGCCGGTCGCCGAAGAGGTCGGCATCAACATCTGCGCCCATGGCGACGATCCGCCATGGCCGCTTCTCGGATTGCCGCGGATCCTCTCGACCGAGGCCGACTATGCCCACATGCTGGGTCAGGTGGACAGCCGCGCCAATGGCGTGACGCTCTGCACCGGTTCGCTCGGCGCCCGCGCCGACAACGACCTGCCCTTCATCGCCAGCCGCTTCGCCGAGCGCATCCATTTCGTGCACCTGCGCAACGTGACCCGCGACACCGACACCGTGCCCTGCTCCTTCTTCGAGGACGAACACCTGGAAGGCGGCACCGACATGGTTGCGGTACTGGCCGCGCTGTTGACCGAGGAAAAGCGCCGGCGCGCCGAAGGCCGCGAGGATCATCGCATCCCGATGCGCCCCGACCACGGCCAGGAAATCCTCGACGACCTGACACGCGGCGCCCAGCCCGGCTATCCGGCGATTGGCCGGCTGAAGGGATTGGCCGAACTGCGCGGCATCGAACGCACCCTGCTTCACTCCCAATACGGATTGGCCTGACGCCCATGGAACGTCTCTCTCACTCGACCAAGCTACCGGTCTCCGTCGCCGGACCGACCTATGACCGCTCGGCACTTCGCCCCGGCATCGTCCATATCGGGCTCGGCGCCTTCCATCGTGCCCATCAGGCCGTCTACACCCAGCGCGCCCTCTCCGCCGACTTCGGCGCCTGGGGCATCGTCGCCGTCAACCTGCGCTCTCCCGACCCGGTCAACGCCCTTGAGGCACAGGACGGTCTCTATTCCGTCTTGGTGCGGGGATCGGAAGGCGACGCAGCCGAAGTGATCGGCGCGACGGTGGACTGGGTCTGCGCCGCCACCGACCGGCAAAAAGTTCTCGACTACCTCGCCGACGAGAACATTCGCGTGGTGACGCTGACCGTCTCGGAAAAGGCCTATGGCCTGCACCCGGCAACCGGCGGGCTCGATCTCGGCCACCCTGCCGTCGCCGCCGATCTTGCCCATCCCCATGCGCCGACCGGCGTGCTCGGGTTCCTGGTGGAGGGGCTGGCGCTGCGCCGGGCAAAGGGCATCGCCCCCTACACCGTGCTGTGCTGCGACAATCTTCCGTCGAACGGAAAGATTGTCCGGCGGCTGGTGCTGGAGATGGCCGAGCGTCGCGACCCGGAACTCGCCCGCTGGATTGCCGACAAGGGCGTCTTCCCCTGCAGCATGGTGGACCGCATCGTTCCGGCCGCAACCGATGCGACCCGCGCGATCGCGAGCGCGCTCCTCGGCGTCGAGGACCGTCTCGCGCTCGAGACCGAGCCGTTTCTGCAATGGGTCATCGAGGACAATTTCGTCTCCGGCCGCCCCACCTGGGAGGCCGGCGGCGCGATCTTTGCCGCCCATGTCGATCCCTATGAGAAGATGAAGCTCAGGCTGCTCAACGGTTCGCATACGCTGATCGCCCATCTCGGGCTGCTCAACGGCCTGGAATACGTACGCGACGTCATGGCCGTGCCGGAACTGGTCGACCAGGTGCACCGGCACATGAAGGCGGTCGTTCCGACGCTCGATCCGGTTCCCGGCATCGATCTCGATCAGTACCAGCGCCAGCTGATCGAGCGCTTCGCCAACAAGGCGATCGCCCACCGCAATATCCAGATCGCCATGGATTGCAGCCAGAAACTGCCGCAGCGCATTTTCGCCGCGGCGGTCGAGACGCTCGCCGCCGGCGGCGATGCCGCCGCGTTCGCCCACGTGGTCGCGATTTGGATCACGGTGGTGCGCAAGCGCATGGATTGCGACGACCCCCGCCGCGACGAGATCCTGGCAGCGGCGCGGAACATCGATCCTGCCGATCCTTCCGCCTCGTTCTTTGCGATAAACGGCTTGTTCCCGCCGGAACTGGTCGCGGCCAGAGCCTGGCGCGATCTCGTCAACGACGAACTCCAGACACGGGTCGACTAGGCCCGTCCCGGAGGATGTCTCGGTCCGCCATCCGGTCCACGCATCAAGGACACCGCCATCCCTGGCGGTGTCCTCTTAATTTGCTCTTTGGACGCGGGACATTGCCCACGACGCCCGTTGATGCCGATGCAATCCGGTCTCGCCTCAGGCGGCGAGCCTGGAACCCTCCAGCGGTATCTCGACCTCGATCTCGAGGATCGACACATGCTTGTCGCGCTCCATGGTGACATGCACCTTGTCGCCGTCGACCTGAACATGCCGCGCGATCACGGCGAGGATCTCCTCGCGCAGCACTGCGACGAGATCGGAACCGGCCGATGCCCGTTCATGGGCAAGAAGAACCTGGAGACGCTCCCGCGCGGTCGGGGCCGACCTCTGTTTGCGGAACAGCTTGAAGATGCTCATGCTGCCCTCCGCGCGAAAATCTTGCCGAAGAGCCCCCGCTTCTCGCCCGGGATCTCGATGGGCAACTGCTCGCCGCAGAGACGACGCGCGGCGTCGAAATAGGCAAGCGCCGGGGCGCTGCGGGCATCGGCAAGCGTGACCGGCGCGCCGATATTGGAGGCGCGCAGCACGTCCATGCTTTCCGGAATGATGCCGAGAAGCGGGATGGAGAGAATGTCCAGCACGTCCTCGACCTTCAGCATGTCGCCGCGCTGGGCCCGCCCCGCGTCATAACGCGTGAGAAGCAGGTGCTTTTCCATACGCTCGCCGCGCTCGGCCTTGACGGTCTTGGCGTCGAGCAGTCCGATGATGCGGTCGGAATCGCGTACCGACGAGACTTCCGGATTGGTCACCACGACCGCCACGTCCGCATGGCGCATCGCCAGCGTCGCGCCGCGCTCGATGCCGGCCGGGCTGTCGCAGATCACCCAGTCGAAATAGCGGCGCAGGTCGTTGATCACCTGTTCCACGCCCTCGGGCGTCAGGTTGTCCTTGTCGCGGGTCTGGGAGGCCGGCAGCAGGAAGAGCGTGTCGACGCGCTTGTCGCGGATCAGCGCCTGCTGCAGCTTGGCGTCACCCTGGATGACATTGACCAGATCGTAGACGACCCGGCGTTCCGCCCCCATGACGAGGTCGAGATTGCGCAGGCCGACGTCGAAGTCCACGACGACGACCTTCTCGTTTCGCTGCGCGAGCGCTGCACCGAGCGCGGCACTGGAGGTGGTCTTGCCAACCCCGCCCTTGCCTGACGTGACGACGACTACCTTCCCCATCTTGTTCTCCTGTTCCTGGCCATCTCGGTTCATTTGAGTTTGTCTGCCTTCAGCGTTTCGTCGTCGAGCCACCATTGGACGGGTTGTCCGCGAAGCTCGGGCGGCATGTCCTCGGCCATCTTGTAGATGCCGTCGATTGCCACCAGCTCGGCCTCGAGCTTGCGGCAGAAGATGCGGGCGGTCTGGTTGCCGAGCGAGCCGGCCATGGCCCGTCCGCGCAACGCGCCATAGATGTGGATGGAGCCGCCGGCGATGACTTCGGCGCCCGAGGCGACCGAGCCGATCACCGTCACGTCGCCCTCGGCAAAGGTGACCGACTGGCCCGAGCGCACGGGTTCGCGGATAATCAGCGACTGCAATGCCTGCCGCGTGACAGGCGGCTCCTCGACCTTCGTCTCCTCGCTGCGCGGGGCTTCCGCCCGTTCGCTCGTCGCCACTTCGAAATCGGCGGCCGGGCGTCCGCCCTTCAGCGCCGGCGGCATTCCCGGCTCGATCAGCGAAGGGCGTCCACCTTCGATCCCCATGACGCTGACATTGCGGGCGCGAAGCTCCGCCAGCAGGTCCTTCAGCTGAGGACGATCGATCGCCAGGTCCGTGACGTCGAGGACCACGGGGCGGCCGAGGAAGAAGCCCGCCGACCGCGCGGCGAGATCGTCGAGCCTTTCCAGCCACTCGTCGAGCGGCAGATCGGGCGACAGGACGACCGCCATGAAGGAGCGGCCCTTGATACGGATCGAGCGGGCGTCTGTTAGCACTTTGGTCATCTGGGTTAATGATTGGTAACTCTTGCTAGCCTCCCCATGGTTAACAAAGCGTTAACGCGGCGGTGCGGATCTGGTCGACGGTAGGGGTTCGCCCTGACAGCCCCCCGCTGCCGGCAGCTTCCCGTCGTGATCGTGATCCGGTGTAGCGGTTTTGCCTCAGATGTCCGCGCTATGATGCCGCCCGATCGGCAGCATGATCGGCCGGCCCGACGTCGGATCGGTGATGATTCGGCTTTCGAGGCCGAAGACCTCCCGCACCATGCCTGCGGTCAGCACCTCTTCGGGTGGACCGGAAACATGCAGCCGCCCGCCCGCCATCGCGACCAGATGATCGGCATAGCGCGCCGCGAGATTGAGGTCGTGCAGCACCATGACGATCGTCGTGCCGCGTTGACGGTTGAGGTCGGTCAGAAGGTCGAGAACCTCGACCTGATGGCTGATGTCGAGGAAGGTCGTAGGCTCGTCGAGCAACAGGATGTCGGTCTGCTGCGCCAGCGCCATCGCGATCCACACCCGCTGGCGCTGCCCGCCGGAGAGTTCGTCGACCGGCCGCTCGGCGAGATCCACGGTCCTCGTCGCCTCGAGCGCGACGGCCACCGCCTCGTCGTCCTGGCGCGTCCAGCGGGCAAACACGCTTTGGTGGGGATGGCTGACGCTCACCTATCCGTCCACCGCGCCGGAAGGCCTCTCCGCCTGCTATGTCACGGGCGGGCTTGCCGGACTGACGGCGACGGCGGACGAAGTCTATCGCCGCACCTATCCGTGCGTTGCGGCAAAGACCAGGCGATATTACGAACGATGTCCCGAGGATCGCGGACGCATCGCGCGCCTCGCCGATTTCATCGCCGCCAATAATGTCCTCCTGCCGGACGGCGACCGCCTGTCGGTCAGGCGGCTGCAGAGCGCCGGCATCGATTTTTGCATGACACCGGGTTTCGAGAACATCCACTGGCTGGTCGACGAGGCCTTCTCCGACCCGGCCGAAGACCGCCTGTCGGATACATTCCTCGCCTCCGTGATGAACGTCACCGCCTTTGACGGCAATCCGCTCTTCGCCCTCCTGCAGGAGAGCATCTACGGCCAGGGGACGGGCGCCACCGGCTGGGCGGCGGGGCGCGTTCGCGCCGAGTTCCCGGAATCTGCCGAGACCTGCAGGCCGCTGCCCTTCACCGGCGAGATGATGTTTCCCTGGATGTTCGAGGAGATCCGTTCACTGAGACCCTTCCGCTCCGGGGCCATGGCCCTGGCGGCACGGGAAAGCTATGGACCGCTCTACGACCTGTCCCGCCTGGCCGACAACGAGATCCCGGTGGCCGCGGCCGTCTATTCGACGACATGTATGTGGATGCCGGCCTGTCGCTCGAGACCGCGGCGCTTGTCGGCAATGTCGAATGCTGGGTGACCAACGAATACGAGCACGACGGCGTCCGCCAGTCCCCGCAGGTCTTCCGCCGCCGGGCCGACATCGTCAAGGCCCGCGACGGTCCCCACCGCTGAACGGGGGATGCCCGAACCGCGGCAGGTGACGCGGACGCGAGCAAGAGTTCAAGGGATGCCGCAGGTTGCGGACCCGTCGCGTTCCTCACCCTCGCCCCATAACCCAGGGCGCTGCGCGACGCCGCCGCCCCGCGGCGGCGAGAAGACCGAGCGCGACAACGAGAACAGCCGAGATGCCGGACAGCATCGGCCGAAACTCCGGGCTCTTCGCGGAGCGCTGAGCGACGTGGCGGCTGCGCCTTTCGAACAGGCTCGTTTCAAGACGGCCGACCTCGGCGCGCAGCAATTCGATCTGCCGGCGAAAATTCGGGCTCTGATCCGGAACGCCGACTGTGTCCCGGGCGAGATCGACCACGCCCAGTGGAATGGGCTCGCCGAGCGGGGGGGCATTCTTGGGGGCTTCTGACGACATGGCTTGTCCCTGTTCTCAAACGTTGATTGATGAGGCGGTTAAGAAATCCCTATCGCGGTTTCACGGGACCGCATCCCCTCAACTCGCAACGACACGGAAAGTTTCGCGACATCCGCGACCTGATCCAGACCGTGGTGATCGGCAAGACGCCGGGCCAAGGGCCGGCAGGCCAGCAGGTGCATGGCGACATCACCAACATCATGGCCTCCCATGGAGGTCCTGGAACTGATGGAGCGGCAGTTTCTCGCTGCGGCAGGCAATGCCCTGCTGGCGGGGATTGCTTCCGGTGCGATTGACAGGGAGGATAAACGCAAGCGGCCCCGTCGGGGACCGAGCGGGGCTTTGAGTGGTTTTTATGGAATGATTTGGTTGCGGGGGCAGGATTTGAACCTGCGGCCTTCAGGTTAT
>CALRRQ020000027.1:0-74155 GCA_943370615.1 Rhizobium sp. Q54
CAACCGGAACAGACCGCACTCGTCGCTGGGCAATATCACCCCCAGCGAGTCGCAATAGAAATGGCTATGGAAAAACAGGCAGCATGAGGGCCAGATCAAAAAACCCAAGACCCTCCCGAAAACTGGAGGGAAGTCGGGGCTCAGGTCACCCGTTCTACCCGTCCAGGGGCAGCACGACGCGGAATTCGGCGCCTCCGGCTTCCGTGTTGTGCGCCGTGATCGTGCCGCCGTAATCGCCGACGATTGAGAAGCTGATCCACAGGCCGAGCCCGGTTCCCTCGCCGACGGATTTGGTGGTGAAGAACGGTTCGAAGATCTTGCCCATGTCGCCCTCGGCGATGCCGGGTCCATTGTCCGCGATGCGGATCTCGATCGCCGAGTCGACACGGGCGGCGGTGATGCGGACCTTTGGCGCCGCGCATCGGGCGGTGGCGTCCAGCGCATTGTCGATCAGGTTGACCACGACCTGGTGGATCTGCCCCTCATGCGCGTGGATGATCAGGCCGGGGCTGCTGTCGATCACCACGTCGGCAAGCGAATTCTTCGCCCGGATCGCCAGATGGGCCGCGTTGCGCAGCAGGCGGTCGAGATCCACCGGCTGGCGCTCGGCCGTCTTGCTGAACGACAGCCGCCGCAGGTTCTTGACGATGTCGCTGATACGGTCGGCGCCTTCGATCGTGCCTTCGAGCAGCGGGTCGATATCGGCCAGGATCGAATCGATCTTCAGCTTGCTGCGCAGCGCGTCGATCTCCGCCGCATCCCCGCCCTTGTGGACGGCGTCCAGATAGAGGACCAGGTTTTTCCGGTAGCGGTCGAGCGTGTAGATATTGGCATAGACGAAGCTGATCGGATTGTTCAGCTCGTGCGCCACGCCGGCGACCAGCCGCCCGAGGCTTGCCATCTTCTCCTGCTCGATCAGCCGTCTTTGCGCCTGCTGCAGTTCGCGATGGGCCAGATGCAGCGCCTGATAGGCCTGCCGCAATTCGCTGATCGGCCGGCCTGTCAGCACCGCTCCGAAGCGCCGCCGCCGGCCGTCGAACAGCGTGGCGCAGCGCATGGCGAGGCACTCCTCGCGGCCGTCGGCGGTGCGGAAGCGCAGGTCCCCCTCCAGCACGCGGCCCTGTTGCCCGGCACTGGCCAGCCGCTCGGCTTCGTCGCGGTCTTCGGCGAGGACGTAATCGAAAAACCGGCTGCCGATGACTGCGCTTTCGCCCATGCCGAGCAAGGTCAGAAAGGCCGGGTTGGCCTTCTTGATCACGCCGTCGCTGCTGCAGACGATCAGGATGTCGGAGACCGAGGCAATCACGCTCGAGATGAAGGTCTGCGCTTCCTCAAGCTCGGCATTCTTGCGCTCGAGATCGGTCTCGTTGCGCAGCAGTTCCGAATAGACCTCGTCCATGCGGCGGATGACGTCGACCCACACGGACTCGCCGTCCCGGTCGAGTTCGAGCAGTCCCGAAACGGAAATCTTGCTGATCAGGTCTTCGCCGGTGCGCCCGGCGGTGTCACTCAGTCGTGTCATCTGGGTAGCGCCGGAGATCGTAGCGTTCGATTTTGCTACGCAAGCCGACGCGGGACAAGCCCAATTCTTCCGCCGTATGACTGATATTGCCGCCGTGCCGCTCCAGGCTCGCCTCGATCGCCGCCTTCTCGATCTCGGCGACGATGTCCTTCAGCTGCCGCGCTCCGCCCGACCGGTGCCCGACCGGGCCGGAGCCGCCATTGCGGATCTCGGGCGACAGAAGGCCAGGTTCCAACGGCTGGCTGCCGTCCGACAGCACCACCATGCGTTGGATTTCGTTCTGCAGCTCCCTGACATTTCCGGGCCAGCCATAGGCAGTCATCAGATCGAGCGTCTTCGGGTGGAAGCCTGCAACCTGGCGGTTGAAGGCCTGGTTGGTCTGGGTGAGGAAACGGGCGGCGATGGAGGGGATGTCCATCGAGCGTTCCTTGAGCGACGGCATGTGGATCGGAAAGGCGGCGAGCCGGTAATAGAGATCGCGGCGGAATCGCCCCGCAGCGACCTCGGCCAGCAGATCGCGATTGGTCGCCGAAATGACCCGCACATTGACCTTGCGCGGCCGCTGGGCGCCGAGCGGACGGATTTCCCCTTCCTGGAGAACGCGCAGCAGCTTCACCTGGAAGGCCGGCGATGTCTCGCCGATCTCGTCGAGGAAGATCGTGCCGCTGTCGGCGAGTTCGAACAGGCCGATGCGGTCCTGGTAGGCGCCGGTATAGGCGCCCTTCTTGCAGCCGAAGAGTTCGCTCTCCAGCAGGTCGTCGGGAAGCGCGCCGCAATTTTCCACCACGAAGGGGCGGTCGGCCCGGCCGGAACCATGGTGGACGGCGCGGGCCAGCAGTTCCTTGCCGGTGCCCGAAGCGCCGGTGATCAGCACCGACACGTCGTAACGCGCCGCCCGCTTGGCAAGCGTGATGGAGGAGGTCAGCGGGCTGTTCGGCGTGTGGATGATCCGGTCGAAACCGAACAGCTGCTGTTCGCTGCGGCGCCTGTCGCTGACGACCTTCTGCAGCATCTCGGTAGCCGGCTTGACTTCGACGCGCACGTTGCCCGCCTCATGCTGCAGCCGCCAGAGATTGGCGCTTTCGCGCACGCAGTCGATCAGCTTTTCCGGGCTCCACGGCTTGGTGATGTACTGGAAAATGCCGGCATTGTTGACGCCCTCGATGATGTCGTCGCTGTCGGTATAGCCGGAAATGATGATGCGGATCGTGTCGGGCCAGAGCTCGCGCACGCGCTTGAGGAAGTCGACGCCGGATTCGCCGGGCATGCGCTGGTCGCAGAGGATGACCTGCACCAGTTCGCCCTCCAGAACCGCTTCGGCTTCCCTGGCATTGCGCGCGCCGATCACCTCGAACTCGTCGGAGAGCACCCGCTGGATCGCCTCGATGGAGCGGACCTCGTCGTCGACGACGAGAACGGTTGCATGGCTGTTGCTCATGGTCTTGCTCCTCCCGTTTGCTGATCCGGCCAGCCGGTGGCGCGGTGGATCGCAAGCGTCATGGGCGTCCGGGACTTGGGCACCTTGCGGATGAAATTGTAGCGCGCGACGTGGTAGCTCGGATCGAATCCATAGAAGTTGCGCCGCATGCGCTGCAACTCTTCCTCGCGGTAGCGGTCGAGCGGTTTCTGCGCCTCGTCCCGCTGTCTTCTCATTCTCTTGTCGGCAATGCGCTCCCCGATGTCCGGTTGTGCGGCCAAGGCCAGGGCGGCCGAGCGCAAGTCCGCGCGCGCGGCATCGGCATCGTTTACCAGCACCCGGCTTGCAAGGCCGAGCTCCATCGCCTCCCTCACCCCCATGGGCAGCCGCGCCTGCGTGACGCGGCGTGCGCGGGTTTCGCCCAGCCGGGCGGGCAGGAGATAGGTCCAGTATTCGGAACCGTAGAGATTGCCCATGTCCTTGTAGTGCGGATTGAGGATCACGCCGTCGCGCATCCAGACTTCGTCGGCGGCCAGCGACAGGAATACGCCGCCGGCGCCGGCATTGCCAAGCACGCCGGCAATCACGATGCGGTCGTCGCAGGTGATGATCTCGCGCACCAGGTCGTTCATCGCATTGATGTTGCGCCAGGATTCATCGGCCGGACTGTCTGCCGTCTCGATCAGCCCGAGATGGATGCCGTTCGACCAGCAGTCCGCCCCGCTTTGCAGCACCAGCACCGGACGCCTGCGGTCCTTGGCCGCCTGGACCGCGGCGCGCATCGCCGCGCAATCCTCCGTCGACATCGCGCCGTTGTAGAAACCGAATTCGAGAAAGCCGACATCGCCCTCTTCATGGTACCGGAACGGATCCGGCCGCTCGACAGGCGGCAGGTCTTGCGCAGGCTGTCCGAGCAGGTGCACCGCCGACAGCTTGAGCGTGCGCAGACCCTTCTCCCGCAGATGCCCGATCCACAGCGCACCCTCGCGACAGGCGATCGCCACCGATTGGCGCGAGCGGCCCAGGAGTTCGCCCGGTTCACCTTGAAGATCCGGCGCAAGTTCGGCGTCGAAGACCTTGTAGGGCTTTCCCGCAATCGCCATCTCGGCGCCCGGATCGCCATCCGATGCGCGAATGATGGTCAACGCCTGCTCGGCGGTTAGTTGGGCGGGGTCGATCAGGCGCTCGGAGGCGCTCAAGACCGGCCAATCCCGGCCCTTGCCCCAGTTGGCTTGCATCAGCGGCTGGGCGTTGCCGCCGGCAAGACGCGCGATCGTTTCCATGACGCAGGCGACCGTAGCCTCAGTCACCTCGTGGCGATAGAGGCTGGACTTGCGGGCAGGCCGCATCGGGAATTCGCGCCACGCCCAGACGGGACCGGCATCCATTTCCTCGCGTGCCTCGATCAGCGTGACGCCCCATTGCCGCTCGTCGCGTTGGATTGCCCGGTCGAGCGCGCTCGGGCCCCTGTCGCCGCGAATGCCGGGATGGACGATCAGGCAAAGCGTCTTGCGCCAGACATCCTCCGGCAGCGCCCGTTTGAGGAATGGAGCGATGATCAGGTCCGGGGAAAACAGCCGGACGGCTTCCCGGGTCAGGTCGTCGTGGATGTCGATCTCCACCGACACCTCGTGTCCGGCCTGCCGGAGATCGACAAACAGGCGCTGCGAGAGCGAGTTGAAACTGTGGCAGACAAGCAGGATGCGCATGTCGCGGCTCAACAGATCCGCGGCAGCTGTTCGCCCGATAGCCAGTCGACGATGCGGCCGCCGCCGAAGCTCGTGGTCATCTGCACGAAACCGTTGGCGTCCTCCACCGCATGGCCGATCAGAGCCGCGTCGCAGCCGAGCGGATGGGCGCGCATCGCGGCGAGGATGCTCGCGGCCCCTTCCGGCGCGACGATCGCCACCAGCTTGCCTTCATTGGCGACGTTCAGCGGATCGAGCCCGAGAAACTCGCAGGCCGCGGCCACTTCCGGCTTGAGGGGGATCGCCTCCTCGTCGATGCGGAAGCCGACACTCGACTGGCTGGCGATCTCGTTGAGGGTCGCCGCGATCCCGCCGCGCGTCGGATCGCGCATCAGCCGGATGTGATGGCCGCCCGCCGCCACCATGGCCGCGACCAGTTCGTGAAGCGCAGCGCTGTCGGACAGGATGTCGGTGTCGAATTCGAGGTTCTCGCGCTTCGACATGACGGCGACGCCATGATCGCCGATCGTGCCGGAGACGAGCACTGCGTCGCCCGGACGCGCGGCGTCGGAGCGGAGATCAAGCCCCGCCGGCACCACGCCGACGCCCGCGGTCGAGATGAACACGCCGTCGGCCTTGCCGCGTTCCACCACCTTGGTGTCGCCGGTGATGATCGGAACGCCCGCCTCGCGCGAGGCCTCGCCCATGCTCTGCGCGATGCGATCGAGGTCGGCGAGCGGAAAGCCCTCCTCGATGATGAAGCTTGCCGAGAGATAGAGTGGCCGGGCGCCCGCCATGGCGATATCGTTGATCGTGCCGTGCACGGCCAGCGTGCCGATATTGCCGCCGGGGAAGAACAGCGGCGAGACGACATAGCCGTCCGTCGTCATCACCATGCGGCCGGCCTCGACGCCGAAGGCCGACTGGTCGTTGCCGGCCCGCAGCCATTCATTGTCGAAGGCCTTGTGAAAGATGCTTTCGATCAGCAGGCCCATGGCCCGGCCGCCGGCCCCGTGCGACAGGTCGACAAGGCCGTTCCTGACGTCGAGCCTGCGCTTGTAGGGTTTCGTCATCACGTTCATGCGACGGCCTTTCCTGCTTCGACGGTCCTTGCCTGTTCCCCGGTGCGGGCATGTTCGCGGAAGCGGCCATAGGTCCAGTGCGCCGCGCAGGCGCCCTCGCTCGAGACCATGCAGGACCCCATCGGGTTGTCGGGCGTGCACACCGTGCCGAACAGCTTGCAGTCCGCCGGTTTCTTGACGCCCCGCAGGATGGCGCCGCAATCACAGGCCGGGTTGTCCTTCGAAGCGGGCGTCACCATGGCAAACCGCTTCTCGGCGTCATACGCGGCATATTCCGGACGAAGGCGCAGCGCGCCATAGGGCACTTCACCGAGACCGCGCCACTCGAAGCTCTCGCGCAGCTCGAAGAAATTCGCCACCTCGGCCTGCGCCTTCTCGTTGCCGAAGGTGGTGACGGCCCGGATATACTGATTCTCCACCTCGTGGCGTCCGTCGTTCACCTGATGCACCAGCATCAGGATCGCCTGGATGACGTCGAGCGGCTCGAAGCCGGCGACCACCACCGGCTTCTGGAACTCTTCGGCGAAAAATTCGTAAGGCTCGGTGCCGATAACGGTCGAGACATGGGCGGGTCCGATGAAACCGTCGATCTTGACGGTCCCGAGCTTGCGCACATCAGGGCTTTGCAGAATGTTCTGGATGGCGGCAGGCGTCAGCACGTGATTGCAGAAGATCGAGAAATTCTTCAGTCCCTTCTGGATGGCAAAGCGCAGCGCCAGCGCCGTCGGCGGCGTCGTGGTTTCAAAGCCGATGGCGAAGAAGACGACCTCGCGCTCCGGCTCGGCCTCGGCGATCTTGAGCGCATCGAGCGTCGAATAGACCATGCGGATGTCGGCGCCGGCGGCCTTGGCCTTGAGCAGGCTGGAGCCGTTGGAGCCCGGCACCCGCATCAGGTCGCCATAGGTGCAGAGCGTGATCTCGGGCCGCAGGGCCAGCGCGATTGCCGCGTCGATGCGGCCGATCGGCAGCACGCAGACCGGACAGCCGGGCCCGTGGATCATCCGCACATTCGGCGGCAGCAGGTCTTCGAGCCCGTAGCGGGAGATCGCGTGGGTATGGCCGCCGCAGAATTCCATGAAGTGGTAGGAGCGGGCGGGATCGGCTGCCGCCGTGATCTGCCGGGCGATGTCCTTGGCGACGCGTCCGTCGCGATATTCGTCGATATATTTCATGCTGCATCTCCCAAGGCGGCCTGACGGAGGAGTTCGAGGGTGCGCTCCGCTTCCTCCGGATCGATCTTCGCCAGCGCATAGCCGACGTGAAGCACGAGGTAGTCGCCCGGCTGGACGTCGTCGACGAGAGCGGTCGAAATGATCTTCGACACGCCGTCGAGCGTGACCTTCGCCATGTTGTCGGGCAGCACTTCCTTCACCTGAACGGGAATGGCTAGGCACATGTGAGATTCTCCTCCACTTCGGCGGCATTGTATCTGATGATCTGGCGGGCATAAGCCGCCTGGCCAAGGGCGATGCCTCCGTCATTGGCCGGAACCTTGGAGGCGAGAAACGGCTTCAGACCTTGCGCCCGCAGGGCCTGGGCGAGACCGCCGGCGAGCACGCGGTTCATCATGCAGCCCCCGCCCAGTGCGACATGGTCGATGCCGCTTGCCTCTGCCAATGCGGCCGCCCAGGCGGACAGGCCGGCAATCAGCGTGCCATGGAACAGGTTGGCGGCCTCGCACCCTACCAGCCGGTTCTCGGCCATGTGGATCAGCAAATCGCGGAAATCGAGAACGCCGTCGTCGATCCGGAAACCACCGGCGAGGGTTTGCGGCGCATCGACAAGCGCTTCCATCTCCATCGCCGCCTGCCCTTCATAGCCCTGTTCAAGCCGGACGCCGGATATCGCGGCAGCGGCATCGAAGAGCCGGCCGAGGCTGGATGTGCGCGGCGGCTGCAAGCCGCGGTCGAGCATGGTCGTCAATCGTGCAACGCCTTGGTGTTCGGGCCAGAGCAAGGGAGCCAGATCGTTCCGGCCGGCGCCGTGGAGCGCCGCGACGCCCATGCGCCAGGGCTCGCGTGCGGCCTTGTCACCACCCGGCAGCGCCAGATCCTTCAGCGATCCGCTCCGCTTCCATGTGTGTCCGTCCACCACCAGCCGTTCGCCGCCCCAGATGCCGCCATCCGCGCCGTAGCCGTGGCCGTCCAGCGCCAGGCCGATCACGGGCCCGGACAGATGATGCTCTGCCGTGACCGCGGCGATATGGGCAAGGTGGTGCTGGACCCGCACCAGCGGCAGGCCGAGGGTTTCCGCCGTCCGCACCGAGCGGAAATCCGGATGCAGGTCGCAGGCCGCATAATCCGGCCGCACATCGAGAATGGATGAGAGATGGGCGATCGTCTCCCGCTGGAAGCGGATCGCCTCGGCATTGTCCAGGCCGCCGACATGCTGCGACAGGAAGGCTTCCCGGCCGCGGGTCACGCAGATCGTGTTCTTCAGGTCCGCGCCGGTGGCGATTACCGAGGGGCCGTCTTCGCCGAGATCGACCGGTTCCGGCACAAAGCCGCGCGCCCGGCGCAGGAAGGCCGGCGCTCCGTCGATCACCTGCATGACCGAATCGTCGGCGCGAACGGCAATGTCGCGATTGTGGGTGACGATCAGGTCGGCGATGCCGGCGAGCCGTCGTTCCGCATCGTCATTGTCGGCGCACAACGGTTCTCCCCCCGGATTGGCGCTGGTCGCGACGAGTGCCGGGATGCGTTCGGGGATCCGCATGGCCAGCGCGTCGAGCAGCAGATGGTGGACCGGCGCATAGGCGAGCATCACGCCGATCCGCTTGAGGCCGGGGGCGACGAGCCTAGATACGGAATCGCGGGTATCGCACAGCACCACCGGGTGTGCCGGACTCTCGAGAAGGCTCGCCTCTTCGGTCGAAACCTCGGCCAGCAGGCGGGCAGCTTCCAATGTGCGGACCATCACGGCAAGCGGCTTCTGGTCGCGGCCCTTGCGCTGGCGCAGCCTTGCGATCGACGCGTCACTGCGGGCGTCGCACAGCAGGTGGAAACCGCCAATGCCCTTGAGAGCGACGATCTCGCCGCGACAGAGTGCTTTGGCGATCGCTTCGATCGGATGGCTGAGCCTCGGTCCGCAGTCCGGGCAGGCGACGGGTTCGGCGTGAAAGCGGCGATTGTCGGGATCCCGGTAGTCCGCCTCGCAGCGCGGGCACATTTCAAAGGGCGCCATGGAAGTCTGTGCGCGGTCATAAGGCAAGGCCCGCGTGATGGTGAAGCGCGGACCGCAATGGGTGCAGTTGACGAAGGGATAGCCGAAGAAGCGGCTTTCGGGGTCCGTCAGTTCGCGCCGGCATTCCTCACAGGTTGCCGCATCGGCGCCAATCCGCGTCATGGCCTGTCCGCCGCGGCTTTCGAGGATCTCGAAGCGCTCTCCACCCGCCGCCGGCAGCTCGACGATGTCGACCGCGTCGATGCGGGCGAGCGGCGGGGCCTCGCCATACATCGCCTCGACAAAGCGGCCGGCCGAGGCGCCCTCGATCTCGATCAGCACGCCGGCATTGTCGTTGAGGACGAAGCCCGAGAGCTGCATCCGGCGGGCGAGCTTGTAGGCGAAGGGGCGAAAGCCGACGCCCTGCACGCAACCGCGAACCCGCAGCCGCAGCCGCAGCCGCTGGACGGGTTGGTCTTCAAGGCGTATCGCGCTCGCGCCGGTCATGATCTCAGGCCGCCTTTGCCGCCTGCCGGGCCGCGGACGCCTCGAGCCAGGCATAGAAGGCCTCCATGCCTTCCCCGGTGCGCGCCGACACGATCAGCGTCTGCAGGCGCGGATTGACCCGCAGGGCATTGGCGATGCAGAGGCCGACATTGAAGTCGAGATGCGGCAGCAGATCCGACTTGTTGAGGATCATCAGGTCGGCAGCGGCGAACATATCAGGGTATTTGAGCGGCTTGTCCTCTCCCTCGGTCACGGAGAGCACGGCCACCTTGTGGGCTTCCCCGAGATCGAAAGCCGCCGGACAGACGAGATTGCCGACATTCTCGATGAACAGGACGGAGCCGGCCCCGGGCGCCAGATCCTCGACCGCATGGCCCACCATGTGGGCATCGAGATGACAGCCCTTGCCGGTGTTGATCTGGATGGCCGGCGCGCCGGTCTCGCGGATGCGGGCGGCGTCGTTCGAGGTCTGCTGGTCGCCCTCGATGACGCCGATCGCCAGCCGTTCCTTCAGCGCCTCGATCGTGCGGACCAGCAGGCTGGTCTTGCCGGAGCCGGGACTGGAGACGAAATTGAGGGCAAATATGCCGTTGCGCGCGAAGTAGGCGCGGTTCTTCTCCGCATGGCGGTCGTTCTTCGACAGAATGTCGGTCTCGATCTGGATGATGCGTTCCTGGCTGAGGCCCGGCACATGCACACCGGCGATGCCCTTGCCATAATGCACTGCGCCGTCTTCGGCATGGTGATGACCATGGTCCTCATGATGATGGTGGACATGATCATGAGGGTGGCTGTGATCGTGATCGGCGTGATGATGATCGTGGCCATCGCCGTGGTCATGGTCATGCGCATGTCCGTGTCCATGCGCGGTCGGGGCCTTGCCGTTGTCGATTACTGCCTGTGTTCCGCAGCCGCATACCGTGCACATCAGATCACCTCCATGTCCCTGATCTTCAATTCATCGCCTGCCGTCATCTGGACGCGGTGATGTCCGCAGTCCGGGCAGGCGCCAAAACGTTCCGTCAGCGCCACCGTATTCCCGCAGTCGAGGCACCAGCCTTCCCCCGGGATACGGTTGATCTCCAGCACGGCGTCTTCCGCCAACGTCCCGCGCCGGATCGCCTCGTAGCAGAAGGAAAGGGAATCCGGGTCGACGTGACTGAGGACGCCGACATCCAGCCGGATCGAGCGGATGGCGCGCGCGTCGTTCGCCCTGGCGGTCTCGCAGGCGATTTCCACGACACTTTCCATCAACGACATCTCATGCATGGGCCGCCTCGCACATATTGATTTCGAAAGCCACGCAGGGGTCGAACAGCGCAGCCAGCTGCGACACGGCCTTGCGTCCGTTTTCGCCTTCTCCGATCCTACAGGAGAGCAGCGTTTCGACGAAGGGACCCGCAGGGTGGAAATTCCATTCGGTCGGCGCGAGAATCCGGTAGGCGCTAATCAGTCCGTCATTGCCGATCTCGGCCTGGTGAAAAAGCCGGCCGCGCGCGCATTCGACCACGCCATAGCCCCAGGCGTCGGGGGCAGCGCCGTCGCCCATCAGCGGCGCAAAGTCAATATCCTCGTCCGCGGCGATGCCCCGCAGCAGGTCGAGACAGAGGCGCACGTCCTCGATGCGCGCGAGCAGGCGCGCCGCCAGATAGGGTTCGTCCGGCGTCGCCGAAGCGCAAAGTCGGGCATAGGCCCCGGTCTCGACAACCCGGCCGGCCAGATAGGGGAGGGCCGCATAGCCGGTCTCATGGACCAGATGGTTCAAGACCTCCCCGTCGTCGCGGGCGGTGAGAGAGTCTGGCCGGCGCCGGCGAAAGATGCGCTCCTGGCGGGTCTCGTCGAGGATCGCGGCGCACAACGTGCCCGTTGCGGGAGCAGAACCTTGAAGCGGGATGCCGAGGGCGGTTGCCGCGCGCTCCAGGCGGGCAGCCGGCAAGGTGAGGTCGTCGAGCGATCGGTTGGCCGCGCGAGCGCCGGCGATGATCGTCTGCGAGGCGGCCAGCGCCTCGCGCAGATGAACGCCCGCCGTCGCTGCCAGGTTCGAGACGCGGGGCGACGGCCAGTGAAGCACGAGCGCCCGCAGGGTTTCGAAGGCGCGCTCGGCCAGAAGCCCGGCCGCGGCCGTCCGCCGCTCGTCCGTGTCCATGCCAAGACCCGCCGCGCGCAGGACCGCGAGCCGGGCTGAGATCGATTGCGAGAAGCCGCAGAGCGAGAAGAGCTGGCCGGCGAGCACCGTTGCGTCCTCGGGACGGCGGCCGACGAACATGCGCGACAGACCCTGCGGCCGGCTGCCGGTCAGTTCGACGGCGCAGACCTGCCCCCGTGACACCGTCACGTCGATGCGGATCGCACCTGCCCCGAGCGCAAAGGTCATGGCCCCGTCGCCTCCTCATCGTTGCGCAAGCGCCCGCGCAGCAGGTCGCGGCGGTTGACTTGCGCGGGCGGCGGCGGCGGCTCCAGAAGGGATGCGGCATCGAAGAAGGCGCGCACCGCTTCCTCGGCTGTTTCCAGCGCCGCATCCATCGAATCGAATTCGAACACCGGCGAAAACAGCGAGCAGCTGTCCAGCCGGCCGAAACCGTCGAGTTGACCGGCGATGAAGTCCACTTCCCCCGCCGGGAGGCCCATGCGAACCGTCGTTCCCGGTACGACGGTCGGGGCGGGGTCTCCCTCCGGCAGGTCGGCGGCCACAAGGTTCATGAACCACGGCGTCGTGACGATGCCGAAGGCGCGTCCGCCATAGCTGCGAAAGCCGCTCGCTGCGATGCCAAGCGCCGGATTGCAGATCGGCACGTCGTGCATCGCGCGCTCGAAGATCCCGCGATAGAGCGTTTCGAGGCTCTGTCCGAGCGCCCGGGCCGCGGCGTCGCGATCGGCGAGGGAGGGGTCAGCGTGCATCGCCCAGTCTCATGAATTTCGACTGCAGGGCATCGCAGTTCGGACAGCGCCAATCCTCCGGAAGGGCGGAAAACGGCGTGCCCGGCTCGACCTGCCAGACAGGGTCACCCTCCGCCGGATCATAGACGTGCCAGCAGATGCCGCACTCCATTTTGTCGTCGTCCGAGACCGTCTCGCGCTTGCCGAAATTCTCGAAGCTGCTCATTTGAAATAGGCCTCCTCGATCTCGCGCAGCCGCATTTCGGAATCGCGGAAATCCTCTTCCGCGGCAATCGCCACGGAGGGGATGTCGCAGATTTCCAGCGTGTCGAGGATGATCGTGTCCATGGCGTTATAGAACTGCACGGACCAGACATTGCGGGCGCCCGTCGCCACCACGCGGCAGGTGCCGTAGCCGCGCGAGGTGAGCTGCACCGGTCCCGCACCCAGCGTCTGCTGCAGGAAGTTCATGTCCTCGAGGCTCATCGGAAACAGCGAGAAGGTGATGATATGCGGCTCGTCGCCATCCTTGTAGCGTCCAATCCGGTCGCCGATCTCGTGCAGCACCGGCATGACGTTCATGGCACCTGCAGGGGCCGGGCCGTGGACGATCTCCGGCGCAAGCACGGCGCAGGCCTGCCGCACGGCGGCCGGGATCGAGGCGACCTCGACATAGTCTGCCAGCAGCGTTCCGTTGGCGTCGGTGAAGCGGATGCGCCAGACGCCGGCCATGACGGCCTCCTGGATCTGTGCCAGCACGCCGTTCGCAAGCGCTGCGACGCCGGCGACTTCGCCTTCGCCGAGCGTCTGGGTGATGAGTTCCTTGTCGTCGGCCGGAAAGTCCGTGATGTCGAAGAGCTGGCCCGGCTCATCGGCTTTCTGCACGGCCAGCGCGTCGGCGATCCGCGGCAGGAGCTCGGCGGTCTGGCGACAGCGCCGGATCATCTCTTCCGCCGAACTGGTGGCCAGATAGTTGAGCTTTCGCGTGCGTAGCGGCGGCTCGGCACCGATCGGCATCACGGTCATGGTCGCATCGTCGCCCTCGGGCGCAACCCAGAAACCTGCTTTCATCGAACGATCTCCTTGCCGGCATGGGTGATTTCGACGCGTGGGCCGCCCGATGGGGCAAGCACCGGCGCATCCGGTGACAGCCAGGCGCCGATCTTCTCGACATATTCCGACCAGTCGCGGATCTTGCCGAGCACGCCGACCGGCTGGTCGCGCCGCGTCACCACGAGGCTCGGCATCACCACCGCATTGAAACGCGCCTTGAGGTTCTCCTCGGCGGCCCTGTCGATCACGGCACCGCGCAGGCTTCCCTGGAAGGTCCGGAGCAGTTCCGGCAGGACCACCGCCACGTCATCGGCTTCCGGCCGCTGCTTGGGGTCGCCGGTAAAGAAGAGAATGCAGTTTTCGGGCTCGCCTTCGGCCGGTGCCAGGAAGGCATCGATATTTGTCTCGTCGACGAATGGCAGCCCCGCCTGATGGCGCAGTGCGCCTATGAGATATGATGGCATTATGTCCTCCCTGATCGGCATGCCGGTGTTTTGGGGAAGGATTTGCAAGTGCCGTGCCAGCTGCAAGGAAAGACGAATTCCATTGATCTGAAAGGATAATTTCCAGCGACACGTGCGCAGGATGCGGCGGATGTGGAAAGTTGGTTTTCAGTATGAAAACTAAACTCTCACAGGTCAACGCAGATGCTCGGGCAGCTCCGGCTCGCGGGTGAGGAGATCGGCGAACAGATGCTCGAAATTGCGCCCTGCCACGGCTTCGGCAAGCCCCTCCAGGGCATTGTCGATCGCCTGTGCCTCGGCTTCGTCCAGGACCCGGATGGCCGAGCCGAGATGGGTGAGTACGAAGGTGCCGGGTGGTTGGGCGCCGACAAGCATCATGGAAATCGATGAGATCGCGTCATGACGTCTGCAGCGCGCGGTCAGTTCGTCGCCTTCGACGACCTGCATGGGTATGCCTATGCACATGTCGCTCTCCTCCTATTGATTATCCGGTATGGAAACAGCAAACGCGCAAGGCTGGCCTTGCGCGCTTACGTGTCGAAATTCTCGGGCGGTCAGCCTGCGAGAAGCGCGGCGCCCGAGACGGCGACCACTGCGCCGGCAAAACGCGCCGCGATCTGCCCGGCCCTGCCGAAGCGAAGCGCACCAAGGCCGATGCCGGCCGCGTGAAGGACGATCGTCGCGGCCAGAAAGCCGGCCACGTAACCGAACGCATGCGACATGGCCGGCAATTCGGTGCCGTGGGCATGGCCATGGAACAGGGCGCAGAGACCGACGATCGCGGCGGCGGCGCCGGTCGGAACCTTGACTTCAAAGGCCACCAGCAGCCCGAGGATCGCGACGGTGATCGCGATGGCAGTCTCGACCATCGGCAGCGGCACTCCATAGATGCCGAGCATGCCGCCGACGGCCATGACCGAGACGAAGGCTGCGGGCACGATCCAGCGGGCCGCGCCGCCGAGCGTGGAAGCCCAGAAGCCGACGGCGACCATGGCCAGCACGTGATCGAGTCCGCTGATCGGATGGCTGAGGCCGGCCAGCGCCCCGTCGCTGTGCAGGCCGACATGGGCGTGGGCGACCGATGGCAGGGTTACGGCCGCCAGCGTGGCCAGTATGCGAGCATATCTCATGAATTCCTCCCTAGAAAACCGATGCGGGCTGGGCCTCGCGCCGTTCGTAGCTTTCAAAATCGATATCGTTTTCAAGCAGAGCCGGAACGACTTCGTCTGCCCGGCGGGGGCGGATCGCGATCCCCCACGAGGCCAGAAGATCGGCTGCGATCTGCAAGGCCCTTGGTATGACGGCCTTGACCGGCCCGGTCAGCGGGCCGCCCCAGTCTTCGAGGTCGACCGGCTGGCAACCGATCAGCGCCAGCTTTTCCGGATAGCGACCCAGCAGGTCGGCGGCGCTCAGCACTTCCTGGAAACCGGTCTGATGCAGGCTCATCTTCTTGGCGCCGGTGAACTTCGGCACCTCGTCGTCCTCGACGAGCTTGAGCGTGCCGGGCGCGAGCCCGTAGTCGATCGCGTCGAAGACGATAAGATGATCCGCCTCGGTCACGAACTGGACGAGGTAGAGTCCCTGCGTGCCGCCGTCGAGAATGGTGACATTGTCGGGCACCGCATAGGCGCGGTGGAAGGCCTCGACCGCGCGCACGCCGAAACCCTCGTCCGCCCAGAGGATGTTGCCGATGCCGAGTACCAGGACGCGCGGCGGGGCGGAGGCGTGTTGCTGCGCCATCATTCCGCCTCCTCGTCCTTGAACAATCGCTCGCCGGAGATCATCGAGGAGATGATCGACTGGCGGCTCATGATGTCCTCGCGCACGGCCACATAGATGTGGACGATCATGAAGATCACCAGCACCCACATGCCGAGATGGTGCCAGGTATGAACGGACTGGCTGTTGGGCCAGATCGAAAACACCCAGCCGAACAGCTTGTACTGCCAGCTGTCGATGCCGGCGCCCTCGGCATAGAGGGCGAAGCCGGTGGTGATCATGAAGATCGTCGGCAGGACCACGGCGAAGAACATCGAGAACTGCGCCAGCGGATTGTGGCCGATATATTTCTTCGGGTGCTTGACCATGAAGGAATACCACCAGATCTCGTGCAGCCATTCCTTCCAGAAACGGCCGTTCCAGAAGGGAATGTAGAAGATCTGCCGCGAATGGGGATTGCCGACGAAGGCCCAGTAGATCCGCATCAGGAAGCCGACGGCGAGAACCTGGCCGGCGGCAAAATGGCCAAAGCGGATATATCCCATGAGGAAGTGGTTCGAGGCCTCGCCGGAGAGCGTCGGCGGCGGGCTGCCGATGAAGTAGCCGGTGACCATCAGGATGACGATCGCCAGCGCATTGACCCAGTGCCAGATGCGCACCGGGACCTCATAGACATAGACGCTCTGGCGGGAGACCGCCGCTTCGCCGTGCGAGTCGGAGGCTGCGACCTTTTCGGTCACGCTTTCGGTCATGCTCATGGCATCCTCCTATCGCACCTGGACCTTGGCCATTTCCTGTCCGTCCGGGCTCATGACATGCGTCGAGCATGCCAGGCACGGGTCGAAGGAATGCAAGGTCCTGAGGATTTCGAGCGGCTGGGCCGGATCGGCCATCGGCGTGTCCATCAGGGCCGCTTCGAAGGCGCCGATATTGCCGTTGGGATCGCGCGGCGAACCGTTCCAGGTTGTCGGCACGACGCACTGGTAGTTGTCGATCTTGCCGTCCTTGATCTTGACCCAGTGGGCGAGCGCACCGCGGGGCGCCTCGGTGAAGCCGACGCCCTTGACCTCGGTCGGCCAGGTTTCGGGTTTCCACTTGTCGACGAAGGCGGTGGCGGAATCGCCGGCCTTGATGTTGGCTACCAGCTTGTCGAAGAAGTGACGCATCTGCAGGCCGGCCCAGTCGGATTCGAGCGCGCGCGCCGCGGTGCGACCGAGCGTCGAGAACAGGGCCGTCACCGGAAGGTCGAGATCCTTCAGCAGCTTTTCGACCGGCTCCTTGAACTCTGCCTTGTTCTGGGCATAGCCGATGATCCAGCGGGCCAGCGGCCCCACTTCCATCGCATTGCCTTTCCAGCGCGGCGACTTGATCCAGGAATATTTGCCGGCCTCGTCCAATTCCTCGATGTTGGTGCGGGTGCCCTTGGAATTGGGGCCGAGCACGTAGTTCGGCTCGGTCACGCCGTCCCAGGGATGCAGGCCCTTGGTCTCGTCCGGATATTTGTACCAGGAGTGGGCGACGAATTCCTGGATCTCGTTCGGATCCTCGAGATCGACGGGGAAGACTTCCGCCAGGTTGCCGTTGATGATCGCCCCGCGTGGCAGCTTCAGGCTCGCCTCCGAATAGTCGTTGGCATGTTCCGGGATGTCGCCATAGGACATCACGCACTTGCTCGACAGGCCGCCGCCATAGAGCCAGTCCTTGTAGAAGGAGCCGATCGCCTTGACATCAGGCACGTAGACCTTGGCGTTGAACTCGATCAGCTGGTCGATGATCGAGGAGACGTGGTTCAGCCGCTCCATGTTGATCGCGCCGACAGCGCCGGTGCCGTCGACATTGATCGGACAGGGCACGCCGCCGACCAGCCAGTTCGGATGCGGGTTCTTGCCGCCGAAGATCGTGTGGATCTTGACGATTTCCTTCTGGAAATCGAGCGCCTCTAGATAATGGGCGACCGCCATCAGATTGGCTTCGGGTGGCAGCCGGTAGGCCTTGCTGCCCCAGTAGCCGTTCTTGAACGGGCCGAGCTGACCGCTCTCGACGAACTTCTTCAGGCGCGTCTGGATGTCCTTGAAATAGCCCGGTGACGACAGCGGCCAATCGGAGATCGACTGCGCCAGAGCGGATGTCGCCCTCGGATCGGCGCTCAGCGCCGAGACGACGTCGACCCAGTCGAGCGCGTGCAGGTGGTAGAAATGCACGACATGGTCATGCACCTGCAGTGCCAGCTGCATCAGGTTGCGAATCGAGTTGGCGTTTTCCGGGATCAGGATGCCGAGCGCATTTTCGACCGCGCGCACCGAGGTCAGCGCATGCGTGCCGGTGCACACACCACAGATCCGTTCGGTGAAGGCCCAGGCGTCGCGCGGGTCGCGGTTCTTGAGGATGACCTCGATGCCGCGCCACATCGTGCCGGTGGAGACGGCGTTGCGAATAATGTTGTTCTCGTCGACATTGACCTCGACGCGCATGTGACCCTCGATGCGGGTGACCGGGTCGACGACGATGCGCTTGCCGGAATTGTCGAGCGCGAAACCGTTCGGTGTCTGGATTGTCATGGTGATGTTCCCTGCCCTGGTTGCTTATGCGTCGGCTTTTTCGCGCTTCGCGGTGACGCGCTTGACCGCGGTGATCGCCGCATGGGCGGCAACCGCGCCGCCGACGACCACGGCCGCCGTGCCGCCGATCCTGTCGGCATTGGCCTCGACGCCGAACTGGTTGATGGTGGTGAGCCTGTCGTAGAAGCTGCCCTTGTCCCAGAAGCCGTCTTCCGAGCAGCCGATGCAGCCATGGCCGGACTGGATCGGGAAGGAGACGCCGCCGTTCCAGCGCACCGTCGAACAGGCGTTGTAGGTGGTCGGGCCCTTGCAGCCCATCTTGTAGAGGCAGTAGCCCTTGCGCGCGCCCTCGTCGTCCCATTCCTCGACGAACTGGCCGGCGTCGAAATGCGGGCGGCGGTAGCACTTGTCGTGGATGCGCTGGGAATAGAACATCTTCGGCCGACCCTGGCGGTCGAGCTCGGGCAGCTTGCCGAAGGTGGTGATGAAGGTGACGACGCCGGTCATGACCTCGGCGATCGGCGGACAGCCCGGAACCTTGATGATCGGCTTGTCGCGGATGACCTTGTCGATCGGGGTGGCCTGGGTCGGGTTCGGCTTGGCCGCCTGGACGCAGCCCCAGGAGGCGCAGGCGCCCCAGGCGATGACCGCCATGGCGTCTTCCGCCATCCATTTCAGCTTCTCGACGAAGGGCCGGCCGCCGTCGATGCAGAACATGCCGTCCTCGTTGAGCGGCGGATTGCCCTCGACGGCAAGGATGTATTTGCCCTTGTACTTCTGCTTGGTCTCTTCGAGGATCGCCTCGGCCTGATGGCCGGCCGCCGCCATGATCGTATCGTCATAGTCCAGCGAGATCATCGACAGAACGACGTCCTTCACCAGCGGATGGGCCGAGCGGATGAAGCTCTCCGAACAGCAGGTGCATTCCAGCCCGTGCATCCAGATGACCGGCACGCGCTCGTTGGTTTCGAGCGCCTGGGCCATCGCGGTCGCCGCGCCAGGGCCGAAGCCGAGACTGGCGGCCGTCAGGCTGCAGAACTTGGTGAAGCTGCGCCTGGTGATGCCTTGACGGCGAATGACATCGTAAAAAGTTTCTGTTGCTGCCATGGTGCTCCTCCAGCCTTTCCACCCTTGCAACCCGCCTCAAGCATGTGAGCGGGCGTGATGGGATGGTGTTTGCAAGAAGCAGACCAGATTGGATGGCCCTCGAACAATCGGGCTAATTGGCTATTTTCATTGAACTATTTCGAAGGGGACCTCGCAGCGTGCAGCCATCGCTCCGGCGCCGGTGAAAGCCCGTTTTTCATTGCTGGAAAGGCGCTGACCGGTTGTCGGCCGTCACGCAGCGGTCCCTAGTGGGCCGTGCAGACCATACAGGGATCGAAGGAGCGGATGACGTGCTGAAGGGCCGCCGACTGGGCGCCGAGCCCGCCGGTATCGAGGCCGGCCAGGGCTTGCTCGAGCGGACCGGCCACCCCGGCCGCATCGCGCGGCGAAAAATTCCAGGTCGTCGGCGCGATGATCTGGTAGCGGCTGATTTCTCCGCCCCTCAGGCTGACCCAGTGGCCGAGCGCGCCACGTGCCGCTTCGACGAGACCGCAGGCGACCGCATCGTCGGGCAGCGCGAAATGGCTGCAGAATTCGTCCTTCAGCCGCAGCTGCCTCAGCCATCCCTGCATCGCGTGTACGAGGATCGCCGTTTCCACCAGCCGGGCGACGATGCGGGTCTTGACCGACGTGCCGCCGTCGAGGCGAAGCAGTTCGGCGATCAGCGGATGATCGGCCACCGCAAGGCGCGCCGCCGCTCCGGTTTCGGCTGGGCTGCCGGCGAGCCGCGGTGCCTTGGCCCAGGAATAGGCGCCGTCCTTGGCAACGACCGGCAGGGTGTCGGAGTGATCCGGCCGTCGGTCGGTGTCGGCGAACCAGGCATGGGCGACATCCTCCGAAATACCGGTGACGTCGAGGGGACGGATCTGCCCCAGCGCATCCGTCACGCCTCCGGGCAGTAGCGACGACTGGCTGTCGTGATAGGCGCCAAACGAGATCAGCGGGCCGGGTCCCTTGCCCATGCGGGAGAGCGCGAGATCCTCCGCCAGCCGCAGGAACAGGGCGAAATCCCCGCCGGACGGCCCGGCGGCATAGTCCTCGAGATCGGAGACGGAAGCCATGGATAGGATCGTGTCGAGCGACACGCCGTAGACCGCCTCTTCGAGGAAGAGCTGGAACTCGCCCATCAGCGAGGCGAGCTGGACACGCTCGCCGATGTCGATGGCGCGCGTCGTTCCGCCCGGCTGGAAAGCCAGCGAATGCGGCCATTTGCCGGCGACCACGCCCATCACTTCGAGCAGGCGCCGGCGCATCGGCAGGAAACGGGCGGATCCGCTGCCGCTCACCGCCTTGAAACGGTTGACGGTTTCCTCGTGCCAGGGACGGGCCGCATATTCGGCCCGGGCGAAATCCGGCATGAAGAACAGGTAGAAATGCGTGAGGTGGTCGGCGATGTTCTCCGCCGCATGGGCAAGGTTCGCAGCGAGATAGCCGTTCGGCGCGGCGCGGCCGCCGGCCAGGTTGCGCAGCGCCGTCGATGCGGCGATCGACTGGGACACCGAACAGATGCCGCAGATACGCGGCGCGATCACCAGGGCATCGGCCGCCGGCCGGCCGCACAGGATCTGCTCGAAGCCGCGATAGAGCGTGGTCGTCACCTCGGCCTTCTCGATGACACCGTCCTTGATGTCGAGCGTCACTTCGAGATCGCCCTCGACGCGGTTGAACGGACCGGCGACGATGCGGCTCATTCGTTCGGGCTCCCCTTGCGCTTGGGATCGCGGATCACGCGGTCGGAAGTGGCGTTGGTCCGCACCCGCTCCGGCGTCGCCGATTTCGACAGCGCCGCCAGCGCCACGAACCAGGCCTTGGGCATGTCGAGCGGCAGGCCGACCGGTATGCCGCCGATCTTCGGCGTTTCGAGAAAGCCGTTGGTCTCCTCGAAGCCGGGGGAAGTACACGCGATGCAGGAAAAGCCACCATGGGTGCATGATCCGCCGCCGTTCCAGCCGCGCTGGTTGCAGTCGCCGACGGCCTGTGTCGCCTTGCAGCCGAGATGCTCCATCATGCAGCCGAGATCGGAGAGCTTTTCCGCGCTTGCCTTGAATTCGTAATATTCGTTGCGCTCGCAGCCGTGGTGGGCGAGCGTCTTCGCGTAGAATTTCGGCCGGCCGAGCCGGTCGAGATCGCGCTCGTCGAAATCGCCCATCTTCAGCGCGGCGATCGTTTCCATGATCCAGCCGGGATGCGGCGCGCAGCCGGCAATGTTGATCACCGGCATTCCGGACCGCGAGCGGAAGCCGCCGCCCAGCGCGCCGCCGGATTCGGCCCCTTCATATTGAAGTCCGCAGGCCTCGGCCGGATCGGGGGACGCCGCGTGGATGCCGCCATAGGATGCGCAGGTGCCGACGGCGACGCAGTATTCGGCGAGCGGCGCAAGCCGGCCGACCCATTCGAGCATGGTCCGGCCGGTGCCGGCCAGGCGATTGCACAGGCCCGTTCCCGACGGCCCCCTTAGGATCGATCCCTCGATGCAGAGAATGTCGAGCGGCGTCTCGCCGGACGCCACGCTTTCGAGGATGGCAATGGCCTCGACGCCGCTTTCTTCGCTGAGCGAGGGATGCCAGAGCAGATCGATGCCGAAGCTGCGCAGCTCGCGCGGCCACCCTTGAGCCCCGTTGTCGAGCACCGACATGGTGCAGCCACCGCAGCTTCCTGCCTGCAACCACAGCAAGGTCATCGGTCTTTCGGGGTGCACTATGCCATACGTCATGATGGCCGGAATCTCGCATCTTCCCGAAAGGCGGTCAATGCGCTGCGCCAGGGGTCGCCGACACATGCGCCGTTTGGACGGGCGACAGGCTCGTGTCGCAATTTCAGCCAAGTCAACGCATCGGTTTCGCCCTTGAGCCCACCGACAATCGGTCTCCCTTGCGCCGCCCGGATCGACAACGAGGCCAGGTCGGCTTGCCGTTCAACTCGTGCCGAACATCAGCGACCGGTGAAGGCCCGCCCCTGCGAGGTTTCCGTCTCCGACGGCGAGCGCCACGGATGCCATGAGCCGAGCCGTGTCTCCGCAGGCGAAGACCCCCGGCATGCTGGTTTCCTTCATGGGATCGGTCTTGATGACAGAGCCCACCGGCCCCTGTTCCATCTCCAGCCCGAGCTGTTCGGCGATCGGGCTCGCGAGCTCGAACGGCGCCAGCGTGAACAGACCCGCGAAGGAGAGCGTGCGGCCGTCGGCGAGAGTGACGTCGGCGTGGCCGGTGATCGCCTCGATCGGGCTGCGCTCGACCGTTACCCCGCGCGCCTCAAGGGCCGCCAGTTGATCCGAATCCGGCTCGAAGGCATCGTTGACCAGGAAGGTCGTCGGCCCCCAATCCGGCAACATCAGTGCATGGTGCATGGAAAGTGCGGATATGCCGATGACGCCGATCTTCCCCTGGTCCAGTTCATAGCCATGGCAATAGGGGCAGTGGAAGACGCTGCTGCCCCAGCGCTGCTCCAGTCCGGCGATGTCCGGGAGAATGTCCCTCACCCCCGTCGCCAAGAGCAGGCGGCGAGAAAGATGCCGGTCGCTTCCGACCGTGACTTCGAAGCAAGCGCCTGTCGGATGGGCATCTTCGATCCGCCGCGCCGCGTCGGCACGCGCCGACAGCCACTGCACCGTCGGATAGTCCAGCACCTGGGCGCGGGCCCTGGCGGCAATGACGGCGGGATCGATGCCGTCCTGCGTCAGGAACCCGTGCGAGTGGCTGGCAAAACGGTTACGCCGCAGACCCTCGTCGATGATCAGCACCTTGCGGCGGGCCCGGCCGAGCTGCATCGCGGATGACAGGCCGGCATAGCTCCCGCCGATGATGATGACGTCGTGAATGCTCTGGTTCATGGCGGTCTCCTTGTTCTCGCAACAACATAAGTGGCGTGATCTGGCGGAGTCAATAGTCATGTCACTTTCGTTGTGTCGTGTGTCGCGGCCGTGTTAGGGTGACGGCATCGAGGATGCACTGTGAAAGGAACGACCCATGAGGCAGGACAGTCGGCTGTCGCGCATGCTGCACGTCTTGATTCACATGGGCAGCCACGGCGGTTCGATGACCTCCGAGATGATCGCGCGCATGCTGGACGCCAATCCTGTCGTGATTCGTCGAACGATGTCCGGGCTGCGCGAGATGGGCTATGTGCACTCGGAAAAGGGCCACGGCGGCGGCTGGACCCTGGCACGCCCCCTCGAGGAACTCACCCTTCTCGACATCTATCGTGCCGTCGGCGAACCGTCCGTCTTTGCCATCGGCCCGGCCTATGACATGCCGGGATGCCCCATCGAGCAGGCCGTCAACGCCACCTTGAAGGGTGTCTTCGACGATGCCGAGCAATTGCTTCGCAACCGGTTTGCCGGTGTGACCCTCGCCGACATCGCCAAGGGTTTTCCGCCGCTTGCCAATGCCGATGGAACACAGCGCTGCGCATCCTGACGGCCGGTTTCGCCGGTGCGGTTCCGGCCCAGCCGGGCGTGTTCAGTCGATGATGACGTCCCTGTCTTCTGCCCGCAACCGGGCGAGACCGTCTCTCATCTGCTGCAATTGCTCGGCCGTATGGCCCTGCCATTCCGTCAGTTCTCCGACGATCAGAAGCGGGTGGCGCGAGCGATAGGACTTGGTCGGGTTTCCCGGGAACTTCTTGTCCGTGAGATTGGGATCGTCCATGAAAGGGCCCGTCGGCTCGACGATATAAATCCTCTGCCGTCCCTCGCCGACGGCCAGTTCGGCGCCCCAGGTGGCCGCCTCCAGCGTCTGGCTGAAGTAGACCCAGGAGAGGATCAGGCCCTCGCGGTAGTTCGACGTATAGCCCACGCGGATCATGTCTCCCACGGCAAGATCTGCGCGCGTGCCGTGATAGAACGGATCGGAAGACGAGTGGTCGGTCATGGGAAAATCCTCCTGATGCTGCTGCCGGGACATGCGGTCGGATATCCGATTTCACAAGGGTGAGAGCGCCATCGGTCGATGGAGCGGCACTCCGGCTTTGAGGGAAGGTCGTTGATGCGTCGGATGACCCGGAGGGGTCACGGTGCGAATTCGATGTCGAACCAGATGTGATGCGTCTCGTCGGGGTCGATGGCTATGCCGCCCGATCCGGTCAGACCCTTCAGGTCTCCCGTTCCGCTTCCCTCGACGATGGCGAAGAATTCGTTCCGGCGCTCCTTGCCTCTGGCCGAGGCCGAATGCAGGAAATTGAAGGTCCCGACCCTGTCGCCGATCGCGCCCTCGAAACTCTCCATGGCGACATAGGAGCCCACGCCAAGTGCGGGGTCGAAGGAGGATGTGAACAAGGTCGACGAGCGACCCGCCACATCGCCCGAAAAGTGCTTCTGCATCGTATGGACGCCGACCGCCAATGCCGTCTCGACGGGCGGAACGACCGCCAGCGACGTGGCTTTGAAGTCCGTGGTCTTGAATGTGCCCCTCACTCTCAAAGGCAGTCTCCAATGATGATTTCTTGCTCTCAGATCCAGTGGCAGCGGGCGGATCAGTCGTCCGGCTTGCGGATTTCCTCCGCCATCATGCGGCTGCGGAAGCCGCGCGCCTTGGCCCGGTTGCCGCAACTGTCCATGGAGCACCATCGCCTGGGTTTGGACCGGCTGGTGTTCAGGAAGAAGCCGCCACAGGGGTCGCCTTCGCAGCGCCCCATCGCGCGCTCGGCGGGAATGAGTGCGAGGCTGGCAACCGCGAGGGCAATACGGGAGAGCGGCAGAAGCAGCATGCGTTCGTCATCCTCCCGCCGCTCGCCGGTGGACATGAGCAGGCCGGGATCGGACAGGGCCGATGTCAACAATTGCTCCAGATGCCGGAAGGACGGACTGCGCGTCGGCGGCTTGAGCCCGCCGCCCGTTCTCTCATCGAGCCAGGCGCGCCACGCACTCCTCAACGCAATGGCCGCGGAATGGACCGCCTCGGCAGCGCGCGGAAAGCGAGGCGCCAGGAGGACGAGCATGTCCATCTCCTGCTCGCTCAGGAGTCCAGCCGGTACCGACCATTCTGCGAGCGCCTGATAGTCCGGCAGAAAGTCCATCTGTTGAGTGCCACGCCAGTGCAACGTGTTGGCGAAGTCGAGCGCAGGATCGCCCGCCAGCATGCGAATGCGCCCCAGGGCGGAAAAATAGGCGCGAGGTTCGGCGCTTGATAGTCTGGATGTGTTCATGTAACCACTTAAACAGTTACTCCGGAGTCTGGCAAGTCGGTTGGCGCGATTGGTAAGCCGCTGTGGAAAATCGATATCCGGAAGCGTCCGGAACGCCAGGGCGAGCAGCGCGTTTCGCATGGGATGGCGTGAAGACGACAGGAACCGAGACCCAAGGAAGGGAAAAGGCATGCAGCTTTACTGGATCAAGGCTCAGGCTCCGCGGCGCGTTCTGGCACTCGTCAAGCATCTCGGCGTTGACGTCGAATGCATCGAGATGGATCTCATGGGCGGGGAGCTCGCCAGGCCCGCCTATGCGGCCATCAATCCCAACCGGAAGGCTCCCACCCTGGTGGATGGCGATCTGGTTCTTTGGGAATCGAGCGCGATCATGGCCCATTTGTGCATCAAGGCCGGATCCGACATGTGGCCGGTCGCATCGCCGGCGGAACAGGTCGAAGTGCTGCGCTGGCTCTCATGGTGCGACAGCCATTGGTCGCCCGCCGTCGCGCCATTCTATTTCGAATATGTGGTGAAGCCGACATTCGGCATTGGCGAGCCCGATGCCGAGGTGCTCAAGGACAAGATCGACACGGCAAGGAGATATGCGGCCGTCCTCGATCAGCATCTCGAAGGTCGGGACTATGCCGCATGCGGCAGGCTGACGATTGCCGATTTCCAGCTGGCCTCGATGGCGAGTTACTGGAAGACGTCTGCGATGCCCTTCGCGGAATATGCCGACCTGACGGCCTGGATAGACCGAATGATGCGCATTCCTGCCTGGGCCAATCCATGGCCGTGACACGGGCCGCGGGAGCGGGCGGATCGCTCGCGTGAGTGATCTGGCCCCGCCGGGTCGACAGGGCCAGATCGGCTTGATCAGATGACGGTGACGTTTTCAGCCTTCGACTTGCCAGTCTTCCGGTCCTGTCCCACATCGTAGCTGACCTTCTGACCGTCCTGCAGCGCGCCGCCGAAGCCGACTGCCGAGATGTGGACGAATACATCCGGACCGCCGTTGTCCGGGGTGATGAAGCCGAAGCCCTTGTCCTGGGCGAAAAATTTTACCGTACCAGTTGCCATGATATCCTCGTTGGTTGAGTGCGACGTTACCGCATTACCGATCAAGGCGCGGTACGGCAAGGATTTCAGGTGCGGCAATAGCCACGACGGCGATCTTTTGCCGGAGGTGGGGCATGGTGGCCCGCTTGCACGAGCGTTGTTCCTAGGTCAGGCGACCGCGCGCTGCCACCGAAACGGCGGTGATATCGTCCCCGTCGATCACCATGACCTCGTCCACCATGTTGGTCACGACGCAGGCATGATTGGGCACGATCCGCAAGCGATCACCGACCTTCAGATTGATCGGACCGGTGCTCATGAGCCGACCATGCTCTTCGGAGAGCTGGTCGATGGCGATATCGTCCCGCCCCAGCACATGGCCGTAGCCTGACAATCCCAGCAGGTCGGAGGTCAAAGTCTTCGAGCCCGCGTCGACGATGGCGCGGTTTTCCGACGGAACCGATACGACCGTTGCAAGGACGGTCAGGGCGCAATCCTCCCAGCCGCAAGCGCCGCGCGCCACCAGGGAGCGATCGTTGTAGATATAGGTGCCGGGGCGGTATTCCGTCGTCACGGGGGCGTCGCCCGCATGCATCATCGTCGGCGTGCCGCCGGAGGTGATGACCGGAACGGCGATGCCGCGTGCCTCGACCCGTGCCTTGGCTTCGCTCATGAAGGCCTCGACCGCCGCTTCGCCGCCGGCCGGCGGATAGGTCATGAACCCGCCGAAGATCAGGCCCGGCGCTTTGTCGATCTGGACGGCCAGTGCCTCGGCCTCGGACGGAGAGGCCACCCCGCAGCGATTGGCGCCGGTGTTGCACTCTACCAGCACCGTCAGAGGCTTCGCCGCTGTTCGGAAGGTCGACGACAGGCCGTCGATCACGGCCGTGCTGTCGGCCACCATCGAAAGCGCGACCTTCTGCGCAAGCGTCTTCAGTCTCTGCAGCTTCTGCTCGCCGACGATGTTGTAGGTGATCAGCACGTCGCGGATCGCCGCACTCCCCTCCACCATCGCCTCGGCTTCCGAGATCTTCTGGCAGGTGATGCCGATCGCGCCGGCGGAGAGTTGCAGTTCGGCCATCATCGGCAGCTTGTGGGTCTTGATATGCGGCCGGACCTTCAGGCCGTGGGCGTCCGCATAGGCCTGGAAGCGCGCGATATTGGCTTTCGCAATGTCGAGGTCGACCAGCACCGAAGGCGTGTCGATCTGGCGGAGGCGGTTGTCGGAGAGGGGCATGGGGACCTCGAGGAGCGATAGATGGCGTGTTTCAGCGGCTGACAATGGGGCCGGAGCTTTTTCTTGAAAAGGCGCGCGACCGTCTATTGACAATTTATGACGGCTGTCCCTGAATACGTCAATCCAATAACACAGACACATGTCCGTTATATTGGACATTTGGAGCGACCAGTCAATAATAGGGGAACGCCATGACTATTTCCTTCCGCGCCGGCGCAGTCGTGCTGGCGGCCGCCACTTTCCTGATTTCCATGCCGGCCGCGGCCCAGCAGGCGAGCAAGCTGGACGAGGTCCTCGCCCGCGGCCATCTGGTGCTCGGCACCGGGTCGACCAACGCGCCCTGGCACTTCAAGAGCGCCGACGACAAGCTGCAGGGCTTCGACGTCGATATGGGCCGCATCGTTGCCAAGGCCCTGTTCGGCGATCCCGACAAGATCGAATACGTCAACCAATCGTCCGATGCCCGCATTCCGAACATCACCACCGACAAGGTCGACCTCACCTGTCAGTTCATGACGGTCACGGGCGAGCGCGCGCAGCAGGTGGCCTTCACCATTCCCTATTATCGCGAGGGCGTGGGCCTCATGCTCAAGGCAGACGGCAAATATGCAGACTACGAAGCGCTGAAGGCCGCCGGTTCGTCCGTGACGATTTCGGTCCTGCAGAACGTCTACGCCGAGGACATGGTGCATGCGGCCCTGCCGGAAGCCACGGTCGACCAGTATGATTCCGTCGACCTGATCTATCAGGCGCTGGAATCGGGCCGTTCGGATGCCGCAGCGACCGACCAGTCCTCTCTGGCCTGGTACATGACGCAGAACCCGGGCCGCTACAAGGATGCCGGCTACGGCTGGAACCCGCAGACCTATGCCTGCGGCGTCAAGCGCGGCGACCAGGATTGGCTGAACTTCGTCAACACCGCGCTGCACGAAGCCATGACCGGCGTCGAGTTCGACTTCTACGCCAAGTCCTACAAGACCTGGTTCGGCAAGGAACTCGCACCGCCGCAGATCGGCTTCCCGGTCGAATACAAGTAAGCGATCATGAAGCGGGAGAGATCTCTCCCGTTTCATTCCCTCTGGGCGACGGGTAGTCATGGGTTACACACTGAATTTTGCAGCCGTCTGGCGCAACTTTGACCAGCTTCTGGAAGGTCTGGCGCTCAGCCTCGGGCTCGCCTTCGTTTCCATCCTGGTCGGCGTGCTGATCGGGCTCGTCGTGGCGTTTGCGCTTGTTTCGAAGCACAGGATCGCGTCCTGGCCCGCGACGTCCTACGTCACGGTCATCCGCAACCTGCCCATTCTGGTGCTGGTGCTGTTTGCCTATTTCGCCCTGCCGCAGATGGGCGTCAGGCTAGGCAAGATCGAGAGTTTCATCGCGGTCCTGTCGATCTATTCCGGCGCCTATCTGGCGGAGGTTTTTCGCGGAGGCCTGCTGTCCATTCCCAAGGGACTGCCGGAGGCGGGGCTGGCGATCGGCCTGACTCCGATGCAGATCCGCACGTCCATCATCATGCCGCTCATGCTGCGCAACGTGCTGCCGTCGCTCTCGTCGACCGTCATCTCGCTGTTCAAGGATACGTCGCTCGCCGCGGCCATCGCCGTTCCCGAGCTCACCTTCGAAGCCCGCAAGATCAATGTCGAAAGCTTCAGGGTCATCGAAACCTGGATCGTCGCGTCCGGCCTCTATGTCGTCACCTGCACGGCGCTGGCGGCACTGATGCGTCTGGCCGAGCGCCGGCTGGCAGTTGTGAGGTGATGTCGTGAGCGATCTTCCCGCCTTCTTCGAACAGCTCTGGCTCGCCCGTTTCGTCATCCTCAAGGGGGTCGGCGTCACCGTCTCGATCTCTCTTCTGGCGATCGCCTTCGGTTCGGCGCTCGGCGTTCTCGTCGGCCTGGCGCTTGCCTATGGCAAGGGGTCGATGCGCTTCGCCGTCCGGGCCTATACCGACATCGTGCGGGGCACGCCGGTGCTGGTGCTCGTCCTGGCGAGCTATTACGTCTCCGCCGCGGTCGGGGTCGATCTCGGCCCGTTTTCGGCCGGCGTCCTGGCGCTGGCCATCTTCTGCTCCTCGCATGTCGGCGAGATCGTGCGGGGCGGCCTGCAGGCGATCCCGGTCGGCCAGACCGAGGCCGCCAAGGCGATCGGACTGACCTTCGGGCAGACCTTCGCCAATGTGCTGTGGCCGCAGGCCCTGCGCCAGTTCCTGCCCGCCTGGGTCAATACCGCGGCGGAAATGGTCAAGGCCTCGACGCTGCTTTCGGTGATCGGCGTGACGGAACTCCTGTTGCGCACGCAGGAGATCATTTCCCGCAACTTCATGAGCCTGCAGTTCTATTTCTTCGCCGGCCTGCTCTACTTCGTCGTCAATTTCACCATCGAGCGCTTCGGCAAATATGTCGAGCGCAAGACGGCCGTGCCGACCTGAGGATCCCATATCGATGGCAAAGACAATTCTCGAAATCTCCGGACTGCGAAAGACCTACGGCACGCTCGAAGTGCTCAAGGGCGTCGATTGCACCGTCAGGGAAGGGGAGGTGATCTCGATCATCGGCTCTTCCGGCTCGGGCAAGACCACCATGCTCCGCTGCATCAACATGCTGGAGGAGTTCCAGGACGGAACCATCAGGCTCGACGGCGAGGAGATCGGCTACCATGTCGAGGGTGCCCGGCGGCGGCGAAAGCCGGAAAAGGAAATCGCCCGCCAGCGTGCGCTGACCGGCATGGCCTTCCAGCAGTTCAATCTCTTTCCCCACCTGACGGCGGCGGAAAACGTCATGCTCGGCCTCGTCAAGGTGAAGAGGATGGGGCGGCCCGAAGCGCGGGCGATCGCCGAGACCTGGCTCGACCGGGTCGGCCTCGGCACGAGGGCCGATCATTATCCCGGCCAGCTGTCCGGCGGCCAGCAGCAGCGTGTCGCGATCGCCCGGGCGATCGCCATGAACCCGCGGCTGATGCTGTTCGACGAGGTCACCTCGGCGCTCGATCCCGAACTGGTCGGCGAGGTCCTGCAGGTCATCAAGGGGCTCGCCTCCGACGGCATGACCATGCTGCTGGTGACCCACGAAATGCGCTTCGCATTCGACGTTTCGACGCGTGTCATCTTCATGAACCAGGGGATGATCTGCGAAGAGGGCTACCCGAAAGAGATGTTCGTCCGGCCGCAGACCGAGCGGCTGGCGGAGTTCCTGAAGACATCGAGTTTCAACTAGAAGAAAAGTGAGATCACATGACTATCAAGCGTTACGGCGCCGGCGAAACCGGGGCCGGCGGACAGCCGCTGCCCTTTGCCCGCGCGGTGGAAGCCAATGGCTGGCTCTATGTTTCGGGCCAGGTGCCGATGGAAAAGGGCGAGATCGTCAGCGGGGGCATCGTTTCAGAGAGCCGCAAGGCGATCGAGAACATGATCGCTATCCTCAAGGAGGCAGGTTACGGACTGGAGGACGTGGTGCGCGTCGGCGTCTGGCTGGACGATCCCCGCGACTTCTGGAGCTTCAACGGTGTCTATGCCGAGTTTTTCGGCGCCAACCCGCCGGCTCGCGCTTGCGTTCAGTCCCGGATGATGGTCGATTGCAAGGTCGAAGTCGACTGCGTGGCCTATCGCGCGGACCGCGCCTGATCGAGGGATGCGGCCGCCTTTGTGGCCCGTTTCCGCCAGATGAGGAACACCATGGCTGATGCCGAAGATATCGTATCGCGCCGGACGCGGGGTCTGGACCGGGCTTTCGACATCCTCGAATTCCTGCGGCAGAAGCGTCAGCCGATGCGGCCGAACGAGATCGCGTCGGAGATCGGCGCGCCGCGGTCTTCCGTCTATGAACTGGTGAACCTCCTGCTGCGCCACGGCATGCTCGACTATCAGGGCGGCGAGGGCCGGGTCTTTCTCGGTCGCAAGCTCTATTTCCTCGGCTCGGCCTATGCCGAGCAGTTCGACCTGATGAGGGAATGCGATCGCATGCTCGTCCGTCTCGTCGAGGAGACCCGCGAGACGGCGCAGATGTGCCTTCTCGAAGGCAACAAATATACCGTTGCCATGATGCGGGAGGGCCTGCGGCCTTTCCGCATTTCGTCGAGCGTCGGCGAGCTGGTGCCGATTCCGTGGACGGCGTCCGGTCGCCTGCTCGTCTCGCATCTGTCCGAAGCCGAGATGCTCGACTTCATCCCGCCGGAAGACTTCATTCTGCCGAGCGGCCGGCGCATCGAGCCGGCGGAATTCATCGCCCAGGTCCGGCAAGCAGCGAAGGACGGCTTCTTCACCTTCAACAGCGAGGTCGAGAACTTCACCCATTGCTTCGCCGCCCCGATCTACCAGGCCGACGGTGTCTGCATCGCCACGCTGTGTCTGGTCGCGCCGCGCGAAGACGGTCTGCGCAATCGCAGTGCCTATATCGAGAGCCTCGTCCGCGCTTCGCGCGAAATCTCGGAAAAGCTCGGCTTCGGCGGCGTTCAGGACCGGGCCAACCGCGCCAGCCTCTGACGCCGGCAACCGGGCCTGATCAAGGCCCTCAGCCGCACGTGACCTTGACCACAAGCTTAGTGACCGGATCCGTTTCGACGGTCACCCTTCCCTCGCTGAAATCCTGGGTAACGGCATCCCCGGGCGCGATCTGGCGCACGATGGCGGCACCGCTCTCGCGCATCGCCTCGGCCTCCGTTGGCTTCGGCTTGCCGACAAGGCTCTGCGCCCGTTCCGGATCGCAGCGCCCGGCAGCCGGAGGTTCCGACGCGACCGGAGCCGTGCAGGCGGACAAGGCAGGAAGAATGCCGGCACAAGCCAGCGCTGGCAGAAGTCGCTTCCAACGGGACATGGCTGTCTTCCTCATTTTCTCCTGATGCCGGCCTAGCCGGCAAGGCCGTGGACGACGAAACGTCTGCTCTCGGACGCCCATGGATCGTTCCCGAATCAGCGCTTGCGCAAGCCGTCGATGAAGATATCGACCATGCGTAGCGCAGTGGGCTGCCAGTCGCTCGGTCCCTGCGCGTAGAAGATGCCGACCATCGTCCTCAGCAGGTCTTCCGCCGGCACGTCGTCGCGAAGCGCGCCGGTTCTAACGGCCCGCTCGAGCAACAGGCGGATCGCCCCGACCAGCCGCTCCGAGGAATAGGCCTTGAGTTCAGAGGAGCCGACGGCGGCAAGCTGCAGCGCCTCGATCATGCCTTTCTTCGCCGCCACGAGCCGCACATTGGCCTGCATCCATCGTTTCAGCGCGTCGACCGGATCCTCTTCCCGGGTCAGCTGCTCCGCCAGGTCTCCAAGCAGGTCGACCTCGTGGCGATAGACCGCTTCGAACAGGCTGTCTCGCGTGGGGAAATGCCGGTAGAGCGTACCGATCCCGACCCCCGCCCGGCGCGCCACGGCCTCCAGGCTTGCCTGCTGCGCACCGGCGCTGAAGATCTCCGTCGCAGCCTCGACCAGGCGCTGCCGGTTGCGGATGGAATCCGCCCGCGGCCGCCTTGTCTTTTCCTCTTGTGAACCCATCTCCCTGGTCAGGATCTTTTTCCTCTTGCTAAGCGGAGGATGCCTCCGTATAAATCATTGCGCCGGACAAGCATAGACCGCTCCGGCCGCGGCGGCGCTTCAGTTGCGCCCATCTTGGCAATCCCGCCGATCCGGCGGTTCCTATCCATATATCACTGTCACTGAATGGAGTATCCCATGACACTCTCCATCAGCCTCACCATCAACGGCCAGCAGCGCAGCATCGCGCTCGACGACCCGCGCGTGACGCTGCTCGACCTTCTGCGCGAGCGGCTTCTCCTGACGGGCACGAAAAAGGGCTGTGACCGAGGCCAATGCGGTGCCTGCACCGTGCTCGTCGATGGGCGGCGCATCAATGCCTGTCTTTCCCTTGCCGCCAGCCTCGACGGCGCCGAAATCACCACCATCGAGGGCCTCGCCGATGGCGACGCCCTGCATCCGCTTCAGGCGGCCTTCATCGCCTGCGACAGCTTCCAATGCGGCTTCTGCACGCCTGGGCAAATCATGAGCGCCCTTGGCCTGATCTCCGAGGGCCATGCCGGCGACGACCCGGAACGGGTCCGCGAGCTGATGAGCGGCAATCTGTGCCGCTGCGGCGCCTATCAGGGGATCACGGAAGCGATCCTCGAGGCGCAGCAGACGCTGGCCGACCGGAAGGGGAGGAATGCGGCATGAACCGATTCGATTATATCTGTCCCGGCAGTATTGCCGAAGCCGTGAGCGCCGCGGCCGAGCCCGGCTCCGCCTATCTCGCCGCCGGCACCAACCTGCTCGACCTGATGAAGATCGGCGTCTCGCGGCCCGTCCGCCTGATCGACGTCACGAGGTTGCCGGGCCTCGACACGATCGAATGGCAGGCCGATGGCGGCGTTCGCATCGGCGCCATGGTGCGCAATTCCGATCTCGCCTACGACCCGCAGTTTGCCGCCGCCTTCCCGGCGGTTGCGGAAGCGCTTTTGTCCGGCGCCTCCGCGCAGCTGCGCAATGCCGCCACGGTCGGCGGAAACCTGATGCAGCGGACGCGTTGCGCCTATTTCCAGGACACGGCCAGCCGGTGCAACCGGCGTGAACCGGGCTCCGGCTGCGATGCGCTTGATGGCGAAAATCGCCTGCATGCGGTCGTCGGCTGGAGTGATCGCTGCATCGCCACCCACCCTTCCGACTTCTGCGTCCCGCTGGTCGCGCTCGATGCGGTCGTCGAGGTCGAGGGCCCCGAAGGGCAACGGAAGATTCCGCTTGAGAGCTTCCACTGCCTGCCGGGAGAGACGCCTGAAAAGGAAACGGTCCTCGCTCACGGCGAGCTGATTACGGCGGTGCATCTGCCGGCAGAAACCGCGCGGTTCAAGGCGAACGCGCGTTACCTGAAGCTTCGGGAACGCACGTCCTACGCCTTTGCCGTCGTCTCGGCGGCGGCTGCGCTCGATATCGAAGACGGTCTGATCCGAGAGGCACGGCTGGCGCTGGGTGCGGTGGCCGCCAAGCCATGGCGTGTTCGCGAGGCGGAGAATGCCCTCGTCGGCACTGTGCCCGGTACCGCCGCCTTTGCCCGGGCGGCCGAGATCGCGCTCGAAGGGGCACGCCCCTCCGGTGACAACGCCTTCAAGATCGAGCTGGCCCGCCGCATCGCGGTGCGTGCGCTTTCCCTTGCGGCCGAAGGAACGCCGCAGGTCATGCCGGCGCTGCCAGCCTCGCCCTTTTCCACGAACCCGGGAGTGAGCCATGTCGCCTGACGTCACATCCATGCAAAACACCCGCTACGGCTCCAATGCCGGCCAGCCCTTGACCCGCCGCGATGGTCTGCTCAAGGTCACCGGGGGCGCCACGTATGCGGCCGACAACCACCCCGACGGCCTGCTCCATGCCGTCACTGCGGTCAGCAAGATCGCACGCGGTCGCGTCATCGCCCTCGACATTGCCGCAGCCAAGGCCCATCCGGGCGTCGTCGAGGTCCTCACGCCGGAGAACCGGCCGCCGCTTGCGCACGACCCCGACGTGAAGATGGAGCGCTTCGGCTTCCGCATCGAGGTCCTGCAGGACAATGGCGTGCGCTATGCCAACCAGCCCATCGCTCTCGTCATCGCCGAGACGCTCGAGGCGGCAGTCGAGGGCGCCGCCCTGCTGAACCCGCAATATGAGGTCGAGGAACCGCGCACCGGCCTCGACAAAGGGGTCCGCTTCGATCCGGCCGCCGTCGGCATCGGTGCGCCTCCGCGATCCGCTCATGGCGACCTTGAAGCCGGCATGGCGAGGGCGACCAGGGTGATCGAGGCTGACTATGAAACCCCGGCGCAATACCACAATGCGATGGAGCCCCATGCGGTGGTGGCCCGATGGGACGGCGACAGGCTGACGCTCGACATGCCGAACCAGGCCCTGGCGATGAGCTGCGCCTCCTATGCCGCCTATTTCGGCATCCCGCCGGAAAACGTCGTCATCCGTTCGCCCTTCCTCGGCGGTGGCTTCGGCTCCAAGGCGATCCTCAACGGACCGCAGATTCTCGCGATGATCGCCGCGCGCATGCTCGGGCGGCCGGTCAAGCTCGCCCTTAGCCGTTCGCAGATGTACGGACCCGTCGGGCACCGCGGGAACACCTGGCAGACGCTGCGGATCGGCATGGATGAAGAAGGGCAGATCACCGCGCTGCACCACCGGGCCCTGTCTGCGACCTCCTCCTTCGACGACTTCATCGAGCCGGCCGCCAATGCCTCCACGCATCTCTATGCCAGCCCCGCCCTGCTTTCGGAGCACCAGGCGATCCGGCTGGACGTCGGCACGCCGGGACCGATGCGGGCGCCGGGCGAGGCCTCGGGCTCTGCGGCGCTGGAAGTGGCCATGGACGAGGCCGCCGAGGCCTGCGGCATGGATCCGCTGGAATTCCGGCTGAAGAACTATGCCGAAAAGGAGCCGGGCACCGGCAGGCCCTATTCATCGAAGGCGCTTCGGGAGTGCTATGCCGAAGGCGCCAGGCGCTTCGGCTGGGCATCCCGGCCGCTGGCCCCGCGCCGGCTGCGCGACGAAGACGGCTTCCTGGTCGGCTGGGGCATGGGCACAGCGCTCTTTCCCTGCCCCCACTTCCCCGCACAGGCCCGGGCCACGCTGCGTGCCGATGGAACTGCCCTGGTGGAGACGGCCGGTGTCGACATGGGCCAGGGGGCCTGGACGGCCTTGGCCCAGATCGCCGCGGAATCGCTGGGTCTCGATCCCGACAAGGTCGAGTTCCATTCGGGCGTGTCGACGCTGCCGGACGCCGGCGTGGCCGGCGGTTCCGCCCATACGGCAAGCGCCGGTCTTGCGCTTCACAATGCCGGCAGAGACGTCATCGACCAGCTGGCTGCCTTTGCCACCAACGATCCGGCATCCCCGCTTTTCGGTGCCGGCAATATCGGTGTGGTCGCCCGAGCCGGACGGCTCCACCGACGCGACGACGAAAGCCGGAGCGAAGCCTACGCCGAATTGCTGGCCCGCGCTGGCCAGCGGGAGATCGTCGGAACGGGCCAGTCCGCCCGCGATCCGCAGCTTGGCCAAGCCTATGCCATGTACTCCCATGGTGCCGTTTTTGCCGAGGTGAAGGTGGATCCGGATCTCGGGCAGGTCCGCGTGACGCGTCTGGTCGGTGCGTTCGCCGCCGGCCGGATCATCAATCCGCGGCTGGTCGAGAGCCAGTATTTCGGCGGCATGATCTGGGGAGCGTCCTTCGCGCTCCATGAGGAGGCCGTCGTCGACCGCCGCACCGGCCGGATCATGAACGCGGATCTCGCCGAATATCACGTGCCGGTCAACGCCGACATTCCCTCGCTCGAGGCCATCCTCATCCCCGAGGAGGACCCGTATGTGAACCCGCTCGGGGTGAAGGGCGTCGGCGAAATCGGCGTGACCGGCACCGTCGGCGCGGTGGCCAACGCCGTCTGGCACGCGACCGGTGTCCGGGTGCGCAAGTTCCCGATCCGCATCGAGAACCTGATCGGCTGAGAAGGGCTGCGGTCCCGCACGCCATGGGCTCAAGTCCGGATCGAACCCGCGGGATTGCGCCTTTCCGTGCAATCCCGCGGCTCTCCCGAGCAAGGCTAGTGCGCGATGCCGCTCTCCACGCCGGCGTCGGCAAATGTCGCCGGGCCACGTCCCGGCGACATCGCCGCGCTGCTAGCTCTGGCTCAAAGATCGGCCGCCGCGCTCACCCGATTTTCCGGCGCAGGATCAGCGGCGCATAGAATGCAACGAAGCCGAGGAAGGCAAGGATCCACAGGAGCCCCGCGAGCGGCAGAAGGATCATGGTGAATTTCGGGGCGAGGGCTGCGCCGATGCGAAGCGCGGCGGCGAGCATGATCGGGACATAGATACCGAAGGTGGTTGTGGCGGGCGAGCGCAGCGCCTGCCCCGAATGGCCGCGTGTTGCCCGGGTCATCACGGCAAGCGTCATGGCGCCGATCGCTCCCGAGGTCCAGGCATGGATGCCGGCGGTGCGAAGACCCGCATCGTCCACGAGAAGGGCAGCGCCGCTCAGCAGGAAACCGAGCGGAACGAAGAAGAAATCTCGACGCTCCGTTGCGATTCAGTCGAAGACTTCCCGCCCCTCTGCCTTGGCGGCAAGCAGCGTCTCTATCATCAGCCGCTCGGAAGACACGTGCCGGCGCAGGCCCTCGAGAAATCCCCGCAGCATGTAGCGAACGGTCTCCGGTGGCAGCGGGCATCGCCCCTCGGCCATCGTCTTTAGCGTCTCGACCATTTCCTCGCAGGCCAGCCCGTCACAGCGGTGCTCGGCCTTCAGCCGCTCGATCATCATCGCGGCAAAACATGAGCCGGCATTCTTGTCGAAGTCGGGAAAGAGAATCCGTTCCTCCAGCCTGTGCGCCTGCGTCAGCAGCGGCCCGAGGCCTTCGGCAACTTGGAGGCACACAGCGCTTTCGACATCGAAGGGAATGGAATCGGAAATCTCCTCGAGGATCAGGCAAAGGCGCAGCAACGCGGCGTGATTGCGCTCGAGTTCCACCAGTCCTGCGGCATCCAGATCGATGGTCATGGACATGTTCGTCTCCCTAGGCGCGGGCGGCGGCCCGACTCTTTCGAACCGTTCGCCGTTCGAAGGTCACAGGTCGCCCATCAGCGAAGAGAACATCCATCATGTCACGCCGCCCTTCTTTGTCGTGACGCAAGGAATTGGGCGAAGCCCCCGCTTTTAGGCGTTGGGTTTCCCGCCACTCCGGGCGGCAGGTCGCGGATTCATCCCGGTGGCTTCGCCAGAACGTGCTAGGCGCCGGGTGCCTGGGGTTCCTCGTCGTCGATCAGCGGCGAAGGCCGTGCATAGGCGGCAAGCGTGGCGACATCGGCGATCTCGACCTGCAGTCCCTTGATACGAACGCCGTGGCCGGAGAGGGCAGAAAATCCGCGCGACAGGTTTTCCGCCGTCATGCCGAGATAGGCGGCCAGCACCCGTTTTTCGAAGGGGATGGTCAGCCGTCCGTCTCCGCCCTGACGGCGCTCTTCCCGGAGCAGCCAGTTGGCCAGCCGTTCGGTGCCGCTGCGCAGTTTCTGATTCTTCAGTTCCTTCACCGTGCGCCGGTAGGCGCTTGCCAGTTCGAACACCACGGCCCGCATGAAGTCGTGATCCTCTCCCAAAAGTTCGCGGATGAGCGTTGCCGGGATCATCAGGATGCGCGCCGGCGTCAGCGTCCTTGCCGACTGAAGACAGACATCGTTGTTGAGGACGGCCGCAAGTATGAACAGATTTACGGGGCCGAGGATTTCAATGACCGTCTCGTCACCAGTTGCAGACGACGACATCTGCACAAGTCCTTCGAGGACGATGTACAGGAAATCTGCTGGCCTATTCTCTTCGAGGAGTATCGTTCCGGCAGGGAATGATTGCAGGAAGCTGGGGGCTATTGCCCGTTGGAAGGTGTTTTCCTTCACACCCCTGAAGACGTTCAGACATTTCAGTTTCTCGATTTCTTCGGATCGCATCGGACCGTCCCGCGTCGTTGCGGCGGATATCAATCCATGCCGCGAAAAATGTCAAATGGGGAGACGAAATAAGTATTCTTGAAATATAAATATGTCATTCCTGCCGAAGTAGAATGTCAGATAAGTATAACTACGAGAAAAACAAACACCCGTTGACCCAGATCAATAAACAAATACTGCGCTTGAGGTCTTATTGCTTGCGAAACACGAGTAATCCGAACCAGGAGCATGGCTATGCCAAACGCAGTGGATGGCAGTCCGCGGGGTCAAAAGACAGCTTTGGCGATGAGCACCGTCGCCTTCACTGTCTGTTTCGCCGTGTGGACGATCTTCGCAATCATCGGTATTCAGATCCGCAAGGACCTGAATCTCTCGGAAACGCAGTTCGGTCTGCTGGTCGGCACGCCGATTCTTACCGGCTCGCTCATCCGGGTCGTGCTCGGCATCTGGACCGACAGGTATGGCGGGAGGGTGGTCTTCGTCGCCACCATGCTCGCGGCCGCCCTGGCGACCTTCTTCCTGACCTTCGCCACGACCTACCCGCAGATGCTGGTCGCGGCGCTTGGCGTGGGCATCGCCGGCGGCTCCTTCGCCGTCGGCGTGGCCTATGTGTCGCGCTGGTATCCGCCGGAAAAGCAGGGCACGGCGCTCGGCATTTTCGGCGCCGGCAATGTCGGCTCCGCTGTCACCAAGTTCCTCGCGCCCCTGGTGTTGGTCGCCTTCGGCTGGCATGCGGTCGCCCAGGTCTGGGCCGGTGCCCTGGTCGTCATGGCGATCATCTTCTGGTTCACCACCGAGGATGATCCGGTTCTCATCGAGCGCAGGCGCACCGGCGAAAAGCCGAAGAGCACCTGGCTCGAACTCGAGCCGCTCAAGAACGTCCAGGTCTGGCGCTTCTCGCTCTATTACTTCTTCGTCTTCGGCGCCTTCGTGGCGCTGGCGCTCTGGCTGCCGCAATACCTGATCAAGGTCTATGGGGTGGACATCCGCGCCGCCGGCATGATCGCCGCTTTCTTCTCTGTCCCCGCCAGCCTGTTCCGGGCTTATGGCGGCCATCTCTCCGATGTCTACGGGGCGCGGCGCGTCATGTACTGGACCTTCCTGGTCTCGGTCGCCGCCACCTTCGTTCTCTCCTATCCGCCGACCGACTATGTCGTGCAGGGCGTCAACGGACCGATCGCCTTCCATGCCGAAATGGGCCTCATCGGGTTCACCGTGACGGTGTTCATCCTTGGCTTCTTCATGGCGCTCGGCAAGGCCGCGGTGTTCAAGCACATCCCCGTCTACTATCCCGGCAATGTCGGTTCGGTCGGCGGTCTGGTCGGCATGATCGGCGGGCTCGGCGGCTTCATCCTGCCGATCCTCTTCGGCCTGCTGCTCGATCTCACCGGGCTGTGGACCAGCTGTTTCATGCTGCTCTTCCTCATTGCGCTCGGCTCGCTCACCTGGATGCACTTCGCCGTCCGTCAGATGGAGCAGGAGGCCGCCGCCAAGGAACTCGGCGAACTGCCGGCCTTCCCGGAGCTGCAGGGCATGGAAAAGCCCGGCCGCAAGGCGGTCAAGGAAAGCGCTTCGGTGCTGACCGACTGGCAGCCGGAGAACAAGACTTTCTGGGAGGACAAGGGTCGCAAGATCGCCCGCCGCAACCTGTGGCTCTCGATCCCGGCATTGCTCCTGTCCTTCGCCATCTGGCAGGTCTGGTCGGTCGTCGTCGCCAAACTGCCGCTGGTCGGCTTCACCTTTACCACCGACCAGCTGTTCTGGCTGGCGGCGCTGCCGGGGCTTTCGGGCGCGACGCTCAGGATCTTCTACTCTTTCATGGTCCCGGTCTTCGGCGGGCGCCTGTGGACGACCCTCACCACCTGGTCGCTGATCATCCCGGCGCTCGGCATCGGCTATGCGGTGCAGAACCCCGACACGCCCTATGCGATCCTGCTGCTGCTCGCGCTGCTGTGCGGCTTCGGCGGCGGCAATTTCGCCTCCTCCATGTCGAACATCTCCTTCTTCTTCCCGAAGGCGGAGAAGGGCAATGCGCTGGCCCTCAATGCCGGCCTCGGCAATCTCGGCGTCAGCGTCGTGCAGTTCGTCGTGCCGCTCGCCATCACCGCCGGCATTTTCGGCAGCCTCGGCGGCGACCCGGCCATGGTCGCCTCCGCGACGGGCGAGGCCCCGCTCTGGCTGCAGAATGCCGGCTTCGTCTTCGTGCCCTTCATCATCCTGGCCGCGCTCGGCAACTGGTTCGGCATGAACGACATCGCTGCGGCCAAGGCTTCCTTTGCCGAACAGGCCGTGATCTTCCAGCGCAAGCACAACTGGATCATGTGCTGGCTCTACACGGGCACCTTCGGGTCCTTCATCGGCTATTCCGCCGGCTTCCCGCTTCTGACCAAGACGCTCTTCCCGGACGTCAATGTCCTGCAGTTCGCCTTCCTTGGTCCGCTGGTCGGTGCGCTGTCGCGCTCCGGCACCGGCTGGCTCGCCGACAAGTACGGCGGGGCACGGGTCACCTTCTGGGCCTTCGTGCTGATGATGATCGGCGTCTCCGGCGTGCTCTGGTTCATCGGCATCAAGGACCAGCCGAATGCCTTCTGGGGCTTCTTCGCCTCCTTCCTGATCCTGTTCTTCGCCACCGGCGTCGGCAATGCCTCCACCTTCCAGATGATCCCGGCGATCATGGGCAAGGAAATGGGCCGGCTGATGCCGCAGGCAACCCCGGAACAACGCCGCCTGCAGGCCGAGAAGGAATCGGCCGCCATCACCGGCTTCACCTCGGCGATCGCTGCCTTCGGCGCCTTCTTCATCCCCAAGGGTTACGGCACCTCGATTGCCATGACCGGAGGACCTGAAGCCGCGCTCTGGGCCTTCCTGATCTTCTACGTCACCTGCCTTGCCATCACCTGGGCCGTCTACACCCGCAAGGGCGGACTGCTCCATGACGTCGAGCGAGGTCGGGTCGGCCCGGCCGCAGCCACAGCCTGAATTCGGAGGAAAACCTTATGAGCCATCTCCTCGATCGCCTGAACTTCCTGGCCCGCAAGAATGCCGATACCTTCTCAAACGGCCATGGCGTCACCACGACCGAGAACCGGGACTGGGAGGACGCCTATCGCAAGCGCTGGCAGCACGACAAGATCGTGCGCTCGACGCATGGCGTGAACTGTACGGGTTCGTGCTCGTGGAAGATCTACGTCAAGGGCGGGATCGTCACCTGGGAAACCCAGCAGACGGACTATCCCCGCACCCGGCCCGACCTTCCCAATCACGAGCCGCGCGGCTGCGCCCGTGGCGCCAGCTACAGCTGGTACATGTATTCGGCCAACCGGGTGAAATATCCGCTGATCCGCTCGCGTCTCCTCAAGCTGTGGCGCAAGGAACGCACCATCAAGACGCCGATCGGCGCCTGGGCGGCGATCCAGGAAAACCCGGAAAAGCGCGCCGACTATATGAAAATGCGTGGCCTCGGCGGCTTCGTGCGCGCCACCTGGGACGAGGTCAACGAGATCATCGCCGCGGCGAACGCCTATACGGTCAAGACCTATGGACCGGACCGGGTGGTCGGTTTCTCGCCGATCCCGGCCATGTCCATGGTCTCCTATGCGGCCGGTTCGCGCTACCTGTCGCTGCTCGGCGGGGTCTGTCTGTCCTTCTACGACTGGTACTGCGATCTGCCGCCGGCTTCGCCGATGACCTGGGGCGAGCAGACCGACGTTCCGGAATCGGCCGACTGGTACAATTCCGGCTTCCTGATCCTGTGGGGCTCCAACGTTCCGCAGACCCGCACGCCCGACGCCCATTTCTATACCGAGGCGCGCTACAAGGGCGCCAAGTCGGTCGTGGTGTCACCCGACTATTCGGAGGCGGCGAAATTCTCCGATCTCTGGCTGCATCCGAAACAGGGCACCGACGCGGCTCTCGCCATGGCGATGGGGCATGTCATCCTGCGCGAATTCCATCTCGACCGGCAGGCCGACTATTTCGAGGACTACTGTCGCCGCTATACCGACATGCCGATGCTGGTCAAACTGGTCGGCAAGGACGGTCACTACATCGCCGATCGCTTCGTCCGTGCCTCCGACTTCACCGGCGCGCTCGATGAGACGAACAATCCGGAATGGAAGACGGTCGCGGTCGATGCGAGGACCAAACAGTTCGTCTCGCCGGGCGGCTCGATCGGCTATCGATGGGGCGAGCAGGGCAAGTGGAACCTCGAGGCGAAGGACGGCAAGGGCGCCGACGTCGAACTCGCCATGAGCTTCATCCTCGACGGCGACCACGACACGGTCGCCAATGTCGGCTTTCCCTATTTCGGCAACCGCGAGCACGATTACTTCGAAGGGACTGACCATGCGAGCGTGCTGGTGCGCAAGGTGCCGGCCCGCAAGGTCAAGTTCGCCGACGGCGAGGTGCTGGTCGCGACCGTGTTCGACCTCTTCGTCGCCAATTACGGCCTCGATCGCGGGCTCGACGATCCCAATTCGGCCAAGTCCTACCAGGAAAACCTGCCCTATACGCCGGCTTGGGCCGAGAAGATCACCGGCGTTCCGCGCGACCAGATCATCGCGGTCGCCCGCGAATTCGCCAGCAATGCCGAAAAGACCAATGGCCGCTCCATGGTCATTCTCGGTGCCGGTCTGAACCACTGGTACCACATGGACATGAACTATCGCGGCATCATCAACATGCTGGTGATGTGCGGTTGCGTCGGCCAGTCCGGCGGCGGGTGGAGCCATTATGTCGGACAGGAGAAGCTCCGGCCGCAGACCGGCTGGACGGCGCTCGCCTTCGCGCTCGACTGGCACCGGCCGCCGCGCCACATGAACGGCACCTCGTTCTTCTACGCCCACACCGACCAGTGGCGCTACGAGACGCTGAAGGTCGACGAGATCCTCTCGCCGACCGCGCCGGAAGGTCCCTGGGACGCGACGCTGATCGACTACAACATCCGCGCCGAGCGCATGGGCTGGCTGCCGTCGGCGCCGCAACTCAAGACCAATCCGCTGAAGGTGTCGAAGGATGCGGCCGCCGCCGGCAAGGAAGCCAAGGACTATGTCGCCGAGCAGCTGAAGGCCGGCACGCTGTCCATGTCCTGCGAGGACCCCGACGACAAGGCCAACTGGCCGCGCAACCTCTTCGTCTGGCGCTCCAACCTGCTCGGCTCGTCGGGCAAGGGCCACGAATATTTTCTCAAGCACCTGCTCGGCACCAAGCACGGCGTGCTCGGCAAGGATCTCGGCGAGGAGGGGCGCCAGGCCACCAGGGAAGCCGTCTGGCATGAAGAGGCGCCGGAAGGAAAACTCGACCTTTTGGTCACGCTCGACTTCCGCATGTCGACCACCTGCGTCTATTCCGACATCGTGCTTCCGACGGCCACCTGGTACGAGAAGAACGACCTCAACACGTCCGACATGCATCCCTTCATCCACCCGCTGTCGAGTGCGGCGGATCCGGCCTGGGATGCGCGCAGCGACTGGGACATCTTCAAGGGCATTGCCAGGAAATTCTCCGAAGTGGCGCCCGAAGTCCTCGGCGTGGAGAAGGACGTCGTCCTCGTGCCGACGCTGCACGACACGGCGGGCGAACTCGCCCAGCCCTTCGACGTCAAGGACTGGAAGAAGGGCGAGATCGAGCCCATTCCCGGCAGGACCATGCCGACGGTCGCGGTCATCGAGCGCGACTATCCCAACCTCTACAAGAAGTTCACTTCGGTCGGCACGCTGCTCGACACGATCGGCAATGGCGGCAAGGGCATCGCCTGGAACACCGGGCACGAGGTCGACCTGCTCGCCCGCCTGAACGGCGTGGTGCAGGAGGAGGGCGTCACCAGGGGCCGGCCGCGCATCGAGAGCGACATCGACGCGACCGAGGTCATCCTGTCGCTCGCCCCGGAAACCAACGGCGAAGTCGCCGTGAAGGCCTGGGCGGCACTGTCGAAGTTCACCGGCCGCGACCACACCCATCTCGCCATCCCGAAGGAGGACGAGAAGATCCGCTTCCGCGACGTGGTCGCCCAGCCGCGCAAGATCATCTCCTCGCCGACCTGGTCGGGCCTGGAATCGGAGAAGGTCTGCTACAATGCCGGCTATACAAACGTGCACGAACTGATCCCTTGGCGCACGCTGACCGGCCGCCAGCAGCTTTATCAGGATCACCTGTGGATGCGGGCCTTCGGCGAGGGCTTCTGCGTCTACCGGCCGCCGATCGACACGAAGACGGTCAATCCGGCGATCGAGGCCAAGTCGGACGGCAAGCCGCATCTGGTGCTGAACTTCATCACGCCGCATCAGAAGTGGGGCATCCATTCCACCTATAGCGACAACCTGATGATGCTGACGCTCAATCGCGGCGGCCCGGTCGTGTGGATTTCCGAGCCCGACGCCAAGCGGGCCGGCCTCGCCGACAATGACTGGGTCGAGGTCTACAACGCCAACGGCGCCATCGTCGCCCGGGCGGTGGTCTCGCAGCGCATGAAGGACGGGACGATCTTCATGTATCACGCCCAGGAAAAGATCGTGAACACGCCCGGTTCGCCGATCACCGGCCAGCGCGGCGGCATCCACAATTCGGTCACCCGCGTCATCACCAAGCCGACCCACATGATCGGCGGCTACGCCCATCAGTCCTACGGCTTCAACTATTACGGCACGGTCGGCGCCAACCGCGACGAATTCGTCGTGGTGCGCAAGCTCGACACGGTGGACTGGCTGGAAGGGCCGCACACCGAAAGCGTCGCATACAACAAGGAGGCGGCAGAATGAAAATCCGCGCGCAGATTGGCATGGTCCTGAACCTCGACAAGTGCATCGGGTGTCACACCTGCTCGGTCACCTGCAAGAACGTCTGGACCAATCGCGAGGGCGTCGAATACGCCTGGTTCAACAATGTCGAGACCAAGCCCGGCATCGGTTTCCCGAAGGAATGGGAAAACCAGAAGAAGTGGAACGGCGGCTGGGTGAGGAAGTCGAACGGCAAGATCGAGCCGAAGATGGGTGCCAAGTGGCGCATCCTCGCCAAGATCTTCGCCAATCCCGACCTGCCGGAAATCGACGACTACTACGAACCCTTCGACTTCGACTACGGCCACCTGCAGACGGCCGGCGAAAGTCGCGCCATGCCGACGGCGCGGCCGCGCTCGATGATCACCGGCGAGCGCATGGAGAAGATCGAATGGGGTCCGAACTGGGAGGAAATCCTCGGCGGCGAGTTCGACAAGCGCTCGAAGGACTATAATTTCGACGGCATCCAGAAGGAAATCTACGGCCAGTTCGAAAACACCTTCATGATGTACCTGCCGAGGCTGTGCGAGCACTGCCTCAACCCGACCTGTGCGGCGGCCTGTCCGTCGGGCGCGATCTACAAGCGCGAGGATGACGGCATCGTCCTGATCGACCAGGAAAAATGCCGCGGCTGGCGCATGTGCGTGTCGGGCTGCCCCTACAAGAAGATCTACTACAACTGGAACTCGGGCAAATCCGAGAAGTGCATCTTCTGCTATCCGCGCATCGAGGCCGGCCATCCGACCGTATGCTCGGAGACCTGCGTCGGGCGCATCCGCTATCTCGGCGTCATCCTCTACGATGCCGACCGGATCTCGGAGGCCGCATCGACGGCGAGCGAGCAGGATCTCTACGAGGAGCAGCTGAAGATCTTCCTCGATCCGAACGATCCCGCCGTCATCGAACAGGCGCGCAAGGACGGCGTGCCGGACGCCTGGCTGGAGGCAGCCAAGCGCTCCCCGGTCTACAAGATGGCGATGGACTGGAAGATCGCCTTCCCGCTCCACCCCGAATACCGCACGCTGCCGATGGTCTGGTACATCCCGCCGCTGTCTCCGCTGCAGTCCGCGGCCCAGTCGGGCAAGCTCGGCATGGACGGTCCGCTGCCGGATGTGCGCTCGCTGCGCATACCCGTTCGCTATCTCGCCAACCTGCTGACGGCCGGCAAGGAAGCCCCCGTGGTGTCGGCGCTGGAGCGCATGCTCGCCATGCGCGCCTACATGCGCTCGAAGACGATCGACGGGGTAATCGACGGCTCGATCGCTGCCAAGGTCGGCATGAGCGCCGAGATGATCGAGGAGATGTACCACATCATGGCGATCGCCAATTACGAGGACCGCTTCGTCATTCCGACGACCCATCGCGAGGTGACCGAAGACGCCTATGACGTCCGCGGTTCCTGCGGCTTCTCCTTCGGCAACGGCTGCTCGAGCGGCACGTCGGACAGCGATCTTTTCGGCGCCAAGCGCCGCAAGGTGGTCCAGACCCCGACCGATCTCTTCAAGGAGCATGTCTGATGCACAAGGCACTGAAAGCCATATCGCTGTTGCTCAGCTATCCGACCGAGGAACTCATCGCAGGGGCGCCGGACCTCAAGCCGGCACTCGAAGCTGACGGCACGATCTCCCGGGAGGTCCGGCTGCTGCTGGACCGCCTGATCGACGATCTCGCCGGACAGGACCTCTACGAGGCACAGGAGCGCTACGTCTCTTTGTTCGACCGCAGCCGCTCGCTCTCGCTCAACCTGTTCGAGCATGTGCATGGCGAGAGCCGCGACCGCGGGCAGGCCATGGTCGACCTGAAGACCATGTACGAGGACCAGGGTTTCGAGATCGACGCCAGGGAACTGCCGGACTATCTGCCGCTGTTCCTCGAATTCCTCGCGACCCTGTCGACGGAAGAGGTCGACGACCTGCTGCACCAGACCGGCCATATCACGGCGGCGATCGGCGAGCGGCTGCGGAAACGGGATTCGGTCTATTCCAACGCCTTTGCGGCGCTCGGCCTCCTGTCGGATGTCAAGCCGGACCAGAAGCTCCTGAAGGAGCTCCTGGAAGGGGCCGAAGACGATCCGAACGACCTCGAGGCCATGGACCGCATCTGGGAAGACGAGGTCGTCACCTTCGGCGGCAATGCGGGTGACAACAGCTGCGGCCCCGACCGGCTGCGCACGCAGATGAGGGCGGCGGCGCGCAAGCCGAGCGATCCCTTGAACACCATTCAGGTTTAGGAGGCAGGACATGTCTGGCTACATCAACGCACTGCTGTTCGGGATCTATCCCTATATCGCACTCGTCGTGCTGATCCTCGGCTCGATCATCCGCTACGACCGCGAGCCCTATACCTGGCGCTCGGCTTCGAGCCAGCTTCTGCGCCGCAAACAGCTGATGTGGGGCTCGGTGCTGTTCCATCTCGGCGTGCTGTTCATCTTCGCCGGCCATCTGGTCGGCCTGCTGACCCCGATCGTGATCTTCGACACGCTCGGCATCAGCCACAGCGCCAAGCAGACGCTGGCCGTGGTCGCCGGCGGCATCGCCGGCACCATGGCGATCGTCGGCGCGACGCTGCTCGTCCATCGCCGGCTGTTCGATCCGCGCGTGCGCGCATCCTCGAGCACGACCGACACGCTGATCATCATCCTGCTGTGGGTCCAGCTCTTCCTCGGGCTGTCGACCATCCCGACGTCGCTTGCCCATCTCGACGGCCACGAAATGGTGAAATTCATGAACTGGGCGCAGGGCATCTTCACCTTCAATCCGGAGGCGGCTTCAAACGTCGCCGATGCCGCACTGGTATTCAAGCTGCACCTTTTCCTCGGGCTGACGATCCTGCTGCTCTTCCCGTTCACCCGGTTGGTGCACATGCTGAGCGCGCCGGTGCGCTATCTCTGGCGCCCGGGCTACCAGGTGGTGCGGCAGCGCAATGGCAGCGCCGCCGCCAACCGCATTGCGGCGGAGTAAGCCCATGGTCACGCTCTTCAACGGTGCAAACAAGGGTCCGGGTGCTTCCGGGACCTCGGGTCACAAGGACAGTTATTCGACCTACCAGGAGCCGGATACCCGCGTTCCGCCGAAGGCCCGGCCGGTGCTCGATGCCGTCTCGGTCAACGGCGTGGAGATCGCCGAAAGCGAGATCCTTGCCGAGGCACAGAACCATCCGGCCGAAAATCCCGGCGCTGCACTTCTCTCCGCCGCTCGCGCGCTCGTCGTGCGCGAGCTCCTGCTGCAACGGGCGGTCGAGACGAACCTCGTGCCGGCTCCGCAACTGAAGGCCGATGGACGGCATGAAACCGAAGAGGATGCGGCCATCCGTCTGCTGATCGAGACCGAGGTCAAGGTTCCTTCGGCAACGGCGGAGGAATGCCATCGATTCTACGAGAACAACCGGGGAAAGTTCCGCAGCGAGCCGATCTTCGAGGCAAGCCATATCCTGATCGCTGCCGATCCGGCCGACCAGCGTGCCCGCGATACGGCCCGCAGCGACGCGGAGCGGCTGGCATCGGTCCTTGCCGAGCATCCGAGCGAGTTCGCGACGATGGCGCGGACCCATTCGGCCTGTCCCTCGGCGGCCCAGGGCGGCAATCTCGGCCAACTGACCCGTGGCAGCACGGTTGCCGAATTCGAACAGGCCCTTGCGCGGATGGAGGAAGGCCAGATCACGCGGGCGCCGGTCGAAAGCCGCTTCGGCTTTCACATCATCCGGCTGGAGCGGCGGATCGATGGCGAGCAGCTGCCGTTCGACTTCGTGGAAGCGCGGATCGCCGCCTGGCTGGAAGCCTCGGCCTGGTCCAAGGCCGTTTCGCAGTTCATCGCCATCCTCGCCGCCGATGCCACGATCACCGGGATAGACGTGCTTGGCGCCGACGGACCCTTGATGCAATGACGGAACGGCGATGACGGAAGGGAAAGGCAGCGAAGCGGGCGAGACCGGAACGTTTCGCCACGGCTTCCGTTTCGCCCGAAGAAACGTCAGGCCGGAGCAACATCATGATTTCTGATCTCTTCGAACACAATGTCCGCTGGGCATCGGGCAAATGCGCGGAGGACCCGCATTATTTCGACAGGCTATCGGCCTTGCAGCGGCCGGAATATCTCTGGATCGGCTGCTCCGACAGCCGGGTTCCCGCCAATGTCATCACCGGGCTGGAGCCCGGCGAGGTCTTCGTCCATCGCAACGTCGCCAACCTCGTTCACCGGGCCGACCTCAACCTCTTGTCCGTGGTGGAATTCGCCGTGGAAACGCTCGAGGTCAAGCATATCATCGTCTGTGGACACTATGGGTGTGGAGGAATCCGCGCGGCCATGGACGGGCAGCGCCATGGCATCATCGATCACTGGCTGCAGCCGATCCGTGACGTGGCGGAGGCGAATTGCGCCGAACTCTCGAATGTCGACGATCGCGAAGAAAAGCTGAACCGGCTCTGCGAATTGACGGTCGCCTCGCAGGTCGCCAGCCTGTCGCAGACGCCGATCCTGCAGTCGGCCTGGAAGCGGGGGCGTCCGCTCACCATCCACGGCTGGATCTACGGTCTGAAGGATGGTTTGCTGCGTGATCTGAAATGCAGTTGCGACAGCAGTAGCGCGACGTTTCGATGTGAAGAGAGTTTTGCGCCGCCGGGTAGGCCCGCCGGATCTTCGGGGGAGATGCCATGAACGAACTCGATTTCCCGCTGCAGGCTGCCATCCGCGTCGGGCGAGACCGTCCGGTGGACGATATTCTCGGGGCTGTCGCCCGTATGCTGCAGGCCGAGGGACTGGCCGTTGCCGGGTTTCTCCAGCGGGAAAGCGGCGGAGACGGCGAATGCTGCAACCGGATCGACCTGGAGGATATTGCGACGGGCGAGTATCACGTCATCTCCCAGGCCCTGGGCTCCGGCGCGCAGGGCTGCAGGCTCGATCCCCAGGCGCTGGCCGGCGTCGCGGGACCGTTGCTGTCCGCGCTCGACACGCGGCCGGACCTGTTGATCCTCAACCGCTTCGGCAAGGGGGAATCCGAGGGGCAGGGCTTCCGCGCGGTGATCGAGGAGGCCTGCGCGCGCGGCATCCCGCTGCTGACGGCAGTGCGGGAGAGCTATGTCGAAGCCTGGCAGGCCTTTGCCGGCGAACTCGGCGTCGTGCTGGCTCCCGATTCGGAAATAGTGGTCGCCTGGGCGCGGGGTGCTATCGCTGCCGCCGAGAGGTTGCGCCATGCGGCATGAGCGGCAGTTCTTAACCGGGGCGGACGAAAGACCCGGCCGTCTGGTCGACCGGTTCGGTCGGCAGGTCACCTATCTTCGACTCTCGGTGACGGATCGTTGCGATCTGCGCTGCACCTATTGCATGGCCGAGCACATGACCTTCCTGCCGCGCAGGGACGTGCTGTCGCTGGAGGAACTGTATCGTCTGGCGCAGGTCTTCATGCGCCGCGGCGTGCGCAAGATCCGGCTGACCGGCGGAGAGCCGCTGGTGCGCAAGAACATCATGCAGCTGTTCGACCTATTGTCTCCGCATCTTCGAAATGGCGATCTCGATGAGGTCACCTTGACGACCAATGGCACCCTGCTGGCGCGCCATGCGGAGGCGCTGTCTGCCGCCGGCGTCCGGCGCGTCAATGTCTCGCTCGATACGCTCGATGCGGCGCGCTATGCGCAGATCACCCGCTGGGGCCGGCTCGATGCCGTGCTGGAGGGAATCGATGCGGCCCTGGCTGCCGGTCTCAAGGTCAAGGTCAACGCCGTCGCCATGCGCGGTGCCTTCGAACACGAGGTGGACGACCTCATCCGCTTTGCCCATGGCAAAGGCATGGACCTCACGCTGATCGAGGAAATGCCGCTTGGAGCGGCCGGTCATGATCGCGGCGCAAGTTTCCTGTCGCTTGGCGAACTTCGCCGATCGCTGGCGGCGCGCTGGACGGTGATGCCGTTGGACGATCGCACCGGCGGCCCGGCCCGCTACGTGCGCCTTGCCGAGACGGGTGGGCGGTTGGGCTTCATCACCCCGCTGTCATGCGATTTCTGCGGCAGCTGCAATCGGGTGCGGGTCAGCTGCACCGGCGATCTCTTCACCTGCATGGGGCAGGAAGGCTCGATCGCGCTCCGCGACGCCTTGCGCGGCCCCTATGCCGAAACATCCGTGGATGCGCTCGTTCGTGACGCGCTCGCCTGCAAGCCGGCGGGTCACCAATTCGAGATCGGTGAGACGAATGTAAGGGGCATCGCCCGCCACATGTCGGTTCTGGGTGGGTGATTCCCTCGACGGCGATCGGCTCCCGAACAGCTCGATTGCCGCAAAATGCTTCCAGCCGCACATCACCCAGACCTGGCAATCGCAACAAATGCGATGTCTGCGCGTTAGTTTCAGCGAAATCGCCCAAGGTGAATGTCAACGCTTCTGGAGAATTGCGGAATGATGCTGGAAGATCTGTACCGTCTGTTGAGAAGCGGGCATGTTCAGGCCCAGGGTGTGGTCGACACGATCACCCAACCGATTGTCGTCCTTGACCAGAACTTCTGCGTCACGACAGCCAACAATGCATTCATCCGCACCTTCAAGATCGAGCGCGACGACATTCTCGGCCGGCCGTTCTTCGATCTCGGCCATGGCCAATGGAATATACCGGAGCTGCGCGAGCTGATCGGCAATGTCATCCCCAAGGCTGCCGCCGTCATCGGCTTCGAGGTGAAACACGATTTCGCGGCCATCGGACAGCGGACATTTCTGGTGGATGCACGCCGCCTCGTACATCCCGACGACAACAGCACAAATGTGCTCGTGCTCTTCGACGATGTCACCGATCGCCAGCGCAACGAGGCGGAAATGGGATTCATCATCGCCGAGATGCGGCACAGGATGAAGAATCTCTTCGCCATCGTGCGCGCCATCGCCCGTCAGACGGAGACCAGGGATCGCACCGCCGTCGAATATCGTGACGCTCTTCTGGGTCGCCTGGAAGTCACGCTTCGGTCACAGGAGATCGCCGATACCAGCAGCTCGGTCGATTTCGAGCATCTGCTGAAACAGGCGGTCGGCGGGCTGGGCGCCGACCGGGTGGACTGCGAGGGGCCCGAGATCCAGCTGCAGAGCTCGCGCGTTCTGTCCACAGGCATGCTGTTTCACGAACTGGCGACCAATTCGGTGAAATACGGCGCGTTGTCCGTCGCCGGTGGCCGTATTCATGCGCATTGGTCGGAGGAACACGGCCCTCAGGGAAGGTCGATCCTCGTGTGCCAGTGGCGCGAACTCGACGGTCCGCCGGTCGCGGAACCCGGCCGCAGCGGTTATGGTACGCAGCTGATCAAGGGCACGGCTGCCCATCTCGGCGGGTCGGCGGAACTGAATTACGGTCCGCAGGGTTTAACTGCCTCGATCCGTATTCAATTGTGAGGCCTGATGACGATCTCTCCCGCCGATCCAACCCCTGAGTTCCGCGTGCTTGTCGTGGAGGACGAGCTTTTCATCGCCATGGAGATCGCCGATGTCCTGGTCAGTGCCGGTTTCGAGGTTCTCGGGCCGGCAGCGACCATCGACGATGCGTTCCGGCTTCTGGGCGACGTCCGTCCGGATGCCGCCGTGCTCGATCTCAATCTGGGCAGGGATCGGGTCACGCCGGTAGCGGCCTATCTGAAATCGCAGGAGATCCCCTTCGTCCTGGCAAGCGCCGGCGATCTCCGGGACCTGGCCTACGAAGCCGCCTTTGCCGGCGTCGAAAATATCGGCAAACCTTCCGACATGTCGCGCCTGGTCGCCACCATGCAGGGTCTCAAGGTCTAGATTCGGCCAATGCCGCGCGCGACGCGCTTTCAATAAAGAACAGAATCCGCGGCTTGCACCGCGGGTTTTTCTGCGCCTGCCATCGCTCATCGCAAACTGTCGGTCTGGAATCCGGCATTGGGAAACAGGGCTATTCCACCCACCACGGTTTCCGCTTTTCGCCAAAAGCCGTGCGGCCTTCGCGCGCCTCGGCGGTGTCGGAGAGGTCGGCGATGGCGCGCTCGGCGAAGGCGAGCCTGTCACGGCCATCCATGTCGCCCATCGTGCGCAGGGCCTGTTTGCCGGCCTGGATCGCCGCGGGGGAGCCTTGGCCAAGCGCGGCGAGAACGGCGGACAGGACCGTGTCCAGCTCGGCCGAGGGTACGCAACGGGTGATCAGCCCGCACGCCTCGGCGGCGGCCGCGGTAAAGCCTTCGCCGAGATAGGCCATTTCCTGCAGGCGCCTCACGTCCATCACGGGCAGCAGCTTTGCCGCCACCATCATCGGGAACAGGCCGACCCGCACTTCCGGCAGGCCGAATTTGGCATGCTCGGCGGCGTAGGCGAGGTCGCAGGCGGCGACGAGGCCGATGCCGCCGGCGAGGACCGAGCCGTTGACGCGGGCGATGACCGGCCTGCTGCAGGTCTCGATGGCGCGCAGCACTTCGGCAATCGGATTGACGCCGTCCTTCGAACTGAACATGGCGCCGGCGCTCTCCTTGAGGTCGGCGCCGGAGCAGAAGCTGCGCTCGCCGGCACCGGTCAGCACCACGGCCCGCAACGTCTCGTCGATCGAGGCCGCCTCGAGCGCGTCGACCAGCGCCTCCACCAGGGCTGCGTTGAGCGCATTATGCACGTTCGGGCGATTGAGCGTCAGCCACAGGACCTTGCCGCGGCGCTCGACGAGCAGTTCATCGGTCATCCTTCATCCTCCCGCCTGTCGTCTGGCAAGCAGCGCCCGCCCGGCATGCGATTCGTTGCGTCGGCCGAGCAGGCTGCTGATCCATGCCCCCGTTTCCGCGACCATCGACAGATCGACCCCGGTCGCAATGCCGAGCCCCTGCAGCAGATAGAGCACGTCTTCCGTCGCGACATTGCCGGTAGCACCCGGCGCATAGGGGCAGCCGCCGAGGCCGGCGACGGAACTGTCGAAGACGGAAATGCCTTCCTCGAGGCTCGCCAGCACATTGGCGAGGCCCTGGCCATAGGTGTCGTGGAAATGCATCGCGATCGCTTCGCGCGGCAATTCGGCGGCCACTTGACGGATGATGCCACGGACCTGTCCTGCCGTGCCCACGCCGATCGTGTCGCCGAGCGAGATTTCGTAACAGCCCATGGCGGCCAGTTCCTTCGCCATGACCGCGACTTCGGCGGGCGCGACATCGCCGTCGAAGGGGCAGCCGGCGATGCAGGAAACATAGCCGCGGACCTTCATGCCGCGGGCGCCGGCGCGCTCGAAAACCTCGCGCAACCGATCGAGGCTTTCCGTCCGCGAACAGGCAAGATTCTTCCGGCTGAAGCCTTCCGATGCGGAGACGAAGACCGCGATCTCCTCGACCCCCGCCGCAATCGCTGCCTCCAGCCCCCTGAGATTGGGCACCAGCGCCGGATAGGCAGTACCCGGCCGTCGCGCGATCTGGCGGAAGACGTCCGCCGACCCCGCCATTTGCGGCACCCATTTGGGCGAAACGAATGAACCGGCCTCCACCGCCGGCAATCCCGCTGCGGCAAGGCGCTCGACGAGCTCGACCTTCACGGCGACGGGCAGTTCTCCGCTCTCGTTCTGCAACCCGTCACGCGGGCCGACCTCGACGATCTTGACCCTTTCCGGCATCGCCATGTCAGCTCGCCTCCGGTTCGAAGTCGACCAGCACGATGCCCGCCTCGACCATCGTGCCCGGCTCGCAGTTCAGCGATCTGATCAGACCGGCTGATGGTGCGCGGATCGTGTGTTCCATTTTCATGGCCTCCATGATGACAAGCGCCTGGCCCGCCTCGACCACCTCGTCCACTGCGACCAGGACGGCGCGGATCAGGCCCGGCATCGGCGATGTCAGCCCGCCCGCCAAGGCCTCCGGAGCAGCAGCGTCCGCCTGATTGGGGGTGGTGACGCGGTAGCGGGTTGCGTCGATGACGAGATCGAAGGCCTCCCCGTCCGAGAGGAAATAGCCAGTGTGCTTGCGTCCGCCGATCGTCGCCGAGAGCCTGCCGTCCTCGCCAAGCACCCCGTCCACCACCAGAGCCTCGTCGCCGATGCCGATCTCGAAGCCGCGCGCCAGGTGGAGAACCTCCGTTTCGATCGCCTCCTGCCCGAGGACAAGCCGCAGCCTCTCACGGGCCGGGCCGTTGAGCCGGAAGCCGTTCGTCCTGTTCCACGGACTATGGGGATCGGCCGTCGCCATCGACTGCCGTTCGATGGCGGTCTTGCGGGTCAGCAGCAGACCGAGCGTCGCCATGGCCACGGCCGTCCGGTCGGGTGCCGATGCGGACAGCAGCGCGGCCTCGTTGCGGACGATGAAGCCGGTGTCGAGATTGGCGTCGGCGAAATCCGCAAGGCGCGACAGCCGGGCCAGGAAGCCCGCATTGCTGGTTACGCCGGCAATGGCCGTGCGGCCGAGAGCACCGCGCAGACGACGCACCGCCGAGGCGCGATCCGTGTCCCAGACGATCAGCTTTGCAATCATTGGATCGTAATGCACGGTGATCGCATCGCCGGCGCGCACGCCGCTGTCGACGCGGACATGGGCGTCCGGCTCGGGCAGGACGAGGTGGCTGATCCGGGCGATCGAGGGCAGGAAATCATGGTCCGGATCCTCGGCATAGAGCCGCGCCTCGATCGCGTGGCCCTGGATCTTGAGATCGGCCCAGTTCTCCGGCAGGCGTTCGCCCGAAGCCACCCGCAACTGCCATTCGACCAGGTCGAGACCGGTGATGAATTCGGTGACGGGATGTTCGACCTGCAGCCGGGTGTTCATCTCCATGAAGTAGAATGCACCGCCTTGATCGAGCAGGAATTCCACCGTGCCGGCGCCGGAGTAACGGATGGCGCGGGCGCAGGCCAAGGTGGCCTCGCCCATGCGCCTGCGCAGATCCTCCGGCAGGCCGGGGGCGGGAGCCTCCTCGATCACCTTCTGGTGGCGGCGCTGGATCGAGCAATCGCGCTCGAACAGCGAATGGCAGTTGCCGTGGTTGTCGGCGAAGACCTGAAGCTCGACGTGGCGCGGCCGGGCGAGATATTTCTCGATCAGCATCCGCTCGTCGCCGAAGGCCGCCAGCGCCTCGCGCTGGGCACCGGCCAGTTCGCCGGCAAAATCCTCCGGCCGGGCGACGATCCGCATGCCCTTGCCGCCGCCGCCGGCAGACGCCTTGATGAGGACGGGATAGCCGATCTTCGCCGCCTCGGCCGCGAGCAGGTCGGACGACTGGTCGTCGCCATGATAGCCGGGCACCAGCGGCACGCCGGCTTCCGCCATCAGCGCCTTGGCCGCGCTCTTGCCGCCCATGGCGCGGATCGCCGACGGGGGCGGACCGATGAAGACCAGCCCTGCCGCCGCACAGGCTTCGGCGAAATCCGCATTCTCCGAGAGGAAGCCGTAGCCGGGATGGATCGCCTCGGCACCGCTCGCCAGCGCGGCGGCAATGATCTTCCCGCCGTCGAGATAGGATTGGCGCGCCGGCGCCGGGCCGATCGCGTGTGCCTCGTCGGCCATCGCCACATGGGCGGCATCGCGGTCCGCCTCGGAATAGACGGCGACCGTGGCGATGCCCATCCGGCGGGCGGTGCGGATGACCCGGCAGGCGATTTCTCCGCGATTGGCGACAAGGATCTTGGAAAACATCGCCATCACATCCTGAATATGCCGAATTGGGTGCGCTCGATCGGCGCATTGAGCGCGGCGGAAAGTCCGAGGCCCAGCACCATGCGCGTGTCGGCAGGGTCGATGAGACCATCGTCCCACAGCCGGGCGCTGGCATGGTAGGGATGGCCTTCGGTATCGTAGCGTTTTCGTATCGGGTCCTTGAACGCCTCTTCCTCCTCGGCCGGCCAGTCCCGGCCCTGCGCCTCCAGGCCGTCGCGCCGGACCTGGGCCAGCACGGAAGCCGCCTGTTCGCCGCCCATGACCGAGATCCGGGCATTCGGCCACATCCATAGGAAGCGCGGCGAAAAGGCCCGGCCGCACATGCCGTAGTTTCCCGCCCCGAACGAGCCGCCGATGATGACGGTGAACTTCGGCACCTTGGCGCAGGCCACCGCCGTCACCAGCTTGGCGCCGTCCTTGGCGATCCCGCCCGCCTCGTATTTCTTGCCGACCATGAAACCGGTGATGTTCTGCAGGAAGACGAGGGGAATGCCGCGCTGGCAGCACAGCTCGATGAAATGCGCACCCTTCAGCGCCGACTCCGAAAACAGGATGCCGTTATTGGCGATGATGCCGACCGGATAGCCGAAGATATGGGCGAAACCGCAGACCAGCGTCGTGCCGTAAAGCGCCTTGAACTCGTCGAATTCCGATCCGTCGACGATCCGCGCGATCACTTCGCGCACCTCGAAGGGCTTGCGCGTATCGTCAGGCACGATGCCGTGCAGGTCTTCCGCCGGATAGAGCGGTTCGATGGGCTGCCGGATCTCGAGATCGACGCGTTTCGGTCGGTTGAGCGTGCGAACGATCCCGCGCGCCAGCGCCAGCGCGTGGCGATCGTCATTGGCATAGTGGTCGGTGACCCCGGAAACGCGCGAATGGACGTCGGCTCCGCCCAGTTCCTCGGCCGTCACCACTTCGCCGGTCGCCGCCTTCACCAGCGGTGGCCCGCCGAGGAAGATCGTTCCCTGGTTCTTCACGATGATCGACTGGTCGCTCATGGCCGGCACATAGGCGCCGCCCGCCGTGCAACTGCCCATGACCACGGCGATCTGCGGAATGCCCTCCGCCGACAGGGTCGCCTGGTTGTAGAAGATGCGGCCGAAATGCTCGCGGTCGGGAAAGACCTCGTCCTGTCTCGGCAGGTTCGCGCCGCCCGAATCGACCAGGTAGATGCAGGGCAGGCGGTTCTCGCGGGCGATCTCCTGGGCGCGCAGGTGCTTCTTCACCGTGAGCGGATAATAGGTCCCGCCCTTCACCGTCGGATCATTGGCAACGATCATGCATTCGCGGCCGCTCACACGCCCGATGCCGGTCAGGATACCTGCGGCCGGCACGGCTTCGTCATAGACGCCGTAGGCGGCGAATTGCGACAGTTCCAGAAACGGGGTGCCGGGATCGAGAAGACTGTCGATGCGATCGCGGGGCAGAAGCTTGCCACGCGAGAGGTGCCGCGCGCGTGCCGTCTCCCCGCCGCCGAGCGCGATCTCTGCGACCCTCGATCGCAGATCCTCGACAAGGCCGCGCATGAAGGCGGTATTGGTTTGGAACGCGGCGTCGCGGGCGAGGGTGGAATTGAGCTGCATCGTCATCCGCTCACGCATTGCTGTTGAACAGTTCGCGGCCGATCAGCATGCGCCGGATCTCGCTGGTGCCGGCGCCGATTTCGTAGAGCTTGGCGTCGCGCAGCAGGCGGCCGGCCGCGCTGTCGTTCATGTAGCCGGTTCCGCCCAGAAGCTGGATGGCATCGAGGGCGACCTGGGTCGCCCGCTCGGCGGCGAAGAGAATGGCGCCCGCCGCATCCTGCCGGGTGATCCGACCGTTGTCGCAGGCCCGCGCCACCGAATAGACATAGGCGCGCGAGGCGTTCATCGCCGTATACATGTCGGCGATCTTGCCCTGCACCAGCTGGAACTCGCCGATCGGCTTGCCGAACTGGCGACGTTCGCGGCTATAGGGCAGGACGAGATCGAAGGCCGCCTGCATGATGCCTATCGGGCCGGCCGCCAGCACCGCGCGCTCGAAATCGAGCCCGCTCATCAGCACGGTGACACCGTCGTTCTCCTTGCCGAGCACGTTTTCCGCCGGCACTTCGCAATCCTCGAAGACCAGTTCCGAAGTCGGCGATCCGCGCATGCCGAGCTTGTCGAGCTTCTGACCGGGGCGAAATCCCTTGAAGCCTTTCTCTATGATGAAGGCGGTGATGCCGCGCGGACCGGCGGCCATTTCGGTCTTGGCGTAGACCACCAGCGTGTCGGCCTCGTGGCCGTTGGTGATCCACATCTTGGTGCCGTTCAGCACGAAGAAGTCGCCCTTGCGCTCGGCCTTCAGCCGCATCGACACGACGTCGGACCCGGCTTCGGTCTCGCTCATGGCCAGCGAACCGACATGCTCCCCGGAGATGAGCATGGGCAGATAGCGCCGTTTCTGCTCGGGCGTGCCCCAGCGGTTGATCTGGTTGACGCAGAGATTGGAATGGGCGCCGTAGGACAGGCCGATCGAGGCGGAGGCGCGGCTGACCTCTTCCATCGCCACGCAATGGGCGAGATAGCCCATGTCGGCCCCGCCGAATTGGTCGGAAACCGTGATGCCATGCAGGCCGAGCGCACCCATCGCCGGCCAGAGGGCACGGGGAAAGCGATCCTGCCGGTCGATCTCGTCTGCCAGCGGCGCAATCTGGTCCTGGGCGAACCGGCGAACGCTGTCGCGCAAGGCGGCGATCTCCTCCCCGAGATCGACGTCGAAGACTGCCGCGAGGTCCTGGCTCATCGTTAACTCCTCCTCCCGACGGATGTTGTCGCAGCCGTCTCCTGCGTCGAAAGCGGCCGGCGTCTCCTCCACGCCGGCTGCCATATTCTATGTCGCTTCGCCTCCGGTGAAAGCCGCCGAACGGCGCACGAAAGTCTTGATCGCAAAATTGGACTGGATGCGGGCCACGCCCGGAACCGTGGTCAGGAAATCGAGAAGCTGCTGATAGTGCGGCAGGTCGCGCACCATGGCATGGATCAGATAATCCGTATTGCCGCTCGTCTGGTAGCCGCCGACCACTTCCGGAAGGGAAGAGACGCTTTGCTCGAAGGTCGTCAGCACGTCCTTGATCTGCCGTTCGAGCGTTACCGAAATGAACACGCCCATCGTGCCGAGCAGCCGGTTCTCGTCGAAGACGGCCGTGTATCCCCGGATGATCTGCGCGTCTTCCAGCTTGCGCACGCGCCGAAGGGTCGGCGTGAGCGAAAGGCCGATCCGGGAGGCGAGGTCACGCCAGCTGATCCGCCCGTCCTCGCTGAGGGCATGCAGGATTTTCTGATCGAAACCGTCGAGCTCTTCCATGGATCAAACGATCTACAGTTTTTTATAATGATGGAACAAAGATACCTCGATCGGCTTTTCTGTCAATCAAATTAGCTTTGAAACGAATTCTGGATAGTGATAGCGTTTACCAGCGCCTGCATCGACGGTTCATCTGAACTCCGCTGCGGCGATGCATTCGGGCTTGGAGGAGCCGGAATGCGGGCAAGGTTCTTTCCAAGGAGGTGGAAAGTGGCTGAGCATGATTCTGTTTCTGTTGTCGGCTCCGCCCCTGCCGCCTTCCGGACGAGACCGGATGGCGCTGCAGATGCGTACGCCGTCGTGACGCGTTCGGTACTTCGGCCGCATGACCTCGGGTGGAACCCGATGACCGGTTTGACCGGAAGCACAGCAGCGGCCATCGCCATGGAAGGTGACTGAAAGCAGGGAATTGAAGTTCGCCACCTGGAGGGGTGGCGTGGTGAGGAGGAAACACAGGGCATGACCGAGAGCACGCGTTTGAGCCTGCATGTGCCGGAACCCGCCGTCCGTCCGGGCGACCAGCCGGATTTTTCCAATGTCAGCATTCCGAGGGCCGGATCGGTGCCGCGGCCGGAAATCGACGCCGCAGCCGAGACCATGCGCGAACTCGCCTATTCGATCATCCGCGTGCTCAACAGGGAGGGCGAGGCGGTCGGTCCATGGGCCGGCCTGCTGTCCGACGAGGAGCTGCTTGCCGGGCTCCGGCACATGCTGCTGCTGCGCGCCTTCGATGCGCGCATGCTGATGGCCCAGCGCCAGGGCAAGACGTCCTTCTACATGCAGCATCTGGGCGAAGAGGCCGTCAGCTGCGCCTTCCGCAAGGCGCTGTCGAAGGGCGACATGAATTTTCCCACCTATCGCCAGGCCGGATTGCTGATCGCCGACGACTATCCGCTCGTGACGATGATGAACCAGATATTCTCCAACGAGGCGGACCCGCTGCACGGCCGGCAGATGCCCGTGCTCCATTCTTCGAAGGCGCACGGCTTCTTCACGGTATCCGGCAATCTCGCCACGCAGTTCGTGCAGGCGGTCGGATGGGCCATGGCCTCGGCGATCAAGGGTGACACGAAGATCGCCGCCGCCTGGATCGGCGACGGATCGACCGCCGAATCCGATTTTCATTCGGCGCTGGTCTTTGCCTCGACCTACAAGGCGCCGGTCGTTCTCAACGTCGTCAACAACCAGTGGGCCATTTCCACCTTCCAGGGCATTGCGCGGGGCGGGTCCGGCACCTTTGCCGCCCGCGGTCTCGGTTTCGGCATTCCGGCGCTTCGTGTCGACGGCAACGACTATCTCGCGGTTCATGCCGTCGCCCGCTGGGCGGTCGAGCGGGCGCGCCGCAATCTCGGCCCGACGCTCATAGAATATGTCACCTATCGCGCCGGCGGCCATTCGACCTCGGACGATCCGAGCGCCTACCGGCCCAAGACCGAATCGGAAGCTTGGCCGCTCGGCGACCCGATCCTCAGGCTGAAGAAGCATCTGATCGTGCGCGGCGTCTGGTCCGAGGAGCGGCATGTGCAGGCCGAGGCGGAGATCATGGACGAGGTGATCAGGGCGCAGAAGGAGGCCGAAGGCCACGGCACGCTGCATGCCGGCGGCAAGCCGCCGCTGCGCGACATCTTCGAAGGTGTCTATGCCGAAATCCCGCCCCATCTGCAACGTCAACGCAAAATGGCGGGGTGCTGAAATGACCAGAATGACCATGATCGAGGCGGTCCGCAGCGCCATGGACGTGTCGATGGGGCGCGACGACGATGTCGTCGTCTTTGGTGAGGACGTCGGCTATTTCGGCGGGGTCTTTCGCGCCACCCAGGGGCTCCAGGCGAAATATGGCCGGACGCGATGCTTCGACGCGCCGATCAGCGAATCCGGCATTGTCGGCACCGCCATTGGCATGGCGGCCTATGGCCTGAAGCCCTGCGTCGAGATCCAGTTCGCCGACTACATGTATCCCGCCTATGACCAGATCACCCAGGAGGCGGCGCGCATCCGCTACCGCTCCAACGGCGATTTCACCTGCCCGATCGTGCTGCGCATGCCGACGGGCGGCGGGATCTTCGGCGGCCAGACGCACAGCCAGAGTCCGGAAGCCCTGTTCACCCATGTCTGCGGCCTGAAGGTCATCGTTCCGTCGAACCCGGTCGATGCCAAGGGCCTTTTGATCTCGGCGATCGAGGATCCTGATCCGGTGATCCTTCTCGAGCCGAAACGCCTCTACAACGGCCCCTTCGACGGCCATCACGACCGGCCGGTCGTTCCCTGGTCGGCCCATGCGCTCGGTGACGTTCCCGATGGCCATTATACCGTGCCGTTCGGCAAGGCCGAGATCAGGCGGCCCGGCAGCGACGTGACCGTGATCGCCTACGGTACCATGGTGCACGTGGCCCTGGCCGCTGCCGAAGAGACCGGCATCGATGCCGAGGTCATCGACCTTCGAAGCCTGCTGCCGCTCGATCTCGACACGATCGTCCAGTCCGTCTCGAAGACCGGCCGCTGCGTCATGGTCCATGAGGCGACGCTCACCTCCGGCTTCGGCGCGGAAGTGGTTGCTCTCGTGCAGGAGCATTGCTTCTACCACCTCGAAGTGCCGGTCATGCGCGTCGCCGGCTGGGATACGCCTTATCCCCATGCGCAGGAATGGGACTATTTCCCCGGGCCTCTCCGCGTCGGCAAGGCGCTCCAGGACATCATGAAAGGCTGAGCTATGAGCGAATATGTTCTCCATATGCCCGATGTCGGCGAAGGCGTCGCCGAGGCCGAATTGGTCGAATGGCATGTGAAACCCGGCGATCCCGTCCGCGAGGACACGGTGCTGGCCGCCGTGATGACCGACAAGGCGACGGTGGAGATTCCGTCCCCCGTGGCGGGCGTCGTGATCTGGCTTGCGGCCGAAGTGGGCGACCTGGTCGCGGTCAAGGCGCCGCTGGTGCGGATCGAGATTGCCGATGAGGTGGCGGAGCCGGCGCCGGTCGAAGACCAGCCGGCGGTAGAGGCGGTCGAGACGCAGGCACCCGTCGACAGCGCGGTTGAGGCGGCCTCACCGCAGAGTGCATCGTTGGCGGCACCGGTCGCCGAGCCCAAATCAAAGCCGCTGGCGGCTCCCGCAGTGCGCCACCGGGCCGAGCAGGCGGGCATCGATCTCGGCCAGGTGCCGGGCACGGGGCCGGACGGTCGTATCACGCATGAGGATCTCGATCGCCTGCTGTCGACCGGCACGCCGCCTCCAGGCACGGCAGCGGGCCTTACCCGACGGACCGGCGTCGAGGAAATCAGAATCACCGGGATGCGGCGCAAGATCGCCGAGAAGATGGCGCTGTCGGTCTCGCGCATTCCTCACATCACCTATGTCGAGGAAATCGACGTCACCGCTATCGAGGACCTTCGCACGCTGATGAACGCCAGGCGAAAGGCGAATCAGCCGAAGCTGACGATCCTGCCCTTTCTCATGCGGGCGCTGGTGAAGGCCGTGGACGAACAGCCGGCGATGAACGCCACCTTCGACGACGAGGCCGGGGTGATTACCCGTCACCGTGCCGTGCATATCGGCATCGCCACGCAGACGCCGGGCGGCCTTTCCGTGCCGGTCGTCCGCCATGCGGAGGGCCGAGGCCTCTGGGACTGTGCGACCGAACTGACACGCGTCGCCGAGGCGGCGCGAAGCGGCAGCGCCCAACGCGAGGAGCTCACCGGCTCGACGATCACCATCAGCTCGCTCGGCTCGCTGGGCGGCATCGTCTCGACGCCGATCATCAATCATCCGGAAGTAGCGATCATCGGCGTCAACAAGATCGCCACGCGGCCGGTCTGGGACGGCAGGGGTCAGTTCCTGCCCCGCAAGATGATGAACCTGTCGTCCAGCTTCGACCACCGCGTGATCGACGGCTGGGACGCGGCAACCTTCGTTCAACGGCTCAAGGTACTATTGGAAACGCCGGCGCTGATCTTCATCGACGGCTGAAGCCGGCGCGGATTGACCGCCTGCTGAAATAGGACGCGCAACCTGTCCCTCGGTTCGATCCGATTACAGCCGGTTGCCCGTCGCCTTGTCGAACACGTGCAGCAGTTCCGGCCTGGCTGCGAGCCGCACCGTATCGCCCGGCCCAAGCGGCGAGCGGCCGGCAAGCGCAAGGATCATCGGCACGCCGCCGCAGCGGCCGTAGACATGCGATTCGGCCCCGGTCGGCTCGATCAGGTCCACCTGGAACTGGAATTGGCCTTCCGTGGTCGGGATCGGCTGCAGCGAAAGATGTTCCGGCCGCACGCCAAGCACGATGGCGGTGCCGGACACGGCGTCGATCGACCGGTCAAGCGCGATCCTCGTTCCGTCGATCTGGGCGAAGGCCTTGTCGCCGTCGCGCACCAGCACGCCGTCGAGCAGGTTCATAGCCGGCGAACCGATGAAGGTGGCGACAAAGAGATTGGCCGGGCGGTCGTAGACGTCGAGCGGCGCGCCGGCCTGCTCGACCCGCCCGCCGTTGAGGATGACGATGCGGTCCGACATGGTCATGGCTTCCATCTGGTCGTGGGTCACGTAGATGGAGGTGGTGCCGAGCCGCTTCTGCAGCGACTTGATCTCGATGCGCATCTGCACCCTGAGCTTGGCGTCGAGATTGGACAGCGGTTCGTCGAACAGGAAGACCTGCGGCTTGCGCACGATCGCCCGGCCCATGGCGACGCGCTGGCGCTGGCCGCCGGAGAGCGCCTTCGGGTAGCGGTCGAGATAAGGTTTCAGGCCGAGAAACTCGGCGGTCGCCTCGACCTCGGAACGGATCTGCGCCGTCGGCACGTTTCTGAGCTTCAGGCTGAATCCCATGTTCTCGGCGACCGTCAGATGCGGATAGAGCGCGTAGTTCTGGAACACCATGGCGATGTCGCGGTTCTTCGGCGCCACGTCGTTGATCACCCGGCCGTTGAGCGAAATCGTCCCCGAGGTAATGCTCTCGAGCCCGGCCACCATGCGCAGCAGCGTCGACTTCCCGCAGCCCGACGCGCCGATCAGCGACACGAACTCGCCGTCCCCGATCGACAGGTCGACCCCGTGAATGACCTCTTCGTGGCCATAGCTCTTGCGCAGCTCGGCGATTTCTACAGTAGCCATGACGATCCTCGTTCTTCCGAATGTCTTGTCGTCACCGGCAGGTTCTGTGCGCCTGCCGGCGTTCGCTTGCCTGCAGTCAGGCGAGAACCACGACCTTGTTGAGGTGGCGCGGTGCGGTGGTGTCGATGTTCTTCGCTTCGGCGACGCGTTCGCCGATGATCTGGAGCGCCGGCAGGATGGCCAGCGTCTGCGCCAGCCCCTTGACATCAGCCTTGATCGACAGATCGCCCGGACCGCCGAGGCCGACGATGGCCGCACCCTTGGCCCGGATGTCGTCGGCCACCTTGGCCTCCTCGTCGCGGGTGTCCTCGCTGTAGAGAACTACGGCAACGGTCTTGTCGTCGACCAGGCTGATCGGGCCGTGGCGGTATTCCATCGGGTGGAAGGCCTGTGAATAGCTGATGCTCATTTCCTGAAGCTTCAGCGAGCCTTCGGTCGCCATGCCGTAGAAGGGACCGGCGCCGAGATAGACGAAGTGGCTGCGTCCCCTGATGATGGCGCGGATGCCGGCATCCATCGCGGCAAGTCCGGCCTTGGCAGCGGCGATGACGCTCGCGTCGAGGCTCACGCTTGCCATGCGCAGGCCGGCGATCAGCATCAGGCTCGCCGACGAGGTCATGACGATGCCTTCCTCGGCATGGGTTTCGAGATAGACGACGGTCGCGGCGGACCTGGTAATCGCGCTGCCTTCGGCGCAGGTGAGCGCGATGGTCGGGATGCCGGCGGCGCGGCTGACGTCGACGGCCTGCACGGTCTCGGTCGATTCGCCGCTGCGCGACAGCGCGATGACGCAGAGATCGGACTGGTCGGCGACATAGGCGTTGCGGCGACGCGCCCATTCGGCGCCCGGCACGGCCAGCGCGCCCTGGCCATTGAGGTTGAACGCGGCGGCGATCGTCTGGGCGAGATAGAACGACGTGCCGCAGCCGACGACGATGACGGTCCGGGCGGTGATCCTGGGCAGTTCGATGGTCAGCGCGCCCTCCCAGAATGGGAACTGTTCGAAAATGACGCGTTCGGTGACGTTCATCGCGGGGTTTCCTTTATCGATTGTCATGGATGTCATTTGCTGGCGCCGGCCATCAGGCCCTGCACCAGATAGCGGTTGAGAAACAGCACCAGCAGCACCGGCGGAATGATCGCCAGGATGCCGGCGGCGTTCATCAGGCCGTAGTCGACATAGTTGCGGGTGACGAATTCCGGGATCAGCACGGTGAGCGGCTTGGTGGCCAGCGTCGGCGAAAAGACCAGCGGAATCATGAACTGGCCCCAGGCATTGAGAAAGGTGAGAATGGCGCTGGCGATCAGTCCGGGCGCGGCCAGCGGCATGACGATGCGCACCAGCGTGTAGGTCTTGCTGGCGCCGTCGAGCCAGGCGGCCTCTTCGAGCGACACCGGCATGGCCTGGTAGACGCTGCGCATCAGCCACAGCGCGAGCGGCAGGAAGGCCGAGACATAGATCAGCGTCACGCCGGTATAGGTGTCGATCAGCTTCAGCGAGATCATCAACCGGTAGAGCGGGATCATCACCGTATAGGCCGGGATCGCCAGCGTCGCGACGACCAGGATGAACAGCAGGTCGCGGCCGGGAAATCGCAGGCGCACGAAGGCATAGGCACCGAAGGCGGCGATCAGCACGGTCAGCACGGTGCTGGCGATCGACGTCACCAGGCTGTTGAGAAAGGCTTTCGAGAACTGCGGCCAGACCGACTGCACCTCGTTGCCCTGCGACAGGCTGCTGGCGCCCAAGAGCTTGGCATAGTGCTCGAAGGTGACCGTCGGCGGCCAGAAATGCGGCGTTGCCGACACCATGTCGGTGGGCGAGCTCAGGCTGGTGACCAGCGACCAGTAGATCGGTCCGACCGACCAGACGATGAGCAGGATGACGGCGATCGTCAGGCCGATCTTCGATGCGGCGGTGGTGAGGATCTTGCGGTTCATCAGTCGAACCTCGTTTCGCGGTAGACCTTCAGCACATAGACCAGCGACACCAGCAGCGAGGCGATCATGGCGACGATCGACAGGGCCATGCCGAAGGAGAATTTCAGGTTCTGGAAGGCCGACATGTAGACCTGGATGATGACGGTGCGGGTATCCAGACTGGAGCCGGTGAGGATCCAGGCTTCGTCGAACAGGTTGAAGGCGAACACCGTTGACTGACTGAGCGCGATGGCCAGGCCGCCGGAGATCAGCGGCAGGGTCACCAGCCGGAAGGACTTGATCGGCCCGGCGCCGTCAAGCTTGGCGGCTTCGTAGAGATCGGCCGGAATGCTCTGCAGCGCCGCGAGCAGGATGATCGCCGTCAGCGGCAGCATTCGCCACACATGCACGAGTGCGACGAGAAACAGCGCCGTCTCGCGATCGTTGAACCAGACCTTGTTTTCGGATGTCAGTCCGACGGCCTGCAGGATGCCGTTCAACAGCCCGTAGCTCGGATTGTAGATCCACAGCCAGACGACAGCGTTGACCACGGGCGGCAGGCACCAGGGCAGGATCAGCGCGGCCAGCAGCCAGCGACGGCCGAGCTTGACCTTGTTAAGCAGCAGGGCGGCGGCAAGACCGCCGATCGTTTCCAGCACGACGGCGATGACCACGTAGATCAGCGTGTTGATCCAGGCGAGCTGGACATTGCTGTCGGAAGCCAGCGCCGCATAATTGTCGAGCCCGACGAACGGGGTCCCCGCCCGCATCGGCTCGACGCGGTAAAGGCTGTCGATGAGCGTCGTCACCAGCGGCATGAACACCAGCGCGCCCATGATGACGATGATCGGTATGGCAAAGGCCAGCCCGAGGCCGGCCTCGCCATTGTAGAAGCGAGGCCGCCCATGTGAGGGTACGGAAGTCATGTGCGGCCTCTTCTGAGCGCTCGTTGTTACTGCTGGGCGGCCTTGGCTTCGGCGGCGATCTGCTTGACGGCGTCGTCGACGGAGATCTGGCCCTTTGCCGCCTGGTTGAGCGCACTGGCAACCGCGCTGGAGAACTCGGGATACCAGCCGGGCGTGCCCTGGGCGAACAGCGGCTCGACCAGGCCGGCCTGTTCCAGCAGAACATCGCCTTCCTTCAGCTTGCCGTCGTCGTTCAGCTGCTTCAGCACGCTGAGCCGCGTCGGCAGGTTGCCGAGCAGCGTATAGTCGGCGATCGCGGTTTCCGGCTCGAGCATCCAGTTGATGAAGGCGACGGCCGCGTCCTTGTTCTCCGCCGATGTCGGGATGCCGAGCGCGCCGGGAAGGCCGAAGGTGCGCGACTTGCCGGTGACAGACGGCATCAGCGCCGCCTTGGCGTCGGCCGAAACCTGCGACTTGGAGGCGTCGGTGTAGACGGCGAGGTTGCCGGCCCAGCCGGCGACGTCGAAGGAGATCTTGCCGCTCTTGAACAGTTCCTGGATCTCGACATCCTTGAGGCCGGTGGCGGCGGGGTCGATCAGCCCGGCTTTCAGCGCCTCGATCTCGAAGGCCATCGCCTTGTAGCCGGCCGAGTCGGGCGCAACGAACAGCGGCTCGAACTTGTCGTCGAACAGTTCGCCGCCGAAGGCCTTGGTCAGCAGATACCAGGCGGTGGCGCTGCCTTCGGTGGCCGAGAGCGGCAGGCCGATCGGGTACTCGGCGATCTTGGCGTCCTTGATCGCCTTGGCGGCGGCCAGCAATTCGTCCGGGGTCTTCGGCGCGGCGGCAATGCCCGCCTTGTCGAGATGGGCCTTGTTGTAGATCATCACCCGGAAGTCGTTGTTGTAGGGAACGGCGATCAGCTTGCCGTCATAGGTGAAGATCTTCGAGGTCGGCAGGTCGCCAAGCACGGCCGGGTCGAGAATGCCGTCGAGCGGCTGGTACCAGCCGGCAGCGCCGAACTGGCCGACCCACGACCAGTCGATTTCGGTGGCGCTGGCCGGTGCCGTATTGGCGACCATCGAGGTGACGATCTTGGTGCGGATCTCGTCCCAGCCCAGCGTCTGCATGTCGAGATTGATGCCGGTCTTTGCGGTGAATTTCTCCGTCATCTCCTTGGGCAAGGTCACCCATGGCGGCAGCAGCACGGTCAGGTTCTGGCCGGCGAGCGGCTTGGAATCCTGTGCGAACACCGGCATGGCGGGCACCAGAAAGGCCATGTGCAGGGCGGCGACGGTAGACAGAAACAAACGTCTTTTCATGGTATTCCCCTTATTGTTGAAGATCGTCGTTGGCAGAAGTCATGCGCAGTGAGCGGGATAGCCGGTCGATCCAGGCATCGTCCGTAGTCCAGCCGGCAAGTGCTGCGGCGCGCAGCAGCGCCCCGCCGACCGGCGGCAGGCGTGGCGGCACGGGGTCCGAGCCGAGTTTCTCGGCCATGAGCCGGCGCATGGGTTCGCTCGACAGCACGCCGCCGGCATAGCTCCAGCACAGCGGCGCTGCCGTCTTGGTCTGCTTCCAGGCGGCCATGACCTGTGCGGCCAGCTGATCGGCCGCAGCCTGAAGAAGGACCCGCGCCGAGGGGTCGCCTCGCTCGGCTAGCGCCGAGACGGTGACGGCGAGCCTGGCGAATTCCACCCGTCGGTTTTCCACCGCGTAGCACCAGCCGAGCAGAGCCTCCGATCCGACGCCGACGGCGCCGAGAATGGCGTCGCAGAATTCCGGCGCCGAGCTGCGGCCATCCAGATGCCGGCTGACGATGGCGAGTGCTTCCCGGCCGATCCAGAAGGCGCTGCCCTCGTCGCCGAAGGCATCGCCCCAGCCGCCGACGCGGATATGCGGATCGTCGGGGCCGTTGAGGCTTGCCCAGGCCATTGAACCCGTGCCGGCAAGCGCCAGCACGCCGGCCCTGCCGGCCAGGGCACCGTCGAAGGCGATGCGTACGTCGTTCTGCACCAGCGTGCGGCCGGGAATGAGCGTCGAGGCGACCGCCGACTGCTCGCGGCTGTAGCGCTCGACCTCGTCGTGGAACGGCAGGCCGAGAACGGCACCTTCCACCCCTCGAGCGTCGGCGGCCAGCAAGCCCTTCAGATCCTGTGCCCAGTGGCGACCGGTGGATGGGTCGAGTCCCGGTCCATGGCGCAGCACCGTAACGTTTCCGCTCCGGTCCGCGAGGGCCAGGACCGTCTTCGTGCCGCCACTGTCGAGGCCGAGGACAAGGCTCATGCGCGCGCCGTCAGCGCGATGACGTCGGCGCCACTGCCCGCCACCAGGCGCGGCGTGCAGCCGGCGTCCTGCAGGCGCGTCACCCAGGCGCTGTCGAGCCCGTCGTCGGTGATGATGCCGATATCGCCTGAGAGTGCTGCGACCTTGTAGGTCAGCCGCTGGCCGAACTTGCTGGAATCGACCAGGAGGTTCCTGACCGAGGCGCGCGACAGCATCTTGGCGTTGAGCTGGGCCTCCTGCTCGTCGAGGCTGTAGATGCAGCAGTCCTCGGCGACGGCGCCGGCGCCGAGAAACAGCTGGTCGAACCAGAGCCGATCCAGCATGTCCTCGGCGAGGCTGCCGACCATGGAGGCATTCTGCGGGCGCAGATGGCCGCCAAGCAGGGTGATCTTGAGATCGCGCACGTCCATCAGGACCTGGGCGACCGTCACGCAATTGGTGAAGACCGACAGCGGCAGCGGGTTGAGGCGGATGCGCCTGGCCACCTGCAGCACGGTTGTTCCGGCGTCGAGGAATATGGCGCTGTGCGGACGGATGGTTTCGAAGGCGGCGTCGCCGATGGCGCGCTTGGCGGCAAGGTTGCGCTGCTCGCGGACCTCGAAGGCGACTTCGATGCCGGCGCTTTCGGCGATCCGGGCGCCGCCATGGGTGCGCGAAATGGCCCCTTCCGCCTCGAGTGCCAGCAGATCGCGGCGGATGGTCGCCGGCGAGGCGCCGACTGCATCGGCGATCTCCTGAATCGACGAATAACCGTGAGTGAAGAGGTGCTGGCGAATGGCCGAGAAGCGATCGTCTTTCATGCGCCGGGTACCTCATCTCTGATTGGGTGGAAATAAAAAGCCACGAGAAAAAATCAATGTCAATCGTATTTCTGATTGATTTTGATCATTTGGCGTCTATCGTTGCCCGCACAGAGGTCGAAAACGCCGTGAGAAGGAGTCCGCAATGACGACAGAAACCCTGAAAAGCCTGGCGCAGCGCCATGCGGCCGGCATCAAGGGCGGCATTGCCTCCATCTGCTCGGCCCATCCGCTGGTGATCGAGGCCGCGCTGCTGCACGGCAAGGAGAGCGGCAGCCAGGTCCTGATCGAGGCGACCTGCAACCAGGTCAATCAGGAAGGCGGCTATACCGGCATGACGCCCGCCGGGTTTCGGCGCTTCGTCGAAGGCATTGCCGAAAAGGTCGGCTTCGATCCGGGGCAACTGATCCTCGGCGGCGACCATCTCGGCCCCAATCCGTGGAAGCACCTGCCGGCCGAAGAGGCGCTGTCGCGGGCGGAAGTCATGATCGACGCTTTCGTCGCCGCCGGCTTCACCAAGATCCACCTCGACACCAGCATGGGATGTTCCGGCGAGGGAGCAGCGCTTGCCGACCAGGTGACGGCGCAACGCGCCGCACGGCTGGCGAAAGTCTCGGAAGCCGCGGCAGCGCGCTCCGGCTTCGACAAGCCGGTCTATGTAATCGGCACCGAGGTGCCCATTCCCGGCGGCGCGATGGAAGTGGTCGAGCATCTGCAGGTGACGACGCCGCAGGCGGCGCTGGAGACCGTTGAGGTCCATCGCAACGCCTTTGCCGCGCTGGGCCTGCAGGCTGCCTTCGAGCGTGCCATCGCAGTCGTGGTGCAGCCCGGCGTCGAATTCGGCAATGAGAACGTGGTCTTCTACGATCGTCCGGCGGCCAGGGATCTGAGCGCCGTGCTCGGCCGGATGCCGCAATTCGTCTTCGAGGCTCACTCCACCGACTACCAGCCGGTGCCGGCCCTGTCGGCGCTGGTGAACGACGGCTTTCGCATCCTGAAGGTCGGCCCCGGCCTGACCTTCGCTCTGCGCGAGGCCCTCTACGGCCTGGACCAGATCGCCGCCTTCCTGTTCGACATCCCCAGGGAGCAGACTTTGCATGCGGCCATGGAACGGCTGATGCTGGCCGAACCGAACCACTGGGGAAAATACTATCACGGCGACGAGCAGGCGCTGCGCATCCAGCGCCACTTCAGCTACAGCGACCGCATCCGCTACTACTGGCCCCATGCCACGGCGCAGGCCGCCGTCGACCGACTGACCGAACTCCTTGGCGATCGCCCCATCCCCGAAACCCTCGTCAGCCAGTATCTCGGCGCGCTGTACGCGCAGGTCGCCGGTGGCGATCTCGTGCCCACGCCGCGCAATCTGCTGCTCGCCAGCGTTCAGCGAGTGGTCCGCGACTACGCGCTGGCCTGCCGGAACTGACGCGCACCACGCGCTCCGGCCAGACGGTTGCTCGGCGTGCCAAGCGCGATGTTGTTGAGGTTATTCTTGACGTGTCGGCCAAGCCGTCGGCCTCTGTTGCGCGTCCGCGAACTGCTCCATGATTTGACATTGATATGTCACGGCCCTACCTCCTGCGGCCGCAATATTGTAATGTCTGTCCGATGGGCGAGCCTGCTCGCCGGCTGGAGTTCCGGAGGTGAAATGACTGTAGCGGCACGCGGATTCGATGGGTTCCAGCTGATCCAGCAGCAGTTCACGGTGCGGGCTCCGGCGATGATCGTCACCATCTATGGCGATATCGTCGTGCCGCGCGGCGGCGTGTTGTGGATGGGTACGCTGGTCGAGATCTGCGCGCGGCTCGGGATCAGCGAGACGCTGGTGCGCACCGCGGTGTCGCGTCTGGTCGCGGCCGAGCAACTTGTCGGAGAGCGGGATGGCCGGCGGTCCTACTATCGGCTGGCCCCCGGCGCACGAACGGAATTCGCCGCCGCCGCAAGGCTGCTCTACGGCCCGCAGGTCGAGGCGGACGGTTTCCTCATCCATCATGCGCCGGGACTTTCCGACGAGACGATCCGCCGTGCCGGGCTCGGCCGCATGGGGCCGGACCTCTATCTGCGCCCCCATCATCAGGGGAGCGTCACGGTTCCCGGGCTGACCTTTCGCGCCGAGGTGACGAAGGATGGCGTCTTGCTGGCCGGCTATACAGCGGCGCTGTGGAACCTTCAGTCCTTCGCCGACGAATACCACGCGATGATCGATCTCTTCTCGCCGCTCTCGGCGGCGCTGGAGCGGGGCGAGACCTTGCTTCCCGCCGATGCGGTGAGCGCACGGCTTCTGTTGGTCCAGGCCTATCGCGCCGTGCTGCTGCGCGACCCGCGACTGCCGGTCGAGGCGCTTCCCATGGATTGGCCCGGTGCTGCCGCGCGCCGTCTCTTCGCACGCCTTTACCGCGCGCTCTCGCCGATGGCCGATGCCTATATCGCGGCGCAGTTCG
>CALRRQ020000028.1:0-73795 GCA_943370615.1 Rhizobium sp. Q54
GGCAATGCGCTGAAGTTCTATGCCTCGGTCCGTCTCGACATCCGCCGCATCGGCGCCGTCAAGGACCGTGAAGAGGTTGTCGGCAACCAGACCCGCGTCAAGGTCGTCAAGAACAAGATGGCACCGCCCTTCAAGCAGGTCGAGTTCGACATCATGTATGGCGAGGGCGTTTCCAAGACCGGCGAACTCGTCGATCTCGGCGTCAAGGCCGGCATCGTCGAGAAGTCGGGGGCGTGGTTCTCCTACAACAGCCAGCGTCTCGGCCAGGGCCGTGAAAACGCCAAGCTGTTCCTGCGCGACAATCCGGCGCTCGCCCAGGAGATCGAGATGGCGCTTCGCCAGAATGCCGGCCTGATCGCCGAACGCTTCCTGCAGAATGGCGGTCCGGACAGCGAGGACGGCGACGGCGGCGACGCGTAATTCCTTCACTCCGTCATTTTTAGTTCCGGAACCGGCCACATATCGAAAGAGGTGTGGCCGGTTTTGCGTCGGGCGGCTGGACAGGGGGGATGGCGGGCGATAAAAGCCATTGATTTTCGCGGATTGGCCGGTTTCCGGCCAGAATGAAGGGCATGACATGAGCGGCGTGAACGACATCCGGTCGACTTTTCTCGATTACTACAAGGCGAACGGCCACGAGATCGTGTCGTCGAGCCCGCTGGTGCCGCGCAACGACCCCACGCTGATGTTCACCAATGCCGGCATGGTGCAGTTCAAGAACGTCTTTACCGGGCTCGAGCAGCGTCCCTACACGACGGCCGCGACCGCGCAGAAATGCGTACGCGCCGGCGGCAAGCACAACGACCTCGACAATGTCGGCTATACCGCGCGCCACCACACCTTCTTCGAAATGCTCGGCAACTTCTCGTTCGGCGACTATTTCAAGGAACGCGCCATCGAGCTTGCCTGGAACCTGATCACCAAGGAGTTCGGGCTGGATCGCAAGCGCCTGCTGGTCACGGTCTACCACACCGACGACGAAGCCTTCGACCTGTGGAAGAAGATCGCCGGCCTGACCGACGACCGCATCATCCGCATCCCGACCAGCGACAATTTCTGGGCCATGGGCGATACCGGCCCCTGTGGTCCGTGCTCGGAGATCTTCTACGACCATGGCGATCATATCTGGGGCGGTCCTCCCGGCTCCCCGGAAGAGGATGGCGACCGCTTCATCGAGATCTGGAACCTCGTCTTCATGCAGTATGAACAGGTGACGAAGGAAGAGCGCGTCAGCCTGCCGCGCCCGTCGATCGATACCGGCATGGGCCTCGAGCGCGTCGCCGCCGTCCTGCAGGGACGCCACGACAACTATGACATCGACCTTTTCCGCGCGCTGATCGAGGCTTCCGTCGACCTGACCGGCGTTCCGGCCGAAGGCGAGCGCCGCGCCAGCCATCGCGTCATCGCCGACCATCTGCGCTCCTCGGCCTTCCTGATCGCCGACGGCGTGCTGCCGTCGAACGAGGGCCGCGGCTATGTCCTTCGCCGCATCATGCGCCGCGCCATGCGCCATGCCGAACTGCTCGGCGCGCGCGAGCCTGTGATCTACAAGCTCCTGCCGGTTCTGGTGCAGCAGATGGGCCGCGCCTATCCCGAGCTGGTCCGTGCCGAGGCGCTGATCGCCGAGACGCTGAAGCTCGAGGAAACCCGTTTCCGCAAGACGCTGGAGCGCGGCCTTTCGCTGCTGTCGGACGCGACCGTCAACCTGCACAAGGGCGACAGCCTCGACGGCGAGACCGTCTTCAAGCTCTACGACACCTACGGCTTCCCGCTCGATCTGACGCAGGACGCGCTGCGCGCCCGCGGCATCGGCGTCGACCTCACCGGCTTCAACGACGCGATGCAGCGGCAGAAGGCCGAGGCGCGCGCCCACTGGACCGGCTCGGGCGACAAGGCGACCGAGACCGTCTGGTTCGAATTGAAGGAAAAGCACGGCGCCACCGAATTTCTCGGCTACAGCGCCGAAACCGCCGAGGGCCAGGTTCAGGCGATCGTGCGCGACGGGATTGCGGTTGACAGCGCGGTCAAGGGTGACAGCGTGCAGATCGTCGTCAACCAGACGCCGTTCTACGCCGAGTCCGGCGGCCAGATGGGCGATGCCGGCCTGATCACCACGGATGGCGCGGCTGTTGCCGTCAGCGATACGCAGAAGAAGGGCGAGGGGCTGTTCGTCCATATCGCCACGGTCTCCGAGGGCACGCTCAGCGTCGGCGACGCCGTGGCGTTGACCGTCGATCACGACCGCCGCTCGCGGCTGCGCGCCAACCATTCAGCCACCCACCTGATCCACGAGGCGCTGCGCGAAGTGCTCGGCACCCACGTCGCCCAGAAGGGTTCGCTGGTCGCGCCCGAGCGCCTGCGCTTCGACGTTTCCCATCCGAAGCCGATGTCGGCGGATGAGCTGAAGGTCGTCGAGGAGATGGCGAACGCCATCATCGTGCAGAATTCGCCGGTCACCACCCGGCTGATGAGCGTCGACGACGCGATTGCCGAAGGGGCGATGGCGCTTTTCGGCGAGAAGTATGGCGATGAGGTGCGCGTCGTGTCGATGGGCACGGCGATCGAAGGTCCGAAGGCCGGCAAGCCTTATTCGGTCGAGCTTTGCGGCGGCACCCATGTCGGCGCCACCGGCGATATCGGCCTGGTGCGCATTCTCGGCGAAAGCGCCGTCGGTGCCGGCGTGCGCCGCATCGAGGCGCTGACGGGCGAGTCGGCCCGCGCCTATCTCGCCGACCAGGACGAGCGCGTGAAGCAGCTTGCCTCGACGCTCAAGGTACAGCCGGCCGATGTCGTCTCGCGGGTCGAATCGTTGATCGACGAGCGCCGCAAGCTCGAGCGCGAACTGGCGGACGCCAAGCGCAAGCTCGCCATGGGCGGCGGCCAGGCAGCGGCCGAGGACGCCGTGCGCGAAGTCAACGGCATCCGTTTCATCGGCAAGGTGCTGAACGGCGTCGACCCCAAGGACCTCAAGGCTCTGGCCGACGACGGCAAGGCGTCGCTGGGTTCTGGCGTGGTCGCGCTGATCGGCGTGTCGGAGGACGGCAAGGCGAGCGCGGTCGTGGCCGTGACCGCCGATCTGGTGGGCAAGGCGAGCGCGGTCGACCTGGTGCGTGTCGCCTCGGCGGCGCTGGGCGGCAAGGGCGGCGGCGGCCGTCCCGACATGGCCCAGGCCGGCGGCCCGGACGGCGACAAGGCGGATGCGGCGATCGAGGCCGTGGTCGCGGCGCTGGCCGGCTGAGCGCAGGCCTTCGGGGAGGGCGCTGCCCTTCTGCTTTCTTTGACTGAATGATGGGTCGGCGCCCGGTGCGCCGGCCCTTTTTCGTGGTCGGCCGGCGATGCGGCTGTCGCGCCGGCTAGGCCGTCCGTGTCGCGATCAGACGGCGGGCCTCGTCGACGCTTCGCACATAGGTCACGTTCGTCCCGTGGACTTCGTGGGTTTCGAGCAGGCGTTTAAGCTCGGGGCCGGCGCCGGCGATATAGACCGAGACCCCGGCGCGCCGGGCCTTTCTGACCGTGCCGGCGATGACGTTGGCCGCCGTCGAATCCATGAAGGACAGGGCCGAGCAGTCGAGCACGAAATGGTGATACTGGTCGGCGATGCGGTCGAGCACCGAGCCGACGGTCGCGGCCGCGCCGAAGAAGAAGGCGCCGCCGAGCCTGTAGACCACCGTCTTGCTGTCGGTATTGTCCAGCGGCCGCTCCGGCTCGTCGTCATGCGGGGCGACCGTGACGCTCTTGCCCATGCGGTCGATGAAGAGCAGCGCGCCGAGGGTGAAGCCGACGATGATGCCTTCGGTCAGGTCGCGGAACACTACCAGCAGGAAGGTCACGAGCAGGACCACGGCGTCGCCGCGCGAGGTCTTGATCAGCGCGACGAAGGCCGGCCGCTCGATCATGTTCCACGACACGATGGCGAGCACGCCGGCGAGTGCAGACAGCGGAATGTAACTTGCCAGCGGCGCGGCGATCGCCATGAACAGCAGCAGCACCAGCGCATGCAGCATGCCGGCGACCGGGCTGGTCGCGCCGGCGCGTATATTGGTCGCGGTGCGAGCAATGGTGCCGGTCACGCACATGCCGCCGAACAGGGCGGAGCCGATATTGGCGACGCCCTGGCCGATCAGTTCGACATTGGAGCGGTGGCGCCGGCCGGTCATGCCGTCGGCGACGACCGCCGACAGCAGCGATTCGATGGCGCCCAGCAGGGCAAAGGCGATGGCGTCGGGCAGGACGGCGCGCATCAGGTCGGGCGAGAACTGCGGCAGTTGCGGCAGGGGCAAGCTGCGAGGAATGCCGCCGAAGCGCGTGCCGATCGTCGCGATGTCGAGATGCAGCAGCGCGCCCGCGGCGGAGGCGAGGCAGACGGCAATCAGCATGCCGGGCCAGGTCGGGCGAAGCTTTCGCAGCAGGAGAATGGTCGCCACCGTGAGGGCGGCGATCGCGGCGGCGGGGGGGCTGAAGGTCGGCAGGGCGGCGAAAAGCACGGGCAGTTTTTCGACCAGCGCGCCGGGCTCCTTGACCGCGAGCCTCAGGCCCAGCAGTTCGCTGATCTGGCTGGCGAAGATGATCACCGCGATGCCGGCGGTGAACCCGACGGTGACCGGATAGGGAATGAACTTCACGTAGTCGCCGAGCTTCAGCGCGCCGGCCAGCATGAGAAACAGACCGGCCATCATCGTCGCGACGATCAGGCCTTCGACGCCGTGGGTGGCGACCGTGGTGGCGACGAGCACGATGAAGGCGCCGGCCGGTCCGCCGATCTGGTGCCGGCTGCCGCCGAGCAGGGAAACGAGGAAACCGCCGACAATGGCGGTGTAGAGCCCCCGGTCGGGCGTGACGCCGGAAGCGATGGCAATCGCCATCGACAGCGGCAGGGCGACGATCGCCACGGTGAGTCCGGCCAGCGCGTCCGATTTCAGGCGGGCCAGCGAATAGCCTTCCTGGAAGACGCTGACGATTTTTGGCGTGAAGTCCTGATTCATGAGGGCCGATCGCTCAGCGGCGTTGGAGCAGATACAGTCTTGAACGCACCTTCTTCATATCCTGAGTCTCGGTCGCGGCAAAATTGTTCCCTCGGCTCTCAAGCCTGATCGAGGTCCCCCGGATTCCGCCGGTTCCGCCCCTGCCGGACCGGGCACAGTCGATGCTGTCTGTCCGGCCGTGCCGATGGTTGAGGCCTAGGGCTGCATCGCTGCGGCCGCGGCGTCGTCCTTCTCCCTGGCGCGCTGGAAGGCCGGGCGGTCGCTGACGCGGGCGAGGTAGTCGACGAAGGCTTGCCGCTTCTCGATCGAGCCGAACTGCAGGCCCCAGGCGATATGCGAGCCGACATAGACGTCGGCGGCGGTGAAGACCTGTCCGGCGACGAAAGGGTTGGTCGAGACGGCGATCTCGAGCGTATCCATCACGTCCTGAAAACTGCCATAGCCGATCATGCGGCGCCGTTCGTCGGGGACCTCGAAACCGAGGCTGCGATTGCTGACCGCTGCCTCCAAGGGGCCGGCGGCGAAGAACAGCCAGCGATAATAGCTGCCGCGCTGCGGGTTGGGCGGGGCGAGCTTCGCCTCGGGAAAGGTGTCGGCCAGATAGGCGCAGATCGCCGCGCATTCCGTGACGACGACGTCGCCATGGCGCACCGCGGGTACCTTGCCCATGGGGTTGACGGCCCGGTAGTCGGCCGACTTCATCGCCGGACCGAAGGGAACGATGACGGTGTCATAGGGCTGGCCGGTCTCCTCGACCATCCAGCGGGCGATGCGGCCGCGCGACATGGGATTGGTGTAGAGCGTCAGATCGGCCATTCCTTCACTCCCGCGTCAATGTGTTCCCTTTATGTTCCAATTGTTAACAGCCTTCTTCAGGCTGCGCAAGGCGGTCAGGCGCAAAAAAGAAAACCCGGCGCGAGGCCGGGTTTCCGTCATCTGGAGGCATTGAGCCGAACCGTATGGCTCAGGCGGCCATGGCCTTCTTGAGGTTTTCGTCGACCTTGTCGAGGAAGGCGGTGGTCGACAGCCACGGCTGGTCGGGACCGATCAGCAGTGCGAGGTCCTTGGTCATGAAGCCGCTTTCGACGGTGTCGATGCAGACCTTTTCCAGCGTCGTGGCGAAGCGGGCGAGCTCGGCATTGTCGTCGAGCTTGGCGCGGTGCGCGAGGCCACGGGTCCAGGCGAAGATCGAGGCGATCGAGTTGGTCGAGGTCTCCTGGCCCTTCTGGTGCTGGCGGTAGTGACGGGTGACCGTGCCGTGGGCGGCTTCGGCTTCTACCGTCTTGCCGTCCGGGGTGAGCAGAACCGAGGTCATCAGGCCGAGCGAGCCGAAACCCTGGGCGACCGTATCGGACTGCACGTCGCCGTCGTAGTTCTTGCAGGCCCAGACATAGCCGCCCGACCACTTCAGCGCCGATGCGACCATGTCGTCGATCAGGCGGTGTTCGTAGATGATGCCGGCTTCATCGAACTGAGCCTTGAACTCGTTCTGGTAGACTTCTTCGAAGATGTCCTTGAAGCGGCCGTCATAGGCCTTGAGGATGGTGTTCTTGGTCGACAGGTAGACCGGCCACTTGCGCATCAGGCCGTACATCATCGAGGCGCGGGCGAAATCGCGGATCGACTCGTCGAGGTTGTACATTGCCATGGCGACGCCGGCGCCGGGGGCCTTGTAGACTTCCTTCTCGATCACTTCGCCGTCTTCGCCGACGAACTTGATGGTCAGCGTGCCCTTGCCGGGGAACTTGAAGTCGGTCGCCTTGTACTGGTCGCCGAAGGCGTGACGGCCGACCACGATCGGCTTGGTCCAGCCGGGAACCAGGCGCGGCACGTTCTTGCAGATGATCGGCTCGCGGAAGATGACGCCGCCGAGGATGTTGCGGATCGTGCCGTTCGGGCTCTTCCACATTTCCTTGAGGTTGAATTCCTTGACGCGCTGTTCGTCCGGGGTGATCGTCGCGCACTTGATGCCGACGCCGTGCTTCTTGATGGCATTGGCGGAATCGATCGTCACCTGGTCGTTGGTGGCGTCGCGATTCTCGACCGAGAGGTCGTAATACTCGATCTGCAGATCAAGATAGGGCAGGATCAGCTTTTCCTTGATGAAATGCCAGATGATGCGCGTCATCTCATCGCCGTCGAGATCGACGACGGGGTTTGCAACCTTGATCTTGTTCATGAGTATCCTCGCAGCTAGGGGGAGGGACGAGGGTCCCTGTTGTCAGTCTGGCTGGGCTATAGCATTCCGGATCGGGAACTGAAAGCGCAGTGCCCCCGCTGTAGCGCCTTTTCGTTCACAAAATCATACCAACTTTGGCCGTATCGGCGGCCTTTTGCCGGCCTTGCGGTTTGGCCGCGCTCCGCTAGATTGCCGCCGATCCGTTTCCGTCGTTTTTGAGGTCTGCGCTATGAAGTCTCTCGTCGTCGCCGCCGTCGCGCTTTGCCTCACAGCCGGCGCCGCTCTTGCCGCCGACGTCACCGCCCCGGTCAGGGAAGTGATCGACGTCACGGCCGGCAACTGGAAGGGCGAGGACGCGGACTCGGATGACGTGTTCGACGCCAAACGCCTCGCCCGCCTGTTCAGCGCCGATTTCGCCGCCGCCTACAAGGAAGCCTCCAAGCACCCGGCCTATGATCCGCCGGAAGGCGAAACCACCGGTTCGCCCTTCGACTACGATCCGATCGCCGGCGGACAGGACGGCTGCGCGTTCGAGAACATCCGCATCGAGGACGACGGCGACGGCCAGGTGACGGCGCTGTTCAACAACCGCAAATGCTTCGGCGACGATCCGGAATACCAGAAGGACACCGTGCTGATCTTCCACGTCCAGGAGGAGGGCGGACGCCCGGTCATCGACGACATCTATCCGGTCGTCGACGGCAATTCGGGCAGTTCGATCAAGGACTATCTGAAGACGATCGCCGGGCAGTAAGGCGCCGGCTGCGGCGATTGTCCCTGGCGGCCGCATTGCCGCGGTTGCGTCAACCGCGCTATGAAAGTCCGGCAGTCTGCATGACCGGAGGGGCTTATGCGCGCATCGGCTTGGTTGATATCGCTTGTGCTGGCGGGTCTTGCCGGCCCGGCCGCGGCCAATGATCGTGAAGCGCTGGTCAAGGCGTATGTCGAGAGGGTCGTGGTCAATTCGCTCGACCAGCCCGACATCTACGAGCCGTATTTCAGCGAGATCCGGCTCCTCGACGATTTCAGCATCGACTTCGTCAATGCCTATACGGGAGCCCTGGCGCGCGTGCGACAGCGCGGGGACGTCACCCTGTTCGAGCAGGATCCGCTGACGGGAGACGCCAATCGCTGTCCGATCGGCGCGCATGCCGTCAGGGACCTCACAAGGGCGGACACGCGGATCATGGTCGAGGCGCGCCTCGACAATTCGGCCTGCAACGATGGCGGGGAGGGGCCGCGCAATGGTCTCCGCCTGATGTTCTTCCTGGTGAAGGACGAGAAGCGCGGAGGACGCTATGTGATCGACGACATCACCCGGGAGGCGGGCGAAGCGCGCTGGGCATCGATCAAGGCCTGGCTCGAACGGCGCTGACGCCTTTCCGCCTTCTGTCGGCCTATCCTGATGCTTGTGCTCGACGGGCGACGGTGCGGGGCAACCGGGCGGGCACAAGCGTGAAACCGGGCGCTTGCCGGGCCATAGGGCGGTTTCGCTATTCTCAACGCCCCGATGACTTGCTAAGGCCGGCTGAGAGAATATGCATCCAGGGAATATCATGTCAGGCACCAACAGCGAACGCGAACTTCTGGCCGAGGGGCCGGCGATCATTCTCGTCGAGCCGCAGCTTGGCGAGAATATCGGCATGGTGGCGCGCGCCATGGCCAATTTCGGCCTGTCGGAACTGCGCCTGGTCAATCCGCGCGACGGCTGGCCGAGCGAGAAGGCGCGGTCGGCGGCCTCCAAGGCCGACCATGTGATCGACGGAACCCGCGTCTTCGAGACTCTGGAAGAGGCATTGGCCGACCTCAATTTCGTCTATGCCACGACCGCGCGCGAGCGCTACGGCTTCAAGCCGGTCCGCTCGCCGGTGGTGGCGGCTGCGACCCTGCGGGAGAAGTTCAGGGCGGGCGAGGCGACCGGCATCATGTTCGGGCGCGAACGCTGGGGGCTCACCAACGAGGAAGTGGCGCTCGCCGACGAGATCGTCACCTTTCCCGTCAATCCGGCCTTCGCCTCGCTCAACATTGCCCAGGCCGTGCTGCTGATGTCCTATGAGTGGATGAAGGGCGGGCTGGAGGATCTGGCCGAAACCTCGTTCCAGCCGCTCGAGCAGAAGCCGGCGACCAAGGAGCAGCTGTTCGGCATGATCGAATCCGTCGAGGAGGCGCTCGATGCGCGGGGCTATTTCCGGCCTGCGGCCAAGAAGCCGAAGATGCTCGACAATCTGCGCGCCGTGCTGACGCGCCGCGCCTATTCCGAGCAGGAGATCAGCATCATGCGCGGCGTTTTCGCCACATTCGACCGATACAGCCGCAAGAGCCCGCGCGGCAAGGCGGGCCCTTGGCAGGACTTGGACGGGGCGGACGATGGCGCAGACGGGGAATGAACTGAAGCCGGTGCTGGTGTTCGACAGCGGCATCGGCGGATTGACCGTGCTGCGCGAGGCGCGCGTCCTGATGCCGGAGCGCGGCTTCATCTATGTCGCCGACGATGCCGGCTTTCCCTATGGTGGCTGGGAGGAAGCGCCGCTTCGGAAGCGCATCCTCGACCTGTTTGCCGAACTGTTCGCGACCTATGACCCGGAAGCGGTGATCGTCGCCTGCAACACCGCCTTTACCCTCGCCGGCACCGATCTGCGACACGCCTTTCCCGACATGCGCTTCATCGGCACGGTCCCGGCGATCAAGCCGGCGGCCGAGCGCACCCGGTCCGGGCTCGTCTCGGTGCTCGCCACGCCCGGCACGGTCAAGCGCGCCTATACCCGCGATCTCATCCAGTCCTTTGCCGCCAAATGCCATGTCCGGCTGGTGGGCTCGGAAAACCTTGCGCGGATGGCGGAAGCCTATATCCGCGGCGAGCCGGTGTCGGACGAGGCGGTGCTGGCGGAGATCGCCCCGTGTTTCGTCGAGAAGGACGGCGGGCGCACCGACATCGTCGTGCTCGCCTGCACCCACTATCCGTTCCTCGCCAATGTGTTTCGTCGGCTCGCTCCCTGGCCGGTCGACTGGCTCGATCCGGCGGAGGCGATCGCCCGCCAGGCCCGGCGCCTGGTGCCGCTCGCCGAGGGGGCGGAACATCCTGATAACTTCGACTTTGCCGTCTTCACCTCGGGCAATCCGGATTTCTCCACCCGCCGGCTGATGCAGGGTTTTGGCCTCGACATCGCAACGCCCTTGCTAAAGGTGGCGGCGGACCGCTAAATCTTCTCGCCGATATTTGGAAGGCGACGGCCAAACATGGTAGAGAGCTTGGCCGTCGCCGGACAGATCGCATTTTCACAGGAGCCTCGAGCTTATTTTGTTTACGGAAATTCTGATCGTTGCCTTGCTGACCATTCTGAATGGCGTTTTGGCCATGTCCGAGATGGCGGTCGTCTCCTCGCGCACGACGCGCCTCAAGGTGCTTTCCGAACAGGGCAATCGCGGCGCGGCCATTGCGCTCAGGCTCGCCGAGGAACCGGGCCGCTTCCTGTCGACGGTGCAGATCGGCATCACGCTGGTCGGCGTTCTGTCCGGTGCCTTTTCCGGCGCCACGCTTGGCGCGCGGCTGGCCGCATGGCTGGCCGAGCAGGGGATCTCTGAAAACGTGGCGAGCGCCCTCGGCGTCGGTTCTGTCGTGGTGATGATCACCTATCTGTCGCTGATCGTCGGCGAACTGGTGCCGAAGCAGATCGCCCTGCGTAATCCCGAAGCGGTCGCCGCCAAGATCGGCGCGCCCATGCTGATCCTGTCCAAGGTCGCGGCACCGCTCGTGTGGCTGCTCGACAATTCCGGACGGCTGCTGCTGCGGCTGCTTGGCCAGCAGGGCGTTTCGGCGGGCACGGTGACCGACGAGGAAATCAAGTCGGTGCTGGCCGAAGCACAGAGCGCCGGCGTCATCGAGAACGAAGAATCGGCGATGATCTCCGGCGTCATGCGCCTTGCCGACCGTACAGCGCGCGGCCTGATGACGCCGCGCCGCGACGTCGAGGTGCTCGACGTCGACGACACGCTCGAGGAAATCCGCGACAAGCTGCGCAGTGCCGCGCATTCGCGCCTGCCGGTCCGCTCCGGCGATTCCGACGAGATCATCGGCGTGCTGTTTTCCAAGCGCATCTACGATGCCATCGCGCTCGGCTCGGACTTCGATATCCGTGAGCACCTGAGCGAAGTGCCGATCGTCTCCGACCTCGCCAGCGCCGTCGACATCATCCAGGCGATCCGCAAGACACCGCTGCACATGGTGCTCGTCTACGACGAATACGGGCATTTCGAAGGGATCATCACTTCCGGCGACATTCTGGAAGCGATCACCGGCGTGTTCCAGGAATACGAGGACGAGGAGCCCTATGTGGTGCGCCGCGAGGACGGGTCCTATCTCGTGGCCGGCTGGACGCCGATCGACGAGTTCGTCGACCGCATCCGCATCCCGGTCGAATCCGATCCTGACTACACGACGGTCGCCGGCTATGTGATCGCCGAGCTGAAGCGCATCCCCGAACTCGGCGAAAGCTTCGAGGCCAATGGCTGGCGCTTCGAGGTGATCGACCTCGACGGACGGCGCATCGACAAGCTCTTGGTCTCGCCGGTCGGTGAGCCGTCGATCTGACGGCGTCCTGCCGCGGATCGCCGCCCCTCTAGGCTGATGTTTCCGCTGCCGTCTCGGGCGGGGTGGCCGGTTTCGACTTGTTGCCAATCTGCAACGCTGACCCGCCGATCTTTGCAATCCGCAATTGCGCACTTGTCGGTTGCTTTGTCTTGTGAGAGCTTGTGGCCGTCCGCAACACAAACACAGGAGGCGTCGATGACACATCATTTTGCATTCATGCGCCTTGCTGGCGGATCAATGTTCCTTCTCTCGGCGCAGTGCGCTTCGGGGTCGCGAACTACCGCCTGAACGGTCTTCCGTCCAGGATCTCCCGGCGTCTGGCGCCATTTTCAGCAGAACTGATGTGATCGACCGTCGAGACGCGTAACCGCGTTTTCCCGCTCGTCTCACACGCTTGTTTTCCATCGAGAGGACCTGGTTGCGTCGCTGCGCCGGGACGGAAAAGCTATGTATAAGGAACAATCTATAATTGCAGACGACCCCCTCGCGGCGGTCGACGACCTGTGCCGGAAATTCGGTGTATGGGCATCGGCCCGGGCTCTTGTCTATGTCGCGTGGAAACGACGCCGCAGGTCCAATTCGGTCCACGGTCTGTCCGACTACATGCTGCGGGACATCGGCATGCTGCCGCCGGAGACCTGGCGGCGTCCGCGGCGTTTCAACGCCTGGGACATCCGGCTGTGACACTGCGCCTGAGGGCTTCGGCGGCAAATCCTGCCGAAGCCCTCAGAGGCAAACCGTGCCGCGTCTGCCCGGTCCGGCCCTTCGCCACGGGCATTCGGTTCGACGAGGAGCGGAAACATGCGCCCGGCGCTCGCAGTCTTTCGGTCCCTGAGGCATAATTGCCTGTTGATGCCGGGTCTTTCTCGACGCCGATTCGCAGTTTATTTGCTAAAGCATCTGTGGTTCGCGGGGCGAGGTGTTCGTCCGGCGAGCGCGTGATCAGACGAGGTGGTATTGGTGCAGGTCGGAATCGATATGGGTACTCTGTCGGGCGGGGAGCCGGCCAAGCTCGATATCGAGGAGCTTCTGGCCACGCGTCTTCTCGTGCAGGGCAATTCCGGATCGGGCAAATCGCATCTGCTGAGGCGACTTCTCGAACAGTCGGCGCCGTGGGTGCAGCAGGTCATCATCGACCCGGAAGGCGACTTCGTCACCCTGTCCGACCGGTTCGGCCATCTGGTGGTGGATGGCGAGCGCACCGAGGCCGAGCTTGCGGGCATCGCCAACCGCATCCGCCAGCACCGGGTCTCCTGCGTGCTGACTCTCGAAGGCCTCGACATCGAACAGCAGATGCGCGCCGCCGCCGCCTTCCTCAACGGCATGTTCGATGCCGAGCGCGAATACTGGTATCCGGTGCTGGTGGTGGTCGACGAAGCGCAGATGTTTGCCCCGTCCGTCGGCGGCGACGTCTCGGAGGATGCGCGCAAGATGTCGCTCGGCGCGATGACCAACCTGATGTGCCGCGGGCGTAAGCGCGGGCTTGCCGGCGTGATCGCCACGCAGCGCTTGGCCAAGCTTGCCAAGAACGTCGCGGCCGAAGCCTCGAACTTCCTCATGGGCCGCACCTTCCTCGACATCGACATGGCGCGAGCGGCCGACCTGCTTGGAATGGACCGGCGCCAGGCGGAAATGTTCCGCGACCTGAAGCGCGGCAATTTCGTCGCGCTCGGGCCGGCCCTGTCGCGCCGGCCGCTGCCGATCGTCATCGGCGCGGTCGAGACCTCGGCGCGCTCGTCGAGCCCGAAACTGATGCCGCTCCCGGATGCGCCGCAGGACGTCGAGGATCTGATCTTCACGCCCGATCCGGAAGAATTCGCCCGGCCGATCGTCAGGCGCGCGCCGCCGGCGCCACGGCCGACCACCGACATCCTCGCCGAACTGTCGAAGGCTGCACCGGCGGCGAGCGGTGCTGCCGGCCCGGTCGAGGGCCGGCCGTCGGCGCCGGAAATGTCTCTGGAGGAACGCGAGGAGAAGCTGGCGCAGGTGCTCGCCGAGATCCTCGCCGATCCGCAGGCTGCCTATCGCACCGATTCGGTTCTCTATCAGGAGTTTTTGGTGCGCGCCCGCATGCGGCGCGTGGCGGGTCCGCCGATGGCCATGGGCGAATTCCGCCGCCGCGTGGCGATCACCCGCTCCGGCGTCGACGAGGAGACTGCCGGCAGCGAAAGCTGGGCCATGGCGCTCGACCTGTCGCAGCGCGTCTCCGACGACCTGCAGGGCGTCTTTCTTCTGATGGCGCGCGCCGCGATCCGCGGCGAGGCCTGCCCCTCGGACCAGTGCATCGCCAAGGCCTATGGCACCCATTCGGCCCGCCGTGCCCGCCGTCTGCTCGGCTATTTCGAGGAACACAATCTGATTGTCGTCCATACCGACTTCGCCGGCAAGCGCATCGTCGCCTTCCCGGACCTGCAGGTCGAGACGGAGCCCGGCGATCCGAATGCCACGGACGATTGCGAGGTTCCCTCGGCGGCGGAGTGAGCGGCAGATAACTAGGCGATTAGCTCCAGCGTCTGCGGGTCGGATTTGCCCTCATAGTATTTTGCCAGAAGCGCGTTGAACATGCTGTTGCCCTGGCCGGCGGCGCGGCAGAAGAGCGTGAGCGACGATCTGAGCTTCAGCACGTCCGGATAGCCGAAGATCGCCTCGGCGGTTCTGCCCTCCAGCCCCTCGAGGATTTCGCAGCATTCGCTGAGCCGCGGCCCAAGCACCGGGTGGTCGAGATAGGCACGCGCTTCGGCAAGCGACGCGATCGCGTAGCGGATCGCCATCGGACTACCGCCAAGGCCCTGGATCTGCGGAAAGACGAACCACATCCAGTGGCTCGTCTTATGCCCGGCGCGAAGCTCGCCCAGAACCCGCGCATAGACCGGCTGCTGGGCTTCGACGAAGCGTTCGAGGTCGAAGGGATCGGTCACGCCGGCGTCCTTTCCTCCCAGACCCTCACCAGCTCGACGATGGTCTCGACGGATTTCTCCATGTCCTGCCGGCTCACCCATTCGAGCGGCGAGTGATAGGCATGACCGCCGGTATAGATGTTGGGGCAGGGCAGGCCCATGAAGGACAGGCGTGAGCCATCGGTGCCGCCGCGGATGCTGTGGCGGACCGGGTCGAGCCCGACGCGCTTCACCGCCTCGACGAGGTAGTCGACGACCTGCGGATGCCGGTCGAGCACGACCTTCATGTTGCGATACTGCTCCCTGACGACGAAGCTGTAGGTCGAGCCGGGATAACCGGCCATCACGTCCTTGCTGATCCGTTCCAGCAGGGCTTCCTTCTCCGCAAGGCCCTTGTCGTCGAAGTCGCGGATGATGAAGCTGAGCCTTGCACCCTCCATCGAGCCGCTGATGTCGGTCGGGTGGATGAAGCCCTGGCGCCCTTCCGTCGTCTCCGGCGCCTGGTCCTTCGGCAGGCGGGCGACGATCTCGGCGGCGATCTTGATGGCATTCTCCATCTTGCCCTTGGCGGTGCCCGGATGAATGGCGACGCCGGAAATGGTAATGTCGACGCCGTCGGCCGAAAAGGTCTCGTCCTCGATCTCGCCGACCGTGCTGCCGTCCAGCGTGTAGCCGAATTCGGCGCCGAGTTTCTTCAGGTCGACCTTGTCGGCACCGCGGCCGATCTCCTCATCGGTGGTGAACAGCACCTTCACCGTGCCGTGCGGGATGTCGGAATTGGCGGCGAGAAACTGCACGGCGGTCATGATCTCCGCGATGCCGGCTTTGTCGTCGGCGCCGAGCAGCGTCGTGCCGTCGGTGGTGACGATGTCATGGCCGATCTGGTCGTTCAGTTCCGGGTTGTTGGCGAGGCGGATGACCTGGTTGGGATCGCCGGTCAGGCGGATGTCGCCGCCGGCATAGTTGCGCACGACCTGCGGCTTGACGTTGGTCCCGGTGAAGTCCGGTGCCGTGTCCATGTGCGAGCAGAAGCAGATGACGGGGACCTGCTTTTCGACATTTGCGGGCAGGGTCGCATAGACATTGCCGTGCTCGTCGAGATGCGCGTCGCCAAGCCCGATCGCCAGCAGTTCGTCGACCAGCAGGCGGCCGAGGGTCTTCTGCTTCTCGGTCGAGGGCTGTGCCGATGAGGTCGGATCGGACTGGGTGTCGATTACCACATAGCGAAGAAGACGGTCGAGGACGGTGTCGGTCATGGGCGATTCCGATCTGCGGTTGCGGGGTCGACCATCTATAGCCGCGCCGCCGCTCGAGGTGAATGCTCCGTCGCCGAAATGCGGGAAGCGTGGCGAGCGCCGGGGAGGCGAAAAGGGCGGCCCGAAGACCGCCCTTTCGTCCTTACTTCTGCTCCAGCGCCGTGGAGCCGGTCTTGCCCTCGTTCCGGGTCGCCCAGAGCGAACCGAATATGCCGGCGGCGAGTATACCGACGGTCACGCCGAGCGAGACCAGCGGCGGGATCTTGGCGAGCCCCAGCATGTCGGCGATAAAGATCTTCGCGCCGATGAAGATCAGCACAACCGACAGCGCATATTTCAGGTAGGCGAAGCGGTGGATGAGCGCCGACAACGCAAAGTAGAGCGCGCGCAGGCCGAGAATAGCGAAGATGTTCGAGGTGTAGACGATGAAGGGGTCGGTGGTGATCGCAAAGACCGCCGGGATGGAATCGACGGCAAAGACCAGGTCGGCGAGTTCGACCATGACCAGCGCCAGGAAGAGCGGCGTGACATAGGTCCTCATCCGGCCCGTCATCAGATCTTCGCGCCGGACGAAGAAGTGATGCCCCTCGAGCTTCTCCGTGACCGGCAGGTGCCTGCGCAGGAAACGCAGCACGGGATTGCCCGAGACGTCGTATTCCTTGTCGGCCGTCAGCAGCATCTTGATGCCGGTGACGATCAGGAAGGCGGCGAAGAGGTAGAGCACCCAGTGGTAGTTCTCGACGATCGAGGCGCCGGCGGCGATCATGATGCCGCGCAAGACAATGACGCCGAGAATGCCCCAGAGCAGGACCCTGTGCTGATAGGCGCGGGGGATGGCGAAATAGCCGAAGATCATGGCGATGACGAAGATGTTGTCCATCGCCAGGCTCTTCTCGACGACGAAACCCGTCAGGTATTCGATGCCGGCCTGCTGGCCGGACTGCCACCAGACCCAGCCACCGAAGGCGAGACCGAGCGACATGTAAAAGGCGGAGAGAAGGAAGCTTTCGCGAATGCCGATCTCGGCACTCTTTTTATGCAGGACGCCGAGGTCGAGAGCGAGTAGGAATATGACAAGGGCCAGGAAGGAGAACCACATCCAGACGGCGGTCCCCAGGAAGTCTGTCCAAAGAAAATCCATTATGGGTTTCCTTTGCCGGAACGGTTAATGATCGCAGCTCCGACATCACGGGAATCCGGCACTCGCGTCAGAGGGACCCGGTGCTGCGTTTCCCCCAAATGGTTGTTGGCCCAATTAGTTCAAGCGCAAGCCGTTGACTTTCGCGTGATCCACCGCTAATGACCCCACCAACGCCGGGCCAGTCGCCCGGTGTTTTCTTTGACATGTCCCGTGGCTCTTTCCATACGCTTTATGTGAGAGGCCTGTCAGAGCTTCCAAAACGGAGTTCAGAGGAGGGCGTGTTTCCTTGATCCAGTTTGGCAACAGACTGGTGTAACCTGTTGTAAAGGAAATGCGATGAGCAAGCGCGCTGCATCCAAGTACAAAATCGATCGCCGTATGGGCGAAAATATCTGGGGCCGTCCGAAGTCCCCGGTCAACCGTCGCGAATACGGCCCGGGCCAGCACGGCCAGCGCCGCAAGGGCAAGCTTTCGGACTTCGGCGTGCAGCTGCGCGCCAAGCAGAAGCTGAAGGGCTACTACGGCGACCTGCGCGAAAAGCAGTTCCGCGCCACCTACGACGAAGCCAACCGCCGCAAGGGTGACACCTCGGAGAACCTGATCGGTCTGCTCGAATCGCGCCTCGACGCGATCGTATACCGCGCCAAGTTCGTCCCGACGGTCTTTGCTGCCCGTCAGTTCGTCAACCACGGCCACGTCACCGTCAATGGCGTCAAGGTCAACATCGGCTCGTACCGCTGCAAGGCCGGCGACGTGATCGAAGTTCGCCAGAAGTCGAAGCAGCTGGTCACCGTTCTCGAATCGGTCCAGCTCGCCGAGCGTGACGTTCCGGACTACATCGAAGTCGACCACAACAAGATGGTTGCCACCTTCGTTCGCGTTCCGGGCCTGTCCGACGTTCCCTACGCTGTCGTCATGGAACCGCAGCTGGTCGTCGAATTCTACTCGCGCTGATCGCTTAACGACCGGATTTTTGAAAGCCGCCTTTCGGGGCGGCTTTTTCTATTTGCGCCGCAATATTTTGCGGCGAATATGGATCAGCTGGACTGGGCTGTGAGAGGAAGCGGATGGACCTTCAGGCGATCATCGACGACATCGCATTGTCGCTTGCCGAGAGGCGCGGCGAGGGCAAGGTCGCCGATTACATTCCCGAACTTGCCAAGGTCGATCCCAATCAGTTCGGCATCGCGCTGACCACGGTGGACGGCCAGATCTTCACCGCCGGCGATGCGGCGACGCCGTTCTCCATCCAGAGCGTCTCGAAGGTTTTCATGCTGACGCTGGCGCTCGGCAAGGCCGGCGAATCGATCTGGAAACGCGTGGGCCGTGAGCCCTCGGGTTCGGCCTTCAATTCGATCGTGCAGCTCGAGCAGGAACACGGAATCCCTCGCAATCCCTTCATCAATGCCGGCGCGATCGTCGTCTGCGACATGGTGCTGGCCGGCCACAAACCGAAGGAGGCGATCGGCGAGGTGCTGCGCTTCGTGCGTTATCTCGCCGACGACGAGACGATCAGCATCGACAGGGCGGTTGCCAAATCCGAGACGGAAACGGGTTTCCGCAATTATGCGCTCGCCAACTTCATGCGCTCCTTCGGCAACCTGCACCATGAGGTCGATCATGTGCTCGGCGTCTATTTCCACCAGTGCGCGCTGTCGATGACCTGCCGCCAGCTGTCGCGCGCTGGTCTGTTCCTCGCCGCCCAGGGCGCCGATCCGATCAGCGGCTATTCCGTCGTCTCGCCCAAGCGGGCGCGGCGCATCAATGCGCTGATGCTGACCTGCGGCCATTATGACGGCTCGGGCGACTTCGCCTTCCATGTCGGCCTGCCGGGCAAGAGCGGCGTCGGCGGCGGCATTCTTGCCATCGCCCCGGGCAAGGCCTCGATCGCCGTCTGGTCGCCGGGCCTCAACAAGGTCGGCAATTCGGCGCTCGGCTCCGTGGCGCTCGAAATGCTGGCGACGCGCACGGGCTGGTCGGTATTCGGGACTTGATCTTGCCGCATCAACCGGGCATTGGCAGGGCGCGCGCCCGCTGCGCCCGTGGAGCCTGAAGCCATGACCGTTCTGTCCGCCGACCTCACCATCGACCCGTCCGCCGAGGATGAGGAATTCGCCGCGGACGCGGCCGGCGTGCATCCGGTCTTTGCGCATGCGCCGCGCTCGGTCGGCTTCAACAAGCTGCGCAAGCGGCTGATCCGCCAGGTACGCCAGGCGATCACCGATTTCGACATGACGAAGGGCCAGAAGCGCTGGCTGGTCGGCCTTTCCGGCGGCAAGGACAGTTACGGCCTGCTGGCCATCCTGCTCGACCTGCAATGGCGCGGCCTGTTGCCGGTGGAACTCGTCGCCTGCAATCTCGACCAGGGCCAGCCGAATTTTCCCAAGCATGTGCTGCCGGACTATCTGGCGTCGATCGGCGTGAAACACCGCATCGAATATCGCGACACCTATTCGGTGGTGAAGGAAAAGATGCCGACCGGCGCGACCTATTGTTCGCTCTGTTCGCGCCTGCGCCGCGGCAATCTCTACCGGGTGGCGCGCGAGGAGGGCTGCGACGCCTTGGTGCTCGGCCATCACCGCGAGGATATCCTCGAGACCTTCTTCATGAACTTCTTCCACGGCGGCCGGCTCTCGGCCATGCCGGCCAAGCTGTTGAACGACGAAGGCGACCTGATGCTCTTGCGCCCGCTCGCCTATGCCGCCGAGGACGATCTGGCGCGCTTTGCCGCCGCCATGGAATTCCCCATCATCCCCTGCGATCTCTGCGGCTCGCAGGACGGCCTGCAGCGCAATGCTATGAAGGAGATGCTGGCCGGCATCGAAGCGAAGATGCCGGGCCGCAAGGACGCCATGCTGCGCGCGCTCGGCCATGTCGATGCCTCGCATCTGCTCGATCCAAAACTCTTCGACTTTTCCTCCCTTATGACAAAGGACGTCTGACCATGGCCGAACTCGACATCGCGGCGCTCGCCAACGCGCTCCAGGAAGCGGCGGCGACGGAGATCCTGCCGCGCTTCCGCAAGCTGGGCGATGGCGACGTGCGGATGAAGACCGAGGCGATCGACCTCGTCACCGAGGCCGACGAGGCGGCGGAAGAACTGATTCGTGAGCGGGTGTCAGAAGCCATGCCGGACGCGGTGTTCATCGGCGAGGAGGCGGTCGCCGCCGACCCGGGGCTGCTCGACCGGATCGCCGACGCCGATCTCGCCGTCATCGTCGATCCGATCGACGGCACCTTCAACTATGCCGCCGGCCTGCCGCTGTTCGGCGTGATGCTGAGCGTGGTGTCGAGGGGCGAGACCGTCGCCGGCATCATCTACGATCCGATGGGCAATGACTGGCTGATCGCCGAAAAGGGCTCCGGCGCCTGGATGTGCGGCCCGGACGGGTCGCAGGCGCAGGTGGCGGTCGCACCCGCCGTGCCGCTCGACCAGATGGTCGGCATCGCGGCGCTGACCTATATGGAGACCGCGGCCAAGCGGCAGATCCTCGCCAATCTCGCCGAGGTCCGGCTGTTCACCAGCTATCGCTGCTCGGCGCATGAATACCGCACCTTCGCCGCCGGTCACCTGCATTTCCTGATGTACAAGAAGCTGATGCCCTGGGATCACCTGGCCGGCACGCTGATTTCGCAGGAAGCGGGCGCCCATGTCGCGCGCCTCGACGGCTCGCCCTACCTGCCGCACAATTTCGAAGGCGGCCTTCTGCTCGCGCCGGACCGCGACAGCTGGCAGGAACTGCGTGAAAAAGTCTTCACGCTCTGAGAGTGCGAGTTTAGGTCAAAAAAGAAAAGGCGCGGGGATTTGTGGTCCTCGCGCCTTTTTCATGTCCTGGCCGCGGTCGTCAGACGCGCGGATTCTGTTGGCGGAACAGCACGCCGCGCTCGCCGATCAGCACAAAGACGAGGCCGATTACCGATACGGTGAAATAGCCCGCGACCATCGGCAGGGCCGTGCCGTCATAGGCCTGGCCGATTGCAGCCCCGATCAGCGAGCCACCGACCGTGCCCATAAAGCCCAGCACGGACGAGGCCGTGCCGGCGACATGGCCGAGCGGCTCCATGGCCAGCGAGTTGAAGTTCGAGCCGATCCAGCCGAACTGGAACATGGCGAGCGAGAAGAACACCATGAACAGCGGGAAGGGCATGGGCTGGGGTCCCAGCACCTGCGCCACCAGCCAGACGAAGTTGATGGCGATGAAGCCGAGCAGCGAGGCATGCGACAGGCGCCGCATGCCGATCCGGCCGACCAGCCTGGAATTGACGAAGGACGACAGCGCCATGAACAACGCGACCCCGGCGAACGCGGCGGCGAACCAGGCGCCGAGATCGTAGATGCCGACATAGACCTGCTGGGCCGAGTTGATGAAGCCGAACAGGGCGCCGAAGATGAAGGTGCTGGCGATCGTGTAACAGAGCGCGATGCGGTTGGTCAGCACGATGCGGAAACCCTGGTAGATCGACGCGACGGTGAAGGGGCGGACGTCCGTGGCCGTCAGCGTCTCGGGCAGGCGGATGAACATCCACAGGCCGACCACCATGGCGGAGGCCGCCATGAAGACGAAGATCCAGTGCCAGTGCCCCATGAACATGATGACCTGGCCAGTTCCCGGCGCAATGACCGGGATGACCATGAAGACCATCATGATCAGCGACATGACTTCCGCCATCTGCCGGCCGCCGTAGACGTCGCGCACGATCGACACGGTGATGACGCGGGTCGCGGCCGAGCCGATGCCCTGGACGAAGCGCAGCACCAGCAGGCTGGCGAAGGAGGGGACCAGGACGACGGCGAGCGACGACAGGATGTAGATGCCGAGGCCGAACAGCATCGGACGGCGGCGGCCGAATCGGTCGGCGATCGGGCCGTAGAACAGCTGGGCGACGCCGAAGCCGATCAGATAGGCGGAGACGACATACTGGCGGTGGTTCTCGTTGACCACGTTCAGCGCCTTGCCGATCTCCTGCAGGCCCGGCAGCATGATGTCGATGGCCAGCGCGTTGAGCGACATCAGGAAGGCCATCATGGCGATGAATTCGACCCGGCCCATACCCCGCAAATTGGCGGGCGCCGGCTGTAACGTTGTAGACATGGCTCAATATCCAAAACAGAGATAAGGCGTTGCTTGGGGCAACGCCTTGAAAAAGGTGAGTGTATGACGAAATCCGCTAAACGCGGATGACGGATCGGGTCAGGCAGCGCCGCGTACGGCGACGCCCTGGTCCTCGAAATGCTTCTGCAATTCGCCCGCCTGGAACATCTCGCGGATGATGTCGCAGCCGCCGACGAATTCGCCCTTGACGTAGAGCTGCGGAATGGTCGGCCAGTTGGAATAGTCCTTGATGCCCTGGCGGATCTCGTTGTCGGCGAGCACGTTGATGCCCTTGTAGTCGACGCCCACGTAGTCGAGGATCTGGACGACCTGGCCGGAGAAACCACACTGCGGGAACTGCGGTGTTCCCTTCATGAACAGCACCACGTCGTTGCTCTTCACTTCATTGGCGATGAAATCTTGGACGCTCATGGGATATCCTTTCACATGCGGTTTCAAGGGCCGCTGTCTCACTTGTGCATTCTAAATAGCAAGCAGTCGCTGTCTTTGCCAGAGCGCAAATACGCATGACTGGCCTGCGGTCGTCAGCGGGTGCGCTGGCGGCTGCGATTGGCGGCGGTGCGCCGGCGGCTGACCTGCTTCTTCGCCGGCTTGCGCGGGCGGCTGGTCTTCCTGACGAAACGCCCGGTCGTGGCCGAGCGGGTCTGCCGCTTGCGGCGGCGCGTCGTGCCGCGGCCGGTCGTTTTCTTCAGGATTTCCTTGAGCACGCCCTGAACGACGTTTTCGATCACTTCCTTGACGAGATCAGCCATCTGACGCTTCCCTGGCGCTTCAGTCCGGAATGGAGGTCTGCAGGGCGAGTGCATGCAGCACGCCGCCCATATTGCCCTTCAGGGCGTCATAGACCATCTGGTGCTGCTGAACGCGCGACTTGCCGCGAAACGCCTCTGCCACGACTTCGGCCGCATAGTGATCGCCGTCGCCGGCGAGGTCGCGGATGACCACCTTCGCGCCGGGAATGCCGGCCTTGATCAGGTCTTCGATGTCACCGGGTTTCATAGCCATGTCTGCTTCTCCTGCGTATGCGAAGCACCGCCTCAGGCGATGCTGCCGTCCATATAGCGAGGGAACCACGATTCATGCGCCGAACGCAATTCCTCAATTGCGACGGGACGGGCGTCGCCCAGCACGACATTGTTACCGCCGGTGCGGCCGATCCACGGGCAGAAGACGCCTGCGGCTTCGGCGCGCATCTGCACCGCGTCGACATTGTCCTGGTTGACGGTCACTACGTAACGGCCCTGGTCCTCGCCGTAGAAGACAGCGATCGGATCGGCGTCGTTGAGCGCATTGACGGTGGCGCCAATGCCAGAGGCCATGGCCATTTCGGCGACGGCCAGCGCCAGCCCGCCCGACGAGCAGTCGTGGACCGCCGTTGCCAGGCCGTCCTCGATCAGGCCGCGGACGAAGTCGCCGACCTTCTTCTCATGCGCCAGGTCGACATGCGGCGCCGGGCCGTCGGTGCGGCCGTGGATGTCGCGCAGATAGACCGACTGGCCGAGATGGCTGCCCCAGCCCGACGGTGCGCCGGCGAGAAGCACGGCTTCGCCCTGGGCGGCGAAACGGATGCGGGCCATCTTCGCCCAGTCCTTCAGGAGGCCGACGCCGGCAATGGTCGGGGTCGGCAGGATGGCCTGGCCGTTGGTCTCGTTGTAGAGCGAGACATTTCCCGAGACGATCGGGAAGTCGAGGGCCTTGCAGGCCTCGCCGATGCCCTTGATGGCGAAGACCATCTGGCCCATGATCTCAGGCTTTTCCGGATTGCCGAAATTGAGGTTGTCGGTGGCGGCGAGCGGCAGGGCGCCGGTCGCGGTGATGTTGCGCCAGCATTCGGCCACCGCCTGCTTGCCGCCTTCGAACGGATCGGCTTCGACATAGCGCGGCGTGACGTCGGAGGAGAAGGCCAGCGCCTTCTTCGGATGGGTGTCGACGCGCACGACGCCGGCATCGCCGCCGGGCAGCTGCAGCGAATTGCCCTGGATCAGCGTGTCATACTGTTCATACACCCAGCGGCGCGAGGAATTGTTCGGCGAGCCGACGAGCTTGACCAGCGCATCGGCCACGTCGGCCTGCGGCACGTCGTTCTCGGCGAGCGGCGCCGGGGTCTTGGGCTCGACCCAGGGACGGTCGTATTCCGGCGCCTGGTCGCCGAGATCCTTGATCGGCAGGTTGGCGACTTCCTCGCCCTGGTGGATGATGCGGAAACGCAGGTCGTCCGTGGTGTGGCCGACGATGGCGAAGTCGAGGCCCCATTTGACGAAGATCGCCTTGGCGACCTCTTCCTTGGAGGGCTCGAGCACCATGAGCATGCGCTCCTGGCTTTCCGACAGCATCATTTCATAGGCCGTCATGCGCTCTTCGCGCACCGGAACCTTGTCGAGGTCGAGCTCGATGCCGAGGTCGCCCTTGGCGCCCATTTCGACCGCCGAGCAGGTGAGGCCGGCGGCACCCATGTCCTGGATGGCGATGACGGCGCCGGTCTGCATCAGTTCGAGGCAGGCCTCCAGCAGGCATTTTTCGGTGAAGGGGTCACCGACCTGCACGGTCGGGCGCTTTTCTTCGATCGATTCGTCGAATTCGGCAGAGGCCATGGTCGCGCCGCCGACGCCGTCGCGGCCGGTCTTTGCGCCGAGATAGACGACCGGCAGGCCGACGCCCTTGGCTTCCGAGAGGAAGATGGCGTTCGACTTGGCGAGACCCGCGGCAAAGGCGTTGACGAGGATGTTGCCGTTGTAGCGGGCGTCGAATTCGACCTCGCCGCCGACCGTCGGCACGCCGAAGGAATTGCCATAGCCGCCGACGCCGGCAACGACGCCGGACACCAGGTGGCGGGTCTTCGGATGGTCGGGTGCGCCGAAGCGGAGCGCGTTCATCGCGGCGATCGGCCGGGCGCCCATGGTGAAGACGTCACGCAGGATGCCGCCGACGCCGGTCGCAGCGCCCTGGTAGGGCTCGATATAGGACGGGTGGTTGTGGCTCTCCATCTTGAAGACGACGCAGTCGCCGTCGTCGATGTCGACCACGCCGGCATTCTCGCCGGGGCCCTGGATGACGCGCGGCCCCTTGGTCGGCAGCGTCTTTAGCCACTTCTTCGACGACTTGTAGGAGCAGTGCTCGTTCCACATGGCCGAGAAGATGCCGAGCTCGGTAAAGGTCGGCTCGCGGCCGATCAGTTGCAGGATGCGATCGTATTCGTCCGGCTTCAGCCCGTGCGAGGCTACGAGTTCGGGGGTGATCTGGATCGTGTTGGGGATCGTCATCGCTGGTCCTGGATAGCCTGCCGGAAATCGGGGTTTGGGCGCTTCTTTAGCGCATGAACGCCGACGGTGCGACAGGAAAATGCGGCTGACGGCAGGCTCTGTGCAAAGCTTTGTCGCAAGGCGGGTCGCCCTGGCTGCCCTCGGCCTCAGGCGACGCTGTCGTAGCCGGCGCTGCCGTTCTCCAGGAGGCGCCGGACGATGGCGAAACCGGCGCGTACCTCGTCGCGGTGCTGCGGCGAGGAAAAGCTCAGGCGCGCGCGGTGAAGCACCTTTTCCGAACGGCCGGCCTTGAACTCGTCCTCGTCGTCGATCAGCACGCCTTCGGTAAGCGCGGCGTGCTTGAAGGTGCCCGACAGCCACGGATCGGGCAGCGCCAGCCAGAGAAAGGGCACGGCGGCATGCGAGACGAAGTCGAAGCCCGAAAGGTACTCGCGTGCGAGCGCCTCGCGGGCGGCGATCTCTTCGGCGCAGGCCGCCCGGATGCGCGTCGCATCGCCCGACAGGACGAGCCTTGCGCAGAGTTCGGCGAGCAGGAAGGGCATGCCGCCGGTCATCATCTTGTGGGCGATGCGCACGCGCTGGGCAAAATGCGGCGGGCAGGCGACCCATCCGCCGCGCACCCCGGCGGCGACCGACTTGGATAGGCCGCCGACCATGAAGGTGCGCTCGGGCCCGAGCTGGGCCAGCGGCGGAAGGGGCTCCGGCGACATGGCGCCGTAGAGATCGTCCTCGATCAGCCAGACGCTGTAGCGACGCGCGACGTCGACGATCGCCTGGCGGCGTTCGAGCGACATGGATGTGAGCGTCGGGTTCTGCGCCGACGACATGAGGAAGGCGACCTTGGGGTGCTGCTGGGCGCAGACGCGCTCGAAATCCTCCGGCAGAACGCCGCCGGCATCGCTCTCGACGAGGATGGTGCGGCGTCCGGCCAGCCCCGCGGCGCGGCTTACCTGCGAATAGGTCAGGTGCTCGAACACGACCTTGTCGCCCGGTGACGTCACGGCGGTGATCACCGCCATGATGCCGGCATGGGCGCCGAGCGTCGGCACGATGTCGCGCGGTGCCGGGGCCCAGTCCCCCTTGCTCAGCCAGCGGGAGCCGGCGGCGAACCAGTGATCGGGAAAGCTCCGCGTATAGCTGGCGATATCCGCCGGGTGGTCCTTGAGGATCACCGCGATGTGGCTCTGCAGATAGCTGCCCTGGCCGACATCCGGCGCCGCGGTGCTGTCGAAGCGGATCTTGCCCGGCGGCGGGGTGATGGCGCGGGTGCCGACGAGGGACGCGGTCACCGGATCGAGATTGGCCTCCGGCGGCGCGTCATGCGTGTCGCGCACGAAGGTTCCGCGCCCCACCTCGCCGCTGACCAGCCCGCGTTCATGGACCAGCGCATAGGCGCGGCTCACCGTGCCGATGGTGATGCCGAGGTCATAGGCGAGATTGCGCTGCGGCGGCAGCTTTGCGCCCGCCGGCAGGCTGCCGCCGGTGATCGCCGTTTCGATCTGGTCGGCGAGGCGCACATAGATCGGGCCTTTGCCTTGCTGAAGGTCGGGGAGCCAATTTGTCATCATGACAATTCACTACATTGCCTCGGTGTTCGGGTCAATATAGGGCGATTGTATCGAGAAATGTCGGAAGGCAGAGGTGCAATATGACCGATTTAGCGCGATATGTGGATACAATTGATACAATCTATCCTGACGGCTATGCCCGGGAGACGCTGTTCCGTTCTGCGGGCGATATGCTCACCCCTTCGGTGCGGCCGAAGCGCTGGCTCGCGCGTCTGTGGCAGGGACTGTGCCACTGGCGGATGAAACGCGCGGGACGCCTCGCCTTGCACGACCTGACGGAGGAGCAGCTGCGCGATATCGGCCTGACGCGGATCGATGCCGAGCGGGAGGTGCAGAAGTCACGGCTGCTGATGCTCTGAAGGTGCGGCAGCGGTTGCTTCGGCCGCCGTCCACCCTCCAGCGCTCCGATCGGAGCCCCAATGTCGAGATAAACGCTTTGGGTGGTGTTGTGACCCTTAGAACTTGTAGGCCAGTGAAAGGCCGGCATGGCTGATGCCGTCATTGGGGTCGCAGAGGTCGGCATTCGACGAATGGTCGATGGAGGCGACGAGGTCGAGCTTGTCGGTGAGGCGGAAGCCGGCCGCGGCGGATTCGCGGAACATCACGGCGCAACCGAGCTTGGGGCCGTTCGTGCCGTCGTCCTTGTTGTCGCCATTGTGCGCGGCCCCGCCGAAACCGAGCTCGAGATAGAAGCGATCGGTGATGTCGACGGTCCAGGCGAGGCCGGCGAAGACCTGGCTGGCTTCGCCGGCGGTGCTGATCGAAGCGCCGACATTGACGCGCGGCCGCAGAAGCGTGTCCTTCCAGGTGACGGCATTAGCCCGGTCGAGGGGATCGAAATAGAGCGCGACGGTCGGGAAGAAGCCCGGCTCGAAAGTGCTGCGCGCCTGGATCGATCCGGTGACGCCGGCGCGGACTTCCTTGATGGACCAGTCCGCCGCGGCGGCCTCTCGAGCCGAAAGTGGGATGAATGCAAAGGCACAAACAGCGATGGCAAGGCGCAGGGAAGCGTTCAACGTCATGGGAGATCCAGCTCGAATCCGGGCAATTTCGAGGCAGACGCTAGCACACGTTTATTTGAATGGCGACAGGCTTGTGCGAAAAGTCACTGCCAAACGGGCGCAAAACCGGGGTTATCGGCAGGTCTTCGAGCCCTTTGACCAGCGAGTGACGTCGGAGGCGATGCGTGCGGCCACCGGCTCGCTCATCATCGGGCCAAACGCGTCGAGCCGCGCAGGCCTGCCTTCCGCCTGGACGACCAGCAGCGGACGGATGTCGCTGGAGCCCTTGCGCACCAGGAGAATGCGCGGCTTGCCGGAGAACGAGTTAAGCTCCGGCGCCATGGCATAGGCCTTGAAGGCGGGATCGCCCGACTTGATCCAGCAATTGTTGGCGCCGACCGCCACGCGTTCCATGACGTCGAGTGCAGACTGCCCGTGCGCCGTGGGGTGCTTCTGTTCGGTCTGGCACGAGGTCAGGGCCAGCAAGGGGAGGAGAAGAAGGCTGAGGGCAGGGCGCATGCGGGGTGCTTTCCGGTTATGAGCCCGGCCTTCTATCATCGGTCTGGTTAAGCGGCGATTACGTCGAGCGCCGAAGCAAACAGGCCGCGCCCGTCATTGCCGCCATGGGCCGCTTCGATGAGGTTTTCCGGATGCGGCATCATGCCGAGCACGTTGCCCTTCTCGTTGATGACGCCGGCGATGTCATTGATCGAGCCGTTCGGATTGGTGCCCTCGGCATAGCGGAAGACCACTTGGCCATTGCCCTCGATGGTGCTCAGCGTTTCGGCGTCGGCGAAATAATTGCCGTCATGGTGGGCGACCGGGCAGCGGATGATCTGGCCCTTGGCATAGGCGCGGGTGAAATCGGTCTCGGCGTTAGCGACCTCGAGCTTGATTTCCTTGCAGACGAACTTCAGCGAGGCATTGCGCATCAGGGCGCCGGGCAGGAGGCCCGCCTCGAGCAGGATCTGGAAGCCGTTGCAGACGCCGAGCACCTTCACGCCGCGCTCAGCAGCGGCCTTGACGGCCTGCATGACCGGCATGCGCGCGGCGATCGCGCCGCAACGCAGGTAGTCGCCGTAGGAGAAGCCGCCCGGGATGACGATCAGGTCGACATCCGGAAGTGTCGTCTCGGTCTGCCAGATGGTGACCGGTGCGGTCCCAGAGATCTTCGTCAGCGCAGCGATCATGTCGCGGTCGCGGTTGAGGCCAGGAAGCTGAACGACGGCTGATTTCATCAGGCGATCTCCGAAACGATGGAAAGAAAGTCCGCCGGGACATTTTGCGTGAGCCATACGCCATTGTCGGCGCGAAGGAAAGCGTAACCTTGGGCCTGCATGGCGGGCGCATCCACCGTCAACAGGACATGCGGCCCCTTGCGGCGGGTTGCCACCTGACGGGCCGTTTCAATGTCTGCTGACAGGTGCACATGGGCTCGGTCCATCGGCTTTAGGCCAGTCGTTCTAATGCTGTCCCAGGCCGCTGCCGTCGTTCCATGATAGAGAGGTACCGTTGCCACGCTTTGCTGTGCGGCGAGGTCAACAGCGACGCTGTGTCCCTGGGCGGCGCGGATGCGGCTGTCAATCAGCGTGAAGCGCTTTTTCGGGCTTTCCGCGATAACCCGTATTATATCGCCTTCAGTCACGCCAAGGCGGAGGGTGAGCTTGTCGCGGAATTCAGCAAAATCTGTCCATCCCTCGGTGTCGATCTCAAGCCCCAGCTCCTGCGGGGCATGCCGCAGGACATAACTCATGAATTTTGAAAGCTCGGTATCGGAGGTTGGCATGGCGGCGCTCTTTGCGGTGCCGCATCAGGGGTGGGGCTCAAACCTTGCTTGTGCTTCCTGGAGCTCCCGCAGCTCCAGACGATTTTCGATGCGATCGAGACGATCCAAAACCTGGGTAACCGTTCCACGAAGATTGTTCAGATCGCTCTGCATAACATGGATGTGCCCCCGCGCAGGCTGTTGATGTCCTGTCGTGTTTCGCGTTGTCCCTCCTTCAGCATGCCCATGTCGGCCTGCATCTTCTTCAGGACTTCATACATCAGTTCATTGGATACTTCGGCCATCCAATCGCCCCTCAACCTTTAGTCGAGAGCGATAGTATAGTTCTCGATCACCGTGTTTGCGAGCAGTTTTTCGCACATGGCCTTCAGGTCAGCCTGGGCCTTGGCCTTGTCCGTGCCTTCGACTTCGAGGTCGAAGACCTTGCCCTGGCGGACATGGCCGATGCCTTCGAAACCGAGTGCGCCGAGCGCGCCCTCGATCGCCTTGCCCTGGGGATCGAGAACGCCGTTCTTGAGGGTTACGGTCACGCGTGCCTTGATCACTCTTAAAGTCTCCCTGGGCTTGTTACTTTACCAGCACCGGGCCGGTGCCGCGCAGCGGCTCGTTTTCGTTGATGATGCCGAGGCGCTTGGCCACTTCCTGATAGGCTTCGAGCAGGCCGCCGAGATCCTGGCGGAAGCGGTCCTTGTCGAGCTTTTCATGCGTCTCGATGTCCCACAGCCGGCAGCTGTCCGGCGAGATTTCGTCGGCGAGGATGATGCGCATCATGTCGCCTTCGTAGAGGCGGCCGCATTCGATCTTGAAGTCGACGAGCTGGATGCCGATGCCGAGGAATAGGCCCGACAGGAAGTCGTTGACGCGGATGGCGAGCGCCATGATGTCGTCAAGCTCGGCCGGATTGGCCCAGCCGAAGGCGGTGATGTGCTCTTCCGAGACCATGGGGTCGGCGAGCGCATCGGACTTGTAGTAGAATTCGATGATCGAGCGGGGCAGCACGATGCCCTCGTCGATGCCCAGCCGCTTGGCGAGCGAACCCGCGGCGACGTTGCGCACGACGATCTCGAGCGGGATCATCTCGACTTCCTTGATCAACTGCTCGCGCATGTTCATGCGGCGGATGAAGTGGGTCGGGATGCCGATCTTGTTGAGATGCGTGAAGAGATATTCGGAAATGCGGTTGTTGAGAACGCCCTTTCCGTCGATGACTTCGTGCTTCTTCTTGTTGAATGCGGTTGCATCGTCCTTGAAGAACTGGATCAGCGTGCCGGGCTCCGGACCCTCGTACAGGATCTTGGCCTTGCCTTCGTAAACACGGCGGCGACGGTTCATGGCTGGTTTTTCTCTGTTGTTGGCGTCACACAGGGGGACGCAAGTGGATTGTTGAAGCGGTCCCTTAGCGGAAAAGATGGCTTTTCACAATGCAACAGTTGTCGCCCCGATTGAAATCGTCCAAAGCATAGCCGCGCTTGGGGAATCAACTAAGTTCGCATTGCACTTTGTACCGCCTTTTGATTAATGGGGGAACGAAACCCGCATGGTGGCGGCATATTTTGGGAGACGCAGATGAGCGGCATGAGTGATCGCGAAAAGGCATTCGAGAACAAGTTCGCGCACGACCAGGAGCTTCGTTTCAAGGCCGAGGCACGGCGCAACAAGCTGCTCGGCCAGTGGGCCGGCGGTCTGCTCGGCAAGGCCGACATCGATGCCTATGCCAAGGAAGTGGTCGCCTCCGACTTCGAGGAAGCCGGCGACGAGGACGTTCTGCGCAAGGTCGGCGGCGACCTGAAGGCCGGTGGCGTTGCTGTCACCGACGAGGAAATCCGCGCCAAGATGCAGGAACTTCTGGCCATCGCCGTCGCACAGATCCAGGGCGAGTAATCGTTCGGAATTGTCTGAACAAGCCGGGCGCCGCAGGGCGCCTGGTCAGGACGCGAGGCCGGTGCGGCGCCAGTCCTGCCGGCCGATGAAGCCGATCGTGTCCTCGAACGACATGGGCACCGCCAGGCCGTAGCCCTGCAAAACGTCGCAGCCGAGCGAGCGCAACACGCGCACATGGCCGGCCGTCTCCACCCCTTCCGCCACCACCCGGATTCCGAGCGATCGGCCGATATCGATGATCGAGCCGACGAGATTGCGGCGTGCCCGCGATTCGGCCACCTTCTGCACCAGTTCCCGGTCGATCTTCAGCGTGCGCGGGCTCAGCCGCAGCAGGCTGACGATCGATGCGTGGCCGGTGCCGAAGTCGTCGATCTCGAGCTCGATCCCTAGCTTCCGCAGATGCCGCAGGTTTTCCATCGCCTGCTCGTCGTTCTCGTCGAGGAAGATGGATTCCAGCAGTTCGAAGGACACGGTTCCGGGCTCGAACGACAGGGCGTTGAGCTTGTGCTTCAGCGCCGGATCATGCAGCCGGCGCGAGGAGACGTTGACCGAGATCTTCGGGATTTCCAGCCCTTGCGCCTTCCAGCGCTTCAGATCGGCAAGCGCCTTTTCGAGGATCAGGCCATCGATGTCCGCCACGGCGCCGATCTCCTCGGCGATGGCGAGGAAGGTGCCGGGCGTCAGGATGCCACGTTCGGGATGGCGCCAGCGCGCCAGCGTTTCGGCGCCGACGACGTCGAGGCTGTCGGCGTCGAACTGGAACTGGTAGTGGGGCAGGAATTCGTCGCGCTCCAGCCCGCGGAGGATTTCGTCGGCGAGGCGCCGGCTGTCCTTCATGCGGTCATGGCGGTCGAGCGAGAAATAGGCATAGCGGCCGCGGCCACTGTTCTTCGCGTGGTAGAGCGCGATGTCGGCGTTGAGCAGCAGCTGGCGCGGATCGATGCGCCCCCTGGCGTCGCAGGCGATGCCGATGCTGGCGCCGAAACGGCAGTCCTGGCCCTCATAGGCCACCGGCTTGCGCAGTTCGTTGATCAGCCGGTCGGCGAGCGCCGAAAGCTGGTGCCGCTTTCCGTCGAAACGCGCCACGAAGACGAATTCGTCGCCGCCGATCCGGGCGACGAAGTCGCCATCGCGCACATTTTCGCGCAAAATGCGGGCCGCGTGACGCAGCATGGCGTCGCCGGCGCTGTGGCCGAGCGTGTCGTTGATCTGCTTGAAGCGGTCGAGATCGATGTGAAGGATGGCGAGGCCGCCGCCGTTCTGCCGGCCGTCGCCGGAAAGCTGTTCCAGCAGTTCGTCGAGATAGCGACGGTTCGGCAGGTCGGTCAGGTGATCGTGGAGCGCGATGTGCTCGATCCGCTCCTTGGCCTTTTCCAGGTCGCCGTTGCGCGCTTCTGCCAGCGTCTTGGCGCGCTCCAGCTCCTTGTGCAGGGCAAGGTCGGCGGTGACGTCCCAATTGGCGCCGATCATCTTGCGGTGCCCGTCGCTGTCGACGAAGGGCAGGGTGCGCGAGCGGATGTAGCGGGTGGAGCCGTCGCCGAGCACGACCCGGTACTCATCGGAGAAGGGCAGCAGGTTTTCGACGTGATGCTCGACCTTCTTCATGACGCGGTCCGCGTCTTCCGGGTGCAGCATCTCCTCCCATTCGCCACCGATGCGGACATCCGAATCGCCGTCGAGGCCGAAGATGGTCCTCATTCCGGCATCCCAGTCGGCGGTGCCGGTGGTGAAATCGGCCTCGAACACGCCGATGCGCGAGACGTCGAGCGCCAGCTTGAGACGCCGCGACATGCGATTGAGCGCTTCCTCCGAAGCCTTTCGTCCGGTGATGTCGGTGTCGGTACCGATGATGCGCACCGGTTGGCCGGCGGAATTCCATTCCACGCAGGCGCCGCGGCATTCGATCCACATCCAGTGGCCGAGCTTGTGCCGCTCGCGATAGTCGAAGGTCATGTAGGCCGGGTCGCCGGCGTTCTGGCGCTCGATGGCGTGCAGGACCCGTTCGCGATCGTCCGGATGCAGCAGTTCCAGCCATTCCTCGGAATTCGGCGGCGGCTCGCCGGGGGCGAGGCCGCGGATCGCCCGCCAAACGTCGGAGTAATACATCGAACCGGTATCAAGGCGCAGATCCCAGACGCCCGAGGACGAGCCGACCAGCGCATTGTTCCAGCGGCTCTCGCGTTCGGCGAGATCGGCCTCGCGGTCCTTGTAGCCGGTAATGTCGGTGAGTTGCAGAAGGAGCGTCGGACCCGCGCCGGCCATGATCGACGAAACGGGCGCTGCCGTGGCCGCCAGCCAGCGGCGGGACCCATCCGGCAGCGGTACGGAGAATTCCAGCTTGCGCGGCTGACCGATTCCCGTCAGTGCCGCGGCCAGCATGCCCTGGAATGCGGCCCGATCTTCCGGCGCCAGCAGGGCGGACAGCGCCACGCCGTCAAGCGCGCCCGCATGGGCAAGGAGCGTGCGGAAGATTGGATTGGTGGCGGTGATGCGGCCCTTGCCGTCCAGCATGGCGCTGGGCAGGGGCAGATGGTCGAGCCAGGCTGGCGAATCGCCGCCAGGCGTTTTTGTCGGCTCGTCGGATACTTGGACACTCTGGCGCAACGGCAGCTCTTTCGAAAAATCAATTTCGAGTTGCGCGCTAGATTAGATCTTGGGAATTAAGGCCGACTTAATGGATGCGCTGCAGCAGGGTCCCAGGGTGGGACAAAGCGCCGCGGCCTATAGCCGGCTCAGGAACTGGGCAAAGACCATGGTGCCTTCCGGCCAGGGGCCGTGGCCGGATTCCGCATTGATATGACCCGACTCGCCCGCGTCGATCAGCAGCGACCCCCAGGCATTGGCGATGTCGTCGGCATGCTCGTAGGCGCCGAAGGGATCGTTGCGGCTGGCGACGGTGATCGAGGGAAAGGGAAGCGGCTCGCGCGGGTAGGGACCGAAGGTCATCAGGTGCTTCGGGCGGATCGCCGGATTGGCGACATCAGGCGGAGCGACCAGGAAGGCGCCTCTAACCTTGCCGCCGATGTGCGGCACGGCGTGGACCAGGGTCGGTACGCCGAGCGAATGGGCAACCAGCACCACCGGCCGCGTCGAGGCATTGACCTCCTCGATCAACCGGGCGACCCAGTCCTCGCGCACCGGTTTCGACCATTCCGCCTGCTCGACACGGCGCGCGGTCGACAGCCGCGACTGCCAACGGGTCTGCCAGTGATCGGGTCCGGAATTGGTGTAGCCCGGAATGATGAGGATATCGGCGTCGGATGCTTTCATGTGGCCTTATCTGCTGTCGAAGCTCCCGTGCGTCAAGGGGTTGCGTATCCATTGAGCCGGCAAAAACATTTCTGCTCGGCGGTTCCTGTCAGGCTGCGGCGATCAGTGCGACGGACAGCACGCTAACAAAGACCGTGGCCATGAGGGCGATGAAGCGCCGACGGACCGCATGGCAGACCGCGTCATCGCCGGCGTCGAAGTCGAAGCGCTCCATGACGATCCCATCGAGCGGCACACCGGCTTCGAGCAGGATCGCCACGGCGCTCTCCATCATCGGCGGCGGACCGCAGACGAAGGCCGTCGCCTTGGCGGGGTCGAGACCCTGAAGTGCGCGCCTGACGTGATCGGCGCTGCAGGCGCCGGTCTCGCAATTTGTCCCGTCGCCGTCGCGGTCGGCGAGGAAAATGGCGTCGAAGTCCAGCCCGGCCATCAGCGGTGGAATTTCACCGCGAACGACATGATCCTGCGGGCTTCGCGCGCCGGCGATCAGACGGATCGGCCTTGTGTCGCGCGCGGCCGCGAGCTCGCCCAGTAGGCTCATCACCGGCGCGATGCCGATGCCGCCGGCCAGCAGCAGCAAAGGTCCGGGACCTGCTTCGTCAAGCGTAAAACTGCCGTGCGGCCCGTCGACGCCGACCGGCGTTCCCGGGGCCAGACGAGGCACTGCAGCCGTCATGTCGCCGGCATTGCGGATGAGGAAGCGCAGCCGCGGCAGATCGGACGGGGCCGAGGCGATGGAGAAGGGGTTGTCGGTGACGGTATGGCGCCGGCCGATGGTCAGCCAGACGAACTGGCCGGCGGCGAAGGAGAAGCGATCCGGCCGGTCGCTGGTCAGCACCAGTTCGGCGACGCTCGGGCTGAGCGCACGGGCGCTCTCGACCCTGAAACCCGGGCGGAACGCCTGAAGGGGCCGCAGGACGTAGACCACGAGAAGCGAGGACAGGGCGAGCAGCGCAACCGCGAGAATGGCGGTGGCGCCGAAGGGATCGGCCATGAAGCGCGCATGGGTGAAGGCGTGCTGCAGCGACAGGACGACGAGAGCCACGGCCAAAAGCCCATGGCCGATCCGCCAAGCCTGATAGGGAATGATCCGTCCGCGCAGATGCTTGCCGGTGAGAACGAGCACGACGGCCAGTCCGGCAGCGACGATGCCGGAGGCGAGATCGGGCGTCGTCATGTAGAGCACCAGCCGCTGCCAGAGCATGTCGAGGCTGCCGTCCTTTCCGCGAAAGAGAAAGAAGACGACGTGCAGAAGGATCATCCATAGCGCGCCCACCGCCGCCAGACGGTGAAAGCCCATGGTGCGGTCGAGGCCGATCCGGCCCGAAATGACCTCGAAGCGGCCGGACGTGGCGAACTGCATCATGAACATCGCCAGCGCCGCGACGCCCGTGGCCCGCGCCAGGACGGGATAGACGGTCGGCGAGTTGAGACCGCCGCTCAGCGACGCGAGAAGGACGGGGCCCGCCGTCAGGATCAGGTAGAGGGCGGCGAGCGAGCGGCCGGAAAAGGCCCAAGGTCGCGGCTTTGCGGATCGTGCCATGAGGTCCTCCGTTCCACCGGCGCCACGCGCCGGTCACGTACATAGGCGCATCTCTATGTGACGGGATAGTGGGCGCCGGGACCCGTCAAAGTCAACGTGGCAGATGATCCCGGAGGTGCCTGGGAACCAATGCAGGGCGAAGGCGTTCCTATGCACCTTTCGCAGGGAGTGAGCGATGGCCGACCGCGTGAATGTCTTTTCCCGTTTTGCTTCGGCGGTGTCCGAATGGTCCGGTCGTCCGGTGATCTTTTTCGCCGCGCTCGGCCTGCTCTGCATCTGGGCGCTGGCGGGACCCTATTTCGCCTATTCCAGCACCTGGCAGGCACTCGCCAGCACCGGCGCGACGCTGATCACCTTCCTGATGGTGTTCATCCTGCAGAACGCGCAGATGCGCGATACCCGCGCCATCCAGACCAAGCTCGACGAGCTGATCCTGACTAGCCAAGGCGCCCAGAACCATTTCATCGGCATCGAAAGCCTAGATGAGAACGAGCTGAAGAAGCTGAACCGCCTGTTGGCGAAGGCGGCCGCGGCGGACGGCGAGGCGCGTGGCGAGCGGCTCGAGGAGGTCGAGCGCCATGTCGAGGAGGCGATGGAGGAGGACGGTGGCGAGGGTAAGCGGGCGAAGGCCACAGAGTCGTCCGAAGCCTAGGCCTCCCTCCGGACGGGTATTGTAAAAAGAAAGGCCGACCGGCATGCATCGGCACGCCGGTCGCAGTTCGATAGGATCAGCCGAAGACGCGCTTGAAGATCGTGTCGACGTGCTTGGTGTGGTAGCCGAGATCGAATTTTTCGCGGATCTCTTCCTCAGACAGGGCGGCCCGCACTTCCGGGTCGGCGAGCAGTTCCTCGAGGAAGTCGGCGCCCCGCTCCCAGACCTTCATGGCGTTGCGCTGCACCAGGCGGTAGCTGTCCTCGCGGGACACGCCGGCCTGCGTGAGCGCCAGGAGAACCCGCTGGCTCATCACCAGGCCCTTGAACTTGTTCATGTTCTTCAGCATGTTCTCCGGATAGATCACAAGCTTCTCGATGACGCCGGCAAGGCGGTTCAGCGCGAAATCCAGGGTGATCGTGGTGTCCGGGCCGATGGCGCGCTCGACGCTCGAATGGCTGATGTCGCGCTCGTGCCACAGCGCCACGTTCTCCATGGCCGGCACGACCGACATGCGCACCAGGCGGGCAAGGCCGGTCAGGTTTTCGGTCAGCACCGGGTTGCGCTTGTGCGGCATGGCGGACGAGCCCTTCTGGCCCGGCGAGAAGAATTCTTCCGCTTCCAGCACCTCGGTGCGCTGCATGTGGCGGATCTCGATCGCGACGTTTTCGATCGACGAGGCGATGACGCCGAGGGTGGCGAAGAACATGGCGTGACGGTCGCGCGGGATGACCTGGGTCGAAACCGGCTCGGGAACGAGGCCGAGCTTTTCGCAGACATGTTCCTCGACGGATGGGTCGATATTGGCAAACGTGCCGACGGCTCCGGAGATGGCACCGGTGGCGATCTCGGCGCGGGCGGCGACGAGGCGGGCGCGGTTGCGGGTCATCTCGGCATAGAAGCGGGCAAAGGTCAGGCCCATCGTCGTCGGCTCGGCATGGATGCCGTGGCTGCGGCCGATGCGGACCGTGTCCTTGTGTTCGAAGGCGCGGGTCTTGAGGGCGGCAAGCACGCGGTCCATGTCGGCCAGCAGCAGGTCGGCGGCCCGCACCAGCTGAATGTTGAGCGTCGTGTCGAGCACGTCGGACGAGGTCATGCCCTGGTGGACGAAGCGGCTGTCCGGGCCGATGAATTCGGCGAGATGGGTGAGGAAGGCGATCACGTCATGCTTGGTGACGGCCTCGATCTCGTCGATCCGGTCGACGTCGAACTTGGCAGCCCCGCCCTTTTCCCAGATGGTGCGGGCGGATTCCTTCGGGATAACGCCGAGTTCGGCGAGCGCATCGCAGGCATGGGCCTCGATCTCGAACCAGATGCGGAACTTGGTTTCGGGAGACCAGATGGCGACCATTTCAGGCCGGGAATAACGCGGGATCATCGGACGTTCTCACTTTACGGCTGGAGTTGGCGTCGCTTTAGCAAAGACGGGCGGCAATCTCAACGGCTGCGGCGCGCATGGAGGATGCTGGCGCCGATCAGCAGGATCAGGCCAAAGGGGAGATAGTGGCGGATGCCGAGCACGGCGAACTGGTAGACGGCGGAGGCGGAGGTGAAGGCGAACTGGAAGAACCAGATCAGCGTGCCGAACGGCTGATGCCACTGGGCATAGAATTGCCGGTAGTGCAGGGCGAAGAGCAGCGCCGTCAGAGCCGCCGTGCCGGCGCCGAGAAACAGGAAGGCCGCGGCAAAGCGCGTCTCGGGCGGCCGGTCGAGGCTGGCGAAACGCATGAGCGGCAGGGCTGCGATCCAGCCGAGCGCGGCGCCGGTGAAATAGAGGCCGAGCACGATCGCCCTGTGATTGCCAGGCAGCCGGTGCAGGCCATAGGCGGAGAAGGTGACCGACAGGGCGATGAGCAGACCCCAGAGCAGCGCGCCGATTAGCCATTCGGTGACCGGCGGGCGGCTCGCGGCGAGGCGGGCGCGAAAACCGGAAGCGGGCCGAGGTTCGGGCGAATACAGCGTCACGGGCGGACCGGAACGGCGATCCAGCGGCCGTCATTGCCTTCGAAGCCGTGACTGAGCACGTTGACCAGCGCCATGTGCAGGGCCGCTCCGCCGAGCGGCGAATAGGTGACCGCGCCGCCGAGGCGATAGTCGACGGTGCAGCCGCGGCTGGCCGGCACGCCCTTGTCCTCGTAAACGAGTTCGTCCGCCGGCGTCCCGTCCTTTTCCGTCAGCTTCAGGCGGAAGGCCGTGAGCGTATCGACCTGGCCGAGACAGGAGCCGCTCGGCGCGACGGAGAATTCCTCGATCTTCAGAGTATAGGCCTGCCCGAAGGCCGGGTCGGCGGGGTATTCCAGATAGCGCAGTTCGTGTTTCTCGACGCCGACTTCGCTCACCGGATTGAAGGCGACGAGGCTGCCGGGATTGTCGCCGAGTTCGTATTTTGCGATCAGCGGCTGCGCCTTGTCCATCGCCGCGCGGCGGGCATCGGAGAGACCGGCATTCTCGTCGTCGAGACGGATGCGGATCGGCGTGCCGGGCAGATAGGCGTCCTTGACGGTGTCGATCACATAGATGTTGGAATAGGGAAAGCCGGAACCGTCCTGGATTCCGTATTCCTCGAAGGCATAGATGCCGCCGTCATCGGAAAAGCCGATCGACTGGACCGCCGCTATATCGCCGGCCACGGCCGGTGCGGCGGCGAAGATCATCGCCGTGGCCGCCCCGAGCCATGTCCGCAGTATTGTCAACGACGCCCCTCCAGTGCAGCCTTTTTCAAAGTGTCGACCGTTTTGCGGTAGTCGTCAACGCCTTCGCCCTTGTAGACGGCGGAACCGGCGACCAGCACATTGGCGCCGGCTGCGGTGACGAGCGGAGCCGTCTCGGCGGTGACGCCGCCGTCGACTTCCAGGTCGATCGGGCGGTTGCCGATCAGCATGTTGGCCTGGGCGAGCTTGGCGGTGGCCTGGGGAATGAATTTCTGGCCGCCGAAGCCGGGATTGACGCTCATGATCAGGATCAGGTCGAGATCGTCGAGAACGTTTTCCAGGACGGAAACGGGCGTTGCCGGATTGAGCGAGACGCCGGCCTTCTTGCCGAGTGAGCGGATCTTCTGCAGCGAGCGGTGCAGGTGGGGACCCGCTTCCGCATGTACGGTGATCACGTCACAGCCGGCATCGGCGAAGGCTTCGAGGAAGGGATCGGCCGGCGAAATCATCAGGTGGCAGTCGAACACCGCCTTGGTGTAGGGGCGCAGCGCCTTGATGACGGCCGGTCCGTAGGAGATGTTCGGCACGAAATGGCCGTCCATGACGTCGAGATGGATCCAGTCGGCGCCGGCTTCGACGACGTCGGCCACTTCCTGGCCGAGCCTGGCGAAATTGGCGGCGAGGATGGAAGGGGCGATCAGCAGGGGGCGGGTCATGGCAAAACTCCGGGATGGCCAGCGGTTTGGGGCGCGTTTCCGCCAGCCCATAGCACCGCCCCGCACCCCCGGCAACACTGCGAAGGTCGGTGTCGGCCGGCCCGCCCCTTGACCGCCGGCGGCCGCTTGTCCACTTCTTGACCGGCAAAATCGAGGACGGAGGAACGACATGGGACGGTATGCGATCATAACCGGAGGCAGCAGCGGCATCGGGCGGCATCTGGTCTCGGCCTTCGTCGACGCGGGCTTTCAGGTCGCCTTCACCCATTTCGGCGAACATGCCGCCGCGGATGCCGTGGTTGCGGAAATCGGCACGGCGGGGTCCGTTCGCGGCTTCTCCTCCGACGTCGGCGACGGCGAGGCCGTTTCCCGGCTGATGGACGAGGCTTGCGCCTGGTTCGGCGACGCTCCCGACGTGCTGGTCAACAATGCCGGCATCCAGACCTGGTCGCCGTTGCTCGAACTCTCGGAAGAACGCTGGGATGCGGTGATCCGCACCAATCTCAAGGGTTGCTTTCTCAATACGCGCGAGGCGGGCCGCCGCATGGTGGCAGCCGGCAAGGGCGGTTCGATCGTCAATATCGGTTCCGGCTGCAACAAGCTCGCCTTTCCGGGACTGGTCGACTACACCGCCTCGAAGGGCGGCATCGAGCAGTTCACCAAGGTGTCGGCCGTGGAGCTCGGACCGCACGGCATCCGTGTCAACTGCGTCGCGCCCGGTGCCATCGAGACCGAACGCACGCGGGCGGAAGCGCCCGACTACGCCGATACCTGGGGGCGGGTGACACCGCTTCGCCGGGTCGGTACGCCAGCCGACATTGCCGGCCCCGTACTCTTCCTCGCCGGCCCGCAGGCGGCCTACGTCACCGGCCAGACGCTGTGGGTCGACGGCGGGGTCTTCACCCAGGCCTTCTGGCCCTATTCGTCCTGAGATCTTCCGGCCGACCTATTGGCCCGGTGCCGACGGGGCGACGAAGGCGCCCTGTCGCCATTCCAGCAGGCGATAGGGATTTTCGGTCAGTTCGTGTTGCTCATCGAAGGCGATCGGCCCGATGACGGTGTCGAAATGCGCTTCGCCCAGCGCCTGCGCCAGCGGCAGGGACAGCGCGCCGGCGGCACCCGCCGCTTCGGCAACGGCCGTGACAGCGGCATGGCCGGGCAGCACGTAGCCTTCCGGCTCGATGCCTGCGGCCTTCAGTTCGGCGACCACCGCCTGCGCATCCGGCAGGGCTGCATAGTCGGGCAGGGTGACGGCCAGCACGCCGTCGGCCAGCGGAACCGGCGTATCGGCCGCATTCATCGCTTCCCCGCCCATCAGGGTGAGGGCCGTGCTTTCGGCGAGCGCATCGCGGGCGATGATGGCGACGTCGGTGCGGTCGCCGCCGATGAAGACATGCGTCGCGCCCGCCTTCTTCAGCCGGCGCACCAGCGCCAGCTGCTGTTCCTGGCCGGGGCGGAAGGTGTCGGTGAAGACCGGCTTCAGGCCGCGCTCCTCCAGCGCGTTGCGGATCGTCTCGGCGAGTTCGCGGCCGTGGATCGTGCCGTCCTCGATCAGGGCAAAGGCGGCGCCCGACCAGTCGCGCAGGATCACTTCGGTCAATCGTTCGGCCTCGTCGTCGGTCGAGGGAGCCATGCGGTAGAGCGGCCAGCCGTTCTTCAGCGCGTCCTCCATCACGCCCTTCCAGCGCACCGAAAGGGTGACGGCCGGAATGCCGGCATCTTTCAGGAGCGGAAGAGCGCCGTCGAGCGATTCCGAGCAGAGGAAGCCGATGGCCGCCTTCGACCCCGATTCCTGCACCTGGCGGGCAATGGCCGGTCCGCTGTCGGGCTCGCAACTTTCCTCGATCAGGGCGAGTTCCAGCCCGAGTTTCTTGGCCGCAAGGCCTGCACCGTCGCGCATCTGGTTGCCGAGTAAGGCAAAGGGGCCGGTCTGGGGCGCCACCAGCGCGATCTTCGGCCCCTCGGCCAGCGCCGGGGCGGCGGTCAGCAGCAACAGGACGGGGAGCAGCATTCGGCGGGGCATGGGCAAGGTGTCTTCCTGTTCGTCTGAACGGTCGGCGCCATCCTATCCGCAGGCGGCGGGCCACGGCAACGCCAAACGCAGTCGCCTTCGGACGCGAAAAATCCGCCGCGTTGTGGAAAACGTAAACCTTGGTGGCCATATTGACGGTCAATAGGCCAAAAGGCGACAAGCACCCCGGAGAAGAGATTGTTGAACTCGCAGCAGATGGACCCCGTCGTCTACCGGGAAGCGATGAGCCGCTATGCCGGCCATGTGCAGGTCGTCACGACCGAGTACGAGGGCGTGAGACGCGGCGTCACCATCACCGCTGCCTGCTCCGTGTCCGACCGTCCGCCGAGCCTGCTCGTCTGCCTCAACAACGGCAATCCGAACAATACGGTCTTCTTCGAAAGCGGCTATTTCGCCCTGAATTCGCTGGGCGCCCATCATCAGGCGCTCGCCAATGCCTTTGCCGGCTTCGGCGGACTGGCGCCCGACGACCGGTTCGCGCTGGCCGAATGGCAGACGCTGGTGACCGGCGCTCCGGTGCTGACCGATTCGATCGTATCCTTCGACTGCCGGGTCACCGACAGCAAGGTGACCGCGACCCACACCGTGCTGTTCGGCGAGGTCAAGGCGGTGCATTTCGGTCCGATCGACGCCTCGCTCATCTATCTGGACCGCGGCTATCGCAGCCTGTAAGCTTCCTCCCAATCAAGGGGAGGAACCATGGCGGAAACGTCAAGAACTGGCCTGCCGGCATCGATCGACGCCGTCATCGAACTCCTGTCTGCACATGATTATCTGGCGGGACGCCCGCTGGCGACCGTGCTCTTCCTTGCGCTTCGCATGCAGCGTCCGCTGTTCCTCGAAGGGGAGGCCGGGGTGGGCAAGACCGAGGTCGCCAAGGTGCTCGCCAAGGCGCTCGACCGACCGCTGATCCGCCTGCAATGCTATGAAGGCCTCGACGTCGCGTCCGCCGTCTACGAGTGGAACTATCCGGCGCAGATGCTGGAGATCCGCCTTGCTGAAGCCACCGGCATTTCCGACCGCGACCGGCTGGAACACGATCTCTTTTCCGAACGCCACCTGATCCGCCGCCCCGTGCTGCAGGCGCTGCAATGCGAGCCGGGCCGCGCGCCGGTCTTCCTGATCGACGAACTCGACCGCACCGACGAGGCCTTCGAGGCCTTCCTGCTCGAAGTGTTGTCCGACTTCCAGGTGAGCATTCCCGAATTCGGCACGGTCAAGGCCGCCGAGCCGCCGATCGTCATCGTCACCAGCAACCGCACCCGCGAGGTGCACGACGCGCTGAAGCGTCGCTGTCTCTACCACTGGGTCGATTATCCGAAGGCCGCCGAGGAACTGGCGATCATCCGGCGCAAGGTGCCGGGCTGCAACGAAGAGCTGTCGCGCCAGATCGTCGCCTATGTGCAGAAGATCCGCACCATAGACCTGTTCAAGAACCCCGGCATTGCCGAGACCATCGACTGGGCGACCGCGCTCACCGAACTCGACCGGCTGGCGCTCGATCCGGAAACCATTGCCGATACGCTCGGCACGCTCCTGAAATACCAGGAGGACATTGCCCGGATCCAGGGCGGCGAGGGCCACAAGGTGCTCTCCGAGGTCAAGGCCGAACTGCTGGCGGCGGGCTAGACCATGCAGACGCCGGGAACCGGGGAAGGCATTGTCGTTGTGACGCCGCCGATCGGCGACGGGCGGCTCGCCGACAACATCGTCTACTTCGCCCGCGTCCTGCGCCGCGCCGGGCTGAAGCCCGGTCCGGGCGCGGTTGCCGATGCGATCGCCGCCATCGATGCGATCGGCATCGGTTCGCGCGAGGAATTCCATGCCGCGCTCTCGGCCGTACTCGTCAAGCGGCACGAGGACCAACCGGTGTTCGACGAGGCCTTTCGCCTGTTCTGGCGCTCGCGCGACCTGGTCAACAAGATGATCGCCATGATGTCGCCGGTGGCACTCGACAGCAGCGAGCGGGAAGAGGCCAAGGCCGGTTCGTCGCGCGTGAGCGACGCGCTGTTTGCCGAGCGCGAGCGCCAGAGCCGCGAGCGCGAAGAGCCGGACATCGAGATCGATGCGCGCTTTACCGTCTCCGGCAGCGAGGTCCTGCGCCGCACCGATTTCGCCCAGATGACGGCGGAGGAGCTGTCGCAGGCGCGGCGCGAGATCGAGCGCATGACCATGCCCTTCGACGAGGTGCCGATGCGGCGCTACCAGCCGACCTCGCGGTCGCGCCATGTCGATCCGCGGGCGATGATGCGGGCGGCGATGCGCACCGGCGGTGACCTGATCCTGCCGAAATACCGCGAACGCCGCCGCCAGCCGCCGCCGCTCGTCATCCTCGCGGACATTTCCGGCTCGATGAGCCAGTATACCCGCATCTTCCTGCACTTTCTCCACGTCTTGACCGAGCGACGCCGGCGCGTGCACACTTTCGTCTTCGGCACGCGGCTGACCAATGTGACGCGGCAGATGCGCAACCGCGATCCCGACGAAGCGATCGACCAGTGCACGGATGCGGTGCGCGACTGGTCGGGCGGCACGCGGATCGGCGAGACGCTGAAGGAGTTCAACCATCACTGGGCGCGCCGCGTGCTGGGACAAGGCGCCATCGTGCTGTTGATCACCGACGGGCTGGAGCGTGAGGGAGCGGAACTGCTGGCCACCGAGACCGATCGGTTGCACCGCTCGTGCCGGCGGCTGATCTGGCTCAATCCGCTGCTGCGCTTCGAAGGCTTCGAGGCGCGGGCGCGTGGCGTGCGGGCCATGCTGCCGCATGTCGACGAATTGCGGCCGGTCCACAATCTCAATTCGCTGTCCGACCTCGTCCGCGCACTTTCGGCAACGTCCGCGGACAAGGGCGATCCGCGCCGGCTTCTCCGCACCTTGAGGGGGCTCCAATGACCACCGACATGCAGACGAGAGATCCGCTTTTCATCGCGGAGGACTGGATCGGGCAGGGGCGCCAGGTGGCGGTCGCCACCGTGGTCGAGACCTGGGGCTCGGCGCCGCGTCCGGTCGGAAGTCACCTGGTGATCGACGCGGACGGCAATTTCGAGGGGTCTGTCTCCGGCGGCTGCGTCGAGGGCGCGGTCATCACCGAGGCGCTCGACGTGCTGCAATCGGGCAATGCGAAGATGCTCGAATTCGGCGTCGCCGACGAAACCGCCTGGCGGGTCGGGCTCTCCTGCGGCGGCAAGATCCGCGTCTTCGTCGAGAGGCTTTCCTGATGCAGCTTTCCAGTCTCAAGTCGCTCAACGCGGCGCGGACCGCCCGGCAGGCGGCGGTTCTCATCACCGATCTGACCGACGCTCACGACCGGGTGGTGGTCGAGGGCGATGCCGTCGAAGGCGCGATCGGCGCGGAGATCGCGGCGCGCTTCCGCTCCGGCAAATCCGGTGCCGTCGAGATCGACGGGCGTCCGCTCTTCCTCAACGTGCACCTGCCGCCGCCGCGCATCGTGGTGATCGGCGCGGTGCATATCAGCCAGGCGCTCTATCCGATGGCGGCGATCGCCGGCTATGACATGACCATCATCGATCCACGCACCGCCTTTGCCACACCGGAACGGTTTTCCGGCGTGGAGCTGATCGCCGACTGGCCGGAGGATGTGCTGTCCACCCGTCCGCTCGACCGCTACAGCGCGCTCGTGGCGGTGACCCATGACCCGAAGATCGACGATTTTCCGATCGCCGCGGCGCTGAAAGCCGGCTGTTTCTATGTCGGCGCGCTCGGCAGCCGAAAGACCCATGCGAAACGGGTCGAGCGGCTGATGGCGCAGGGTTTCTCCGAAGCGCAGATCGCCCGCATCTCGGCCCCCGTCGGCATCGATATCGGCGCCGCGACCCCGGCCGAGATCGCCGTTGCCACCATGGCGGACGTCATTCAGGCCTTCCGCCGGCGCGCGCTGTCCTTGGCCGGAGGCGACCCCGCATGATCTTCGGGGAATTCGCCACATCCGATGCCGATGGCCTGATCCTCGCCCATGCGGTGAAGCTGCCCGCCGGGCGCTTGCCGAAGGGGCATGTGCTTGATGTCGGCGACATAGCGGCGCTCGTCGAGGCCGGCATTGCCAGCGTGATCGCCTGTCGCATGGAGGCGGGCGATCTCGGCGAGGACGAGGCGGCGGAGCGCTGCGCCTCGGCGATCGATCCGGCCAATCTGCGGCTCACCCCGGCCTCCACCGGCCGCGTCAATTTCCATGCCACCTGCAATGGCCTGTTCGTCGCCGACAAGGTGCTGGTCGACCGCTTCAATCGTGTCGATCCGGCGATCACGCTCGCCTGTCTCGCCGACCATAGCGACGTGCGCAGCGGCGATCTGGTGGCGACCGTCAAGATCATTCCGCTCGCGGCGCCTGCTGAGAGCGTCGAGCGGGCGCGGGCGATCCTCACCGAAGGCGCAGCCTTCCGGCTGAAACCCTACCGGCCCCATGCCGTCCAGCTGATCGCCACCGAACTGCCGTCGCTGAAAGCCTCGGTGATGGACAAGACGGCGCGGGTGCTGCAACAGCGCCTTAGCCCTTCGTCAAGCGAACTGGTCGGCGAGCAGCGGGTCGCCCACCGGGCCGAGGCGGTTGCCGCAGCGATCGAGAATGCCCTGCGCCGGGCCGGCACCCGGCCGCCGATGATCGTCGTCTTCGGCGCCTCGGCCATGTGCGATGCGGTCGACGTCATCCCCGAATCGATCCGCATGGCCGGCGGCGTTGTCGATCAGGTGGGGCTTCCCGTCGATCCCGGCAACCTGCTGGTGCTCGGCCATGTCGAGGGTGTGCCGGTGATCGGCGCGCCCGGTTGCGCCCGCTCGCCCAAGGAGAACGGCTTCGACTGGGTGCTGAACCGGCTTCTGGCCGGCGAAACGCCGACGTCTCACGAATTGACGGGGCTGGGGGTCGGAGGACTGCTGATGGAAATCCCGAGCCGGCCGCTGCCGCGCGAACTCGCGACCGAGGGCGAGAGCCAACCGCTCAAGGTGGCGACGGTGCTTCTCGCCGCCGGCCGGTCGAGCCGGATGGGCGAGGGCGGGCGGCACAAGCTGCTGGCCGAGTTCGAGGGTGAGCCGCTCGTGCGCCGCTCGGCGCGGACCGCGCTGGAGGCGGGCGCCGGCGAGGTCATTGTCGTCACAGGGCATCGCGCCTTGGAGATCGCCGACAGCCTCGAGGGGCTTGCCGTCGCCTGCGTCGACAATCCCGACTATGCAAGCGGTATGGCGAGTTCGCTGAAGGCCGGCTTTGCCGCGGCCAATGCCGGCGGGGCCGACGGCGTGCTGGTCATGCTCGCCGACATGCCGGGTGTCTCGGCCGGCGATCTTCGCGCGCTGGTCTCGGCCTTCCGCGCATCGGCCGGCCGCTCGATCGTGCGTGCCGTCGCCGACGGCAAGCGTGGCAATCCGGTCATCCTGCCGCGCTCGACGTTCGAGGCGATCAAGTCGCTCGAGGGCGACATCGGCGCCCGGCCGATCATCGAGACCGCCGGCCTGCCGATCGTCGACGTCGAGATCGGCGTCGCCGCCCGGCTGGACGTCGACACGCCCGAGGCCGTGATTGCGGCCGGTGGAATCCTGAAGGGGTAGGCGCATGGACAATGTCGAGATCGAGGAAGTCTTCTCGTCGCTCGGGCCGGTCGGCATCAAGCGCATGTTCAGCGGCAAGGGCATTTACCACCAGGGCGTGATCATCGCCCTCTACCTGTTCGACGAGCTGATGCTGAAGGCCGATGCGCAATCGGCACCGACGTTCTCGGCGGCCGGCGCGCGCCAGTGGGTCTACCAGCGCGAGGGCAAGAACCCCGTCGCCATGCCCTACTGGTCGGTGCCCGAGGACGCCTATGACGATCCGGACGAGATGGCGAAATGGGTGCGGTTGGCCTTCGAGGCGGGCCTGAGGGCGGAAGCCGGGAAGGTCAAGCCGGCTAAGCCGCGCGGCTCAGCGCAGGTGAGGCAGAAGCGCGCGGGTAAAGGCTGACAGCGGTTCGGGAAGCGCGTCGAGGTCGAACCAGCCGATGGCCGAGAGCTTGTCCGGCTCGGTCAGCTGCGGTTCGCCGCTGATGTCGGTGGTCTTGTAGAGCAGAGAGATCCAGTGCTGGCCGTCGGCCTCGATGATCTGTTCCGTCGTCGTGACGAATTCGATCGCGCCGATCGTCAGGCCCGTTTCTTCCTCGGCCTCGCGGCGCGCGGCGACTGCCGCCGGCTCCAGATGGTCCACCTTGCCGCCGACAATGTTCCAGAAACCGGCTTCGGGCGCCTTCAGACGACGGCAGAGCAATAGCTTGCCGTCGCGCAGGATCGCCAACCCGACGCCGACACCGGGGAAATCGATGCCGGGCTTGGACACTTAGGACTTCGCGGCAGCGACGATCAGCATGAAGGCGGGGATTTCGTCGCCGAAGCCGACCGGGGTCGGGCCGTCGTCATGGTCGCGATAATGGCTGCGGCGGCGCTCGCGCTGATCGTCATTGGCCGGGTTCGGCCGCGCGCTGCGGTTACCTTGAGTGGGTCGCCTGTCTGCCTTGCGCTCGGTGTTCAATGGTTCGGTCCTTACCGGTTCGATGACTTCTTCTGCTTCGCGTGCCTTTGCGGGTTCCACCTCGCGTGCCTTGACGGGCTCGGCCTTTGTCTCGGTCTTGTGACCGCTACGGCGCTCACGTCCCCGGTCCTTATCCTTGTCCTTGTCGCGCGAGCCGCGCTTGCCACGGCCCTCGTCATGGCTTTCGGCCATCGGCGGCAGGGACGAGACGTCGCCGTCCAGCCATTCGATCTTCTTGTCGATCAGCTTCTCGATCGCATCGAGATACTTAGTGTCGCTGCGTGTCACCAGCGTGAAGGCGGCGCCGGAGCGTCCTGCACGACCGGTACGGCCGATGCGGTGGACATAGTCCTCGGCATGGATCGGAACGTCGAAGTTGAAGACGTGGCTGACGTCCGGAATGTCGAGGCCGCGGGCCGCGACGTCGGAGGCGACGAGCAGGGTGATCTGGTTGTCCTTGAAGCCGGCCAGCATGGCGGTGCGCGAGCGCTGGTCCATGTCGCCGTGCAGCGCGCCGACCGAGAAGCCGTGGCGCTCGAGCGAGCGGAACAGGTCGGCGACATCCTTCTTGCGGTTGCAGAAGATGATGGCGTTCTTCAGGTCCTGCTGCGAACGGATCAGGTCGCGCAGCGTCGAACGCTTTTCGTAGTCCTTGTTGTGGGCGGCGACGAGGCGCTGCGTCACGGTGGTCGCCGTCGAGGACGGCAGCGACACTTCGATGCGTTCCGGGTTCTGCAGGAAGCGGTCCGCGAGCTTCTGGATCTCCGGCGGCATGGTGGCCGAGAAGAACAACGTCTGGCGGGTGAACGGTATCATCTTGGCGATTCGCTCGATGTCCGGGATGAAGCCCATGTCAAGCATGCGGTCGGCTTCGTCGATGACGAGGATCTCTACACCGGTCATCAGCAGCTTGCCGCGTTCGCAATGGTCGAGCAGGCGGCCAGGCGTGCAGATCAGCACGTCGGCGCCACGTTCGAGCTTGCGGTTCTGCTCTTCGAAGGAAACACCACCGATCAGCAGGGCAACGTTCAGCTTGTGGTTCTTGCCGTATTTCTCGAAGTTCTCGGCGACCTGGGCGGCCAGTTCGCGGGTCGGCTCGAGGATCAGCGTGCGCGGCATGCGCGCGCGGGCCCGGCCGTTTTCGAGCAGGGTCAGCATGGGCAGTACGAAGGAAGCAGTCTTGCCCGTGCCGGTCTGCGCGATGCCGCAAATGTCGCGGCGCTGCAGGGCAAACGGGATGGCGCCAGCCTGAATCGGCGTCGGCACGGTGTAGCCGGCGTCGGTGACGGCAGAAAGTACTTTTTGGCTCAGGCCAAGGTCAGAAAATGTTGTCAAAGGGGAATCTGTTCCGTTCCGGTTCTTGCGAACGCAATTGTGTCGCCCTCAACGCGGGCGTTAACGTCAGCGCGGGATAGTGCCAAAATGCTTGAAAGTCAAGGAAACAGCCGGATTTGCAGTAACAAAGGGTGAATAGTCGGATCAACTGCCGCGATGCGTGGCAATTACCGCGATCCCGGCGCAGGCAAGCACCGTTCCGGCTCCGCGGTTCACGGCTTTCACGATGCGCGGGGTCCTCAGCAGCCGCCGTGCGCGGCCGGCGACCCAGACATGACCTCCGACGACCACCGTCTCGACGGCGACGATCACGGCGGCGAGTGACATATAGCCGCCGGCGGAGAAATCCGCACCGACGAAGTTCGGCAGAAGGGCGAGATAGAAGAGCGGCATTTTCGGGTTGCCGAGGTTGAGCGCGATCGCGGTGAGACAGACCGTCAGCAGGTCGCGGCCGCGCTCCGGTGCGGCGACCTCGGCGACGACCGGCTTTTCCGTCCACAGCCGGATGCCCATGTAGATGAGCCAGGCCGCGCCGGCATAGCGCAGCACGGTCATGGCAAGGCCCATTTCGCTGGCGATCAGCGACAGGCCGAAGGCGGCGAGCGCCAGATAGATGAGGATGCCGATCACCGTGCCGATTCCGTAGGCGATGCCCGATGGCGCGCCGTGCGAGACGGTTCGCGCCATGATCGTCATGTTGTCGGGGCCGGGGCTCGCGGCAAAGACGAAGAAGGCGAGGGCGAATGCGAGAAGGGCTTGCGGTTCCATGGCTGATCCGGCGTTGCGGGCAGGGCCTAGACTACAGCCCGGCGCCGCCCGGTCAATCGATCAGCGTGGTGAGCTTCATGCCGGCATTGAGGAAGCGCATCGGGTCGATCGCCTCGCCGTTGCGGCGGACCTCGTAGTGCAGGTGCGGGCCGGTGGAGCGGCCGGTATTGCCCGACAGGCCGATCACGTCGCCGCTCGCCACCTCGTCGCCGACCTTGACCAGCACGCGCGACATGTGGCCGTAGCGCGTCGTCAGGCCGAGGCCATGGTCGATCTCGACCATGTTGCCATAGCCGCCGGCAGGACCCGCCGCGATGACCTTACCGGCGCCGGTGCTCCTGATTTCGCCGCCGACGGGCGAGCGGAAGTCGATCCCGGCATGCATGGCAAGCCCGCCGAGGAAAGGATCGGGCCGGTTGCCGAACCGGCTGGTGATGTCCTTGCCGGGGGCGGGATTGGCAAAGGGCATGCGTTTCGCCGTGTCCCGCATGGCCTCGAGGCGGGTCAGCGCCGCATCGAGCTCGTTCAGCGAGGCATTGAACGGCGAGGAGGACTGCGGGGCGACATAGGGGCCGCCGATCCCGCCCTCGGCATCGGCGTTCATCGCCTGGTCGAGCGGAATGCCGTTGCGCAGCAGGATGCCGGAGATCTCCTCGGCGGTCTCGGAGGCGCCGCTCGTCAGCTGCTGGATGCGGTCGATCTGGTCCTGTTCAATGTCCTTCAGCGACAGCGTCATGTGCGAGAACAGCCGGTCGGCGCGATCGGCAACGGTGTCGGTGAGCGGCACGTAGCCGAGCGCCGAGGTCTTTTCCGCCGACTGGGCCTTGCCGCCGCCGAGCAGGTTCTCGATCGCGGCCGCACCGCCCGACAGGCTGGCCTGCTTGTTCGGCTCGCCGGGCTTGATGGTCGGAAGGGGCCCTGATTCGGGCAGTTCGCCGACGGCTTGCGCGCGGTCGAGCAGGGCGTCGAGGCGTCCATGGCGGGAGGCGAGGGCCACCTGCTGCTCCAGAAGCTTCTCGACCTTGTCCTCGACCACCTGCTGGTCGAGCAGCTGGCGGGAGGTGACGCGGTCGACCTGAGCGCGCAGCGCGGCGATCCGGTCTTCGTATTCGTGCTGCATGCGGGCCTGGCGCGCCATCGAGGCGCCGATCAGGTTGTCGCGAAAGACGAGATAGGTGGTGGCGCCGAGATAGCCGATCGCCATGACACCGACGAAACAGAAGGCGATCGCCGCCATCCACGGTCGCACCGTCATGTGGCGGATCCTGTCGCCGCTGGCGAGGATGACGACATGCTGTTGCCGCCGCTTGCCGAAGACCTGATTCGATGTCTTTCCCGCCACGGATGTCTCCCTTCCTGCTCTTGCCGCATCGGGTTCGAGCTTGACGGGATTACACACCGTTAAGGTTAATAATGGCTGAATTGACCGGAATGGAAGGCCTTGAACCTAGCTGCTGGTGGAGGTCAGCGAGCGGTAGAAGGACGGCGTCAGCCCGGCCTCGGCGCGTGCCACGTCGTTGAACGGTGCCTTGAGCGCACCGCGGAAATTGGCCCGCACGAGCTGCTTGAAGGTCGCCGCCGGGTCCTTCTTCTCGCGGGCGCAGAGAAAGCGGAACCACTTGGCTCCGACCGCGACATGGCCTTTCTCGTCCTCGTAGATGACTTTGAGCACGTCGGCGCTGTCGATATCGCCGGTTTCGCGCATCTTTTCCTGCAGCGAGGGCGTGACGTCGAGTCCGCGCGCCTCGAGAATCAGCGGCACCACGGCCAGACGCGCGGTGAGATCATTGCGGGTCGAGTGTGCCGCCTGCCACAGGCCGTCATGGGCTGGCATGTCGCCATAGTCGGCGCCGAGCGCCTGCATGCGCTCGCGCACCATGCGGAGGTGCTTGGCTTCCTCGAAGGCGACGCGCATCCAGCCGTCGAAGAAGGAATGGGGCACCGGTTCGGAAGCGAATCGCGCAACGATGTCGAGCGCCAGGTCCACCGCATTGAGTTCGATATGGGCCAACGCATGCAGCATGGCGATGCGGCCGGGCAGCGTATGCAGCGAGCGCTTCTCGGTTGCCTTCGGCGGAACCAGGAGCGGTTTTTCCGGCCGGCCGGGCCGCTCGGGAAGTTCCGGATCGAGCGGCGAGCGCAGCGACAGGCGGCGCGCGTGCCAGCGCCGCGCCGTCTCCTGCGCCAGCTCGGTCTTCTCGTCAAGGTCTGGGCTGAGGATCGCCAGGGTCGCGCCGCCGCGCAGCGAGGGGATCCGGACCGGGTCGGAACCTGCCATCAGAGCCCTTGAACCGCTTTCAGCACCGCCTCGGCATGGCCGGGCACCTTGACCTTGCGCCAGACGGCGGCGATACGGCCGTCGCCGTCGATCAGGAAGGTGGAGCGCTCGACGCCCATATAGGTGCGGCCGTACATGCTCTTTTCCTTCCACGTGCCATAGGCGGAAAGGGCGGTCTTCTCCTCGTCAGACGCGAGGATGACCGAGAGGCCGTGCTTGGCGACGAACTTGTCGTGGCTTTTCACCGCATCCGGCGACAGGCCGATCACCTTGGCGCCGACCTTGGCGAACTCGTCGGCCAGCGCCGTGAACGCCAGCGCCTCGGTGGTGCAGCCGCTGGTGTCGTCCTTCGGGTAGAAGTAAAGGACCACGGGAGATCCGCGCATCGCGGCCAGCGAAACCGTGCCGCCGCCGTCGCGGGGCAGAGTGAAATCCGGAGCCATGTCGCCTGCTGTCAATTCCGCCATGGGAATACCTTTCTTTTGCCCGCATTATGGATGATTGTCGGCACACTCGATATATAGTCGGCGACGCAGTCGTCCACGCGCGACTGTGATAACGACATCGATCGACGGAGACAATCGCCGGCACATGGGAGAAATCCGGGGCGAAAAAGTACGGTTTCGCAGACAGGACTTCGTGGCCTTGCACGAGCTTCCGTCGGCGCTCGTCGATGATCCGTTGATCGTCCATTGCCCGCCGCGGGCCACCCTGGCGCGGCGAATCCTGCGCTATTTCATCGGCATCACCGGCCTGTTTCTCGTCGTCATCGGCGGGGTCTTTGCCGTGGTCGAAAGCGGTGCGCTCGATGCCGCGCTGTCGAACGGTGCGCGCACCGTGCTCAATTCCGCCGTCGGTCCGGCATACCGGGCGGAGATCGGCGAGACAGCGATCCGGTTTTCCGACACCTTCCAGCTCGCCGTCGAAGCGCGCGACGTGGCGATCGTGCCCGAGGGCGGGAAAGGCCCGCTGGCGCTCACCCAGTCGGTTGCCATGGTGCTCGACCCGTTCGCGCTGCTCGGCGGCCGGTTCAAGGTCAAGGAGATCGTCACCCATGGCGTGGCGCTCGATACGCGTCTCCTGCCGGCCGGTCCGCCGATCGATTTGACCAATCTTCGTATCGACGGCATTCCCGCCGTTCTCGACCGGGCCTTCCTGGAACTCGACCAGATCCAGTCCTTCATCGCCAAGGCCGGGCTCGACCGCATGCGCATCGGCGGACTGGAAGTCTCCACCACCGGCACCAGCGGCCGCCCGCTGCTGATTTCCGTCGACGATCTTGCCATGGAGCGCGGCGCCGACGATTCGCTGTCCTTCTTCGGTGCGGTCTCGGTGAACGGCCAGCAGACGGAGATTTCGGCGCTCACCGTCAACACGGGCGGCAAGGCGCAGTCCCTGACGCTTCGGCTGGCCGATGTGCGGCTGACGCCCTTCCTGCTGAAGCGCGGCGCGGCCGGCAATCCCCGCCAGGGTCTTGACGGGTCGGCCGAGGTGACGATTTCGGCCAAGCGCGCCGGGGAGGGGCAGGCGCCGGTGATGAACATGGTCATCGAGACCGCCGGCGGCACGATCTACTCCGACGGCATAGGACAGGAACTGACGCGCGCCCGGCTCAATTTCGGCTACGACTTCACCAAGGATACGCTGGAGCTGTCGTCGTCGCGCGCCGAGTTCGGCGGAATGATCCTGCCGCTGTCGGGCGGGCTGATCGACCTCGACCGCCTGCCGGGCAACACCGAAACCGGCTCGGGCTTCGGCATCGATCTGCTGGTGAGCGAGGGTCGGGCCGATGTTCCGTCCGCCGGCGAGGCACCTTTCCCGTTTTCGCTCAAGGTGTTCGGGCGTTATGTGAACGAGAAACACGAACTGAAGTTCGACACCTTCACCGTCTCCACGCCGAACGGCACGATGGATGCGTCGCTCGGCATCCGTTTCGTCGGCACCGGGCCGGAAATACGGTTCGACGCACTGATCCGCGACATGAAGACCTCGGTGGTCAAGCAGCTCTGGCCGTACTGGATCGCCGAGAAGCCGCGCCGCTGGGTGCTCGCCAACATCTTCGGCGGCACGATCACCAACGGCCAGATCTCGGTCTTCATCCCGCAGGACCGCCTGACCGTCGAGCCGAAGCCGCTGCATCTCGACGAGAACGAATTGCGCGTCAGCTTCGACATCGTCGACGCGCGCATGAACGTTACCGGCGAGATCCCGCCCTTGCGCGATACGTCGGCCCATCTCGACCTCGCCGGCCGGCAGGTCGTCACCACGATCAACTCGGCGGCGTCCTATTTCCCGTCCGGCCGGGTCGTGAAGGTCGAACGCGGTGAGCTGAAGCTCGAGGACATCTACCGCAAGCCGCTGATGGCCGACATCAACATCGCGGTCTCTGGCGCCGCCGACGCGGTCGCCGAACTCGTCTCCTTCAAGCCCATCCGGGCCCTGGAGCGGGTCGGCTTCGCCGTTACCGACTTCACCGGCGCGGTGCGCGGCGAGGCCCATGTGCGGCTCGGCCTGATTTCCGACCAGCATCCGCCGGATCCCGACTGGAAGGCGCATCTTGATCTGACCGAGGTCGATGTCGCCAAGCCCTATTCGGGGCGCAAGATCACCGATCTCACCGGCACGCTCGACGTCGATCCGATGGCGGCGCGGCTGGAAGGCAAGGCCCGGATCGACGACGTGCCGATGGAGCTCAAGGTCACCGAGCCGGTCGACAAGGACAAGCCGGTGGCGCGCGAGCGCGTCGTCAAGCTGAAGCTCGACAACGAGGAGCGCCGCCGATTCGTGCCCGGCCTCGAGGACCTGATTGACGGTCCGATCACCGTCGAGCTGTCGCGCGTCGACGATCAGCGTCAGGCCGCCGTCATCGACCTGTCCTCGGCGACGCTCACCGTGCCGTGGATCGGCTGGGCGAAGGGGCAGGGCATCGGCGCCAAGGCGAGCTTCGAGGCAATCGAAAGCGAGGGACAGACGACGATCGATAAGTTCGAGCTCGACGGCGACGGCTTCGGTGCGGCCGGCTCGCTCGTGGTCGGCAAGCAGGGTCTCGTCTCGGCCGATCTGAAGCGCATGCGTCTCGCGCCCGCCGACGACTATGCGCTGTCCGTGCGCCAGAGCAAGGGCGGCTACGAGGTCTCGATATCCGGCAAGTCGGCCGATGTGCGCTCGCTGATCACCGAACTCAAGCGGGGCGGCAAGGGCGAAGGCGAGGGCGACGGCAAGTCGACGGCGCTGAGGGTCAAGGGACGGCTCGACCGGGTCGTCGGCTTCGGCGACGAAGCGCTTGCCGGCGTGTCGATCCTCTATGGCTCGAGCGGCGGCAAGACGACCGCGCTCGACGTATCCGGCGTCACCGACAGCGGCCAGGCGGTCGTCGCCAAGCTGCGCCGCCCTTCGGAACTCAGCGAGGTCTCGGTGACCAGCAGCGATGCCGGCGCCGTGGCCCGTTTCGTCAATCTCTACAATCGCATGATCGGCGGGCTGATGAACCTGAAGCTGTCCCAGTATGCCAACGGCACCTGGAGCGGCTCGCTCGACGTGCGCGACTTCCGCGTCGAGAACGAGCAGCGGCTGCAGTCGATCGTCTCCACGCCCACCGGGGCCGACGGCAAGAGCCTCAACACCGCCGTCAAGAAGGACATCGACGTCAGTTCCGCCCGTTTCCAGCGCGCCTTCGCCCGCCTCGTCTATGCGGATGGCGGCCTGCGCGTCGAAAACGGCGTGGTGCGTGGCGATCAGGTCGGCGCGACGTTCCAGGGCATGGTGCGCAACGCCAAGGGCCAGATCGACCTGACCGGCACGTTCATGCCTGCCTACGGATTGAACCGCCTGTTCGGCGAGCTGCCGGTGATCGGCATCCTGCTGGGCAATGGCCGCGACCGCGGCCTGCTCGGCATCACCTTCAAGCTGACGGGTGCCACCGAACAGCCGAAGCTGGTGGTCAATCCGCTGTCGATCATCGCGCCCGGTGTGTTCCGCCAGATCTTCGAGTTTCGCTGAGGCGACGCAGCAACGCCGGACCGGCCGGACGGTGCTCTAGAGGAATTCGGTGAGGGCTTCGCGCGACTGCAGCGTGAGGAACTCGATCGCCAGGCCTTCGAGGAAATGGCGTACGACCCGGCCACGCATGTTGCCGAGCTGCACGGCTGTGCCGATCGGTGGGCGGATGTCGATGTCGACCGCCGCGCCTGACAGCGACAGGTCCATCAGCCGGCAGGGATAGCGGCGTCCGTCCTCGAGCATCAGCTCGGTGCGGGTGACGCGTGGCGTCAGACGGTCGTGGCGGCGGTCCTCGGGCAGACCGAGCTCATGCTTGTTGGCGATCCAGGTCAGCTGGGCGGCGAGCTTTTCGCGCTTGCGGCCCGTGGCGTTGATCGACATGACGAAGCCGCCTTCGACGAGCTTGATCACCGTGCCTTCGACGCGACCGAGATGATCGATATAGGCGATCACCCGTTCGTTCGGAACCGGGCAGCCGGCGCAGGCGAACCGCACGTCGCCGGGCGACATGTCGACCACCTTGCAGACATATTCCTCATAATTGGCGAGCATCAGCCGGCCCTGCAGGTTCACGGCGACGCGTTGGAACGCCCGCCGTTGAGCAGGAGAGACAAGACCACCGTTCTGCGCTGCTGGAGAGGAAAACATGGTTCTGTTCTGAAATATTTCTCTATCGTTAAACATCTACCGGGAAGCCGTTAACATAACGTTTTGCCCGGCGCCCGGATCCTTCGTATTCGCAAGGCCATACTGTGGGATTAAGGTTAATTCTTTCTGATCGTTGCGGCATGGGCGCGGTTGTGGCAAATGACGATTATCACGTCACGAAGGTCATCCTTCGGCACCAATTTGGGGCAGGAGCTCGGCTCCGGAGGTCCCCATGCGCCGCCCGCACCGCCGGGCGGCTTTTTTTTATCCCTCCGGTCGGCTATGCAGCTTCGTTGATGTCACGAAGGTTGGTGCCGCATGGATGAACTGCCCCCGAGATCGCCTGAGGGCGACGCCGCTCCCGAAGGGGAAGGCCATGCAGAGCAGGCGCGCGTGCCGGTGTTCAACATGCCCTCCGGCATTCTGGCCGCGCTGGCGCTGCTTGCCGTCATCTATGCGGCCCAGTCGCTGATTCTCTCGGCCAGCGCCGCCGAATGGCTCGCCTTGACCTTCGGATTCCTGCCGCTGCGCTATGTCTATCCGCTGGCGGAACAGGGCCTCGAATGGCTGTGGACGCCGGTGACCTATTCGCTGCTGCATGGCAGCCTGGAGCATCTTGCCTTCAACGGCCTGTGGCTCGCCGCCTTCGGCACGCCGGTGGTGCGGCGCATCGGCAATCTGCGGTTCGTCGTCTTCTGGATCGCCTCGGCGGCTGCGGGTGCGGCGGTGCATGCCGGGGTCAACTGGGGCCAGCCGACGATCCTGATCGGTGCGTCCGGCGTCGTGTCGGCCCTGATGGGGGCTGCCTGCCGATTCGCCTTCGGCAGTTCCGGCCGCGCCGTGTCGCATTATACGGGCCTGCAGCCGGCCCGACTGTCGATCGGCGAGGCGCTGTCGCTGCGCACCGTGCGGGTCTTCATCATCTTCTGGTTCCTCGGCAACATCGCCATCGCGCTTGGCCTGCCGCTGTTCGGCGACCTGGCCGGCACGATCGCCTGGGACGCGCATATCGGCGGCTTCCTGTTCGGCTTCCTGCTGTTCGGCCTCTTCGACCCCATCCCCGGGCGCAACCGATCCTTTTAGCTGCATTGTCGGTATATTGCATTCCTCTGAGATAACGGGCACCATTTCGCCTGTCGCGGCCGCATGGAGGGAATGCGGACGCAGGCCCGAACGGGTCGAATGCGAAGGAGGAACGAATGTCAGCGTCAGTCAGGAGCATACTGGAAGTCAAAGGCCGTGATGTCGTGACCATCGGTCCCAATGTCACGCTGGCCGAAGCTGCCCGGACACTCGACGAACACAAGATCGGTGCGGTGGTCGTCGTCGGCATGGAGAACCGCATCGTCGGCATCTTTACCGAACGCGACCTGGTCCGCTCGATCGCACGTTCGGGGGCGGGTGGGCTCGATCAGCCGGTATCGGCGATGATGACCGCCAATGTCTATCGCTGCAACGAGGCCTCGACAGTCAACGAACTGATGGAAGTGATGTCCAGCCGGCGGTTCCGCCACGTACCCGTCGAGGAAAACGGCAGGCTCTGCGGCATCATCTCGATCGGTGACGTGGTGAAGTCGCGCATCCGGGAGGTCGAAACCGAGGCCGAACAGATTAAGGCCTATATCGCGGGCTGACGGCGGGGCGGAAGCCCCGACCTTTCCATGACCGTCCGCTGGCGCGGCCCTTGAGGGCGGGTCAGCGGGCGAAGGCTTCCTGCATGCGCTTCAGCTCGCCGATGCGGGCCTGCGCTTCCTCATAACCCCGATCGATCGCTTCCCCGGCCTTGTGGAATTCGGACAGGCCGATCTCGTTGACGCGCGGATGAAGGGCGAGGTCCGGCGGGTCGCCGGCAAGGCGTGCGCGCGAAATGCGATCCTGGATGATGTTGAAGGCCTGCACCATGACGCCGGTGAGCCCCACCTTGTGGTGATCCTTCGGCGCGTCGTTCAGGCTGTCGGGCAGTTCGCTGGCGCGGTGCTTGACGACCGCCGAGCGGCCGAATACGTCGTATTGCAGGTTGACCGCCATGACGAGCGGCTGCTCGTAGGCGCGGCACACCGAGACCGGGACCGGATTGACCAAAGCGCCGTCGATCAGCGTGCGGTTGTTGCACTTCACCGGCTCGAAAATGCCGGGCAGGGCGTAAGAGGCGCGCAGCGCGGTGATCAGGTTGCCGCCGTCGATCCACACTTCATGGCCGCTGTTGAGTTCGGACGCCACGGCGACGAAGGGCTTGGGCAGATCCTCGACCATCAGCCCTTCGAGATGTTCCTGCATGCGCTTTGTCAGCCGCATGCCGCCGAGCAGGCCGGCGCCGCCGATCGTCAGGTCGAGCAGGGAGGCGATGCGTCGCATGGTCAGCGAGCGGGCGAAGGATTCCAGTTCGTCCAGCTTTCCGGCAAGGTAGCAGCCGCCGACCAGGGCGCCGATCGAGGTGCCGGCGATCATGCCGACTTCGATCTCGGCTTCGTCCAGGGCGCGTAACACGCCGATATGGGCCCAGCCGCGCGCGGCCCCTCCGCCGAGCGCAAGCGCGATCTTGGTCTTCTTCGGTTTTTCGGGTTCTTTTATCGGTGGAATGCCGATCGTCGGCCCGTCACCAGCCGGCTGCACCGAACGCGATGCCGTGCCGTTCCTCATACTCCAGTTCAGCATATCCGCACACCCTTATGGCTGAACAACTCCCAGTGCATCATTAGCGCACTGGATGTTTACCAATTCGTTTAGCGGTCGGCCAGAGTCGTTCGAATCCGGAGCGTCAGGCCTTGTCCGGCCCGCCATACACGTCATCGGGATCGAAATGCCGGTGATCGTCGGTGATTTCCAGCCGTGCTTCGCCGTCGACTAGGCCGACGCTGCGGTAGAAGCACGAACGGCGACCGGTGTGGCAGGTCGCGTCATGGCCCGCGACCTCGACCTTCAGCCAGACGGCGTCCTGGTCGCAATCGGTGCGGATTTCCCGGACCGTCTGGAGATTGCCGGAGCTCTCGCCCTTCTTCCAGATCTTGCCGCGCGAGCGGCTGAAATAGTGGGCGATGCCGGTCTCGAGCGTGAGCGCCAGAGCCTCGTCGTTCATGTGCGCGACCATCAGCAGCTCGCCGTCTCGCGCATCGGTCACGACCGCCGTCACGAGGCCGCTGGCGTCGAATTTCGGCGTGAAGCGGCCGTCCTCCTCGAGCGCGTGCTTGTCGGCGGGCGGCGGAGCGAAGGTCACGGCCATCAGTCAGTCCTTGTGCAAGAAACGGTCAGCGGCCACGGACCATCGACATGAAACGCGCCTGTTCGGCAGCATTGTCCTTGAAGCGGCCCGTAAACGTGGTGGTGAGCGTCGTCGAGCCCGACTTCTGCACACCGCGCATGGCCATGCACATGTGCTCGGCCTCGATGAACACGGCGACGCCCTTCGGTGCCAGCGTCTCGTCGATCGCCGCGGCGATCTGCGCGGTCATGGCTTCCTGCGTCTGCAGGCGGCGACCGAACACCTCGATGACGCGGGCGATCTTCGACAGGCCGAGAACACGGCCGTCGGGCAGGTAGGCGACATGCGCCTTGCCGATCACCGGCAGCATGTGGTGCTCGCAGTGCGAGAAGAACGGGATGTCGCGCACGAGCACGATGTCGTCATAGCCGGCGACCTCCTCGAAGGTCGTGCCGAGCACGTCCTCGATATCGGCGTCATAGCCGGCGAACAGTTCGCGGTAGGCCTTGACGACGCGCTTCGGCGTGTCGAGCAGGCCTTCGCGGGTCGGATCGTCACCGGCCCAGCGCAGCAGCACGCGCACGGCGTTTTCCGCCTCTTCGCGACTGGGTCGCTGGTCCACTGGGACGATCTTGTTGACGATGGCATCCATGCCCATGGTCTCCCGGTCCTTGAGGTTCCGGACCGCCTGTTTCGACTTTTCCGCCTGTAAATGCGTAACTCGGCTCATCTTGGCAAGTCCGTTCTTCCGATTCTCGCTCCGGCGCAGGAAATTGCGCTTGATTTGTTTGGACCGAGTTCTGACCTTACATATAATAGCGATTTGGGCAGTGTGAAGGAACGCGCGCGCAACACAGTGTCGCGCAAGTGGCGACAATCCGCTGCGCACCCGACGACGTATAGCCGCTTCAGGAAAGCACCAGACCGACCATGGACGACATTTACAATTCCAGGATTCTCGAATTCGCCGGCAATATCGAGCGCACGGGAAAGCTCGCCGATGCCGATGCAAGCGCCGAGAAGCATTCGAAGCTCTGCGGCTCGCGGGTCAAGGTCTATCTGAAGATGGCCGGTGACGTGGTCAGCGATTTTTCCCACGAGGTGAAGGCCTGCGCGCTCGGACAGGCTTCGTCCTCGATCATGGCGCGCCATGTGATCGGCGCGACGCCGGCGGAAATCCGCCAGGCGCGTGTCGACATGCTCGCCATGCTGAAGGACGGCGGCGAGGGGCCTTCCGGCCGGTTCGAGGACATGCGCTTCCTGAAGCCGGTCAAGGACTACAAGGCCCGCCACGCCTCGACCATGCTGACCTTCGAGGCCGTGGTCGACTGTCTCGACCAGATCGAGGCGAAGGGCGCGGCCGTCGCCGTGGCCGGCTGAGATGTGCAACGCCCCCGGATGCGGGCATTCCGGCAAGGAGCCCGCCGGCCAAGGCCGCTCGCGCAACTGGTCCGGACCTTTTCGTAAGACCCCCGACCGGCTCATCGGCATGGGTCTCATCCGCCTCTACCAGCTGACGCTGTCGAGCCTGATCGGCAATTCCTGCCGGCACATGCCCACCTGTTCCGAATATGGCTACGAGGCGATCGCCCGCCACGGCTTGTGGTCGGGCGGGTGGCTGACGCTGTTTCGCGTCGGACGCTGCGGCCCGGGCGGCACCTGGGGCGTCGATCCCGTGCCGGAGAAGCTGACACCCGACATGCGCTGGTGGGCGCCGTGGTCCTATTGGCGGGCGGGGCGGAAGAAGGGCGGGGAGGAGCACTGAGCGCCATGCCCATGCCGATGGAATACCGTCAGGCGTCGCGGGATTTCGACGCGTTCATGGAGGATCTGCGCGACACCTCGATGCTGACGACGACGCACCAGGCCTATACCATGCTCCAGGGCGTGCTGCAGGTGTTTCGCAGGCGCCTGACGGTGCGGCAGGCGCTTCGCTTCGCCGATGTCCTGCCGCCGGTTCTGCGGGCGATCTTCGTCAGCGACTGGAACGTGGAGGAGCCGGTCAGGGCCTTTGGGTCGCGTGCGGAGATGAGCCTGGAGGCCCGGGAACTGCGCCCGGACCACAATTTTTCCACGGAGACCGCCATTGCCGACGTCGCAGCGGCCCTCCGCCGTCATGTCGATGCCGGTGCGTTCGAGCGCGCCCTGGCCGGCCTGCCGCCCGCCGCAAGGGACTTCTGGGCGCCGTGATCGTCCAACATAATCTTTACTCACGCCCGGTTTGGCATTATCACCCGGCGCGTTGATTGCCGGCCGAGCCGGTCTTTTTTTACCACCCGCATTGGTTGGCGGGACTGGATAAGGAGCAAACCATGTCAGAATCCGTTTCCCTCACATTCCCCGATGGTTCCGTCCGCGCCTACCCCGCGGGCACGACCGGCCGCGAGGTTGCCGAAGCGATCTCCAAGTCGCTGGCCAAGAAGGCGCTCGCCATCACGCTCGACGGCACGCTGCGCGACCTGTCCGACCCGGTCGAGACCGGCGCCATCGAGATCGTCACCCGGCAGGATCCGCGCGCCCTCGAACTCATCCGCCACGACACGGCCCATGTCATGGCCGAGGCGGTGCAGGAATTGTGGCCCGGCACCCAGGTGACCATCGGTCCGGTAATCGAGAACGGTTTCTACTACGACTTCAAGCGTGTGCATCCCGACACGCGCGAGGACTGGCCCTTCACGCCCGAGGATCTGCCCAAGATCGAAAAGCGGATGAAGGAGATCATCCAGCGCAACAAGCCGTTCACCAAGGAAATCTGGTCGCGCGACAAGGCCCGTGATGTTTTCGCCGACAAGGGCGAGGCCTACAAGGTCGAGCTGGTGGACGCCATTCCGGCCGATCAGGACCTCAAGATCTATTTCCAGGGCGACTGGTTCGACCTCTGCCGCGGTCCGCACATGGCGTCTACCGGCCAGATCGGCACGGCCTTCAAGCTGATGAAGGTCGCTGGTGCCTATTGGCGCGGCGATTCGACCAAGCCGATGCTGACCCGCATCTACGGCACGGCCTGGGCCGAGCAGGAGCAGCTCGACAACTACCTGCATATCCTCGCGGAAGCGGAAAAGCGCGACCACCGCAAGCTCGGCCGCGAAATGGACCTGTTCCATTTCCAGGAAGAGGGCCCCGGAGTCGTCTTCTGGCACGGCAAGGGCTGGCGTATCTTCCAGACGCTGGTCGCCTATATGCGCCGCCGTCTGGCCGGTACCTACCAGGAAGTCAACGCGCCGCAGGTGCTCGACAAGTCGCTGTGGGAAACCTCGGGCCACTGGGGCTGGTACCGCGACAACATGTTCAAGGTGACGGTTGCCGGCGAGGAGCACGAGGACGAACGCGTCTTCGCGCTGAAGCCGATGAACTGCCCGGGCCATATCCAGATCTTCAAGCACGGGCTGAAGTCCTACCGCGAACTGCCGGTCCGCCTCGCCGAGTTCGGCAATGTGCACCGCTACGAGCCGTCGGGCGCGCTGCACGGGCTGATGCGCGTGCGCGGCTTCACCCAGGACGACGCGCATGTGTTCTGCACCGACGAGCAGATGGCGGCCGAATGCCTGCGCATCAACGACCTGATCCTCTCGGTCTACGAGGACTTCGGCTTCAGCGAGATCGTCGTCAAGCTGTCGACCCGCCCCGACAAGCGCGTCGGCTCCGACGATCTTTGGGACCGCGCCGAATCGGTGATGACCGAGGTGCTGCAGCAGATCGAGGCGCAGTCCGGCGGGCGCATCAAGACCGGCATCCTGCCGGGCGAGGGCGCCTTCTACGGTCCGAAGTTCGAATACACGCTGAAGGACGCCATCGGCCGCGAATGGCAGTGCGGCACGACGCAGGTCGACTTCAACCTGCCGGAACGCTTCGGCGCCTTCTACATCGACCAGAACTCGGAAAAGACCCAGCCGGTGATGATCCATCGCGCCATCTGCGGCTCGATGGAACGGTTCCTCGGCATCCTGATCGAGAACTTCGCCGGTCATATGCCGCTGTGGCTCGCACCGGTCCAGGCCGTCGTCGCGACGATCACCTCGGATGCCGACGACTATGGCCGCGAGGTCGCCGAGGTGCTGCGCGAAGCGGGGCTCTCGGTCGAGACCGACTTCCGCAACGAGAAGATCAACTACAAGGTCCGCGAGCATTCGGTGACCAAGGTTCCGGTGATCATCGTCTGCGGCAAGCGCGAAGCCGAGGAGCGGACCGTCAACATCCGCCGTCTCGGATCGCAGGATCAGGTGTCTATGACGCTGGACGAGGCAATCGCCTCGCTCAGCCTCGAGGCCACCGCGCCTGACCTGAAGCGCAAGCTGGCGTCCAAGGCCGTCAAGGGCTGATCGCAGTCTCATGGCCGGTCTCGAACCGGCAGATGAAATAGAAAAGGCCGCCCGTTTTCGAGGCGGCCTTTTTTCATGATCGGGGTGTTTCTCGCGCCGCTTCCTTCGATCGGAAAGCGCGTCGTGTCACTGCGTCAGCAGGATCTCCACGTCCTCGTTGCGCCCGGCGTCCACGGTAAAATCCTTCTGGTAGATCTTTTCCTTGTTGCGGGCGACGGCGGTGTAGCTGCCTTCGGCGAGCACCATGACCGGGAAGGCGCTGACGCTTTCGGCGACGATGTCGCCCGAACCGGTCAGCACCGACCAGGCCGTGTCGGCGATCGCTTCGCCGCCGGGCTCGGAGACCAGCTTGAGGTTGATCTGCGAGGCGCGGTGCTGGATCATCGCTTCGGTCAGCTTGCCCGCCTCGACCTTGATGTCGGCGCGCACCACCGCGTTGACCGACCCATACTCCGAAACGATGTGATAGGTGCCGGCATTGAGCCTGATGATGGTGTCGGGCGGCACGTCGGCCAGGACCAGGCCGCGCTCGCCGTCGGCCTGGACCTCGGACGAATAGACGTCGAACTTGAGGTCCTTGGCCGGGATGCGGGTGTCGGGGCCCGACACGGCATTGAGCAGGATGCCGCCGGCGTCGAGCACGAGAACCTGCTTTTCGACATCGCCCTCGGCGGGAATGGTGAGCTTCTTGGTCGCGCCGGCGCGACCGAAGGAGACGTTGACGAAATAGTCGCCGGGGGAGAGCTGGAAGTCGGCGGAGCCGCCCTCGGCGCTTGCCAGCAGCGGCAGCTTGCCGTCGGCGCCGGGAATGGGGCTGAACACCCGCCAGGACAGGCCCTGCTGCATCGCCTCGCCGTCGCTGGTCAGCCTCGCTTCGAGGGCGACATTACGCGACGCGCTCGGCTGGATCGCCGTCCCCAGATTGGGCGAGAAGGCATTGAGCTTCGGCATCTTGACCGAGCCGTCGAGCTGCTTGAAAGCCTTGAAGGCGTCTTCGCCACGCGCCGGATTCAAGACGAGGAGCAGGCTTGCCACGACGAGAACGAAGCGGGCTGCAAGGGTATGGCCGTTCATGGATGACACAACTGGTTGACTTCCTCTCCAATGGCAGCAAGTTCAATCCCAATGCGGTGGCAATTTCAAGACGTCGCAGCCGCCAGAAGAGCCGTGAAAGTGTCCGAATATGAAAAATGATATCAAGCTGATCGATTATCTTGCCGTGCGCCGCTCGGTGCCCGCCTTCCAGATGTGCGAACCGGGTCCGTCGACCGCGGAGATCGAACAGATCCTGACGCTCGCCGTGCGCGTTCCCGACCATGGAAAAATCGCACCCTGGCGATTCGTCGTCTATCGCGGCGCCGAGCGCGCCCGCATCGGCGAGGCGCTGCTGGCCATGGCGCTTCAGAAGAATCCAGAGCTGTCAGAAGAGATGATCGGCGTCGAGCGCGCCCGCTTCACCCGGGCGCCGGTGGTGATCGGCGTGATCAGCACGGCCGGTCCGCATGTGAAGATACCGGAATGGGAACAGCTGATGTCGGCCGGCGCGGTCTGCCTCAACCTGCTCATGGCCGCCAATGCCCATGGCTATGTGTCGAACTGGCTGACCGAGTGGTTCGCCTATGACGAGAGGGCCTATCCGCTGCTCGGCATCAGGCCTGGCGAGAAGGTCGCCGGCTTCATCCATATCGGCTCGACGACCTTCCCGGTCACCGAGCGGCCGCGCCCGGCATTGTCCGACGTCGTCACCTGGGTGGGTAGTGAGGGCTGATGTTCTACGACACGGAGAGCAACGGCCACGGTCTGGCGCATGATCCCTTCAAGGCGATCGTCGCGCCGCGGCCGATCGGCTGGATCGGCACCAAGGGAAGGGACGGGAGCTTCAACCTCTCGCCCTATTCCTTCTTCAACGCCGTCAGCGACCGGCCGAAGATCGTCATGTTCTCGTCGAGCGGCCGCAAGGATTCGCTGCGCAATGCGCAGGAGACCGGCGTGTTCACGGCGAATTTCGTCAGCGCCGACCTGCTGCATCCGATGAACGCGTCCTCCGTCGCCGTACCTTACGGAACCGACGAGTTTTCCATCGCTGGCCTGACGCCGGTCATGGCGCAGCTGGTCGATGCGCCCTATGTCGGCGAGGCGCATGCGGTGCTCGAATGCCGGGTGACGGAGATCCATACCCTCAAGACCATCGAGGGCGAGGACAGTGACAGCCATGCGGTGTTCGGCCAGGTGGTCGGCATCCATATCGACGAGCGGGTCATCCGGGACGGCCGGTTCGACGTCGGGCTCGCCCGCCCGGTGACGCGGCTCGGCTACATGGACTATGCCGAGATACAGCCGGTGTTCGAGCTGTTCCGGCCGCAGCCGCCGGCCACGCCGGATCAGCGATAGGCGGCGGCGATCGCCGCCAGCTGTTCCGGGTTTTCCGTGGCCAGGATACCGAAGCCGTCGGCGCGTGCGCGGGCACAGGCCTCGCTCAGCGTCTGGCCCTTGAGGGTTAGGTCGATCCAGTCGAGCGCCGCCACGCCGGCCTTGGCGGCGGCCAGGACCGTCAGGCCGCGGCTGAGCGAAACGGCGCTGTCGGCGCCCGGCATTTGCGAGTTCCCCTCGACCCCGAGTGCGGCGGCAAGCGCTGTGGCATCGCGGCCAATGGCTCGCAGGCGCGGCGTCCTGCCGGCAAGGCTGCCGGGGTCGAGCAGGCCCGCCGGATTATCGCCGATGATGACGAGGAGGGCGGTTTTGCCTGGATCTTGCCCGGCGACAGCCTCCGCCACCGACAGCAAGACATCGATCTTTTGCAGATCGGCCCCGTTCCTGACGCCGGTGACAACCAGGCCGTCAGGTCGCGCGGGGAGGACGATTGCAAGGCGCTCGTCCAGTTGATCGGCATCAAGCCCGCCATCGATGACGATCAGCACCAGTACATCGGGCCGCACCTGCCGGTGGCGGAGAATCATCTGCGCGGCCAATGACCAGTCGCCCGGAGTGTCGCCGGTTCTTATCGCCAGCGCATCGGCCGTCTGCGGGCAGGCGACATCGTCGGTGTCGACGGGCAGGACGAGGATCGCCCGCAGCAGGCGGCCGGCAAGGCTGAAACCAGGGGGGATGGGCACGTCGACCTCGGGGTTAATGAACATGGTGAACCAAATCTAAACGTTTTGCCGCTAGCTTCAAACCGTGGCCGCTCGGCCATGCGTGTTCTCTTCGCGGATTGGGTTGTTCAGTGATCGTTGCGGCTTTTCTTCGGTGGGTGGAAACGGCAAAGGCGGGAGACAGGGCGCGCGCGGCCAATGCGCTGGCAAGGGCCTATCTCCGCTCCGCCATGGCGCCGCCGGAGCGCGATGCCGCCCATGTGGCGATGACCTACCTGCTCGATGATCCGTCGCCGCGCGTGCGTCTGGCACTGGCCGAGGCGCTGGCCGATTCGTCCGATGCGCCGCGCGCCCTGATGGTGTCGCTGTCCGAGGACCAGCCGGAGATCGCCTCGCTGCCGATCCTGCGCTCGCCCGTCTTGTCCGATTCGGATCTGGTGGATCTCGCCGGCCGCGGCAGCGGCGTCACCCGAGCGCTGATCGCCGCCCGGCCCGGCCTGTCGCGCGCCGTCGCCGGTGCGCTCGCCGAAATCGGCGATGCCGAGGAAGTCGTCGTTCTTCTCGAAAATCACAGCGCCAGCATCGCGCGGCTGACCCTGAAGCGCATCGCCGAACGGCATGGCGGCCATGACGGCGTGCGCTCCCTGCTGCTCGATCGCCCCGACCTGCCGGCGGCGGTGCGCCAGCTGCTCGTGCAGTTCGTCGCCGATGCCCTGTCGGGCTCGGCCTTCGTCCGGGCGGCGATCGGCGCGCGGCGCATCGAACGCATCACCCGCGAGGCCGGCAGGGCGGCGACCATCGCCATCCTCGGCTCGGTCACGGCCGACGAATTGCCGGTCCTCGTCGAGCACCTGCGTGCCGAAGGACGCCTCACGCCCGCCTTCCTCATGCATGCACTCTGCGTCGGGCGCACCGATTTCTTCGCCTCGGCCCTGACGACGCTGTCGAGCCTCGAGGAGCGCCGCGTGCGCTCGATCCTTGCGACGGCGCGTTACCATCCGGTGCGCGCGCTGCTCGAATCGGTCGGCCTGTCGCGCGACATCAGCTCCGTCTTCGTCGAAGCCATTCTGTTGTGGCGCAATGCCGTACAGTCGGCGAGCGCCGACATGGACAATATCGCGCCGCTGCTGATCGCGCGCCAGCAGAGCCTCGGCACGCTTTCGCCGGCGGCCGGCGAACTGATGGAAATGGTGGCGAAACTGGCGATCGCCGAAGAGCGGCGCCGCGCCCGCGACTATGCGACCGGGCTGGTACTGGCCGCCTGAGCGGCGGCCCTGTGGCCGCTTTTACTGCGAAATCTTCTTGGCAACCCAGGAATAGCTGTCGGCGACCACATGCAGCGGTGTCTCGAACACCATGCGGATGTCGGCCGTGTCCGGCAGAACCTTGCGGATCTTGCCGACGGCGCGGGCGGCGAGCGACTGGCGCTCTTCCTCTTTCAGGGTTTCCGCCGGTCCGGGCAGCGGAGCGACCGCGACCGCGGCCGCGGCCGGCTGGTCGGCCCCGGCGGGTGGTGTCGGGATTTCCGCCGCCTGGCTTTCCGGCGGCTGGCAAACCGCGACCAGCATCGGGTAGCTGACGCCCGAAAACCCCGCCAGGATCTTCTCCGATGCCGCGTCGCACAGCGCGACCGAGACGAAGTGCTCCTGGGCGGTCGCGACATAGTGGCATTGGGTGACGCTGTCGTCGCAGCCGAGAATGGTCATGACGATGATGGCGGTCTGCATGGGCTTGTCCGGTATCCTCTGGGCCGGCGCTCTTCTGCGCCGATGCGAGTTCAAACAGAGTATTGCAGCCAAAGCAAGACGGGCCCTGCCGCATGGCAAGGCCCGTGCGATGCGCGGCGACCGCCTATTTGGTCTCGATCGCCCCTTGCGGCGTGGCGTCCGCCTCGAGGCGCACCACCGCCTCGTTGAAGGACGTGTCGTCGCCGCTCAGCGCGCTCAGCAGGAAGGCCGTGGAGATGCGCTGGACGGCGGCCACGCGGGCCGGGTTTTCGTCCGTGGTTTCCTTCGCCTCGTAGTTGGAAATGCCGCCGAGCGAGTGCTCCCCGCCGAACACCGTGAAGAGCGCCTTGCGGCCCGGGCTCAGGTCATAGGCATGCCGCCACCATTCCGGGCCGAGCACCGATATGGCGCCGTGGTCGTTGTCGCCCGCCACCACCAGGGTCGGCGTCGTCATGGCGGAGAAATCGGGATGCATGAAGGGAAAATGCGCGGCGGCGAAGGGGCTCAGATTGTCGCCCCCGGTGCCGGGCACGGTCAGCAGCACGCCCGCCTTGATTCGCCTGTCGGTGATGTCGACGGTCGAGCCGTCGGCCGGGTCGGGATGGGTGGCGCCGAGCAGCATGCTGGCCGTCTGCGCGCCCCAGGAATGACCGGCAACCGCGATACGGCTGCGGTCGAGGCGACCGCTGATCGCCGGAACGGCCTCTTCGATCGCGTCGAGTTCGTCGAGAATGCGCGTCAGGTCCTGCTCGCGGATACGCCAGAGCTGCGGCTGGCGCGGGTCGTCGGCGGCGAGCGCCAGCATGCGTGAATCGAGATGGGTCGGCTGGATGACGACGAAGCCGTGGGACGCCCAGTGATGGACCAGCGGCCCATAGGTGTGGAGCGACTGGCCGTAGCCGTGCGAGAAGACGAGGATGGGAAGCCCGGTGCCGGTGACCGGAGCGGAGGCGCGCAGCTGCAGATCCTCGCCGCGTCCGGGTGCGTTGAGGGTGACGGGCGCGACCGAGAGGACGGGAGAAGGGGTGGTGGAGGGGAATGGATCGGTCATGAGATGATCTCCTTGCGAGGCTGGCGGAGCCGGCGCGGCTCGCCTATATGGGTAAGCGGAACATTGATCCTGTATTTAACGGAGCGATGTTCCGTTTATGAAATCCATATACGGATCATCGTTCCGCTTATCAAGGGTCAAACGCCCGCGAACGGAATTTTCGATTCCGGCGCAAGTCTATGAGGGAGCTGCCAGGCATGAAGGATGACGAGGAGCAGACCGGCGGCCGCATGCGTGCCGATGCGCGGCGCAACGAGGATGCGGTTCTCGAAGCGGCAAAGACGGTGTTCTTCACCTCGGGCGTCGATGCGCCGGTCCGGGAAATTGCCGCGATGGCGGGTGTCGGGGTCGGCACGCTCTACCGGCGTTTTCCAAAGCGCGCCGATCTCGTGGCCGCCGTCTTTCGCCGCGAGGTGGATGCCTGCGCCGCGGAGGCGCGAACGCTGGCGGCGGACAATCCGCCCGGCAGGGCGCTGGAGCTCTGGTTGAAGCGCTACACCGATTTCATCGCCACCAAGCGGGGCCTGGCCGCAGCACTCCATTCGGGCGACCCGGCGTTCGACACCTTGCCCGCCTATTTCCAGTCGAATTTCGAGCCGGCGCTTGCCGGGCTGCTGAATGCGGCCGCAGCCACGGGGGACGTGCGCGGCGACATCGAGCCCTACGATTTGCTGCGCGCCATCGGCAACCTCGCCGTCGGCAGCGGCGTCGACCCGGCCGGCCATACCCAACGCATGGTCGCCCTGCTGATCGACGGCCTCAAATGCGGTGCTCGCCGTCAAGGCGAAGACGCGGTCTGAAGCTGCCGGAGTTGTACGAGGTCGACCGGTTGTCTGGGCGGCCGTTCAGAAACGGCCGCTCAGGTCGATGTGGTAGGCCTGGTTCAAGACGCCGTCACCGTTGAAGGTGGCCCGGTAGCGCGACGAAAGCGAGACGTTCTGCTTGCCGATCAGGGTGACGCCGAGGCCGAGGACCACGTTGTTCTTGCGGTCGGTGGTGCCCGGGATGACGTAGTCGATGGGCCAGCTGCTGTCGGCATAGGTCGCGCTCGTGTCGCCGCTGTCGAACAGGCTGTGGGAGAAGTCGAGCGTCAGCTCAGGCTTCAGCACGGCATTGTCGAGCAGGATGGCATAGGAGACGTCGAAGCCGAGCGTTGCCGTCAGCGTCTCGATCGTCTGGCGCGAGAGCGACGCGTTCTCCCAGCCGGCGCCGGTCTCCGTGACGGTGTCGAGCACGGAACGGGAAGCGCTGATGCGGCCGTGTGGCGAGACCGTCAGGGCACCCGCCGTCCAGTCATAGCCGCCGCCGAAGGCCGCGAAGAACTGATAGCCGTCGCGGTCCGCCTCGGCTTCAGCCGCATTGGCGGTAATCCTGAGCGACTGGAAGTCGAGCAAGCCGACGCCGGCAAGGCCGTCGAGGTAGAAGCCGTTGCCCGGCGTATAGAGACCATAGGCAGTCAGGCTGGCTGCCCTGTTGCTGCTCGTGGTGCCGTTCGAGCCGATATCGTCCTCGTCATTGGCGAAGCCGAGGCCGAGGCCGGCGGTGAAATGGTCGCTCACCCGGTAATCGAGACCGGCCGTGACGTTGACGGTCGTGAAGGTCGAGCCGCTTGCGCCGCTGTCGGAATCATCATCACCGAGCATGATCGAGCCGGCGGTCCAGAAGGCGAGGTTGCCGCCGGCGATGGGCGAGCAGCCGGCATTGGCGCTGACGGGTGCCGATCCGCCGTGGCCGTCGCCGGCGTTCATCTGCAGATTGTTTTCCAGGCACGCCTTGCCGCGCAAGGATCGCAGGTGGTCCTGCACCGTGTCGATCTGCACGTCGGCGAGGCGGGCTGCGGCGCGCGCCTGCGCCTCCACAAGGCCGACGAGATCGGCATCGTTGTTGAGCAGGGGCCGGGCGCTGACCATGAAGGTGACCGTCGAGGGGGCCGAGGTGCCGCTGGCGCTGGTCAGTGTGTAGGTGGCGATGGCGGTGCCGGTGAAGGTCGGGTTTGCCGTGAAGCGCAGCTTGTATCGGCCCGACGAAAGGGCGGCGGCGAAGGCCGCGCTGCTGGTCGAAGCCGCGGTGTCGTCGAGGACGATCAAGGCCGTGCCGGCGCTTGGCGGCGACAGCGAGACGAGCGTGGCAACGGTGAAGGGACCGCCGGTAGCGCCGCTGGTCAGGTCCACCGTGCTGGTGAGGCCCGACGAAGTGGACGCCGTGATCGGTGGGGCGGTGATGTCACCCTCGACCGTGAGGCTGAGAGCCACCCTGGACGAGGCGCCAAGGTGGTCGGTGGCACTCAGCGTCAGCGCGTAGGTGCCCGCCTCGGTCGGCGTGCCCGAAAGCGTTGCGGAGGAGGCCTC